>CAVVZQ010000005.1:0-171088 GCA_963752715.1 uncultured Actinomycetota bacterium | reverse complement strand
CCGATCCGCGTCTGGACCATGTTCGGGGCAGTCTGCGCCCGAGCCAGGTTGAGGGAGCTGGCCAACGGTCGCTGCTGCTGGGACGGCCACGCCGTCACATAGGTCGCGTCGCTGGGCTGGGTGCCCGTCAGGTTCCCCACGATGGCCTGGACCTCGCTGGCTTCGTCGCCCATCGGTTGCGTGGTCTGCACCGTCATGCCCGCTCGGGTGAGAGCGCCGCCACGCGAGACAGCGCCGGTGCCGTTGCGGGTGTCCAGAACCCGCGTAGGGCTGATCGGGTGGTAGGCCAGGCCGCCTGGTGTCGTGGACGCTGTGTAGTGACCATGCACGTCCACGACGACGTGGGCAGTCCCGTCGCTGTTGAAGACGCAGAAGCCCCGGCCTCGTCCACCGCCGTGATGACCCCGTTGGGTACCGTCTCGCGGGGCACCACGTTGACGTTCGACGCGAGCGGGCGCGGACTGCCGTGCGGCCACACCGTCGGGTCAGCTCGCCCGGGTGGGTGCCGTCACGGTCAGGTTGAGGGTCGCTGCGACACTGCCCCGGTAGCCCTCGCGGTCGATGGTCAGGCACCGGGTCTCTCCGGCACGCAGAGCTCCCCGACCCTCCGGCTGTCGTACAGCCGCCACGGCTGATCGGGGTGGTAGAGCGAAGTCGCTTCCAGCGTCGGGTCCACCGGGACATCCCCCTCGGGGACATCTTCCTCGGGGACCGCGGGCTCCTCCGGCAGTGCCTGGTAGTAGCCCATGACGTCGGCGACCAGATGCGCCGTCCCCGAGCTGTTGAACAACACGACGCCGCCGTCCGGTCCGACGGGAACGGTCACGAGGTTGGCCCAGGGTCTGCCCTGGCACGAAGTTCAGGCTCGAGGCTGTCGGCCGCCGGACCCCGGAGGGGAACGCGGTGACGTAGCCGGCCGCCGTCGGCCCCGTGACGGTGAGGTTGAGCACCGCGGCCGAGACCCCCGACCCGGGTACCCCGCCTCGGCCCGCCACCTTCAGCCACCGGTACTGCGCCTCCCCTACAGGCGCAGAGGCACCGCCCGTGCCGTTTCGCGTGTCGAGAAGCCGGTACGGCTGCAGACCGACGTAGCCGGCGGGCGCCACCCCAGCCGGCGCCGCCGCCGCGTACAGCGCCGCCGCATGCTGTCGCACCCGCGGCAGGTATGCGTAGAGCGCGTCGCCCGGACAGGCGGTCGGGACGACCCTTCGGTGCCCGGAGATCGCATCCAGGGTCAGCGTCGTACCCGCCTGGTATCGGGAGGTGGCGCCGCCTCCCGTCATGCTCACCGTGCTGAGTGGGTGGCTTCCCGACAGCGAGAGCTTCCAGGCCAGCAGTCGTGCCAGTGTGTCCGTGGCCGCCTTGGGCGGGCGGGCGCTGGTGAAGGTTCCCATCACGGACACCGAGAACGTGCCGGTGTTCCAGCCGCCGGTCGCGCCCCCGATGACACCCCCGTACCGAGCCTCGAACAGTGTGCCGAACCGGTCGATCATGAAGTTGTACCCGACGTCGCACCATCCGAGGGTCTTGACGCTGTAGGCGTAGATGCCCCGGACGATCGCCTTGGAGTCCCCGGGTCCGTAGTTGTTCGTCCCGGCGGTGTGGTGCACGAAGCCGACGCGAGGTGCATCGGTGTAGCGGGGACCTGACGGACACGACTCCTGCCGCAGGCTCTCGTCCGCCCCCCACTGAGCGCGCGTCACCATCGCCGGACGCCCGGTCCCCGTGGCGGCGAGGGCGGTGCCTGCCGGACTTCTGACCGGCCCCGGGTCCTCGCCGGGATCCACCAGCTCCACACGCACGCCCCGAGGCGGCCGCCCGTCCGGCCCTGCCACACGCGCCTGTACGGCCGTCACCGCGCCCATCCAGAGCGGCTCGGTGCCCACCCGCTGCCTACCGGCCATCGGGTCCTCTGCCCCCTCACCGGTCGCCCAGTCGGTGTCCAGCTCCGTCCAGGGCCCCCATCCGGGACCGGACTTCACGCGCACTGCTGCGCGGACGTCAGCCTGCGTCGGCTCCCAGCTCAGGCCGACCAGCCGAGCCCGGCCGACATCCACCACCGGAGAGACCCGCTCCGACACCACGCGGGCACCGCCCGTGTCCGCGGCGGCGCCGGCATTGGCGGGGCTGCCGGACCCACTCCCGGTTCCTATGCCGAGCTCGACCGGCACGCTGCGCACACTCGAGCCGCGCGGCGTGTCCGCGGCGGCTGCCAGGGCCGCCACCAGGCTGACCGGACTGACCTGCGGCGCCGCGAGCACCAGGGCGCTCAGCGACGCCACCACCACCGCCCTGACGGCGTGCGTCAGGGCAGGCCCCCCGCTGCGACGCGCCACGAATCCCCCCGCCAGGACGTGCCGAACATGCGCGGGAACCGTCCCCCGACTCCCGGTCGCCACAGGCTATCGACCGGTGATCAAGGCCGGGGGGAAATCGGCCCATCAGCCGAACCATCCGCTGATGTCGAGGATGGCGTGGGTGCGGCCCGCGCTGTTGAACAGGCCCAGCCGCCCGTCACTGCCGGTCCGCAGCTGCACCATGTTCGGAGCAGTCTCCCCGGGCACCAGGTTCAGCGAGCTCGCGAACGGCCGCTGCTGCCCGACGGCCACGCCGTCACATACATCGGCGCACTCGGCTGGGTCCCCGTCAGGTTCGCCACCACCGCCTTCACTGCACTCTGCTCGTCCGTCAGCGTCACGCTCATCCCCTCAGACGTCACCGGACCACTCCGCGAGGCATCCCCCGTGTCATTCCGGGTGTCGAGCACCCGTGTCGGCGCAACCGGATGGAACCGCACCCCGCCCGTCACACCCGCACCCGCGTAGAACCCGTGCACATCCACCACCACATGCACCGACCCCGCACTGTTGTACACACAGAACTGCCGCGACCCCGACAACCCGGCAATCACCGCATTCGGCGCCGTCTGACCCGCCACCACATTCACATTCGACGCCACCGGACGCGGCTTCCCCTGCGGCCACACCGTCAGATACGTCCCCGCCGACGGACCCGTCACCGTCACATTCAGCACCGCCGCCGACGCCTTCTCATACCCCGACCGGCCCACCGTCAGACACCGCTGCTTACCCGCACCCAGCGCACCATCGGACTTCCGGCTGTCATACAACCGCCACGGACTGTCCGGATGGAACAAGCTCCCACCCGCACCCTCCAGGTAGTAGCCCTGCACATCCGCGATCAGATGCACCCGGCCGCTGTTGTTGTACAGCCGCACCTTCCCATCCGACCCCACCGGCACCGTCACCAGATTCGCCCGCGTCTGCCCCGCACGCACATTCAGATTCGACGCCACCGGCCGCGACACACCCGACGGCCACACCGTCACATACGTCCCCGCCGACGGCTGCGTCGCCGTCACATTCAGCACCACCGCCGACACCCCCGACGACGGCACCCCACCCCGACCCGACACCTGCACCGCAGCCGACCCACCCGGGCCCACCGCACCAGCCCGCGCACCCACACCCGACCGGGTATCCAACAACCGCACCGGACTCAGCGCCCGGAACGAGCCGCTCGACGAGGAGACGGCCTCTCTGGGGCCGCTGTGGCAGGACCGCTGCGAGGTGTCAACCACCCGCCCGGTGGGAGTGCCGTCGACCGCGACGAAGTCCGCCCGGTAGGAGGTCTGTCCGAGGGTCAGTTTGAGCACCCCGTAGTGGTCGCTGTCACGGAACACGCTGTTGGGCTGGATCGAGACGAAATCGTAGAGAGGAGCGCCCCCGGTACCGACGACAAACTGCTCAATGCCCGAGGGGCTGTAGGTTCCATCGGGTTGCTGAGGTGCGAAACGCTCGTAGTGGTGGGAATGGCCATTCAGAACCACATCGACGCCAGCCTGATAGAGCACGTCCCACAACGGCTCCAGCCGATCCGAGTTGCCGTACTCGCTGGAAGAGAAGCGTGGATGGTGCCAGTACGCGAGCGTGCAGGCGCTGGCGGACGACTTCGCCAGGTCCGATTTCAGCCAGGCAGCTTGCGAGGACGACGCCGAGATACTGACGTTGGAGTCGAGCACCACGACGTGCCAGGCGCCTGTGTCGTAGGAGTAGTAGGAGCCTGCGCCGGGTGTCCGGTACCCAGGGCCCGCCACCTCGCCGAAGTACCCGAAGTACCCGGCAGCGTTGGGTGTCCGGTACTCATGGTTCCCCGCGGACGGTCGGGTCCGGCTCTTGTGTCGGCCCCACGTGGGGTCGTAGTTCTCGGCGTACTCAGCACTGCTTCCCGAGAGGTACGCGTTGTCGCCCAACGTCGCGACTGTTCCCGGGATGCGGTCGATCAGCGCTGCGGTGGCCTCAGCCTTGGCCCGCGTGCTGCCACCGTAGGCGATGTCGCCCGCAGCGACCACGGTCACCGCCGAGTACCCGCTTGACGTCCCAGCGCCCACTCCCGCGGTGCTCGCCAGAAGTGCCCCCACTAGACCCAGGTATGCGACGGCTCTCAGCAGCCCCCGGACCCAGCTAGCCGGTCCCGACCCAGAGAAGGACTGCTGCCGAACTCCGCCATGGAAGACTTCCGGGCGCTCTGCGTCGCCGATCACCATGCCTGCTCCCCCCGACGTCTCCCGCGAGTGGTGCGGCGTGGCTCGGATGGCCGCCCCGCTGAGACGCGCATTGCGAGGCTATGGGGCCGCTAAGACTGATCACGACGTGACAAGGGCAAGTCACAACGTGACAAGTACCTCATGTGACGTACCATACGCATTGAGTAACAGGCAGCTGCGGTATCGACCGCCGACACTGATCGCCGGACAGGGGACACGATGAACGCAGGAGTCGGCAACACCACGCGTCCCAGCGGGGAGTTCCTGACCGTCCCCGAAGCAGCGGCGCTGCTGAAGGTCACCGAACGCACTGTCCGGCAGGAGCTCGCAGCCCGCCGGCTCCCCGGAAAGAAGATCGGCAAGGAGTGGCGGCTTTCTCGCACCGCCCTCATCGCCTACCTCAGCACCCCCGCAACCCCCCGCAGCTCACGGCGCACCGATCCAGACGACCCAGCTGGCACGCCCGAGGACTGAGGGACTCTCGTGTTCCACCGTCGCAGGCAGTAGCGGGTCTCAGCCGGCGAACCCGTCGACTGTGAGGACAGACACGGGTCGGGCATCCTGCCAAACGCGGGCGCACTGAGGGAGTTTGTGCTGCTGGCTCAGCCGAACCATCCGCTGATGTCGAGGATGGCGTGGGTGCGGCCCGCGCTGTTGAACAGGCCCAGCCGCCCGTCACTGCCGGTCCGCAGCTGCACCATGTTCGGAGCGGTCTCCCCGGGCACCAGGTTCAGCGAGCTCGCGAACGGCCGCTGCTGCCCCGACGGCCACGCCGTCACATACATCGGCGCACTCGGCTGGGTCCCCGTCAGGTTCCCCACCACCGCCTTCACCTGGCTGGCCTCACCCGCCGCCGGAGACGACGCCAGCACACTCAGCCCCGCCGACGTCAACGCCCCCGACCGTGACACCACACCCGTGCCGTTCCGGGTGTCCAGCACCCGCTTCGGCGTCACCGGATGAAACACCAGACCCCCGGCCACCGACGCATCCGCGTAGAACCCGTGCACATCCACCACCACATGCACCGACCCCGCACTGTTGTACACACAGAACTGCCGCGACCCCGACAACCCGGCAATCACCGCATTCGGCACCGTCTGACCCGCCACCACATTCACATTCGACGCCACCGGACGCGGCTTCCCCTGCGGCCACACCGTCAGATACGTCCCCGTCGACGGACCCGTCACCGTCACATTCAGCACCGCCGCCGACGCCTTCTCATACCCCGACCGGCCCACCGTCAGACACCGCTGCTTACCCGCACCCAGCGCACCATCGGACTTCCGACTGTCATACAACCGCCACGGACTGTCCGGATGGAACAAGCTCCCACCCGCACCCTCCAGGTAGTAGCCCTGCACATCCGCGATCAGATGCACCCGGCCGCTGTTGTTGTACAGCCGCACCTTCCCATCCGACCCCACCGGCACCGTCACCAGATTCGCCCGCGTCTGCCCCGCACGCACATTCAGATTCGACGCCACCGGCCGCGACACACCCGACGGCCACACCGTCACATACGTCCCCGCCGACGGCTGCGTCGCCGTCACATTCAGCACCACCGCCGACACCCCCGACGACGGCACCCCACCCCGACCCGACACCTGCACCGCAGCCGACCCACCCGGGCCCACCGCACCAGCCCGCGCACCCACACCCGACCGGGTATCCAACAACCGCACCGGACTCAGCGCCACGTACGAACCCTCCGAGCCGCCACCCTGACCGCCCTCGCTCACCGAGATGCTGCGCGTCACCGACCCGGTCGCACCCTTGTCATCGGTCACCGTCAGCCGCACCGAGTACGTGCCGGCCTTGGCGTAGGTCTTCGCCGGGTTGGCCGCCGTACTCGACGAGCCGTCTCCGAACGACCAGGCGTAGGACGCGATCGACCCGTCCGCGTCCGACGACGTCGACGCAAACGATGCCTTCAACCCCGACGCCGACGACGTGAAACCTGCCGTCGGAGGCGAATTGACCGGCTCGGGCGCTACGTCTCTGGAGGACCCGACGTGACAGGAACCACTCGACGTGTCCATGACCCGACCGGTGGGACTGCCGTCGACAGCCACGAAATCGGCCTGGTAGGACGTGTCCGCCAGAGTCAGTCGGAGTACCCCGTAGTGGCTGGAATCACGGAACACGCTGTTCGGCTGTGGCTCGACTGACGGGAACACGTCGAGGCCCGCTCCCCCCGTCCCGACCACGAACTGCTCGATTCCGGCGGGGTTGCCGGTGCCGTCGGGTTCTTGAGGGGCGAAACGCTCGTAGTTGTGGGAGTGACCGTTCAGGACGACGTCGACGCCGGCTCCGTACAACACGCTCCACAGAGGTTCCAGACGCTTCGAGTTGCCGAACACGCTCGAGGAGAAGCGTGGATGGTGCCAGTAGGCCAGAGTGCACGCTTTGGACGCCGCTGCCAGGTCATCTCTGAGCCACGACAGCTGTGTCGACGAGTCCGACACGTCGATATTGGAGTCGAGCACCACCACGTGCCAGGCGCCCGTGTCGTAGGAGTAGTACGAGCCGGCGCCCGGCGTCTCGTACCCGGGTCCCACGGACGACCCGAAGTAGTCGAAGTACCCTTCAGCAGCGGCTGTCTGGTACTCGTGGTTCCCTACGGCTGGCCGTGTGCGGTTCTTGTGTCGACCCCACGTGGGGTCGTAGAACGTGGCGAACTCGTCTCTCGTGCCGGAGAAGTATGCGTTGTCACCGAGCGTCGCCACCGTGCCCGGCATTCCGTCGATGAGCGCTGCGGTCGCCTCGGAATGCTGCAGCGCAGCACCGCCGTTGGCGATATCGCCCGCAGCCACCAGAGTCACCCGGCTCAGACGCCGCGGACGCCGGCACCCCCACGCCCACCGCGCTCGTCGCCACAGCCCCTGCGAAGCCTAGGGACGCTGCGACACGACCGGCTCGGCGTCGCCCGGACCACCTGGACAACGGGTGCACACGCACGTCAGCACCTAACCCTGCGACATGGCGGGACGTCTTCCGCCCTGCGCAACGGATCCCTCAGTGCGCCAGTGGCGCACTGAGGGAGCTTGTGCTGCTGGCTCAGCCGAACCATCCGCTGATGTCGAGGATGGCGTGGGTGCGGCCCGCGCTGTTGAACAGGCCCAGCCGCCCGTCACTGCCGGTCCGCAGCTGCACCATGTTCGGAGCGGTCTCCCCGGGCACCAGGTTCAGCGAGCTCGCGAACGGCCGCTGCTGCCCCGACGGCCACGCCGTCACATACATCGGCGCACTCGGCTGGGTCCCCGTCAGGTTCCCCACCACCGCCTTCACCTGGCTGGCCTCACCCGCCGCCGGAGACGACGCCAGCACACTCAGCCCCGCCGACGTCAACGCCCCCGACCGTGACACCACACCCGTGCCGTTCCGGGTGTCCAGCACCCGCTTCGGCGTCACCGGATGAAACACCAGACCCCCGGCCACCGACGCATCCGCGTAGAACCCGTGCACATCCACCACCACATGCACCGACCCCGCACTGTTGTACACACAGAACTGCCGCGACCCCGACAACCCGGCAATCACCGCATTCGGCACCGTCTGACCCGCCACCACATTCACATTCGACGCCACCGGACGCGGCTTCCCCTGCGGCCACACCGTCAGATACGTCCCCGTCGACGGACCCGTCACCGTCACATTCAGCACCGCCGCCGACGCCTTCTCATACCCCGACCGGCCCACCGTCAGACACCGCTGCTTACCCGCACCCAGCGCACCATCGGACTTCCGACTGTCATACAACCGCCACGGACTGTCCGGATGGAACAAGCTCCCACCCGCACCCTCCAGGTAGTAGCCCTGCACATCCGCGATCAGATGCACCCGGCCGCTGTTGTTGTACAGCCGCACCTTCCCATCCGACCCCACCGGCACCGTCACCAGATTCGCCCGCGTCTGCCCCGCACGCACATTCAGATTCGACGCCACCGGCCGCGACACACCCGACGGCCACACCGTCACATACGTCCCCGCCGACGGCTGCGTCGCCGTCACATTCAGCACCACCGCCGACACCCCCGACGACGGCACCCCACCCCGACCCGACACCTGCACCGCAGCCGACCCACCCGGGCCCACCGCACCAGCCCGCGCACCCACACCCGACCGGGTATCCAACAACCGCACCGGACTCAGCGCCACGTACGAACCCTCCGAGCCGCCACCCTGACCGCCCTCGCTCACCGAGATGCTGCGCGTCACCGAGTCACTCGCACCGTCGTTGTCGGTCACCGTCAGCCGCACCGAGTACGTGCCCGCAGACCCGTACGTCTTCGACGGGTTCTGCTGCGTGCTCGTCGTGCCGTCCCCGAACTCCCACGCATACGACGCGATCGACCCGTCCGCATCCGACGACGTCGACGTGAACGCCGCCGTCAACCCGACACCGACGAGGTGAATGCCGCAGTCGGTGCCGCGTTACTGCGCACCGCCGGACCTGGAATCGTAGTGGTTCGTCACCTGGCGGCGGTCAGCGCGTGGGGTAGACGGCCACCTCGTCGATGCTGCCGGCGAAGTAGTCGTTGCTCGGACGGTTGGGCCAGCCGTAGAGGTTGTCGCCGCCGATGCGCCAGTAGCCGTCGTACCCTTGGCGACGTCCACGGTGGGGTCTGCGGCGACCTGCGGGCCGTCGACGTAGAGGGACATGCCGCCTCGCCGACGGTGCCCACCACGTGGTGCCACTCGTCGTTGTTGAACCGCCGTGCTGGTGACCACCTCGTTCATGCCGGCACCCGTGTCCCGTCGCCGGTTACGAGCCCTGCACGTTCCCAAGTTGATGCGGCCCTGGTTGTCCAGGTACAGGTGACGGTCCGCTTCGGTCGACCGCGCTGGTTGCCGGTTCGCTGTTGCCGAAGCCGACGATCTTCCCGCCCCGGGTGGTGCTGGTCTTGATCCACGCCTCCACCGAGTAGTCGGTCACCGGTCCCCACAGCCGCGTGGACGCTCGCTGCCGTGGATGAACCGTCGAACGTGGCCGCCGAGCCGACCGCGATCGCGCCGGTGACGCCGCGCGTGACGCCGCTGGTCGCGCCGTTGCGTCGTCAAGCCCGGTGTAGTCGGCCACCCCCGTGCCGGAGGACTCATCCAGGCGCCAGTAGTGCATCGGACCGGACGCGAGCACCGTCCGCGCGTAGGTGTCCGTCGCCGCCCCGCTCCCGGAGACGGTTACCGAGATCGTGTTCGACCGGATCTCGTTGCCGTCCGGGTCCGTCGACCTAATCCGGTACGACACCGTCGACCCCGGCTGAGACCGGTGTCCAGGTGGCTCTGGTACGGCCGGTTCCACTCCGTGGAGGTCACCGTCCGGGTCGTTCACCGGACCGGCGCGCCGTTGCGGATCACCCGGTAGGTCAGGTTCGCGTTGTCCCGGTCGAAGTAGGTGTGCCAGGAAACCAGCGCCTCGCCCGGACCCGGTGAGGTCACGGCGGGTTCGCGCCGCTGCCGCCCAGGTCAGTCGCTGCGGCGCCGGTGTCGTTGGGGTTGCCCGACACACCCTTCTTCGCGAAGCGCACCAGTCCCTGTTGCGCCATACCCCCGACCCGCGGGAACTCGCCTCCGGCGACGATGTAGTCGCTGTTGCCCTCGATCGTCCACGCAGCCTGACTCGCCGGTATAGGTGCCCGCGTCGATCCGGGAACCAGTGCAGCAGCGTCGGCGCCGGCGTCCCCGCCCAGTTGCCGTAGCTGCCGTACTCGGCACGCAGGGTCTGCGTGGTCGCCCGGGAGAACGCGCGCCCACGACGCCAGTCCCGGAGCTCGTTCTGTGGAACCCGCCTGGAACGTTCCCGCAGTAGAAGTGGCTGACCACGTAGACCGCCTCGCCTGCACGGTCACCCCGTAGGAGTCGCCGTGGCAGTCCTCCACCCACTCGATGCCGCCGCCGTTCCAGGACATCCGCGCCGAGCCCTCCAGGGTGCCGCCACCACGGACAGCGTGTAGCCGGTGACCCAGACGCTCGAGCCGTCCGACTCCAGGTCGGTGACCGCCGCCGTTCCCGCCGTAGCGGATCCACCTGTTGGCTGCCCACGGTCGGTTGGCGCCGGTCACCGCGTCCAGCGATGCCATCCCCCCGCCGGGGTTGGTCGAGCCGTTCATGGAAGTGAACGACCCTCCCGCGAGCACCTGCCCACCGTCCGGGGAGGACGCCATCGCCCACACGTCTCCGCCCTGGGCGTCCGGTGCCCAGTTCAACACCGCGCCGTCGGAGACGCGGGCGGCTGCCAGCTTCGCGCGCCCCTGACCACGGAGCCGAAAGAGCCACCGAAGTACACCGTCCCCGAGGTCACCGCGATCGCCCGGACCCGGGCGTCGGGGTTGGGGTTGAAGCTGGCAACCGGGGCACCCGTCGTCGGGTTGAGCGCCGCGATGCGCCGTATCGTCTGGCCGTTGACGACTTGGAAGTCACCGCCCACATATACGCGGGTGCCGTCCGGCGCTGCCCGCACCATCCGGACCTCACCGTCGGTGTTCGCCACCCACGAGGAGATCAGCTCACCGGTACGGATGTCGTAGGCCAGCAGGTTCGCCCGCGGCTGTCTGACTGGAGCCGCGCCGGTGCCCCGCCGGGAGCGCCTGCGTGAACTACCCACCCGCGTACACCGTGTTCCCGATGATCGCCTGCGACCAGACGACGCCGTTGATCTGCACCGTCGGCAGCGGCGTCGCCGACACCGTCTCCGGATCCCCCGGCGCCGGTGACGTGTCCGCTCCGGCATTGGGTGCGGCGAACACCATGCCGACAGCAAGCATGGCGGCGGACCACCCCGCAATGTGCCGCGTGAATCTAGTCCTTCTGAGTGACATTTCTAAAACCCCCTGAGGGGGCGCCCTATCGTGGCTACCCTGCCAGCGCCCGCGTCCCCATACCATCTCGCGTAGCTGGGTGAGTCAAGGACCAAAGACCCCCGATTTGCGAACAGATCGCCGCCAGCCACGTAAGATTTCGCCCGGCTCCGCGACTTGTCACCTTTGGGGTGATTTGGCCTGGCGGAGGGGTGCTCGGCCACGGACGCGGGACGCCACAGCCTTGTGGGAGCGACTCAGCTTCAGCGGGTGACCGCGGTCCGCCGAGGCACGCTGATGCCTCCCTGGGCAGGGTCGAGCAGCCGGACTCGGACTGGGCCCGACCCGGTCAGCTACCCCCGGCGGTACCGCGCGGCGAGGGCCTCGCGCCAGCCCATCGGGGCAGAAAGTCCCTGCGCCAGCCACGCCTGCAGGGAGAGCACGCTGTAGCCGGGCCGGGCGGCAGGGCGGGGAAAGGCATCGGTCGTGGTGGGCTGAACCTTGTCCGGGTTCTCGCCCATCTCTTCCGCGATGGCGCGCGCGAAGCCGTACCAGGTCGTCTCACCGGCACCGGTGAAGTGATAGGTGGCGTACGGAGCGTCCGAGCCTGCCAGTGTCAGCAGCCCTGCTGCCAGGTCGCGCGACCAGGTCGGCGTGCCGCGCTGGTCATCGACCACCGACAGCGAGTCGCGCTCAGCCAGCAGCCGCGCAATCGTCTTCGCGAAGTTCTGCCCGTGCACCCCGTACACCCAGGCAGTACGCACGACCCAGGAACGGCTCGCACTCGGCGCGCACAGCCCACTCGCCCGCCAGCTTGGTGCGACCGTAGGCATTGATCGGGCCGACCGGGTCGTTCGGCTCGTACGGCCGCACTCCACCCGCCCCGTCGGGTGCACCGGCACCGTCGAAGACGTAGTCGGTCGAGATGTGGATCATCTCGGCGCCGACCTCGGTCGCGGCGCGGGCCAGGTGGGCCGGTCCGACGGCGTTGACCGCGAAGGCATCCGCCTCGTTCGCCTCAGCACCGTCCACGTTCGTCCACGCCGCGCAGTTCACCAGGACCACCCGGCTGCCGGAGTCAGCCTCTCGCGCCCACTCGGCGAAGTCCGCGAGTGCCTCACGGCAGGCGGCGGCATCGGTGATGTCGAGGTCGGGCAGGTCGACCGCCCGAACCCCCAGGACGTCATTGCGCCCGACCGCGAGCTCCTGCAGGTCGGAGCCGACCTGTCCGGCCGAACCGGTGACGAACAGCGCAAGCCGGCTCATCGCCGCTCCAGCGCCGCTCGCGCCTTGAGGGGCTCCCACCAGTCCCGGTTGTCCCGGTACCACTGCACGACACCCGCCAGCCCTTCGTCGAATGTGACCTGGGGCTGGTATCCCATCGCGCGCAGCCGGTCGTCGCTGAGCGAGTAGCGCCGGTCGTGCCCCTTGCGGTCCTCCACGTACTCCACGAAGGACCAGTCCCGCTCGCACGCGTCGAGCAGGTGCTGCGTGAGCTCCTTGTTGCTCAGCTCCACGCCGCCGCCGATGTTGTAGTACTCGGCCGGCTCACCCGTCTCGAGCACCAGCTGGATCCCCCGGCAGTGGTCGTCGACGTGCAGCCAGTCCCGGACGTTCCCGCCGTCCCCGTACAGCGGGACCTTCTTGCCGTCCAGGAGGTTGGTCACGAACAGCGGGATGACCTTCTCCGGGAAGTGGTACGGGCCGTAGTTGTTGGTGCAGCGGGTCACGCTCACGTTCAGCCCGTGGGTGACCGCGTAGGCCCGCGCCAGCAGGTCGCTGCCCGCCTTGGCGGCCGAGTACGGGGAGTTCGGGTCCAGCCGGTCGGTCTCGGTGAACGAGCCCTCCGCGATCGACCCGTAGACCTCGTCCGTGGAGACGTGCACCACCCGGGGGATGTCGTTGCGCATGCACGCGTCAAAGAGGGTCTGAGAGCCCAGCACATTCGTGGTGACGAACTCCGCGCCTCCGAAGATCGAGCGGTCGACATGGGTCTCCGCCGCGAAGTTCACCACGTGCGTGTGACCTGGCAGCACCTCGTCGAGCAGCGCGGCATCACAGATGTCCCCCTGCACGAAGCGGTAGCTCGAGGAGTCGGCGACCCCCGACAGATTGTCCAGGTTGCCCGCGTAGGTGAGCTTGTCGAAGACTGTGACCTCAGCATCCTCGAAGCCGGGGTAGGCGCCGGTCAGCATCCGACGCACGTAGTTGGACCCGATGAAGCCAGCCCCGCCGGTCACGAACACCTTGGACCGACCCACGCCAACCTCCATGTGCGTTGCTGAGGGGGACCCCGCCGGACAGAACCGGACAGACCCGCGCGGCACATACCCGGACAGGCGCCGCCGTCTCAGAATTCCTGCACTCCACGATAGCGAGCGTCCCCTGCCCTATCGTGAGTTCCGTGCGAGGAATCGTTCTGGCAGGCGGCAGCGGGACCCGGCTGTGGCCTCTGACGAAGGCCGTGAGCAAGCAGCTCATGCCCGTCTACGACAAGCCGATGGTCTACTACCCGATCACCACGCTCATGCTCGCGGGGATCCGCGAGATCCTGGTGATCACCACCCCGCAGGACGCGGAGCCGTTCCAGCGACTTCTCGGCGACGGCTCGCAGTGGGGCGTCGACCTGCGCTACGCGGTGCAGCCGGCTCCCGAGGGCCTGGCCCAGGCGTTCCTCATCGGGGAGGACTTCCTCGCCGGGGAGGGTGCGGCTCTCGTCCTCGGCGACAACCTCTTCTACGGGCCCGGGCTGGGCAGTCGGCTGCGGGAGGCGACCGTGGGCGACGACGCGCGGGTGTTCGCCTACCGGGTCGCGGACCCCCGGGCGTACGGCGTCGTGGAGTTCGACCGCGAGGGTCTCGTGCTCAGCATCGAGGAGAAGCCGGAGCGGCCGCGCAGCGACTTCGCCGTACCGGGGCTGTACTTCTACCCCGGCGACGTGGCGGAGCGGGCACGGGCGCTGACACCCTCCGCGCGCGGTGAGCTCGAGATCACCGACCTCAACCGTACGTATCTCGAGGACGGCAGGCTGCGGGTGACCGTGCTGCCGCGCGGGACCGCCTGGCTCGACACCGGCACGTTCGACAGCCTGCTCGAGGCGGCCGAGTACGTCCGCACCCTGGAGCACCGGCAGGGACTCAAGATCGGCTGCCCGGAAGAGGTCGCCTGGCGCAACGGCTGGATCAGCGACGAGAACCTGATGGCGCTGGCCGATGCCTACGCCAAGAGCGGCTACGGCGACTACTTGGGCAGGCTTCCCGGCATCGGCCGGTAGGAACCGGGGCGGAACCCAGCTCCCGGGGAGCGGCCTGCCCACGACAGAGCCCACCCTCCCCCGCCCGCCCTGTCCGGGAGCGGGCGCGTACCTGCTAGAGCAGGCTCACGTACCCGTTGCGCGCCTTCCACAGGAAGTACTTCTCGAACGCCAGCTTGCCGAGGTGGTTCTGCGGACCTGGGATCATGACCGCCCGGTTGCGCGGCGGCAGCATCTTGTCGGCGAGGATGGCCACGCCGTTGTTGCCCGCGTCCATGATGCACACCGCCGGGATGTCCCCGAACGACTTGTGCACCGTCGGCTCCAGTCCCTGGATCTGCAGCGCGATGTTGTCGGCCGCGGTGTGGGCCTGGACCTCGGTGGGGAACCCGGTCTTGGGGATGCCGATCGGGATCGCGGACTGCCACGGCACCGGCACCGCCGCCGCGATCCCGACCGAGTAGACCTCCGGGTACTCCAGCGTCTGGTAGGTCTCCTTGACGTGGACGTAGTTCTTGGCGTCCGCGATCCCGTCCGCGGTCTGCACGACGTCCTGGCCCAGGAAGGGAGGCACGATCATGGCGTAGGAGAAGTCCAGCACTCGTCCGTCGTGCAGGGTCGCCCGCCCGTCGTCGACGTTGTCGATCGCCACGCCCGTGACGAAGTCGATGTTCTCCATCGCCAGGAAGAACTTCAGAAGCTTCTCGCCGCCGGGCAGGCCGCCGATGCCGAAGTGCCCGAGGAACGGCTCCGCCGTTACGTAGGTCAGCTTGACCTGGTCCTGCAGACCCGCCTTCTTGACCTGGTAGGCGAAGTTGAACAGGTACTCGTACGCCGCACCGAAACAGCCGGCCCCCTGGGTCGCTCCGATGAGCACCGGCCCGGGGTTCTGCAGGAACTTGCGCCAGCCTCGGCCCGCCTCGATCGCGTCGGGCAGGGTGGTGATGTTGTAGGCGTTCTCCCGCAGCCCGGGGATGATGTCGTACTTGTTCTGGTAGCCCGTGGCGATGACGAGGTAGTCGTACTCCCAGGTGCCCTTGGTGGTGGTCACGCGCTTGTGCTCCGGGTCGATGTTCGTCGCCTCGGCGTGCACGAAGTCCACGTCGTGCTTCTCGAACGTCGGTCCCACCCAGAACTGGATGTCCTTGGGGTTGCGGGCCCCGAACGGTACCCAGATCAGCGAGGGGTTGAACAGGAACTTCTCGTCCTTGGCGATGACCTTGACGTCCACGTCACCTTTGAGCTTCTGCTTCACGGCCAGGGCGGCCGTCAGCCCTCCGAAGTTCCCACCTAGGACAAGGACCCGCTTACGGGACATATCGCACCTCACATTCCGACAATTCAGACTACGCGCGGGCAGCGGGAGTTCCTCCCCAGTGCCAGAGCGTTACCAAGCACACACTCTTGCGGTGACCCAAGCCACATCTCGAGCTGATCACCCCCGGATCACCCCCCGGATCACCCTGGACCCCGGACCGCCCCGCCCGGTCGACCCGCCGGTCCAGACCCGTCTGGGCCCGTTAGGCCCGTTAGGCCCGTCCAGGCCAGTGCGGGTCGGCGCAGGCCGGCTGAAGGCGCCCTCAGTCGAGCAGCTTGCTCAGCGTTGTTCTCGGCCAGCGCTTGTAGCCGGCCTTCTCGTAGAGGCGCATGGCCCTGCTGTCCTCGTTTCGCACCGCGAGGTGCAGCGCGCGCAGGTCTCGGTCCCGTGCCTCGTTCTCCAACAGCGCGAAGGCGGCGCTACCGACCCCTTTGCCACGGTGGGCCGGGACCACGAAGAAGTCCGACAGGAAGGCGTCGCGCCCGCCGTACTCCAGGTCGTAGCTGTAGGAGACGATCCCGTACCCCACAGTCTCATCGTCGGACACCACGATGAAGGCCCGCCCGACGTCCGGGCTGGCCAGCAGGGTACTAAGCGACTCCTCGAGCCGGCCGTCCCGCACAATGCCCTCGCTGGCCTGCAGCTCCTCGACCATCGGCAGCAGCAGGTCGAAGTCCTCCGGCGTGGCCGGACGCACGTACACGCTCACAAGAGCACCTCCGCGGGGGTCGTGGAGCGGATCATACTGGGCTCATGACTCCCGAAGCTTCCCCCGGGAGCTCGGTTGCCGCGCGTGGCGTCGAGCTCGGGTGGCTGGCCGCTGTTCTTGCCGCGGCGGTCGGCATGTTCGCCACCATCTCCCAGATCGTGGAGCGCATCGACCTGGCCGAGAACCCCGACGCTTCCCTGCTCTGCGACATCAACACCGTGATCAGCTGTAGCAACGTCCTGACCGCGGACCAGTCCTCGGCGTTCGGCATCCCCAACGCCACGATCGGCCTGGGCGTGTTCGGGTACGTGGCCGGCATGGCGCTGGCGGGGCTGCTCGGCTCGGTCCACAGTCAGCGGGCGCTGTGGCTGCTGGAGGGCATCGCGCTGTTCATGCTCGGCTTCACCGCCTGGTTCCTCTACCAGTCATCGGTCAACCTCTCGGCACTGTGCCTGTACTGCCTGGTCATCGCTGTGTCGGTGGTGGTGGTGAACGCTACAGCCCTCAGACGGCTCTACGCCGCGGGTGCGCTGGAGGAAGGGCGGGTGCGACGGTCGCTGGCAGGCTACGTCGAGGCCGGGGCGGACCTGATCGCATGGCTCGGTGTGGTGGTGGTCGGCGGCATGCTGATCGCGATCGCTCTGATCTTCGTCTGACGCCGTACCCAAGCGCCGCCCCGCGCGCACACCCATCCGTCACGCCCCGTACTACCGTGGCGGCGATACCGCCATGGCCCCGCCACCACCATGGCCCCGCCACCACCGTGGGCCCGCCACCACCATGGGCCCGTACTACCGTGGCCGCGTGGCCACCCAGCCTCCGCGCACCTCCGACCAGCCCCAGGACTTCGTCCGGCAGCGTGCTGCCCATACCCCAGTAGGCGGCTTCGTCGCGGACGGGTTCTCTGCGGTGGCCGACACCTTCCGGCGTCTGGTGGCCGAGCCTGCCACCGTCGGACTGGCCGTGGCTGTCTACCGTGCCGGTGAACCTGTGGTTGACCTCTGGGGTGGGTGGGCCGACCGCAAGCGGACCCGAGCGTGGCAGCGGGACATCCTCGCTGCCGTCTACTCCACCACCAAGGGCCTGACCGCGACCGCCGTCGCGGTGGCGCACTCCCGGGGGTACCTGGACTACGACGCTCCTGTCAGCCACTACTGGCCACAGTTCGCGGCGAACGGCAAGGCGGCCATCTCGGTGCGGACACTGCTGGCCCACCAGGCAGGGCTCGCGGCCACCCGAGGGCGACTGGACCCCCGGATCATGGCCGATCACGATCGGCTCGCGACCCTCATGGCCCGGCAGCGGCCGGACTGGGAGCCGGGAACCCGACACGGGTACCACGTCATGTCCCTGGGGTTCTACATCCAGGAGCTGATGCGCCGTACGGACCCGCAGGGCCGGTCCGTCGGGCGCTTCTTCGCCGAGGAGGTGGCCCGACCCCTCGGCATGGATGCCTACATCGGCCTGCCGGACTCCGTGCCGGACTCGCGGCTGGCCGAGGTGCGGGCGGCAGGGCTACGGGACCTGGCGGACCTGAACGGGATAGCGCGCCGACTGCGGCCCTCGTCCCTGCCGGGCACGCTCGGGTCGCTGCGGTCGCTGTCGCTGGGTTCGCTGCGGCCGGGCTCGGTGCAGCTGCGCGCGATCACCAACCCGCGCCTTGCCGGCGCAGGCTCTCTCCTGCGCAGGGAGTACCTCCGGGTGGAGTTCCCGACCTCCAACGCTGTCGCCACCGCGCGTTCGATCGCACGGATGTACGACGACCTCGCGCGGAAAGGGCCGCTGCTCGGACTCTCGACCTCTACCTTCGAGGAGCTGACTGCTGCGGCTCCGGTCGTCGGGGACGGCATGGACGTGGTGCTCGGTTCGCCGACCCGCTATGCGCTGGGCTACTCCAAGCCCTCCCCGGCACTTGCTTTCGGACTGTCACACCGCGCGTTCGGGGCACCCGGAATGGGTGGGTCATTCGGGTTTGCCGACCCTGATGCCGGCATCGGGTACTGCTTCATCCCCACCCGGCACAGCACCGGCGTGAACGGCGACGCACGCGAGAGGGCTCTGCGCGAGGCGGTGTATGCGTGCCTGTGATGCGGTCAGGGCCGACTCTAGGCAACCACGGCTGACATGTTCGCCGCGTGGGGCTCAGTGGGCCCGCGCGACTCCGGAGCCTCGGTTCGCGCCAGCACCCGCGGGGTGGTACCCACCTGCTGAGGCCCGTCCAGCGGGCTGTCGGTCACGCTCATGTCCCCGAGCTCCCGAGCCGTGACCAGCAGTCGCGCCTCGTAGGAGCCCACTGCGCTGTTGTAGGCCTTGACGCTGGACTCCAGGCTGCGTCCGACCTTCTCCAGGTGGCCGCTGAGCACGTCCAGTCGCTCCACGAGGAGCTTGGCAAGGTCGAGCACCCGCTGGGCGTTCCTGGCGACGGACTCCTGGGTCCACGCGTAGGCCACTGTCCGGAGCAGACCCACCAGCGTCGTGGGAGTGGCGATGATGACCTGTCGCTCGAAGGCGTGCTCCAGCAGCGTGGAGTCAGCCTGCAGAGCAGCCGAGAGGAAGGACTCGCCGGGTATGAAGAGCACGACGAACTCCGGAGTGGGCGTGAACTGGCGCCAGTAGGCCTTGGCCGCAAGGGCGTCCACATGGGCACGGACATGCCTGGAGTGCGCCTTGAGACGCTGCTCACGGACAGCCTCGTCATCGGTCTCGTAGGCATCGATGAAGGCCTCGAGCGGCACCTTCGAGTCGACCACCACCTGCTTGTCGCCGACCAGCTTGATGATCATGTCCGGACGTACCCGCCGATCGTCGGACTGCGCGCTGACCTGCTCCACGAAGTCGACCCGGTCCTCCAGCCCGGCCATCTCGACCGACCGCCGCAGGTGCAGCTCGCCCCACGATCCCCTGACCTGAGGTCTTCGCAGTGCTGCAACCAGCGACGCGGTCTCCTTGCGCAGACCCTCGCCGGTGTCCCGGACCTGCTGGATCTGCTGCTCCAGCGCGGCCGCGCCGGCCACACGCTGCTTCTCCAGCTCACCTACCTGCGTGGCGACCGCACCCAGCTGCTCTCTGAGCGGACCCACCAGCTCGGCCACCGCCTGTTCCCGCTTCGCCAGGTCGCTGTCGGCCACCTGCGTGGCCCTGCCCAGCCGCTGCTCGGCCACGACCAGCAGCTGCTCGGTCGCACGTTCGAGCGCCTCCGTCGAGAGCCCTCGGAACTGGTCAAGGGTCTGTCGCTGCAGTGCTGCTACCTGCGCATCCACCTCTGTCCTGGCACGGCGGGCCGCCTCGACCTCCGCCTGCAGTCGGGCAGTTGTCGCGGCAGTGGACGCCGCCGTTCGGGAGGCTGCCAGAACGTACCCCACGGCCGCGCCGATCAGCGCGGCGAGCACCACCAAGAAGAACCCTGTCAGCGTCATGGCGACAGGATCGCGTGTGGGTGTGACAGAAGTGGCGAGAGGATAGGTAGCGGAGGTGTACGTGTCGGAGACGCTGCAGGCGGTCGCCGCCCTGGCGGTCGGCGTCGCGCTGGCAGCACTGGGGGGCGAGGCCTTCCTGCGCGGCCTGCTCGACGCCGCCCGTACGCTGCGCGTTCCCGCAGCCCTGCTCGGCACGACACTCGCCGCCCTGGCCACCTCCGCACCGGAGCTTGCGGTGTCCGTCGTGGCCGCCGTCCAGGACGCCTCCGAGGTAGCGATCGGCAACGCCTTCGGCAGCAACGTCGCCAACGTCGGCCTGGTCCTCGCTGTGATGCTGCTGATCCGCGCCGTCCCGATCGTGCACACCCGGCCGGAGTTCGTCGTGGCCCTGCTCGCACCGCTGCTCACCGTCGTCCTGGTCGTCGACGGCGAGCTGACTCGCGGGGACGGCGTCATCCTGCTCGTGCTGTTCGTGATCTGGGTCGCCTCCACGGGCAGACGGGCACGCACCCACCGCAGGGCTCACCAGGGCCGCGACGTCAACACGTACCAGCCCCCGGCGATCGTGGCGTTCCTGCTGGGCGGGCTGGTGGCGCTGGTCGCCGCCGGACAGCTGATCGTCTACTCGGCGGAGACGCTGGGGGAAGCCGCCGGCGTCGATGCGTACGTCATCGGAGCCACCGTCGTGGCCCTGGGAACATCGACACCTGAGCTGGCAACAGCTCTGCAGGCGATCCGGCACCATCACGCCGAAGTCGGCCTGGGCACCATCCTCGGCAGCAACATCATCAACGGGCTGCTGGTGGCCCCCGTCGCAGTGCTGATCTCGCCCGTGCAGCTGCCCGTCGCCGAGACCGTCGGCACGCTGCTGGTCGGCGCTGTGCTGGTTCTGCTCGCCTACCCCGGACGCGGCGGGATGCTGGGGCGTGGCCGCGGTGGAGTGCTGCTGGCGGTCTATCTGGCCACCATCGTCCTGCTGGTGAGCTGACCATGACGGATCGCCCGGCGGCCGAGCTCAGTTCCGCTCGCCGGTGGGCCGTACTCGCGACACTGGTTCTCGCGGTCCTGCTGGTCGCGATCGATGCCACCGTACTGACCGTCGCCATCCCCTCGATCGCCGCCGACCTCGAGCCCACCGCCACGCAGCTGCTCTGGATCGGCGATGCCTACTCCTTCGTACTCGCCAGCCTTCTGGTCATCATGGGCAACGCCGCCGACCGGTACGGGCGGAAGACCGTGCTGCTCATCGGCGCAGCGGCATTCGGGGCCGCCTCGGTGTTCGCGGCGTTCGCGCCGACCGCCGAGGCCCTGATCCTCGCCCGCGGACTGCTCGGCGTCGGCGGTGCGACGCTGATGCCGACCACGCTCGCGATCATTCGGACCGTCTTCACCTCGGAGCAGGAGCGGGTCGCCGCAGTCGGCATCTGGGGTGCCACGGCCTCTGCGGGCGCCGCACTGGGCCCGGTGCTCGGGGGGATCCTGCTCGAGTACTTCTGGTGGGGCTCGGTGTTCCTGGTCAACGTGCCCGTCATGGTCACACTGCTGGTGGTCGGCGCGCTGGTGATCCCCGAGTCCCGCAATCCGGACTCTGGCCCCCTTGACGCGTACAGCGTCGTGCTGTCCTTCCTCGCAATCATCGGGACCGTCTACGCGCTCAAGGAGGCGGCCGTCTTCGGCTTGTCTCCCGCGCTGGTGGCCCTCGCCGTGCTCGCCCTGGTCGCCGGAGTCCTGTTCGCCAGACGCCAGCGACGCCTCGAGGACCCTCTGGTGGACCCGTCGCTGTTCGCGGACGCCGGTTTCGCCGCCTCGGTCTCCGCCACCTTCCTGGCCATGTTCTCGCTGTCGTACCTGGTCTTCTACCTCTCGCAGTACCTGCAGCTGATCGAGGGCTACAGCCCGCTGCAGGCCGGTCTCCGCGAGCTCCCGGCCACCGTCGCAGCGACGGCGGCGAGCCTGCTCACGCCCCTCGTCCTGCGCCACTGGGGCCGCAACCGAGCCGCCTGCGCGGGACTCGCGATGTGCGCCGCGGCTCTGCTGGGCGTACTGGGGGTGACCGGCGGGTACGGCATTCTCTTCGCAGTGCTCACGGTCGCGGGCTTCGGAGTCGGGCTGGCACTCACCGTCACGACGGACACGGCGGTCGCAACTGCCGTCCCGGAGAAGTCGGGCGCTGCGGCGAGCATCTCCGAGACCGGCTACGAGCTGGGCGTGGCGAGTGGGATCGCAGTTCTCGGATCGCTGCTGACGTGGCTGTACGCCCGCGCGATCGTGCTTCCGGAGGGCCTGTCCCCGGAGGAGGCCGCAGCGGCGTCGCAGTCGTTGCCCGGGATGTCCCGGGTCGCCGACAGCCTTCCGGCCGAGCAGGGCGAGGCGGTACTGGCGGCAGGAACCGACGCGTTCCTGTCCTCGCTGCACGTCACGTCGGTGGTCGGCGCCGTGGTCGCGGGCGCCGGAGCGGTGGCATCGCTACTGCTGCTGCCACGAAGGCGTCCGGGCGGGCTGCTGCCGTCGGGAACAGCTGGTCAAGGCTGATCGCATGGTCCCGGCTGATCGCAGACAGCTGATCGCAGCCAGCCGTCCGTGCGTCCCGCCTACCCGGCGAGCACCTCATCGATCCGCCGCGCCATCTCCAGGTCGGCCGTGGTGACTCCCCCGGCGCTGTGAGTCGACAGGACGAACGTGACACGCCGCCAACGGATGTCGATGTCCGGGTGATGGTTGGCCGCCTCGGCGATCTCAGCCACCCTCCGCACCGCGTCGATGCCGGTCAGGTACGCGCCGAAGGTGACGTCGCGACGAATCTCAGCGGAGCTCCCGCTCCACTCGGGCAGTGCGCTCAGCTGGTCGGCAACCTGGGCGTCGCTCAACACGTAGGACATGGTCGGCATTCTGGCAGACTCCTGGCGTGACTCCGCTGACCTGGGCCGCATTCGCCGTGTTCGCGATCGCAGCCGTCGCGGACTGGTGGTCGGTCGCGACGAGCCGGCTTGCGGTCGAAAAGGTCGCGAAGCCGCTGGCCACCGCGTCCCTGGTGGTAGCTGCGGTGTTCATCGACGCCGACGTTCCCGGGCTGACCCACTGGGCGTTCGTGGCCGCCCTCGCGCTGGCGCTGCTGGGGGACATGCTGCTGCTCCCACCGCGTAGGTTCCTGCTGGGTCTGGTTGCCTTCCAGCTGGGACACGTCGGCTTCATCGTCGGACTCGTCGCGCTGCCGACCCGGATGAGCTTCCTGCTCGCCGGCTCGGTCATCGTGGCCCTGACAACTGCCTACGTCGCCCGCCCCATCATGGCGGGGGTCGTCAACGGCCCCCATGCGGATATGCGCGAGGCGGTGGGCGCGTACATCCTGGTCATCGCGCTGATGACGGTGCTCGCCTGGTCCGGTGGCATCCCGGCGATGGCGGCCGGGGCAACGCTGTTCCTGTTCAGCGACACCATCCTCGCCTGGCGGGAGTTCGTGGCACCGAAGCCGTGGATGAACGTGGCCGTGATGGTCACGTACCACTGCGGACTCGCACTGCTGGTGGTCGGCCTACTGGGATGAGGACAGCAGTGGCACAATCTGGTCATGCCCGACACCTCGCCTGAGAAGAAGCCACCGTCGTCCTACGGAGAGTCCACGCCCACGCTCTCCGCGCGGGCCGTGGTCGGCATCGTCATCGCCGCCTTGGTGGTGGTCTTCTTCGTGGAGAACTGGAACGACCTGACCAATGAACTGGAGCTGCGCTTCATCATCCCGACGGTGACCATGCAGACCTGGGTCTGGATGGTGATCCTCACGGTGGCGGGTCTGCTGGCGGGGTTCATGTTCGGACGCTCCCGCTACAAGAAGCCGAAGGCCCCCAAGTAGGCCGAGAAGGCACCGTCTGAACCCGCGCACCGCTGTAGATGTTGCGACTTTGCGGGTCCGGACACCCGCAAAGTCGCTACAACAAGCGGTGACCCCTCGGGATGCGCCCCCTATGCGGGCCGGATTTCTGGGTCTCCCGCGGTGATCACGAACGTCGGACCGTCCCCCACCGGCTCGTCAGGCGAGGCCACCGACTCGGCGAACACCGGGGTCGCGCGCAGTGCGTCTCGAGTGACCTCGCACCGCATGTAGCCGCGGTTCTCGCCCTGGAAGTACCGCACCCCGGGGTTGGTGACCAGGTTGCTCGCCGTCACGGCCGCCACGTACCCGAACGGAGGCTCGCTCGACGTGGAGGGAGCGACAAGCTCGCTCGCCACCTTGGTCGCCTCAACCGAGGCGTCCGTCTCGGCATCGTAGGAGAGCACGTTCATCCACGTCGTGTGCACGTCCCCGGAGAGCACCACCGGGTTGCTGAACTCCCGGAACGCGCGCAGCAGGCGCTCCCGCTGGGGTCCGAACCCGTCCCACTGGTCCAGGTTGACCACCGGCCCGATGTGGACGGGCGTCATGACGACCGGTTGGGCGATGACGTTCCACAGGCCGGGCGACGATGCGAGCCGCTCCAGGAGCCACTCCTCCTGGGCCTGCCCGGTCATGCTGCCGTCGACGTTGGCCTCACCTGCTTGCGGCAGTCCCGCGACCCGCCCTTCGGCGGCGGGATTCTCCCGGTACTGCCGGCCGTCGAGCACACAGACACGCATGAGTGTCCCGACGTCGAAGTCCCGGTATATCCGCAGCTCTCCCCAGTCCGTCGGAGCCGCGGACCTGGTCGGGATGTTCTCCCACCAGGCCTGGTAGGCCCTGGCACGCAGCTCGAGGAACTGAGTCTCGGCCAGCCGGACGTCCTCGGGTTCCTCTTCCACCTGCTCGTAGTAGTCGCCGGCCGAGCCCGGAAATGTCCCCGCGTAGTTGTCCCGAACCTCGTGGTCGTCCCAGGTCACGACCCAGGGATGCGCCGCATGAGCAGCCTGGAGCTCCAGGTCGGAGTGGTACTGCGCGTACCGGTCGCGATAGTCCTGCAGGGTCCGCAGAAACCCACTCCCGGCCTCGGTCGGCGAGTGCAGCCGGGACGAGGTCGCTTCCGACTCGGTCTCATAGATGTAGTCCCCCAACCAGGCCACGAACGCCAGGTCCTCCTCCGCCAGCGCGCGGTGGCTCGGGTAGTACCCGTCGGCGTAGTTCTGGCAGGAGGAGAACGCGAACCTCAGGGAGGACACGTCGGCCCCGGGCGGCGGAAGCGTACGGGTCCGCCCCACCGGGCTGATCTCCCCGAACACCCGGAACCGGTAGAAGTACTCACCTCCCGGCTGGAGCCCCCGCACGTCGGCGTGGATGGAGTACCCGGTGCTGCTCTCCGCCTGCTGTGATCCCGAAGCCACCAGCTGGGTGAACGCCTCGTCCCGGGACACCTGCCACTGGACCTCGGTCCCGGGTCCGCCGCCGTAGAAGAGACCCTGGGGGAGAGTGCCGCGGCCGTCCTCGGCCAGCCGGGTCCACAGGATGACACTGTCCGGCAGCGGGTCACCCGAAGCGACGCCGAGTGCGAACGGGCCCGCCGGGCCGACCGGCGCGGGCGCGGGCGTCTCGTCCGGTCGGTTGGTGATGTAGCGCACCCCGAGGCCGGCGGCGAGCAGGGCAGCCGCAGCCGCGCCCGCCCCCGCCAGGACGTCGCGACGCGTCAGGCCGCTGTCACCGCTGGCCGTGAACCCACCCATCCGCTCACCCCCCGGGCCGTCGCGCGCCCAGCGCCTCGATCAGAAAGCCTAGGTCGAAGCGGCTGACGTTCTCCGCAACCGACACCTGGGGGGTGAAGTGCGTCACCCCGCTCATGGGGAGGACCGAGTGTGGCCGCCCGGCGGCCAGCAGGGCTGCCGACAGGCGCAGCGTGTGAGCGACGTACACGTTGTCGTCGGCGATTCCGTGGATGAGCAGCAGCGGCCGTACCGGATGGTTCTCGTCGGGCGGCACCAGCGCGTCGTCGATCAGGCTGCTCCTCCGGTAGGTCGCCGCCAGGTGGTCGCCATCCTTCGGCTGTCCCAGATAGCGCTCGGTGTAGTGCGTGTCGTACAGCCGCCAGTCCGTCACCGGCGCACCCGCGACCGCCGCGTGGAAGACGTCCGGTCTGCGCAGGACGGCAAGCGCGGCCAGGTACCCCCCGAAGGACCAGCCCCGGATGCCGACGCGGGAGAGGTCGAGCTCCGCCAGACCGGCCCCGGCAGCTGCCTGCAGCGCGTCGACCTGGTCCTCGAGCACGGCCGTGGCCAGGTCGCCGGCGATCGCCTTCTCCCATCCCGGCCCACGTCCCGGCGTACCGCGGCCATCGGTGACCAGCACGGCGAAGCCGTGCTCGGCGTACCACTGCGGCGTCCGGGCGGAGGCCGCCGTTGCCAGCACCATCTGGGCGTGCGGACCCCCGTACGGGCTCAGCAGCACCGGCAGTGGTCCGCCCTCCCCCGGGGCGTACCAGCTCGGAAGCACGAGAACCGAGCGCAGCCGGCGGGGCCCGAGCGTCAGATGGTGGGCCCGCAGCCGTTCGGCGCCGGAGTGGGCTGCGACGTTGGCGATGGTGGTCGGCTCCCGGGACCGGCCCGCGTCGGTGCCCCAGTGCACCTCGTAGCGGGCCGCCTCCCGCTCCGGCGTTGCGGACACCATCGCCACCGTGCCACCCCCGCGTACGGCGGAGTGCACACCGCGTCCGTGCGACACCTGCCGTACGGTGCTGTCCCAGCTCACGCTCAGGACGTGGACCTCTGTCGGGTCCGCGCGGCTGGCGGTGACCAGAGCGTCCTCGGGGCCGACATCGAGTACCGAGCGAACCTGCAGGTCATCCGGCGTCAAGGGCGTCCCGTCGAGCACCAGTCGGCGTGCGTCGCCGGAGTCCTCCACGGTCAGCAGCCCGCCCGAAGGTGTCCACGCGGGCGCACCCGGCACCAGCTCCACCCAGTGCCGGTCGCGGACCTCCCGTACCTGCCGGACCTGCGCCGTGTCCTCGTCAAGGGCCAGCACGCGGAGCCGACGCTGGTCCCGCGACTGCACGGTCAGCAGCGCCGGGCCACGGTCGTCCCAGCGCACCGATACCAGGTACTCGTCGGCCGAGGTGTCCCAGCCCGTCACCTCCTGGGCCGGACCGTCCCGGCGCAGCAGCCACAGGGTCACCGCTGCGTTCGGCGTGCCTGCGGCCGGGTAGCCCACCTCCCGCGGCGCGCGGGACGGGTCGGAGGGGTCGCTCAGGTACCAGCGCTGCACCCGGCTCGCATCCACGCGGGTGACCAGCAGGGACGTGGCATCCGGGGACCACCAGTGGCCACGGAAGCGGTGCATCTCCTCGGCAGCGATGAACTCCGGCAGCCCCCACTCGACATCGGTGCCTTCCTCGCCCGACCCCTCAGGGGCCGGGCTCGGGGCCGGACTCGGGGTCAGTGCTGGGGTCGGGGTCAGGCTCGGGGCTGGGGTCAGGACACGGTCCCGCCAACCGGACGCGCGCCGGTACTCCAGGACTCGGAGCTCCCGACCGCAGACGTACGCGACCGCCGAGGCGTCCGGCGCCAGCCGCGGGTCTGCCACGGGGGTACGGGCCGGCAGCTCCACCGTGGCGCCCGTCCCGAGGTCCGCGAGCCAGGCGCGACCTTCGAGCGCGAAGACCGCCGTGTCAGCGTTGCGGTCGACCGAGTAGGACGTGATGCCCTCGGCCGACTCCCGCAGCCGCTCCCGACGGTCGCGCTCCGCCTGGGTGAGGGAGGCTCGGCTCCCAGCTTCCGCGGAGTCCGTACCGTCCAGTCGAGCAGGGTCGACCACACAGCGCTCCGCCGGGTCCCGCCCCGAGCGGTCCCCAGCGTCACCGTCCAGTACCCACAGAGCGGTTACCGGGTCGGTCGGGCCGCCAGAGCGAAGGAAGACAACCCGGGACCCGTCCCCCGCCACGGCCAGGCTGCGGGCCGCACCCAGGCTGAAGCGACGAGTGCGGGCGGAGTGGGCCGGGAACTCCTCGACCCAGTCCTTCGCACCCGCTCTCACATCCCGAGTCGCTCGAGGGCGCGGATGACGCGGCGCCGCCTACGCCGGCGGCGGATGATCCCAACGACCAGAAGAACGGCCACCCCGCCGACGATGACGACGGTCACCTTGCCCTGGTCGGTGTTCTTGACCCAGCCGACAGCCTCCTCCGAGACCTTCTTGGGCTCGCTCCGGTCCATCAGCTCGGCAAGGTTGTCCCCGAGCCGGGCACGGGTCGCCTCGATGTCCCGCTGGATCGCTTCTGCGTCTCGCGGGGGCGCCTTCTTCTTCGCGGCGTCCTCGGTAATCTGCTTCGCCACTGTGCCTCCCGGCTGGGGTCAGGTTCGGCGCCATTCTGTCAGGTCCGTGCCTCGACGGCTGCCCCGCCGTCGAGGAGTCCGCTTCGGAGTCCAGACATGAGCCCAGCGGGAGGTGGCGGCGGAGAGCCGTGGGGGGTCCCGTCGGAGCCCAGTCGAACCACGACAGGCCCCCATACGAGCGCCTAATGCGGGCCAGTCAGTGGTTGCGGCGGGTACTGTCTTGTCAAGGGTGCCTCCGTCGGATCCGGCCGTCGTCGGCTGAGACTCGCGGGGATTGACGACGGCGAAGGGATATGCGGTCTCGTGAGTGGATCCGGCAGCGGGAAGAAGTCCTCCGGCGGCTCGGGCAGCACGGGCACGAAAGGTGCCTTCGGTACGCCGTCGGCCGCCCGTCAGAAGTCCGAGGCCATCCGCAAGCAGCAGGCCAAGGAGGCCAAGCGCCGCAAGATCGTGCTCGGCGTGATCCTGGCAGCCATCCTGATCGGCGTCGGAGTGACCATCGTCCTGGTGGTCCTGCAGTCCTCGGACGACTCATCCAGCAGCGGCGGCGACTTCAGCAGCCCGCTCGGCGCAACCGAGACCGCGATACCGGTCGGCGAAGAGGCCGCGCCGGTGCGTATGGACATCTACCAGGACTACATGTGTCCCGCGTGCGGGCAGTTCGAGCAGATCTCCGGTGAGACCGTGGACGGCTTCATAGACGACGGCACCATACGCGTCTACTACCACACGATGTCGTTCCTGGACCGGACCAGCAACGGCACCCGGTACTCCACGCGCGCGGCCTCATCCGCAGGGTGTGCCGCCGACCAGGGCGTATTCCGCGAGTACAACAGGCTCCTGTACGAGAACCAGCCGTCCGAAGGAACGAACGGGCTCAGCGACGACGAGCTCATCGCCATCGGCGAGCAGGCGGGAACGAACGCTCCGGCCTTCGAAGTGTGCGTTCGCGGGCTCGACTACGAAGACTGGGTCGGCAATGTCACCGACGAGGCCTTCAACGACGGGGTCGAGGGCACGCCGACGGTACGGGTGGACGGCCAGAGCGTCGAGGACATCACACCGGATGGCCTGACCAAGGCGATCGAGGAAGCTCTGAAGGGCGAGGAGTCGCCAGCCACGAGCTCCCCGTCGCCCGTCCCGTCCGACTGAGCGGGCACGCGCTCCCCCGTCCTCGTCGGCCCCTTCCCCACTGCAGCCTTCCGCGGCTGCCTCCGGTCCGGTGCCCCTGTTCGGTGCCCCACGGCCCGGTGCCCCTGTTCGGTGCCCCTGGTCCGGTGCCCCACGGCCCGGTCGCCCCAGTCTGGCGCCTGCCACCGGTGATCATGGCAATCGATCGCCATGATCACCGTGATCATGGCGCAAGGGAATGGCGCGCCGGGGTGACACGCCGTACGGGCGGATCTGGCGCCATGATCACGGCACGGGGGGCGCAGGAACGCCATGATCACCGCAGGCGGGGCAGGTGGCGGGCAGGGCAGGTCGTGGGCGAGGCGGCTGGCGAGCGGGTACCGGGCCGCCGGAGCCGGCGGGGCAGGTGGCAGCTGGCAGGTGGCGAGCAGGGCGACCGGGGTCTACCGGGGCGGCCGCACACTGCGCGGGTCGAACCCGTACGGCAGCTCCAACCGGTTCTCAGCCATCAGACGCGCATCCGCAAGCAGGTCAGCCGTGCCGCCATCGGCGACCACGACCCCGTCGTTGAGGACGACCGAGCGCTCACACAGCTGGAGCGCGTACGGCAGGTCGTGGGTCACCATCAGCAGGGTCACGTCCAGGCCGGAGAGGATGTCGGCGAGCTCGCGGCGGCTGGCCGGGTCCAGGTTCGAGCTCGGCTCGTCGAGGACGAGGATCTCGGGCTCCATCGCGAGCACCGTTGCCACTGCCACCCGGCGCCGCTGCCCGAAGCTGAGGTGGTGCGGCCGACGGTCCGCGTACCCCGTCATCCCGACGGCCTCCAGCGCCGTCGCGACCCGGGCCTCCAGCTCGGCCCCCCGTACGCCCATGTTGGCCGGCCCGAACGCGACGTCATCGTGGACTGTGGGCATGAACAGCTGGTCGTCAGGGTCCTGGAACACGATCCCGACCCGGCGCCGGATCTCCTTCAGGTTCGGCTTGGCTACCGTCAGGCCAGCGACACTGATCGATCCTGCGCCCCCACTCAGCACCCCGTTGAGGTGCAGTACGAGCGTCGTCTTGCCAGCTCCGTTGGGACCCAGCAGCGCTACCCGCTCACCGCGCTCGATGCGCAGGCTCACGCCGTAGAGAGCCTGGTGGCTGTCGGGATAGGCATAGGCCACGCCCTCGACCAGTAGCGCAGGCGCTACAGACTCGCCCATGCCGCCCCCATCACGATCGCTGCGATCGCCGGCGCTGCCATCGCGCCGGCCCACTGCCCCGCCCGGGCCGATCCGACCGGGTGAAGCTGCGGAATCGCTCCGTCGTAGCCTCGCGAGACCATCGCCAGGTACACCCGCTCGCCCCGCTCGTAGGAGCGGACGAAGAGCACTCCCACCGAGGAGGCCAGTGCCTTCGCTTCCCAGATCGCACGCGGGTTGTAGCCGCGGGACAGCCGAGCCACCCGCATGCGCTGTGCCTCGGCAACGATCACATCCGCGTACCTGACCATGAACGAGATGATCGACACGAACACGGGCGGCATGCGCAGTCGCTGCAGGCCGAGCAGCAGGTCGGGTACCTCCGTGGTGGTGGCCAGCAGAGCCGACGCCCCCACTCCGAGGGTCGCTTTGGCGAGGATGTTCCAGGCCTGGACAAGACCCGGCTCCGACAGCTCGAGTCCGAGTACCTCGACAGTCTGCCCTCCGGCCAGCAGGGGAATGAGGAGCGCGAAGACGACAAAGGGAATCTCCACCGACATCCTCCGCAGCAGGAGCAGCGGAGGGATTCGCGCCAGGGCGACAAGGACCAGCAGTACGGCTGCGTGCACCGCGAAAGCCCAGAAGGCCTGGGGTGGCGTCAGTACGACTGCCAGCACGTACGCCAGCGTTGCCGCGATCTTGACCTCGGCGGGCAGCCGATGGACCGGGGTGTCGGCCGCCCGGTAGAGCGCGTGGACACCCCCCGCGCCCATGCTCAGCTACCCGGCGCGGGGGTCTCCGGTTCGTGGAGCTCCCCGGCAATGTCTACGGCGGCCGCCCGCTGCCTACCTCGGCCCATGAGATAGAACAGGCCACCTCCCAGCGCCGCGGTCGCCAGCACTCCCAACACACCGGCCAGGCCGACGGAGAGCCGCTCACTGTCCACACCCGGGGCCTGGTAGTCGGCCAGCGGTCCGTCTGACACCGCCGAGTCCTGGGCGGTGTCAGAGAACCCTGTCTCCGCCGCCGCCTTCTCCAGCCCGTCCGGCTGGCTGGAGGCGTAGTAGGCCAAACCTCCCGCGATCAGCAGCGCCAGCACGAAGCCGAGGACGAGGAAGGTACGGCGGCTCATCGGACCACGACCGGTGTCGGCTTGCGGATCTCCAGCTGCTGAGGTCCGCGCAGCAGGCCGCCGATGTGGACCAGGTCAGGACGCACCGCGAGGACCGTCCCCACGACGACCGCCGTGATCACTCCTTCGCCGACGCCCACGAGTGCATGCACGCCCAGGACCGCCGTCGCGACGGTCGACGTGGCCACGTCCGAGGTCGCTCCGAGGGCGTACTCGATCACGAACGCGCCGGCAGCGAGCATCACCGAAGCCCACGCCGCGACACCGACGAGGGCAGTCAGAGGCACCCGACTCTGAACCTTCGGGAGGATCCGGAGCAGCACGCGGAGCACCGCATAGCCACCCAGTACCCCCACGACCGCTATGTTCAGCACGTTCAGACCCAGAGCGCTCAGACCCCCGTCGGCAAAGAGAAGGGCCTGGACGAACAGGACGACAGCGATGCTGATCGCCCCGAGCCAAGGCCCGACCAAGGCTGCAGCCAGCAGGCCGCCGAGGAGATGGCCGCTCGTACCGGCCGCGACCGGGAAGTTGACCATCTGCATCGCGAACACGAAGGCTGCCGTCAGGCCGGCCATGGGGATCAGCCGGTCGTCGAGCTCGTCGCGTCCCCTGCGGACCGCAACAGCAAGCACGCCCGCGCTGGTCACGGCAGCTGCGAGAGAAACCGGGGCGTCAATGAACCCGTCCGGGATGTGCACGGCCACCTCCGCCTCGCACTTGTTTCTGCAAACAATGTGCAACTACGAGTTCCAGGCTAGGGGTGGGGCCGCCCCAGCGCAACGGGTCCGTGCCTGCTCCCTACCAGTCGCGCACCACTGCATAGCCGCGGACCGCGTCTCGGGCGTCCAATTGACGCATACTGGCCCTCGTGGCATCCGTTCCGTCCCTCGATGTGACCCCCGAGGTCGCACCCGGCTCTGGGGCGGATGCGCCGGCACGCCGCGCCGGCCCGCCCGCATGGCAGCTGGCGCTGTCCACGGCAGCGCGCCTGGGCCTGGCGATCGTGTGGCTCTGGGCAGGCATCGCCAAGCTGAGCGACCTCGACGAATCGGTACGGGCTGTCAAGGAGTACGACCTGTTCCCGGCCGCGCTGGCGGAGCTGATCGGTACTGCCCTTCCCGTTCTCGAGATCAGCCTCGGCCTGCTGCTGCTGTTCGGCCTGCTGACCCGTACGGCGGCCGTCGTCTCGACCGTCCTGCTGATGCTCTTCATCGCCGGGCTGGCGCAGGCGCAGGCCCGCGGGCTGGAGATCCAGTGCGGCTGCTTCGGCACCACCGACGAGCCCGGCGGCATCTCGAAGTACTCGGAAATTCTGCGCGACGTCGGTTTCGTGGCGATGGCGGGTTGGCTCATCGTGCGCCCGCGGACCTGGTTCGCGGCCGACAACCTGCTGCGCGGCAGCGACGAGGTCCCGGACGACACCGAGGACCTCGGCGACGGTGCACGAGGGACAGCCCGCCCAGCCCCACACCGACGAGGCCGCCGACCCGAACCGGTAGCGCTTTCGAATGCGTGACGGGCCGACCGGCGGCTAGCGTTCAGGCATGGGAAACGACCCCGATGCCCCCGCACCACACGGCGAAGCCGACCAACAGGAACCGGGCCAACCCGAACCCAGGCGACTCGAACCGGGCGACGTGGCTCCGCAGTTCTCACTACCGGACGCCGACGGCGCTACCGTCTCACTGAGCGACTTCCGGGGGCGACGCGTGGTCGTCTACTTCTACCCGGCTGCTGACACACCGGGGTGTACGACCGAGGCGTGCGACTTCCGCGACAACCTCGCAGCACTCGGCTCGCTCGGTGTCGACGTGGTGGGCATCTCCCCCGACACGCCCGCGAAGCTCGCGCGGTTCCGCGACCGGCACGGCCTGACTTTCCCCCTGCTGGCCGACCCACAGCGGGAGACGCTGCAGGCCTACGGCGCCTACGGGGAAAAGAAGATGTACGGACGGACGTCGGTCGGCGTGATTCGCTCGACCGTCGTGGTGGGCGCCGACGGCACCGTGGAGCGGGTCTACTACAACGTGCGGGCCAAGGGTCACGTGGGCCGGGTGCGGTCGGACCTGGAGTCGCGCGAACCGGAGGGGAGCGGCTGAGCCCTGCGCACCACGCGGGAGTGGCGGAACTGGCAGACGCGCGGGATTTAGGTTCCCGTGCCGCAAGGCGTGAGGGTTCGAGTCCCTTCTCCCGCACCACGATCGGGCATAGGCTCCCATCACGTGCCGACGGCGTTGGAGGTCGTCGGCCAGTGGGGAGGACCGATGACCGCAGATCACAGCAGACTGCGCCGCACTCTGGCGGCCGCGGCAGGCGTGGCCGTCGCCGCGTCGCTGGCAGTGGCAGGAGGCAGCGCAGCAGCCAAGCCGACCGCGCCGGGCCAGTCCGCCGCGCCGGGCCAGTCGACACAGCACCCGAACGCCAAGCCGTTCGAGGCGATGACGCAGAACCTCTACCTCGGCGCAGACGTCGGGGTGGCCCTCGACCTGCTGCCCGACGTCCCGGCAGCGGCTCAGTTCATGTGGGACGAGGTCGCCGCGACCGACTTCCCGTCCCGGGCGCCCAAGCTGGCCGGCATCGCGGCGCGCTACGCGCCTGACGTCATCGGGCTGCAGGAGGCCACGATCTGGCGATGCCAGAAGAACGCCTTCTCGCCCAGGATCGAGATCTTCAACTTCACCGACGAGTACCTCCAGGCAACGGAGGATGCCGGGGTCCCCTATGTGATCGCCGAGAGCGGCGGGGAGCAGGCGTTCAACCCCGGCTTCAGCATCGGACCGATCCCGGGGCTGTCCGTAGTGTCCGACCCGGACACCTTCCAGCCGATCTTCGGCCAGGACACCGCGACGTGCGGATTCCAGATGGCGGACGCACTCCTGGTCCGAGCGGACCTGGCCGGTCAGGTCACGGCCGTGGGACAGAACGACTACGACCGCAAGCTCGGCATTCCGGGCCTGGTCGACATCGTGCGTGGGTACGCCTGGGCGGACCTCACCGTCAGCGGGAACGACGTCCGGTTCGTGACGACTCACCTGGAGTCCCTGTGGACACTGAACGAGGTCACCGCTGCTGGCGACCAGGCACGTCAGCTGACTGCCGAGCTGTCCGGCGTGACCAAGCCGCTTGTCGTGATGGGCGACTTCAACAGCGACCCACGCGACCCTCGTCCGGCGGGCGCGCCCAACCCGGGCGGACAGCCGGAGGGCAGTGACGCCTGCCCTGCTCAGGTGCCGAACCCAACCGTGGCGACAGCAAACTCCGAGTGCAACAGCTACTGGGTGATGCGCCAGGCCGGCTACGCCGACGCCAGCCCGGACGTGTTCGACCCGATGAACTACACCTGGGGCTCACAGTCCGAGCTGGCGGGCCCGGACTCCCGCCGGATCGACGCGGCGCTGGCAATGGGCAACCCGTACGGCTTCACCGACCGGCTCGACTACATCTTCACGAAGAACGGCACGACGCTGAAGTCGAAGAACTCGCCGCAGATCCTCGGCAACGTGTGGCCGTACAGCGCGGACAACTGGACCTGTGAGAACACCGACACGCAGGTGAGCAACACCGAGGCGATGTCGGCCGTGCTGGCCGGCGCGGGCGTGATCGGCGCACCGGTGACCGGTACGGGCGTGTGCTTCCCGACCGACCACGCGGGCGTGGTGAGCGAGCTGCGGGTGATCCCGGGACAGCAGAAGTAGCCGCGTACCCTTCCCGCCCGGTCTCTCTCGTGGACAGGCGCCGTTCAGCGTCATCCGCGAGGGGGATCGGGGGGGCGAGACCAAGATCGGGCCTACCCCTGCTGTCGGTCCGTCATACAGTTGAACTAACGTGACCTACGTAACTAGCCCGACCCCGCAGGCGTCGGTTGTGCGGCATCTCCACAAGGGAATGCCGTTCGGCGGTGCGGCTGGGTCCTGGAACCCCAGGGGGTGCCACCACCGTGACAGTGGAAACCAACCAGACCGGCCTTGACCAGGATCTCGATCCGTGGCGGGGCTTCTCCGACGGGCCGTGGCGGGACTCGATCAACACCAGGGACTTCATCTCCCGCAACTACACCCCGTACGAGGGTGACGCGAGCTTCCTGGCCGGGGAGACTGAGCGGACCGCCTCGGTGTGGCGCTCGATCACCGACATGTTCCCCGAGGAGCGGCGCAAGGGCGTCTACGACATCGACAACCACACGCCTGCGCTGATCACGTCCCACGAGCCCGGCTACATCGACCGGGACAAGGAGCTCATCGTCGGGCTGCAGACCGATGCCCCACTGCGTCGGGCCATCATGCCCTTCGGCGGCTGGCGCATGGTCGAGGGCGCGCTGGATACCTACGGCTTCGACGTCGACCCCGAGCTTCGCACCATCTTCACCAAGTACCGCAAGACCCACAACGCCGGCGTGTTCGACGTCTACACCGACGAGATCAAGCGCGCCCGACGTTCCCACATCGTGACGGGCCTGCCGGACGCCTACGGCCGCGGCCGCATCATCGGCGACTACCGCCGGGTGGCTCTCTACGGTGTCGACCGCCTCATCGCGGACAAGAAGCAGGTCAAGGCCTCCCTGGACACCTGGTGGTCCAACGAGGACATCCTGCGCGACCGCGAGGAGATCGCGGAGCAGATCCGCGCGCTGGGTGAGCTCAAGGAGATGGCGGCCTCGTACGGCTACGACATCTCCCGCCCCGCCGCGACCGCCCGCGAGGCGATCCAGTGGCTGTACTTCGGCTACCTCGCCGCGGTCAAGGAGCAGAACGGCGCGGCGATGTCGTTGGGTCGCACCTCGACGTTCCTCGACGTCTACGTCGAGCGCGACATTGCCGAGGGCCGCATCGACGAGTCCTTCGCGCAGGAGATGATCGACGACTTCGTTATCAAGCTACGGATCGTGCGCTTCCTGCGGACCCCCGAGTACGACGCGCTCTTCAGCGGCGACCCGACGTGGGTGACCGAGTGCATCGGCGGCATGAGCGAGGACGGCCGTACGCTGGTCACCCGCTCGTCGTTCCGCATGCTCCAGACGCTCTACAACCTCGGCCCGGCCCCTGAGCCCAACATGACGGTGCTGTGGTCGCCCAGCCTCCCGCAGGGCTTCAAGGACTTCTGCTCCCAGGTGTCCATCGACACCTCGTCGGTGCAGTACGAGTCCGACGACCTCATGCGTCCGCAGTTCGGCGACGACACGGCGATCGCCTGCTGTGTGTCGGCGATGCCGGTGGGCAAGCAGATGCAGTTCTTCGGCGCCCGGGTCAACCTGGCCAAGACGCTGTTGTACGCGATCAACGGCGGTCGGGACGAGCTCTCGGGTGCGCAGGTGATGCTCCCCGAGGCGGAGCCCATCACGTCGGAGTACCTCGACTACGACGAGGTGGTGGCAAAGTTCGACGCCGCGATGGAGTGGCTCGCCCGGCTCTACGTGGACGCCCTGAACTGCATCCACTGGTCGCACGACAAGTACGCCTACGAACGCATCGAGATGGCGCTGCACGACTACCCCGTGCACCGCACCATGGCGATGGGGATGGCCGGCCTGTCGATCACGGCGGACAGCCTCTCGGCGATCAAGTACTCGCGCGTGAAGGTCATCCGGGACGAGACCGGGCTGGCCGTGGACTACGAGATCGAGGGCGACTACCCGGCGTACGGCAACAACGACGACCGCGCGGACGACATCGCGGTCTGGCTCGTCGGCGAGTTCATGGAGAAGGTGCGCAAGCACAAGACCTACCGCAACGCCGAGCACACCACCTCGGTGCTGACGATCACCTCCAACGTGGTCTACGGCAAGCACACCGGGAACACGCCCGACGGTCGTCGCTCCGGCGAGCCGTTCTCCCCCGGCGCCAACCCGATGAACGGCCGGGACACCCACGGGTGGACCGCCTCGGCGCTGTCGGTGGCGAAGCTGCCGTACCAGGACGCTCTGGACGGCATCTCGCTGACTAACACCATCGTGCCGAGCGCGCTGGGCAAGACGCGCGAGGAGCAGGTCTCGGTGATGACCGGCCTGCTCGACGGGTTCTTCGGTGAGTTCGGGTTCCACGTGAACGTCAACGTGCTCAACCGGGACACGCTGATCGACGCGATGAACAACCCGGACAAGTACCCGGCGCTGACCATCCGGGTCTCCGGGTACGCGGTGAACTTCGTGCGGCTGACCAAGCAGCAGCAGATGGACGTCATCAACCGGACGTTCCACGGCGCCCTCTAGCATCCGAGGTCAGAACGGGGCAGCCCCCCGGGATCCACGTCCCGGGGGGTTCGCGTCATGATGGACTCACGACAGTGCGCCGCGTCGCGGCGAACGAGGGAGGCACGGTGACGACCTACCGCAGGCTCCCGATAGTGCCGCTGCGGGAGAAGACCGGCGGGTCTGCTGCTGAGGACCTGGCCGAAGCGGACGAGCTGGACCCGACCGTCGGCTACATGCACTCCTACGAAATCACGGGGTCGGTGAACGGGCCGGGGATTCGCTTCATGCTGTTCCTGGCCGGCTGCGGACTGCGCTGTCAGTACTGCCACAACCCGGACACCTGGTTCATGCGCAACGGGCGCAAGGTCACGGTCGACCGGATGATCGACGAGATCAGCAAGTACGCGCGGTTCGTCAAGACCGCCCGCGGCGGCGTGACGATCAGCGGCGGCGAGCCGATGCTGCAGTACCGGTTCCTCGACCACCTGATCGCGCGGATCAAGAGCGACCTCGACCTGCATGTCGCCCTCGACACGTCGGGGTTCCTGGGAGACCGGGCAACCGAGGAGTTCCTGGACAACATCGACCTCGTCCTGCTCGACATCAAGTCCTTCAAGCCCGACCTCTACAAGCTCGTGACCAGCGTCGACGTGGAACCGACCCTGCGCTTCGCGCGCCGCCTGTCAGACCGACGGCTGCCGGCCTGGATCCGGTTCGTGCTGGTACCCGGGCTGACCGACGACCCCGAGAACATCGAGCAGCTGGCCGACTTCGTCGCCTCCCTGCAGAACGTGGACCGCTTCGAGGTCCTGCCGTTCCACCAGCTGGGCATGGGCAAGTGGGAGGAGCTGAGCATCCCGTACCAGCTCAAGGACGTGCAGCCGCCCCCGAAGGAGCAGGTGGCGGAGGTTCTGGAGATCTTCCGCTCGCGCGGACTTCCGGTGTACTGATGGATGTCGGCCTCCACGTCGCTGACTATGCCTGGCCGGACTACCCGGCATCGATACCCGGGAACCTGGTCGATGCCGGTCACGCCGCGGAGGCGGCCGGATTCCGATGGCTGTCCGTCATGGACCACTTCTTCCAGATGGACAGGTACACCGATGTCATGGACCCGATGCTCGAGGCGTACACGACGCTGGGCTTCCTCGCGGCGGCCACCTCCCGGATCAGACTGCAGGTCCTGGTCACCGGCGTGACGTACCGCCATCCGGGCATTCTGGCCAAGACCGTCACCACCCTCGACGTGCTCTCGGGCGGCCGAGCCGGCCTCGGGATCGGAGCAGCCTGGTACGAGCGGGAGCACCTCGGGCTCGGTGTGCCGTTCCCGCCTGTGCCCGAGCGCATGGAGCGGCTCGAGGAGACGGTGAAGATCTGCCTGGAGATGTTCTGCGGGCAGGGCGGTCCCTTCCGGGGCAGGCACTACCAGCTCGCGGAGCCCATCAACTCGCCGCTGCCCATCAGCCGGCCCCGTCCCCCGATCATGATCGGGGGCAGCGGAGAGCGGCGGACCCTGCGCCTGGTTGCCAAGTACGCCGACGCATGCAACCTGTACGCGTCAGGCCCGGACGTCGTCGAGCACAAGCTCGAGGTTCTGCGGGACCACTGCGGCGCTGAGGGGCGCGACTATACCGACATCGAGAAGACCGTGATCTACTCCGGCGACCCGCTTGCCGACTCCGGCGCCTTCCTCCAGAAGATGCGACGCTATGCCGCCATGGGCATCACGGGTGTCTTCGTGATGCCCGGCACGCACGCTCCCGGTGCGTTCGCCGAGGAGCTCGGCCGCCACGTGATACCGGAGCTTGCCGGGATCTAGGAGCCCGTACCTGAGAGCTCCCGGGCCACCACGGCCGCCAGCTCCCGGAACGCCTTGCCGCGGTGGCTGATCGCGTCTTTCTCCTGTGATTCCATCTCTGCGGTGGTCCGCTGCTCTCCCGTGGGCTGAAAGATCGGGTCGTAGCCGAAGCCGTTGTCGCCGCGCCGCTCCCGAGTGAGGCTCCCCTCCACCCGACCCTCCACGACGTACTCGCCGCCCGCACCCGCCAATCCGAACCCCTCGGGCAGCACCAACGCGGCCGCACACACGAAGGCCGCCCCGCGGCGCTCGTCCGGCACGTCCGCGATCTGCGCAAGCACCAGGTCCAGGTTCGCCTCGTCGTCCCCGTGCCGGCCGGCCCAGCGGGCGGAGAGCACGCCGGGCATGCCATTGAGCGCATCCACCGCCAGCCCGCTGTCGTCCGCCACTGCCGGCAGCCCGCTCGCCCGTACCGCCTCCCTGGCCTTGAGCAGTGCGTTCTCCGCGAACGTGGCACCCGTCTCGGGTGCTTCCTGGTAGGCGGGCACGTCGTCGAGCCCGAGCAGCTCGAGCTCGACCACAGGAGAGAGGATGCGTTCCAGCTCCGCGAGCTTCTTGCGGTTGCGGGTCGCGAGCAGGAGACGGGTCATCGCTGGGAACCGGCCCCCTCGTCGTGACCTCGCCCCGGGAGCGGCAGGGCCAAGGCGTCGGCCTGGATCCGGGTGAGCTCCGCACACCCGGCGATCGCCAGGTCGAGCAGCCGGTCGAGCATCTCGCGGGTGAACGGCGATCCTTCCGCTGTTCCCTGCACTTCCACGATGTCCCCGGTGCCGGTACACACCACGTTCATGTCGGTGCCGGCGGCGACATCCTCCTCGTAGCACAGGTCGAGCACCGCCTCGTCCGAGACGACACCGACGCTCACCGCCGACACGCTGTGCGCCAACGGGTCGGCCGAGAGCATCCCCTGTGCCTGCATCCACCGCACCGCGTCCACCAGGGCGACGTAGGCTCCCGTCACCGCCGCCGTCCGGGTCCCACCGTCGGCCTGCAGTACGTCGCAGTCCAGCGCGATCGTCGCTTCCCCCAGGGCGGACAGGTCGATGCAGGGGCGCAGGCTGCGTCCGACGAGTCTGCTGATCTCGTGGGTACGACCACCGATCTTGCCCCGAACGCTTTCCCGCGAGCTCCGGGTGTGCGTGGCACGGGGAAGCATCGCGTACTCGGCCGTCACCCACCCCAGCCCCGAGCCCTTGCGCCAGCGGGGCACGGAGTCGGTGACGCTCGCGGTACACAGCACACGGGTACGGCCGAACTCCACGAGGGCGCTGCCCTCCGGGTGCTGCAGCCATCCCCTGGTGATCATGATGTCCCGGAGCGCGTCGGCGCGGCGGCCGTCCGGGCGTGAGCGGTCAGGTTGGGTCACGCCTCCCAGACTAGGGCTCCACGACTGGTCCTCCGGTCGAAGGCGGCGACTGGTTCTCCAGTCGAAGACCGCGAGTGCCCTAGGATGCCCGCAGTGGGTATCGGAACGCTGTTGCTGCTTCTCGCCGGGTTCGCCGTACTGGTCTCCGGCGGGGAGGTGCTGGTACGAGGGGGCACCGGTATCGCCCGCGCACTGGGGATGTCCCCGCTGGTGGTCGGACTGACCGTCGTGGCGTTCGCCACCTCGGCTCCCGAGCTGGCGGTCACGCTCAACGCGGCGCTGGGAGGCAACCCCGGACTCGCGGTAGGAAATGTCGTCGGCAGCAACATCGCCAACGTGCTGCTCGTCGTTGGCGCGTCCGCGCTGATCATCCCGCTGGTGGTGAAAGCCGTCGCGGTTCGCCGGGACATCCCGATCATGATCGGATTCGCGGTCCTGTTCCTGGTCACAGCGAGCGACGGCACGGTGACCACCGCAGAGGGGGTCCTCCTCTTCCTGGGTCTGATCGCCTACCTCGCCTTCACGGTCGTCAACGCCCGGCGTGGCGGTGGCGAGGGAGGCGAGTCGGCGGATGCCAGCGGCGAGTCCGGCGGCTCCGGCGGCTCCGGCGGCTCCGGCGGCGAGGGTGGGCCCGGCAACGGAGGCGGGTCCGGCGTCGAGTCGGCGGATGCCGGGGTGAGGAGGCAGTCCGCCGAGACCGTGCAGCCCCGGGAGGGGGTCAGCGGCTTCGCCGGCACCGAGGCTGCCGCGACCTCGACAGACTCTGACGTCCCGGGCGAGAGCGGAGGCTCCCGCATCGCGCGCGACTTCCTGTTGGTCGCGGTGGGTGTCGTCCTCCTCGTGGGCGGCGCGAACCTGCTGGTCAGGGCCGCAACCGAGATTGCCACCGCGCTCGGCCTCAGCGACCTGGTCATCGGCCTGACGGTGGTGGCCATCGGCACCTCGTTGCCGGAGCTGGCCACGTCCGTGATCGCTGCCTACAAGGGCGAACGAGACCTCGCGGTCGGCAACGTGGTGGGGAGCAACATCTTCAACATCGGTGCGGTCATGGGTATCAGCGCGATCATCACCCGGGGTGGCGTACCCGTCGCGGAGGGCGCGATCGCCTTCGACATCCCCTTCATGGTCGCGGTGTGTTTCGCCCTGCTGCCGATCGCCTTCACGGGACTGGTCATCGCCCGCTGGGAGGGCGCCGGGCTGGTTGCGTACTACATCGCGTACACCGCGTTCGTGCTGCTGCTCGCTAGCGAGCACGATGCGCTCAGGGGCTACAGCACGACGATGGTGCTGTTTGTCGTACCGATCACGGCCCTGACGCTGCTGATCACCGTGATCCAGGAAGTGCGCCGCAGACGCGGGCTCCCCAGCCCCCCGCCGTCGTGATCATGGCGCAACAGCGCAGCTCTCGCCGTGATCATGGCGCCAGATAGCGAAACCCGGCGAGTCGCCCCGGCGCGCCATGCCCTAACGCCATGATCACCGCTGGGCCGGCTCGGTGGGTGAGGGCGTGGCCGGCCGGTGGGTGTGCGTGACCGGCCGGGGGTGCGTCGGGCAGGTGGCAGGCTCAGATCTCGTAGACCGCGTCCAGGCTGACCGCCTCCGCCGGCCCGGCGAAGGACTCGTCCACCTCGGCCATCACCCGTACCGGGTCCGTCCAGACCGGGATATGCGTAACCAGCAGCCGGCCCACTCCTGCCTCAGTGGCGTGGCGGCCCGCCTCACGCCCGGTGAGATGCAGTCCGGACGGGTTCACCCGGTCCTCCGTGAAGGAGGCCTCGCACAGGAGCACATCCGCGTCCTTCGCCAGTGCGACCAGCCCGGGGCTCTCTCCGGTGTCCCCCGAGTAGACCAACGACCTGCCATCGGCCTCGAGTCGAATCGCGTAGGTCTCGACCGGGTGGTTCACGCGCTCGGTACGTACCTGGAACGGGCCGATCTCGCGGATGGCCGCACCCCCCGCAGCGGAGGCGGCCCGCCCCGACCCGCCCCGCGGAGCGGAGGCCCGCGCAGCGGAGGCCTCGCTGAAGTCGAACACGTCGGCCAGCGAGCCCCCGTTGAAGTCGAAGGCCTGGCTGAGCCGTTCGTGCGCCCCGTGCGGGGCCAGGACCGGCACGGCCGTACCCGGCCGCTCCGGGTGATAGCGGCGCGCCACCACGTAGGAGCACATGTCCAGGCAGTGGTCGGCGTGCAGGTGCGAGACGAAGATCGCGTCGATGTCGAACAGGCCGACATGGCGCTGCAGGGACCCCACCGCCCCGTTCCCCATGTCAAGCACGAGTCGGAAGCCGTCGTGCTCGAGGAGATAGGCGGAGGCTGGACTGTCGGGCCCGGGGAAGCTGCCCGAGCAGCCCAGGACGGTAAGCCTCACGGCGCCACTCTGCCCGGTTCCCGCACGTTGTGCCCACCGAGATGCGACGGTATGACCAAGACCACTGTCGCATTGTGACCATCGCGAGACCTGATCACCGGGGTGGACCCATCTCCGAGAGGTCCGCGTGCCGTACGGCCGGCACCTCCGGACCGAAGAAGCGCTGACCCACTCTGCGGAACTGGTCGGGATCGCCGGTGGCGTAGAACCTGCGGCGGGCCCGGAAGGACTCGTCGGAGCGCAGCAGGTCTTCCTCGACCAGCACCCGGTAGACGTCCTTCGCGGTCTCATCTGCGCTGGATACCAGGGTCACGGCATCACCCATCACCAGTCCGATCACTCCGGTCAGCAACGGGTAGTGCGTGCACCCGAGGATGAGCGTGTCCACTCCCTCCGCCAGCAGCGGCTGCAGATAGCCCTCGGCCAGGCCGAGCAGCTGACGTCCACTGGTGATGCCCCGCTCCACGAACGGGACGAACTCGGGGGTCGCCTTGGCGAAGACCTCCAGGTCCGGGACGACCGCCAGGGCGTCCTGGTACGCCCGGCTCGTGATGGTCGCTGTGGTCCCGATCACACCGATCCGGGAGTCCCGCGTGGCCTTGGCCGCGCGGCGCGCCGCCGGGACGATGACCTCGATGACCGGGACGTCGTAGCGCTCGCGGGCATCCCGCAGACACGCGGCCGAAGCCGTGTTGCAGGCGATGACCAGCATCTTCACGCCGCGGGCGACCAGATGGTCCATGACCTGCAGCGCGTAGGAGCGCACTTCGGCGATCGACCGCGGTCCGTACGGTGCCCGCGCGGTGTCCCCGATGTAAGTGATGTTCTCGTGGGGCAGCTGGTCCATCACCGCCCGCGCGACCGTCAGCCCGCCGACGCCGGAGTCGAAGATGCCGATCGGGCGGTCCCGACCGTCGTCCTCGGACACGGCAGTGAACCAGCCGGTGTCCTGGGAGAGGGCCGCTGCGCTGTTCATGGCGGCTGTGAGACTACCGGCAGGCACCGACAGCACGGTACGTCAGGCCCACAGCTGGCCCTCCAGCCGGGCCTCCGCCTCCTCCAGCGTCCCGGTGTACGCCCCGGTGGAGAGGTACTTCCAGCCCGCGTCGCAGACCACGAAGGCGATCTGGGCGCTCTCTCCCGCCGCGACCGCGCGCTCGGCGACGGCGAGCGAGGCGTGCAGGATGGCGCCGGTCGAGATGCCCGCGAAGATGCCCTCGGTCTCGATCAGCTCCCGGGTACGGCGCAGCGCATCGTGCGGGGACACCGAGAACCGCGACGTGAGGACCGAGGGGTCGTACAGCTCGGGTACGAAGCCCTCCTCGATGTTGCGCAGCCCGTACACGACCTCGCCGTAGCGGGGCTCCGCGGCGACGATCGACACCCCCGGCACGTTCTCCCGCAGGTAGCGGCCCACTCCCATCAGGGTTCCGGTCGTGCCGAGGCCGGCCACGAAGTGCGTGATCTCAGGCAGGTCACGCAGGATCTCCGGACCGGTCGTCTCGTAGTGCGCCTTGGCATTGCCCGGGTTGCCGTACTGGTAGAGCATGACCCAGTCCGGGTTCTCCGCAGCGAGCCGCTTGGCCACCACCACGGACTGGTTCGAGCCACCGGCGGCCGGCGAGAACACGATCTCCGCGCCGTACATCTCGAGCAGCTGCCGCCGCTCGAGCGAGGTGTTCTCCGGCATCACGCAGACCAGCCGATACCCCCGTACGCGGGCCAGCATCGCCAGCGAGATCCCGGTGTTGCCGCTGGTCGGCTCCAGGATCGTGGAGCCGGGACGCAGCCGCCCCTGCTTCTCGGCCTCGAGAATCATGTACAGAGCGGGCCGGTCCTTGACCGAGCCGGTCGGGTTGCGGTCCTCGAGCTTCGCCCACAGGCGTACCTCGGGAGACGGCGACAGCGTCGGAAGTCCCACCAGCGGGGTACCTCCGAGGCTGTCGGTCAGCGACTCGTACCGGGTCATCGGCCTCTCCGGACGCGGATACCGCGTCAGCCCCCGGCGACGGCCGGCAGAACCGTGACCGCGTCCCCGTCCTTGAGCGGGGTCTCCAGGCTCCCCGTGAAGCGCACGTCCTCGTCGTTGACGTAGATGTTGACGAAGCGGTGCAGCTGGCCCTCGTCGGTGATCAGCCGGCCCCGCAGCCCCGAGTGGCGGCTGTCGAGGTCTGCGATGAGGTCGTCGAGGGTGTCGCCCTTTGCCTCGACCACCTTCGCCCCTCCGGTGTAGGTGCGGAGGATGGTCGGGATGCGTACCTGGATGGACATGCGGTGCCTTTCGTGCGGGAGGTGCGGGTGCCGGGGAGGAGTCGGCCGGGAGTTAACCGGGTGGTCGGAGATCTGGTAGCGGGAGATCGGGTAGGTGCCATCGGCCCGAAGCGTGGCCGCGGGCTCATCCCACCGGCTGTGCCGCAGGGATGACCCGCCCGGGACAGTCGTCGGTAACGGCGCCGGCATCGGTCACACAGACCTCCTCCTCGACCGCGATCCCGTCGGTGATGCGGAACGAGCGGAACTCTGTCGCGTGCGGGTCACGTGTCGACACCAGCACGTAGTGGGCACCGGGCTCGGTGGCAAGGGCGATGTCGGTACGAGAGGGAGCGGCTTCCGTCGCGGTGTGCGAGTGGTAGATGACCACCGGCTCCTCGTCGCGGTCGTCCATCTCACGCCACACCCTCAGCTGCTCCATGGAGTCGAAGCGGTAGAAGGTCGGCGAGCGCTCGGCGTTGTCCATCGGGATGAACCGGAGCGGACGGTCGGACCCCTCAGGGCCGGCGACCACGCCGCAGGCCTCGTCGGGGTGGTCCCTGCGCGCGTGCGCCACGATGGCGTCACGGACGGCAGAGTCGATCGTCAGCACATCCAAAGGGTACCCAGGATCCCCGGATCTGCCTGCCTCGGCAGCGGCGGACCACTTCCGGCCCCGGGCACGCTCCGCCCGACTCCCCCCAGACTCCCCCAGACTCCCCCAGGCACCCTCAGGGCACCCCCAGGCACCCTCAGAACGGCGATGTGCTTCCGGTCACGGCGTCCACCAGCTGCTGCTGCAGCGCGCCCACCCACAGGTACACGGTCATGAGACGCTTCTCCGGGTCGGCGGTGTCGATCTCCAGGTCGGTGTCGTCCGTCACGCCGATGCGCGTGCCGAGAGCCAGACGTACGTCGTTCAGCGCCGAGAGCCAGACCTCCGCGGTCTCCAGGCCCAGCCGGATCGACCCGCCGTCCGCCGGCAGCGTCTCCAGCAGCATGCGGGCAGCCGCCAGCTTGCCCTCCCGCAGGCTCGACTCGGTCATCCGGCGGAAGTCGGACGCGGACTCCTCGTCGTCTCCGTAGGCATCCGGAAACAGGCGAGCGAGCGCAGGATCGTCCGGACGCTGCAGCCGTTCCCGGCCGAACGAGGCACCCGCGCCCTCCTCGGCCAGCTCCGCAGCTGCCTCGTCCCACGTGACATCCATGCCCACCAGGTCGATGAGCGGATCCCGGGCAGAGGTGTCACCTCCGTCGCCGCGCTCGCCGGGGGTATCGCGACCGGAGCCGGTCGCGTCGTCCGCGGTCTGCAACGGTGCCGAGGACTGTGTCTGCTCACCGCGCTGCGCCACGAGATCGGCAACCTCCGAGACGAGCGTTCTCAGCAGGCGCGCCTCTGTCGCGTCCAGCGACGCGGTGATCCGGCCGAACCGCCGGCGGATGTGTGCCACCAGGTCACCCCACCCGTCAGCTCTGCCTCTGCAGGGTGGCCCACAGCCCGGCCGCGTGCAGGCGTGCGACGTCGTTCTCCATCTGCTCCCGGGTGCCCGAGGACACGACCGCCTTGCCCTTCTGATGCACGTCCAGCATCAGACTGGTGGCTTTCTGCTTGCTGTATCCGAACAGCTTCTGGAAGACGTAGACGACATATGACATCAGGTTGACGGGGTCATTCCAGACAATCGTCACCCAGGGGGTCGCCGACTGCCGGGTCTCCTCGACGTCGGGTTCCTTGACCACCTCGGGCATGGCCTGTCCCGCAGCCATTGCTGCCATGCTGCCCATGGTTGCACAGGCTGGCGGACGCGTCACCGACCGCCACCGGCGGCAACCGGGCTAGGCCACTGGCGGCTGGCCCCTGGCCTCTGGCCAGTCGACCAGGCTCAGCGGAAGACCACCGTACGGCGTCCGTGCACCAGCACCCGGTCCTCGAGGTGGTAGCGCAGGCCCCGGGCCAGCACCGTCTTCTCGATGTCCTTGCCGTACCTCACGTAGTCCTCCACCGTGTCGCTGTGGTCGATGCGGATCACGTCCTGGTCGATGATCGGCCCGGCGTCGAGGTCGGCGGTCACGTAGTGGCAGGTAGCACCGATCAGCTTCACCCCCCGGTCGTATGCCTGGTGGTACGGCCGGGCGCCGACGAAGGACGGCAGAAACGAGTGGTGAATGTTGATGATTCGGTTCGGGTACGCCTCGCACAGCCACTGCGGCAGGATCTGCATGTAGCGCGCCAGTACGACCGCATCGGCGCCGGCATCCTTGACGATCTCGTGCATGCGCCGGAAGGCGGCATCCTTGGTCTCCCGTCCCACCTCGACAAGCTGGAACGGGATGCCGTGCCAGGTGACGATGTCGCGCAGGTCGGTGTGGTTGGAGATGACGCAGGGGATGTCCACCGCGAGCTCCCCGCTCTGCCATCGGCCGAGGATGTCGTACAGGCAGTGCTCCTGTCGGCTGACCAAGAGCACGACCCGCTTGCGGTGCTCGGTGTCTGTGATCTGCCAGGTCATGCCGAAGCGCTCGGCGAGCGGGGTGAACCTTCGCATCAGCTCGTCCCGGCCGAAGGGCAGGGACTCCGCCGTGACCTCGTGCCTGAGGAAGAACCGCTCCCCGACCTGGTCCGCGTGGTTGTCCGCCTCCACGATCCAGCCGCCGAGCTCGGCGAAGAAGCCGGAGACGGCGGCGACGATTCCCACCTGGTCAGGGCACGAGAGTGTCAACACGTAGCGGCGGCCTGGCTGCATTGCCTCATTGTGGCCTGTGGCAGGTCCGAGGGACCAGCCGGCACGGGGCGGGCGTGGCCCGCCGACCCAGGGCCGCGACGTGCGGCACTAGGGTGGGGCCCATGCCTGCTGGGGCTGGCTCCGCTGCGCACCCGTCGATCCCGGGTGACTCGACCGCGCTGCACACCGACCACTACGAGCTGACGATGCTCGCCTCGGCGCTGCAGGACGGGACGGCACAGCGCGACTGCGTCTTCGAGGTGTTCTGCCGATCGCTGCTGGGCGGGCGCCGCTATGGCGTCGTAGCCGGGACAGAGCGAGTCGTCGACGCCGTGACCCGGTTCCGCTTCGACGACGCGGAGATGGAGTTCCTGGAGCGTACGGGCGTGGTCGACCCGCGTACGCTGGCCTTTCTCACCGAGTACCGGTTCCGGGGGGACGTCGCCGGCTACCGGGAGGGTGAGCTGTTCTTCCCCTACTCACCGATCCTCACCGTACGGGGCTCCTTCGCCGAGGCCGTCGTGCTCGAGACGGTGGTGCTCTCGATTCTCAACCACGACAGCGCGGTCGCCACCGCCGCCTCCCGGATGGTGACCGCCGCGCAGGGACGACCCATCATCGAGATGGGCTCCCGCCGTACCCACGAGGCGGCGGCGGTGGACGCGGCTCGTGCCGCATACCTCGCAGGCTTCGCCTCGACATCGAACCTCGAGGCGGGCCGGACCTACGGCGTGCCCACCCGGGGAACCGTGGCCCACGCGTTCATCATGCTGCACGACCGCGAGCAGGACGCCTTCCGCGCCCAGGTGGCAGTCCTTGGGGAAGGCTCGACGCTCCTGGTGGACACCTACGACACGCTGGAGGGCATCCGGCGGGCCGTGGACGTCGCAGGCCCGGGGCTCGGAGCGGTGCGTCTCGACTCGGGTGACCTTCATCAGCTCGCTGTCGAAGGGCGTGCCCTGCTGGACTCACTGGGGGCCACCGGCACCCGGATCGTGGCCACCGGCGACCTGGACGAGTACAAGCTCGCGGCGCTCGCCGACGCCCCGGTCGACGCGTACGGGGTCGGCACGAGCGTGGTGACCGGCTCCGGCGTTCCGGCGCCCGGGTTCGTCTACAAGGTCTCGCAGGTGGATGGCCACCCGGTCGCGAAGCGCTCGCCCGGCAAGGTGTCGGTGGGCGGGCACAAGCATCCGGTACGGCGGCACGACGCCGGGGGTCGTGCGCGCCTGGAGATCGCCGTCCCCGAGAGCGAGTACGCCTTCGAGGTCGGCGACCGCCCCCTGGCAGTACCGCTGGTGGAGGCCGGTGCGCGGGTCGGCCCCGCACCCAGCCTGACGGAGGTACGGGACTTCCACGCGCGGGTGCGGGCGGCGCTGCCCGCCGAGGCCCTGGACCTGCAGCCCGGCGAGCCCGCGATTCCCACGATCCGACACTCCGAGCACCCCGCATGACCCAGCACGCCGATCCCACCCGGTCCATCACCCGGTCCAGCTACCGAGGAGCATCGCCGTGACGAAGGCAATCGTTGTTGTAGACGTCCAGAACGACTTCTGCGAAGGCGGCAGTCTCGCCGTCGCTGGAGGCGCGTCGGTGGCACGGGACATCGGCCCGTACCTCGACCAGGCGCCCGCCGACACGGTGATCGCAGCCACCATGGACTCCCACATCGACCCGGGTAGTCACTTCGCGGCGGAGCCCGACTTCGTCGACTCCTGGCCCGCTCACTGCGTGCTGGGAAGCATGGGGCAGCAGCTGCACCCCGATCTCGACACGCACCGCATTCAGGAGACCTTCCACAAGGGCGCCTACCAGGCGGCCTACAGCGGGTTCGAGGGCGAGAACGCCCAGGGCATCTCGTTGTCCGACTGGCTCCGGTCCCAGGGCGTCACCGAGGTCGAGGTTGTCGGGATCGCTACGGACCACTGCGTCCGGGCGACGGCCCTCGACGCCCTCCGGGATGGCTTCCGGACGTCCGTACGCCTCGACCTGACGGCCGGGGTCGCCCGAGAGACCACCGAAGCGGCGCTGCGGGAGCTTGCCGCGGCGGGGGCACGGCTCGTGGGCGAGCCCCGGCTAGGCTAGCTGGGCTCCGGGCTCCCTGGGCCCAGGGCTATCTGCTGGCTAGCGCTAGCTGGCCCGGGCGAGCGGGCTCTCAGTGGGTGCCGATGCGCTCGCGCTCCTCCGCCACCTGCGGGTGGTGCAGGTCGAATGCGGGTCGCTCGGAGCGGATCCGCGGCAGTGACGTGAAGTTGTGCCGCGGCGGCGGGCACGACGTCGCCCACTCGAGAGAGTTGCCGTAGACCCAGGGGTCGTCCACGGAGACCGGCTTGCCGACCCGGAAGCTCTTGAACACGTTCCACAGGAACGGGATCATCGCGATCGCCAACATGAACGCCCCGGCAGTGGAGACCAGGTTCAGCGTGCCCCAGCCGTCGGACTCCAGGTAGTCCGCGTAGCGCCGCGGCATGCCCTCGTTGCCCAGCCAGTGCTGCACCAGGAATGTGACCTGGAAGCCGATGAACGTCAGCCAGAAGTGGACCTTGCCGAGACGCTCGTCGAGCTTGCGCCCGGTCATCTTCGGGAACCAGAAGTACAGCCCCGCGAAGGCGGCGAACACGATGACCCCGAAGAGCACGTAGTGGAAGTGCGCGACGACGAAGTAGCTGTCGGAGACGTGGAAGTCGATCGGAGGCGCGGCCAGCATGACGCCCGTGAGTCCGCCGAAGAGGAACGTCAGCAGGAAGCCCATGGCGAAGAGCATGGGCGTGTCGAAGGTCAGGCTCCCCTTCCACATCGTGCCGATCCAGTTGAAGAACTTCACTCCGGTGGGCACGGCGATCAGGAAGGTCAGGAAGGCGAAGAAGGGCAGCAGAACCGCACCGGTCACGTACATGTGGTGCGCCCAGACGGCCATGGACAGCGCGGCGATTGCGATGGTGGCGAAGACCAGACCCTTGTAGCCGAAGATCGGCCGGCGGCTGAACACCGGGATGACCTCGCTGATGATGCCGAAGAACGGCAGGGCGAGGATGTAGACCTCCGGATGGCCGAAGAACCAGAACAGGTGCTGGAACAGGATCGGGCCGTTGTTGCCCGCGTCGAAGATCTGAGCACCGAACATCCGGTCCGCGACCAGCGCCACGAGGGTTGCCGCCAGCACCGGGAAGACCATGATCACCAGGAGCGAGGTGATCAGGATGTTCCAGGTGAAGATCGGCATCCGGAACATCGTCATGCCTGGCGCGCGCATCGTGACGATCGTCGTGATCATGTTGACCGAGCCGAGGATCGTGCCCAGACCGGCGATGGCGAGTCCAAGGATGCCGACGTCGGCACCCACCTGCGGGGTATGGACCTCGTTGGACAGCGGCGGGTACATGAACCAGCCGAAGTCCGGTGCCCCGCCGGGGGTGAAGAAGGACAGTGCCGCGACGATGCCGCCGAACAGGAACAGCCAGAACCCCAGGGCGTTGAGCCTGGGGAACGCCACGTCGGGGGCACCGATCTGGAGCGGCACGATGTAGTTCGCGAACCCGAAGATCAAGGGGGTACCGAACAGCAGCAGCATGATCAGGCCGTGCATCGTGAAGAACTGGTTGTAGACCTCGGGAGTGAGGATCTGCATCCCTGGCTGAGCCAGCTCGGTGCGTAGGACCAGTGCCAGCAGGCCGCCCACGATGAAGAAGACGAACGAGGCGACCGTGTACATCAGGCCGATCGTCTTGGCGTCCGTCGTGCGCAGGATCTGAGTGAGCATGTTTCCGCGCTTGACGGGCTCACTCGGCCAGGGGCGGGTCTCGATCCCCTTCGGTCGCTCCGGAGCGATAGTCACAAGCCCCCCTGAGGGTCACAGTCAGCACCGGTACAGCGACGGCGGCTCTCAACAGCCGCCGACAGCGTCACTCTACCCCCTGACATGGCGACTCAGGTCCCCGCGGCACCTCGATCTGTTGAGAGTGGGACATCTCTCGTTGTCGCACATCAGTGGCAGACTCTCTGGCATACCAACCACGCCGCCGGCAACCCCGGCCCCGACCCGCTCGTGGCCCACCCGGTCCCAGCTGTGGCTGCGACCCGTGGACGCGAGCGGACCCGAACCGGAACGCGCGCCCGCACCGCTGCCCCGGCGGCCTGACCAGGAGGTTTCGTGCAGATCATCGGCGACCTGCTTCGCAAGCTGGGCCACCAGCCCTGGTTCGCGCAGGCCATCAAGGCCGCGGCACCGCTGGACAAGAGGCTCTACCGAATCAGCGGCGGTCGGCTCCGGCTGGCCATCGGTCAGCCGCAGCTCCTGCTGACAACGATCGGGCGCAAGAGCGGACTTCCCCGTACCGTGCCGCTGCTCTACGCGCGGGATGGCGACACCTACGTCGTGGTGGCATCCAACATGGGTCAGGCCAAGCATCCCGCCTGGATGTACAACCTCACCGCCACCCCGGAGGCCACGCTGAACGTGAGGGGGCGGGAGTTCCCGGTACGGGCACGGATCGCGAGCGACTCTGACCGCGAGCGGGTATGGCCCAAGGTGACCCAGGTGTATCCCGCCTACGACACCTACGTGGCGCGGGCCTCGCACCGCGACATCCGGGTGTTCCTGCTCGATGAGGTGACCGCGCAGGAGGCGGACGAGGCGATGCCCTCGCGTGGGGCCGCGGACGACTCGACGGACGCTTCTCAGGCACCAACCTGAGCCACCGGAACCGGCGCGACAGCGCTGACGTGCGAAAGGGTGGAGCTGAGGGGACTCGAACCCCTGACCCCCTCCATGCCATGGAGGTGCGCTACCAGCTGCGCTACAGCCCCTAGATAGCCCCTAGATCGCTCCGAACGGTATCCGGAGCACTCCCGCCACCGGCGGGAACCTCCCCATGATACAAGCCGGTACGGGTGGTTGCCGCTGCCGCTCAGTTCACGGGTCGTCAGTTCAGGGAGGGGTCCTCGGGGAACGTGGACACCATGGCCATGGTGCCCCCCTGACGCCGCAGCACCGTCGCCCACAGCTGCGACGGGGAGGTCACGAACGCGTCGGAGGGCAGCGAGTCCAGCACGTACCAGGCACCCTCCTCGATCTCGGCCTCCATCTGACCGGGCCCCCAGCCCGCGTACCCGACGAACAGTCGCACCGCCTCGATGTCGGCGCTGGCCTCCTCCGGATCCTGCTCCAGGCTCAGCGTGCCGAGCGGTCCGAAGAAGGGAGCGAAGCCAGACGGATTGTGACCGGTCCGGGCCCGTGCGATGCAGATCACGGTATCGCCGGACACCGGCCCGCCGCCGAAGAGCAGCGCGGGCTGTGAGCTGACCCCGTCCCAGCCAGGCACCGCCTCCTCCACCGGGATGTTGCCGGGCCGGTTGAGCACAACCCCGATCGCACCATCGTCTCCGTGGGCGACGAGCAGGACGACCGCACGGCGGAAGTTCGGGTCGCCCAGGGCCGGCGTTGCCACGAGTAGTCGTCCGGTCAGGTCGGAGGGCTCGACCCCGGCACCACTGTCCTCGGGGGTGTCGCTCATGTCCCCATCGTGCCCCGTCCGTGGAACTGATTCACGCTCAGGTACGAGGAAAGGCGGACAGTCCCGCCGCCGGCTCAGGGCCAGGATCGGGTTCCGAACGCCGATACGAACCCGCTCGCAGCCGCGATCGACCGCTCCAGGGCGGAGACCAGCGCCGCAGTGGAGGTGCCGGAGCGCGCCACGTACGAGGCAAGGACCCCGTGCAGGACGTCGCCGGCCGCCGTGGTGTCGGCGACCTCCACGGCCGGTACGGACAGCGATCCCGAGCTGTCGCCACCCGACCAGCGCACCGGGTTGGGTCCGTCGGTGACCGCGGCGAACCGAACGCCGTGCACCAGCAGGTACGACAGCAGATCCTGCCCGGGGCGCAGGTCGGGAGGGACGAAGTCCGCGGACACCACGGCGACGTCGGCCAGCGGCAGCAGCTCGGGGGTGACAGGCTTCCAGCTTCCGCCGTCGAGGACCACCGGGACCCGGTGCCGACGGGCGCTCGTCACGGCATCCAGCGCCAGGTCGACATGATGTCCGTCCACCAGTACGACTCGGGACGCCGCGACCCAGGCGTCCATCTCGGCCGGTGAGTCCGGGGTCATCCCGGCCGCTCCGGCGGAGACAACGGCCCGGTCACCCGCTCCGTTCACCATGATCGAGGAGATGCCCGGCGGTTCCGTGCGCCCGGGCAGGCAGTCGTGGACCCGGACACCCGCCTGACTCAGGTCGGCGACTGCGGCCAGTGCCAGCGGATGCGATCCCAGGGCTGTCACCAGGCGCGGCGCCCCGCCCTCGCGCGCGAAGGCCACCGCAGCGTTGGCGGCGGGGCCTCCCGCGGCAAGCGCCTGCCGCGAGGCCTGCAGCTTCTGGTTCGCACCGGGCACCCGCGGCACCCGGTAGCTCAGATCCACGGTCGTGAGGCCGACGAAGAGTCCGGGCAGGTGAGGGTCGGCCGGGGCGGCGCTCATCGCGTCCGAGGGCGCGGACCCAGATCCTGGTCATCAGCGGCACTGCGGGGGCTCGGCAGGATGACGTCCGGTCCTCGGGGCGTCGGGATGATCGAGTCATTTGGGTTGACCTGCACGACTCGCTTGCGAGCCACGTCCGCAGCTGGTCCGAGGAGCCGATTCGGCTCCGTCTCGAACCCAGCCCCGGCCTCGTCGAGCAACCTGTCAGCCGAGTCGAACACCGCCGCCGCCCGGTCGGCGGCTGCGCCCTGCAAGGGAGGTACCCCCCGCGGCACGTGGCGTAGCAGGTGGCGTCCCACGTGGCCCAGCCATGCGCCGAGCACCACGGTCACTGCCGCGAGGGCGAGCAGGAGGAGCACTGTCGGCACGCCTCCGAACCTACGCCGTCACCAAGACCAGGTGCAGCGATTTCCGGACATTTCGCACATCGACCTGCAAGCGTGCCCCCCCCACTCGACGGATCGGCCCGAAACCCACAGCACGAGGTTCTACACTGAAGCACATGACTGAGGTAGGTATCAGGGCTCTCAAGCAGAACGCCTCGGCAGTCGTCGCCGAGGCGGCTGCGGGCGAGCGCGTGACGATCACCGATCGAGGTCGCCCGGTGGCCCAGCTGACTCCGATCCCAGCGTCGCAGCTGCAGCGGCTGGTTGAGGAGGGGCGCGCACGCCCAGCTCGGCGCTCCCTGACTGCTCTGCCGATGCCTGATCCCGGTCCGAGCCTCTCCGCCGAACTGGCGGCGATGCGCACCGCCGAGCGGTCCTGAGGGCGGCCCGAATGCCCTACTACTTGGACACCTCAGCGCTGGTGAAGCTCGTGGTCGCCGAAGCGGAGACTTCCGCGCTGCGCACGTGGTTGGCTAACGCTGACCGAGTGCCGGTGTCGTGCGACCTGACGCGGACCGAACTGACGCGTTCCGTCCGACGCCTCGTGCCGGACCGCCTGCTCGCTGCTCGTGCGGTGCTCGATGCGGTGACGCTGCTCGAACTCACGCCGGCGGTGTTCGAGGAGGCAGGACGGCTCGATCCCGCGATCATGCGCAGTCTCGACGCGATCCACCTGGCCGCAGCCCTGACGCTCGGCGACGACCTCGAAGGCCTGGTGTCGTACGACGAGCGGCTTGCCGACACGGCGCGAGCCAACGGGATCTCAGTTGTCGCGCCCCGGTAGCGGAAGAGCTGCTACAGCGAGCCATGGCGGGACGCAACAACCAGCAGAAGGTAGTCATCCGTGTGTACGGATGACTACCTTCTGTGGTCTCTCGTCAGCGTGACCGGCGCGTTGCGCCGGTCACGGTAGTGGAGGTGGCGGGAATCGAACCCGCGTCCTCTGTCGGCTCCACAGGCCTTCTCCGGGTGCAGTCCGCGGTGTCTCTGCTTGGCCCCGCCGGTCTTGCGAACGAGCCGGCGTGACGGGCCCAGTAGCTGTGATTTGTCCCTACCGACCCCGCTACCGGGTCAGACGGTGAGCCTCATGTCTGATGCCAGCGATCCGGACCTGAGGCCCGTCCGGGCTGACAACCACACTGCTCGCCTATGCGGCGAGAGCGAGGTCCGCCTTGTTAGCCTTGGCGGTTGTGTTTTGGCACATGGTTGACGAGGTCAGCGCCATCCTCGACCCGCTTCTCCTGCTTCGACGGCCAGAGTCGAAACCGTTCACCCCCATGTCGTGGGACCGTTCACTGCAACCGTACCGCCCGCTGTGACACAACACCGCTGGGACAGAACCCCGCTGGACCCCCGGGGGGCAGAACCCCCGCTGTGACCACGGCGCCGCTTGCGGGGCAGTACGTCCTCAGGCACAACCCCGGACGGGGCACGTGCATTCCCGACCTGACCGGCAGGCGCGGCCGCCATCACGCCACCCTCGCCGCCGCGACCACCGACCACGGCCACGTACGGCGGGTGTGCGACGGTCATGTGCCCAGTCCCAGCACCCGTACCGGGTTCTCCCACAGCACAGCGCGCAGCCAGGCACGCCCCAGTCCGAGCCGCTCGAGGGCCTCCACCTGATGCGCGTACTGATACGGGATGTTGGGGAAGTCGCTGCCGAACAGGATCCGGTCGGACATCTCCCCCCAGCGAGTGACCAGGTCCGCGGGCATCTCCCACCCCCGTCGCATGAAGTCCGTGGCGACCATGGTGGTGTCCAGGGATACGCCCGGGTACCGCTCCGCCAGGTCACAGAAGGCGTGCCACTCCGGCATGCCACCGTGGGCGACGACGACCCTCAGCTCCGGGTGGCGCCGCAGCACCTCCTCGATCGGGCCGGGTCCCGTGAACGGCCCTGCCAGCGGGGCCGAGCCGCAGTGCACGACCGTAGGGGTCCCGCTGCGCTCGAGCCGGTCCCACACCGGCTCCAGCAGCCGGTGACGGGGGTCGAACTCACCGACCTGCAGATGGATCTTGAAGACGGCCACTCCGGCCGCGAGGGCCCGTTCCACGTACGAGGCGGCGCCGGGCTCCGGGAAGAACGTGCCGCTGCCGAGGCAGTCCGGCGTACGAGCCGCGAAGTCCAGTGCCCAGCGAGTCAGCCACTCGGCCATCCCCGGACGGTGGGCGTAGGACAGCGCCGTGTAGGCCCTGACCCCGAGGGCTGCCAGCACCTGTGCCCGCTCGGCGTCGGTACCCCGGTACCGGATCGGCCAGGCCGTCCCGTAGACCTCCTCGGCCCGGTCGAAGACATCCCAGACCTTGCGCTGCACCTCGGCAGGCATGAAGTGGACATGCACGTCCACGATGCCGGGAACGCCCAGGTCGCGCAGCCACCCAGGCAGCGCGGCATCGTCGAGGCGGCTGTCGTCGGTGGTCACCGCATGCCCTTGCGGGCACGACCGATCGCCCTGCGCATCTCCCGGTCCGCGTCCCGTCGCGCGATGTCCTGCCGCTTGTCGTGCAGCTTCTTTCCGCGGGCAACCGCAATCTCGACCTTCGCCTTCCCGTCGGAGAAGTACAGCTGCAGCGGGATGACCGTACGGCCGCCCTCACGTGTCTCCTCTGCCAGCCGGGCGATCTCCGCACGGTGCAGCAGCAGCTTGCGCACCCTGAGCGGCTCGTGGTTGTTGAACGTTCCCGGGTCGTAGACCGGGATGTGCACCCCGTGCAGCCACACCTCGCCGTGCGAGAGCGACACGTACCCGTCCACCAGGGACGCGCGGCCCGCCCGCAGCGACTTGACCTCGGTACCAGTGAGGACCAGGCCCGCCTCGAAGATGTCCTCGATGTGATAGTCGTGCCGGGCACGGCGGTTTGTCGCCACGACTTTTCGTCCGCGTTCCCTGGCCACGACTTCAGGGTACGTGGACGCCCCCGCGGGAGGTTCAGCCCAGCCAGGGCGCCGGATTCACCGCGACGCCGTTCAGGCGCACCTCGAAGTGCAGGTGTGGCGAGGTGGACAGACCGGTGCTGCCGACGCGGCCGATCTGCTGCCCGCGCGTCACTCGCTGGCCCACCGCGACCCCGATCGCCGACTGGTGCCCGTAGGCGGTCACCAGTGTCTTCCCCTGGAAGGTGCCGTGCGAGATGACCGTGAGGTTGCCGTACCCGCCGCTCCACCCGGCCTCGATCACCACGCCGTCGTCGGCCGCCCAGATCGGGTTGCCCTCCGCTCCCCCGATGTCCGCCCCGGCGTGCAGCCGCCAGTACTGCAGGATCGGGTGGAAGCGCATGCCGAAGCCGCTGGCGATGCCGCCCGAGGTGGGCCATGCCAGGCGCCCGTTCGAGCGCCGGCTGGTCGCTTCTGCCGCCCGGGCACGGATCAGCGCGGTGAGCCGGCGCGACTCGGCCTCCAGGGTCGCAAGTCGCTTCTGCTCCTGCGCCCGCAGCGCGCTGGCCTGCGACAGCAGCCCGGCTCGGGACTTGACCAGCGAGGCCACCTCGGACTCGGAGCGGGCGACGTCGGTGGCCTTGGCAGCGGCCTCGCTGCGCGCGGTCTCGGCCTGGGACCGCAACCGGTCGAGCTCGGTGTGCCGGGCCTTGACCTCCGAGCGCAGGTTCGTCAGCATCGCCCGCTCGATGTTCACGGTGCGCAGGATCCGGTCGTTGTCGTTGGCGACCGACTCGATCATCTGCATCCGGGCCGGGAAGTCCGCCGGGGACTCGCTGCCCAGTGCGATCGATATCGGGTCCAGGACCTGGGCCGTGAACACGGCGCGGGCCAGACCCTCGACCTGGGCGACCGCCTCCGCCACCCGTCGCTCCGCTGCGGTGAACTCCGCCTGGACTCTGTCGAGCTCGGCGCGGGCCTGCTTCTCGGCCGCCAGCGCGGTCCGGAGCCTGCCCTCGGCCGCAGCCAGCTCACCTTGTGCCCGAGCGGTACGCGCCCGTGCCAGCTCCAGCTCCGCCTCCGCCTCGGCAAGGCGGGTTCCCGCCTCCTCGACCTCGCGGGAGGCACCTTCCAGGGACTCGCGGGCCTGGCTGACCTTGGCGTCGACGACCTTCTTGTCCGAGCTGAGGTCGGCCGAGCCGGACGCACCGGAAACCACCAGGGCAACCGTGAGCCCCAGTGATGCCGCCGCGCTTGCCGGGATACGCCAGGCCGGTCTCACTACGCGTAGCTCCCCTCGCAGACCGTGATCCGACGGTCAGCTGGGGGAGAGCCGACGGTTCACAGTCCTCCGCAGGAGTAAACACCTGTCCCACGCGCCACGCCAAACACATGGGTAACTCTGGCGTGTCAGTACCTCACGTACCGGGCGACGGTGATCAGCGCGGCAAGCGACGCCATGCCCACGCCCAGCCCTGTCAGCAGGGGCGCGACGGCGAGGATGTGGTCGGTGGTGATCCGTGGGATCACACCCGAGGAGAACAGCCCGGCGAGGCGGTCGTCGACCAGGACGACCTTCACGCCCCAGAGTCCGAGTACGGCAATTCCGGCTCCCAACAGACCAGCGATCGCGGCCTCGAGCAGGAAGGGCACCTGTACGTACCAGCGGGACGCACCCACCAGTCGCATCACGCCGATCTCCCGCCGCCGACTGAACACTGCCACCTGCACGGTGTTGGCGATCAGCAGCAGCGCTGCCACGGCCTGGACGACCGCGACCACGATCGCCGCGTCCCGGAACCCGTTGAGCACGCCGAAGAGCCGGTCCAGGATCTCGCGCTGGTCCACCACCTGGTCAACGCCCGGCATTCCCTCGACGGCACTGGCCACGACGACGAACTGCTCAGGATCGTTGAGCTTGACCCGGTAGGACTCCGGCAGGGCCTGCGGCCGGACGTTGTCCACCAGGTCCGGAGAGTCCTTGAACTGCTCCTGGAAGCGGCTGTAGGCCTCTTCCTTCGACTCGTAGAGGACTTCCTTGACGAGCTCGTTCTCCTCCAGCGACGTGCCGATCGCCTCTCGTTGCTCGGGCGTCACGTCGTCGGCGAGGAAGACCGAGACCTCGACCTTGTAGTAGTAGTAGTCCTTCATGTCCTCGACGCGTTGCTGGACGATGACGCCCGCGCCGAACAGACCGAGCGCGATCGCCGTGGTCACGATCATCGCGATGGTCATGGTCAGGTTGCGCCGCAGGCCGAGGAGCGCCTCGGAGACGATGAACTTGACACGCATGTGGGGTGTTCCTCCGCTCAGCGCACCAGGCCGTACAGGCCGCTCTTCTCGTCGCGGACCACCCGGCCCTCGACGAGCTCGACGACCCGGCGTCGTACCGAGTCCACGATGGTGTGGTCGTGCGTGGCCATGATGACGGTCGTGCCTGTGCGGTTGATCCGGTCGAGCACGCGGAGAATTCCCAGGCTCGTGTCGGGGTCGAGGTTTCCGGTGGGCTCGTCGGCAAGGATGATCGAGGGCTTGTTGACGAAGGCGCGGGCGATCGCCACGCGCTGCTGCTCACCGCCGGAGAGCTGGTCGGGCAGGCGCTTGGCCTTGCTCTCCAGCCCGACCAGGGCGAGCACCTCGGGGACGCGTTCCTTGATCTCCGAAGACGGCCTACCGGTGACCTCCAGCGCGAACGCGACGTTCTGGTAGACGGTCTTGTTCGGCAGCAGGCGGAAGTCCTGGAAGACGGTGCCGAGCGTGCGCCGGTACACGGGAAGCTTCCACTTCGACATCCGGCCCACGTCGCGGCCGAGCACCGTCACCGAGCCTGCGGTGGGGGTGGTCTCGCGCAGCAGCAGCTTGATGAAGGTGGACTTGCCCGAGCCAGAGGAGCCGATCAGGAAGACGAACTCGCCAGGCTCGATACTGACACTGACGCCCTGCAGTGCCGGGTGCTCCGTCTTGCGACGCCCTCGGGTCCGGTAGACCTTGTCGACGCTCTCCAACTCGATCACAACAACCCACTCTATCCCCTGAGCGCGGCGGATAGCGGGGTTCCACACTGTGAGAAAAGGAACAAACCGGACATAACGGATAGGTCGAACGGGTCATGCGGACTGCGCCTGGTGCTCCTGCTGGCGCCGCCACCGGATCTCGGCCTCGATGAACTGCTCGATGTCACCGTCGAGTACTGCCTGGGTGTTGCCGGTCTCCTGGTCCGTGCGCAGGTCCTTCACCATCTGGTACGGATGCAGCACGTACGAGCGGATCTGTGAGCCGAAGTTGATGTCCTGACGCCCACCCCGGATGCGGTCCATCTCCTGGGCCTCCTCGGCGCGCCGCCGCTCCAGGAGCTTCGCCCGCAGCACGTTGAGCGCGCTCGCCTTGTTCTGCAGCTGGCTGCGCTCGTTCTGGCAGGAGACGACGATGCCGGTCGGCAGGTGCGTGATGCGTACGGCGGAGTCGGTGGTGTTCACGCCCTGGCCGCCCGGGCCCGACGAGCGGTAGACGTCGATCCGGAGCTCCTTCTCGTCGACGTCGATCTGGTCGGAGGCCTCCACGACCGGAGTGACGTCCACCATCGCGAACGAGGTCTGTCGGCGGCTCTGGTTGTCGAACGGGCTGATCCGTACCAGCCGGTGGACTCCGTGCTCGCCGGAGAGCGTGCCGTAGGCGTACGGGGCCTTGACCACGAAGGTCGCCGACTTGATGCCGGCCTCCTCGGCGTTCTGGGTCTCGTAGACATCGACCGGGTGGCCGTGGCGCTCCCCCCACCGCAGATACATCCGCAGCAGCATCTCCGCCCAGTCCTGGCTGTCAACGCCACCGGCACCTGGGTTGATCTGGACCAGGGCATGCCGTTCGTCGTACCGGCCCGACAGCAGCGTACGAACCTCCAGCTCGGCGATCGTTCGCTCGAGCTTCTCGGACTCCCGGTCGGCCTCGGCGAGGGTGTCGGCATCGTCCTCGTCCTCGGCGAGGTCGTAGAGAACGGCAAGGTCGTCGAGCCGGCTGCGCAGGTCCACCACGCGGCGGATGTCGGCCTGGACCGAGGCCAGCCGCGAGGTGACGCGCTGGGCGTGCTCCGGGTCGTCCCACAGGTCCGGGGCGCCTGCCTGCTCCTCGAGTCGGCCCGCTTCGCGGCGCAGCTCAGCGACGTCGAGGACCCTCTCGATCGTTCTCAGGGTCGCGTCGGCGGCAGCGAGGCGCTCAGCGTGGTCTTGGGGCACGCATTCAGGGTACGTTCTCCCGCTCGGCTGCCGGTTGTCGGCGTGCGGCGTGCGTGTGGGCGGGCCAGCCGGCTGGTCCGCCGGCGCGGTCCGCCGGCCACTCCGCGCGACCGTCGGCGTGATCATGGCGCTGGGTCACCTCCCCCGGCGTGATCATGGCGCTGGATCCCCTCCCCCGGCGTGTCCCCTCGGCGCGCCATTCCCTAGCGCCATGATCACGATGATCATGGCAGTTGAGCGCCATGATCATCGTCGGTGGGAGACGTCGGTGGGAGACGTCGGTGGGAGAACCGGCGGCGACCCAGGGCCGAGAAGGACTCGAACGACGGGCTACCGCGGGCGGACCCCGGTCGGCTGGCCGATACGGAGCTGGCGAGCTGTGGAGGGCGAATTCAACCGTCGTCCACAGATTCGCCAGCGGAGGTGGAGCCGATACGCCGTGATATGCGGTCATCTACGGATGGATGCATCCCTAGAGGTCCCGCACGGGTCGAGTGTCAGCTCGGGTGAGCTCCTTGCCCGGGGCGTGACGAAACCCGGACTTCGCGCCGCAGTCGGCAGTGGACTCCTGGCGCGCCCGTTTCGAGACACGTACGTGCACCCGACCACTCTCAAGCACACCGTGTCGATGGCCCGAATCACCCTGGACGTCCTCGGCGAAGGAGCAATCATCGGGCGGCACACGGCAGCCCACCTGCACGGACTTGTTCAGACTCCCGCGGTTCCCGTTCACGTACTCCTGCCGCCCAGCGGTGTGAGTGCGAGGCCTCGCAGACTCCTCGTTGCTCACCATGCGACGTGGCGAGCCGATGATGTGACCTCCGTGCAGGGCGTTCCTTGTACCAGTCCCGATCGGACGGTCGTTGATCTGGCGCGCACCCTGCCGGCGCAGGACGCCTTGATCGTCGTGGACTCCGCACTGCGCTCCGGCCTGTGCACAGTCCAGTCCCTCGAGACCGAGCTGGCCCTCCACCACGGATGGCGAGGCGTCGTCACGGCCCGACGAATCGTGTCGCTGGGAGATCCTCGATCCGAGTCTCCGATGGAGACCATTCTTCGCCTGGTCATGATCGAGGGCGGCCTTCCCAGGCCGGTGCCGCAGTACTGGGTGGAGGGCGCCAACGCTCGCATCGACCTCGCGCTCCCGCAGTGGCGGCTGGCCGTGGAGTTCGCCAGTCGGCAGCACCATGACGGTTGGCAGCGGGTTCAGTCCGACAAGGAGCGGGATCGCCGATTGGCCGCCCGTGGGTGGATTGTCCTTCACTTCACCGCCAGGGACGTCATGCGACGTCCCGATCAACTCGTCGCTGAGGTGGTGGCGGCGCTTCGGCAGCAGGGGTGGAACCAGTAGTCGGCACCAGTAGTCGGCACCAGTGTCGGCCCAGTATTCGGCACCGGTGGCAGCACGGGTCGTCGGCTCCGGGAGCGCCCGAGGCTTGCGCTCACTCTGATCAAGGCGCTCGATCATCAGTCGATGCGTGATCTAGCTCAAGATCATGCGCACGCAGCGTGACCATGGCACAGGATCCCCGCCCCCAGCGTGATCATGGCGCTGGGTCTCCGCCCCGAGCGCGATCATGGCGCTAAGTCACGAAAGCCGGCGTGTCCTCTCGGCGAGCCATTCCCTAGCGCCATGATCACGATGATCATGGCGATCGATTGCCATGATCATCAGTGAAGGGGGAGGCGGGTCGGAGGGGGAGGCGGGTCGGAGTGCCCGAGCGGCGCCGGTTGCGCCGGTTGCCCGAGCGGCGCCGGTTGCGCGAGCCGCGTGGGTTGCCCGAGCGGCGCCGGTTGCGCCAGTTGCGCGAGCCGCGTGGGTTGCCCCAACTGAGCGGCCTGCGTGGGCCGAGGCCTGAGGGCGCGCGAGACCGCCTACTTCTTCCGGTAGTCCTTGAACCCGCGCCCGGTCTTGCGACCCAGGTAGCCGGCCTGCACCATGTGCTCCAGCAGCGGCGCGGGGGCCAGCCCCGGCTCACGGAACTCGGTGTAGAGAGTCTCCTGGATGGCCAGGGACACATCGAGGCCCACCACGTCGAGCAGCGCGAACGGGCCCATCGGGTAGTTCACGCCGGCCTTGATCGCGGTGTCCACGTCCTCGACGCTCGCGTAGTGGCCCTCGACCATCTTGACCGCGTCGTTGAGGTACGGGAACAGCAGCGCGTTGACGATGAAACCGGCCCGGTCCCCGCACTCCACAGCCACCTTGCCCAGCCGCTCGCAGACTGCGTGGATGGTGGCAACCGCGTCCGGCGCGCTCGCCACCGTCGGCACGACCTCGACCAGCTTCATGATGGTGGCCGGGTTGAAGAAGTGCATGCCCACCACGTCGTTGGGACGGCCCGCGGCCTGCGCGCACTCGATCACCGGCAGGCTGGAGGTCGTCGTCGCCAGCACGGCGCCCGGCTTCATCGACTGGCCGAGTACGCCGAAGATGGCGCGCTTGACGTCTAGGTCCTCCGCCACCGCCTCGATCACGAGGTCACAGTCGGAGAGGTCCTCCAGCGCAGTGGTTCCCGTCAGCCGCTCCACTGTTGCGTCCCGGTCCGGCTCGGACAGCCGTCCCCGGTCCACCTGCCGCTGCAGCGACACCTTCACGTGGTCGGCGACGCCCTGCGCCTTGGCCTCCGTACGGGCCCGGAACACCACGTCGTAGCCCGCCTTCGCGCAGACCTCGACGATGCCGCTGGCCATCGTCCCGGTGCCGACGACGCCGATTCGAGTGACCGCACGGGCCCCCTCGCCCCGGCTCCCGGACGGCGGGGTGAGCGCGTCGGGAACCACGACGGACGAGCCCGGCGCCTCGTAGGTGTAGAAGCCGCGACCGCTCTTGCGCCCGAGCATGCCCGCCGAGACGTACTGCTTGAGCAGCGGCGCCGGTGCGTGCAGGTGGTCACGCGTCTCGTGATACATCGCGTCGAGGATGTGATAGGCGGCGTCGAGGCCGATCATGTCGAGCAGCGTGAGCGGCCCCATGGGAAGCCCGGTCCCGTACCGCATCGCTGCGTCGAGGTCCTCCCGCGTGGCGTAGGAGTTCTCGAACAGCGTCACCGCGTGGTTGAGGTACGGCATGATCAGCGCGTTCACGATGAACCCGGTGCGGTCCCCGGACAGCGCGGGCGTCTTCCCGACCTGCTCGACGAGCGCCTGTACGTCCTCGAGGACGTCCGGCTCCGTCATGACCGTCCGGACCACCTCGACGAGCTCCATCCGCGTGGCGGGAGCGAAGAAGTGCATCCCGACCACCCGAGACGGGCGCCCGGTCGCAACCGCGAGCTCGGTCACCGGCAGCGCGGCGGTGTTGGTCGCCAGGATGGTCTCGGCCGCGCAGACCTTGTCGATCTCGGCGAGCACACCCCGCTTGACAGCGAGGTCCTCGGGCACGGCCTCGAGCACGACCTCGACATCCGCCAGCGGCTGGAAGCTGGTGGTCAGCTCGAGACGGTCCAGCGCGTCCGCCCGCTCCTGCTCGCTCAGGGTTCCTCGTACGACGGAGCGCTCCAGGGAGTCGGCGATCGACTTGCGGGCCCGGTCCAGGCGTGAGGCGTCGGACTCCACACCCACGACTGCGATGCCGCTCCGTACGAAGACCGTCGCGATCCCGGCACCCATGGTGCCCAGTCCCACGACTCCGACCCGCGTGAATTCCCTGGCCACGCCGCCCCCTCCGAGTACCCGTCCCGGCGCACGCCGGAACACCGCGCGCTACTGCCCACCACCGTACGTGCGTCTGGTTCGGGGCACTGCCCATCCGGGCCGCATCACAGGCCGCATCACAGGCCGGAGGTGCAGCACTGTCCGATAGGTCCCGGAATCGCAGGCCGAACATAGGCCTCGCGGCGCTCAGAACAGGGTCGGCACCGACGACTCGATTCCCCGCAACCGGTCGTAGTCCAGGGTCACGCACTCCAGCGACCGATCGGAGGCAAGGACGCGTGCCTGCGGCGTGAAGTCCTGGGCCGCGAGCATGCCTCGTACCGGCGCCAGCTGGGGGTCGCGCTCCAGCCGCTGCAGGTACCGCGTCAGCTGCTCGACGCCGTCGATCTCCCCCTTGCGCTTGACCTCGATGGCCACCGCCGCCCCGTGCGGGTCACGCACCAGCAGGTCCACGGGTCCGATGTCGGTGGGCCACTCCCGCCGCATGAGCTTCCAGCCCGCCCCGAGGACATCCCCGAGGTGCTCGGCCAGCAGAGCCTGCAGCTGGGCCTCGACTCCGTCCTTGACCAGGCCCGGGTCCACTCCGAGCTCGTGGCGACTGTCGTGGAGTACCTCGTCGATCTCGATCCGCAGGTTCTCGCCGGCCTTGTTGACCACCGTCCAGCCGGACTCCTCCTCCGTCAGGAAGCACGGCGGGGACATCCAGTTCAGCGGCTTGTACGCGCCGCCGTCGGAGTGGATCGAGACGGATCCGTCCGATTTGACCAGCAGCAGCCTGGTCGCCGTGTCCATGTGGGCGGAGAGCCGCCCCACGTAGGAGACGCGACAGCGCGCGATGACCAGACGCACAGCGGTCGAGGCTATCCGAAGGCACCGACCAGCGCAGTGATCCGCCACCCGGCCGCCTGCGTAACGACTGGCCGATGAACCGTCCGGTGGCGGGTCGGCTGGGCAGCCGACCCGCGCAGCACCTCCCTCCGACGGATTCCGCCGGCGTGGCCCTACGATGCCTCTCGTGGCGTCAGAGGAAAGCCGCCGTACCGCGCGTGCAACGCGAGTCACCCGGCGTAGCCGGGGGCGCTCCGAGCGCAGCGGACCCGGCCAGCTCCCCCGCGCCCGTACGGGCGTCATCGTCGGCATGACCGGGGCGGCGATCTCCTTCCTGCCCACTCTCATCCCCCGGGCCACGCGGGACCAGGTCCTGGTCACGGCCGGGTCCACGCTGGCCAGCCACGGCGCCGGCGCCCTGGCCCAGAGTGTGTTCAACGCACTGCCCCTCGGTGAGGACACCGTCGCCAAGCGCCTGGCATCAACGGTCGGGGTCGGTACGGCAGCCGTCGTCGTCAACCGGTCACTCGTGCCGGGCGAGGAGGACAGCCTGACCCGCGCCGCGGTGCGGGCCACGAGCGGCCTGCTCGCGTACAGCAGCCTCGCAGGGGGCGCGAGCCTGGTGATCGACGCGGCGACGCTGGCCGCAGGCGAGCGCTCCCGCAGACGTGGACTCGCGGTTCCCACGATCGCCTGGGGTGCCGGACTCGCCGCGACCCTGCTTCTGGCGCGTCGCGGGCTGAAGGCCCAAGCGGCGGCCCGGACCGAGTACGACCCGCCGCCGCCCTCGCTGCGACGCACGCTGCTGCTCAGCGGCGCCTCCGTCGCCGTTGCCGAGGTCGCGATGCTCACCGGCGAGTACGCCGTGGCCCGGACGGGCCGGACACTGGCCCGGAGCCTGCCGGGCACCGACCGGCAGTGGGCCGCGGCCATCAGCATCGGGCTGGGCGCGGCGGCCGGAGGTGCGGCGTGGACCCAGTGGGACAAGGTGGTGGCCAAGTTCCGGATGTCCAACGCGGCGATCGAGGCGGGCTATGCGGACCCGCCGGCCACCCCGTACGCCTCCGGTGGTCCGGGCAGCGCCGTCGACTACGCGTCCCTCGGCGTGCAGGGCCGTCGCTTCGTCAACGACAGGGTGCTGCCCGAGCAGATCGAAGCGGTCATGGGCGAGCCCGCGCGCGCCGAGCCCATCCGCCTCTACGTCGGTATGGACACCGACAACGACCAGACCCGTCGCATCGCCCTGGCCCTGGAGGAGCTCGAGCGATCGGGCGCCTACGAGCGGAGCCTGATCATCCTCGCCTCCCCCTCGGGATCGGGGTACGTGAACTCGATCCCGGTGGAGACGGCCGAGTACCTCACCCGAGGAGACGTGGCGACGGTCGCGATGCAGTACGACCGCAAGCCCAGCGTGCTGTCGCTGGACAAGTCCAGCGAGGCTGCCTACCAGAACCGTCTGGTTCTCTCCGGCATCGTCAAGGCCCTCCGGACCCGCCCGCGGCCGAACCGGCGCCGGATCGTCCTGTACGGAGAGAGCCTCGGCGCCCAGACCAGCCAGGACATGTTCCTGCACCAGGGCACGCTCGGCGTCGAGATCATGGGCGTCGACAAGGCGCTGTGGGTCGGTACCCCGTTCGCGAGCGGCTGGCGCAAGCAGGTCCTCGCCGACCGGCGCGCGGATGTCGACCCCACGCTGGCACGGCAGCTGCGCTGGGGTTCGGATGCCACGGCCACCACGGACGGGGAGCGCAGCCACATCCTGGCCTGGCTGCTGGAGCACCCCGAGGACCCGGTCGTGCACTTCGGCATCGACCTGCTGGTGCAGCGCCCACCCTGGCTGACCCGAGATGCCCGGGACCGGCCCGTACCGCGCGAGACGTTCTGGTGGCCGATCGTCACCTTCATCGGCACGCTCGTCGACACGATCAACGCCGCCCGCGTGGTACCGGGTCAGTTCCGGGCCTTCGGACACGACTACCGAGCAGACCTGGCTCGTACGGTGCGGGTCGCGTGGGCGCTGGAGGATGCCACCCCGGCCCAGTTGGCACGCATCGAGCAAGCCCTCCGGGACGCGGAGACCGTACGCTTTGAGCGCATCGAGCAGGGTCTGCTCACGGAGGTGGCCACCCCGGTCGAGCGGGTTCAGGCCAAGGCGGTCGAGTTCGCGCAGCGCTCCTCGGGTCCGACCGGGGAGCCGGTGATGGAGCCCGCGCCGGTGCCGTGACAGTCGGCCTGTCCGATTAGGCGAGCCCAGCAGGTAGGCCTGCCTGATCAGGCCAGCCTTCTAGGTCAGGCGAGGCCCAGCTGGCCGGCCTGCGAGAAGTCCAGACCCTCCAGCCCCCCCAGGCCCCCCAGGCCCTCGAGACCACCCAGCATGTCGCTGAGGCTGACCACGTCCTCTGCCGGCGGGGCGGTCACGCTGACCGGCTTGCCGAAGTCCGACTGGTTCAGCATGACATTGACGGTCACTGAGCCGACCTCCGCGCTCGGCGGGGCGGGGACGGTCACGTCGAGGCTCGCACGCACGATGCGGTCGGAGGAGTCGACCCAGATGTCGTAGCCGGGGTTCGGGATGTCGCCGAGGTCGGGAATCCGGCTCGCCTGGTCCTCGGGGAGCTCCGCCGCCGCGGCGGCGAGGTCGATGGTGCCCCGGTAGTGGGTGGTCGACACACCGTTGACCAGCACGTCCTCATCGACCACGGTGGCGTCCGCGCCGGCGCCGCGCAGCATGTCCAGTGCACTGCCGGGGTTGAGGCTCTCGCCCCAGTCGCCCTTCGGAAGCTCCATCGAGCCCTCGGGCAGCAGGCCGCTGTCGGCCAGCTCTGCCGGGTCGATACGGACCCAGCTGCCGTTTTCGAGGAAGGGCACGTTGACGTAGGCCGCACCGTCGACGACGACGGCCTCGAGCGGGCCGACGTCGAACGGGATGCCGGCGCCGCTGGGCAGGTCGACGGTCACCTCCGCGGCGCGGGCGTCGTAGTCGTACGCGCCCTGCCCGGTCACGGTGTAGGACTGGCCGTCCACGGATACCGTCAGGTCGAGGCCGAACGCCGCACTACCCGCCTCGGCGGTGGTCTCGGCCGCCTGGCTCACCGCGGCGACCGGCGAGAGCGCCGGCGCAAGCGCGGTCGAGCCGCCTACCTCGGGCGTCCCGGTGCCTCCGCAGGAGGTCAGGGCGAGGGCCGCGGCAGGAACGGCCGCCAGAGCTGCAAGGCTGCGACGCTTCATCTGGAGGCATCCCCTTTCGCGACCCCGGGCGGGTCCTCGTACCAGGGTCGCAAAGATCGGCGCACCCTGCCCGATGTTTCTCCCGGAAAGCCCGTTTCGTCCTGCCCTACGCGGGTGCCGCGGGGTGGCGGGGGCGGAGAATGGGCTCGTGAACGAGCCATCCGAAGGGGATGTCGCCGTCGAGGTTCGCAACCTGCGTCGCACGTACGGGGCCACGACAGCCGTCTCGGACATCTCCTTCCGGGTACGGGCGGGCGAGGTGTTCGGCATGCTCGGTCCGAACGGATCGGGCAAGACGACGACGGTCGAGTGCGTGCAGGGGCTGCGCAGGCGCGACTCGGGAACGGTGCGCGTGCTCGGTATCGACCCGCAGGCGCACCCGGCGCAGGCCCGCGGGTTCATCGGCAGCCAGCTGCAGGACTCCGCGCTCCCGGAACGGCTCAGGGTGCGGGAGGCGCTGCAGCTGTTCGCCCGGGCGGGGGCCGGGGGCAAGGGACGGACCCACGCGCAGGTGGACCGGGAGGTCGACGACCTGATCGAGGCATGGGGCCTGGCGGAGAAGCGCTCGGCCTCGTTCGGGAGCCTCTCGGGCGGCCAGCGACAGCGGCTGCTGGTGGCTCTGGCCTTGGTGAACCGACCCACGGTGGTGTTCCTCGACGAGATGACCACCGGGCTGGACCCCCAGGCGCGACGGGAGGCGTGGGATCTCATCGCCCGGGTACGGGACACCGGCAGCACCGTGGTCCTCGTGAGCCACTTCATGGACGAGGCGGAGGCCCTCTGCGACCGGCTGTGCGTGGTCTCCGGTGGCGTGCTGGTCGCCTCGGGTACCCCTGCCCAGCTGGTCGCCGACCACGCCGGCGAAGTGAGGATCACGCTGGAACCCGCCGAGGCGCTGGGCGATCACGCGGAGAGCTGGCTGGCAGCTCTTCCGGGAGCGCAGCGGGTCCACCCGGACGGCCGCACGATCGCTGTGGAGGGGTCGGCGGACCTGGTGCGGTGGGTGGGGCACGAGCTGGTCGTACGAGAGCTGCACGAGGTCGTCATGCAGGTTCGGCAGCAGTCCCTGGAGGAGGCCTACCTGCGCCTGCTGGAAGGCACGCAGTGAGGACCGGGCGCTCGAGCACGTTGACCGCGGTCAGCCGCACCGAGATCGTGCTGTTCGTACGAGAGCCCGTCAGCTTGGTCTTCACCCTGGCACTGCCCGTCGTGATGCTGTTCGTCCTCGGCGGCGTGTTCGGCGACAGCCCCGACCCGGACGGCGTGGTGTACCGAGGGGTGGGCGCCATGACCTACTACGTCCCGGCGTACATCGCACTCGTCGTCGCCTCGGTCGGCATCGTCTCGCTGCCCACCCACCTGGCGGGATACCGGGAGCTGGGGGTGCTGCGCCGGTTCGAGGCTTCGGGAGTGCCCGCGTGGGCAGTCCTGGCCTCCCAGATGGTGGTCACGGCCCTGGTGTCGCTCGTCGGGGCGCTGCTCGTGATCGGGTTCGGCTGGCTGGTCTTCCGGCCCGAGCTGGCCCAGGGTGGCGCGGGCTGGCTCGGCGCCGCCGTGGCCTTCGCCGCGGGGGTGGTCGGCTTCTCGGGGATCGGCCTCTTGCTGGGCTCCGTGCTGCCCACCGCGCGGGCAGCCCAGGGAGCGGGCGTGCTCCTGTGGTTCGTGCTGCTGATCATCGGCGGGGCGGGGCCCCCGCCGGAGGTGCTGACCGACGCGATGCGCCTGGCCGGCGAGCTGACGCCACTGCAGCACCTCGTGGTGGCGCTCCAGGATCCCTGGCTCGGGCTGGGATGGAACTGGGCGGAGCTCGCCCTGATCACCGGGGTGGGCCTGGTATGCGGCGCCGTCGCGGTGCGGCTGCTGCGGTGGCGCTGAACCTCAGCCAAGCCAGATGATCAACAGTGTGCCCATGCCTGCGAGCACCAGCGCAGCGATCGCCACCCAGGCCATCACGCGCTGCCGGCGCTCGCGCTCCCGGCGTTCCCTGCCGTAGCTCACGTACCCTCCCCTAGCTGGTTTCCCTCGGCGCCGGGTGCACCCGGAGCTGCGGCCGTGTCGGCCGTGTCGGCCTGATCGGCCTGTGTGTCGGCCGTGTCGGCTGGGTAGGCCTGGTACGGGGCGAGACCCTCCGCGGCCCGAATCACGTCGACCACACCGCTCATGATCTCCGTCAGCTCGTAGTCCTTCGGGGTGAACACCCGGGCGACCCCCCGCTCGAGAAGGGTCCGCTCGTCCTCCCGAGGGATGATCCCTCCGACGACGACGGGAACGTCGCCCACGCCCGCCGCGCGAAGCCCGTCGACCACCGCGGGCACGACCTCGAGGTGGGAGCCGGACAGCACGGAGAGCCCCACCACGTGCACGTCCTCCTCCACGGCAGCAGCCACGATCTGCGAGGGCGTCAGCCGGATGCCCTGGTAGACCACTTCGAACCCGACATCACGGGCCCGTACGGCGACCTGCTCGGCGCCGTTGGAGTGTCCGTCGAGGCCAGGCTTGCCCACCAGGAAGCGCAGCCGTACGCCGAGCTCCTCACCGGTGGCACGCACCTTCTCCCGTACGGCGGCCAGTGCGGCGCCTGCCTCGGCGGAGACCGAGACCGCACTGACCCCGGTCGGCGCCCGGTACTCTCCGAAGACCTCGCGCAGGGCACCCGCCCACTCACCCGTCGTCACGCCGGCCCGGGCGCAGGCGAGCGTGGCGCTCATCAGGTTGGCGTCGGTCTTGGCCGTATCGCGCAGCTCGCGCAGCGCCTCGTCGACCGCCTGCGGGTCGCGCCCGGCACGCCAGGCCGCAAGGTTGTCCACCGCCTCTGCCTCGACCGCGGCATCCACGGTCTGGATCGCCTCGATGCCCTCGGCCTGCAGCGGGCTCGGCTCCGTCGTGGTGTAGGCATTGACGCCCACGACGGTGTCCTCGCCGGACTCCACGCGCCGGCGCCGCTCCGCCAGCGAGCGGACCAGGGAGCCCTTCAGGTAGCCGTTCTCCACGGCCGCCACCGCCCCGCCCATCGCCTGGACCTTGTCGATCTCGGTGCGGGCCGCCGCCATGATCTCCGCCGTCTTGGCCTCGACCACCTGCGAGCCGGCGAAGACGTCCTCGTACTCGAGCAGGTCCGTCTCGTACGCCAGCACCTGCTGCAGTCGCAGCGACCACTGCTGGTCCCAGGGGCGGGGCAGGCCCAGCGCCTCGTTCCAGGCGGGCAGCTGGACCGCGCGGGCGCGCGCGTCGCGCGAGAGCGTCACGCCGAGCATCTCCAGCACGATGCGCTGCACGTTGTTCTCCGGCTGGGACTCCGTGAGCCCCAGCGAGTTGACCTGAACGCCGTACCGGAACCGGCGCTGCCTGGGATCGGTGACGTTGTACCGCTCCCGCGTGATCTCGTCCCACAGCGCCACGAAGGCCCGCATCTTGCAGGTCTCCTCGACGAAGCGCATGCCCGCGTTGACGAAGAACGAGATCCGGGCCACGACCTCGCCGAAGCGCTCGGCCGGGACCTGACCCGAGTCGCGTACGGCGTCCAGCACCGCGATCGCCGTAGCCAGCGAGAAGGCCACCTCCTGGCTGGGCGTCGCGCCCGCCTCCTGCAGGTGGTAGGAGCAGATGTTGGTCGGGTTGAACTTCGGGATGGTCGTGACCGTGTACGCGACCATGTCCGTGATCAGCCGCAGCGAGGGCCCGGGCGGGAAGATGTAGGTCCCGCGCGAGAGGTACTCCTTGATGATGTCGTTCTGCGTCGTCCCGGCGAGCTTGCTGACCTCGGCGCCCTGCTCCTCGGCAGCCACCTGGTAGAGGGCCAGCAGCCACATCGCGGTGGCGTTGATCGTCATGGAGGTGTTCATCTGCTCGAGGGGGATTCCCTCGAACAGCCGCCGCATGTCACCCAGGTGGGCGATCGGAACGCCGACCTTGCCCACCTCCCCGCGCGCGAGCTCGCTGTCGGGGTCGTAGCCGGTCTGGGTCGGCAGGTCGAAGGCCACCGACAGGCCGGTCTGGCCCTTGGCCAGGTTGCGGCGGTAGAGCGCGTTGGACTCCGCGGGCGTCGAGTGTCCGGCGTAGGTCCGCATCACCCAGGGCCGGTCACGCTCACCATCGGTCGGGTAGGGCACGGGGGTCTCCTTCCGTCCGGCTCCATGATCCTCGCGATCCGGTGCCGGTCCCACTGGCTGCGGTGTCGAGCTGCGGGTCTCAGCTTGCGGGTCTCAGCTTGCGGGTCGGCCTGCGCGTTCCAGGACTGCGGGTCTCAGGCCTGCGGCGGCGTGTAGTCGTACCAGCCCCGGCCGGTCTTGCGACCCAGGTCGCCCGCCGTGACCATGCGCGAGATGAGCTCCGGCGGCAGGAACTTCGCCTCCTGCGTCTCCTCGTAGATGTTGAGGGCCGCGTTGCGCAGAATGTCCACCCCGGTCAGGTCCATGGTCCGCATCGGTCCCATCGCGTGGCCGAAGCCCATCTGGCAGGCGAGGTCCACGTCCTCGGCCGTCGCGACCCCGTTCTCCACCAGTCGCGCGGCCTCCACGGAGAGCGCCACGATCAGTCGGGTGGTCACGAAGCCGGCAACGTCGCGGTTGACCACCACGCAGGTCTTGCCGACGCTCTCGGCGAAGTCCCGCGCGGCCTGGAGGGCCTCGTCGGAGGTCTTGAACCCCCGTACGAGCTCGCACAGCTTCATCAGCGGCACGGGTGAGAAGAAGTGCGTGCCCACAACGTTCTCGGGCCGCGACGTGGCCGCCGCAATCTGGGTGATCGGAATCGCCGAGGTGTTGGTGGCTAGTACGGCGTCCTCGCGGCACACCTTGTCCAGCTCCACGAACACGTCCTGCTTCACGTCGAGCCGCTCGAAGACCGCCTCGACGATCAGGTCGGCCTCGCCCGCTGCAGCCAGGTCGGTGGTGTAGGAGATCCGTGCCAGCGACGCCTCGACGTCCTCCTGGGACATCCGGCCCTTGGCGGCGAACTTCCCGTACGAACCCTCGATGCCTGCTCGGGCCTTCCTGAGCGCATCTTCGGTCACGTCGCGCAGCGTCACCGACCAGCCCGCCTGCGCCGCCACCTGGGCGATACCCGCACCCATCAGACCTGCACCGACGACGGCCACCGATCCGGCCACGGGAACTCCTCTCCACGACCACGCGCCCCATCCGGCGCCCCCCTTGACGGTAGCGACCCAGCGGTGCCCGGGTGGGCCGTCGAGTGGACTCGGACAGAGGTCACTCGCCGAGTCGTGCGTTGGGTCAGCCGTTGGGTCTTTCGATGTCACTCGCCCGTCACTCGCCGCTGCACTTCCCGCTGCACTTCCCTGCCGCTGCACTTCCCGCTGCCTCCCTTGTTGCGGCACCCGGACCCCGACCACGGGCACCAGGATTGTCGATGCGCCGGACAAGCTGGATAATGGTGAGGATTCGTCCGGTTCGGCAGTGCGGAGGAGATGTGACCATCGAGGCCACGAACAGCGCCCACTTCATGGTGGGCCCGCTGGTGGCGCTCGTGGTCATGCTCGTGCTCGCCGGCATCTTGCGCTGGATCTGGTCGCCTGGTCGGCGTACGGAACCGTTCGAGCGCGGCGACTACGGGCTGCTCGCCGAAGTTGCTCGGCTGCAGCGTCGTGAGGACGCCATCCTGCTTCAGGAGCGACTGGCGTCCCAGGGCATCCGGGCCACGGTGGGACCGGCGCCGGAGGCCTTTCCCGGCAAGCCTGTGCCGTACGTCGTCCTGGTGTTCCCCACCGACGAGTCCCGTGCTCGTGCCGTAGTTCCGCAGCGCGGCGGGGCCTAGCGGGTAGCGGCGGGTAGCGGCGGGTAGCGGCGGGTACGAGCGGCGCTGCCGGGCGGCGCGCATCTGGACGGTGCCGCTCGGGACGAGCCGGTCGGGAGCCGGTCGGGCCCGGCGGGTCAGGTGGGCGCGGGTCAGAAGGAGCAGGTCAGGGGCGCGGCCGGCTAGAAGTCCAGCGGTTCCTCGTCCGGGACCTCCACCCGCTCGATGTGGGCACCCAGGCTGCCGAGCTGGTCTATCAGCCGGTCGTAGCCGCGGTCGATGTGATAGACCTCCGAGACCTCGGTCGCCCCATCGGCAACCAGCCCCGCCATGACCAGGCCCACACCCGCCCGTACGTCGGTGGCACGCACCGGCGCACCCGAGAGCGAGTCGATGCCACGCACCACACAGTGATGGCCGTCGAGGCGTACCTGGGCGCCGAGTCGGGCCAGCTCGTTGACGAACATGAAGCGCGCCTCGAAGACGTTCTCCGTCACCATGGCGCCACCCTCGGAGACGGCCAGCATGGAGATCATCTGAGGCTGCAGGTCGGTGGCGAACCCTGGGTACGGCAAGGTCACCACGTCCACCGCGCGCGGTCGCCGGTCCATCACCACATGCAGCGACGTGCCCTCCGGCGAGATGCTGACCTGTGCTCCCGCCTGGTCCAGCTTGTCCAGCAGGACCTCGAGATGACCTGGCACGCAGTCATGAACCACGATGTCGCCGCGTGTCATCACGCCCGCGATCGCGAAGGTGCCCGCCACGATCCGGTCCGGTACGGTCCGGTGCTCCACCGGGCGCAGCCGCTCCACACCATGGATCGTCAGCGTCGAGGTGCCCGCGCCCTCGATGTCCGCCCCCATCTTCACCAGCATCGCGCACAGGTCCGCGATCTCGGGCTCGCGGGCGGCGTTGTCGATGACGGTCGTGCCCTCGGCCAGGGTGGCGGCCATCAGGATGTTCTCGGTCGCACCCACGCTCGGGAAGTCGAACCAGACATTGGCGCCTGTGAGCCGAGGAGCCTTGGCCTCGAGATAGCCGTGCTCGATGGAGAACTCGGCGCCCATCCGCTCGAGGCCGTTGATGTGCATGTCGAGCCCACGGGAGCCGATCGCGTCACCACCCGGCAGCGCGACCTTGACCCAGCCGTTGCGGGCCAGCAGCGGCCCGAGGACCGCGATCGTCGCGCGCATCCTCCGTACCAGGTCGTAGGTGGCCTGACTGCTGACATCGCCGGGCACGTCGATGCATACCGCATGCTCGAGGTGCTCCACACCGCAGCCGAGCCGTTCCAGGACCCGGCCCATGACGTGGACGTCGAGGATGCCCGGCACGTTGGTCAGCCGGAAGGAGCCCTCGGCCATCAGCGAGGCGGCCATCAGCTTCAGCACGCTGTTCTTGGCGCCGGTGATCGCGACCTCGCCGGACAGGCGGGTCGGGCCGGTGACTCGGAAGACCTCCATCGCTGAACATCGTAGGGGACCGGCTGTGGCGGTCACGCGGCGGCGTGGCGCCGCGACGACGTACCCTCGGGCCGTGACCGTGCACCTCACGCGCATCTATACGCGTACCGGCGACCAGGGCTCGACCTCGCTGGGCGACTCGAGTCGGGTGTCCAAGACCGACCCCCGGATCGAGGCGTACGCCGACGTCGACGAGACCAATGCCGCCATCGGCGCGGTACTCGCCCTGGGCGACCCACCCGACCGGGTGCGCAGCGTGCTGTCCCTGATCCAGAACGACCTCTTCGACGTCGGCGCCGACCTGTGCACGCCGGTCGTTCCGAAGCCGGAGTTCGAGCCCCTTCGGGTCACCCAGCCGTACGTGGACCGGCTGGAGGCCTGGTGCGACGAGTTCAACGCCGAGCTGTCCAAGCTCAGCTCGTTCATCCTGCCGGGGGGCACCCGGGCCGCCGCACTGCTGCACACCGCTCGGGTCGTGGCCCGGCGCGCTGAGCGGCGAGCCTGGCAGCTCGCGGAGGCCGACCCCGAGCGCACCAACGAGATCGCCCTGCACTACCTCAACCGGCTCTCCGACCTGTTGTTCATCCTCGCGCGGGTGGCGAACCCGGATGGCGACGTGCTGTGGCGTCCGGGTGGGGATCTGCAGCGCTAGCGCCTTTCCCCCCGCTGCTGATCATGGCAACTCCCCCCCGCTGCTGATCATGGCGCCAGAGCGCCAAGATCACGGTGATCAAGGCACAGGGGTACGACACGCTGGGGCGGACACGCCGGTGTCCCCGACCTAGCGCCATGATCACGGGCATGGGTGCGCGATAGCGCCATGATCACCGAGAGGGGAGCCTCACCGAGAGGGAGCCCCACCGAGAGGGAGCCCCACCGAGAGGGAGCCTCACCGAGAGGGGAGCCCCACCGCCGAGAGGGGAACCCAGGGGGCGCTGGGGGAACGAAGGGGGCGCTGCGGGAGCCCACGGGCAACCACGGAAACGGGTAGCGGTACCCGTCGCCGAGTACCCACCGCGCACGGGCGAGGAGCAGTCCCTACGCGTGGCCCGCCAGCGAGAGCCGGGTAAGGGCCCGCTGCTCCGCCGACGCTGCTTCCGCGGACTCCTCCCCGGCTGACCGGGCGCGCTCCAGGGCCTTCTGGGCCCGCTCGACGTCGATCTCGCCGACGAGCTCCGCCGACTCGGCGAGGATGGTGACCAGGTCACCCTGCACCGTCATGCCGCCGCCGTGCGCTGCCAGGGTGACCAGGCCCTCCGTGGACCGGATCTTGACAACCCCGGTCTCCGTCAGCAGCGCTGCCAGCGGCGCGTGGCCGGGCAGGATGCCGATGTCCCCGGACAAGGTACGGGCGACGATGGACTCCGCCTCGCCCGACCAGACGGCGCCATCGAGCTCGACGATCTCGACTCTCATCGTCGCCATCAGTACACCCTCCGAAGTGTTCGCATCTGCCGCCTCGTCGCCGAGCCCGGCCCGCTAGGCCTGTGCCGCCTTGGCTGCCTTCGCCTTGACGTCCTCGATCCCTCCACAGAGGAAGAACGCCTGCTCAGGGATGTCGTCGAACTCCCCCTCAGCGAGCGCCTTGAACGACGCCACCGTCTCCTCGATCGGCACGAACTTGCCCTCGATACCTGTGAACTGCTCGGCCACGAAGAACGGCTGCGAGAGGAAGCGCTGGATCCGCCGGGCCCGCCCGACCGTCACCTTGTCCTCCTCCGAGAGCTCGTCCACACCCAGGATCGCGATGATCTCCTGCAGCTCGTTGTACTTCTGCAGGATCTGCTGAGTACGCCTGGCCACCTCGTAGTGCTCGTCGCCCACGATCTGCGGGTCGAGGATCCGGGAGACGGAGTCCAGCGGGTCCACGGCCGGGTAGATGCCCAGCTCGGAAACCTTTCGGGAGAGAACCGTCTGCGCGTCGAGGTGGGCGAAGGTGGTGTGCGGCGCGGGGTCGGTGATGTCGTCGGCGGGGACGTAGATGGCCTGCAGCGAGGTGATGGACCGGCCTCGGGTGGAGGTGATCCGCTCCTGCAGCTGGCCCATCTCGTCGGCGAGGGTGGGCTGGTACCCCACCGCGCTCGGCATCCGGCCGAGCAGCGTGGAGACCTCCGAGCCCGCCTGGGTGAACCGGAAGATGTTGTCGATGAACAGCAGCACGTCCTGGTTCTGCACGTCGCGGAAGTACTCCGCCATCGTCAGTGCAGACAACGCGACCCGCATACGGGTGCCCGGCGGCTCGTCCATCTGACCGAACACCAGCGCGGTCTTCTCGATGACGCCCGACTCGGTCATCTCCAGGAACAGGTCGTTGCCCTCACGCGTGCGCTCGCCCACGCCGGCGAACACCGAGACGCCACCGAACTGCTCGGCGACCCGGTAGATCATCTCCTGGATGAGCACGGTCTTACCGACGCCGGCACCACCGAACAGGCCGATCTTGCCGCCCTGCACGTACGGGGCGAGCAGGTCGATGACCTTGATGCCGGTGACGAAGATATCGGTCGCCGGGGTCAGGTCGTCGAACGGCGGCGGCTGGCGGTGAATGGGCCAGTACTCGGTCGCATCGACCGAGGGCACGTCCAGCGGCTGGCCGAGCACGTTGAACACGTGGCCCTTGGTGGCATCACCCACCGGCACCGAGATCGGGGCACCGGAGTTCACGACATCCGCGCCCCGGACCAGGCCGTCGGTCGGCTGCATCGCGATGCAGCGCACCATGTTGCCGCCGGTGTGCTGCTCCACCTCGAGGGTCAGCGTCCGGGTCGCTCCCGCGCCGGTCTGCTCCCGGGTCCGCTCGTCAATGGCGATCTCGGTGGTGAGCGCGGTGTGGATCTCCGGCAGGCCGCCGCGCGGGAACTCCACGTCCACGACTGCGCCGAGCACTCGGGCCACGCGCCCGTGAGGTCGCTCCGACTCGGAAACCTGGGGCTCGGTGGTCTCGGTTGTCACGGTCACTCGAACTCACTCCTTGCGGCGGCAAGCGCATCGGCGCCACCGACGATCTCGTTGATCTCAGTGGTGATGTCGGCCTGGCGAGCCTCGTTGGCCAGCCGGGTCACGTCGCGGATCAGTTCGTCCGCGTTCTCGGTCGCGGACTTCATGGCGCGCTGTCGCGAGGCACTCTCCGAGGCCGCAGCCTCGAGCAGTGCCAGGGCGATCACGGATGCCACGTAGCGGCGCAGTACGGCGTCGAGCACCGATGTCTCGTCCGGCTCGAAGTCGTACAGCGGCTGAGGCTCAGCCGGAGCGACCTCCTCGGTCACCTTCAGGGGCATCAGCTTGACCAGCCGCACCTGCTGGGAGAGGAGGTTGACGAACTTGGTCGCGACGACATGGATCTCGTCGAGCGCGACCGGGCCCCCCTGGGCCGCCGCCTCGTGCCCCGCCTCGGAGGCGCCCCTGAGGTAGGCGTCGAGCAGCGTGTCGCGGATCTCCCGGGCCACGTCCCCGGTCGGGCTCTCCGTCATGCCGGACCAGGACTGCTCCACCCGGCGGTTCCGGAACCTGTAGTACCCCTCGCCCTTGCGGCCAACGACGTACAGCACGGTCTCCATGCCTCGCTCGTGCAGCTCGGCCTCCAGGGACGCCACGGCCCGCAGGACGTTGGCGCTGTACGCCCCGGCCAGCCCCCGGTCGCTGGTGACGACGAGGATGCCGGCGCGCCGCGGGTTGTCCCGCTTGTGCATCAGCGGATGGTCGACCGAGACCTGGGACACGGCGGTGGTGGTCACCCGAATGATGGCGTCCCCGTACGGACGCACCGAGTTGAGCCTGGCCCGGGCCCGTCCCAGTCGCGAGCCAGCGATCAGCTGCATCGCGCCCGTGATCTTCCGGGTCGACTGGACCGATCTGATCCGCCGGCGATAGACGCGGATCTGTGCGCCCATACGTCAGTCCTTCCGCTCACCGGCGACGGTGTACTGCCCGTGCTTGACCTTGGTGACGCCGGTTTCGGTGACAGCACCCGGCTCCAGGGGCTCGGGGGCCTCCTCCTTGGTGAACTGCGGACCGCCCGCACCGGGGCGGAACTGAGCGCTGAACTCCTCCAGCGCCCGCTTGAGCTGCTCGACCGCGTCATCGGACAGCGCGCCGGTCTGCGAGATCTCGTCGTAGATGCCCTGGTACTTCTGGGCGAGAAAGGCCAGCAGCTCCGCCTCGAAGCGGCGCACGTCCTCCACCGGGATCGGGTCCAGGTAGCCGTTGGTGCCGGCCCAGATCGAGACGACCTGGCGCTCCACGGGGAAGGGCGAGTACTGCGGCTGCTTGAGCAGCTCCACCTGGCGCATGCCTCGGTCGAGCTGCGCCCGTGACGCCTTGTCCAGGTCGGAGGCGAACGCGGAGAACGCCTCCAGCTCGCGGTACTGGGCAAGCTCGAGGCGCAGCGTGCCGGCGACCTTCTTCATGGCCTTGATCTGCGCGTTGCCGCCGACTCGCGAGACCGAGATGCCGACGTTGATGGCAGGCCGGACACCGGAGTTGAACAGGTCGGTCTCGAGGAAGATCTGGCCGTCGGTGATGGAGATGACGTTGGTGGGGATGTACGCCGAGACGTCGTTGCCCTTGGTCTCGATGATCGGCAGGCCGGTCATCGAGCCGCCCCCGAGCTCGTCGGAAAGCTTCGCGCACCGCTCGAGCAGACGGGAGTGCAAGTAGAAGACGTCTCCGGGGTACGCCTCGCGGCCCGGCGGGCGACGCAGCAGCAACGAAACCGTACGGTAGGCCTCCGCCTGCTTGGACAGGTCGTCGAAGACGATCAGGACGTGCTTCCCGTTGTACATCCAGTGCTGGCCGAGGGCGGAGCCGGTGTACGGAGCGAGGTACTTGTAGCCGGACGGGTCGCTGGCCGATGCGGTGACGATGGTCGTGTACTCCATCGCGCCGGCTTCCTCGAGGGCCTCCTTGATGCCAGCCACCGTGGTGCCCTTCTGACCGACCGCGACGTAGATGCACCGGACCTGCTTGGTGGCGTCGCCAGAGAGCCAGTTGTCCCGCTGGTTGATGATCGTGTCCAGCGCAATCGCGGTCTTCCCGGTCTGCCGGTCACCGATGATCAGCTGGCGCTGACCGCGCCCGATCGGGGTCATGGCGTCGATCGCCTTGATGCCCGTCTGCATCGGCTCGCTCACCGGCTGGCGCATGACGACCGTCGGCGCCTGCAGCTCCAGCACCCGGTGCGTCTCGGGCTCGATCGGACCCTTGCCGTCGATGGGGTTGCCCAGCGCGCCGACCACGCGGCCGAGGAAGTTGTCACCCACCGGGGCGGACAGCACCTCGCCGGTGCGTCGGACGTCCTGGCCCTCTTCGATATGGGTGTCGTCGCCGAGCAGCACCACACCGATCTCGCGGGTGTCGAGGTTCATCGCGAGCCCGCGTACGCCGCCCTCGAACTCGAGCAGCTCGTTCGACATCGTGCCGAGCAGGCCCTCGACGCGCGCAATGCCGTCGCCCACCTCGGCGACCGTGCCGATCTCCTCGCGCGTGACCTCGGCCTTGTAGGAGGTGACATAGCGCTCGATAGCGCTGCGGATCTCCTCCGGTGAGATTGTCAGCTCCGACATCCCTGGGTCCGTCCTGTCTGTCCGCTGTTGCTGCTGTGTCGTCGGTTGAGTACGTCTTCGGTTCAGTCAGTCGTCAGTTCCGCGCGTCGTCAGGTGCTGGTGCCAAGCTCACGCTGGGCGTCCTTGAGCCGCCGCCGGACGCTCCCGTCGATCAGCTCGTCACCCAGTCTGATGATGACACCGCCCAGGATGCTCGGGTCGACCGAGACCTTCACGTCGATCTCAGCCCCGGACTCGCGCCCCAGCTCGGCGGCCAGGCTCGCCATCTCCTGGTCGGTGAGCGGTGCCGCGGCCGTGACGTAGGCGACCCTGCGGGTCTTCACCTCTGCCGCGAGGTCGATGGCGCGCTCCACCGAGAGCAGGAACGGCACACCTCCCGGCCGGGCGATGGACATGTTGATCAGTCGCAGGGTGATCGAGTTGGCCTTGTCAGCCAGCAGGGAGCGGAGCAGGTCGGAGCGGCGCTGTACGGGGACGCGCTCGTCCTCCATCACCTGCACCAGGTCCGGACTGGCCAGCAGGATGCGCCAGAACCGGAAGAGCTCCTCCTCCACCTGCTCGATCTCGCCGCGCTTGTCGGAGACGAGCAGGTACAGCCAGGCTGACGCGATCTCCGCCCCGTCGAGCAGCTCCGCCGGGCTACGCCAGCGGTTGGACACGAGCCGTTCGCACATCCCGAGCCCGGCCGCGCCCATGTGCTCGGCGAAGAGGTCCCCGACGAGCTGTCGCTTGAGGTCCTCGGGAACTCCGGGGTTGGAGAGCGTACGGCGCACCCGCGGGTGCTCCATGAGCATGACGTTGAAGCCCCGTACGTCGTCGGCCGCAGCGAGCAGCGTCTCCGCGTCGTACTGGGCCGCGAGCGCATCACCACGCTCGTGGATCAGATCCAGCGGCAGGCGAGCGGAGACCTCCGTCATACTGGCTCGCCTCCGAGGGCACCACCGGCGGTCGGCCCGTTCCCGGAACCGTTGCCGGGCGCGCCGGTCGCCCCGGGCGCCGCCGAGCCGCGAGCCGGAGGCCTCCAGCTCAGCGAGGAACCGCTCCACCGTGCGGCGCCGAGTCGCTTCCTCGGCGAGGGACTCCCCCACGATGCGACTGGCAAGGTCGACGGAGAGCCGCCCGACCTCCGCACGCAGCTCCGCCAGTGCCCGGTCGCGCTCCGCCCGGATCTGCTGCTCCGCGACGTCCAGACGCCGCTGCACCTCGGCGTCAGCACTCGCTCGCAGCTCGACACGGATGGCTTCGCCCTGGGCACGCGCGTCGTCACGGATCCCGGCGGCTTCGGTGCGCGCCTGCTCGAGCTGCGCCTGGTACTGCGCCAGAAGCGCCTGTGCCTCGGCTCGCTCGCGCTCGGCGGTCTCGAGCTTGCCCTCGATCTGCTCGGTGCGGTTCTCCAGCGCCTTGTTCGCCCGCGGGATGGCGAACTTCCACATGACCCAGAAGAAGATGACGAACGCGACCGTGCCCCAGATCAGCTCGTAGCTGGCTGGGATGAGGACGTTGCGCTCGCTGCCTTCCTCGGAGGCCAGCAGGATGAGGTCTGCAGTCATGATCAGACGAAGATGAAGCCTGCGACCAGACCGATCAGGGCCAGCGCCTCGGTGAACGCGATACCGAGGAACATGTTGGTCCGGATCACGCCCATCATCTCGGGCTGGCGGGTCATGCCCTCGATCGCCTTGCCGACGACGATGCCGATACCGATACCCGGACCGATCGCCGCGAGGCCGTAGCCGATCGCACTCGCGCTGCCGCTGAAGGTGTCCTCAGCTGCCAGGATCGTCTCTACCAATGCCGTTCCTTCCCGTGCTGCCCCGGGCCGACCCCGGAACAGATCCGTTCATGCGCGCACAGGGCGCCTGCCACTGCGACTCCCGTCAGTGCTCTTCCGCCATCGCTTCGCCGACGTACACCGCCGAGAGCAGTGTGAAGATGTACGCCTGCAGGAAGATAACCAACGCTTCGAAGAATGTGAACCCGATACCGGCCACGAGCGAGCCGACCCCGAACAGGGCAGTGAACCACGGGCTTTCGCCGGTGAACGCCCCGTACAGCAGGTAGCTCGTGGCGGCGAAGAACAGCCCGAGCAGAAGGTGACCGGACATCATGTTGGCCATGAGTCGGACGGTCAGCGTGATCGGCCGAAGCAGGATGTTCGACACGAACTCGATCGGGATCACCAGGATGTACATCGGGCCGGGCACGCCCGGAGGCATCGTCGTGTGCTTCAGGTACCCGAAGAACCCGTGCTTGCGGATGCCTATGTAGTTGAAGAGCACCCATGTCACGACCGCGAGCAACACGGGGATCGCGATCGTGCTGGTCACCGGGAAGAAGAAGGGCGGGACGATCGACAGCGAGTTGCAGAACAGGATGAAGAAGAACAGCGCGGCGAAGTACGGCAGGTACTTCGCGCCCTTCTTACCGATCAGCTCCGCAACGATCTGAACCCGGACGAAGTCGATCATGACTTCGACGATGTTCTGGATTCCCCGGGGCACGAGCTGCGGCTTGGCCATGCCCTTGACCATCACCAGGCACATCAGACCCAGCGCCGTGAGCAGCACCAGGGTCCAGCGGCTCAGCGCGAACGGAGTGCCCTCGAAGAGGAACGGCTCCCAGAAGAACTCCTCGAGACCTGGGGCCACGAAGCCATCGGGCGGCAACGTGCCGGACGCGAGCAGATCCACCGAACCTCCCCAGTGCCCAGTCACCGTTGCTGCGGCTCTCGGCGTGAGCGCCGCAGGTCACGCGTTGCAGGACCCGCGGGGGGACCTACAGGGTCGGCAGAGAAGTACCGCACCCAGACGATGTACATCGATCCCAGGAAACCCAGGACGATGCCCGCCGGGAGCAACCAGGTCCAGCCGGTCCACAGACCGAGTAGCCAACCGACCAGACCCCACAGTCCGGGTCCGCCGATCATGACCCCGGACACGTGCCAGAGCACACCCTCGGGATCCTCGGTCGTACGGTCTTCCTCCGCCATCGCGACCACTCTAGCAACCGGCAGCGACGCTGGTGACGTGACCGGGCACGCATCACACGACCTGTGAAGATGTTCACCGCTCGCGCGCCGGCGAGGGCCCGCTGCGGGAGAGGTCCCCGGCCTACTCGGGGAGGTCGGTGCGGGGGTCCTCCGCCACGACCGGCGGGGGTACATCGACGTAGAGCTGGCGAGTCCGTACGACCCCCACCGCCTCGAATCCGACCGCCGCAACGATCCCGGCCAGAGCCGTCAGTCCGAGCACAGTCCGCTCCACCGACTCGATGGCCGCGAACGCGAACAGCATGACGGCGACGACGACGAGCTTGACCAGGTAGGCGCCCATCACCATGCCCGCCAGCAGCTGGGGTGAGCGTTCGGCGGTCAGCCGGAGGACCAGCAGTGTCGACAGCGGGACGACCGCCGCGACCAGCGCCCCCAGGCCGACGCTGAGCAGCCAGGACGGCTCGCCCAGGACCAGCACCACGACCGCGGCGACGAGGCCGGTGCCGGCCACGGCTGCCAGTCCCAGCAGCGCTCCGCGACGTACCGGGTCGTCCGAGCCGGCACGCGGAAGTCGGGGCGTGGGGCGCTGGGAACCGCTTCGCTCAGTGGCACTCACGACCTGCTCCTCGTCTCGCCCCCAGCCGACCCCGGATCGGCGTCCCCGGGGGGCCCGCCCGGGGCGACTGTGGTCGGGTTGTCCGGCTGGACCCCCTCCAGAATGCCGACCGGCGCGCCGTTGCGCCGCAGCCTCGGCAGGACCCGTACCAGGTAGGTGCCGACCGCGCCGACCGCGAGCAGCGCCAGCACCGCCGCGCCGACCGCCCCGAAGAGCAGCGGAAGGACCGCGCCGAACGCGACCGCGGCCGAGAGCAGGTACATCGCGAAGACCGCGCCGCGGTGCGAGTGGCCCAGCTCCAGCAGTCGGTGGTGCAGGTGCATCTTGTCGGGCTTGAACGGCGACTGCCCGTGCACCAGGCGCCGCACCACGGCGAGGATGAAGTCGAGCAGCGGGACCGCCAGCACGACCAGCGGCACCAGCACCGGCACCAGCAGCAGGAGCAGCCCGGGGGCGGTGAAGCCCTGGGGGTCGAGCTGTCCGCTCGACGTCACCACCGCCGCCGCCAGCACGAGACCCAGCAGCATCGAGCCACTGTCCCCCATGAAAACCCGCGCAGGCTGGAAGTTGTGGGGCAGGAAGCCGATGCAGGCACCGGCCAGTGCGGCCGTGATCAGCGTGGGAGGAGCCGCGATCTCGAAGCCCTCGACGCGGGAGAGCCAGTAGCTGAACAGGAAGAAGGCTGTCGCGGCGATGCCCACCACGCCCGCGGCCAGGCCGTCGAGGCCGTCGATGAAGTTCACGGCGTTGATCGTGATGATCGCGATCAGCATCGTGAGCGGTATCGCCAGCTCCGGTCCGAGCACCAGGGTGCCCAGATCGCCCCAGGGCAGGTAGACCAGCGCCAGCACGACGCCCTGCAGCGCCATCACGCCGACGGCGGCGACCTGGCCCGCGAGCTTGGTGAACCAGTCCAGCTCCAGGCGGTCGTCCACCAGACCCAGCAGGCAGATCAAGCCGCCTGCCATCAGCACGCCCGCGACCTCGGAGGACCGTGAGAACGTGGACTGCAGTGCGGGCAGGTGCCAGGCGACGCCGATCGCCGCCGCAAACCCCAGGTAGATGCCAAGGCCACCCATGCGCGGTACGGCCTTGGTATGGACGTCGCGATCCCGCGGACGGGCCACCGCACCCGTACGCAGTGCGAGCAGCCGGGCGCCCGAGGTCATCAGGAACGTGACGGCGGCCGCAACCACCAGCACGAGCAGGTACTCGCGCACCAGGCAACCGTAGCGTTACACGGCGGTGCCGGGCTCCGGATACGCGGGATGCCTCTGAACCAGTGCCCCCACTTCCTGGGCCAGCGTCGCCGCGGCGGTGCCGTCGCCGTCCCGCACCGCCCGCCCGATCAGCCCGGCCACCTGCTTCATGTCGTCGGTCGACATGCCTTGCGTGGTCACGGCCGGGGTGCCCACGCGGATGCCCGAGGCGACCGCGGGCGGCTGCGGGTCGTACGGGATGGCGTTCTTGTTCAGGGTGATCCGGGCGGCGTCGCAGCGGGCCTCGGCCTCCTGGCCGGTCACGCCCGTGGGACGGAGGTCGATCAGCGCGAGGTGGGTGTCGGTGCCGCCGGACACCGGCCTCATGCCCTCGGCCGCCAGGCCGTCGGCCAGGGTCTGGGCGTTGGCAATCACCTGACGGGCGTACTCCTGGTACGCGGGGGTGGACGCCTCCTGCAGCGCGACGGCCTTCGCGGCCACGGCGTGCATCAGCGGACCGCCCTGCAGGAACGGGAACACGGCCTTGTCGATGCGCTGCGCCAGCTCTGAGGTGGACAGGATCATGCCGCCGCGCGGACCGCGCAGCACCTTGTGGGTGGTGAAGGTGACCACGTCGGCGTACTTCACCGGGCTCGGGATGGCTCCTCCCGCCACCAGTCCGATGAAGTGCGCCGCGTCCACCAGCAGCCAGGCCCCGCACTCGTCCGCGATCTCGCGGAACGCCGCGAAGTCGATCAGCCGTGGGTAGGCGGTGGCACCGGCGATGATCATCTTGGGGCGGTTCTGCAGGGCGAGCTCGCGCACCTGGTCGTAGTCGATGAGCTCGGTGTCCTCGCGGACGCCGTAGGAGACCACGTTGAACCACCGGCCGCTGAAGTTCACCCGGCTGCCGTGGGTGAGGTGGCCGCCATGTGGCAGGGACATCGCCAGCACCGTGTCACCCGGCTCGCACAGAGCCGCGTACACCGCCAGGTTCGCCGACGCCCCGGAGTGCGGCTGGACGTTGGCGTGAGCCGCGCCGAACAGCGCCTTGGCGCGCGCGATGGCGATCTCCTCCGCCTTGTCCACCTCGGAGCAGCCGCCGTAGTACCGCTTGTGCGGGTAGCCCTCGGCGTACTTGTTGGTCAGCGTCGAGCCCAGCGCCGCGATGACCGCCGGGCTCGTGAAGTTCTCGCTCGCGATCAGCTGGAGGCCGGAGCGCAGCCGGTCCAGCTCACCGAGCAGTACCCCGGCGATCTCCGGGTCCTCAGCCTGCAGTGCCTCGAAGTCGGGGCCCCAGTAGGTGCTCATGGACCCAGGGTACGGGTACGGGTGCTGTGGGCTCGGCCCTCAGACGTGGAGGTCCGGCACGACCTCGACCAGCCTTTCGTAGCCGATCATCCCCGGCCTGACGAGTCGGGGCACGGCCGAGGTGAGGTCCACCACCGTGGAAACGCCCGCTGCGGCAGGAGCGACTCCCGCGGGCCCGCCGACCGGGCCCGCCGCGGCTGGTCCTGCGGAGCCGGCTGGTGCGGCTGGGCCGGCTTCCAGGTACACGCCCACCGCCGCGCCCAGCTGACTGCGCGCCTCCGCCGCGTCCCGCGGAACGGGCCAGCCGGGGCGCCGAGCGGTGGTGACCGCCATCGGCCCGGTCCGCTCCAGGACCTCCAGGGCCACCGGGTGCAGCGGCATGCGCACCGCCACCGTGCCCCTAGCGTCCCCCAGGTCCCATGCCAGCGACGGGGCGTGCTCGAGCAGGAGCGTCAGGGGCCCGGGCCAGAAGGCCTCCACGAGTGCCCGCACGGTTGGCGGTACGGAGGAGACGAGCCCGTCGAGGGTGCCGCGCGAACCGATCAGTACCGGTACGGGCACGCTGGCCGCACCGCCGAGGACGTGGCGCAGGCGCCGCACCGCGGGTGGGGTGAAGGCGTCGCAGCCCAGTCCGTACACCGTGTCGGTCGGCATGACGACCAGGCCACCGCTGCGCACTGTGTGCACCGCCTGCTCGACTCCCGCCGCGCGCTGGTCGGGATCCGAGCAGTCGTAGAACCCGGACGGTGCGGTCGCGCTCACGAACCGGCTCCACCCGCGACCGGTCCGGGCCGGCGGCGCGCGACCGTGAACCGGGGACGGCCGGCCAGGTCCGGGTGGGTGGCCACATCCGACCACTGCCCGGTCGGCAGCAGCGCCCGTACCGCAGCCGCGGTGGTCTCGTCATGCTCGACGGCAAGCCAGCCGCCGGTGTCCAGCAGCCGAAGGGCGGCGGTGATGACGTCGGCGATGACCGCGCACCCGCCCGAGTCTGCGAACACCGCATGCTCCGGGTCCCAGCGCACCTCCGGCGCGACCGCGGTCTGGGGCGGGACGTACGGGGGGTTGGAAACCACGACGGACGCGCTCCCCGCCGCCACGGGCATGTCTGCCGAACCGGACGCCAGGTCACGGGCTGATGCCCGGACGAGGGTGACGAGGGCGACCCGGTTGCCGAGGGCGGCGCTCACCCGCTCGACGTTGCGCCGTGCCCACACGATCGCCTCGGGGTCCGGCTCCACCGCGACCACGGTCGTCCCTGGTACTTCGACGGCGACGGCCAGCGCCAATGCACCCGACCCGGTGCCGATGTCGACGACCAGGCGGGGCTCATCGGTCGCGCCGATGCCACCGGTCGCGCGAGCACCAGGGATTGCGCTGGTGCCGTCGCTCGCGCCGACCCCGTGCGCCATACCGGACTCCAGCAGATCGATGACCCACCCGGCGAGCAGCTCGGTCTCCGGCCGCGGCACGAACACGCCCGGGCCGACCTCGAGGTCGAAGCCTCGAAACGGCGCGCGCCCCGTGAGGTGCTGCAGCGGCTCCCTGAGGGCCCGGCGCCGTACCAGCGCCTCGTAGTCTTCCGCCTGCTCCGCCGAGACCTCCCCGGCCAGTGCCACCGTGCTGCGGGTGACCTGGAGGACGTGGGCCATCAGCAGGTCGGCGTCCACCTGCGGGCTGGGTACGTCTGCCTCGGCGAGCAGGGACCGGGCCGCCCGACGCAGCTCCCGGGCGGACGTCACAGCCCTGGCTCGCCCGCCAGCCGACGACTGCGGTCCGCTGCGGCGAGCGCGTCCAGAACGGCGTCGAGGTCCCCGTCGAGGACCCCGTCCAGGTTGTACGCCTTGTAGCCGATGCGGTGGTCGGAGATGCGGTTCTCGGGGAAGTTGTAGGTGCGGATGCGCTCGCTGCGGTCCACCGTACGGACCTGGCTGTGGCGGGTCGCAGCGTCCTCGGCCGCCCGCTCCACCTGCGCGGCCGCGAGCAGCCGGGCCCGCAGCACGCGCAGCGCCGCCTCCCGGTTCTGCAGCTGGCTCTTCTCGTTCTGCATCGACACGACGATGCCGGTCGGGAGGTGCGTCATGCGCACCGCCGAGTCAGTGGTGTTCACGCTCTGCCCGCCGGGTCCCGACGACCGGAACACGTCGATGCGCAGGTCCTTGGGCTCGATGGCAACGTCGACGTCCTCAGCCTCGGGGAGCACGAGCACCCCCGCCGCGGAGGTGTGGATCCGTCCCTGCGACTCGGTCACCGGTACGCGCTGGACCCGGTGGACGCCGCCTTCGAAGCGCATCCGACGCCAGGCGCCGCCCGGCTCGCCGGCCGGCGCCTTGATCGCCACCTTGGCTCCCCGGAACCCGCCCAGGTCCGACTCCTCCGAGTCAAGCAGCTCCGCCTTCCATCCCCGGCGCTCCGCGTACCGCAGGTACATGCGGAGCAGGTCCCCGGCGAACAGCGCGGACTCCTCACCGCCCTCGCCCGCCTTGATCTCGAGGATGACGTCCTTGCCGTCGTTGGGGTCGGCCGGAAGCAGCAGCTCGCGCAGCTTCTCCCGCGACGCCTCGAGGCGTACGGCAATCTCGTCGGCTTCCTCCGCGAACGCGCTGTCGTCGCGCGCCAGCTCCAGGCAGGCCTCTCGGTCGGCCTCCATCGCCTCGATCTCGCGGACGACAGTGGCGACGTGTCCCAGCTCGGCGTACCGGCGGCCGAGCCGCCGCGCCAGCGCCTGGTCGGCGTGCACCTCCGGCTGCGCGAGCCGGCTCTCCACGTCGGCGTACTCAGCGAGCAACGCCTCGACGCGACTCCCAGCCGCCCCGTCGGGACTGCTCTGGACCGTCACGGGACTCGGCCTGTCAGGCCTTCTTCGCCGAGGCCTCGGCGGCGCCCTTGGCAGGTCCGCGCTTGCCGTAGCGACGCTCGAACTTCTCCACCCGGCCGCCGACGTCCATGATCTTCTGCTTGCCGGTGTAGAACGGGTGGCACTGGGAGCAGACCTCGGCGTGGATCACGCCGTTCTCGGCCGTGCTCCGCGTGGTGAACGTGTTGCCACAGGTGCAGGTGACCTGAGTCTCGACGTACGTGGGGTGGATTCCTTCTCGCACCATGAGTCCTCTCGACGGGTCCGGGTCGCCTCAGCCGCGACCGCCCGGAACTGAGGTAGCGGCAGCAGGGATGAAACGTGAACCGGAGCCAGGGGTATTCCCAGTGTGCCAGACGCACCGCTCGCGTGCCCACCGCGGTGCCCGGAGGTGCAGGCACCCCGCCCGTCGCAGACGCCACAGAGCACCACCGCCACCGTGGGATCAGCGACCGCCGGACTCCTCGAAGCCGGTGCGCTGCATGGTCCCCCACGAAGCCGGGCGCCGGAACCACTGCCGCAGGGTGCCACGGGTCCGCCACCAGGCGTGAATCCACACGAACCACACCGGTTCGCTCAGAGCGACCAGCCAGCGACGCAGGCCGTCGCGAACGCCCCGGTAGGGCGTCAGCGTCGCCTCCTCAGCAAGGAGCCCGAACCCGACGACGACCATGGTGGCGCCCGTCAGCCATGCCAGGTACGCAATCGCTGCGGGCCCGCTCAGCTGCCCGGTCACGAGCCCCAGCGGCACCACCACCAGGCCGAGCGCCAGCGCGAAAGGCTGCAGGATCTCGTAAAGGATGTGGTACGGGATGGTGAGAACACCCAGTGTTCCGTAGCGGGGGTTGAGGATCATCCTCTTGTGCACCCCCAGCAGCTGGGCCATACCCCGCGACCACCGGGTGCGCTGGGTTCCGAGGTCGCGGTACCGGGAGGGCACCTCCGTCCAGCAGTTCGCCTCCGGCTCGAAGGTCATCTCGTAGGGCTGGCCCGCGGCCCGCGCCACCTCGACTGCGCGCAGCAGCAGGTCTGCGTCCTCCGCCAGCGACTCCTCGTCCAGCCCGCCCGCTGCGGCCACGGCATCGCGCCGGTACACCCCGAAGGCTCCCGAGATGATCAGCAGTCCCCCCAGCTCCGCCCACCCGGTGCGACCCAGCGTGAAGGCGCGTGCGTACTCGGCTATCTGTATCCGCTCGATCGCGCGGCGTGGGACGCCAACCTCCCGGAGTGTGCCGTGGGACACCTCGCACCCGTTGGCCACCCGGATCGATCCCCCGGCGCCCACGACCCGGTCCGGGCGGTGCGCGAAGTGCCGCACGACGGACAGCAGGGCTCCGTCCTGCAGTACCGAGTCCGCGTCGATGAAGCACAGCAGTGCGCCCCGCGTGTGGTTGATCCCGGCGTTGACCGCGTCCGCCCGGGTGCCCACGCTCTCCTTGCGGACCACCAGCAGCGGCCCCTTGGTACGGGGGCCGTACACACCGGTGACTTCCCCGACCACAGGTATGGAGTCGGATCCGACCCAGGGGATCTCCTCGAGGTCGAACGCCTCGTCCAGCTGCTCGAAGGTGCCATCGGTCGAGCCGTCATCGACGACCACGACCTCGAAGTCCGGGTAGTGCATGGCAAGGAGCGCACGGACGCTGTCCACGATCGCCGCCCGCTCGTTGTGCGCGGGCACTACGACCGACATGCTCGGCACGAACGCGTTGTTCATCAGGCGATCCAGCCCCAGGTAGCGGGCGGAACGCATCCGGAAGTACGATCGGGCGCCCCCGAGCGCCAGGACGAACAGCTGGACGGCGAGGCCGACGAGCGCGTACCAGAACAGCCCGCTGAGGATCACCTCGATCGGCGTCATCGGGGCTTCCCTCGATCGGAGCGGCGGTCGGGCCCGTGGGGCTCGCGCACGGGCCGGTAGGTCACATCAGACAGGGGGAGGTCGGACAGCGGCGAGGTGAGCTGGTCGGATGTCCACAGACCCCACGCCGCCACCCGCCGACTCAGCCCGGTCAGTCGCCCGGCGTCGTCTTGGCCACCTGCATGAGGAACTCGTAGTTGGAGTTGGTGTTCTTGAGCTTCTCCCGAAGCAGCTCCAGCGCCTGCTCCTTGTCCAGCGAGGACAGCACCCGACGCAGCTTGTGCACCACGGCGAGCTCCTCGGGGGCCATGAGGATCTCCTCCTTGCGGGTACCTGAGGCGTCGACGTCGACAGCCGGGAACATCCGCTTGTCGGCGAGCCGGCGATCCAGCTTGAGCTCGGCGTTGCCGGTGCCCTTGAACTCCTCGAAGATCACCGTGTCCATCGTGGACCCGGTCTCGACCAGCGCCGTCGCCACGATGGTCAGCGACCCACCGTTCTCGATGTTGCGCGCCGCGCCCAGGAACTTCTTGGGCGGGTACAGCGCGGTGGAGTCGACGCCACCGGAGAGGATCCGCCCGCTCGTCGGCGCCGCGAGGTTGTAGGCCCGGCCCAGCCGGGTGATCGAGTCGAGCAGCACGACCACGTCGTGGCCCAGCTCCACCAGCCGCTTGGCTCGCTCGATCGCCAGCTCCGCGACTCCGGTGTGGTCCGACGGTGGCCGGTCGAAGGTCGAGGCGATGACCTCGCCCTTCACCGACCGCTGCATGTCGGTCACCTCTTCGGGGCGCTCGTCGACAAGCACGACCATGAGATGGCACTCGGGGTTGTTGTGGGTGATCGCGTTGGCGATGGCCTGCAGCACCATGGTCTTGCCGGCCTTCGGCGGGCTCACGATCAGAGCACGCTGCCCCTTGCCCATGGGCTGGACCAGGTCGATGACCCTGGTGGTCATCTGGCTCGGGTCGGTCTCGAGCCGGAGCCGCTCCTGCGGGTAGAGCGGGGTCAGCCGGTGGAACTCCGGCCGGTTGCGCGCCTCGTCCGGCGCCAGGCCGTTGACCGAGTCCAGCCGTACCAGCGGGTTGTACTTCTCCCGCCGCTGCTCGCCCTCCCGGTGCGGGCGCACCATCCCGGTGACGGCATCCCCGCGCCGCAGCCCGTAGCGCCGCACCATGCCGAGCGACACGTACACGTCGTTGGGCCCGTTGAGGTATCCGGACGTACGGACGAACGCGTAGCTGTCGAAGATGTCCACGATGCCGGCGACAGGCATGAGCGTCTCGTCGTCGGCAGGGGGAGTCTCCACGTCCATGTCGCGGTCGCGGCCTCGGCCCCGGTTGCGGTCCCGGCGGTTGCGGCGCCGACGGTTTCCGTCCCCACCGCCGTCACCGTCTCCGTCGCCGTCACGGCGCTGACCCTGTTGGTTGGGCTGGTTGGGCTGGTTGGGCTGGTTCTGCTCACGGCCGCCGCCCTGCTGGCGCTCGTCCGTGGCCCGACCCTCGTCGCGGCGCTGCGACCGCTGACCCTGGTTTCCCTGGGCACCCTGACTTCCTTGCCTGCCCTGGTTGCCCTGACTTCCCTGTCCGGCCCGCGCGCCCTGGCGTCCGCCTTGCTCGCGGCGATCAGCCCGCTCGCCCTGGTCAGGACTGCTCTCGGCACGGTCACGCTCGTCCCGAGGCTGTTCGGACTGGCCCGCTCGGACTGGGCCCGCTCGGACTGGCCCGCTCGGACTGGCCCTGCTCGGGCTGGGCCTCCTGGCGGCCGGATGACTGGGGCCTGTCGGCCGATCCCGCCTGCGCGGCCTTGATGGCCTCGACGAGCGCGGCCTTGCGCATGGACGAGACGCCGGAGATCCCTAGTCCGTGAGCGATCGATCGCAGCTCAGGAAGCAGCATGCTGGACAGCTCGCCCGACGACGAGCGGCCCCGCGCACTGCGCCGGTCCTGCTGGCCACGCTGGTCCTGCTGGTCCGGCTGCTGCTGGTCCGGCTGCTGCGCTGACTCGCGCGAGCTGGGGGCACTGTCGTCGGCAGAGGCGGGCAGACTCACGGCTGCATCCACCGCAGCCGTTGTGTCGGTGGTGAGACTCAAGGAGGTCCCTTCCGTCTGTGAAGGATCCGAGTTGCTCGAGCATGAGCCCGGTTGGAGTAGGACTCCGTGGGGCAAGAAGGCATACCAGGGGCACGAACGCACGCAGGGCATCTGCCATGTCGGAAACCTGACGTCTCCGCGACGCGGTGGATGGTGGCCACCTGTCCGGTGACTGAAAGACCCCGCAAGAATGCGACGAGCACCGAGCGTCTTGCTACCCGGATGACGTAAGACTATCCCGAAACCCGCTGCGAGTGCAACGAACGCGACGCGGTGGCTCCCTCCAAGCGCACCGCGACCCGCGGGGTCCGCCAGCCCGGCGGCCCCGAAAGCGCCTGTTCATCACTGTCGGCGCTGGTCAGGGCAAGTACCGTGGGTCCCGCGCCGGAAATCACGGCCGCCGTGCCCGTTGACCGTAACGATTCGACGAGCTGCCAGGAACCTGGCATTGCATTGCGGCGGTACGGCTGGTGCAGCCAGTCCTCCGTGGCGTCGAGCAGAACGTCGCTGCGACCGGTGAGGATGGCCGCGACGAGAAGCCCGGCTCGCCCGGCCGTCCGCGCGGCGTCGCCATGGGGCACGGTGTCGGGCAGCAGGCCACGTACCGCATCGGTCGACAGCTGCAGATCCGGGATGAACACCTGTGGTCGGATGGCATCCGAAGGTTCGAGCCGCACCGCCCGGGCACCCCCGGGCGGGGACCATGCCACCGTCATGCCGCCATAGAGGCACGCGGCAACGTTGTCCGGGTGACCTTCGGTGGCCGTCGCGAGCTGCAGGGCCCACACGTCGTCCCATGCCGGGTCGAGCTCCGCCACCACAGCCCGAGCCGCGACGATGCCGCCCACGATCGCGGCGGCCGAGGAGCCCAGCCCGCGGGCATGCGGAATCCGGTTGTCGCAGTGCAGCCGCAGGCCCGGCTGCGCCACCCCCATGGCGGCCCAGGCGGAGCGAATCGACCGTACGACGAGGTGGCTCTCGTCCGTCGGCACACAGTCCGCGCCCTCCCCCCGCACGACCACGTCGAGCAGGTCCGGCTGCTCGGGGACGGCCTGCAGCCTCAGCTCGTCACAGAGCGTCAGCGCGAGGCCGAACGAGTCGAACCCGGGGCCCAGATTGGCGCTGGTGGCGGGCGTGTTGACAGTGACCCAGTCGGTGTGCAGGTCACGACGACCATCACGGTGCGGGCTCACCGCTCGTCGAGCCCGAGGGTCTCGGCGGCGGCATCGGCGTCCACCGGAACCGTCACGGGCCGCGGGGCTCCGGCAATCGCCCACTCGGGGTCCTTCAGTCCGTGGCCCGTCACCGTGCAGACGACTGTTGAGCCGGACGGGACCTTGCCTTCGGCGGCCACCTGCAGGAGTCCCGCCACGGACGCGGCCGACGCGGGCTCCACGAAGACGCCCTCCTGGCTGGCCAGGAGCTTGTAGGCGTTGAGAATCGACCTGTCGGTCACCGCGTCGATGAGACCACCGGACTCCTCCCGCGCCGCGACTGCCTGCGTCCAGGAGGCGGGGTTGCCGATCCGGATCGCGGTGGCGATCGTCTGCGGCGCCGCGACCGGGGCGTTGCGGACGATCGGAGCAGCGCCCGCGGCCTGGAACCCGTACATCCGGGGCAGGGAGTCGACAGTGCCGTCGTCGAAATACTCGCGGTAGCCGAGCCAGTACGCCGTGATGTTCCCCGCGTTGCCCACCGGCAGGCAGTGGATGTCCGGGGCCCTGCCGAGCACGTCGGAGATCTCGAAGGCCGCAGTCTTCTGTCCCTGGATGCGGTCCGGGTTGACCGAGTTGACCAGCGTCACCGGGTACTTCTCGGAGAGCTCACGTGCGACGTCGAGACACTCGTCGAAGTTGCCGTCCACCTGCAGCAGCCGCGCGCCGTGCACGAGCGCCTGAGCCAGCTTGCCCAGGGCGATCTTGCCCTGCGGCACCAGCACCGCGCACGTCATACCGGCACGTACGGCGTACGCGGCGGCGCTGGCGCTGGTGTTTCCGGTGGAAGCGCAGATCACCGCACGCGCGCCTGCTGCGGCAGCCTGGGTGATCGCCATCGTCATCCCGCGGTCCTTGAAGGAACCCGTCGGGTTGGCTCCCTCGACCTTGAGGAACACCTGCGCACCGGTGCGCTCGGAGAGAATCCGGGCCGGGACCAGCGGGGTACCGCCCTCCAGCAGCGTGACCGCCGGGGTTTCCGGCGCGACGGGCAACCGCTCCCGGAACTCCTCCACCACACCCCGCCACTGCGGCCGCGCCGGTCCGGACCTGCGCTGGGCAGACGGTGAAGGGCTGGCAATCGTCACGTTTCGCTCCCGTGGACCCGCAGCACACTGGAGACGCTGCGTACCGACCTATGATCCCGCAGGTCGCCGACGACGGCGGCGAGATCGGCCTCGACGGCACGGTGCGTCATGACCTTCAGCGTCGCGTCCTCCCCCTGACCCTCCTGGCGTACGGTCGCGATGCTCACGCCCCGGTCGGCGAACACCCTCGCGATCGACGCCAGCACGCCTGTCTCGTCGGCGACGTCGATGCGCAGGTAGTACTGGGTGATGGTGGCGTCCATCGGGAGCACCTCGATGTCGGCGTAGGCCGACTCCCCCGGTCCGATCGACCCTTCGACCACGTGGCGAGCCGCGGTCACCACATCACCCATCACTGCGGAGGCGGTCGGCGCGCCACCGGCCCCGGGCCCGTACAGCATGAGCTGACCGGCCGCCTCGGCCTCGATGAACACCGCGTTGAAGGCCTCCCGGACGCTGGCGAGTGGGTGGTTGCGGGGTATCAGGGTGGGGTGGACGCGCACGGACAGCGCCGGGCCCGTGGGGCTGTCCGTGCGCTCGGCGATGGCGAGCAGCTTGATCACGTACCCGAGATCTCTCGCGTCGGCCACCTCCTCCGCCGTCACCGCCGTGATCCCGCGCCGGAAGACCGACTCGGACGCGACGCGGGTGTGGAATGCCAGGCTCCCCAGGATCGCGGCCTTGCTCGCGGCGTCGTACCCCTCGACGTCGGCTGTGGGGTCGGCCTCGGCGTACCCGAGCCGGGTCGCCTCGGCGAGCGCGTCGGACAGATCGGCCCCGCTCTCGTCCATCTTGGTCAGGATGTAGTTCGTCGTACCGTTGACGATGCCCATCACCCGGTTGATCCGGTCGCCCGCCAGGCTGACCTGGATGGATCTCAGCAGTGGGATCGCACCCGCCACTGCTGCCTCGAAATAGATGTCGACGCCGGCCTCGGAGGCGGCCCGGTACAGGCTCGGGCCGTGTTCGGCCAGCAGCGCCTTGTTCGCGGTCACGACAGACTTCCCGCTGCGTAGTGCGGCCGTGAGGAGCTCCCGCGCCGGCTCGATGCCGCCGATGAGCTCGATCACGATGTCCACGTCGGAGCGGTTCACCAGCGCGTGCGCATCGTCGGTGATGAGATGGGGCGGGATGTCGACCCGGCGGGGAACGTCCACCCGGCGCACCGCGACGCCGGCCAGCTCGAGCGGAGCGCCCGCCCGGGCGGCCAGGTCAGGGGCATGCTCCTCGAGGAGCCTCAGCACCTCACCACCCACGGTCCCGGCACCAAGCAGGGCTATCCGAATCGGCCTCTCCACCCCTCCAGTGTGACCGTCCGCGCGAGTGACTCGAACGGGGGGAGGGCGGGACGGCGGTTCCTCATCGACGTGATCTGGGCACTCTGGCGTCAGACTCGCCGCGATCATGGCGGTCCGCACAGACCCGGCGCGATCCTGGTGCTAGGCACAGCCGCGCCGTGATCATGGCAGAAGGTCCGCCAGAGCGCCGTGATCATGGCAGAAGGTCCGCAAACACGGCGAGTCGCGCCTGCGTGTCATGCCCTAACGCCATGATCACCGCGAGGGGCGCGCAAGAGCGCCATGATCACCGAACGGGGGGCAGGCGAACGGGGGGCAGGCAGGGGGCAGGCAACGGGGGGCAGGTGAGGGGCGCGCTATGGCATGAGGTCCAGGCGGACCAGGTCCTCCTCCGTCTCGCGTCGTACCAGCACCCGGGAGCTCCCACCGCGGACTCCCACGACCGCCGGCCGGGGCACGTGGTTGTAGTTGCTGGCCATCGACCTGTGGTAGGCGCCGCTGGACGGCAGCGCGATCAGGTCCCCCGGAGCCAGGTCAGCAGGCAGCGGCACGTCGTGCGCGACGATGTCGCCGCTCTCGCAGTGCTTGCCGCAGACGGTCACGTTGTGCATCTCCGCCTCGGACTGCCGGGAGGCGAGCGCCGGGCTGTAGTGCGCTCCGTACAGGGCGGTACGGATGTTGTCGCTCATGCCGCCGTCGACGCTGACGTACGTCCGCAGCCCGGGCAGGTCCTTGACGGTCCCGACCTCATAGAGCGTGATGGTCGTCGGGCCAGAGATCGCCCGGCCCGGCTCCACCGCGAGCCGCGGCACCGCCAGGCCCGCTGCACCACACTCCTTGGCCAGGTCTGCCGACAGTCGCTGGGCGAACTCCGCCGGCTCCATCGGCAGGTCGCCGTCGGTGTACGCAATACCCAGGCCACCGCCGACATCGAGCTCCGGCAGCTCGACTCCGTGCTCCGTACGGATCTCGGCGAGCAGCGCGACCAGGCGGTGGACGGCCAGCCGGAACCCGGCGGTGTCGAAGATCTGCGAACCGATGTGACAGTGCAGCCCGACCAGCTCCAGGGCAGGGAGCTTCAGGATCCGTCGAACCGCCTCGGCGGCGGCACCCGAGGCGAGGGAGAAGCCGAACTTCTGGTCCTCCTGCCCGGTCGCGACGTACTCGTGGGTGTGGGCCTCCACCCCGGGCGTGACGCGGAGCAGGACCCGCTGACGACGTCCCGCCCGCTCCGCAGCGTCGGCGAGCCGCACGACCTCCTCGAAGGAGTCGACGGCCACCCGTCCCACGCCCACCTCCACGGCACGGTCGAGCTCGGCCCGGGACTTGTTGTTGCCGTGGAACAACAGCCGCTCGGGCGGAAACCCGGCCCGCAGCGCGACTGCGAGCTCTCCGCCCGTACAGACGTCCAGGGAAAGCCCCTCCTCGTCGATCCACCGGGCGATCGCCAGGCAGAGGAAGGCCTTCGCCGCGTAGTAGACATCTCCGGTGGGGAACGCCTCGCGCCACTGCCGGCACCGGCTGCGGAACTCCTCCTCGTCGAGCACCCACAGCGGGGTCTGGTACTCCCCGGCGAGATCCCGGACGTCGCAGCCTCCGACGTGCAGCACACCGCGCTCGCGCCGGGCGGACTTCGGCCAGACATCTGCGTCGAGCTGGTCGTGGAAGCCCGTACCGGTCACGTTGATCACTCCTTGCGGCTCCATCGTGCTCGCTACATGCGCTCGGGCGCCCGGACGCCGAGCAGGCCCAGCCCGTTGGCCAGCACAACCCGGGTCGCCTCGCACAGCAGCAGGCGCGCATACGTCAGGTCGGTCGGGGTCTCGTCGCCACGCGGCAGCACCCGACAGGCGTCATAGAACCGGTGGTAGGTCCCCGCGAGGTCTTCGAGGTAGCGCGCCACACGGTGGGGCTGGCGCAGGGCCGCGGCGGTGGAGACGACACGGGGGAACTCCGAGAGCGCCCGCAGCAGGTCCACCTCGCGCTCGTGGCCGAGCAGCGCCACGTCGATCTCACTCACGGCGCGAGCCTGCGCGCCGGTCTGGGAGTCGGCCTGTCCCGGACCAGCCAGCGAGATGCCGAGCTCGGCCGCATTGCGCATCAGCGAGGACAGCCGGGCATGGGCGTACTGCACGTAGAACACCGGGTTGTCGTTGGTGCGTGAGGCCAGCAGGTCGAGGTCCAGGTCCAGCTGCGAGTCGCTCGAGGATCGCGCCAGCGCGTAGCGCGCCGCGTCGACCCCGACCGCGTCGACGAGGTCCTCGAGGGTGATGACGGTTCCGGCGCGCTTGGACATGCGTACCGGGACGCCCTCCTTCACGAGGTTGACCAGCTGCCCGATCAGTATCTCGATGTTGGTGTCCGGGTCGTCCCCGGCGCAGGCCGCGAGAGCCTTGAGGCGGGCGACGTAGCCGTGGTGGTCCGCGCCGAGCATGTACACGCAGCGGTCGTACCCGCGCTCCCGCTTGTGTACGTAGTAGGCCGCGTCGGCGGCGAAGTAGGTCGCCGCGCCGTCGCTCTTGATGAGCACCCGGTCCTTGTCGTCACCGAAGTCCGTGGTCCGCAGCCAGAGGGCGCCGTCGGAGTCGTAGAGGTGCCCCTGCCGCCTGAGCACCTCGATGGCGTGCACGATGCGCCCTTCCTCGTGCAGCGAGCGCTCGCTGAAGTAGACGTCGAACACGACCCCGAAGTCGGCCAGAGAGCGCTTGATCTCGTCGAACATGAGCTCGACGCCCCGGGTACGGAAGAAATCCAGGGCCTGTCTCCGATCGGCCTCCAGCAGTCCCGGCTCGTTGGCCAGGATGCGCTGGGCGATCTCCACGATGTAGTCGCCGCCGTAGCCGTCCTCGGGAACCGGCTCACCGCGCGCCGCCGCATCCAGCGAGGCCGCGAAGCGGTCGATCTGGGCGCCGGCGTCGTTGAAGTAGTACTCCCGTGTCACCTCGGCGCCGCTTGCCTCCAGCAGCCTGGCCAGCGAGTCGCCGACGGCCGCCCAGCGGGCTCCGCCGATGTGGATCGGGCCGGTCGGGTTGGCCGAGACGTACTCGAGGTTGACGTGCTGGCCGGTGTTGTCGTCAGACCAGCCGTACCCCGCACCCGCCCGGACGATGCCGCGGGCCAGCTCGCCGAGCGCCGCCGACTCCAGCGTGATGTTGAGGAACCCCGGGCCGGCGATGTCGACGGCAGCCACGCCGGGGACCTCCCGCAACCGTGCCGCGAGCAGCGATGCGACCTCTCGCGGCGGCCTGCCCGCGCTCCGCGCCAGCTGCAAGGCGGCGTTGCTGGAGAAGTCGCCGTGCTCCTTCACCTTGGGAGCTACCACCGGGACCGAGGGCGGAACCTCCACCGCAAGCTCGCCGGCCTCGACGGCCGCACGGATGGCGGCCACCACGGCTGACGACAGGTCCTCGGGAGTCACCAGGCCAGGGTAGTCGCGACGCCGCTGCCCTGTGGCCCAGCGGGTCGGCATTCGGTCGGCTGCATGCAGCCCGTCCGCACCAATCCGCACCCGGTCCGCGGCGGCCTACCGGGCAGGCTGGCACAGCCTCCTGACTTCGGCGACCAGCTCGTCGGGGTCGAAGGGCTTGGTGACGTACCCGTGAACGCCGAGCGCCTGACCCTTCTCCCGGTCCGTCGTCTGCGCCCGGGCGGACACCAGGATCACCTTGACGTCCGCGGTCTCGCTCGACCCGATGAGCTTCTCGGCGACCTGCCACCCGGACAGCCCGGGCATCATCACGTCCAGCGTCACTACCTGCGGGCGGAAGTCGCGCACCTGCTCCAGCGCCTCCGCGCCGTCCGCCGCGGTACGGACCTCGAAGCCCTCCAGCTCCAGGTTGATCTGGATCAGGTGACGGATGGCCTCCTCGTCGTCCACGACCAGCACCCGCCCCTGCGACATGCGGCGAGCCTATCCCGCTGGCTTTGTCCCGGAGCATGTTCAGACGATCCCGCGGGACCCCTGCGGACAGGGCCGCGCTGGTACTCTCGGACTGGCCCTCGGGCCCTCGTAGCTCAGGGGATAGAGCACCGCCCTCCGGAGGCGGGAGCGCAGGTTCGAATCCTGCCGGGGGCACAGACCGTTCCACGATTCCCGTTCCACTACCCCGGGACCACCTGGCACACGATTCGGCAGCCCCTGTCTAACGGTTGCGTGACGACGCGCTGCCTTCGGGCCCCCAAGGACCGGGGCGCGGCATGATGGTTGTGTGCTCACGCTGGAGGCCCGCGACCTGACCAAGCGCTACGGCGCCCTGGTCGCTGTCGACCAGCTCTCCTTCACCGTCCATCCGGGTCGGGTCACCGCGCTGCTCGGGCCCAATGGCGCAGGCAAGTCCACCACGCTGCGGATGATGCTCGGGCTCGCGGAGCCAACCAGCGGCAGCGCCACGGTCGGCGGACAGCCGTACGTGGAGATCGGCAACCCGACCCATGTCGTGGGGGCCGTCCTCGACACCACTGGCGCGCACCCGGGCCTCAGCGCGATCCGACACCTGGAAGCGGTCTGCCAGGCGGCAGGACTCCCCCGGGACCGGGCCGCCCAGACGCTGGCCACCGTCGGTCTGTCGGACTCCGCGAAGCGACGCGTCGGGGACTTCTCCCTGGGCATGAAGCAACGCCTGGCACTGGCCACCGCCCTGGTCGGCGACCCTTCCGTGCTCATCCTCGACGAGCCGTCCAACGGCCTGGACCCGGCCGGGATCCACTGGCTGCGGGAGCTGCTGCGCTGGACCGCGGACCAAGGCCGAACCGTGCTGGTCTCCAGTCACGTGCTCACGGAAGTCCAGCAGCTCGCCGACGACGTGGTCATCCTCGACCACGGGCGGTTGGTTCTGGCGAGCCCGCTCGCCGAGCTGCGGGACAGCCTCACCGGTGCGGTACGCGTGCGCTCGGCGACGATCGAGCCCCTGCAGTCCGCGCTCGCCGAGGAGGGACTGAGCGCACTGCTCATCGAACCGGGGACGCTGCGGGTGTCGGAGACCACTCCGGCCGTCGTCGGACAGATTGCCCTGCAGGCAGGAGTGGCGCTGAGCGAGCTGGTTGCCGAGCAAGCGGGGCTGGAAGACGCGTTCCTGCGCCTCACCCGGGACGACTCGTGACCCGCCAGCTCCGGGCCGAGATCACCAAGGTGTTCTCGCTGCGTCTCACCTGGGGACTGGTGCTGCTCGCCGGCTGCTACGTGGGTATCAACGCCATGCTGCTCGGGTTTCTCACCGGTCGCGACCAGCTGGCTGGTTCCGACATCGGCCTGAGTGCGACCGAGGCCGCCAACGCCGTGTACGGCCAGGCGCTGTCGGCGTACATTTTCGCCCTGGTCGCGGGCATCATGATGATCACCGGTGAGTTCCGGCACGGTACCGCCAGCACGACATTCATGATTCAGCCACGGCGTCGGGTCGTGGTGGCGGCCAAGCTGCTCGCCTCGTTGCTGCTCGGCTTTGCCTTCGCGGTCGCCGGGGCGGTCGTCACGCTGGCCACCGGGCTGCCGGTGCTCGCCCTACGCGGGTACGCCTCGCTGATACCCGCCTCCGATGTCGCGATGGCACTGCTGGGCGGGATGCTTGCCGTCACGCTCTACGGCGCCATGGGAGTTGGCATCGGCTCCCTGGTGCGCAACCAGGTCGCCGCCATCGTGGGCAGCCTGGTGCTCTTCCTCATCGTCGGCGACCTGCTCGCGGGCCTGGTTCCCGAGGTGGGGCGGTGGCTGCCGAACGGTGCGGCCTCGGCGATGGCACGCCTGGGCTCACTGCAGGGCCAGCTGCTGGAGCCTTGGGCCGGTGCCGTGGTCTTCGTGGCGTGGGCGGTCGGCCTGGCAGTGGTCGGCTCACTGACGACGATGCGCCGCGACGTCTAGGTCCAACGCCGTCCCCCCACACCGCTGCCGCGGGGCAGGTCTGTGGGTACGCATACCGGATGCCAACCAGACGCCGCTCGGCACATGCCCTCTGACATGCAGGTCTTCGCTCGCCCGTCGAGGACCCGGGGACACGAGATGTCGATATCGCGAACTGGGGCAGAACCACTAGCCTTGAGCCGTCGAGGGCTCCCGGCTCCCCGGGCGCCGGAGCGTGACGAGGCGGGCGAGCAGAACGTGACGCAAAGCACGAACACCGGCCCTGAGGGAAGACTGGGCGACTTCGGGCCGAACGAGTGGCTCGTCGAGGAGATGTACCAGCGTTTCCTCAAGGACCCCTCCAGCGTCGGCTCCGCCTGGCACGACTTCTTCGCCGACTACCGCCGCGAGGCTCCTGCCGAGGAGCAGGCAGAGCAGGCCGCCCCAGAGCGTCGGCAGCGTCGGCAGCGTCGGCACCCGCAGCGACAAGGCCCGCAACCACAGCGCCCGACAGCGCCCGCACCCACCGCCGCACCCACCGCACCCGCCACCCAGGCTCCCGCCCCCGCGGCGAAGGCTCCGGCGGGCCCGACGCCCGTCCGGACGGCTCCTGAGGGAGCAACCGTACGACCTCTGCGCGGCGCGGCCTCCCGCGTGGTCGCCAACATGGAGGCCTCGCTCGGCGTACCGACGGCCACCAGCGTCCGCGGTGTGCCCGCCAAGCTTCTGGCCGACAACCGACTGGTCATCAACCGGCACCTGGAACGGGGACGGGGCGGCAAGGTCTCCTTCACCCACCTCATCGGGTACGCGCTGGTCCAGGCGCTCGCCGACCAGCCCGCGATGAACTCCTCCTTCGCCATGGTCGACGGCAAGCCTGCGGTGGTGCAGCCCGAGCACGTCAACCTGGGCATCGCGATCGACCTGCAGCGCCCCGACGGCTCGCGCAGCCTGGTCGTCCCGTCGGTGAAGCGCGCCGACACCCTGACGTTCCGGCAGTTCTGGCAGTCCTACGAGGACATCGTGCGTCGGGCCCGCCAGAACAAGCTCACGATGGAGGACTTCGCCGACACCACCCTCAGCCTGACCAACCCCGGGACGATAGGGACGGTGCACTCCGTCCCCCGGCTGATGGAGGGTCAGGGCGCCATCATCGGCATCGGCGCCATGGAGTACCCGGCGGAGTATCAGGGGGCCGCCCCGGAGACGCTCACCACGGTCGGCGTCAGCAAGATCATCACGCTCACCTCGACGTACGACCACCGGATCATCCAGGGAGCGCAGTCCGGCGAGTTCCTGCGCCGCATCCACCAGCTTCTCCTCGGCGAGGACGACTTCTACCTGACGGTCTTCCGGTCGATGCAGGTTCCGTACGAGCCGATCCGCTGGACGACGGACGTCACCACCACCCGCGAGGGCCAGATCGCCAAGGGCTCGCGGGTCATGGAGCTGATTCACGCCTACCGGGTACGGGGACACCTGCTCGCCGACACCGACCCGCTCGAGTACAAGGTCCGCAGCCACCCCGACCTCGACATCGCCGAGCACGGGCTGACACTGTGGGACCTCGACCGACAGTTCCCGGTGGGAGGTTTCGCCGGCCAGCGGATGATGAAGCTGCGCGACGTGCTCACGATCCTGCGCGATGCCTACTGCCGACGCGTCGGCGTCGAGTACATGCACATCCAGGACCCCGAGCAGCGCGAGTGGATCCAGCAGCGCGTCGAGGGCGTCCAATGGAAGGTCAACCCGGACGAGCGCGCCAGCATTCTCATGCGGCTGAACCGGGCCGAAGCCTTCGAGACGTTCCTGCAGACGAAGTACGTGGGCCAGAAGCGGTTCAGTCTGGAGGGTGGCGAGTCGGTCATCCCCATGCTGAGCGAGGTCCTCTCCAACGCGGCGCGCAGCGGGATGGACGGGGTGGGCATCGGCATGCCGCACCGGGGCCGGCTCAACGTACTGGCCAACATCGTCGGCAAGTCCAGCGGCCAGATCTTCCGGGAGTTCGAGGGGAACATCGATCCCGGCACCGCCCACGGCTCCGGCGACGTCAAGTACCACTTGGGCCAGCACGGCGTGTTCACGACGACCACCGGGCCCGACGGTGCGGGCGAGGAGGTCAGCGTCGATGTCAGCCTGGTGTCCAACCCCAGCCACCTCGAGGCGGTGGACCCGGTCCTGGAGGGCTACGTACGCGCCCAGCAGGACGAGCTGAACAAGGGCGAGGGCGGATACACGATCCTGCCGGTGCTGCTGCACGGCGACGCGGCCTTCGCCGGCCAGGGTGTCGTCGCCGAGACGCTCAACCTCTCCCAGCTGCGCGGGTACCGTACCGGCGGAACGGTGCACATCATCGTCAACAACCAGGTCGGTTTCACCACCGCCCCGGCCAGCGCGCGATCCACGGTGTACTGCACCGACGCCGCCCGCATGGTTCAGGCGCCCATCTTCCACGTCAACGGCGACGACCCCGAAGCCTGCGTCAGGGTGGCCCGGCTGGCCTTCGAGTTCCGCCAGACCTTCAACAAGGACGTCGTGGTCGACCTCATCTGCTACCGCAAGCGTGGCCACTCCGAAGTCGACGAGCCCTCCTTCACCCAGCCCCTGATGTACAACCTGATCGACGCCAAGCGCTCGGTGCGCAAGACCTATACGGAGACGCTGATCGGCCGCGGGGACATCTCCATCGAGCAGGCCGAGGAGGCGCTGCAGGACTACCAGAAGCAGCTCGAGATCGTGTTCCAGGAGACCCGGGAGGACGCGCGCTCCCGGCCGCCCCGACCCCTGCTGCCGGCCGAGTTCCCGACGGACCGCGCCGACGACCCGGAGGAGACGGCCATCAGCCGGGAGACCCTCAAGCGGATCGCGGACTCCCAGGTCACTTTGCCCGAGGGCTTCACCGTGCATGAACGGCTCGGGCCCCAGCTTCAGCGTCGGGCTGCCATGGCTGACGACGGTGGCATCGACTGGGCCTTCGCCGAGACGCTGGCCTTCGGCTCTCTGCTGCTGGACGGCCACCCCGTACGCATGGCCGGCCAGGACTCCCGTCGTGGCACCTTCGGGCAGCGTCACGCGGTTCTCGTGGACCGTGTGACGGGAGTCGAGTGGACCCCGCTGCGCCATCTCGACCCGGACCAGCACCTGCCCTTCCACATCTACGACTCGCTGCTGTCGGAGTTCGCGGCTGTCGGGTTCGAGTACGGCTACGCGCTGGCCAACCGCAAGGCCCTGGTGATCTGGGAGGCGCAGTTCGGCGACTTCGCCAACGGCGCTCAGACGATCATCGACGAGTTCATCAGCTCGGGCGAGGCCAAGTGGGAACAGGAGTCCCGTCTGGTGCTGCTGCTGCCGCACGGCTACGAGGGGCAGGGGCCGGACCACTCCAGCGCCCGGATCGAGCGCTGGCTGCAGCTGTGCGCGAACGACAACATGACCGTCGCGCTGCCCAGCACCCCCGCCAACTACTTCCACCTGCTGCGCCGTCAGGTGATCGGACGGCGGGCGAAGCCCCTCATCGTCTTCACGCCCAAGTCGATGCTGCGGCTGCGCGCCGCCGCCTCGGCGGTGTCCGACTTCACCGAGGGTCAGTTCCAGCCGATACTGCCGGATCCGGGCATCGACGGGGAAGCGATCGACCCGCTCGGCGTACGCAGACTCATCCTGTGCTCGGGCAAGGTGTCCTACGAGGTGTTCGCCAAGCGACGCGCGCTCGACGCGAGGGACACCGCGGTGGTCCGGCTCGAACGGCTCTACCCGCTGGGCCGGCAGGCGATCCAGGAGGCCATCGCCCAGTACCCCAACCTCACCGAGATCCGGTGGGTACAGGAGGAGCCGGAGAACCAGGGCGCCTGGCCGTACGTCGGGCTTCGGCTGCCGGAGCTCGCCGATGGCCTTCCCGTACGCCGGGTGAGCCGTCCTGCCTCGGCGAGCGCCGCGGTGGGCTCGATCCACGTGCACGAGGCCGAGCAGGCGGCGCTCCTCGACTCCGCCTTCGCGGAGTGACGCGGTGTACTTCACCGACAAGGGCATCGAGGAACTGATGGACCGTCGGGGCGAGGAGACAGTCAGCCTGCGCTGGCTGGCTGAGCAGCTGCGGACGTTCGTCGACCTGCACCCCGAGCACGAGACCGCGGTCGACCGACTGGCGACCTGGCTGGCCCGAGTCGACGACGAGGACTGACCCGGGACCAACCGGGGACTCACCCGGGACCAACCCACGACACGGCGGCGACGCTACCCGGGATCTGTCATACCCCCATGGCATACCTATGGGTGTGAGACCGACCAGACCGCAGGGGAGCCCCTCCGGGGAGCAGCGTCGGCTGGTTCCGGTGATGGTTCCGGGCCCGGAGACGGCTCGGCTGCCGGACGAAGATCTCGATGCCCGACAGCAGTCGGTGGTCGCGCACTCCACAGGCCCGCTGCTCGTGCTCGGCGCTGCAGGGACGGGCAAGACCACGACTCTGGTGGAGCTTGTGCGGGCCCGGGTGGCCGACGGCATCGATCCGCGGCGCCTGCTCGTACTGACGCCCCGGGCCGAGTCAGCTGCGGACCTACGCGACCGTCTCGCCAGACGGCTGACCGTGACCACGCGCCAGCCGCTGGCGCGCTCCTTCCACTCCTACGCCTTCGACCTCCTGCGACGCGACGCGCACACCCGGGGGTTGGCGCCGCCTCTCCTTCTCACAGCGTCGGAGCAGGACGCCATGGTGCGGGACCTGCTGCACGGCGACCTGCGGGGTGAAGGGGTCGACTGGCCGCCCGGACTGCTCGGGGCGCTCGCGACCGCGGGCTTCGGCCAGGAGCTGCGCGACCTCGTCATGCGGCTGCGGGAACAGGGGATCACGTCCACCGAGATACGACGCCTCGCCCACTCCCGGGCGCGCGAGGACTGGCGCGCGGTGGCGGACTTCGCCGAGCAGTACGAGCGTGTTCTCGGGCTGCGGGGCGAGGGCAGGACGTTCGACCAGGCAGAGATGGTCACAGCCGCCGAAGCGCTGCTGGCGGGCGACCTCGTGACACTGGCGGAGGAGCGGTCCCGACTCGAGCTGGTGATCGTGGCGCAGTACGAGGAGGTAAACGAGGCGCAGCGACGGTTGCTCCTGATGCTCTGCGGTGACGGACGCCCGCTCGTCGCGTTCTCCGATCCCGACCAGGCGGTGTTCGGGTTCCGAGGGTCGCATGGCGAGGCTGTTCGGGACTTCCCGGCGCAGTTTCGAACCGTGCGCCGGCAGTCCGCTCCGGTGGTCACCCTGACACCGCGCGACGCTCGACCCGAGCACCTGCGGCGAGTGGTCGGGACGGTCAGCGCCCGGCTGCCCGGTCCGGCAGGTCACCGATACGCTGCCGCTGGCTCGCCGACGTCATTCGATACCTCACCCGAGGCTTCGCCCGGTGCCTCACTCGATACCTCGCCCGATGCCCCTACAGGACGCGGCGGCACGCCCACCGTGGAGCTGGTCGTCGCCGACAACGAGACCCACCAAGCCACCCGCATCGCCGACTACCTGCATCGCTGCCATGTCCACGCCGGGTACGCGTGGTCCGAGATGGCCGTCCTGGTCCGAGGCTCCGAGGCGCGCACAGCCGACCTGCGCCGCCTGCTGCACGCGGCGGATGTACCCGTCCGGCTCAGCGACCCTTCCGTCCCCCTGGCGCGCAGGCCAGCCGTGCGTCTGCTGCTCGACCTCCTCGAAGCTGCCATCTCCCCCGAGGCTCTGGACGACCTCCGGACCCGTGATCTGCTGGTGGGCCCGGTGGGCGGAATGACCCCGGTGCAGGTCGCCGCGCTGCAGCGGTGGCTGACCGACCACGTCGCCGCTTCGGACCCGGCGCCACAGCTGAGTGCGGTCTGGTCCGACTCCTCGCTGGTGGCGAAGATGCCCCGGAGTCTCCGCTCGGGTGCCCAGCGGCTGCGCCGGGTCGTCGACAGGACCCGGGAGGAGCTCGCAGCGGACACGGGAGCACAGCATGTCCTCTGGGAGCTCTGGGATGCCTCCGGTCTCGCCCCACGATGGGAACGTGCGAGCCTGGCGGGTGGTTCCTCCGGCCGGCGAGCCGACCGGGACCTGGACTCGGTGGTCGAGCTGTTCGACTTCGCGCGCGACTTCGACGGCTCACGCCCCGGATCCACGCCGACAGCATTCCTGTCCCATATCCGAGCGAACCGGCTACCCGTCCGAGCGGGGCAGGTGGGCACGGCGATGGCCTCTCAGAGCGTGGACGTGACCACGGTGCACCGGGCCAAGGGTCGCCACTGGCAGGTCGTCGTGGTGGCGGGCGTCCAGGACGGGACCTGGCCCGACCTGCGAGGGCGAGGCGGCGTCCTGAGTGGTGATGACCTTCTCGCCTGTCTGAGGGACGCGGGGGGCGGCAGCGAACCGGTGACGGTCGCCGACAGGCTCGCCGCCGAGCGGCGGCTGTTCTACCTCGCGGTTTCCCGCGCCGAGAGCCATCTCCTGGTCACGGCAGTGGGCAACGAGACCGACGGCGAGTACCCCTCGCGCTTTCTCGAGGAGCTGCTGCACATGGAAGGTGCAGTGCTTCCGGCCCCGCGCCAGTCGGCTGACGACCATCCCGAACCTCCGCGGGAGGGAAGCGGGCCGTCGGCACCCGACCGACCCGCACCATCCGCTCGTTCGCTGGTTTCCCAGCTCAGACGAGTCCTGGCGGACGAGGCCCGCTCGGACCGAGAGCGCCGGCGTGCGGCGTCCCACCTCGCCCGTCTGGCCGACGCCGGCGTGCCGGGGGCTCACCCGGACTCCTGGTACGGGCTGCTGCCCCTCACTGACAGTGCGCCGCTGGTCGAGGCAGACGCCCCGGTGTTCGTCTCACCGTCACGACTCGGCCTGTTCGGCGAGTGCCCGTTGCGCTGGCTTCTGGAGTCCTCGGGTGGCGGCCGTCCACCCAGCTCAGCACAGCAGGTGGGCCGGATGGTCCATGCCCTCGCTGATCAGGCCGCCGTCGCCCAGACGCCCGTGGACGAGGACGTTCTGGCGGCTGCGCTCGAGTCGGCCTGGCCGGCCGTCCGCTCCGGCGAGGGGTGGGTGGACCGGCGCGAGCGGGACCTCGCCCTGGACATGGCGCGGAAGCTGGCCCGCTGGCTGGCGTCCCGTACCGGGGCTCCACTCGGTACCGAGGTGGCCTTCGACGTGGGCGTGGGACGGGCTCGCCTGACGGGAACCGTGGACCGGCTCGAGCGAGACACGCAGGGACGTGCCGTCATCGTCGACTACAAGACCGGAGCCTCGGTCCCGTCGCGATCCGAGGCGGAGTCACATCCCCAGCTGACCGCCTATCAGCTCGCCGCCGAGCTGGGAGCCTTCCGCGACCACGGGGCGGCCGGTGCCGGCGGCGCTGCACTGGTCCACGTCCGTACGTCAGGCACCTCGGCTACCGAGCGGCACCAGTCGCCGCTGTCCGAGGACACCGAGGCTGTCGAGTCCGCCACGAACCTCGTGGTCGAGGCTGCCGCGGGGATGGCCGCGGCCACCTTTCCCGCCGTGGCCAACCGGCACTGCAGCTTCTGCCCGGTTCGCTCGGCGTGCCCGCTTCAGGAGTGCGGACAGCAGGTGACGACATGACCAGGACCGCCCAGCACGAGAGCCAGCCCCACAGGCGGGGCGCGGCCGCCAGCGGGGCTGCGGACCTCTCCCCCACGGACCTCGCCAGGGTGGTCGGCCTCAGGCTCCCGACCGACGAGCAGGCGCAGGTCATCGCAGCCCCGTTGAGCGCCGGTCTGGTGCAGGCCGGCGCCGGGTCGGGCAAGACCGAGACGATGGCTGCCCGGGTCGTCTGGCTGGTGGCCACCGGCCGGGTCTCCCCGGAGCACGTGCTGGGCCTGACCTTCACCCGCAAGGCCGCCGCCGAGCTGGCGCAGCGGCTGCGACAGCGCCTGGCGCACGCCCGGGACGGCCTGGCCCGTACGGGACTCATCGACCAGGCTCGGCACCACCAGCTGCGAGACGCCGAGCCGGTGGTGCTGACATACCACTCCTACGCCGCAGCGCTGCTGTCCGAGCACGCCGCCCGGGGCGGAATCGAGCCCCACTCCCGGCTCGCGGGTGAGGCGGCCTGCTGGCAGATCGCCTCCCGCGTGGTGCACTCCTGGCCGGGCCCCCTCGAACAGCTCGGCATGTCTGCGACCACGCTCACGGCGACCGTCCTGCGGCTCTCCGCCGAGCTCGGGGAGCACCTGACCGACGCGACCCGCGTCGACTCGGCCACCCGGGTCCTCACGGGACACGCGGCGACCCTGCCACGCGACGCCGACCGGTCCACGGACCCAGGTGCCCCCTACGCCGACGTGCTTCGCGCGCTGGGCCGGCAGGAGATGCGCCTGCGCCTGCTGCCGCTGGTCGAAGCCTACGAAAGGGCCAAGCGCGAGGCGGAGCTGATCGACTACGGCGACCAGGTCTCGCTCGCCGCACGACTGGCCCGCGAGCACCCCGATATCGCACGGGCCGAGCGCGCGCGGTACCGCGTTGTCCTGCTCGATGAGTACCAGGACACCAGCCAGGCCCAGGACGTGCTGCTGCGCTCGCTGTTCGCCGACGGCCACCCCGTGACGGCGGTCGGCGACCCGGTTCAGGCCATCTACGGATGGCGCGGGGCCAGCGCCGGAGCGATGAGCCGGTTCCAGCGCGACTACGCCCGACCGGACGGCGCGCCCCCGGCGACGTTCCATCTGAGCCGCAGCTTCCGCAACGGCTCGGCGATTCTTCGGCTGGCGAACGCGGTGTCCGAGGGACTTCGCTCGGACGGCCCGCCCCTGACCTCGGGCGTGGACCATCCGGGGACCGTGCGCTGCGCCCTGCACCCGACCGCGGAGGACGAGGCCCGCTGGATCGCCTGGCACGCATCGGATCTCATCGCAGTCAGGTGTCGCGCCACGCGAGATTGCCGTACTGGCACGGAAGAAGTCCACACTGCGACGCATCCATCGGGCTCTGCTCGAGGCCCGGGTGCCGGCCGAGGTCAGCGTGCTCTCCGGGCTGCTCGACATCCCCGAGGTGGCCGACGTCGTAGCGACTCTGCGCGTGCTGGACTCTCCGGAGGCCAACGACGCGCTCATCCGCCTCCTGGCGGGACCCCGATGGCGCTTGGGGGCACGCGACCTGGTCGCCCTGGGCCGCCGGGCCCGTGAGCTCTCTCGTGCGTACGGCGCACGCAGCGCGCCGGCGTCCCCCGGCGACCTGGACTCGGCCGTGCGAGACGCGGCACGACTGCCCGGAGGCACGCTGCTGGAGGCGGTGCTCGACCCCGGTTCCCCGGAACAGTACTCAACCCGGGCGGTGTCCCGGCTCCGCGAGCTCGCCCAGGAGATCGGCTGGCTGTCGCAGCACGGCAGCGATGCGCTTCCGGACCTCATCGACCGTGTCATCCGCACGCTCAGCCTCGACATCGAGGTGGGCGTGCACGGCGAGGGACCCCACCACCAGGCTCGCTCTCACCTCGACCGGCTCGTCTCCGTCGCCGGCGACTTCGCACGCAGCGCCGAGCAGCCCTCGCTCACGGCCTTCCTCGACTACCTGCAGGCGGCCGCCGAACGCGAGGGAGGTCTGACCGCCGCGACCATGACCGCGACCCGCGACGCGGTCCAGCTCGGAACGGTGCACAGCGCCAAGGGCCTGGAGTGGGATGCCGTCTTCGTCGCCGGACTGACGAAGGGGGTGTTCCCCGACGAGCACGGCTCGTCGACCTGGCTGACCGACCTCGGACAGATACCCGTCGACCTGCGCGGCGACGCCTCGGACCTGCCTCGGTGGGACGGCACCCAGGCGGTGGACCAGAAGGACCTGCGGGACCGGCTTGCCGACCACCGCGACCAGTGGCGTCACCATGACCTGTTGGAGGAGCGCCGCCTGGCCTACGTGGCACTCACTCGGGCCCGGCGCTGGCTGGCATGCAGCGGGGCCTGGTGGATCGACGGGCCGGCGAAGGTGCGCGGACCCTCGGAGATTCTCGAGGCGGTCCACACGCTGTGCACCGACACCTCGCCGGGCAGCACGGGCTCCTCCGATGCGGAGCTGGATGTGTGGGCGGGCGAGCCCGAGGGCGACAACCCCCTGCTGACCGAGCCCGACCGGGCTCAGTGGCCCTACGACCCGCTGGGCTCCCAGCGGCAACGGGTGGAGCAGGCCGCTGCCATGGTCCGGGAGTGTCTGGAGCAGGGCGCGTCGCCGTCCCTGGACTCCTCCGCGACAACGGACGACAGCGACGGCCGAGCAGGACTCGGAAGATGACCCGTGGGCCCATGCGGTCGACACGGTCCTCGCCGGCCTGGCCGAGGCGCGCGCCGCAGCGTCCCGGCCGCTGGAGGTCCCGGTGCCGCAGCGCCTGTCGGCGACCGACCTGGTACGACTGCGAACGGATCCGGAGCGGTTCGCCCGCTCGGTTCGGCGGCCCATGCCGCAGCCGACAAGTGATGCCTCCGCGCTAGGTACTGCCTTCCACAGCTGGCTCGAGCAGCGGTTCCGTACCGTCGGTCCACTCGACATCGACGATCCCAGGGTCTTCGCCGACCAGGCCGCGGCGCACTCCGAGGCCCGGGACGCCGCCCTGCTCGCCCTGCAGCAGGCGTTCGAGCAGTCAGTCTGGGCCGACCGGGTACCGCTGGCCGTCGAGGTCCCGTTCGACACTCGCATCGGCGACCACGCCGTCCGAGGACGCATCGATGCCGTCTTCGCCGAGCCCGACGGCTCGCATCTCGTCGTGGACTGGAAGACCGGGGCGCGACCCGAGGGCGACGCGGCCGTCCACGCGGCGGTCCAGCTCGCGGTCTACCGCCACGCGTGGGCGGAGATCGTCGGCACCGACGTGGGACGGGTGCGCGCCGCCTTTCACTACGTGGCGCCCAACCACACGGAGTACGTGGCTGCCGAGTCGCTCACGGACCCGCCGTGACCGCCTTGACCGCCAATGACCGCCCGCGACCAGCCAGCAACCAGCCCGTGACCTGACCGAAGGTGGCTAGGGAAGGACCACGATCTTGCCGAGCACATCTCCGGATGCCAGCTGCTCGAGCGCCCCGCGTGCCTCGCTCAGCGGATAGCTGGCGGCCACCACCGGCCGCACGTCGTGCTCGGCGCAGAACCGGATCAGGGCATCCAGCTCGTCGCGGTTACCCATCGTGGACCCCAGGATCTCCAGCTGCAGGAAGAACACCCTGCGCAGGTCGACCCGGGGCAGATAGCCTGCGGTCGCGCCACTGGTCACCAGACGTCCCCCGGGGCGCAGCGACTTCAGCGAGTGCTCGAACGTCGCCTCACCTACAGTCTCCATGACTGCGTCCACCCGCATCGGCAACCGTGCCCCCGGCTCCAGGGCGGTGGCTCCCAGCGACGTCGCGTACTCCCGCTTGCGCTCGTCCCTGCTGGTGGCGAAGACGGTGCACCCCCGCGCCACCGCAAGCTGGATCGCCGCCGTCGCCACACCCCCACCACTTCCCTGGACGAGCACGGAGTCTCCGCTGCTCACCTCGGCCTTGGTGAACAGCATCCGATAGGCGGTGAGGTAGGCGGTCGGAAGGCACGCGGCCTCTTCGAAGGACATCCCCTCGGGCATCGGGACGAGGTTGCGCGCCGGCACCGCCACCCGCTCTGCCAGGGTCCCCGGGTGGACCTCCGAGAGCAGCGACCGCTTCGGGTCCAGAGTCTCGTCGCCCGCGCCGGCGGCCGGGTCACCCACCACGGAGTGGACCACCACCGGGGTGCCGTCGGGTCCGAGCCCTGCAGCGTCGCAGCCGAGAATCATGGGCAGCCGGTCGGCGGGCAGACCGACACCGCGCAGCGACCACAGGTCGTGGTGGTTCAGCGTGGCGGCCCGTACGTCCACCGTGACCCAGTCCGGGGGGCCGTCCCCGGCCGGCTCTGGTCGCTGGCCGACCTCGAGACCGCTCAGCGGGTCGTCCTGGTCGGTACGGGCTGCGTAGGCGGCAAGCACGGCCGCAGCCTACTGAGATCAGACGGCCAGCGCCTCCTGGGTAAAGACCGCAAGGCCGAGCTCCGGCTCGTACCCGTGGATCTCGCTGACGTCCAGCTTCGTCATGAAGTCCACGACCTCGGGGGTGACCACCTGCCCCGGGACCAGGATCGGGAAGCCTGGCGGATGTTGCGCCCGTAGAACTCGCCCATGTCCCGGATCCACCGGGAGTTGAAGATCGAGTTCCCGCGCGCGATCGGCAGCGCGTGGAAGTTGCCGATCGGCCGGTCGGCGTACGCCTTGAGGGCATCGAAGAAGGGCGTCGAGTAGCGCTCCCGCATCGGCGAGCGCATCCTCCAGCCCGGCCGTTGCCCGGCCGTCCCTGATCGAGGTGTCCAGCCGCTCTGCCGTGCGCCCCAGCTTGCTCCACACCGCGCGACGGGCGAAGTTCAGATTGGAGGCCGTACTGAGGTAGTCGCGGGTGGGATGGTCGCGCGGTTCGTACGCCATGGAGGGGGCGTAGACCCGGCCCTGACGTGCCTATCCGGGCATCCCAACGTACTTGACCTCAAGGAACTCCTCGATCCCCTCGCGGCCTCCTTCGCGGCCGAACCCCGAGGACTTCACGCCGCCGAACGGCGCGGCCGGGTTGGAGATCACTCCGGCGTTCAGACCCACCATCCCCACCTCGAGGTCCTCGCACACCCGCAGGGCCCGGGACAGGTTCTCGGTGAACACGTACCCGATCAGACCGAACTCCGTGTCGTTGGCCAGCGCCACCGCTTCCGACTCGGTGGTGAAGCTCTGCACCGGGGCGACCGGCCCGAAGATCTCCTCACGGCACACCCGGGCCTCGGGTGGGACGTCGGAGAGCACGGTCGGTTCGAGGAAGTAGCCTGCGCCGGGCAGCGCGCGGCCGCCGGTGAGCACCGTCGCGCCCCGCTCCGCAGCGTCCTCGACCAGCGACAGGATGCCGGTACGGGCCTGCTCGGTGATGACCGGGCCCACCTGGACGCCAGGCTGTCGGCCCGGGCCGACGGTCAGGGATGCGAGCCGCTCAGCGAGCCGCTCAGCGAACTCCGTCGCGACATCGGCGTGGGCGAGGAACCGGTTGGCCGCCGTACAGGCCTCGCCCATGTTGCGCATCTTGGCCTGCACGGCCCCGTCCACCGCCGCATCGAGGTCGGCGTCGGCGAACACCAGGAACGGGGCGTTGCCCCCGAGCTCCATCGAGACGCGCAGGAGCCGGTGCGCCGACTGCTCGACGAGCCTGCGACCGACACCGGTCGATCCGGTGAACGACAGCTTGCGAGCCTTCGGATCCCGGATCAGCGGCTCCATGACCTGCCCCGAGTGCCGGGTGGTGACGACGTTGAGCACCCCGGCGGGCAAGCCCGCCTCCTGCATGACCCGGGCCAGGGCGAGCATCGACAGGGGCGTTTCCGCTGCCGGCTTCGCCACGACGGTGCACCCGGCCGCGACCGCGGGGCCGATCTTGCGGGTCCCCATCGCCATCGGGAAGTTCCACGGCGTGACGAACAGGCAGGGGCCGACCGGCTGGCGCATCGTGAGGATGCGCTTGTCCCCGGCAGGCGCGACCCGGTAGTCACCGTGAATGCGCACCGCCTCCTCGGAGAACCAGCGGAAGAACTCTGCCGCGTAGCCGATCTCGGCCCGCGAGTCCGTCAGCGGCTTGCCCATCTCCAGCGTCATGAGCAGCGCCAGTTCGTCGATGCGGTCCATCAGCGCCTCGTAGCTGGCGCGCAGGATCTCGCCCCGCTCCCGCGGCGGATGCCGGGCCCAGTCGTGCTGTACCGCCGCGGCTGCCTCCAGCGCAGCCATCCCGTCGTCCGGGGAGGCGTCAGCGACCGCGCACAGCTCGGCGCCGGTGGCGGGGTCGAGAACCGGGAACGTCCGGCCGTCGCGGGCGTCCCGCCAGCCGCCCCCGATGAGCAGCTGGGTCGGAGCCAGAGCAAGGGCCTGCGCAACCTGAGGCACCTCAAGCGGCTTCGACGCCTCAGACACCGAAGCCGCCCTGGCCGCTGGAGCCGCCCTGGCCACCGAAGCCGCCCTGGCCGCTGGGGCTGGCCTGGGAGCCTTGACCTGGGAACACGGGAGCTCCACCCATGGCGGGGACGGTACTCGCAGGTGCCCGTGAGCGTGCACGTAGTCTCTGCCGCCCCGGCCGTGGTGGACGCCGTCCGCGCCCAGGTGGAGGCCTTCACACACACCTGCTTCATGGTCACGCCGTACGAGGGCTACGTGGCGGTCTGCGAGGAGCTGAACCGACTCACTCCCGGCCGGCACGCGAAGAAGACCGGACGCCGCGCGGGCGGTGACGACGCGGATCGACACGGAGATCGGCGCAACGAACGTCGCCGCGATCGTCATCGAGCCGATCCAGGGCGAGGTCGGGTTCGTCGTACCGGCACCGGGGTTCCTGCCCGCACTGTCCCGGTACGCGGCGGACAACGGCATCGCCCTGATCGCCGACGAGATCCAGACCGGCTTCTGCCGCACCGGCAGCTGGTTCGCCAGCGAGCCGGAAGGCATCGTTCCCGACCTGGTCACCATGGCGAAGGAACCCCGTCACGTGTGCCGCGGCGCTGGCGGCGTTGCGCACGATGGAGACCGACGACCTCGCCGCCGCGGTGAACCGACACTGCCACAGCCAGGGCCTGGTCACCCTGACCGCGGGTACGTTCGGCAACGTCTTCCGGTTCCTGCCTCCCCTGACCATCTCGGCCGCCCTCGTCGATGAGGGACTGGACATCCTGGAGGCAGCGATCGACGCCGCGACATCACGATCCTGAGCTCCGCGCCGGGTCGTACGGGATGCCGCAGCGAGGGATGGTTCCCACCTCGCGGCCGGCTCGGCTCGGTTAGCCTGGCTTGTCGTGGACGTCCGCGAGCTGAGCGTGTCCGGTGCCTGGGAGTTCACTCCCCGGCAGTTCGGTGACGACAGGGGAGTCTTCCTCGAGTGGTTCAAGGAGGATGTGCTGCACGACGTGCTGCAGCACCCCTTCACGCTGGCTCAGGCCAACCACAGCGTCTCCCGCCGCGGGACCGTCCGGGGCCTGCACTTCGCCGCCGTGCCTCCGAGTCAGGCGAAGTACGTCTACTGCCCGTACGGCAGCGTGCTGGACGTGGTGGTGGACATCCGCGTGGGCTCACCGACGTTTGGCAGCTGGGACTCCGTCGTCCTCGACACCACCAGTCGGCGAGCCGTCTATCTCTCTGAGGGGCTGGGCCACGCCTTCTGCGCCCTGGAGGACAACTCGGTGGTGACCTACCTCTGCTCGACGCCGTACAACCCGCAGCGGGAGTTCGGGGTGCACCCGAACGACCCGGCACTGGGACTGCCCTGGCCGACGGACATCGAGCTGCTGCTGTCCCCGAAGGACGAGGCCGCACCGACCCTGGCCCAGGCGGAGGCCGACGGCATCCTGCCCACCTGGGACGACTGCCTGGCCTGGCAGGACGAGCTGCGCCACCACGCCGGCTGAGCTACCGGAGCCGGAGGAGCGAGCGCAGCCGGCTGACCTCGCGGCGCCGCAGGGGCGGCCAGTACCGCCAGACCACGCGGCCGGTGACCACCGCAGGCCCGTACCGGCGGCTGTCGTCGGCGACGACCGAGCTGTCCCCCTCGACCCACCACGTCCCGTTCTCGCAGGGGCGCACCGCCCGCTTGACGACAAGAAGATCCGGACGTGCGTCGAAGCGAGCCAGCACGACATCACCCGTCCGTACGGACAGGCGCCTGGCCACGATCACCTGGTCGCCGTGACGGAGCGCGGGGACCATGGACGGACCCACCACGAGGACCCGTGCGACGGGGGACTGCAAGCGCATGCGACCAGGGTCACCCATGGGCCGCCCCCGTGTCTGGCGCTAAGGTCGTACGCAGTCACTGCGAATCCAGTCGATCCTCATGGAGGTCCGAGTGCACCTCATCCGCCCTATCCGCCTCACCCAGATCACCCAGATCACCCAGATCACCCAGTTCTCCCACCGTGCCGGGCTTGCCGGTCTGGCGCAGGCGCTGGCTCCCCGCACAACCGCGTCCGCGCACTGCGACCTGCCCTGCGGGGTCTACGACCCCGCCCAGGCCCGCATCGAGGCGGAGTCGGTCAAGGCGATCCAGGAGAAGTACCAGGCCAACGACGACCCGGTCTTCCGCGCCCGGGCGCTGCAGATCAAGGAGCAGCGCGCCGAGCTGGTCAAGCACCACCTCTGGGTCCTCTGGACCGACTACTTCAAGCCGCCGCACTTCGAGGCACACCCGCAGCTGCACCAGCTGTTCAATGAGGCCACCAAGCTGGCCGGGGCTGCGGGAGCGAAGGCGTCCACCGACCCGCACGTGGGTCAGGAGCTGCTCAACAAGATCGAGGAGATCTCGCTGATCTTCTGGGACACCAAGAAGGGCTGACGGGCCTGAAACCCGGGGGCTGGGAGACCGGGCTGGCGGGGTGGGCCCGACGGGGCCCCCTCGCTCACCCCGGCACCCCGCCCAGCCACAAGCCGGTGGCTGCCAGAGCGGACCCGATCAGGGCACTGCCGAGGACGTTGACGAGCACCACCGAGGTCTCACCTGCCTTGTGCAGCACGTAGGACTCCCAGGCGTAGGTCGAAAAGGTCGTGTAGGACCCGAGCATGCCGACCTCGAGCAGGCTCGCGACCTCAGGGGTCAGGCCCTGGGTGCGGTCCAGGCCGACCACGAACCCCAGAGCCAGGCACCCGGTCATGTTCACGACGAACGTCCCGAGCGGGAACCGGTCCTCGACCCGCGGGCGCCAGTGGGTCGTCACCCATGTGTCTACGAGGTAGCGCATCGGCGCCCCGACCATCGCGCCCGCCATGACCATGACGACCTCGATCATGGCTGCCTACCGGGGAACAGCCGCGGGACGGCCCGCCGCGTCAGCGTCGCGGTGAGGCTGACCAGGACGATGCCCAGCGTGATCGTGATCGACGCGTAGGCGACTGCCGCCCGAGGGCGCCCCTCGTCGAACAGGTCCACGATGTCCACCGCGAATGTCGAGAAGGTCGTCAGACCGCCGCCGAGGCCGGTCCCGAGCAGCAGTCTCAGCAGCATCCCCCGCTCGCCCAGCAGCGCCGGCGCCGCGAGTCGACCCAGCGCAGGGACGTTGTAGGCCTGCTGCTCCACCTCGAGGTCGACGTCGATGTCGATGTCGGCGGGCAGCATCCCGGCCTCTGCCGCCCGGCGGGTCTCCTCGAGCAACACGATGACCGCCGCTACGAGGACACATCCGAGCAGGTTCGCCGCGAGCGTTCCCCAGGGCAGCTCCCGGTCGGGGAGGACCAGCTCAGTCGTGTACCGCAGGGCCGCACCCACGGCGCCGCCCACGGCAACGACACCGATGCGCGTGGGGAGCGGAGCGGACATGGGTCCTCAGCATCAGGGGACGACAACTGGTCGGGGGCATCCTGTCACCGGTCGCGCCGCGCGACGCCATGAGGTGGCGCCTCGCACTTCTCACCCGGCCCCGGGCCCCCGAGCCAGCGCCTCGCGGGCCGAGGCACTGCCGAACAGCAGCGCGAGCACGGCGACGGCCAGACCCAGCACGACGAGCCCGAGCACCACCTGCCCACCACCCAGCAAGGTCCAGCCCACCGGCGTGGCCAGCACCTGCATCACCACGGCCGGGGCCCGAGCCGCCGCGTTCCCCCGCCACAGACCTCGGCCCAGCGCCAGGAGCAGTGCCCCCGCGGCGACGACGACGACGATCTCGACGACGGCCAGGGAGGTGTCGGTCTCCTCCCGCGTGAAGAGGAGGACGACCAGCCAGCCCGCCACCACGCCGAGCAGCACGCCCTCGACTGCCACGACGGTCGCGGCGCGGCGCACGGCGGCGGGGACGCGCGGTGCGGACTGGGACGACGCTGCTGAAGCCACGGTGCGAGGGTACGACCGACTAGAGTTCGCTTCCGTGCGAGCGCTGATGATTCTCAACCCGCGGGCCACCACGAGTCGCGCAGCACGGCGGGTGGTCGAGGAAGCCGTCCGGTCTGCCCGTCAGGATCTCAGCGTGGTCGAGACGCAGTACCGGATGCACGCCGTCGAGATCGCCCGCGACGCCGCTCGGGGGGACTTCGACCTGGTCGTTGCGGTGGGTGGCGACGGCACGGTGAACGAGGTCCTCAACGGGCTGTTCAGCGACGGCCCTCGCGACGACCTTCCCGCGCTCGCGATCGTGCCGGGCGGCCAGGCCAACGTGGTAGCACGCTCCCTCGGCTACTCGAACCTTCCGCTCGAGGCGCTGGGTCAGGTTCTGGAGAACATCGCGGCTCGCAAGACGCGAAAGATCACGGTGGGCCGCGCGGACGAGCGCTGGTTCGCCTTCACCGCAGGTATGGGCTTCGACGCGGCGGTGCTCAAGCGGGTGGAGGAGGAACGGGCCAAGGGCCAGCGGGCCTCGAGCTTCCTGTACACGAACTGTGCGGTCAAGGAGTTCTACGGTTCCAGCAAGCGCTTCCAGCCCGGCATCACGCTGGACATTCCCGGCCAGCCACCGATTCCCCGCCTGGCCGAGGTCATCCTGTCCAACACGACACCGTGGACGTACGCGGGCGTGTGGCCGATCGACCCCAACCCCGACGCGACCTTCGAGGGCGGCCTCGACCTGTTCGCGATGAAGCGACTGGACAGCCTGACCACCTTCTGGACGCTGTCGCAGATCGTTCAGGTGCCGGGCCGACCGCGGGGCCCTCACTTGGTCAGACGGCACAACCTGTGGGAGCTCACGCTGCGGGCCCGCCGTCCCACCCCCTTCCAGCTGGACGGGGACTACATCGGGGAGCGTACGGCGGTCACCATCCGCGCCTTCCCCACGGCGCTGACAGTCGTGGCCTAGCGCTGGCACGGCGCGGCTGCGAAGGATGGGAGTGGTGGGAGTGATCGAGGTCATGTAGCGGCCAAGTCATGACAAGACCACCCTTGACAAGGCTCCGTCTTGTGCAAGGCTGCACAAGCGAAGGGGTAGGGACCCACACCGGGCCCCGTACGCAGGAGTTCGGGCTTGACAGTTAGGGCTTGACAGTTAGGGCTTGACGGAGTGCCGCAGGGCGGCGCTACGCAGAGGAGAGAAGACATGGACTGGCGTCACCACGCCCTGTGCCGCGACGAGGACCCCGAGCTCTTCTTCCCCATCGGCAACACCGGCCCCGCGGTGCGCCAGCTGGAGCGGGCCAAGGCTATCTGTACCCGCTGTCCGGTGACTCAGGAGTGCCTGACCTGGGCGCTAGACAACGGTCAGGACGCAGGGATCTGGGGAGGACTGTCGGAGGACGAGCGGCGGGCACTCCGCCGCCGGCAGCGCGCCCGCGCCCGTACCGCCTGACTCCGGCTTCTCAGCCACCCGGCCACTCAGCTACCCGGCGCCCGGCAGCCCGGCCGCCCGCCAGGACACTTAGCGCTGTGGGTCCTGCGCCCCCGCAGCGAGCCCCTGGTCACCGCTCACCGACTGGTCCCGCAACGGAACCTCGACGACCGCCTCGGTACCCCAGGCAGTACCGTCGGTTCCCACCCCCGGACCGATGCTGAACAGCCCGCCGATCTCATCCTCTACCAGCGTCCGGACGATGCTCAGGCCCAGTCCGCGGGTGGATCGAGCAGCGCCGTCACGGGGAAGGCCGACCCCTCGGTCGGACACCACGACGCGCAGCAGTCCGCGACGCCGGCCGGCGCGAACGATCACCGGCCCCGGCTGCCCTTCCGGATAGGCATGCTCGGCCGCGTTGTGCAGCAGCTCGCCGATCACGACGACCAGCGGGGTGGCCACCTCCGAGGGAACCTCGCCGAACACCCCTTCGGTACGAATGTCTCCGGCCACGCCGCCCAGCTCGCTCATGGAAGCCACCACGACCCTCACGACATCGTCCAACGGCACCGCCTCGTCACCCGCGCGCGCGAGTGCCTCGTGCACGAGGGCGATCGAGCTCACCCGTCGTACGGCCTCCAGCAGCGCGTCGGCGGCCTCCGGCGAGCCCACCCGCCTGGCCTGCAGCCGCAGCAGAGCAGAGACGCTCTGCAGGCTGTTCTTGACGCGGTGGTGCACCTCCCGGATCGTCGCCTCCTTGCCGCGCAGCTGGCTCTCCCGCAGCCGCAGGTCGGTGACGTCACGCAGCAGCACCAGAGCTCCCGCGCCCCGTCCCGCCCGGCGGACCGGGATCACCCGCAGCACCGCCGCTGCCCCGGCGCCCACCAGCTCCACCGGGGCGGAGCTCTCGCCCGCCAGCGCCGCCGCCATGCCGGACAGCGCGGCACGTCGCTCGCCGGGTTCCGGCATCAGCTCGGTGACCACGTCGGCCAGTCGCTCCCCGACGAGGTAGCGGGCCAGGCCCAGTCTGCGAAGGGCGGACTGGGCGTTGGGACTGGCGAACGTCACGACGCCCGCCGGGTCGAGGCGCACCAGCCCGTCCCCCACCCTGGGGCCGAGGGGGTCGTCGGAGCCGTCCGAGGCCGCGGGAAACGACCCCTCGGCGACCATCTCGCACAGCAGGTCGGCAGCCCTGCGGTAGTTCGCCTCCAGCCCGCCGGAGCGCTCCCGACCGACCGCGCCGCGGTCCCGGAGCAGAACACCGACCACCCGACCCTCGAACCGCACCGGTATCAGGTCACGCGACACCGGGACGCTACCGACCCGTGCCGGCCCGGGACCGCCCCGGCCGCCGGGGCGACCGGGAAGCCCGGTGATGCGCAACGGGTGGCGTGCCGCGGCTCCCGAGGCGAGCAGTCCCGCCAGCGTCGGCTCGGCGCGCTGTCCGATCCGGTCGTGCTCGTATGCGGTCGGGCTCGTCAGCGGGCGAACCTGCGCCACACAGACCCACGTCCCGTCCGTTCGGAGCACCCATAGCAGCAGGTCGGCGAAGGAGAGGTCCGCGAGCAGCTGCCAGTCCGCGACCAGATGCTTCAGGTGGCTGATGTCACGTGGCCCCAAAGCGATGTCGCGGGCGGCGAGGTGCGGCAGTGTGGACACTGACCTCAAGCGTGCCACGACATGCCACCCGACCGTCCCACGAAGGTGACGCACGTGCCCCTGGCTCCGCAGCACCAGACCGACCCGACCGACCGTACGTCCGACCTGCTCGCCCGGGACCAGCATGCCGTCTGGCACCCGTTCACCCAGCACTCGCGCTGGGCTGAGGACGCCCCCCTGGTGATCGACCGGGCGGAAGGCATGTACCTCGTGGACACCGAGGGCCGCCGCTACCTCGACGCCGTGTCGTCGCTGTGGGTCACGGTGCACGGGCACCGCGTTCCGGAGATCGACGCGGCGATCACCGCCCAGCTGCGCCAGCTGGACCACAGCACGTTCCTGGGCATGACCCACGAGCCGGGTATCAGGCTGGCCGAGGAGCTGCTCCGGGTGGCGCCCACCGGACCGGATCGCAGGCTGACGCGCGTGTTCTACGCCGGGGACGGCTCGTCGGCCGCCGAGGCCGCCATCAAGATGGCCTACCAGTCGGCTCTGCAGCGGGGCGAGCGGCGACCGCTCTACGTGCACGTCGCCGAGGGCTACCACGGGGACACCCTGGGCGCGGTCAGCGTGGGCGGCATCGACCTGTTCCACCACACCTACGGGCCCATCCTGCTCGAGACACGGATGGTTTCCTCCCCCGGTGTCCGACGCGAGGGCCAGGCCCCCGCCGAGCGGGCAGCCGAGGTGGTGGCCGAGCTCAGAGCTCTGATGGCCGCCGAGGGCCACGCAGTGTGTGCCGTCGTGGTCGAGCCGCTGGTGCAGGGGGCCGGCGGGATGCTGACCCACGACCCGCAGTTCCTGGTCGGCGTCAGGGAGGTCTGCGACACCTACGGCGTGGCCATGGTGGCCGACGAGGTCGCCACCGGGATCGGGGCCACCGGGCGATGGTGGGCCGTGGACCACGCCGGAGTCGTGCCGGACCTGCTGGTGCTGGGCAAACGCGTGACCGGCGGGTACCTGCCGCTGTCGGCGGTGCTGGCGACCGAGGAGATATTCGCCTCCTTCCTCGGAACGCCGGCCAGCGCCCGGACCTTCTTCCACGGCCACACCTACACGGCGAACCCCTTGGCGTGTGCGGCGGCACTGGCGAACCTGGAGCTCATGCACACGCGCAACACGGTCGCCCACGCCGCCGACGTCGGCGAGCGGCTGGGCGCGCGGCTGGCGCCGCTGGCCTCCCACCCAGGGGTACGGGAGATCCGCCGGATCGGCACCATGACAGGGGTGGAAGTGCATCCCAGGACGGAGCGGACGGGCTTCGACGTGTGCCGTCGGGCCCGGGAGCACGGCGTGTGGCTGCGGCCGCTGGGCGACGTCGTGGTCATCATGCCGCCGCTGGCGATCCAGGAGCCGGAGATCGAGACCATCGTGGCCGCGCTGGCGAGCGGCCTCGACGAGGTGTTCGGGTGACGGGGCCCGACGCGCGCTCGACGGCCGCCCAGCGCGTCGAGCCCAGCGTGCTGCGGCAGGTGCGCGCGACTCTGCAGGCCCGGCGCGAGGCCGGGCTGTGGCGCAGCCTCGGGGCCCGTACGCCGTGGCCGGGGGGCACCTCCCCCGGCGACCCCGGCGACGCCGGCGACATCGGCGACATCGATCTCGCCTCCAACGACTACCTCCGGCTGGCGACGAACCCGCGGGTCACGGCGGCTGCCGCCCAGGCGGCGCGGACCTGGGGAGCCGGGTCCGGCGCCTCGCAGCTGGTCACCGGTCACACAGAGCTGCACGCTGCTCTCGAGGCAGCCCTGGCAGGCTTCACCGGCAGTGAGTCGGCGCTGACCTTCTCTTCCGGCTACCTCGCCAACCTCGGACTGGTCACCGCCCTGGCGGGGCCGGGCACGCTGGTCGTCTCGGACATCGACAACCACGCCTCGCTGATCGACGCCTGCCGGCTGTCCCGCGCGCGCGTCGAGGTCGTCGGCCACCGGGACGTGGCACGCGTCCGTGCCGCGCTGGAGTCCCGCAGCGAGGCCCATGCCGTCGTGGTCACCGACGCGGTGTTCAGCGTGGACGGCGACCTGGCACCGCTGCGCGAGCTGCACGAGATCTGCCGCGCGCACGAGGCGTGGCTGGTGGTTGACGAAGCCCATGCACTCGGCGTGGTCGGGCCGGGCGGACGGGGCGCAGCGGCCGCAGCCGGGCTCGCCGGCGAACCGGACGTGCTGCTGACGGTCACCCTCTCCAAGGCCCTAGGCTCCCAGGGCGGGGCGGTGCTGGGCCCGGTGGAGGTTCGTGACCTGCTGGTCAACACCGCCCGACCGGTGATCTTCGATACCGCGCTGGCACCGCCGGCCACGGCGGCCGCGACCGAGGCCCTGCGGGTGCTGGCGTCCGACCCGGGGCTTCCCGAGCGCGCCCGCGCCGCGGCCGACTGGCTCGCCGGCACCGCCACCGCGGTGGGACTGCGTGCCTCACGACCCGATGCGGCCGTGGTCTCGGTGCTCATGGGCTCGGAGGAGGCCGCGCTGCTCGGCCGTGACGCCTGTCAGCGACACGGCGTACGGGTCGGCTGCTTCCGGCCGCCGTCCGTACCCCCTGGTCGCAGCTGCCTGCGACTGACCGCCCACGCCGGGCTCACCGCCGGCGAGCAGGACCGGATCAGGCGGGCGCTGGAGTCGGTTGCGCGGGGCTGAGCAGCTCGTTCAGGGTCTCCTCAATCCCTTCCCGGATCTGCGCTATCTGGTCCCCGGCGTACTTGCCCCCGGAGATACCGAAGTTCAGCGTCCCGTCGTAGGACAGCACCCCGGTGGAGACCCGAAGCGACCCGCCCAGCGGGATGATCGGGTACATCGCCTGGAGCTTCCGGCCTGCCAGGTAGATCGGGAACTGCGGCCCGGGAACGTTGGTGACCAGGGTCTCCATGATGTACGCGGGCAGCGTGGTCATGTTGCCCACGACGACCGTCTGCAGCGCCGCGGGCGTGGACTGGGTGGCCTCCCACATCAGCTTGCCCGCCGCCGGGAAGCCGGATCCCTTCAGCTTGTTGATGTGCGTGCGGATGGCGGTGAGCCGCTCCGCCGCCGTGCCGTCCACCGGAATCTGCACGAACAGGCCACTGACCTGGTTGTTCGTGGCAAGGTCACCCGGCGTACGGATCGACACCGGGACCAGTACGCGAACAATGCGGCCAGCGAGCGGCTCGTCGAGCGCTTCGATCGCCTTGCGGTAGCCGCCCGAGAGCAGAGTCATCACGACGTCGTTGACGGTTCCTCCGTGAGCCGTGCGGATCCGCTTGACGTCGGACAGAGAGACGTCCACGGAGACCCAGTGCCGCTCGTCACCTGGACGACCGGCCAGCGAGCCCGGCTTGTGGCCAACCATCGTGGACAGCCCCTCACCGGCCTGGGAAATGACCTCCGGAGCCGCCTCGACGCCCTTGCGCAGCGTCCGCAGGATGAGGTCTCCGCCCTGGCTGAAGGCCTGCGCCAGCGAGCGTTGCGTCCTGGTGTTCTTGTCGAGCCCAGAGTCCTGACCGGGACTGTCGGACCCGCCGGACGGCCCGGCCGCCGCCATGAGCTGTTCCAGGGCCGCGGTCAGGCTCATGCTGCCCGCCTGGTCGGTGTCGAGCCACCTTCCCATCAGCAGCACCGCCCCCTGACCGTCGGCGACGGCGTGGTGGGTACGCGTGACCATCGCCCAGCCATCGTCCGGCAGCCCGTAGACGACGTGGCTGTCCCACAGCGGACGGTCGAGGTCCAGGGGGATCTCCATGATGCGGCCGACCAGCCGCTCGAGCGCAGCCCGGTCTCCGGGGGCCTCGAGAGTGACCGCCCGGACGTGATGCTCAAGGTCCACCTCGTCGACGGTCTCCCAGGTCGGGCGCTTCAGCCTGACACTGCTCGGCCTGACACGCTGGCGCAGGCGCTCCATCTCGGGCAGCCGCTGTGCGGTCAGCTCACGCAGCTGCTCGATCGTGGGCGCTGGCCCGTCCACGACCGTGAGAGCGCCGATCGCGATCGACGGGCGGGTGACATCCGCGTCCAGCCAGAAGCTGTCGGCACTCGCCAAGCGCTCCGGGTCACTGCTCATGCTGTCTGCCTCCGATGCTGACCTGACTCGCGCGGTGTCCCGCTACGGGTAGTTGAGTCCACCGCGGTCGTCAAAGGTGGTGCCCTCCGTCCAGATGACGTCCCAGACGTTGTCCTCCGGGTCCCGGAAGGTGAAACCGCGGGTTCCGAGAAAGAGGTCGTGCGGCTCGGTCAGGATCAGCGCGCCGTCGACGTCCTTGACCGCCTCGAAAGCCCTGTCGACCTCGTCCGGAACGTCCACGTTGACGGTGAACACGACGCCTTTGAAGGCGCCCGGCGGTGGGGGTGCTCCCAGGTCTTCGACCACGAGAGAGGCCTGGGCCAGCGCGAACACGGCACCGCCGCAGCGGAACGCCACGTGCCCCGGCCCCCTGCGCTCCGACTCCGGCCACCCGAGCGCCCGGAAGAAGCCCGCCATTCGTTGCAGATCACGGACTACGAGGGTGACGAACGTCACCCGAGCGGGCATGGTCATGGGGCGCAAGCCTAGCCTCCCGTACGGTCGAGTCGACATGAGCATCCTCGTCGTCACTGGTACCGGCACCGGAGTGGGGAAGACGGTCGTCACCGCCGCCCTGGCCGCCGTGACCCTGCAGCGAGGCTGCTCGGTGGCCGTCGTCAAGCCCGCGCAGACCGGGGTCACCGCGGAAGAGCCCGGCGACCTGCAGGAAGTGGCCCGGCTGTGCGGGGCGCGCCGCCTGCGCGAGTTCGCACGGTTCCCTGACCCGCTCGCTCCGGCCACCGCCGCCCGGCTGCGCGGCCTGCCCGCCGTCGACCTCGACCTCGTGGCAGCCGAGGTGGCACAGCTACGGCGGGACGTCGACCTGGTCCTCGTCGAGGGTGCCGGGGGTCTGCTCGTGCACTACGACGACGACGGCCGGACCCTTGCCGACCTGGCCCGAACCCTGGACGCACCCGTACTCGTGGTCGCGGCGGCGGGTCTGGGAACCCTCAACCACACCGCCCTGACCCTGGAGGTCGCAGCCGGACGAGGGCTGCGGCTGTCCGGAGTCGTGGTCGGCGCCTGGCCCGCCGAGCCGGACCTGGCCATGAGATGCAACCTCACCGACCTGACGGCGCTGGCCAACCGGCCGCTGGCGGGAGTGGTGCCGGACGGGGTGGGCAGGAGACACTGGCCCGACCCGGAGGCCTTCGCCGCGCAGGCCCGCGAGTGGCTCGCACCTGCCTACGGAGGAACCTTCGACCCCTCAGAATGGATACGCCAGCAACAGACCAGCAACGGCCTCGACTGACGTGCCGGCGGGAGTGAGAACGTGACCGAGATCATCGAGAAGACCGGCGTCCTCGACGTGGCGCGCACGCGCGTGCTGGAGCAGGGACAGGGTCTGGACGAGGCGATGTGCCTCGAGGTCCTCGAGCTCCCCGACGAGCGGCTCGGCGAGCTGCTCGAGCTCGCTCACGAGGTACGCATGCGGTGGTGCGGCCCCGAGGTGGAGGTCGAGGGCATCGTCAGCCTGAAGACCGGCGGCTGTCCGGAGGACTGCCACTTCTGCTCGCAGTCGGGGGTGTTCTCCTCCCCGGTTCGCTCCGCCTGGCTGGACATCCCCAACCTGGTCCGCGCCGCCGAGCAGACCGCATCCACCGGCGCGACCGAGTTCTGCATCGTGGCTGCCGTCCGCGGCCCGGACCAGCGGCTGATGTCTCAGGTACGGGACGGCGTGGCAGCGATCCATGCGGCTGTCGAGATCAATGTCGCCTGCTCACTGGGCATCCTCAGCCAGGAGCAGGCCGCGGAGCTGCGGGACATGGGCGTGCACCGCTACAACCACAACCTGGAGACCGCACGTACCTTCTTCCCCCAGGTCGTCACCACCCACTCCTGGGAGGAGCGCTTCGAGACGCTGCGGTACGTCCGGGAGGCAGGCATGGAGGTGTGCTGCGGCGGCATCGTCGGGATGGGCGAGACGCTCGCCCAGCGTGCCGAGTTCGCTGCCCAGCTCGCGTCACTGGACCCGGACGAGGTTCCACTCAACTTCCTCAACCCCCGACCCGGCACACCGTTCGAGGACCTCGACGTGATGTCTCCGGAGGAGGCGCTGCGCACCGTGGCCGCGTTCCGGCTGACGCTGCCGCGCACGATCCTGCGCTACGCCGGTGGCCGCGAGATCACTCTCGGCGACCTGGCCGACCGGGGGCTCTCCGGGGGCATCAACGCAGTCATCGTGGGCAACTACCTCACCACTCTGGGGCGGCCGGCCGAGGAGGACATCTCGATGCTGCGCGACCTGGGCATGCCGATCAAGGCGCTCTCGGAGACGTTCTGAGCAGCCACCACGGGCAGTCGGCCGCGGCAGCGAGCACCGGCACCGTACGGGTGCGCGACGCCACACCGCTCGACCACGACGCCGTCCGCGATGTGACGCTGCGGGGATACCTCGGCGACGGTTTCGGCGACGAGGAGTACGCGCAGGCTCTCGCCGACGTCGCGGGCCGTGCCCGCCACGCCGAGATCCTGGTGGCCACCCTGGGCGAGAACGCCGTGGTGGTCGGTGCGGTGGCGCTGGCTCTCTGGCCCTCGCCGGTGGCGGAGGTGGGCCGGGAGAACGAGGCGGTCTTTCGCATGCTTGCTGTCGCCCCCGAGGCGCGCCGCCAGGGCGTCGGAGCGAGCTTGGTCCGGGAGTGTCTCGATCGGGCTCGGCGGGCCGGTGCGTCCGCCCTGGTGCTGTCCTCGATGCCGGGCATGACCGCCGCCCACCGGCTCTACGAGCGGCTCGGCTTCCAGCGACTTCCGGAGCGGGACTGGTCACCCCGGGCCGGCGTCGACCTCATCGTCTACGGGCAGTTCTTCAGCCGGGACTGACCGCTGTGGCCAGCAGCCGGGTCACGCCACGGGTTACCGCCGATCAGGTCCGTGAAATGGCCCGTTTCGTGTCCGTTTCGCGGACCTGATCGCGGACCTGATCGCGGACCCAACGCCGGATCGCGGGTGCCAGCTCGCTCAGGCGTCCTCGGCCAGCGGCACGTGACTCAGCGCCTTGAGCGGACCCGTGCGGTAGTCCTGGACATAGGCCCAGAAGTCCCAGGAGGACAGGAACTCCGTGGCGGCCGTGCGCCCGTTGTCGAACAGCCGGTCCTTGTCCGCCTGCTTGAGGTTGAAGTTGGTGATCGCCACGCCCGAGGTGTCCACGAACACGGTCCGCGACAGCACGTCGGCGCGCTGCGAGATCTGGTTGTCGCGGGAGTCGACCATGGTGGAGAGCAGGTCGAAGGCCAGCCCCAGGGGACCTGGCGCGATGCTGGGAAACATGTCGCGGCTGCCCCCGGGGGAGGACAGCTTGATCCCGATGGTCGGCCAGCGCGGCGGGGCGCCATCGGCGCGGTCGAAGCTCTCGACCGGGAAGTTGGACAGCAGACCTCCGTCCACCAGGACGGACTCCGCCGCCTCCACGGGTACGTCGGGCCGGGAGCGCTCGTAGCTCAGCCGCACCGGCTCGAAGAAGAACGGGATGGACATCGACGCCCGCACCGCCTCGGCCACGGATACCGCGTCCGGGTCGAGGCCGTAGTGCTGGCGGTAGTCCCAGGGCAGGCGTGCCAGGCGACGCTGGGTGACGTCGGCCGCCATGACGACCAGCTTGTAGCGCTGCTCGGGAGGCAGCTCCGCGGCGGGCTCGGCCCGATCCTCCGCCAGCCTCAGGTCGCCGAAGGTCGCAACACCCTGCTCGGAGAGCATCTCCCGGACCCAGTCCCGGGCGTAGGCGCCTGAGAACGCACCCTGGTCCAGCATCAGCGAGACACCCTCCGAGACCACCGGCACCTTGCGGCGGCCTCGGTCCATGAACTTGCGGAAGTCGAGCGTCTTCATGACCTCGGTCATCCGGCCGACGGACATGCCCGCGGCAGCGAGCGAGCCGACGATCGCGCCCGCCGACGTGCCCGCCACCCGGTTGACCACGAATCCGTGCTCCTCGAAGACGGACAGTGCCCCCACGATGGCTATGCCCTTGACGCCGCCGCCTTCGAGAACGAGGTCCATCCGCATGCCGTGAGCCTATGCCGCACCCCGAGAAGCCCACTGCACGGCCGCGCCGGATCTAGCCTGCCTACATGGGCGAGCTCAGGAACGGAGACCAGCCAGAGACCACGGCCGAGGACGGGCAGGTCGACCTGCCGGGTACCTGGTGCCCCCGCTGCGGTGAGCCCACTCACGCCGTACCCACTCACGCTGGACGCAGTCCCGCCCACGACCGTTGCGAGGCTGCGCTGCGACTGGAGCCACCCCGCTACTGCCACCGGTGCCGACGGCGCATGGTGGTCCAGGTGGTTCCACGGGGCTGGGAGGCCCGCTGCTCGCAGCACGGGGTGGTGGCTGTGTCGTCCTAGCGTCTGCGCAAGCGGGGGGCGACGTGTCCAAGATCTCATCAATGCGGGGAGTGATCACACCTCCCTGCGGCGTTATGTCCTTGTGAACACCGTTAATCGCCCTGCTCCCGTCGAGGTGACTCGCCCCGACGCGGCCGCAGCGAGCGCGGTGCGGGCCTCTGCTGTCGGTCTCCTGTCCGGCGAGCGGTACCCGGCTGACGGGGCTGACCCGGCTGACGGGGCTGACCCGGCTGACCGGGCTGACCGGGGACGTCCATCAGGCCGGGCGGACGAATGGGGTCGGCCGATGACCGAGGGCACGCGCCTCGGTGGGTACACCCTCACCCGCAGGCTCGCGACCGGCGGAATGGGTGTCCTCTGGCTGGCGGTCACGCAGGACGGCTCTGCTGTGGCGGTGAAGGTGCTGCGTACCCCGCTCGAGCGGCAGGCTCACTTTCGCAGCCGGTTCGCCCGCGAGGTCGAGGCGCTGGCCCGCCTGACCGGGCCGCACACGCCCCGGCTCCTCGCCGCGGACCCCGATGCCCCCACGCCGTACCTGGCCATGGAGTACGTCTCCGGCCCCACTATCGAGCAGCGACTCAAGACCGCTGGAGCGCTGGAGCTCGACGAGCTCCTGTCCCTCGCCACCGGGCTGGCTCACGCCCTCGCCGCGGTCCACGGCGCCGGCATGGTCCACCGCGACCTCAAGCCCAACAACGTGATCCTCGCCGAGCGCGGTCCCGTGGTGATCGACTTCGGGATCGTTCAGCCGACCCAGGCGGAGCCGATCACCTCTACCGACGTCGTGATGGGTTCTCCCGGCTGGACTGCCCCCGAGCTGATGAGCGGGCAGCGGGCCACCTCCGCCGCGGACATCTTCGGCTGGGCCGGGGTGGTGGCCTACGCGGCCACCGGCCGCAACCCGTACGGGAGCGGGCCCACGTTCGAGGTGCTGGACCGGGTGCGGTACTCCGAGCCCGACCTGGCGCACGTCCCCGCGCCGATCGCTCCTCTGCTGCGCAGCGCGATGGCGGCCGACCCAGCCCAGCGCCCCGACGCCGAGAGACTGCTCGGCGCGCTCTCCGAGGTCGCCGAGCGGGAGCGACGCCGCCAGGCACGCGCACGACGTGCAGCACCCGTACGGGTGGCCGCCCTCGCAGTCGGCGTGGCTCTCGTCGGGGGCCTGGCCGCCGGCGGTGGCCTCGCAGCCTCGGGCATCGCCTTCTAGGGTGACGGAGAGCCCCGGGGTGCCCGTCACAGTGCGGCGCGCCTTGGGCGACGACCCGGCAAAGGCGTGAGGAGGCTGGCGTGCGCGTAGCAGGCCTGGCCGTGGACGGCATGTACGACGAGTTCGACTTCGAGCTCGCCCTCAACCTGGACGAACGGGTCACGATCCTGCACGGGGCCAACGGGCTGGGCAAGACCACCCTTCTGAACCTGGTGGAGAACGTCCTGCGGGGCGCTTGGGGTGCGGTCGCGAGAGCACCCGTACGGCGCTTCGAGGTCCGGCTGGACGACGGGCGCCGGCTCGTGGTGCACAACCACGCTCCCGCCGAGCTCACCGCGGCCGGGGCCGAGACCCACGGTGACATGTCCGTCGAGCTCAGCGACCCCACGGGCGGGGACGTCAAGGTGTGGCAGCCCACGCATCTCCCCGAGGCAGGTGCTGCCACGTGGGCGCGGGTCACCGAGGCCAACCCCTACCTGGCCCAGACCGGACCCGAGGAGTGGCTGGACCGTCGTACGGGGCACTCCATGACGACCAACGCCCTGCTGGCCCGACACCCCGAGGCGGTCCCGATCCTGCGTCGGCTGCTCGACGAGCCCGACTGGCTCTCCGAGATCATCGACGGCGTCCCCTGTCGCTTGATCGGTGCCGACCGCCTCATCGTCTGGGAGCCACAGACGCGGTTCGAGGACGTGAGCTACTCGGGCTGGATGCCGGCAGTCACCTGGTACTCCAACCTCATCCTGCGCAGCATCCGGGACGCCCAGCGACGCTACGCCGACGCGGCGGGCTCGCTCGACCGCACCTTTCCGAGCCGGGTGCTCAACCAGGAGGCGCCGCCACCGTCGGAGACCGAGCTGCGCGCCCGCTTCGCCCAGCAGAGCGAGCACTTCACCCGACTCCACGAGTTCTCGCTGATCGACTCCTTCGAGCCGATCGCGCTGCCCGTACGTCCCCTCGACGAGGCGGAGCGCCGGGTGCTGTGGACCTACCTGCAGGACTCCGACGCCAAGCTCGCAGCCTTCGACGACGTGCGGGAACGACTGGAGGCACTCTTCGGCATCCTGCAGGCTCGCGCCGGCCGTACCTTCCTCGGCAAGCGTCTGGCGATGGACCGGGAACAGGGTCTCACCGTGCGCCTGGCCAGCGGCGAGTCCGTACCGCTGTCGTCGCTGTCCTCCGGGGAGCAGCACCTGCTCGTCCTGGTGTGCGCCCTGCTGTTCGAGGTCGACGAAGGCAGCCTCGTTCTCATCGACGAGCCGGAGCTCTCGCTGCACATCGCCTGGCAGCAGGCGGTGGTGGACGGGCTGATCCGCACCGGCGCGGTCCGGGGGCTGGACTTCCTGATCGCCACGCACTCGCCCCAGATCGTGCACACCCACTGGGACCTGACCGTCGATCTGGAGGGGGAGGACGAGGGCTACGACCCCGACGAGCCGGAGAACCCCGACGCCCGGCCAGGCGCACGGTCGGTAGATGGGCCCGACGCGTGAGGCGCCATCTCACTCCGGACGACGTCATCGCGTCCATGCGGATGCTGCGCCGGACCTTCACGGGAACCTGGGTCCTCGTCGAGGGCGACACAGACCGCGCCGTGCTGGAGCGGTTCGTCGACCCCGACTCCGGAATGGTGCAGCCCTGCCAGGGCAAGCGCGGAGTCCTGGTGGTCATGTCACGGCGGCAGAAGGCCCGGCTCGGCGGCGCGGTGGCGGTCGTCGACACCGACTTCTGGTGGCTCGACCATCGAGCGCCACCCTCCGACGTCGTCGTCACCGACGCCCACGACCTCGAGGCCATGCTGATCGCCAGCCGCGCGCTGGATGCCGTGCTGGCCGAGCATGCCGACCCGGACCGCCTGCAGGCCTTCCTCGACCAGGCCGGACCGTTCCCCTCCCTCCGCGACCTGCTCTACGACCGGTGTCGTCCGTCGGCGACCCTGCGCCTGATCAACAGCAGGGAAGACCTGGGTCTGAGGTTCGCGAAGCTTCCGGTGTCGGGATATGTCGAGCCGACTGCGCTGCGCTTCGACGCGATGCGCTACCTGAGGGACGTCCACGCCCGCTCCCGGACCACGGCCAGTCTCGACCAGGTGGGTCGGATGCTGGTCGCAGAGCTGCGCAAGGACTACGACCCCGCGCTGCTGTGCCAGGGACACGACATGGTGGAGCTGCTCGCCTACGCGCTGCGGGAGTGCGGCTTCGCCAAGCGCCCGCCGAGCGCGTACCACCCCAAGCTGATCGAGAAGGACCTGCGGCTGGCGTACGACTCGCGGTACTTCCGCAGGACCCAGCTGTACGAGCGCCTGCGCGAGTGGAGCGGGGCTCGGGGAGAGGACCTGCTCGACGTGTGAGCGACGCCGCCAGCCCGCTCAGTCGTCGACGACGGCGATGAGGTCACCTTCCTGGACCGTCTGACCCTCCGAGACCTCGACCGTGCTGACGGTACCGGCGCTCTCGGTCAGCACGGGGATCTCCATCTTCATCGACTCCAGGATGACGACGGTGTCTCCCTCGTCGACCGCGTCGCCCGGCGCGACGAGCACCTTCCACACGTTGGCCACCATCTCGGCCCGCAGCTCCTCAGCCATTGCGGCCACCTCCCCTCGCGCTCTCAGACATCGGTTGCTCAAGCGTCTCAGTTCACCACGCCGGAAACCTTCCGCCCCTCAGCGACGCAGCCGTTCCACTGCCGAGGTGGTGTAGGAGCCCGCGCGGAACTCCGGAGAGGCGAGCAGCTCAGCGAAGAAGGGCAGGTTGTTCTTCGGGCCGTGGATCTCGAAGGAGGCAACCGCCTGCGACGCCCGCTGCAGCGCCTCCTCGCGGTCAGCTCCGTGGACGCAGAGCTTGGCGATCAACGGGTCGTAGAACGGCGTGACGGTGTCGCCCTCGACGTACCCGGTATCCAGCCGGACACCCTCGCCGGTCGGCGGCCTCCAGCTGCTGATCGTCCCCGGGCCCGGCAGGAAGCGCACCGGGTCCTCGGCGTAGATGCGCATCTCGATCGCGTGTCCGCGCGGTGAGGGCGGCGAGTCCGGGTCGAACCCGGGAGGCTCACCGGCGGCCACCCGCAGCTGCTCCGCGACCAGGTCGATGCCGGTGACCAGCTCCGTCACCGGGTGCTCGACCTGCAGCCTGGTGTTCATCTCGAGAAACACGAACTCCTCGGTCGCGGGGTCCACCAGGCACTCGACCGTGCCGGCGTTGCGGTAGGCGACCGCCTCCCCCGCCCGCACCGCCGCGGTGAGCATCCGTTCCCGCAGCTGGTGGCTGACCGCGGGAGAGGGTGTCTCCTCGAGCAGCTTCTGGTGACGGCGCTGTACGGAGCAGTCGCGCTCCCCGAGAGCCAGGATCCGCCCGTCGGCCAGCCCGAGGATCTGTACCTCCACGTGCCTGGCATCCGGGATGTAGCGCTCGAGCAGGATCGAGGGCGACCCGAAGAAGCGCTCCGCACGGGTACGGGCCGTCTCGAATGCCTTCCTGAGGTCCGCCTCCGACGACACGACGGACATGCCGATTCCGCCACCGCCGGCAGACGCCTTCACCATCAGGGGATAGCCGATGCCGAGTCCGGCCTTCACCGCGGATTCGAGGTCATGCACGGGCTCCTCGGTGCCCGGCGCGACCGGCACGCCCGCGAAGGCCATCGCGTTGCGGGCAGCAATCTTGTCCCCCATCGCCTCGATCGACTCCGGCGAGGGGCCCACCCACACCAGTCCCGCCTCCGCGACCAGACGGGCGAAGTGGGCGCTCTCGGCCAGGAAGCCGTACCCGGGGTGGATCGCCTGCGCTCCGGTGTCGCGAGCCGCAGAGATGATGGTCTCCGCCTGCAGGTACGACTGTGGGGCGGGCGGAGGACCGATCAGGACCGCCTCGTCCGCCATCCGTACATGCAGCGCGGAAGCGTCCGCCTCGCTGTGAACGGCCACCGAGCGGATTCCGAGCTCGCGGCAGGTTCGGATGATGCGGCAGGCGATCTCGCCGCGGTTGGCTATGAGCACGGTGTCGAACACGACGCGACAGCCTATCCGCATCTTCCTGCCCGTACCCTCGAAAACGGCACCACCTCCTGCGATGGACCATCGCCGGGACGAACCGGAACCAGGGAGCGACCCCATGGCCAAGAAGTCACGCAAGAAGAAGGCCCGCAAGAAGAAGGCCGCCAACCACGGCAAGCGGCCGAACTCCTGACGACATCACCGCGCAGGGCAGCGACCTGGGTCGGCCGCTTGCTGGCCGCGGGACTGGTCGCTGTCCTGCTGCTGGGGTCGGCGTACGGCTACCTGCTGTGGCGGGCGTTCGACGAGAGCCTGCAGCGTTACCCGGTCACCGTGGCGCCGGTGAGCGCGACGCAGTGGTCGGTCCCCTCCGGCCTGAACCTCCTGCTGGTGGGCACTGACGACCGGAGCCGGCTGACCGACGAAGAGGTCGCCAAGTACGCCACGGGGCGGACCGAGTCCACCCTGACCGACACCATCATGGTGCTGCACATCCCGCCGTCGGACGCCCCGGCCGGGACGCCCGTGAGCCTGGTGTCGATTCCGCGCGACTCATGGGTCGACATCCCGGGCTACGGGATGGACAAGATCAACGCAGCCTTCGGGCTGGGCGGTGGCGGCGCCGAGGGCACCAGCCTGCTCGCCGAGACCGTGACAGCGGTGACCGGTATGCCCATCCACCACACCCTGGTGGTGGACTTCGCCTCCTTCGCCCGGATCACCGAGGCCATCGGACCGGTGGAGGTGTGTCTGAAGGAGCCGACCAGCGATCCCGCGACCGGCTTGGCGCTTCCCGCCGGCCCCCAGGTTCTCGAGCCCGAGGACGCCCTGGCGTTCGTGCGTCAGCGCCAGAACCTGCCCAACGGAGATCTCGACCGCGTCAAGCGGCAGCAGGCGTATCTCGCGGCGGCCGCCCACGCCATCCGCGACAACCTGCTCAGTCCGAGCTACGGCATGGACCTGGCAACCACGGTCGGCGAGAACCTCTTCGCCGACGAGGCCTTCCGACGCTCGGCCCAGGCCGCAGCGGTGGCCAACGCGGCGGTCCGCAGCCTCGGCACGACCGTCCGTACGACAACCCTGCCGGTCGCTGACATCAATGCGACGATCGGCGAGCAGTCGGTGGTCCTGCTCGACGAGCCGGCGATTCCCGGGTTCGTGGCGTCGCTGGATCTCCCGGACCCGACTGAGACCACCACCGAGACCCCGACTGAGTCCCCCACGGAGACCCCTAGCGAGACCGTGAGTCCCTCCTCGGAGCCCAGCGACGTCGGCAGTCCCGACGCGAGCCCGGCACCTACGGCCACGCCGGCACCGTCGGAGGGAGCTGATGGCAGTGCAGCGGAGAGCCCCTGGGTGGACGATCCGAGCTGCGTCTACTAGCCCGTGGCGCCGACCGTCGCGCGGTCAGTCAAAATCAGTCCTCCCGGACCTCCTGGTCCGAACAGTTCACGCCCAGGAACCGCAGCCGGGCGCGCACCCGGGCATGCACCTGCGGCGGCGCGTGCTGGGCACAGCCCCGGGCCACCAGAATCTTCACCTCGTGCTCCACCTTGTACTCCGACAGGCAGGGGGAGCAGTCCAGGAGGTGCTGGCGGATAGCGGCTGCGCGGTCGTCGGCGAGCTCCTTGTCCAGGTAGGAGTCCATGTCCGCCAGGACGTCGTCACACGCACACGGCGAGCCGCTCTGAGAAGTCTCGCTCACTGCCCCTCACCTGCCGGTTCCCCAGCGGGCTCGACCACACCGCGGGTGGCCGCGTAGTCCTCCAGCAGGGTTCGCAACGTTCGGCGACCTCGGTGCAGCCGCGACATGACAGTGCCAATCGGAGTGCCCATGATCTCGGCGATCTCCTTGTAGGCGAAGCCCTCGACGTCGGCCAGGTAGACCGCCAGACGGAAGTCCTCGGGCAGCTGCGCCAGTGCCTCGCGGATGTCGTCGTCGGGCAGGTTGTCCATCGCGTCCATCTCGGCGGAGCGCAGGCCGGTGGAGGAGTGCGACCCCGCCTCGAACAGCTGCCAGTCCTCGATGCCTTCGGTGGACGCCTGCAGGGGCTGGCGCTGCCGCTTTCGGTAGTTGTTGATGAAGGTGTTGGTCAGGATCCGGTAGAGCCAGGCCTTGAGGTTGGTGCCCTCCTCGAAGGACTCGAACGCGGCGAACGCCTTCGCATAGGCCTCCTGAACGAGGTCCTCGGCATCAGCCGGATTGCGCGTCAAGCGCAGCGCGGCCGAGTAGAGCTGGTCCAGGTACGGCAGGGCGTCCCGTTCGAATCGCTCGTTTCGCTGCTCCGGGGTTTCCTCGGCCACCCGGTGCACCCCCGCCTCCCAGCCCGTCGGCTCCATAGATCGTGACGGCGTCTCGCGAGAGCGTATCTGCCCCGCGGTCATCTCGTACCCGAGGCCTCTGGCGTCCAGCGCGCTCCACCCCGGGTACCTCGACGCGACGGCGTTGCTGCCCGCGGGCCCAGTACCTCGGTCGACTCGGTCGGCTCGGTCGGCTAGGTTGCCTGGGTCGGCTAGGTTGCCTGGGTCGACTAGGTCGAGTTGCCTCATGGTCTCACCGTCGCCCCACTGGTTCGCTCTGGACCTGCCGCGGGCCCGCTGCGGGCCCGACAGCCGGATCTCTGCCGTCACTGGCAGGCAACGCCCTGGAGGCGTGCGGCATTCCGACCCGCGGACTGGCCCTAGGGTGTCGCTCGTGGCCGCTAACCAGACCCCTGCGACCCGGGCGCTGGACTCCCTGGGCATCAGCTACACCGTGCACCCCTACGACCACGACCCGAACACTCGGGCGTACGGGGACGAGGTCGTGCAGAAGCTGGGCCTCCCCCCGGAACAGGTGTTCAAGACTTTGGTGGTTACGACCGACCGCGGGCTGGCCGTGGGCATCGTGCCCGTACCCGCGCGGCTGGACACGAAGGCTCTGGCACGCGCCCTCGGCGCCAAGAAGGCGTCCCTCGCGCCCCTACCCGAGGCGGAGAAGGCCACCGGATACCAGGCGGGGGGTACCTCGCCCTTCGGTCAGCGGACCCGCCTGAGCACGGTCCTCGACGCGAGCGCGCTCGAGCAGGAGACCGTCGTGGTCAGCGCGGGACGGCGCGGCCTTCAGGTCGAGCTCGCGCCCGCGGACCTGGTCTCGGCAACCACGGCTGTGGTGGCACCCATCGCGGCGGCCCCGGGCCGCTAGGCAGCCCCTGCCGCGAGCCGCCCCAGCCAGCCGCCGACCTCGGCCTCCACCTCGCCCGCGGACTTCTTCAGCGAGTGGTCACCGCCCTCGATCGACACCGCGGACACCGCGGGGTCCGACCGCACCGACCCGGGCGGCTGACCGAACGGGTCGCGACTCCCCTGGACCGTCAGCACCGGCAGCCCCGCCGCGACGACCTGCTCCACCTCGCCGCCGCGGCTTCGGTCGGGCCTGCCCGGCGGGTGCCAGGGGAATGCGAGGCAGAGAACGGCGTCGGCCCCCAGCTCGATAGCCGTACGGCAGGCCACTCGTGCCCCGCTGGAACGGCCTCCGAGCACCAGAGTCGGCGGGACTTCTGTCATGAGGGGGTTCCCCGTCGAAGCCCCGACAGCACGCACGGCCGCGATCCATGCCGCGTCGAGCGTTTTCGCTGCCGGTGGTGATCGCCTACCCGCCACGCGGTACGGCTGCTCCACACCCACGACCACCCATCCCAGCCGCAGCGCGGCGGACCGCGCCGCGACGAGGTCCGGGGCATCCAGGGAACCCCCGGCCCCGTGGCCGAGCACCAGCAGCCCGGGAGCCGGCCCCGGCTCTACACCCGCCCCGGCTGTCCCGCCTGACCCGCCTGACGCTGACCCGCCTGGCGCTGGCCCGGCTGATGCCAGGTAGAGATACACCCGGGCGGGCCCGCTGGGAGTGGTGATGCCCGCCATGCCCGCCATGCCCGCCATGCCCGCCATACCCGCCATGCCCGCCACCAGCGGTCACACGCCCGGAAGCGGGGCGGAGGCCTGCTCGTCGCCGGCGGGCGGGCCGAGCGGCACCACCGAGACAAGCTCCGGCCCGTTGTTGCGGACGTTGTTGACCGCGGTGGAGACGGGCCGAACCTCCAGCTGTGCCACGTAGTCCTCCGGGGTCGCGACCAGCAGTCCGGTGACATCCGTGGTCTGCGTGTCAAGCCAGCGGTCCCACTGGTCGGGGGCCAGCACGTACGGCATCCGGTCATGGATCTCGGCCAGCACCCCGATAGCGGGCTCAGTGATGACCGTGACGGTCACCAGCCACGGAACGTCGGACTCGGCCTCCTTGGGCCGCCACAGCTCGTACAGGCCCGCGAACGCCAGCGGGTGACCGTCCGATCGGGTCATGAAGTAGGGCTGCTTGCCGCGCTGGCCGGGAGCCGCCGGAGCCCACTCGTACCACCCGTCCGCCGGCACCAGACAGCGCCGCCGCTTCGCCGCCAGCCGGAAGGCGGCCTTGTCGGCCACCGACTCGATCCGGGCGTTGATCATGCGGTTGCCGATGGTGGTGTCCTTGGCCCAGGAGGGAACCAGACCCCACCGCATCAGCTCGATGCGACGGATCCGGGTGCCGTCCTCGTCGGTGCGCTCCCGTACGACCGGAACGTCCTTGGTGGGCGCGACGTTGTAGTCCTCGCGCAGGCCGCCCCCGGTTGCGTCCTCGGCCTCGAACTCCTCCGCCAGCTTCTCGGGGCTGCTCGTGGCTGCGTACCTGCCGCACATGGCCGTCCTCCCTGACGGATGGGTCCCGCCACTCCCAGGGTGACTGCTGCGACGCCGTTCTCCCACCCGACTCCCAGCGGTCGGAGGGCGCACACTGGGTGGCTGTGAGCGTTCCTCCCCCTGACGCCGTACCGGCTTCCCGGACGGACCCACCAGCGAGTCCCGTGCCGGATCCGTGGCCCGCCCCGACCGCGTCGGCTCCCCTGGCGGCGACGGTCCGTGTGCCCGGCTCGAAGTCAGCGACCAACCGTGCACTGCTGCTGTCGGCCTTGGCCGCCGGCGAGTCCCGGCTGATGCGCCCGCTGCGCTCCCGGGACACGCTGCTGATGGCCGAGGCCCTGCGGGCGCTGGGGGTATCGGTCAGCGAGGCCGCGACGACCCAGGACGGCCCCGCCGGTACGGACTGGGTCGTGCGCGGGGTTGCAGGCCCGCTGCGCGGCGGCGTACGGGTCGACGTCGGCAACGCCGGCACCGTGGCCCGGTTTGTCCCGCCGGTCGCCACCCTCGCGGACGGCCCGGTCAGGTTCGACGGTGACCCACGGATGCGGGAACGGCCGCTCGGACCACTCGTACGGGCGCTGCGGACCCTCGGGGCCGACATCGACGACGGGGGGCGCGGCGCCATCCCGCTGACCGTCAACGGCCGCGGCCGGCTCGCAGGCGGCACGGTCAGCCTCGACGCCTCGAGCTCCAGCCAGCTGGTCTCCGGGCTGCTGCTCAGCGCGCCCCGCTGGGAGAGCGGCGTGGTGCTCACCCACACGGGAGAACGGGTACCCAGTGGACCGCACCTGGCGATGACGGTCCAGATGCTGCGCGAGTCCGGAGCCGAGGTCGAGGTGGCCGGCGACGGCGGCCCGGGCACGACCTGGCAGGTGCGACCCGGGGAGCTGCAGCCGTACGACCGCGCTATCGAACCCGACCTGTCCAGTGCCGCTCCGTTCCTGGCCGCCGCCCTGGTCGCGGGGGGGTCGGTCACCGTCGCCGGCTGGCCGGAGCAGAGCACGCAGCCGGGCGCCCTGCTGCCCGAGCTGCTCGCGGCCATGGGGGCCGATGTCTCCCGGGACGACCAGGGCCTCACGGTGCGCGGCGCTGGGCCTTCCCGGTCGGGCGGCGCTGGGCCTTCCCGGTCGGGCGGGGGCTCGGGCGGTGGGGCCGTCAGCCGAGGCATCCGCGGCGTGGACGTCGACCTCTCGGACGTCGGCGAGCTGACGCCCGTGCTTGCCGCGGTCGCCGCGCTCGCCGACTCCCCCTCGACACTGCGGGGTGTGGCACACCTTCGCGGCCAGGAGACAGACCGGCTGGCCGCGCTCGCCACCGAGATCAACCGGCTCGGGGGCTCGGTCCGCGAGACGGCGGACGGACTGACCATCGAGCCACGCCCGCTGCACGGCGCGCGTGTGGCCACCTACGACGACCACCGAATGGCGATGGCCGCTGCCGTGCTCGGCCTGGCCGTTCCGGGCGTGCTCGTCGAGAACGTTGCCACCACGGCGAAGACGGTGCCGGACTTCGTGTCGCTGTGGGCTGGCATGATGCCCTCGTGAGGCAGCGAGCGCTCCGGAGGCAACCCTGAGCCGACATCTCCCCTCCGGTCGGCACGACCTGGACGAGGACGACGTACGGGTACGTCCGTCCCGCCGGGGCAGCCGACCCCGTACCCGCCACCGACCGCGTCACGCCACCGCCGTGCCCGGGTTCGTGACGGCAGTAGACCGCGGCAGGTACGCCTGCCTGGTCGTCGACCACGGCGAGGAGCGGACCGTCACCGCGATGCGCGCACGCGAGCTCGGCCGCAAGTCCGTGGTGGTCGGTGACGCGGTGGCGCTGGCGGGTGACGCCACCGGGCGAGCAGGGACCCTCGCCCGCATCGTGCGCATCGAGGCGCGCAACTCTGTGCTCCGGCGGACCGCGGATGACACCGACACGGTGGAACGAGTCGTCGTCGCCAACGCCGACCAGCTGGTCATGGTCGTCTCGGTCGCCGATCCCCCGCCCCGGCCCCGCCTGGTGGACCGCTATCTGGTCGCCGCCTACGACGCCGGCATCCAGCCCGTGCTCTGCCTCACCAAGACCGACCTCGGACCCGCCCCCGAGCTCTTGCGCACCTACGCCGACCTCGGCGTACCGACCGTCTCGACGCAGCCCGGCAGCGACCTGGACCCCCTGAGACGGGTGTTGGCCAATGCCGTCAGCGTGATGGTGGGGCACTCGGGCGTGGGCAAGTCCACCCTGGTAAACCGGCTCGTCCCGGAGGCCCAGCGGCGGATCGGCGACGTCAGTGCGATCGGGAAGGGCCGGCACACGTCCACATCGGCGGTCGCGCTCCCGCTGCCCGGGGGCGGCTGGATCGTGGACACGCCCGGCATCCGCTCCTTCGGCCTTGCCCACGTCTCGCCCGGCCACCTCCTGCGGGCGTTCTCAGACCTGACCGCCGGGGCGCAGAACTGCCCCTCCGACTGCCCGCACACATCGGCCGAGGCCGGCTGCGCGCTCGACGAATGGGTCGCAGCGGAGGGCGGAGCCGCCCCGGGTCGGCTCGACAGCTTCCGGCGGCTGCTGGCGTCGATGGCCTCGGAGGAGCGACCGTGAGCCAGGACCAGCCCGGGACGGGCCCCGGTACGGGCCCCGGTACAGGCGCGGCGCGGTACGGCGCCGACCTCGCGCTGGCGCTGCGGATCGCCGACGCCGCGGACGCGATCACGATGGACCGCTTCCTGGCCGTCGACCTGCAGGTGGAGGACAAGCCGGACGCCACCCCGGTCTCCGACGCCGACCGGGGGGTGGAGCGCGCGGTACGGGAGATGCTCGGCCAGCAGCGCGGCTCCGACGCGGTCCTGGGCGAGGAGTACGGACTGAGCGGGCCGGGCTCGGGCGCCGGCTCGGGGTCGGGGCCGGACTCGGAGCTCGGGTCGGGGCCGGACTCGGGACCCGGGTCGGGGTGGGGCTCGGTCCCCCGGCGATGGGTGGTCGACCCCGTGGACGGGACCAAGAACTTCGTCCGCGGGGTACCGGTATGGGCCACCCTGATTGCCCTGATGGATGGCGCCGGTGAGCCGTCCGAGGCCGACCCACTGGGCAACGGGACACCCGTGGTCGGTGTGGTCAGCGCTCCCGCGCTGGCCCGGCGCTGGTGGGCGGTCCGGGACGGGGGCGCCTGGGTGAGCGCCCCGGGCTGCCGCGGTACGCAGGCTCGCGGTCTCGCAGATCGGGCAGCTCTCCGACGCGTTCCTCGCTTACTCCGGTGCAGGCTCCTGGCACCAGGCCGGCCGAGGAGAGGCCTTCGACACCCTGAGCAGGTCAGTGTGGCGTACCCGGGGGTTCGGGGACTTCTGGTCCCACATGCTGGTCGCCGAGGGAGCAGTGGACGTCTCCGCGGAGCCCGCTGTGAACCTATGGGATCTGGCCGCCCTCCAGGTCGTGGTGGAGGAGGCGGGCGGCCGGTTCACCGACCACCAGGGGCGCGCGCGTCCGGACGGCGGCACCGTGCTGTGCACCAATGGGCGACTGCATGCGGCGGCGCTGGAGATCCTCCGCCAGCTCAACGGACCTCAGGCGAGCCAGCCTGCGCAACAGGGACCGAGCGCTGACCGCCGCCCCGGCAGCGCGGCCGTCGGCTGACCCTCGCGCTAGGTCAGTTAGGTCCGCGAAACGGCGCGGTTTCGGACCGTTTCGCGGACCGTATCTGCGCACGCCCGACCCCTGGGCATCAGGAGTCCTCTCCCCCGTCGGCACCGGCGGCCAGCACCGGGGTCAGCACGCCGCGCGGCAGCGCCAACGCGGCCACCGCCGCGGACACCAGGCACAGCAGCGCACAGACGTACATCGCCGCGGCGAAACCGTCCGCCAGCGAGCCGGGGCCCGTGGCGGCGGACCCGTCGCTGCCCAGTACGGAGATCCCCGCGACGACAGGCACTCCGGCCACAGCGAGCAGCCCCGCTACCCGAGCCACCGCGTTGTTGACTCCCGACGCGATGCCTGCCCGGTCGGCCCCGACCACAGCGAGCGCCGACGACGTCAGGGGTGCGACCAGCAGACCGAGTCCGACCCCGAACACGAGCACGCCCGGGAACACCGCGGTCAGGTAGCTCACTCCCGGCTCGACCCGGGTGAGCAGCACCAGTCCCAGTCCCGCTAGGGAAGCCCCCCACACCAGCAGCGGCCAGGGACCGCTGCGGCCGGACCGGGCTCCCGCCCGGGGTGACATCACCAGCAGCAGCACCGTGATGGGCAAACTCGCCATCCCGGCCAGCAGCGCCGAGTACCCCAGGTTGACCTGCAAATGAACGGTGAGCAGGAACAGTGTCGCGCTCAGCGCCCCGTACAGGGCCAGCGTGTAGAGGTTGAGCACCGTGAAGGGTCGCGACCGGAACAGCCCTAGCGGCAGCATCGGGTAGTCCACCCGCCGTTCGATGAGCACGAAGGCGACGAAGGCAACGGCCGACGCCAGGAGCGACGCCACCCGGACGCCGTTGGCGGCGTCCTGCTCGATCAACGGCCAGACCAGCGCAGCCAGCGCGAACGTGACCACTGCTCCGCCCAAGACGTCGACGGGCCGCCCCTGTGCGCCCGGGTCTCGGGTCTCCGGGATGTGGCGCAATGCGATCGCCATGGCAGCACCCGCGATCGGGACGTTGATGACGAAGACCAGGCGCCACGTCGCGGCGTCCACCAGCCAGCCACCGAGGAACGGCCCCGCCGCCGTGGAGACCCCCGACAAGCCGGACCACAGGCCCACGGCTCGACCGGTGTCCTCGTTCCGGTAGACGGCCTGGAGCATTCCCAGGCTGACGGGCGTGAGCATCGCCGCCCCGACGCCTTGCACGGCCCGGGCTGCGATCAGGAACTCCGCCGAGGGAGCCAGACCACAGGCGAGAGAGGCGAGGGTAAACAGCGCGAGGCCTGCCAGGAAGAGGCGCCGGCGGCCGAACCGGTCCCCCATCGCACCGCCGACCAGCACCAGCGAGCCGAGGGTCAGCAGATAGGCGTTCGAGATCCACTGCAGCTGGGAGAAGCTCGCGCCCAGGTCTTCCGCAATGGTGGGGAGGGCAACGGTGACCACCGTGGAGTCGAGGAACGCCACCCCGCTGCCGAGCACGGCAGCCGCGAGTACCCACCGGCCCTGTCGGCTGGAGAGATGAAGCGAGGAGGCCACCTCAGGAGCCCACGGTCACGTCAGTCACCAGAACTGTCTAGCACGGCGCCGCCCCGTGCTGACTAGGCGCCGCCCCCGCGCCGCCCCGTGCTGACTAGGCGCCGCCCCCGCGCCGCCCCGTGCTGACTAGGCGCTGCCCCGTGCCTCCCGGTGCCGCCTCCGATCCGGCCCCGAGCCGCCTCTCACAAGGGACAGGACACGCCGGTAGCGGTATGGCAGTCGTACCCGTTGGGGACCTTGTGGAGGTACTGCTGGTGGTACTCCTCCGCGAAGTAGAAAGGTCCCGCATCGGCGATCTCCGTCGTGATGTCTCCGTACCCGGCCTCTCCCAGAGCAGGCGCAAACATCTCGCGACTGGCCTCCGCGAGCGCCTTCTGCTCCTCAGAGTGGACATAGATCGCCGAGCGGTACTGGGTACCCACATCATTGCCCTGACGCATGCCCTGGGTGGGGTCGTGGACCTCCCAGAACAGCTTCAGCAGGCTCCGGTAGGAGACTCGCTCAGGGTCGAAGACCACGCGAACCACTTCGGCGTGCCCGGTACGACCGGAGCACACCTCTTCATAGGTCGGGTTCGGGGTGAACCCGCCGGCGTAGCCCACAGCTGTGGTGTGGACCCCTGGCACCTGCCAGTACTTCTTCTCCGCTCCCCAGAAGCATCCCAGCGCGAAGTCCGCGACGTCGTAGCCCGCGGGATATGGGCCGGCCAGCGGCGTTCCGAGGACAGCATGCACACCGGGAGTGGTGATCGGCTGCTCGCGACCGGGCAGTGCGTCCTGCTCGGTAACCATCCGCGCTTTGAACGGGCTGGTCAGGGCACTGAAGGAGGTGAAGAGCGACATCACTGCCTCCGTACGGGCGGTTCTGGGTGTGATCGGGCTGAGCAGGTCTGATCAGACTGATCGGGGGCCTCTATCGTGCTCCCAATCACCGACGGCGGCATCTCGAGGCGGTCGGAGCGAACAATCCCCGTCGACCGCGCCGCACGACAGCGGATGCTCTTCGCGTGGCGCGCGATTCCGCCCGGTCTCCCCCGTAGCCTGAACTGAATTCCGGCGACACGTCCTGTCTGAGGTGGGTAATGAGAACACTGACGCTGCGCGTCGCTGGTCTGGCCGTCGTCGGCTCACTTGCCCTGGCGGCCTGTTCCTCCGACCCTGACCCGGAACAAGCCACCGTCGCCGATCCCGCCGCCACAGCCGTGGTGCCGGGTACGGACGCAGGCTCCCTTGCCGCCGCCACCGCGGCCACGCTGTTCGAGGAGGCCTCGGTCGTCGTGGTGACCGGCGACGACCTCGACTCGCAGGCGCGCGCCGCGTCGCTGGCCGTCTCGCTCGGCGTACCGGTCCTGGTGGCCTCCGACGCCGCGGACGTGGAGCTGGACAGGCTGGACGCGGACACCGTCCTCGCCGTCGGAGGTGCGGGTGTGTCCTGGGCGGAGCAGATCGGCGGGTTGGACGTCGTACCGGCCCCCGACGACCCCTCCGAACTGGCCAGCGTGACTGGCCACGAGGGGTCCTACCAGATGACGCCGGTCGCGGAGGCGGACCTGGTCACTGAGATCGCCGCCCTGACTCCCGGTGGGTCGACGCTGCTGACAGTCCAGGCGCCCGCCGCCGAGTCCCCCGGGTCCCCGTCGGAGTCCCAGACCGAGGCAGGCGAACCCTCCCCTGGCCCCGCTTCGGAAGAACCCGCCGCGACGGGCGCGTCCGCGGAAGCGGCGCTCCCGGCTACCGAGCTCCCGGACCCGGTGACCGACGTGCTCGTGCTGGCGTCCGCCCAGGCAGGCACCGTCCCCGCGGCTGCGGCCGCCACCTCACGCGCCGCCGGTGCCGACGTGACCGTGATGGCCGGCTACGACCCGCGGGGGAATGCCGGCATCATCACCGCGCTGGAGGAGACGGAGCCGACGGCGGTTCTCGCACTCGGCGACGGGTTCGGCTCACAGGAGTCCTTCGACTACCGGCTCGACGTCGCCGCCAACGGTGCCGAGCTTCCCGGCGGAGGCAAGCTCGTGCTGCCCGGCCGCCTCATGGTCGCGTTGTACGGTCACCCGGGCGTCCCGGCGCTCGGCGTGATGGGCGAGACGGACGTCGAGGGAGCGGTCGACCGAGCGGCGGATCTGGCGGCGGAGTACGAGCCGTTCAGCGATGTCCCGGTGATCCCCTCGTTCGAGATCATCACCACGATCGCCGCACGCGAAGCAGGCTCGGACGGCAACTACTCCAACGAGTCCGACATCGAGCTGATTCGGCCGTGGGTCGAGGCGGCCGACGAGGCCGGCATGTACGCGGTCCTGGACCTGCAGCCCGGCCGCGCCAGCTTCCTCGAGCAGGCGAAGCTGTACGAGGAGCTCCTCCTGATGCCCAACGTCGGGCTGGCGCTGGATCCCGAGTGGCACATCGGACCGGACGAGCTGCCGCTGACCCGGATCGGCTCGGTCACCGCCGAGGAGGTCAACGAGGTCGTCGACTACCTGGCGAACCTGGTCACCGAGAATGACATCCCGCAGAAGCTGCTGGTGGTGCACCAGTTCCGGATCGCCATGATCTCCGACCGCGACCAGCTCAAGACCGACGTCGACCAGGTCGCGGTGCTCATTCACGTGGACGGCTTCGGGACGCCCTCGGAGAAGTTCGAGACCTACGACTACCTGACCGCCGATGCCGAGGAGACGTTCTTCTGGGGCTGGAAGAACTTCATCGACGAGGACCAGCCGACCTTCACTCCCGAGCGGACCATGACGACTGTGAAGCCGACACCCGACTTCGTGTCGTACCAGTAGGACTAGCGGCAGCCCTCACAGCGTCTGCGTCGCCGGCGTCACGACCGCTGGAACGCCCCCGGCGTCCCCCAGTGCCGCACCCACCGCCGCGGCGCACGCTCGGCCCTGGGCGATCGCCCACACGACCAGCGAGGCGCCTCTGGTGGCGTCACCGCATGCCCAGACCCCGTCCTTGTCAGTGCGCCAGTGCTCGTCCACGGACACGCGGCCCTTCCCGGACACCGCCACACCGCACCGTGCCAGCCAGGGCGCCGACTCCGGCCCGGTGAACCCGGCGGCCAGGAGCACCAGCTCCGCGTCGAGGCGGAACTCCTGGGAGGTCCGAACGAAGGTTCGGGTACCCGCCTCGTCGTACACGGCGCGCACATGCTGGCCCCGCACCGCACGGACGCGGCCCCGCTCGTCTCCCTCGAAGGCCACGACCTCGGTGGCCCACTCTTCTGCGACGCCCTCCGAGTACACGGGTGCGCTCGGGTGGACCTGCGCGACCTGGGGCCATGGGTTCGCCAGCACGTCCCGGTGCCTCGGTGGCTCCGGGTTGTGATCGATCTGGTGGATCTCCAGAGCACCCTGCCGCCTCGCGGTACCGAGGCAGTCGGCGGCAGTGTCCCCGCCGCCGATGATCACGACGTTCTTGCCCGAGGCGTCGACAGTGGGACGACCACCGGTACGGACCGCGCGGTTGGCCTGCGGCAGGTAGTCCATGGCCTGGTGCACGCCGACGAGATCACGGCCGGGTACCTGCACGTCCCTCGGCTGGGTCGCACCGCAGGCGAGCACGACGGCGTCGAACCCGGCTTGCAGCTCGGCGACCCCCAGGTCCGAGCCGACCTCCGTACGGACGACGAACGTGGTTCCCTCCGCGGCCATCTGGGCGATCCGGCGGTCGATGAGTCGCTTCTCCAGCTTGAAGTCCGGGATTCCGTAGCGCAGCAGGCCTCCCAGGTGGTCCTGCCGTTCCAGGACAACGACGGCGTGGCCCGCCCGAGTGAGCTGCTGCGCCGCGGCCAGCCCCGCGGGACCGCTGCCCACCACGGCCACCCGCGCACCCGTACGCTGCCGCGGGCGCTGGGGGGTGACCCACCCCTCCTGCCACGCCCGATCGATGATCGCGAGCTCGACCTCCTTGATCGTGACCGAGCCATCGCCGGTCAAGGTCAGCACGCAGGCGTCCTCGCACGGCGCCGGGCACAGCCAGCCGGTGAACTCGGGGAAGTTGTTGGTGGCGTGCAGCCGTTCGGCAGCCTCGCGCCAGTCCTGGGTGGCGACCAGCTCGTTCCACTCGGGTATCAGGTTCCCCAGCGGGCATCCCGCGTGACAGAACGGAACCCCGCAGTCCATGCACCTGTTGGCCTGGCGCTGAACCTCGTCGGGGGGTACGGACCGGTAGAGCGGAAGCCAGTCATGCACGCGTTCCCCCACCGGCCGCACGGGTGGATCTACGCGGCCGAAGCGTGTGAAGCCCCACGGGTCGGCGGACATGCCACTACCTCTCCCTGATGGTCACCCCTGGTCCACGGCTTGACAAGACCTGGTCCTGGTGCCCGCCCGGGGACAACGCTGGGTCAGGGCTCGTGCCGGACGCGGTAGCGCAGCCGCAGTCGCCCGTCCGCCCTGCGCTGGCGCTGAGCCGCGGTCCCGGGCAGCCCGCCGGTGCGCGGCATCCCGGGCGGTGGGATTCTCCGTCCGTGCCCGAGCCGTTGGTGAACCGGTCCTTCGCCCCGCCCCGGGGTTGGGCCTCCCCGCACCTGCAGACGATCCGGAGCCGGGTGCTGCCCCGCTCCTACGATCTGGATGCGCTGGGGTCGACCCGCTACGGGTTGGTGGGCCTGTCGGACGGCACCGGCGACAAGATCGTGGTCGCGGTGCACCACTCCCGCCGGCACGACCAGGCAGACGCGACCCGACCCCCGGCTGCCCCGTACCTGGTCGCACTGGTGCACGGACTGGGCGGGTCCGCCGAGTCGTCCTACGTGGTGGCCACCACGGCCGGCCTCCTCGCGGCCGGCCACCACGTCGCTCGTGTGGACCTGCGGGGAGCGGGACGCTCCCTCGAGCACAGCTCGGGCCTCTACCACGCGGGACGCACCGAGGACCTCCGAGATGTGCTGCGGGTCCTGGCACGGCTGCCCGAGGCCACCTGTGGCGGCACAACAGCGTCGATCGCGGTCATGGGGTTCTCGCTGGGAGGCAACCTCACCCTGAAGCTGCTCGGCGAGCCACTGCAAGGGCTGCCCGTGGCGGCGGGAGTCGCGGTGTCGGCTCCCCTCGACCTGGCAGTCGGCTCCGAGCACCTGCACCACATGGCCTGGGGAGCGTACGAGAGGTTCCTGCTGACGGGGCTGCGACGGGACGCGCTCTCCCAGCCGTACGGACTCACCTCACAGGAGCGCGAGGACATCCGCGCCGTCTCCCGGATCGTGGAGTTCGACGATCTGATCACCGCCCGCCGCAACGGGTGGCGGGACGCAGCGGAGTACTACGCGGTGAACTCCTCAGGTCGGTTCCTGCCCCGGATCCGGGTCCCGACGCTGGTCGTGCACGCGGTCGACGACCCGATGATCCCGGACGGGCCGTACCGGGCGGTGGACTGGGAGGGCCTGGCCGAGCTCGGGTACGTGCACCGGGCCGTCACTGCGCTCGGCGGCCACGTGGGGTTCCACGAACGCGGCAAGAAACTGCCCTGGTACGTGGGAGAGACGCTGCGGTTCCTGGCCTCGCTCTAACCGCCCCACCGCCACCTGCACCAGCCGCTGGGGCGACCTGCGTCATAGGTCTGGCGCAGTCAGCCACACGGACGGCGCCGACGCCGTACCGTGGCCGTAACGGGCGTCTCCGGGGAGGAAGAGCGACGAATGAACGCGTCTGACGTGGACAAGGTGCTGGACGAAGCCGGACTCACCAACACGGAGGTCCGCGACTACGTCCACTACTGGGCAGCGGTCACCGAGCCGGAGCGCGTCGAGGTTGTCAGCGCCTCCGACGACAAGCGACTGATCGAGGAGTCGCTCGAGGCGGGCGAGATTCTCCCGGCGGGCGAGGGGCTCTACTACTCGCGCAGCTACTCCAAGGACACCGCCCGCTCCGAAGAGCGCACCGTCGTAGCGACGAACAACCCCGCGGACAAGGGGATCTACAACAACTGGCGGCCCGCGTCGGAGATGCGCCCCCTGCTCGAGGAGCGGATGCGCGGCGCTTCCGCCGGCAAGACGATGTACGTGATCCCCTACCTGATGGCCCCGCCGGGATCACCGCTGGAGGACTTCTCCGCCGGAGTCGAGCTCACCGACCACCGCACCGTGGTGCTCCACATGATCCGCATGGCGCGGGTCGGTGTGCAGTTCATCGAGAACCTCAGCCATCCCAGCCGCTTCGTCCGCGCTGTCCACGTCACCGGCGACCTGGAGAACCTGGGTCAGGGCACCCCTGAGGACAAGCGCTACTTCGTGACGGTGGCGGACGAGCGGACCATCCTGCACTACGGCTCCTCCTACGGCGGGAACGCCCTGCTGGGCAAGATCGCCCACGGCCTGCGCCAGGCCGCCTACGACGGCTGGGACTCCGGTCAGTTCCTCGCCGAGCAGTTCATGCTCCTCGGCATCAAGGACAAGCAGACCGGCCAGACCTACCACATCTGCGGTGGCTTCCCGAGCGCCTCGGGCAAGACCAACCTTGCGATGATGCTGGCCCCGGACGCCCTCGGCGACCGCTACCACGTCACTTTCTACGGCGACGACATCGCCTGGCTCTGGGTGGACCCGGAAGACGGTCGGCTGTACGGGATGAACCCGGAGTTCGGTGTGTTCGGCGTGGCCAAGGACACCAACGAGACCACGAACCCGACGGCCGTCGCGGCTGTCGCCGAAGGCACCCAGGCGCTGTTCACCAACGTCGCCTACAACGACGTGACGCAGGAGGTCTGGTGGGAGGGCAAGACGCCGCAGCCCCCGGCGGACGTCACCGGCTGGCGTGACTGGAAGGGCGAGCTCATCGCCGACCGGCCGGCGGAGCGGCGGGACGACCCGTGGGCGCACCCCAACAGCCGGTTCACCACCACGCTGACGACCGTGCCCAACGTCGCCCCCGACTTCAACGAGCCCCGGGGCGTGCCGATCGACGCCATCATCTTCGGCGGGCGCACCCGGGACCGCGAGCCCCTCATCCGTGCGATGCACGACCTCGCCGAGGGCGTCTACGACGGCCTGACACTGGGTGCCGAGGCCACGTTCGCCGCCGAGGGCAAGGAAGGCGAGCTGCGCTACGACCCCATGTCGATGCGCCCGTTCATGTCCTACCCCGAGGGTCCCTACGCCGAGCACTGGCTCAAGATCATCGGCTCGGCGAAGGTGCAGCCGGTCTTCGCGCACGTCAACTGGTTCCAGCGGGACCCCGAGGACGGGCACTTCCTGTGGCCCGGGTACCGGGAGAACCTGCGCCCGCTGCTCTGGCTGATGAGGCTGAAGAACGGCGAGGTGACCGGGCGTGACACGCCGGTCGGGATCATTCCCACGGCGGAGGAGCTCCACCTCGACGGGGTCGACATCTCCCCCGAGGACCTGGAGACGATCCTGTCCATCAATGTGCCCCGGTGGCGCCAAGAGATGGAGCACCGTACGACGCACCTCGAGCAGTTCGACAACCTGCCCGAGGCGATCTGGGAGGCCCACCGCAGGATCAGTGCTGCGCTTGACGCGGAGGCCGACGAGTAGGGCGGCACCTCGCAGACCCGACGCAGCCGCCGCGGGGGACCACCGTGCTCCCTGTGGCGGCTGTCAGGAAACGGCGGCCTTGACCAGCTCGACGACCTTCCGCTCCACGTCTGGACTCCAGCTCAGCAGCGCGTACGACACCGGCCACATGGCTCCGTCGTCGAGCGTCGCCGCTTCCTGGAAGCCCAGCGTCGAGTACCGGTACTTGAACTTGCCCGCGTCCTGGAAGAAGACGACGACCTTGCCGTCCGCGTTGGCGTAGGCAGGCATCCCGTACCAGGTCTTGGGGTACAGCTCGGGGGCGATCCCGGTCACCACCACGTGCACGCGCTCGGCGAGCGCGCGATCCTCGGGCGCCATCTCGGCGATCCTGTCGAGGACCGCCTGCAGGCCGTCTGCTCGCTTGGCTCCCTTCTTTCCTTCAGCGCGCAGCTCGGCGGCACGCTCCTTCATAGCGGCGCGCTCCTCCGCGCTGAAGCCGTCGGACGAGCCGGAACCCGACTCGGACTCAGACTCGGACCCGATCTCGGACCCGATCTCGGACCCGATCTCGGACTCAGTCTGCTTGGGGGACATTCTCAGCCTTCCTTCTCCACACCCGCCGCCGTGAACGTGGTGCAGCGTCCGCAGAGAAGGGTAAGCCAGACCACCCCTACCGCCTTCGGTCGGCGATGCCGCTCTTGCCGACCGCCTGGTTGACCAGGCGATCGAGGATCTGGCGGCGTCTGTCATTGCGGGGCGATCTGACCCTCGACGTTGTCCACACACTGTTCCAGGCGGCGATGGGCTGGACGGATTCCCATCTTCCCGCAGTCGACTCGCGGCGGAAGGACCCGGTGCGGCCTGGGCCGCCTTGGCTCCCCGTATCTCGTCGTCGTCCGGACGTGGAGGAGGGGTATCGGCTGCCTTCGACCCGAGTACCGCTCCCGGCCTGGGTTGGTGCTGGGGTTCGATCCGCTGCCGCGCGAGGTCTGCCGGGTTGCTGCTGCGGGGCTAGCGTCGGCTCATGAGAGCGATGGCGTACGACAGGTACGGGTCTGAGGACGTCCTGGGTCTGCGTGAGCTTCCCGACCCGAAGGTCGGCCCGGGTGAGGTGCGGATCCGGGTCCGGTGTGCCGGGGTGAACCCGGTCGACTGGAAGGCCATGTCGGGTGGCCTCGACGCCTTGATGGACGCCGTCTTCCCGGTCGTTCCGGGGTGGGACGTCGCCGGGGTCGTCGAGGCGGTCGGGATCGATGCGCCCGAGTTCGCGATCGGCGATGAAGTCGTGGCGTACGCGCGCAAGGACGTCCTGCACGGTGGCACCTTCGCTGAGCTGGTGACGATGAGTGTGCGGGGAGTGGCTCCCAAGCCCGCGGCGCTCGGCTGGGAGGAGGCGGGCGGTCTTCCGCTGGCGGGGCTGACCGCGTTGCAGACGCTCGACCGGCTTGCCGTGACTGCGTCCGACACGGTCGTGATCCATGGCGGGGCGGGTGGCGTCGGAGCGTTCGCTGTGCAGATCGCCCGGGCGCGGGGCGCGCGCGTGATCGCAACCGCGTCACCAGCGAACCACGAGTTCCTCGCCGAGCTTGGCGCGATCCCGGTGGCCTACGGCGAGGGGCTGGTGCAGCGGGTGCGCACCGTCGCCCCGGATGGGGTCGATGTGGTCGCTGACTTCGTCGGCGGTGTGCGCGACGTGACTGTGGCTGTGCTGGGTGGTCATGGTCGGCATGCCTCCATCGCCGACGGGTCTGTTCTGGAGACAGGCGGCTCATGGTTCTGGGTACGGCCCTCAGCCGAGGGGCTGGTGGAGCTCGGCCGGCTCGCCGACGCCGGTGACCTGCACGTGCCCGTCGCCGACGTCCTGCCTCTCGAACAGCTGCCGGCCGCCTTCACACGCAGCCGACAGGGTCACGTACGAGGCAAGCTCGTGATCGCCGTCGCTGAGTGAGGACCCGCCGTCGAACGCCGTCATGTCCCGGCGGGGGCCGGGGCGACGAGGTGGTAGACCTCGACCTCCCCGCGGCCCTTCATCTCGCGACGTCCCGCCGGCTCGAACCGGAAGCCGTCCGCTGCTGCTGCGACGACCTCGGCTGAGACGGAGACGGTGCCGGGCACGCCGGTGGACTCGAGGCGGCTGGCCAGGTTGACGGTGTCGCCCCACACGTCGTAGGAGAACTTGGCCGTGCCGATCACGCCCGCTACGGCCTGCCCGGTGTGCAGGCCGATTCGGAGCTGGAAGTCCGTGCCGAGCGTCGCGTTGAGGTCGGGCATGGCGTCGCGCAGGGCGAGGGCGACCCGGCAGGCCGACGTGACGTGCCCGGGGTCCGGGTCGGGCAGTCCGCACGCGACCAGGTATCCGTCCCCGATCGTCTTGATCTTCTCCGCCCCGCTGGCAGCCACCAGAGTGTCGAACCTGGTGAACACCGTGTTCAACTCGGCGACGACACGGTCAGCCGGCTGGCTGTGGGCGTGCGAGGTGAAGCCCACCAGGTCGGCGAAGAGAATGCTGCACGACGGGAAGTCGTCCGCGATCAGCCCCGGCTCGGCTTTGAGCCGGTCGGCGACGCTGGCCGGCAGGACGTTGAGCAGCAGCGCCCGGCTGCGGTCCTGCTCGTAGCGCAGACGGTCAACCGTGGCCACCGCCGAGGGGACGAGGAGCACCAGGATGGCCACGTACAGCGTGACCATGACGAACAGCGACAGCCCGAGCAGGGGCTGGTCGCGTCGCCCCTGCAGTACCGGTTCCAGCGGCACCATGACAGCTGCCACTGCCAGGCAGACCGCCATCAGCAGGTACGCGGTCCGCCGATCGATGAACAGCGCTCCGCCGGCGGCGACGGCGATGCCGTAGAGCAGGCTCCCTCCGGACCACACGAAACCGCCCAGCAGCGCGTGGCAGACCGTGGACGCCACCAGAAGTGCCCACAGCTGGATGAGCACGGCACGCCGGGCGTCACCCTGACCGAGGAACGTGCCCGCCGCGACCAGTTGGGCAGCCAGGAACCCGGTCAGCACCCACGCCACCCCCGACTCGCCCAACGCCCAGCAGCCCAGGACCGACAGCAGAATCAGTACCGGCGGGACGAGGCAGTTGGCCAGCATGACCCGCACACCCAGCCGCGGGTCCTCCAACGTCGCCAGGATGCCTGTCGGCTGGTAGCGGTCCTGCACGCGCTCCAGCCACCGTTCACGCTGCGATCCCATGACCGCGAGTGAACCAGGGACGACGAAAGCCGGGTGAGGTGCTGGCCGTGCTCGTGGATGCATCGAAGACGTACCAGGCATGCGGCACGGCGGCTCACCCCGGCCAGGACGCAGGTGATGGTCCTCCCCTTCGGCGACGGCGAGTTCTCGGCAGTCACCGCTGTCTTCGCGCCCTATGACAGCGCCGAGGTGTTTCGGGTGCTGCGCCCCGGCGGGCGCTTCGTCATGGCTGACAACGACGCCCCGAGGCCCGTCGCGATCGTGAGACAAGCAGATCCATGCCAGCGCGACTCGCGGCGATAGGACGCAGCGCATCTCCTACTCTCTGTGCGTCCGCGAGACCACGACCGTATGGGCGCCGTGTCCGGGCCTGTCGAGCGTGGAGTCGCACGTGAGCAGCGGGACGTTGAGCGCTTCTGCCAGGGCCAGATAGCACGCGTCGTAGCTGCTGAACTGGTGACGCAGTTGCCATACGCGTTCGGCGAGCGGGAGCATCTCGTGGCGGGTGATGGCGAGGGCGAAGTGGTCGCGGAGAGCCTGTTCGGCCGCTGGGTCTGCGAGCTTGCCGCCCCGTTCGAGTCCGCGTAGCGCCGACATGACCTCGACATCGAGCAGGTGCGGAGCGGCGATGTCGCCCTCGAGCAGGTCGAGAAGGGCAACGTCGACATCTCGGCCGACCAGCGCTTCCACCATGGCGGAGGCGTCGATGACGATCACCGTCGGCCGGCCCGGACGGCCGCAACGATCTCCTCGGAGGTTGGGCCGACCGAACGGTCCTGCTCCCGCAGTCGAGTGACGATCTGGGCGTTGGTCGGCCGGGACGCCAACTTGGACAGTTCGCCTGCGACGTAGGCCGACAGCGACTTGCCCTCAGCCGCCGCGCGTTCCTTCAGTGTCTCGGCGACCTCCTCGGACACGTCGCGGATGTAGAGAGTCGTCATGGCGCCATGCTAGCACTGTGCAAGCAGGCAGACAATGGCGGCTTCGTGCGCGTTCGCCCGGGCCATGACACGGAGCGGCGGGGGTAGGCCGGCATCCCAGCGCCGACGGTCGTCGCGCACCGTCCCATCACGGCGTGGGCGACTCGGGCTGCCGTCTTGAAGTTGTTCATTGTCATCCCCGAAAGCTTCGACCTCAGCCCTGCACGACGCCCGACAGTCAACCTCAGGCTCCACGGACGGACGTGCCCGGCGTTCAACACGCTCGTCCGGCAATCGTGAGCCGCACAGGCACTAGGTCCCATCGCAGCAAGTTGATGGGCGATACATCCTTCTGGGCGGAAACGACGCACCTGCCGCGCGGCCCGTGTCCGGGCGTTGCGTTCAGACGCCGGCCATGTAGGCGGTGAGGAAGTGGACGCCGTAGACCGCGGGATCTGCCGTGATCAGTCCGTCGATGTGCGCGAACCGGAAGAACCCACGTACACCGTGCATCATCGTCACCACCGAGGAGTCCATCAGCCCGGCGTCGCCGAGACTGCGGAGTACAAGTCGATGTGGGCGCGCTGGACCCCGACCAGCGGATCGAGACCGTGGCGCTGGCACCCGCCGAACCACTGGCGCAACTGGAATGCGTACAAGGCGTGGGTGCGGCCGGAGTAGCGAGCCAGGAAGGACACCGCCGCCAGCTGGGCGGTCGACATCGTCGCCGGCTGGAACGGCAGCAGAGGAGTGGAAGCAGACATCAGGTCACCTCACGCGGCGACCTGTTGACAGGCCCGGACCCCGCTCGCCGCGCACGCGGCCAAGCACCCAGACTGTTTCGACGCTAGACCCAGCTGACCGGTGACCACCGTCTTGTTTTCGTTATACGATATGTCCCGTGGTGAGCGAGGAGCAGATCAAGCGGTGGGCCGATGAGGCCGAAGCCGGCTACGACGTCGATGAGCTGAAGCGCCGCGGCCGCGGCCGCCCTGGGCGCGGGGCGGAGCCGATGCAGGTCGTCGCGGTCCGCCTGACGGCCGAGGAACTGGATGCCCTGGATGCGGCCGCGCTGAAGCACGATATGAGCCGGTCCGAGGCGATCCGCGCGGCGCTTGTGAACTTCGCGGCGTGAAGGTTCATCAGAGCGCGCTCAAGCATGGCATCGCTGCGGAGGACGCGGTCCAGGCCGCGGAATGGGCGGTCTGGATCGAACCCCTGACTGAGGACGAGATACCAGAGCGGGAGCTTCGCCTCGGCTTCGATACCCACGCCAGGCTGCTCGAGACCGTCGTCCTCATCCTCGGGGAGGGCGATGAGATGGTCATCCATGCGATGCCCGCCCGCAAGCAGTACCTCGACCTCCTGCCCTGAAAGCCGGGAGCCACTCACGCGGAGAGGCGCCAGCCGCCGCACTCGGGGCCCGTAGCGACGGTGACCCGACACAGGCCCGGCCGGCGAGACGCGTCGACAGGCGGCGATGTGACGCAGGCTCTCGGAGTGGTCGCTCGAGTTGCGCGGCAACGCAGGGGCGGTCAGGAACTCCGCGCCCCGCGAGCTGTGTAGCTCGTGGGTCCGTCGGCAGTCATCGACCCGGAAGATGATCTGGCCGCTGACCCGGTCGGGATCATCGGGCACGGACAGCGTGACGGACGGCTTGTCCGGGCTGGGTCCGCCGCCGGTGACCAGCAGCAGCCACTTCCCCATCAGGTCCAGCACCACCGATGTCCCGCCGTCCTCGCCGTAGACCGAGGCATCCAGCACATCGACGTACCAGTCACGGCTGACCGCCGCATCGGCCACGACCTGCATGTGCGTCGGCGCCCGCGCTTCGAAGCGGTCCATGCCGGGGGAGAGTATCCGCGCCGGACCCCTCGTGAGCTCGACTGCGTCCTCGTGGTCGTCGTGATCTGGCCGCGACCGGTGGCGTTGCGGCGTTGCCGGTCGCAGCCGCAGTTTCCGGGCAGACGCCGCCCCGTCGAAGCCTCCAGCACGCACTCGAGGGTCGTGGTGCGCCTTGGAGGCCGGTCTGGCGGCTGACCCGAACTGCGCCCGGGCGGTGCGGTCGAGGGGCGGGCATGGCGGGGCTCTGCTAGACCAGTGTTGTCGGGCCGACCGGCACGGCGTCGATACAACGAAGAGCGGGACTGGCATGACTGACAAGAAGCTGATCACGGTGGTGGGTGCGACCGGCGCTCAGGGCGGGGCGACCGCGCGGGCGTTGCTCAAGGACGAGACGTTCGCGGTTCGTGCCGTGACCCGCGACCCGGACTCCGACGCTGCCCGGGCCTTGGCCGACGCCGGCGCCGAAGTGGTGCAGGCCGACATCGACGACGAGGCGAGTCTGCTGGGTGCGTTGGAGGGGGCGTACGGGGCGTTCTTCGTGACGTTCTTCTGGGCGCACTTCTCCCCCGACGTCGAGCAGGCGCAGGCCCAGCGGATGGCGCAGGCGGCCAAGACCGCCGGGATCCAGCACGCGATCTGGTCCACCCTGGAGGACACCCGCCGGTTCATCCCCCTCGACGATGACCGGATGCCCACGCTGATGGGCGAGTACAAGGTGCCGCACTTCGACGCGAAGGGGTCGGCCAACCAGTTCTTCACCGACGCCGGCGTCCCGACGACGTTCCTGCAGACCGCGTTCTACTGGGACAACATGATCGGCTTCGGCAGCGGCCCGCAGCGCGGCGAGGACGGCTCCCTGGTGCTGGTGTTCCCCATGGGCGACGCGCTGTTGTCGGGCATCGCCGCCGAAGACATCGGCAAGGTCGCGGCCGGCATCTTCGCCGCCGGGGACACCTACATCGGTCAGACCGTGTCCATCGCCGGGGAACACCTGACCGTCGCCGACATGGCCGCCCAGCTCAGCGAGGCGATCGGCGAGACGGTGACCTACGTCGCCGTCGAACCCGATGACTACCGGGCCATGGGGTTCCCCGGCGCGGAGGACCTCGGCAACATGTTCCAGTTCTACCGCGACTTCAACGACTACTTCGTCGGCGAACGCGACCTCACCCTGGTCCGGCAGCTCAACCCCGAGCTCATGACGTTCCGTGACTGGCTCGCCGCCCACGCCGACCAGATCCCCATCCCACCCGCCGCAGAGGCCTAACCCTCCGACTGACCACGCCCTCACTTGCATCAGCCGCGAGTAGGTCGACTCGCGGCGATGTGACGCTGCTAACGGGTGCGCCCGAGGCTTCCGCAGCAAGGCCCGAGGCTTCCGCAGTAAGGACTGTGGCACGCATTATGAGGTGGTGGCATACTTGCCTCATGAATGCCACTTTGGTGCTGGGTCAGCAAGGGCGACTGGTCATCCCAGCGGAGGTTCGCAGCGCCTTGGGGCTCTCCCCCGGGGACCAGTTGCACCTGCGTCTGGTCGGCCACAGCCTCGTGCTTGAGCGGCCGCAGGACGCTGCTGCTGAGCTGCGCGGCGTGGCCCTGCAAGTGCCGAGGACGCGGTCGTTGGTCGATGAGCTGCTCAGCGAGCGTCGCCGCGCAGCCGCAGTCGGCGAATGACCGTCCTCGACGCGTCGGCCGTGCTGGCGCTCGTGCACGACGAACCCGGCGCGGAGGTGGTCGCTGGGGCGCTCGCCTCAGCGAGCCTGGGAGCGGCGAACCTCGCCGAGGTGATCGGCAAGCTGGTCGACGCCGAGGTCGACGTCAGCCGGGTTCGGGGGCTGCTCACCGCCGCCGGCGTCGTCATCGAACCCGTCACCGAAGCTGACGCCGAGCTCGCTGGCGCGATGCGATCGCTCAGCGGAGGCACACGGCTGTCGCTGGGCGATCGATGCTGCCTGGCTCTGACGGTCCGCAGCAACCCACCTGAGGTGCTGACTGCCGACCGCGCCTGGGCCGATCTCGACCTCCCCATCCGAGTGCGCCTGCTCCGGTAGCCCACCCACACCACGACAGCCCCCGGACAACCAGCCCGATTCGGGCGGCGCGCTGCCTACCGCGCCTGCTCAGGGTTCAACCACAGGAGGCTCCACGGCGAGCTCGACCACGTCCCACCCGCCGAGTTCGAGGCCGCATTCTGGGCCACCAAGCAGCCCGACCACTACCCTGAAACCCCGGTCCTCACCGAGGCCGGAACCACGTAACCGAGCCTCCACAAAACGCGGGGCGATTCAAGTTGCGGTCGTTGCGTGCTGCTGGCCCGGAGGGTGTTGGCGATCAGTCGAGGTTGAGCCTCATCAGCACTCTGGGGAAGCCGTTGAGTACCGAGGTGGTGTCGGCGGCCTTGGTGAACCCGGCCGTCTCGAACAGGTTTCGGGTGCCGACGTAGGCCATGGTGAGGTCGACCTTCTGACCGTGGTTGTCGACGGGGTATCCCTCGATCGCCGGGGCACCGGACTGTCGAGCGAAGTCGACCGCTCCGGCCAGCAGCCGGTGGGAGATGCCCTGACCGCGGTGACCGGGTCGGACGCGGATGCACCACACCGACCACACGTCCCGCTCGTCGACGTGGGGGATCGTGCGGCTGGTCGCGAACGACGTGTCCGCGCGGGGGTGCACCGCGGCCCAGCCCACGACCCGGTTGCCGTCGTAGGCAAGCACACCGGGAGGACCTTGTCGGACCAGCTCGGCGACCTTGTCTGCCCGCGCGGCGCCGCGCAGAGCTCGATTCTCCTTCGAGGGGAGCCGGTAGCTCAGGCACCAGCACACGGTGGCATCGGGGCGCTTCGGCCCGAGCATGCTCGCCATGTCGGCGAACTCCGTCGCCGGCCGAACTTCGATCGTCATCCCCATCACCCTGGCACCCCCGACGGTGCGCCGGCAACAGGTGGTCATCGGCTCGCAGCTCGACAGAGCCGCTCCGCCGCGGGGGGTGGCAGGACGGCTGGATGCTGGGCAGTTGGGCGGATGGCCAGGTTTCGGAAGCTCGTGGCCCAGCTGAAGTCGGATCCATCACTGGCGGAGGTCGAGCCGTACCGGTCGATCGTGACTCGCGACCCGGCCTTCTCCCGAGGCCTGGCCACCCAGGACCCGACCGTCGTGCTGGAGTTCCTCAAGGGGGTGGGCCGTGCCTTCGAGGGGACCACGCCCGAGGAGTACGAAGCCGAGGTCAGGGCTTTCCTGGCGAGGTACCGCGACGAGCGGCTGGGGCGCCTGGCCACAGAGCTGGTGTACCAGCCGATGCTGGAGCTGTTCGACCTGCTGCGCGCCCACGACTGGCGGGTGTACGTGTGCTCAGGTGGAGGTCGGGACTTCCCGCTCGGAGTCCCGCCCGACGAAGGACCCCGGTTGAGGAACCCGCGCCGGCTGGTGGGGCGCTCGTGCGAGTCGGAACGTCCAGCGTGGGGTCGTTTCGCATCACCTGAAACCGTCATTGGCAGCCGCGCGGGGCGTCCGCGGAGAGCACGACAGTGTTGCCTTCGACGCGTGCGTCTCGCAGAGTGAGGCATCCTGAGTCGACCAGCCCCGACCCGGGTGAGAGGGCGACGCCGTCCAGTACCGATACGGGAAGCTCGACCCCGGCGGCAGTCACGGAGACGATCTGAGTCGTGAGGGCTCCATCGCTGACGGTGGGGCGTACGGCGACCTCGATCGGCAGATCCCCGATCGGAGTCGCGCGTATCAGGTCGACGTAGATGTAGTCATCGATGCGGATGCCCTGGATTCGGGCATCCCGTTCTTCTGGCACGTTCTCGGCGATAGCCATGGTGATCGTGTCTGCGCCTACCGTGAGGGTCACCGGTATCGACCCGGCTACAAGCCCCCAGAGCACGATCCCCGCGGGAGCAACGGCGATGCCGTCGGGGGCCAATTCTGTGATCCTCGCGGATAGGGATGTCCGCGCCCTGCCCTCCCCGACAGCGAGTGCCCCGAGAACCGTGATGAGTGTGGCAGCCAGAACGATCCTGGTCGCTCGTCGCATGCCAGTCACCTATGCGTCGCGGCGCTTGAGGGCGATGGCGGCGCCAGCGATGGCGAGCAGCACCCACGTGGCGAAGACCGCCATGCCCGCTCCGGGGCTGAGCAGGGTGTCTGCGGGATTCAGGGAGCTGAAGGCCTGCCCGGCGTTGGAGGGCAGGTACTTCAGGATGTCGTCCCAGCTGTCAGGCAGCAGTGCGGAGGCCAGGGTCGGCACGAACAGGACCGCCCCGATGACCGTGCCGATCCCGCCGGCCGTGCTGCGCAGCAGGATGCCCAGGGCCACCCCGATGACGCCGAGCCCGACCAGGTAGGCGGCCGTCCCGAGGACGGCCCGGGCCACGCCGTCGTCGGACCACGCGACGGTCGCGGCGCCTCCCGCGTCGAGGATGGCCATGCCACCGAAGAACGCGGCCAGGACTCCGACGAGGGCGACCGGGGCGACCACGGCCACGAATGTCGTGAGCTTGCCCCATAGGACGGGCAGCCGCTTGGGGACCGCGGCCAGTGTCGTGCGGATCATCCCGGTGGAGTACTCCCGGGCGCCGATGATCGCCCCGAGCACGGCGACGATCAGCACCGCGAAGGTGGCGCCGGCGAGCACGGTCGTGACCGGGTCGGTCCCGGCGAACCCCGGCGGTCCTCCCTGCCCCGCGGTCACCTCGACCTGCCCGCTTGCGGTGAGGGCGGCGATGAGTCCGAAGGCGATGAGCGCGAACAGCATCCCGCCGATCGTCAGCCAGGTGGAGCGCAGGGTGCGCAGCTTGATCCACTCGCTACGGATCACGCGGGGGGTGGTTGTGCGGGCCGCCGTGATCGCGTGCGTGCGGACGGTTGGCGGGTTCAGTGTTGCGACGCTCATCAGGCGGCCGTCCTTTCGTTCGTCTCGGTCGAGCCGTGGTACTCCACGGCGTCGCGGGTCAGTTCCATGAAGGCCTCCTCGAGGGAGGGGGCGACATCGACGAGCTCGTGCAGGACGAGCCCCTCGCGGGCGGCGATCTCGCCGACCTGTGCGGCCGGCATCCCGGAGACCTCCAGGTGTCTGGGAGCGTTGGAGGAGACGGTGACCCCCGGGCCGGCGAGCAGGTTGTGCAGCCGCACGGCGTCGGGGGAGGAGACACGGACCGCGTTCTGCGACGGAGGCCGCGATGAAGTCCGGCATGGACATGTCTGCCAGGACCTTGCCGCGACCGACCACGATCAGGTGCTCGGCGGTCATCTCCATCTCGCTCATGACGTGCGAGGACACGAACACGGTCCGGCCCTCGTCGGCGAGCTCGCCCAGCAGGGTGCGGATCCACTTGATGCCGTCAGGGTCCAGGCCGTTGACCGGCTCGTCGAGCATGACGGTCTGCGGGTCGCCCAGCAGGGCGGTGGCGATGCCCAGGCGCTGGCCCATGCCCAGCGAGAACCCGCCGGCACCCTTGCTGCCCACATCGGCCAGGCCGACGAGTTCGAGCAGGTGGTCGACGCGCGCCGCGCCGACTCCGATCGTGGCACCGAGGGCGAGCAGGTGGTTGCGGGCCGTGCGGCCCTTGTCGATCGCCCGGGCCTCGAGCAGGGCGCCGATCTCAGCAAGCGGTGCGGCGGACTCCCCGTACGGGTGGCCGTTGACGGTGGCCGTCCCGGAGGTGGGCCGGTCCAGGCCCAGGATCATCCGCATCGTCGTGGACTTCCCGGCACCGTTGGGGCCGAGGAACCCGGTGACGATGCCCGGCTGGACGGTGAAGCTCATGCTGTCGACGGCGAGGACGTCGCCGTAGCGCTTGGTCAGGTTGCGAACCTCGATCACGATCTCTCCTTGGTCCTTGCCAGTCGGCGGCTCCGGTGGGCGTGGATCAAGGGTCGCGACCGGGGTGCCCAGTCCGCGTCTGCCAGATGCAGGCGCCTGCGGGTACTGCGCCTGCGGTAGGGCGCAGCAGGGTCAGGCGTCGCCAGCCCGCACCAGGCCGCTCTGGTAGGCGATGACCACCAGCTGCGCGCGGTCACGGGCGCCGAGCTTGGACATGGCGCGGTTCACGTGGGTCTTGGCGGTCAGCGGCGATAGGTAGAGCTCCTCGGCGATCTGGTCGTTGCTCAACCCGCGCCCCACCATCGCCACGATCTCGCGCTCCCGATCGGTCAGGACCGCCAGCTCCGCCGGGCTGGTCGTCAGGTGGACCTCGGAGGGCTGGGCGAGGAACCGGTCGATGAGCGACCGGGTGGCCCGTGGGGACAGCAGCGAGTCGCCGGCCGCAACGACCCGCACCGCATCGAGCAGCTCGGTGGGCTCCACGCCCTTGCCGAGGAACCCGCCCGCGCCCGCGCGCAGGGCGGCGACCACGTACTCGTCCGCCTCGAACGTGGTCAGGATCAGTACGTGCACGCCGGCCAGACCCGGGTTCGCGCTGATCTGCTCGGTCGCCTGCAGGCCATCGAGCTGCGGCATCCGGATGTCCATCAGCACGACATCCGGGGTCAGGGCGATGCACTGGCGCACGGCGTCGGCCCCGTCGATCGCCTCGCCCACCACCTCGAGGTCGGGGGCGGAGTTGATCAGGGCGGCGAAGCCGGCGCGGATCAGTGTCTGGTCGTCGGCGATGAGCACGCGGATCATGGGCCGACCCGCTCCAGGGGCAGGTCGGCTCGGATGTGGAAGCGTTCGCCCTGGGTGATGGTCAGCGTCCCCCCGGTGGCGGCCACGCGCTCGCGCATCCCGACCAGGCCGTGTCCCGAGGCGCTGCTGGGGCCGCTGCCGGTGCCGGCGGTGCCGACACCGGCGGCCACGGGGTTGCTCACCTCGACGTGCAGCGTCTTGCCCTGCTCCAGGAGCACGACGCGGGCAGTCCCGGTCCCGTACTTGCCCGCGTTGGTCAGCGCCTCCTGGATCACGCGGTACGCCGTCAGTCCGGTCGTGGTCGGCAGGTCGCGCGCGCCCACCCGGTCCTCGAGCTCGATGTCGAGCCCGGCCGAGCGCATCCGGGCCACCAGTCCCGGGATTTCCGCGACTCCCGGAGCCGGTGGCTCGACGAGCTGGGCATTCCCATCCGTGCGCAGCAGCCCGACCATCACGCGCATCTCCTCGATCACCTGCTGACCCGCGGTGCGTACGTGCACGAGCGCCTCCCGGGCGGCCGGGGGGTCGGATTCGACCAGGTGCGCGGCGACTCCGGCCTGGACGTTGATCACCGACACGTGATGGGCGACCGCGTCGTGGAGCTCGCGGGCGATCCGCAGCCGCTCCTCGGCGACGCGGCGGCGCGCCAACTCCTCGCGCGAGTCCTCGGCCGCCGCTGCGCGCGCGAGGGCCGAGGCGACGGACTCCCGCTGGTGGCGCACCGAGTCGCCGACCGCGGCCGCCAGGGCGCTGAAGGCCGCCAGGGCGTAGGTCGCGTCGCTGCCGATCGATCCCTCCATGACGAACAACGTCGGCATGATGATCGCGCCAGCCGTTGCTGCCGCCACGATCACCGCCGTCCGGCGGTCGGTGCGCACCGCGACGGTGTAGACCGACACCATCACCGCGGGAATGCACCGGGACGGCAGCTGCGTGAGCAGGGTGTCGGCGGCGGTCAGGCCCAGGACGGTCAGCCAGACGCCCACCGGCCACTGCCGACGCCACACCAGCAGCACGCACGCCAGGACCACCAACGCGATCGACTCCCACCCCCGCGCCGCCAGCCCGGCGGCCTCGAGAGCGGCGGCCCGCTCGCCCACCCTGCCCGCCCGTGGCAGGTAGAGGCAGGCGAGGAGCACCACCGCCGCGATCGCCAGGTCGACCGGGGCCACGCGCGGACCCAACCGCGCGGCCATTCGATCAACCCGCCCCTGCATGCCGATCACGATAAGGGCACTTGCCCTACGGCGCGCCCACCGCCGGCGGTATCCCCGCGTACCGCACCGGCAGTACGAGCGGGCGCCGGGACCTCTCCCGGACCAGCGCTTCGCCTCAACACGGGACTGAAGACGA
>CAVVZQ010000004.1:0-448099 GCA_963752715.1 uncultured Actinomycetota bacterium | reverse complement strand
GCGTGGATCGCTCGACGGTAGACAGAGCGAAAGACCGGCCGGCCGATGCGCTTCTTGGCTCCCTTGAATGCCAAGGCTCCAGGCAGCAACTCCCGCGGCATCCATACTCCCGGTCCCCGAAACACCCCAAGTGCAGACAACGCCGCCGGCCAGATACCCAGGGCCCGATTCCAGAGGCTGTTGAATAGGATCAGATCGTAAGGGTCCCGACTGAGAACTCGAATCAGGCGGACCCACTGCCGGGCGTCATTGACATCGACATAGTGGATGGTCGCGCGGCCCCTCGTGACTGTCCTGCCCGAAAGTCCCGGGAACGGTGCGCTCGACCCCAGATCTCTCTCAGAAGTAACCACCACGACGTCATGCTTCATGGACGCCTCGTCGACGAGGTTGGTCAGTGATCGAGCGGGCCCGCCTGCCTGGATGGCGGGCGCGAAGGAGGGAGCGAAGACGAGTACGCGCAAAGTCGACCTTCCGAGTTGGAGAACACTCTACTCGAGGGCAACCGCGGTTCACGCCCTCGAGCGTAGAAAGGTTGCCGAAGACTCGGCCCCCCTCGGTCATCGATGGTGACTTGGGGCGCGAGGTGGCAGCGTAAGGTTTCGCCCATCAGACGTGAAGCCTGGTTTGTTTGGGGGAGGCGTGACGGAGCGGAGGCTGGCCGTTCTCGGGCTGGGCTACGTAGGGGCCGCCGCTGGCCCTGGAGGCCACAAGATCCGGAATGCATGTACTCGGCTTTGATGTCTCACACGGGGTGGTCGACTCGCTCAATGCTGGTCGATCCCACATTGACGACATCACAGGTGCGGAAGTTGGCGAGACGCTCGATCGGGGCTTTCGCGCGACGACCCACCTCAGCGACATCACGACGTCCAACGTGTACGTCATCTGTGTGCCGACGCCTCTCGCGAGGGATGGCGGGCCGGACCTCACGACCGTCACAGATTCGGCTGGAACGGTCGCTCAGGCTCTCGGAAGAGGAGATCTGGTCGTCCTCGAGTCGACCACCTACCCGGGGACCACGGAGGAAGTCGTGGCACCCATCTTGGAGAGGTCAGGAATGGTCGCCGGTCGGGACTTCTTCCTCGCCTTCTCGCCAGAGAGGATCTATCCCGGCAACCCGCGCTACGGGTTGCGCAACACACCGAAAGTTGTGGGCGGGGTCAACGTGGCAAGCACCCAACGGGCGGCCTCGTTCTACGCCCAGGTCTGTGATGAGGTCGTGGAAGCGGCCGGGACCCGGGAGGCCGAGATGGCCAAGCTGCTCGAGAACACGTACCGCCATTCTCAACATCGCTCTGATGAACGAGATGGTGCAGTTCAGCCACGAACTCGAGATTGACCTGTGGGATGCAATCCGCTGTGCGAGCACGAAGCCGTTCGGCTACCAGCCCTTCTATCCAGGGCCAGGTGTCGGTGGGCACTGCATCCCGATCGACCCCAACTACCTCTCCCACCGTGTGCGCTCCGAGCTGGGACATGCATTCCGCTTCGTAGAGGTGGCACAGGAGATCAACGCTGGAATGCCTGCGTATGTCGTGCGCCGGGTCACCAGCATGCTGAACGACCGAGGTTTGGCTGTGCGGGGTGCGCAGGTTCTTCTGCTCGGAGTCACCTACAAGGCCGATGTTGCCGACCAGCGCGAGTCCCCCGCGGCCCCGGTGGCCAGGCTCTTGCTGGACCTTGGGGCTCGACTGACCTACTGGAACCCCTACGTCGATGACTGGCAAGGGGGTATGGCTGCCCGGCTGACGGCTCTGGATGACCTAGACAACTTCGACTGCATCGTTCTGCTACAGCGGCACGGGGCACTGGACGAACGCCTGCTGGCAGCCCACGCAGACCGGGTACTCGACACGCGCGGAGTAGTTCGTGGCGCCATTCACCTATAGCCGGGCCTGGCGAAGCGGTGACGGTGAGAAGGTCTGCGGCGTATGGAAGCTTCGGGTCACGGTGCCTTGCTGAACCGGCCGCCAACCAGGGCATAGTGACTTCAAGCGCTGGCGGTGCGTGTTGCGATCGCCTGAGGGTTGGGAGGCGTGGGTGAGGATCGCGATCGTCACCCAGGGTGACCTAGTGGGAGGAGGCGTGCCGTCGATCGCCAGATGGCTGCGGCGTGGACTCTCGGACCACGGACATGAGGTCGATGTGCACGACCTTGCCACCAGCAGCCGCGACGAGCAAGTCGGCGACTCTTGTCACCTTCGACATGGCGGGCTTCCCTCGAGGCCGAGCGGGATCCGGACGATCCACGCCTGTTCCACTGGGGCGCTGCCTGGGTGGAACTGGAGTCGCAGCGGTATCGCCCACGCGAGCCCTTGACGGACGCCCTGACCAACGACTACGACCTGATCTCGTTAGTGGCGGGCGGTCCAGCGCTAGCCCTGGCAGCAAGCAAGGCGAAGCCGCCCAAGGCGCTTCATGTGGCCACCACTCTTCTTGCCGAGCGACGCTCCCGGCTCGCTGGCATGCCCCCGGACAAGCGGATCGTCAAGACCCTGAGCCTGCCGCGCCTTCATCGACTGGAGGTGCACGCCCTTCGAGCCATGCACCACGTCTTCGTCGTGAACCGGTGGATGGAGGAATGGGTCCAGAAGCATGGCCAGCCGAATGTGACGTTCGCACCCCCGGGGATCGACACGCACAAGTTCCGGCCTGAAGGGGAGTGGGACGCGACCAGTCCCATCATCGCCTTCGGGCGGCTGGGCGACTCCCGCAAGGACTGGCCGACCGCAGTTGAGGCCTACGAACGGTTCGTGGCAGCCACCGGGCTGGCGAATCGACTCGTACTGGCAGAAGGGGGCCCCTCGACCCACCGCTGCAGCGAAGGCTCGAATCGAGCCCGGTCCGAGAGCGAATCACGATCCGCGAGGACGTGCCTGCGGGCGAAGCCCCTGCACTCCTGGCCAGCGGCTCGGTCTTTCTCCAGTCCTCGCTAGAGGAGGGCCTTGGGCTGGCTGGGCTCGAGGCCATGGCCTGTGGGCTGCCGGTCGTTGCCACCGCAACGGTTGGGGCCTCCGAGTACGTGCGGAACGGCGAGAACGGGATTCTTGCTCCGCTGGGCGAGTGGGGGACCTCTCGCGGCAGGCCTCGAGCGCGTTCTTGGTTCCGGATTCGGGCTCTGAGTTCTCGAAGCAGGCCCTACGCAGTGTCCGCGGTGACTACTCGTCTGATGCTGCTATCCGACGATTCCTGAACCACTACACCGATATCGTGAAGGGCGGATGAGACCCCTGCCGCTCGCAACCAGCCTCTTTCGACGGGCGGCAGAGTCGGTTGTGGCGGCGAACCTGTGGATGATGGCCGTCGGCGTCGTGGGGCTTGTAGCAACTTCTCGCTTCCTGGGTGTTGAAGATCATGGGCTATACCTCACGTGGAGCAGTTGGGCCGCTTTGGTCGGGACCTTGGCACTGCTCGGCACGGAGGCCTACGTCGTGGTCGCGGCGGCCCAGGCAAGAAGCACCGTGTCCATGTGGGTTGTTCGACGGGTCTTGTTGCCAGGGCTCCTGATCGCTGCGACGGCCTCGTGCGCCGCGATGCTGTGGCTGGACGGCTCTGCCCCTGTCGTCCTGGGGGGAATGCTGGTGGCTTCATCAGGTCCAATCGTGGCGCTTCACGCCCATGTCCAGCAGGCGAACGGGCAGCACGGGTGGCGCTTCAACGTCGCACGGGCATTGGCCCCGACCCTCGGGCTGACCATGGTTCTGGGCGGACTAGCGGTCCCAGAGATGGAGGCTGAGGGCCTATTTCCTGCTGCTAGGCATCGGGACGTTCGCCGGCGCAACTGTGTCGGTCGCGCTTGCGCGGCAACCAGCCCGGGCCGCGCCAGGTCTGATTCGCGATTGGCTGACCCTAGCCAGGTCGGGAGCACTGTTGACGATCCTAGCCTGGGTAATGCTCCATATCGACACAGTCCTCGTGTCCCTGTTTGGCACCAGTGAGGACGTCGGCCTGTATGGAGTCGGAGTCGCTGCCCGCGGCGCGGTGACTGCGGTTGGCACCGCGGTCGGCTTAAAATGGTTCGCGACAAGGCACCACATCGGTTCGGTTGGCGATGCGCTACAAGCCATTCATCCCCGCGGCCGTCAGCGCCGGCGCCGTCGCCTTGGCTGCGCCGATTGCCGTTCCAGTGCTTCTGGGGACGGAGTTCGGGGCGAGCGTGCTTGCCGTTCAGATCTTGGCGCTGGCGGGAGTGCTTTCCTCGATTGACTTCTTGCTCGGACGAATAGTCCTTCTCCGCGCAGGATACGGGATACCAAGTGCCCTCCGGTTGGCGGCTCTGGTCCTGCTTGTTGCCGCTTTCTGGGCTTCCAAGGGCGATCCGACGGGCTGTGCGGTCATTTATTCGATGGTGACTGCAGCCAGCATCGTCGGCCAAGCCCTGATCTTGCGAAGGGTGCGGCGGCGAGCGAACGCCAGGCCAGGAGTCGAGTCCCTCGGAGCGGTGTAGCGACTGGTCATCGAGTCTAGCCGAAGGCGCCTTCGGTATGGCCTGGGGCCTCTGCCTCAACGATCCCACCGCCTGGACCTGACCCCCGACGGATACCCGGAGACGCCCACGAGCCGTGGCCACCGGGGTCGGGGTGAGTGTGCCAGCCTGAAGTGGCCCCGCTTGGAGCCGTTGTGATGGCTTGATGAGGCTCCCCGGGAAAGTGGACATCGTCTAAGCAGGTTTGGTCCTGCTGGAAGGATGTCTTCACATGTCAGGAAGTCGTCGGCGGTTCACCGCCGAGTACAAGATCGAGGCCGCGCACCGGGTGATCGATTCCGGCCGCAGCATCGCCGAGGTGGCCCGGGAGCTGAGCCTCAACGAGGTCACCCTGGGCAACTGGGTGCGGGAGGAACGGCGCCGCCTCGCCGCCCTGGAGGGCACCGGCTCGGAGCCGTTGAGCGCCGCGGAGCGAGCCGAGCTGCAGCGGCTGCGCAAGCAGGTCGCCGAGCAGGAGAAGGACCTTCAATTCCTGGGAAAAGCAGCCGCGTACTTCGCCTCCAGGCCGCCAAAGCAGAGCGGTTCGCACTGATGGCGGCGGAGTGCGCGAACTTCGAGATCACCCGGATGGCCCGGCTGCTGGAGGTGTCCCGCGCCGGCTACTACCGGTGGCTGGCCACCCGGGAGGGCGCTGCAGAGAACGGCACCGCACGGCAGCGCCGCGACGACCTCGACGCGATGATCCTGGCACACCACAAGGAATCCAAGGGCACCTACGGCTTTCCCCGCATCACCGCCGACCTGCATGATGCGGGCGTCGCGGTGAGCGTGAACACGGTCGCCGCGCGGATGCGGGCGCTGGGTGTGGAGGGGATCAGCCCGCGCACCTTCAAGGTCCCCTTGTCCGCGTACAGCCTCATGTGTCGCTCCGCGTACGGCCTGACGTGTAGGCCGGTCTCGGCGAGTTGAGTCCTTGCTCGCCCTGAGCTGGGGTCACCCTTCGGTTCGTCCACCGCCAAGTAGACGAGCCCGAAGGGTGACCGGCTTCCATGGTGCTGCATTCGGAGCAGTGGATGAACATCAGACGGTTCCGTGCTTCCTGCGTGAGCAGGGTGCGACCTATCAGCGAGATCGGCCGCGAGACCGGGATGACTGGCGCACGGTGCGCAAGTATCTGGCGCAGGACGCCGCGTCGGTGCCGCCGCAGGCCCCGCCGCGGAAAGGCACCCAGCCGGCATGATCGACCCGTATCGTGGGGGTGGTCGACGTCCTGGCTGACGGGCCGACCTCACGGTGAAGGGCGCCGTGATCCATGAGCGGCTGGTCGAGGAGTACGGGTTCGACGGCACCTACCAGCGGGTGAAGCTGTTCGTGGGAGAGGTCCGTCCGGGGATTCTGGCCGCCGCCGGGACCGGCGAGGCGGGTGCGGGGCTGCACCGCCGGTTCGAGGTCGTCCGCGGGCTGCCCAGGGCCAGGTGGACTGGGGCGATGAGGGCGATGTGCTGGCCCACGTCGGCATCGCAGCGTGTACTCGTTCCATCTGACACTGTCCGGTCGCGGGACCCGTTCTGCTGCTTCACGACCCGGCAGGACCTGGGCATGTTCTTCGACTGTCATCGCCGGGCGTTCGCCCATTTCGGTGGGGTGCCCGCGACGCTGGTCTACGACCGCACCAAGACCGTGGTGAAGCGGCATGTGCGGCCCGGTGAGGCGGTGCCGGTGCATCCGCAGGCGGCCGCGTTCGCCGAGCACTACGGTTTCACCATCGACGTGCTGGCCGCCTACCGGCCCACCGGCAAGGGCCGGGTGGAACGGCAGGTGCGCATCGTGCGTGAGCACGTGCTCGCCGGCCGGCGTTTCGACAGCCTGGCCGAGCTGGACTCGGCGTTCACCGCCTGGCTGCCGATCCGGCGCGACCAGACCCACCGCACCCACGGGCAGCCGATCGGCGAGCGCGCCGAGATCGAACGACAGGCGCTGCGACCCCTGCCCGAGCGGCCCTACCTGGTGGCGGAGCAGCATCTGCGCCGGGTCGGCAAGGACTGCCTGGTCAGCTTCGAGGGCAGCGCCTACTCGGTGCCTGCCGCGCGCGTGCAGGCCGGGATGCGGGTGGCGGTGCGTGCCAGCGTGGGCACGGTCAGCATCCACACGCTGGTCCCCGACCCGGACGGGGGCACGCTGCTCGCCAGCATCCCCGCGCCCTCGAGCACGGGCAGTGGGTCGTGGACCCCGGGCACTGGAAGGGCCTGCCCGACGGGCGCACCCGCGCGGTCACCCTGGACCCGCCCTCCAGCCCGACCGACCCGTCGGCCCGGCCGGAGCGGGAGATGGACCCGATGGACGTGCTGCGGGAACGGCGGCCCCAGGCCGCGATCCCCGCCGGCCGCCGCCGTCTTGACGAGTACGCGCGTCTCGCCGAAGGGGGTGCCCGATGAGCCAGCCCGTCGGTGAGCGGGTCCGCGGCAACGCCACCCGCCTCGGACTGACCCACCTCGACAGTGTGCTCGACCAGCTCGTCACACGCGCCGAGACCGGCACGCTGGGCTACCTGGACTTCCTCGACCTCGTCCTCGAGGAGGAGCTCGGAGTGCGGGAGGGACGCCGGTTCCGCAACGCGCTCAAGCTCTCCGGGCTGCCCCACCACAAGACCCTGGAGGAGTTCGACTTCGCGTTCCAGCCCGAGCTCGACGCCCGCAAGGTCCGCGACCTCGCCGCGCTGGACTTCGTCCGCGAGCACCGCAACGTCGTCCTGCTCGGACCGCCCGGCGTCGGCAAGACCCACCTCGCCGTGGCCCTGGCGGTCGCGGCCTGCCAGGCCGCGTTCACGCATCTACTTCACCACGCTGGACGACATGGTTCGCCAGCTCCGCACCGCCGAGGCCACCGGCCGGTTCGCCGCAAGCTGCGCACCTACCTGCGACCCTCCGTCCTCGTCCTCGACGAGGTCGGCTACCTCCCCGCGACCGGGCCGAGGCCAACATGGTCTTCCAGCTCGTCGCCCGCCGCTAGTTGAGTCAGTCCTGAAGGAGAGTCCGACACATGGGAAGACCCCCCAGCATCCCCGCTGAGAAGAAGACCCGAATCGTGTTGAGTGTCATGGCGGGTGAGATGACGATCGCCGAGGCGGCCCGGCGAGAGAAGGTCAGCGAGCAGTCGATCGGGCGGTGGAAGGCTGACTTCCTCGAGGCAGGCAAGACCGCGTTGGCGGCCGGCAAGTCCGGTCCCTCGAGCAGGGAGGCCCAGCTTGAGGCTGAGGTCGCGACCTGACCCAGGCACTGGTGAGGCCGCGGTGGAGATCCGGGTGTGGAAGAAGTCCGCGGAGGGCCGGCTGGGCCCTTCGAGGACCTCGAGGTGATCCGCATCGAGGCGGGCATGTCGACCGCGAGGTTCTGCCAGCTGTTCGACATGCCCGAGCGGACGTGGCGCCGCTGGCAGGCCAGGGCCCGCGCAGGCAAGCAGGCGAAGGGGCCGTGGCCGCAGCCGGCCCGGGAGGCGGCGACGGGCCTGGCTGTCAGGCATGCGTTGGCGCACCCGGCGTGGGGGCACCGCAAGGTGTGGGCGATGGTGCGCCACGACCAGCACGTGGTGTCCCAGGCCACCGTGCTGCGGCTGCTGCGCGACGAAGGCCTGCTGCTACCCGCCGCCTACCAGCGCGAGCGGCGCCAGCTGGCCCAGCGGCGCAAGGCGGCGTTCGCGAAAGACCCGACCGGTCCGAGCCAGGCTCCCCAGGGACACACTGGACTTCGTCCGAGCAGGTTCGAAACCACGGCTGGAGGATACCTGGCGCGTTGGCCGGAAGTCGCCGGGACTCACCGGTCGAGTTCTGAGCACGCGTGCCGCCTGCCCCGAGGTGAACAAGCGCGACCGCGCCTCGCCGCTGTCGAACGTGCCCCGGCCGAGCTACGAGGCGCTCGTTCGAGCCACCCTGCGCGACTCGGTGCCCGGGGAGCAACACGGCGACGCCTGCTCCGCCTGGTGGGCACCGTCTCGCCGACCGTTGGACCGTCCGCGGTGCCACCGAGGCGTTCAGTCGGCTACGCAAGGAAGGCCTCGCCGAGTCCGGAGACGGATGCGCAATGCCGGGGCAAACGCAGCGCGCGTACGCGCCTCCGGCCCCTAAGCAGAGCGGTTCTGCCTGACGAGATCGACGGACGTGCGCACCCTCGAGAGCGGGCCACGGACTGGCCAGTCGAGCTACTGGAGATCCGTCCCCGCGAGGCCACTCCCTGAACCGGCCAAGGAGGTGCGCCTGCGGCCGGCCGACCCGACGCAGCGCCGACCTGACAACCTCCACCGATATCCTGCCACACCACAAGGAATCGCAAGGGCACCACGGCCCGCCCGGAAGACCGCCGACCTGCGTCACCGGGCGTCGACGTTGAGCATGATCGCCACGCCGAGCGGACCGGGCGCCGGGTGACCCGACCCGACCCGTGCGGCGCACGCTCAACATCCCCACCACGGTCAGCGACAAGGACGGGACATTCCCCGCCGACCTGGTGGACCGCCGCTTCGACCAGGGCCGGCTGGACGCCGTGTGGACCTCCGACATCACGTACATGACCACGGGCGAGGGCCCCGGTTTCCTGTGCGCCATCCGCGACGAGCACTCCGGACGGGTGCTGGGCTGGGCGGTCGCCGACCACATGCGCGCGGAACTGGTCGCGCAGGCGCTGCGGGCGGCGGCATTCACCCGCCACGACGGCTGCGCGGGAGCCATCCTGCACGCCGATACGGCGGGCAGTACAACGACCGGGACGTGATCGCCGAGTGCTCGAGATTCGGCATCCGGCGGTCCATGGGCCGTACCGGGTCCTGCTCCGACCACGCCACCGCGGAATCGTTCTGGTCCATCGTCAAGCACGAGTACTACTACCGGCACACCTTCGCCACCATTCAGGAGCTGCGGGGCGGGATCGACGGCTACATCCGGTTCTACAACACCACCAGGAGGTACTCCAAGATCAACTACCTGAGCCCGATCCAGTTCGACGTGGCATCAGCCCAGGCCGACCGGGCCGCATAACCCAGTGTCTACTTCTCGTGGGGAACCTCAGGAACCCGGCCGGCCAGTTGCACCCCCCACGGGGACGTCATCAAGAGGGAGTGACGGTCATACTCGAGCACTGCTAGCAGAAGCACAAGGTCTCTCCCGTTCTAGTAGCCTTCCTGTCGACATCACACCGACTTGCTGGCAATTGACGGCGGCGGCCGGATCCAGTGCCAGAAAACTCGCTTGCGGGGTTCGATGGAGCCGAAGACGCGCGGTCTTCGTGTCGCAGTGGACCAGTCGCACGGCGATGGCCGGGCCAGCCGGCGAGATCGCCAGAGCGCTCGTTGCCGCCAACCTCCAGGTGGGACTCATAGGAGGATGCCGGTACGACATCACCAGGCACGCCATGGACGGAGAGGCAAAGTGGTATAGGGGCAACCGCAGTCCAGTCGCCGGGTTCCCGGCACGTACCTATCCCTTCTATCCTGGGCACTCAACATCGACCCCCAAACGATTCGCGATGTATGGATCTTTCGCTGCGACGTCACTGGTGGCAGTGCCCCACCTTGCATCAGCGGACGTAGTCGTCGTCTACGGCAGTCCTGCGACCGCTGCGCACGTTGCACTCACGGCAAACCTTATCGCGGGGATACCGTTCGTCCTTATCGTTGCAGGACCTCTGGCCTGACTCTATCTTCGCCACCGGATATATGCAGGAAAAGATTTCGCGTAGGCTGGCCGAAGCGGCGCTGAAACCATACCTCCGGCTTCTCTACCGACAATCAGGACACGTTCTAGCGATCAGCGAGCCGATGCGCGAGATTCTCGTCGATCGAGGCGTACAACCTGCGCATGTATCGGTCATGTACAATTGGGCGGATGAGTCGCTGGCTGGGCAGCCTGTTGAGATCCCTCCGCGGAGAAGCGGTGATCCACTCAAGATCCTCTACGCTGGGAATCTCGGCACGGCTCAGCGCCTTGACCTCGTTCTCGACGCAATTCGTCTCCTCCCCAAGGGCGACGTCGAACTAATGGTCGTGGGAGGCGGGGCAGCAGAGGCAAGTCTCCGACACCAAGCCAGGCAGCTTGAGTTGACGAACGTCTCCTTCAGTGAGGCCGTCGATAGATCAGAGGTACCGAAGCTGATCGAAGGGGCCCATCTCAATCTCGTGAGCCTCTCGGACGATCCTCTGTTCGAGGTGACGATCCCGAGCAAGCTGCAGTCGCTCATGGCCTTAGGGGCACCTATCCTCTCGTTCGCGCCGGGGGAGGTGCAGCGCATCGTGCGGAGAGCAGAGTGTGGACTTGCCGCCCCGGCCGGCGATCCGGCAGGATTGGCGAACGCCATTCGCTCTGCGCGGGAACTGCCACCCACCTGGTTCACTGGAGCAGGGGCACGAGGCCGCCAGTACTATCAATCGCACATGTCAAGGCAGCGGGGCATTAGAACGCTGCAAACTGCTGTCGACGCCGCAATCGCCTCTCGGCCGGCGCGGCGCACTCTGCGGGCACCGCGTGGCTCAGGCTGAAAGTGGCCTCGCCGGAACACCCATAGCTGTCCTGTCAGCTGATACGTCCTTCGTCACCGCAGCGCCTGCGCCCACGACCGCGCCGGCGCCGACCGTAAGGCCCTGAATCACTGCCGCATTAGTCCCGATCGTCACGCCTTCGTGGAGCGTCACATTCCCAGAGATCGTCGCGCCTGGGTTCACAGTCACGAAGTCCTCCAATCCACGTCGTGTCCGACCGTGCACGTTCAGATTCAGGTGCACATGCCGACCGATCCGGACGTTCGTGGTGATGCTGACATGGCTGCAGATGATCGATCCTTCGCCGATCTCGACGTCGAGACCCATCGTCGCATTGGGATGAATCAGCGTTGCCGCGCGCAAGCCTGTCTGATCAGCGCGGGCAGCCAACGCTCTTCGTACCTCCGCGTTTCCGATACCCACGACGTACGAGGCGCCTGCAGTACTCCGGAAGTCGTCCTGTTGTGCCAAGCAGAACCGTCCCGCGCCGTTCCAGACGGTCCATCTGGACCTCACTGTCGTCCAGGAAGCCGAGGAAGTCCCACACTGGTTCGCTGGCGGCTCGGTTGATCGCCACCACAACATCGTGGGCCTCCCGGCCGAACCCGCCAGCTCCGATGATGATCAGCGGCTCAGCCATGGGCTCCCTCCGGCTTCCGCCTGACGCGTCCCCATGAACTCTGGTGCAGTCGCGTGGTCGGTGGACGAAATGCCCTCCTGCCTGACCACCGACAGCAGCGTCCGCCACAGCACCTTCAGGTCGAGCCGCAAGCGAGACGTGGTCCACGTACCAGACATCCATCGCGAACTTCTGCTCCCAGGTCACGGCGTTGCGACCGTTCACCTGGGCCCACCCGGTGACGCCGGGCCGGACCTCGTGCCGCCGCGCCTGCTCGGGGGTGTACCGGTCGAGGTACTGCACGAGCAGTGGCCGCGGACCGACAAGGCTCATGTCGCCCTTGAGCACGTTCCACAGCTCGGGGATCTCGTCCAGGCTGGTGATCCGCAGGAACTGCCCGAACCTGGTCAGTCGCTCAGCATCGGGGAGCAGGTTCCCTCGGCGTCGCGAGCGTCGGTCATCGTCCGGAACTTCACCATCCGGAAGATGCGCCCATCCCTGCCGGGCCTCTCCTGCCGAAACAGTGCTGGAGAACCCAAGAACACCCGGACGAGCACCCAGACCACGCAGAAGAACGGGATCGAAAGGATGGCGATCGGGATCCCGAGCGCAAGGTCGAACGCCCGCTTGCCCCAAGACCGGTACCAGCCCATGCGCCCTACCCCGCCGGCACCGAGTCGTCGCGCAGCTCGACCTGCGGATACCAGCGGCCGCGCGGACGAGTCCGACGCGTCCGATCCACATCCGCATCCGTCATCCGCTGCCCGCTCGGCAGGCAGACCCCCCGCGCGAACAGCTCCTCCGCCACCGCGCCGCCCACCACCGGCGCCTCGGCGAACACCGGCTGCAGGTGCATCGGCTTCCACACGTGCCGCGCCTCGATGTCCTGCTCCGCCAGCGCCGCGCATACGGCGTCCGGCGTGCCGTCCGGCAGTACCGCGGTGGTCAGCCAGGCGTTGGCAGCGCCCCCACGGCGGATCAGCCGACCACGTCCTCGACCCCGTCGAGCGCTTCGGCGTACCGCTGCTGGATCTCCCGCCGCCGCTCCACGATCCCCGGCAGCCGCTGCAGCTGCCCCCGCCCGATCGCGGCCAGCACGTTGCTCATCCGGTAGTTGAAGCCGATGTCGGTGTGCTCGTACCAGGGCACCGGCTGGCGTGCCTGGGTGGACAGGTAGCGCACCCGGTCGGCCAGCGCGGCGTCGTCGGTGACGAGCATCCCGCCGCCGCTGGTGGTGATGATCTTGTTGCCGTTGAAGGAGAACACCCCGGCCCGGCCCATCGACGCCGGCGCTGACCTCGCCGTGACGGGCGCCCAGCGCCTCGGCCGCATCGACCAGCACCGGGATGTCGTACTCCGCGCAGATCGGCAGCAGCCGGTCGTAGTCGGCGGTGCGGCCGAACAGGTCCACGGGGACGACGGCCGCCGGCCGCTTCGTGCGCGGTCGCCAGGTACTCGGCGACCAGGTCGGGGTCGATGTTCCAGGACGCTGCGCTCGGCGTCGATGAACACCGGCCGGGCGCCGGTGTAGGTGACGGCGAACGCGGTGGCGCCGAAGGTGAGCGTCGGGACCAGGACGTCATCGCCGGGTCCGACGCCGAGGGTGAGCAGGCCCAGGTGCAGCGCGGCGGTGCCGGAGGACAGCGCCACGGCGTGCTTCACGCCGACGAACGCGGCCAGCTCCTCCTCGAACGCATCCACATGCGGCCCGAGCGGCGCCACCCAGCCGGAGTCCAGCGCGTCCATCACCAGCGCCTTCTCGACGTCGGTGATGTCCGGCGGTGACAGGTAGATGCGCTTCTCGGTGGAAGCCGCCCGAGACTCCTGCCCAGCGCTACGCACTGCCGCATCGACCGCCAGCAGGGTGCTCACGCCAGACGAGTCCCTGCGGAGGGAACCGTCCGGCGCCGGATCTCCGACAACGGGGGCCTCGGCCAGGTCTTGCAGCAGGTCCAGGCCCGATGCTGCTCCTTCGCAGCTCCCCAGATCGTCGGCGCTCATCGCCGGCGCCACGGCGGCCGTCATGAGTGGATGTGCCGTCCCGTGTTGGGTCTCTTGGGTTCCGACAAGCTCCTCGTGAAGCTTCTCCCCCGGTCGCAACCCGGTGTACTTGATCTGCACCACCCGGGGCTGCTGCGCCGCGATCCGCTCCGCCAGGTCGGCGATCCGTACCGGCTCTCCCATGTCCAGCACCATCACCTCTCCCCCGTCGCCGATCGCGCCTGCCTGAATCACCAGCTGGCAGGCCTCCGGGATGAGCATGAAGTACCGGGTCACGTCCGGGTGGGTCACGGTGATCGGGCCGCCCCTGGCCGCCTGCGCCGCGAACGCGTGCAGCACCGAGCCGCGGCTGCCCAGCACGTTGCCGAACCGCACGCTCACGTACGGCAGCCCGGTCTCCTGGCCGAACCACGCTGTCAGCCGCTCGGTGATCCGCTTGGAGTACCCCAGCACGCACTGCGGGTTGGCCGCCTTGTCGGTCGAGATGTTGACGAACCGCTCCACCCCGGCGTCCCGTGCCGCCTCCAGCACGTGCAGCGTGCCCTTGACGTTGGTCTGCATCGCCTCGTAGGGGTATTGCTCGAGCAGCGGCAGGTGCTTGAGTGCCGCCGCGTGGAAGATCACCTCCGGCCTGCGCTCGGCGAAGATCTCCGCAATCCGCTCGGCGTCGCGAATGTCGGCGAGAATCACGTTCGGCGTATCCAGCAGGCCGTGGCCGTCCAGGGACAGCTGGGTGGCGTGCAGGCCGGACTCGTCGCGGTCCAGCATCATCAGCTCGGCCGGCCCGTACCGGCTCAGCTGCCGGCACAGCTCCGAGCCGATGGACCCGCCGGCACCGGTCACGAGCACCCGCTTGCCGGTCAGGTACCCGGCGATGGAGTCGGTGTCCAGGTCCAGCGGACGCCGACCCAGGAAGTCCTCCATGTCCAGGTCGCGGATGTCCCGGATCCCGACCGTGCCGGTGACCAGCTCCGCTACGTGTGGGAGCACCTTCACGGCAACTCCGGAGCGGTCCGACCGCGACGTCACGTCACGCAGCAGCGAAGGCTCCGCACTCGGCACGGCGAAGATCAGCGTGCTCGCACCGGCTTCCTTCGCGACCCTGGCCACCGACCGACGGGTGCCCCGTACCGGCACACCGTGGATGACCTGCGACTGCTTGGCCGGGTCGTCGTCGAGCAGCGCCACCGGCCGGTACGGACTGTCCGGCGTGCGCATCATCGAGCGCACGATCATCCGCCCGGCGTCCCCCGCACCGAACACGATCACCGGCTCAGCGACCTGCGGGTCGGGGCGGCGCTCGTGCTCCCGGCGCAGCCGCCACGCGTATCGGGCGCCACTCATCATCGCGAGCGCCGCGAACCCGGCCATCAGCGGCACGCTCAGCGGCACCGGCCGCTGCCCGAACAGCACATCCACCACCATCAGGGACGCGGTGGTCAGTCCCACCGTCAGGACGACCGCACGGACCTCCTCGAAGGAGCCGTAGGCGTACCGGCGGCGGTACAGACCCAGCAGCAGTCCGTAGATCACCTGCATCTCCGCGGCGACCAGCACCGCGAAGAACCAGCCCCATTCCCCCAATGCCGCCGCGGAGAAGTCATACCGGGCCACCAGGGCCACGGAAAGCGCGAGGACCCAGATTGCGGCGTCGCTGAGTGCCCGCGCGACAAGCCGCGCATAGACCTGTGCGGTCGCGCTGGTCACAACCGGAATCACGGCGTCCGCGCCGGGAGAGATCGCCGTACCAGTTTCGCTGAGCAGCGACGTCTCCGCGACGTCCCTGGTCTGCGAACCGGCCACTGTCACTCCCCCAGCCTTCGTACGTCGGCATCCGATTGACTGTGCACCGAAGTTCCCCACGGCAGCGCGGGCAATACTACGACAATGCCCTCGGAATCGGAAGGAGGGTTATGCCGGAATCTCACGCGCCAGATCCTGTCCTCTCGGGCGGCTGATCGGTACCATGGCGCGACGCACGTCACACCAAGCCGGGTATGACCGCGTGACCGCACACAGGGGGGATCCCACGGTGACCACCGAGCCCGAGGTGATCGAAGAGGAGTCCGAAGTCAGTCTCCGCTCGTACTTCGAGGTCATCCGGCGCCGCAAGTGGATCGTCCTCGGCACGACCTTCGTCGTCACGATGGCCGCGCTGATCTGGTCGCTGCTGCAGACCCCCGTGTACGAGGGCTCCGCCGAGGTACTGATCCAGCAGCGCACCGCGGACTCGCTCTTCAGCGAGAACGACCCCCGGGTCTCCGACCAGGTACGCAACATCAACACCGAGATCCAGATCGCGGAGTCCGCACCGGTCGCCGAGCGCACCGCTGGGTTGCTCGAGAAGTCCGTCGTGGACATCCCCGACATCACCGCCAGTGCGGTCGGGCAGACCAATGTCATCCGTTTCGCGGTCCGCAGCACCGATCCCGAAGAAGCCGCCTCCGTCGCCAACGCGGCCGTCAACGCCTACGTCGCGTTCCGGCGGGACCAGGTCGTCCAGGACCTCACCGGCGCCACCGACCAGATCCAGAAGCAGATCAACGACCTCAACAAGCAGCTCAACGACGTCAATGCCCAGCTCGCGGCTGCCGACCCGGACAACCCGCCGCCGGCACTGCTCGAGCAGCAGCGCGCTCTCGTCTCCCAGCAGACCTCGTTCCGACAGCTGCAGGACCAGCTGCAGATATCCGCCGCGCTGCGGACCGGAGGCGCCCAGATCGTACGGCTCGCCGAGGTGCCGGAGTCCCCCGTGGAGCCACAGCCGGTACGCACCGGGATGCTCGGCCTCGCGGTCGGTCTGATGCTCGGCGTCGGCATCGCGTTCCTGGTCGACGCGCTCGACGACCGGCTGCGCAGCAAGGAGGACATCGAGAAGGCCAGCGGCGGGCGTCCGGTGCTCACCATGGTGCCGGTGCACCGCCAGGAGCCCGACCAGCCCATCACCTACCGCAAACCGCGATCGATGGCAGCGGAGTCGATCCGCTCGCTGCGTACCTCGTTGCAGTTCCTCGCCATCGAGCGGCCCATGAACATCGTGCAGACCACCTCCGCCAGCCCCGGCGAGGGCAAGACGACCGTGGCGGCGAACCTCGCGTACGCATTCGCGCAGGGCGGGCAGCGGGTCGTCCTCATCGATGCCGACATGCGCAAGCCCCGGCTGCACCAGGTCTTCGGCCTGGAGAACGGCAACGGGCTGTCCACCGTCCTGGCCGGACGCTGCTCGGTCCTGCTTCCCCTGCAGCGGCCGCACGAGGATCTTCCGCTGCAGGTGCTGCCGTCCGGCCCCATTCCCCCGAACCCGGCCGAGCTGCTCGGCGGAGGTCGGTTCGGCCCGGTTCTCAGCGCGCTGCGTGAGCTCGCCGACATCATCATCGTTGACTCTCCCCCGGTGCTTCCGGTGACCGACGCGGCGATCGTCAGCCGGGACGTGGACGGAGTGCTCCTCGTCGTCACCGAGCAGGACACCCACCGCCGTGACCTCCACCGTGCGGTGGAGCTGCTCGGGCAGGTCGGGGCTCCCGTGCTGGGTACGGTCGTGAACCGGACCGAACAGATCGGCCGGTACGGGAAGTACGGCAAGTACGGCGCGTACCGCGCCGAGGAGGACGTCTTCGGCGAGGAACCCGACACGGTGGCCCCCGACGCTCAGGCTGCCGCAGCTCGCCAGGCGGCGGCGCTGGCCGCGGCTCAGGCGGCCCTGCAGGAAGCCGGTCTTCCCGCCCCTGCGGACGCGGCTCCGGTCGATGACGCCACGCCCCCGACCGGGTCCGAGGAGCAGGTCCTCGCCGAGGCGGAGTCGGGAGTCGGCGCCCCCGAGGAGCGCTAGTAGTCCGACGCCCGACGTCGCCGTCCTTGTGCCCCAGGCACCACGCCGTCCTTGTGCCCCAGGCACCACGCCGTCCTTGTGCCCCAGGCACCACGCGCACCCGGCACGCAGTGAGGGTGGCCCGGGTATCCCGGACCACCCTCACGTGTCATCGATCGGCCAGGCGTGCGCCTGTCCTGCGTGTGCCCGTGCCCTACTCCTCGTCGGCCAGGCGGCGACGACGCGACACGAAAGCGATACCGATACCGGTCAGGGCCAGCGCCCCGCCGATGCCGGCGACCGTGGCGATCTGGGCGCCGGTGGCCGGGAGGCCGGGCTCGCCGGTCGTTGGCGGTGTGGTTGCCCCGCCTTCGACGGTTATCGCCGCCGCGTAGGACACGGCGTTGGGTTGCGGATCGTTCGACAGTCCCGACAAGTACAGGGTGTGCTCACCAGGTGCGGCATCGGAAGGGATCGTGACCGTAGCCGACGCCGAACCATCGCTCGCTGCCGTCGTCGAGCCGATCTGCTGGGGCGTGCTCTCGAACCAGACTGTGACAGCCGAGTTCGGTTGGAACGAGTCAGGCCCAACTCCGATGGTTATGCTGCCACCGGGAGTGACCGTCGTGGTCGACACCGTCGCGTCACCCGCGATCAGTTCATACCCGGGCGGCTGAGCCAGCGCTCCCGTCGCACCTCCCAACACCAATGCGGCGCCCAATCCCGCAGCGGCCACTGCGTGACGCATTCCCATGAGGTCTCCTCCCACCTCGAGCAATGCCTTCTGCCGAGCGCCACTTCTAGGACGCCTGACACTCCAGTGCGCACCCTAGCGGATAACGGGAGGCGCACTGAACCCCCCTCCGTGGGTGTTCACACCACTCGTTATCGGATTGTTACCTCTCCGGTAGACCGGAGCGAAGTCCCTGCTGAACAGAGAGAACGGAGGGCGAGACTCCAACACCCCTCAGTTTGCGAGATCAGTCTTGACACGATTCCGGGCTGCAGCACGCATGAAACGCAACCCTCACCCTGTCGTTGAGATTTCCTGCTGCGCACCGTTCGTGCGCCCGAGACCTAGCCGAGGGTTCTGTGGCTTAAGGCCGCTTTCCACGTAGCGGCGGTCGGAGTTAGCCATCCGCTCCTTTTCCAGCGACTCCATCATCAGCGACCCCTGCCGGGGGAGCTCCCGTTCAGCCAGGTCAAGATGCCACCGCCGCAACCGCAAGCGCGCCTTTCGCCTCCCGGGCACGAGATCGGCACGGGGCTCCGTAGCAGCCTCGCTGAGCATCGGTGATCGAACGCAGGACGGCGGCAACCCGCAGGATGCCTTCGATGGCCGTGGTGGGATCGTTCACCGCCGGGGAGAGAGCACGGAGAACCACGTCTACGATCTGTCGGATACCGAAGTCGATGTCGTCCTGCATCGTTCGGGCATTGCCCACATAGACGGCCAGGTTCAGGGCGGTGTCAAGCTCGGCCTTCTCCTCGGGAGAACTCCGCTTGCCCGCCGGGCGTCACCAACGGCCAGGCGCTGGCCAGCGGAACCCCGGCCACGACGAAGGCTCCCACCCGTGTCTCCAGTCTCAGAACTGAGTTCGGCGGCATCACACGGGTGAGCGTGTGGCTCGTGATCTGCTCCACCCAGCCGCTCTCTTTGGCCCGGATGTCATGAACCCTTCCCAGTCCCGAAATGACGTGAACGTCGTCCAGCGAGCTGGTCGGGAACTCCCCTTCGGGCACCTCGGCGTCGCGGCTCGCTCGACGCTTTTCGCTGCGAGCGATCTGGATCGTCTCACGAGCGGTACGCGCGAGGATCACGCCGATGTACTGCTGCCGCGCGATCGCGTACAGCATCAGAACGAGTCCGACACCCGCGAGCGCACCTGCGAAGCCGTTGGCCATGACGGCGAACCCTGGCGTCGTCTCCTCCAAGGCCAAGACCACGCTGAAGAACAGCGACACCATGGAGAACACGAAGATGCACACCAGGCCGCCCAGCAGGATTTAGGAGCGAGTCTCCTGGAAGACCATCTGGATCCCCGGGGTGAGAACTGCCCGCTCACCAGCTGTGGGGAGACCAGCAAGATCGTGAAGACGACGCCGACGGTGCCCAGAATGCCCAGAGCGACCGCGATCTCAATCTGCGCGGTCAGGTCGAGTGGAATGTCGCAGAGTTGGTCCAGGGTGTCCCAGCCCCGGCACCACTCCCGCCACACCGCGCGCTCGACCAGGTCGACCATGATGCCCAGCAGCAGGCCCAGGCCAGCGCCCGACGCGGCCAGGCCAGCGCCCCACCGGCACGCAGGTTGTGCCACCAGGCATTGAGTCTCATTCTCCAGTAGTGGCGCCGCCCTCGCGACGTTCCCGCCATCAGATGCCCCAGCCCTGACCAGCTAGTACCATTCGCCGCCGGCCTCCCAGTCGGGCGCACGCGGCGTAGCCCGTCGAGCTGCCGCGAACAGCGACATATCGTCGGGGTCGGAGGCCCCGGTGACGTCGTAGCGGGCCACCTGCACCGCATACCCGATGCCTGCGTGCACACGGATCGCCGAACGCAGCTCCCGGACCGCCGCGTGGCCGTCCCGGTCCGGGAGGTGATCCTGAGCGAGCTGCCGGGGCAGCCAGAACTCGATGCGCTCGAGCCGGTTGTTGCGGTCGACCCGGCCCCGGTCGTTCCAGATGGCGCCGTCCATCGGCAGGTAGGGGGACGTGGGCCGCAGCTCGGTGAGGTACTCCCGCGGGCTGTCGCCCTGATGCACCGGTACGACGGTGAGCAGGCGCTCCGGGTCGGAGTCCCCGACCACGTCCTCAATCCGTCGCAGCGCCCAGTCGGTGAGGTCCCGGCGCACCGAACCGTCCGCCAATGCCTCGCGCAGTCGGGTCCGCGGACCGTGGGCCAGGCTGATATCGGTCTCGGGCGAGCGTCCGGACCCGACCGCCTCCGGCTCCGTGAACCCCTGCGCACACCGGACGTAGGCGTTGGACAGCCACCGGCGCGGTCGCAGCGCTCGCAGGGAACGGTCGCGGACCTCGTGGAAGCCCTCGTCGCTGACGCCGACATGTTCCACCTGGAACGCCGCAACTCCGGTACTCACCCGGGTCTGCCGTGCGCCGTCCAACGCCGGTTCCGAGGCAGGCGCTGTCGCCGCGTCCGAATGCGTGTCCGGTGCGACCGTGGCCGCACTCTCCTGCTCAGGCGGCAGGTACGGCTCGTGCAGGATCCAGCCGATGATCTCGGTCCAGTCCAGGAGCTGCCGGTAGATGGTCTCGAGTCGACGTATCTCCAGCCGGGCCTGACGGCCGGAGCGCACCAGATTGCCGATCTCGACCTCCAGGCGCTCGCGCCACGTCCTGAACTGGTGCATCTGCCTCGAGTAGTCCGCGTACACGGCAACCCAGGCAGCGAGCCAGAGGATGACGCCGGCAATCACCCACCACACCGGAGAGCGCACCGCATCGACCCCGGCCCGGTACAGCGGCAGCGCGAGCATCGCGATAACCAGAATCACGAGCACCGGCACGTACCAGTAGCGTCGCAGCCGGCTCAGCGCATATAGGGCGAAGCAGGCCACCGTCACCGCGAAGGCGACGCCCGCCCAGGTCAGGCTGATCATCTCGTAGCCCACCAGCACGATGATCACTAGGTACGCAATCATCAGCAGCCCACGAAAGCGCAGGAACCAGCGCCCGGTGCTACGTTCCAGGCCACTGCCCTTCTCGGGCCCTGCTTCCGGCATGCGTCGGATCGAGCCCCCGAGTGGGGCCCACAGCACCCACGCCAGGGCCGCGATCCAGGCCGCGCCCTCTACAGCGACGACGTCGAAGCCCAGCAGAGCGGCCGCCACAAACGCGGGAATGCCGCACAGCAGCGCCATCCACCCGTCGACGAACCGGCGCCGGGCACGGTCTGCCATCGCGAACATGTCCTCACGGTCCTCGCGCAGATGTCCGGCGACCCGCAGGTACTCCTTCGCTCCGGCATCCGCGGACAGCAGCACGTGTTCGCACAGCCGCCAGTGGGCCGAGCTCGTTCGGCGCCCCAGCCACTCCTCGTAACGCGTCAGGTCTCGTTCCAGCGGTCCCGGCCCCGCGCCCTCCCCTCCGCCCGACTCATCCTCGTGGGCGGCACGGTTGTCAGCTTCGATGGCCGCCGCCTGCGCCAGCCACTCGCCGAAGGCCCGCGCAGCGGCGGGGCTGCACGCCGGGACCACAGGCGGCTGCTGGTCGGGCGGAAACTGGAGGACGGCCAGACTTTCCGCACTGAGCTCGAACGCGTCGTCGGGCCGAGGACCCACCATGCCGGGTACCGCGATGACCTCGTGTACTGACCCCTGTCGCGGCTGAGTGAATCCAGTGGGCAGGTCCCCGCCGTCGATCAGCCCAAACGACATCGCCTGAAGCATCTCCCAGACCTGCGGCACGGCCACGTCCTGCACCGTGGCATCGTCGGTCACCAGTGCCGCCTCTGCGCGAGCCAGCCGATCCTCGATCGCTCGACGGTCCTCGACCAGGTCGGCATCCTCGTAGTCGGGCTTGTCCTGCTCCTCGGTCGGCTTCCGGTCGCCCTCGTCATCGAAGCCGCTCGACCGTGTGCCGCCCGCGGTCCCCGCCTCGCCACCGAACGACGTGACCGGCCTCACCGCCCGTACCGGCTCAGGAAGGGTGGGTACGGCAACGAAGGCGTCCATCCGCGGCGGCCCCCCTGGCTGGCCGGGCTCCGAAGGCCGGGACCGACGCTCTCGCAGGCGCCATCCCGGACGTCACATCCGCGGCTCGGTGCCGGCTGCCGAAGATCATCAGGGTGGCGAGCTGCCCGATCAGCAACGCAAGACGTCGCTTGACCAGCCCCGGCAACGACAAGGTGGTCTTCCAGAACAGCGACGTCCACGCCTTGACGCTCTCCCAGATGCCGATCTTCGGCACGTCGGGCATGGGCGCGGGCGAGGGCAGCCGGAGTGTGAGCTGCCCGTTGTCGTAGCTCATGGCCTCCTCAGTGGCGCGCTCCACGAGGGCTCGCGCGTCCGGGGTAACCACCGTGTCGTAGGAGCGCACTGGCGGACTCCACGCGCCGTCGCGCAGCCGGAGAATCTCGTCGCCAACCGCATGCACCACCTCGTCCGCCTGCAGGATGCGGCTGAACGTCCGGGACACGACGACTTGCGCAGTCCCCGACGGAGATTTCGTGCCCTCGTCGAACGGTCCCCGGTCGGCCAGTGCCACCCACAGCGCCCCAGCGCTAGCCAGATGCAGCGCCGCGTGGGCGGCAAGCCTCTCGGGCCGGGCAACGATCGCGCTTGTGCGGCGCGGTGAGAGACGGTCCTCGGGGGACGCCACAGCCGTGATCCACGCCCCGGACAGGAACACCTCCCGAGTCACACCGCTCACACCCGTCGCCGGGACCAAGAGGTTCACCGCGACCGTACGAGCCCCGGCCCGGGTTGCCTCGGGTTCGTCCGGCGTGCCCTCGGTCAGCAGAGCCGGGCCGAGACGCCGCTGAAGCTCGCCCGCACGGGTCACGACCGGCAGCTCGACGGAGTCGCTCGATGGCAGCAGCTGCAGCGCGATGACACGCACCAACTTTGGCTGGGCATCGCCCACCCACGGCAACAGCTCCTCGGTACGGAGGCTGCCGGAGCCCAGCACCCGGCCGCCCACCAGCACCGGTCGGACCAAGTCGGGTACGGCTCGGGACTCCTCCCGCTGCCAGTCCGCCGGTGTGAGCCACATGAACTCCCGCAGGTACTCGGAGGCGGACCACTCCGTCAGCCGTCGCAGGACGGCATCCCCGAGCGGCCCGTCCGGGGCGACCACCACGGTGCGCGTCTCGATCACGGGCTAGGACCAGGCGTCGAACGTCGTCTGGGACACCGAAGCGTCCAGCGCCTCGATCAGCTCCTCCAGGCAGGTGCGATAGTCGTCCTCGAGCTCCGCGACGAGCGGGTCGGCCCCTCGGTGCCGTCCGTCACGCACCTGCTCGAACAGCTCCAGGTACTGCTCCTGCAGCCGCCGCAGGCCCACGAGTGCGGCGTCGCGACGCTCCTCGGAGGTGCCACTTGCCGTACCGGCCCGTCGTGGGTCGGGAGTCGGGGCCCCCCGGGCCACAGAGCCGTCGACGATCCAGTTCCCGAACTCCTCGCTGAGGTTGCGGTACGCGTCATATCGCCCGGCATCGTTGCGACGATCACGGCCGAGGTCACGCAGCCGCGCGTAGGCCCGCATCGCGTCCTGCTCGCCGAGGTTCACCGCGACCATAGCCAGCGGCAGGGACTTCAGGATCGTAGGCAGCAAATCGTAGGCCTCGTGGAGGTCTCGGCCGATGTACGGATACGGGAACGGGACGTCGCCGCCCGCGAAGTCGCGCTGTGGGGGTGCGTACACGGTCGTCGCCCGGTCACCGGCCTGCCGGATCTGCCCCAGCACGCCAGCGGTGAACCAACCGCGGATCATCGCCCGCCTGACTCCGGGCGCCACCGGGATGAACTCCGGCAGCGGACGTGCGCGTCGGAACCGCCAGAACTCCGATCGCCCGTGCGAGGAGTTGCGCAGCTCGTTCCACTGCACCCCGATAGGGCGCACCACCGAGTCGAACACCGGCGCCTCGTACGCCTGCGTGCTGAAGCTGAAGACTTCGATGAACTGTAGGTCGCCCTCCACCAGTGAGCTGCGGGCCCGATCCCACAACGCGGCGGAGCGCGGCATGAGCACGTCCTTGAGCGCCTCTACCGCTGGCGACCCGTCGTCGAACGGCACGCCCGAGAACGTCGTCGTCGTCGCGATGGAGCTCTGGTTGTGGATGCGGCTGAGTACCGAGGGGTCGACGTCCACCAGTGGCGTCGCCGCCTGCACGGTCGCCGCAAGCTGCCCCTTGAACCTGCCGATCCGGCCCGCGTGCTGCGCCGGATCGACTCCGGGCGCGTCCGGGGACAGGTACTCCCGCAAGGAGGTCGCGACATACTGGCCGATCGGCTTCTCAGGGTCGTTCACCCACCGCTGGGCGCGCTCGAGGATGTCCTCGGCCTTCATCCCGACGGTGAACTGCGCGGGCCGGGCACCACCCAGGGAGACCTGCACGCTGCTCAGCGAGGGGACCCACTTGCCGCGACGGTGTACCAGCCATTTCCACGCGTCGATCGTCGGGTCGTGCTGCTCGCGGTCGAACTCGACCGGGTTCAGGCCCTCGATGATCTCGGCTATCGCGCGGCTCTCGGAGTCCCTGATGTCCTCCCCGCCCAGCGACGGAGCGCTGCGGATGAGCTGGTGTTCCAGCACGCGGCGGAAGTCGTCGACCCGTTCCAGCAGGAACTCGTTGTCCCACGGGCGCAGCCTGGTGGGCACGTAGTCGTCCACCGGCCATGTCGACACCACGGGCGGCTGGCCGGCCACCGACGTCTCGCTCTCGTGGAGCAGGCCGGTGAAGCCGTGTCGCAGAGCCCGGGACAGCGGCTGAAGGAAGTTCTGGGCGAAGTCACGGATCAGTTCGATGGTCGCTTCGCGCAGCTCGGCCTCGGCGTTGAGCGAGAACGCGTGCACTACGGCCCGAATCGCCTCCGCGATGCCGCCGTGCGTCGCCGGGATGCTGGTCTCCTGTGGCAGTACTCGCCGCAGCTCGTCCCGGTACTGTCCCGAGGACGCGCGCAGCGACCGGGCCTCCTCGCCCAGCTCGGTGACAGCGGCGTCGAGGTCGTCGATCGTACGGTCGAGCAGTCTGACGGTGACCGGGGCGCCCAGTCGTCCGACGGACTCCCCGACCTTCTCCAGCACCTGCCGCTGGATGGTCTCGACCCACTCGGAGACGGACCTGATCATCGCGCTGTGCTCGTCGTCGATGTACTGCCGGTAGAAGCGGTTGGTGTTCTCCTCGATACGTCGCTCCCACTCCCCCGTCGGCAGCCCCTTGGCGGGAACTGCCTCCTTGACCATGCGGGAGTAGGCGTCGGCGATGCGCTCGCCTCTGACGGCACGGTCGGGGGGCCTCACGGCGTCGAGAACCTGGTTGTTCTCCCAGCCCGTCTCGTGCAGCCCGACCGCATGGCGGAACCCAGGGAAGGCCCGCACTGCCGCCTCGTCAAGCAGCACTTCCTCCGCGACCTGGGCGGCCTTCTCCGGCGGCGCATGCTCCCGCAGAAGTCGCTCGACCGCGGAGCGGGCAAGCCACTCGGCGGCGTAGGAGGCGAAACGGTCCCTGCCCAGGCTCAGCCGGGCGAAGCCGAACGCCGAGAAGGGCGTCTCCTGGCCCTGCTGCTTGAGCGGCAGGCTGTCATCCACCGCCTTGTTGGTGTTCGACCAGTTGCCGGAGACGAACTGCACGTACTGGTCCTGGAGCTCGCCGCTGGTCAGCAGCGCAGCCAGCGCCTTGCCCATCGCGAGGTAGACGTCCGTCTGGGACTTGAAGCTGATCTCGTTGTTGCGGCGCCCCACCAGGAACGGGTAGCGCGGCCCATGGCGGCGTGCCCCGGTCGGCGCGATGCCGGAGCGCTGCATGAGGGACTCGGTCCAGGCGGTGTGCCCCTCCTCGTTCCAGTACCCCGCGAGAATCTCCGACATCGTGGCCAGCGCGTTGGCCTGCACACCGACCCTCGCCTCCGGCGGGATCTCCCCGAAGACATCCGGCGCGTAGAGGACAGCGCCGGAGTTGGAGGCCCAGTCGTCCTGGCCCACCGAGCGCACCACGTCACAGACGTCGATCAGGCTGCCCGCTCCGGATCCCCCCGCGAGCGAGGAGATCACGAACACCACCGGATCCGGCCGAGCCGTCTGGGGCTGGCCGCCGAAGGCCTCGGTGATCCGCTGCAGCTCACCGGTGATGGCCGGCATCCGCATGGCGTCCACCGCCCGTCTCACCCTGTCGCGGATCTCCGCAAGGTGAGTGACGGTGATCACTCGGCCAATCGTGCGATGCTGACCGGCTCCCTGTCCGATCGGCACGGACACCAGATCGGGGTTGGGGCGCCAGCCGGCAAGCTTCTCGAGTCCGCCGGCCTGCTGGACCAGCGTGCTGTCCACCGCCCGGTAGTCGATGCCCGGTGCCACCAGCCCGATGTAGTCGCTCAACGGGAGCGGTGGCGGCAGCTCGACGTCACCGACCTCCTGCGTGGTGGGCACATCGATATAGACGAGCTGCCACGCCTCGGGCCACTCGTCGATGCCCTTCTCGTGCAGTCGGGCCCGCACGTCCGCGCGTACGGCACGCAGTGTCTTGCCACCGGAACCGCCGAGGCCGACGAACAGAAACGGACGCAGCATGTCAGTGCCTTTCTTCTGGGCTGTCAGGACGGTGCCAGCGGACTCTCGAAGGTTTCGTCATCGCGGGCCCGAAGGTCCGAACGGATGGGAAGGAGGTCCCTCGTCGCTGGGTGGTCGCTGAGGATCAGGCGAGCCGAACGGGGAGCCACCCGCTCCGCCTCCGAACGGGGAGCCGCCCGGTCCCCCTCTGAACGGCGAGTCGCCCTCTCCGTGGCCACCGCCGGAGCCGAAGGGCTGCCGGGGCTGGGAGGCGGAGGTGCCCGACCCGGCCGGTTCATCCGGGGCGCGTCCCCCGCGGCGTCGGGCGCTGTCTACCGAGGTCCCGCCGCCCGAGCCACGGGTGGACGACCGGGACTGCTGGGCTGCGACAATCCGGTTCATCGCGTCGGTGAATCGCCAGCGTTCTATGCCAGCCGCCAGTTTTGCCAGGTAGCGCGGCTCATTGACATCTGTCGATGTGGCAAACACATACAACGTGCCTGTCACTGCAGGCGCGAGGACGGCCGTTCCCCCCAATGGACGCGATGCTCCCGCCGCCGCCGGAGAGTCGAAGCCGCTCGACGCGCCACCCGAACGGAAGCTTCCCGACCCGAAACCACCCGACCCGAAACCACCCGACCCTGGACCGCTCGCGCCTGGCACCACCCGCCCTGGACCACCCGCCGCTGGCCCACCCGCCGCTGGACCACCCGCTCCGAAGCCACCCGAGCCTTGCCCAGTCGGTCCTGCACCATGCGGTGCGCCACTACCGAGTGGACCTGCGCTCGCCATACCCCCGCCCCCGGCAGCCTCCGCGTACGTGCCCAGCGATGTCTCGGGCACCGCCAGCACCCAGACGCGGCTCAGAGACGGATCGACCTGCGTCCACGAGCCGTCTTCGGCCGTGTCCGCACTGGGGCCACCCACCACCACTTCGCCGACCGACCCCGCGCGCGCCTCCGACGGTGAGAACGGCTTGTAGAAGGGACTCCGGGCGAACAGGTGCAGCCCTCCGACGTCCATCTTGCGCAGGCGACCTCCCGAGGCTCCTGGCAGGTACCCGAAGTCGCCGCTCACCAGCAGCGCATCCCTACCCCCGCCTTCGCCCGGGCCCGCTCCGGGCGCGCCGGAGCTCATGCCCGACCCTCTACTTGGCAGCGGCTGTCGCCGCACCAGGTTCCCGTCCTGAATCGCCACCTCGATGGCGGCGTACTGCAGATGGTTCGTCTGCGTGAAGCCGGAGTTCCACCACTTGAGCAGCCACATCAGCAGTAGCGGAGCCAGAACCGCGAGGATCGCCAGCAGCGCACCGACGACCCCTGCCTTCGCGACGTCCAGCGGCTTGGCCATCTCGAAGGCAGCGGGCACCACGAGCGTCTGTCTGGCGGGCTCGGCGTCGCTGGCGAGCTCCAGCGTGACGGCACCCTGCACACTCCCGTTCGCCTCGGCCTCGGGCGTCGCAGTGACGTCGAGCGTCACGCTCTCCCCCGACTCCACTCGAAGGCAGTCCTGTGGCGAGGTGGGTGCCGGCGACAGCACGACATCCACCGTGCCCGCGCTGTCCGGGGCCTGCGGGAACGCCGCGTCACTGACCCACACACAGCCTCCGGAGGCTTCGCCGGCAGTGAGGGTGAGCGTCCCCGTGGACGAGTCAGTTCCCTCGACCGAGCTCATCTGCAGCGACGTGGGCTCCACCTGCGGATATACCAGCGGCGGTAGCACGGGCACCGACACGGTACGCGACACCGGCTCAAGGGTGAGTCCGGAGGCAGTGACAGCGGTGACTGTCACCACCAGGCGACTCGTCGATGACTCCACGGTCGGCGGCACGGTGACGGCCGCGACGAATACCCCTCCCTCTCCCGGACGGAACTCGACCGCAAACCTCTCACCTGAGACCGGGTCGACAAGGCTCCCCGTCATCCGGGTCTCGCTGTACACAGACAGGTCCGCCGCTTCCCCGTCTGGGCCCACCACCTCGGCACTCACCTCGGTGGTCTCCCCCGCGCGCAACGTGGGCTCCCCGACCACACGCGGGGTGAGCCCACCGAAGACGAACACCTGGATGGTGCCTCGCGCCCCGGACTCCCCACCGGCAACCAGCGACACCTGCCAGTCACCCTCGGCCTCACTGCCGACCACCTCGCCGTGGATTAGGGCACTGGTGTCCGACAGCCACGTCGCCGTAACATCCGCTCCTCCGTACGCCTTCGCGACTCCCTCTCCGTCGGGTATCGCAAGAGCCCCGGACTCTCCCGGGGACCGTACGCTCATCCCGAAGTTCGACTGCCCCCCGACGACGAGCACGTCGAAGGCCACGATGCCGGGGTCGACCGGAAACGAGTAGGTGCCCTGTGGGCATGCCTCGCCCGGACATATTGCGACGTCCTGCGGCTGTTCAACTGGGGTGCAGTTGCCCAGCGAGCAGATCACCTGCTGGATGATGTCGAGCACGAGGTCATCGGCTGCCTCGACCGGCACGTACGACCCGGTCGTCCAGGTGGCGGGCACCGGGACCGTGCCGCACGACTGGCCCCCCGCCGAGCCGAGCGCGATCGACCCGAGGAACGACTGGTCCTCGCTGTTCAGGTTGCTCGTGAGCGCGACCGCGTCCAAGTAGATCTGGGATCTGCGGAGGTCGTCAGCGATCCCTCCTGGCCGGCAGAGCAAGTCTCGACCCTGCGCCTCCAGTTCGGCAGCCGTGCCCGTGCCGTACGGCTTCGTGATCGTGCCGCGCTCCTCAATGTCGTACTCACCATCGGTGAACCAGAACACCAGCTTGCAGGGGGGCGTTTCACCACCCTGGGTCGCCGCGGCCGCGGCTTGGGCAATCGACTGGTTGGCACCGTCGAGGGCGAGCACATAGTCGGTATCCAGCCCGTTGTTCCGGTCCGCCAAGGACGCCGCCGCGTCCTGCAGTCCGCCGAGCGAGGATGGCGTGAGCTCCTGCCAGTCGGCGACCGTCGTGTAGTCCTCGCCGAAGGTGGCGATCGACACCTGCATGTCCAGCTCTGTGCCGGTCGCTTCAGGCAGGTTGGCCAGCAGCGCAAGGGTCGTCTCGACCGCCTTCACCCGCTGGTTGTCCGGGTCCGTCCGCTGCAGGCTCTGGGACTCGTCCACCAGGTACTGGACCAGCAAGCGGGGGTTTTCGGCGAGGCAGTCCGAGAAGCCGGAGTTGCCTGTCAGCCCGGTCGCACCCCTGGCGCCCTGCTCGGCGAAGGCAGCCTGCTGCACCGACTGCCCGGTTCCGGCATGGGCCGATCCCGCTCCGGGGCCCGTGAAGGCCAGCACCGCCAGAACAGCCAGCGCCGCCAGTACCGCGACTACCGCGTGCTCGAGCACGGGAGCACTCTCGCGCAGGGAGGTTCGGACATTGGGCAACATTCAGAGCCGCCCCACCGCAGTGGCAACCACCCAGACATGCGGCAGCGACAGCAGCCAACACGCAAGGAGCAGCACCCTCGTGGCCATATCCGCGCGCATGCCCAGGAACTGGCCGCCGACGTAGTACGGGTCGCGCTTCGCCATCTGGTCCTTCGCTCGGTACACGCTCACGACGAAAGCCGTGACCAGTCCGGCCAACACGTATCCCACCGCGGAGGTCCACCCGCTCCACGGAAGGATCAGCGCAGCGGAGACCAGCAGTGAGAGCAAGGCAACGACCAGCCAGGCCACAGGTGCCTTCACCGCTCGCGCAGATCCGGACGGGCTCCCCATGGCAGTGCCGGGGTCGGAGCCACCGAACCCGGAAGGGCCGCTCACCTGGCCGCGCCCGAAATCGTCGGAAGCGCCGAGCCGTCCTCCTACCGAGTCCACCTGCGCTCCTCCCTGGGCAGAGGACCCCGCCTTACCCGGGAAGAACTGCGGCAGGAATCCTCGAAAGACTGTGCCAAGAAGCTGTGACGCATTGCTGACAAGCGGCACCGAAGCACTCCGCGTGAATCTCCGCAGACTGCGCCCCTTCGAGAGTGGGTGCCTAGCCGGTCCGCCACACCGGCATCATTCCCTACGCTTGCCGGACCGGTCGCACCACCCCGACCGCGCTCAGCAATCCGAAAGGAAGCGAATGGGGCTAGCAGGCTCGCAGGAAGCGGTCCAGCACCCGTACCCCGAACCGCAGGCTGTCCTCGGCGATGCGCTCATCGACGCCGTGGAACATGGCGGCAAAGTCCAGCTCCGGGGGCAGTTTCAGGGGCGAGAAGCCGAAGCAGCGGATTCCCAGCTGCGAGAACGACTTGGCGTCCGTACCGCCGGAGAGCATGTAGGGGGCGACGCGGGCGCCGGGGTCCTCCGCCAGCAGTGAGGCCACCATGGTGTCGACAAGTGTGCCGTCGAAGCCGGTCTCCAGCGCCACGTCGTGCCAGATCCACTCCTTGGCGATCCGGTCCCCGAGCAGCTCGTCGAGGCCCTCCTCGAAAGCGGACTCGTGTCCGGGGAGGAACCGCCCGTCCACGTGAGCGGTGGCGTGGGAGGGGATCACGTTGACCTTGGACCCGGCGTCCAGCACCGTCGGGTTCGCGGTGTGGCGCAAAGTCGGGCCGACGATGCGGCCCACCGAACCGAGGCGCGCGACGAGCAGGTTCAGCTCGTCCTCCGCCGCCCGCGCCTGTGCGCCCTCGCCCGCCGCGACGTCGAGCAGCGCGTCGGTGTCCAGCGTGCGGCCGTCCGGCCCGCTGACTTGGTAGGCGTCAGCGACCTCCCGCAGCAGGCGACGCACGGTGGGCGTGGGAGTCACGGGCCAGTGGTAGGTGCCTATCCGAGCGATCGCCTCGGCGAGCCGTGCGACGGCGTTGTCCTGCGGGGTCATGCTGCCGTGCCCGGCGATCCCGTGGGCGGTCAGGCGCATCCAGCCGATGCCCTTCTGGGCGGTCTCGACCAGGTACATCCGCTGGTCGTTCGGGAGGGTGACGCTGAAGCCGCCCACCTCGCTGATCGCCTCGCTGCACCCCTCGAACAGCTCCGGGTGGTTGTCGACGAGCCAGTGCGCGCCCTTGCCCCCGCCCGCCTCCTCGTCGGCGACGAAGGCCAGCACGATGTCCCTGGGCGGGCGTCGGCCCTGGCGGATCCAGTCGCGGACCACGGCCAGGGTCATGGCGTCCATGTCCTTCATGTCGACCGCCCCGCGGCCGTGCACGTAGCCGTCGGAGACTTCGCCTGAGAAGGGGTGGACGCGCCACTCCGATGCGTCGGCCGGGACGACGTCGAGGTGCCCATGGATCAGCAGCGCGTCACGGCCGGGGTCCTCGCCCTCCCATCGGGCGACCACGCTCGTGCGGCACGGCTCGGACTCGAAGATCTCCGGCTGGAGGCCCACGTCCGACAGCAGCGTCGCGACGTGCTCGGCAATGGCCCGCTCGTGAGAAGTGGGGTTGGAGGAGTCGTACCGGATGAGGTCGGAGCACAGCCCGACGACCTCGTCCTCCGCCCGCACCCCTGCATTCTGACAGAAAGGTCGGGCTGTGGATGACCCCCGGGGCGCGCCGGCATGCCACCAGACTCGGATCTCGTGGAGCTGGAGCGGTGGGGTCGCCTGGTCGATCGCGTCGGGCCGCCGTGCTGGCTCTCCCACACCACGGCGGCCGAGCTGTGGGGCATGGACCTCTACGACGTCGACCCGGCAACCCATGTCACCGTGGGGCGGGCGCGGAGCCGCGTGCGGGTACCGGGACTCTCGGTGCACCGCAGCGATGTGCCTGCCTCGCACCGTGAGCTCATAAGTGGGCTGCCGGTCACTTCTCCCGTCCGCACAGTGGCCGACCTGGCGCGGACCTGCTCGCATGAGGCTGCGGTGGTGGCTGCCGACTCGGCGCTCCGTAGCGGTGCGCTGGCTGCGGACGAGCTCGCCGAGCTCACGCGGGCCATGGGCAGGGGCAGTGGGCGGATCCGGGCCGTCGTGCATGCGGCCGACCGCTCCGAGTCGGTGCTCGAGACACTCGCCCGGCTGCTGTTCCGTGGGAACGGACTCGATCCCGAGGTGCAGCGGGAGATTCAGTGCCAGGACCGCCGCTACCGCGCCGACTTCGTGATCGACGACCTTGTCGTGGAAGTGGACGGCTTCGGGTACCACGCGTCGCGTGAGGCCTATGCCGCGGACCGCGTGCGGGAGCACGACCTGATGCGGGCGGGATACCGCGTGGTGCGCTTCACCTGGGACGACATCGTTCACCGGCCGGAGCGCACGGTGGCCACGCTCCGGAACCTCATGGGTCGGCGTCCGGAGGCCCACTAGGGCCGACAGCGACTCGTCCCCGCCGCCACCAGCGCGGCCTTTCCCCCGGACGGCACCAGCAAGGCCGTTCCCCCGACGGCACCAGCGAGCCGACTCTCCCGACAGCGAGCCCGCCCCCCCACGGCAAGCCCGCCCCCCCATGGACGCCCCTCGACGCGACTTTGTGTGCAGCGCACCCCTCGAGCTGCACACAAAGTCCGGTGTTGGCCCAGCCGGGACACCTCTCATTGAAGCTCTGACCAGGCCCTTTGCGCCGGATGTGGTGTCGCAGCCGCGGACTTTGTGTGCAGGTGCGCCCGCCCACTGCACACAAAGTCCGCTGGCACCCGCGGGCAACCCGGTAGCTACAGAATCTCTCGGGCCGTAAGCCACCGGAACGAGACGGCACCGATCGGGATCGGAATCCAGAACGTGGCCAACCGGAACATGAACACGGCCGCCAGCGCTTCCGCGGACGCGATACCCAGCGCTGCCAGCGCGCCGAGGAGAACGGCCTCGACCGCCCCGATACCGCCCGGCGTCGGGGCCACCGACGCCACCGATCCGACCGTGAGGTAGAGCAGCGCCACCGCGGCGAACGAGGCCCCGCCGCCGAATGCCTCCACTGAGAAATACAGGCATGCGGCATATCCAAGAGGCAGCAGCGTCACACCGACCAGCAGAAGAGTCAGCTTGGCCGGGCTGCGCGCTACCTCGGCCATCGCCACGAGGGATCGCTTCACTGCGGGGAGCACGATGTCCCTCGCGAACTGCCGAACCTTCGGCGTCGCCACGGCAATTCCGACGACCACCAGCAGCACGCCCGCCACCGCAGCGATCACACCTGCCGAGGGGATCTCATCTGCGATCGCCGTCGTCCTGCCTGCCCATAGCGCGAAGATCACGATCAGAAGCACGTGAACAACGCCGACTGCGACTTCCTTCGCCGCGGTGGCCGAGACCGCCACGGGTGCCGAGAATCCGCGTTTCTGCAGGAACCGTACGTTGAGTCCCATGTGGCTCAGACCGGGCGGCGTGACCAGGCCGACGAACGTGGAGGCGACCGCGACCAGGCCAGCCTGGTTCACCGGTACTCGACCGGGCGTTCCTCCGACCAGCCCCATGCCAGCCCCGACGTAGGTCAGGAACGACGCGAAGAGCACTGCGGGGACCCAGGCCCAGTCCGCAGCTTGGACCGCGTCCCACATCTTCGGCATGTTCGCCAGCTGCGGCAGAAGCACGTATACCGCGACTGCCAGCATCACGCCGATCAGGAGGACGCGCGGCTTGACCCGCTCCACCTGCGCGAACTGTGGCTCCTCGACGCCCGTGGCCCGGGAGACCTCGTCGACCAGCGGCTTGAGCCCGTCGGGCTGCTGCTTCACAGCCGTACGCGTGCCTCTGCTGAGTGCAGCCGGAACCAGTCGCACCATGGCATCGGCTACCGGCTGGGGACCCATGACGTCCACTGCGGCCGCTACTGCCCGCTGCGCCCCGACCGCGGCGTAGGTCGCCGCCAGGGTCTCTGCGAGATCGCCGTCGAGCGCGGCCAGCGAGGCAGCCGGCTCCCCGAAGCTGAAGTCGACCAGCCAGCAACGCCCGTCGTCACCCAGGACCACGCTCGACAGCTGCAGGTCACGGTGCGCGATGCCGGCCGCGCGCAGCGCCGCTACCTGCTTCCACAGGTCGTGCAGCACCTCGTCGGTGATCTCCTCCGCCGCGACTGTGTCGAGCGTGCGCCCGGGAATGAAGTTGTAAGCGACCAGCACCGACTCGGAGCCCAGGTTGGCCACGGCGCGCACCGGAGGGGTACGGACGTCGTGCCGTTCGGCCAGCATGCCCAGCATCGCCTCGGTGGCCGCCGCGCGCCGTGGCGAGGCGTAGGGGGTGTCGTCTCCGACGTCCTTCAGCCTCACCCGGCGGTACGCCCGGTAGAGACGGTCCGCCTCCTGTTCGGCCTCCCCCAGAACCTTCACGAACAGCTGTGCAGGGGCCACGGGCTCGGGGGCGACTCCCCGGTCCTCCGTCGTGAGCGCCGGCGGTTGCACCGTGCGCGCCGGCGGTTCCACGGTGCGCGCCGGCCCTTGCTCCTGAGGCGACTCAGCCCAGGGCAGCGCCGGCACCTCCCCCCGCGCGGCCGCGGGACCCTCCAGCGGGACCCGTGAGCTGAGGTCCGCCAGGAACGGAGTCGCGCGCGACGCCGCGACGTCGGTGTGCTCAACCCGGTCCACCGGCAGGCCACCCCGTACCAGCGCCTCACGCACTGCGGCTGGCGTGACCACGTACACGGTCCGCCCGAACCCCAGCAGGAGCACGGTTCCGACCACACCGCCGACGGCCACCGCCAGCAGGACGTCCAACGGCACGTCGTCAGCGGTGATGATGCGCATACCCGCGAGCACGAGCAGGAAGAGCCAGGACGCCCTGCGCCAGCGTCGGGAGACCTCCGGCCCCACCACGACCAGGACGGCTGCAAACGCAGCGAGAACGGGTGTCGAGGGCCAGCCTTCGTCCAGCAGCGGATCGGATTCGATGTCGGGAGCGGGCGTACCCGTGCGGGTGGGCAGGACACGCTCGAGCCCGATCAGCGCTGCCATCGCCAGCACGATGGCCAGCGCTCCGATCCCGACCGTGCGGCGGCGCCGTGTCACCCAGAGGACGATCGGGGTGCCGATCGCCGCGATCAGGTACAGCACCTGCGTGGCGAGCAGGATCGCCAGATTGATGCCCGTCGGGATGTTCGCGACCAGCTCCACCAGGTCGGCCTCGAAGCCGGCCATGGTGCGGTCGGCGAAGGTGGCCAGGGCCAGTCCCACCAGGAACAACCCGAGGAAGCCAACCAAGTGGGAGATGTCGACCGGGGTTCGCACGACGCGCGGCTCGTGGAGGTCCCTGAGACGGACCTCGCCCAAGGCCTCCTGCTGAGCATCCTGGGGCGTGGCCAAGAGCACGTCGGGTGACGACGACTCGGCGCCTGTCACCTCACTGCCTCGGGACACCACGGCATTCTACTGGCCGGTGGCAGCCGGGGGTCCCTTTTCCAGCTCCGGCGGAGGCCCGCCCGGGCTCAGCCGCAGCCGTCGCCGGAACTCCGCCTCGAACAGCTCTGCGAGCTTGCCGGAGGAAGCGAGGCCCGCTACCGCATCCGGGTCCTCGCGAATCACCCGTTCGACAACTCCGATCCAGGCGTAGCCCATGGCTGCGGTGATCGAGGCGGCCACGCCGCCGCTGATCGTCGCCCCGATCAGGTACCCGCCGGGAATCACGCGGACAGCGTTGCCGACCAGCCACCTACCGGCTGTCGTCGCCCCCGTCGCCATGACGACGCTTCCGACGAGTGAGGCGCTCCGCGCCCTCGGAAGCCACAGTCCGTAGGCGGCCGTGATCTTGGCGATCATGGCGACCTGGATCGGCACCAGGATCGCCGCGTCGGCGAAAGGGATCGGCGTCACCCCGGTGGCGGAAGCAGCCGCGACAGCGCCACGGATCACGGCGATGGCGGATCGCCGTTTGCGCTTGAGGTCGATCTGCTGGGCGGCTGCGAGGGCGTTCTGCACGCCGTCCGGAGCGACGGCGAAGGTGGCGTCCACAAGCTCCTGCAGGCCGTGTACGGGGAGGTGCAGGAAGTCGTCCGGCCGGGCGTTGGTGAGAAAGACGCGGTTGTCCGGGGCAAGCGGTAGGCCGAGCTCCTGAACGTACCGGGCAAGCTCCCAAGCCTCAGGGTGAACTTGACCCTCAGGGCTCACCGGCACCTGGGTGAGGATCAGCATCACCGGAAGGCCCAGGCTGTGCAGCCGCCGTACGAACTCGGCCTGGGATTTCTCGAACCGTCGGTCGCTCCAGCGCAGCACGTACCAGGCCAGGTGAAGCTGCTCGGCCAGCGGGCGGGTGCGACCGTCCGCCACGATGCGGCCGATCGCCCCGATCACCTCGTCACCCGAGTGACCGACCTCGAACCCCTGCGAGTCGTAGATGCCCAGCGTGCCGCTGGGGTGCAGGTAGTAATAGGTGTCGCGGGTGACGGGCGCGCCGGTGCCGGTCGCGGCAGCGTCGTACCCGAAGACCGCGTTGATCAGCGTGCTCTTGCCAGCACCCGTCTTTCCGAACAGCGCGAGGTTGACGCGTCCCAGTGAGGCGACGGCCTCGTCGAACTTCTCCCCGTACAGCCGCTGGATGTCTTCGGGGCCCAGGTCCCTGCCCACACCGCACCTCCGTCACCACCACGGTAGTGGCCGGCCACTCGTCGGGCTCATCTGCGGGGGTGCGTATCGCCGTGGTCAGGAGAGGCAGGGCAGGGCAGGTCAGGGCAGGGGCAGGGCCCGGTGCCGGTGCGCTACTGCGCTAAGGCGAGCCCTGGCCGAGGGAGCTAGTGCTGTCGGAGCTAGTGCCGTCGAAGCTGGAACTGTCGGCGCTGGAACTGTCGGCGCTGGAACTGTCGAACGTCTCCCGGGCTGCGGGTACGTAGTTGACGACCACGGTGACCTGCCGCCCCGACTTCTCCTCGATACCGGCGACAAGCTCCTCCGCGGACGGCCGGGGTCCTGACCCCGCGACAGTGATGGTGGCGTCCGCGGGACTCGTCACGCGCACCGCGTACTTCGCCCACCCAGTGCCCTCGACCCACTCGTCGACCGCACTGTTGATGCGAATTGTCAGGATCTGCGTCTGGGCCACGTTGTAGGAGGTGACCGCGAGCGGGATGCAGATCAGGACCATCGCGACCCACACCCGCCTCAGGTTGCGCTTCTTGTCTGCCTCCTTGGCCTCGGCCACCCGAACCGTGCCAAAGCCGACCATCAGGAACAACGCGCTGCCCGCGACCAGGATCGCGACGAAGTTGGTGGCGAACAACAGTCCCGAGCCGGCAGCATACCCCCAGTCCCCGGCGGCTATGGACAGCCCCGTGACGCACAGTGGCGGCACCAGCGAAATCGAGATGGCGACGCCCGGGAGAGCATCCCCGACCTGTGGCCGGGTCACGGCGAACGCCCCGGCCAGTCCTGAAGCCAGCGCGATCACCATGTCGCGCAGGTTCGGCGACACCCGTGACTGCACTTGCGAGTTCCCGTCCAGCGTGAGCTCGCCGATTCCGAGCCAGCCCATCAGCATCGACAGGATGATCACGGTGGCCACCCCAGCCAGGACCACGGTCAGCGACCGGCTGAACCGGGCCCCGCGCGCCGTGGAGATGGACAGCGCGGCCGCCATGATCGGGGTCATCAGAGGGGCGATGATCATGGCGCCGATCACCGCTGCGGTGGAGTCCGCCAGCACGCCGCCCGTGGCGATGACGGCCGAGAGGATGAGCATGACGGCGAACCGGACCAGGCGGTCGCTCTGGTCCGGCTGGCCTATGAAGTACAGCTTGTCGTCGAGGACCCGCAGCTCTGCTGAGCTCGTGGGGCCGCCGTGCAGCAGCACCCCGAAGTTCGTGAAGGGCTTCCGGACTCCCTGCTGCGCCTTGCCCTGATGCTCACCCTGTGCCATGGCGAAGATCCTGACGAGCGCAGCGACGCTAGACGCTGCGACACGCCGCCCGGGTCGAGGGTGTCGCGTGGGTGAGCCGGCTACTGGCGGGAACCGGGGATGTGCGCCTGGATCCACTGCACCAGGTCGGTACTGCTGCGGGTCTGCAGCCACACCCGACCAGGGCCGGTGAAGTCCGTGACCAGGCCTTCCCCACCGAGCACGGTGGACTTCCAGTTGCCAGCCTTGCGTACGTTGTACTGCACGCTGCTGTCGAAGGCGACCACGTGGCCGGTATCCAGCGTCATCGTCTGCCCGGCCTCGAGGGTGTCCATCAGGATCGCGCCATAGCTGGACATGAGTACGTCGCCCTGGCCGCTGCACCGCAGCAGGAACAGCCCCTCGCCGCTGAAGAAGGTCTTGCCTCCGCCCCACTTGGTGTCAACGTCGACCGTCGGGTCCGAGGCAATCCACGAGCCCGACTGCACCATCAGCGGGCTGGACCCATCGAGGGTGGCCACGGTCATGTCGCCGGGAAGGGCTGCCGCCACCGAGACCTGGCCGCCGCGCGCCGAGATGAAGTCGTTGACGAAGAAGCTCTCGCCGCCGAGCACCGAGCGGCGCAGGCCCTTCATGATGCCGCCCTGGGTGGAGGTCTTCATCTCCACGTCTCCGCGCATCATGGCCATCGCGCCCGCCTCGACGCGGACGGCCCCGCCGGCGGGGAGATTGATGGATCCGAAGGCGAAGGCTGGGCCGGATGTGATCGCTACCTGCATAGGGGTCATCCTAGGCCGACGCCCGTTGCATCTGCTCCTTGCAGGCAGACCCGCGGCCGGGTGATGCCAGTCTGCCTGCCAGTCCGCCTGCTGCCAGTCCGCCTGCCAGTCCGCCTGGCCGCGCGGTCTTTGCAGCGCGGATTCCTTTGACCGGCGTGCCGCTCACGAGATGTGGGTTCCGGTGAGAAATGAGGCCCCATATCGCACCCGAACCCCGATGTCGCGCGAGGGGAGGCTGTCGAACGCCACCTGACGCGGTCGGACGGGTCGGCCGGGTCGGCCGGATCTGATCGCTCCGGCGATCCGGCGTCCTAGGCAAGGCAGCGGCGGCCACCGAGAGTTCCTGACCAGGCCGAGTCCCCCACGGCTACCAGTTGAATCCCGCTTCGTACGTGCCTTCCGCGAGCCGCTGCTGCCCCTGGATGCTCGGATGAAACCAGTCGAAGCTCAGGTCCGCCTGCGTATAGGCGTCCTCGAATACGGCTCCGCCGTCCCACCGGCAGTTCGGGCCGTACTCGGTGCAGGCACGTTCGAGCACGTCGTTGTAGGCGATGACTCGGTCCCTCACCCGCTGGCGGCGCTGCTCGTCCGCCGGGTCGTCCGAGACCGGGTCGGCGAGCATCGACTGGCAGATGCCCAGCGCCCATACGCCGCGGGCGGCCGGCGACGAGCGGCCCACTTCCCACAGCGTGTACACGTCAGGGACGCTGGCGACGAACAGTCGCGCCTGCGGCAGGCCCGACGACAGCGCATCGAACGACGCTGCGACCGAGGCCTCGAACTCGGACACCGGAGTCATCTCCGCCTCAGTGGGGCGGCAGACGTCGTTCGCGCCGATCAGAACCGTGACGTAGTCCGCCCCGGTGAGCACCGCCTCGGCAGCCTGCTCCGGCAGCGCTGCCACCTTCGCGCCGCTGACCGCGAGGTTGGCGGTCTCGGGCCGCTCACCGGAGGCATCGGCGATGCGATCGGCGTGACTGTCCACCGCGGGGTTGTCCCCCGTCGCCCAGCTGTTGCCGGGGCAGTCGATGAGTCCCCCACACGTGGTGAAGGCCTGGGTGATCGAGTCTCCCAGTGCTGCCATCGACGCGGGCGGCGGCCCCGCGGTCGGGCCCGTTGATGCCTCCACGGCGGGGTCCGAGGTCGAGCTGCCGCAACCGGAGAGCGCGGCGGCGAGTAGGAGGGCGACCAGGGTCCGCGTCACGCAAAGGACGCTATCCGGGTCGACCGGCCACCGCCCGCTGGGTAGCACACTGCTGTCTGAAGGAACGTGACCATGTCCCCCAATCGGTGCCACAGTCGGCCTGCGCCTCGGCACCCCGGCCAACGCCCGTAGTCTTGTACCATCGAGGAGCAGCGCGCGGGAGCGCGCACGTCCGGGTGGCGGAATTGGCAGACGCGCTAGCTTGAGGTGCTAGTGCCCTTTACGGGGCATGGGGGTTCAAGTCCCCCCTCGGACACCAACCTATAACGTCCTGACCAGCGGAAACACCCGCACCGTCAGGTCCCCGCACCCACCGCTGTGCAGTCGCTGTGCATCATTCCGGGGGCTCCCACCCGTGAACCCGCCACGCCTCCACCCGCCGGTCACGATCCCCACGGCCAGCACCCACACCCCGCCGCGGCTCCACCCGGACCAGCCCGGAACGCACCAGCCCCGACCCACCATCCGCCAGCCACCGGCCCTCCGCATGCATCACACACAGCGGCCAAGCTCGGCCGCCGTCCAACACCCGCACCCACACCGCCCGCCCGAACCCACCCGCCAGCCAGCAGTCCCGACACCCCCCGCGGCTGGCCACCGCGAACGCCGCCAGACCCCGAGGCTGCCGTACCAGCCCAGCCGGATGATCGGCACGTGGTACACCCACCAGATCACCCGACGATCAGGCCGACCCGCCAGAACCCGGAGCGCGACCGCAGTGTCGGCCACAAGAACCCGCGCCATCTTGAGAAGCCTGTGGTTGGCCCGAGGTCTGTCTCCCCCCTCGGACACAGGTCAACTGGGGCGGCGCAGTCGGCTCAGAGTGAGAGACCGACGAGATAGTCGTTCACGAGAGCGCCGTAGCGCACTCGTTCGGCGTTCCACGAGCGCACGTGCTCGGCTCCCTCGAAGGTCTCGTAGGAGACCTGCTCCGGGTCGGCTTCCGCGAACTCCGCGTTGACGACGTCCGGAATGGTCCCGTCGCCCGTACCCTGCAGGACCAGGATCGGCAGCGGAAGCTCCTCGACCCGCCGCACGTAGTCGAGCTCCGCGAAGGACAGGTCGTAGCGCAGCTCGGTGATCCACAACGCGACGCTCTCCAGCGACTCCGGGATAGGGAGTCCCACCACGGGGAGGGTCCGCTCCTCGGCGCGCTCGTCGACGATACGTCCGGCGTTGGACGCGGGAGCGTCGAGAACAGCACCGGTCACGTACGTCGCCAGCGCGTCGTCGTACAGGAAGTCGAGGACGATCGCGCCCCCCATGCTGAACCCGAACAGAACGATCTTGGTCGCGCCCTGGTCGACGGCGTACGCCACAGCGCCCGCCAGGTCGTCGCTCTCGTTCACGCCGTAGCCGTACCGGTGCTCCGGCGATCGGGCCTGGCCCTCGTCGTTGCGATACGTGATGGCCAGCATGGGCAGGCCGTGTTCCGCCACGATCTGCATGCTGCGCAAGGACTCCCGCGGCTCGGCGCCTCTGCCGTGAACGAAGACCGCCCAGGTGGTCTCGCCCTCCCGGCCGGGCACGTACCAGGCCGGGAACGTCGCCAGCTCGGATACGTACGTGACGTTCTGGAATGGCAGCCCCAGACCCAGTTCCGGGTCCTCGGGGAAGAACCACCCGTCCAGGTCCACCTCGTCGCCGACGCGCGGGGGTACGCCGAGGACCATCGCGTACGGGCGGGTGACGAGGTCGCCGTCCACCTCCGTGGCGACTCCCGCCTGCGCATAGCTGTCGCTCCATGCCAGACCCGTGAGCGCCGTCGTGTCCGCCCGCGTGGCGGCGTCCGGACCCATCCGCAGGGTGACGGACCCGGTCCCGTCGTCCTGGGCGACGACAGCCACGACCTCATGGGTCTCAGGCTCGCCCGAGCCCGAGACCTCGAACAACTCGTCGTAGATCTGCCCGGAGAAGTAGTAGCCGCCACCGAGGTAGAAGGCGGCAACAAGCAGCATCGCCGCGACAAGGGCACCGATGAGCCACCGACGCCAGCGGCGGCGACGGGGCTCAACGCCGGTCGCAGTCTGCTCCGACCCAGGTCCGTCGGCGGTGTCCACGACCCAATTCTGCGCCCGTGTCAGTTCCCCCGCTCGAACCTGCGGCCATACATCGCTCACGAACCGCGCGGATGTCACGGATGTGATGGACTTGCTCTCCGTGGGACCCCGCCGGTTGGTCAGACTGCGCCTGTGGTGGAGCCGCGCCTTCTGGGTCATCCCGCTGCTCGGCATCGTGGGCGCCATCGCCCTGGACCAACTGATCGTCGACCTCGACGAGGCGGCCTTCGAGGCGGGGTTCAACCGCGGCGAGATCTCTCCCTCAGCCGCGACAACTCTGCTGGCAGCCATCGGCGGCGGCATGGTCACGTTCACCGGTCTGGTGTTCTCGCTCGTCGTGCTGATTCTGCAGTTCGGATCCAGCCAGTACTCCCCGCGTACCGTCGCCCACTTCCTCGGAGGGCGGACCCCCCAGTGGATCCTTGCCATCTTCCTGGGGACGATCGTCTTCTCGTTCCTGTCCCTGCTGGACGTGGGATCCGCGGCGCGCGAGGAGTTCATCCCCACGATGGCGGTCACCACGTCGGTCCTGCTGCTGATCGTGAGCCTGCTGGCGTTCGTGCTTCTGGTCCAGGTTGGTGACGGGTCGGCCGCCACTGCAGCGCTATCGGGCTCTCCTGGTGGAGGGCGTGGCGACCAGCTTCCCGCCCGACGCGCGCACCACTGCGCTGATCGCCGACCGACAGGGGATCGGCGGGTCGCGGGCACCCCGCACGGTGGAGGTACCTGTCGGCTGACGCCCCACGCTCGGATCGCGGACGGTCACGGCTCACGTCCACTCAGTCAGGCTCAGTCAGGCTCAGTCAGGCTCAGTACAGGTGACTGGCCGGGCGTGGCCCCCGATCGCCAGATCACCGACGTGTCATCACGAAACAGGCCTCCCCGGGCTGTTCGTCGGAGGGCTCGAACCGCTCGATCTCCCAGTCCCGTCCGAACAGTCCGCGCTCCTCCCCCGGTGCGATCGGCGGAGCGCCCCAGCGCGAGGCCCCCGAGAAGCTGAACGCCGGCAGGGTGTCCGGACTGGCGTAGAAGCACCACATCACGAACACCGAACCCGGCCTGGCCAGCTGAGTGATCGCGGCGGCGAGGTGCGGCCGCACGGCGGGCGGGAAGTCGTCCACGGTGCCGCCGTCGAAGAGCAGGTCAAACGGCCCCTCGACGTCCTCGTTCGGCAGATCCAGCAGATCCATGACACCGAACAGCGGGGGACGGTCCAGATCCGCGCCTCTCGCGGCGGCCCGGGCCTTCTCGACCGCGGCGCTCGAGAAGTCGATGCCGAGGACCGTGAATCCGCGCTGAGCCAGGTAGATCGAGTCCGCTCCGGATCCGCAGCCCAGGTCCAGCGCGAGGCCCGGGGCGAGTCGCTGCGGTGTCACAACCCCGTTCTCGCACAGCTCGACGAGGGCGGGGCGGGGACCCGTCTCCCACGGGGCACCTCGCCGGTACATCCAGTCGTACGGACGGGGGCCCAACCGGTGGAAGAGGTCCAAGAGGGAACGGCGAGCCACGCGAGCATGCTAGGCCACGCGCGTGCGGCATCAGCCGTTCGGGCGCACCGTGAGGAGCTGGTCCACCGGGGCGAAGTCGTCGGTCAGCACCATGGCGTCCCCGACGAACTCTGCGAGCTCCGCTCCGTCGATGACCGTCCACTCCGGGACGACCCTGCGCACCGCGTCGCGCCAGGCGGTGACCGGAAGCGGCTCCGCCGAGGCCAGCACCAGGAAGTTCGCGCCGACGCGACCCGCCAGCGCCTCCGGGTACGTGGTCAGCGCGACGTGGTCGAAGACCGAGGCGACCGTCGCGATCTCCGCCCGTGCGAAGCCCGCCGGCGGGTAGTCGATGAGGTTCAACGCGTAGATGCCGTCCCCATCCAGCACCCGGCGAATCTCCGCGAGCGCCTCCTGCGTGGTCAGGTGCCAAGGGACGGCGTACCCGCTGAACGCGTCCCCCACGACGAGGTCCATGCTGTCCGTGGCGGTGGCAGCCAGCCCGGAGCGGCCGTCCGTGACCTGTACGTCGATGCCGCCGCCGTCGGTCAGCCCGAGCTCCTCGGTGCTGACGGCAACCACCCCCGGGTCGATCTCGAGAACCGTGCTGGTGGAGCCCGGCCGGGTCGCCGCCAGCCAGCGCGGCATCGTGGCTCCCCCACCTCCGATATGGGTAGCGCGCAGCGGTTCCTGGCCGGGGAACTGCGCGTCTACCGCCGCGGCGAGCGACCGGGCGTAGCGAAACCGCAGGTAGGTGGGATCGTCGAGGTCCACGTAGGAGTTCGCCAGGGTGTCCAGGTAGAGCGTCCGGCCGGTAGGCCGCGCCACGTCGGAGGACACCCGTACGCAGTGGTACGCGGTCTCGACGTCGCACGGCTGCGGCGCCGAAGCCATCATCCCGCCCGCCACCAGTGCGGCCACGCCGGTGGCGGCCACCGGTACGAGTGCGGTGCGCTCCCGCCACAGGCCCAGGGTCGAGGCCACGCCGAGGACCAGCACCATCCCGCCCAGCAGGAGCAGCGTGACGCTCACTGGCACCTTCGCCACCAGCACGAACCCCGTGGCGAACGTGGCCACCAGCGCCCCCATCGTGCCGATGCCCGACAGCTGCCCGACGACGGCGCCGGTGCGGTCCAGGCTGGCGAGCCGGACCTTCACCACCATGGGAGAGACCATCGACAGCAGAGCGGCGGGGATGAACACAGCGGCCATCGGCAGCACGAGTGTCGTGGTCGTCGACGTACCGCCGTAGATCTCGCCGGACCACCGCACCACCGGCAGGACGAGCAGGACCAGCACACCGGCCGCCAGCAGGACCGGACCGATCAGCCGCGCAGCGTCGTAGCGGTCCGCGGCCAGCCCTCCCGCCCAGGCCCCGAGGGCGATCGCAGCCAGCGCCGTACCGATCACTGCCGTCGAAGTCTCGAGCGTGAGTCCCACGTACGGGGCGATCAACCGAAGGCTGAGGATCTCCAGAACAAGAACCGCGCCCGCAGTCAGGAACACCAGCGCGGCCGCGGGTACGGGGCCGAGGCGCACCGACGAACCGCGGGCCACCGAGGGGCTCAGCTCTTCAGCTCGCGCTTGAGGATCTTGCCCGTCGGACCCTTGGGCAGCTCCTGCCGGAACTCGACGATGCGGGGGTACTTGTACGCCGCGAGATGCTGCTTGGTGTAGGCGATGACCTCCTCCTCGGTGAGGGTCTGGCCCTCCTTCAGCGCGATGATCGCCTTCACCTCCTCGCCGTGGCTCTCGTGCGGGACGCCCACCACAGCGGCCTCCGCCACCGCCGGGTGGCCGAAGAGCACCTCCTCGATCTCCCGCGGGTACACGTTGAAGCCGCCCCGGATGATCATGTCCTTGAGGCGGTCGACGATGAAGTAGTAGCCGTCGGAGTCGCGCGTGGCGATGTCCCCGGTGTGGAACCAGCCGTCCTTGACGACCTCTGCAGTGATCTCGGGCCGGCGCCAGTAGCCCTTCATCACGTTGTGGCCCTTGATGCAGACCTCCCCGGGCTCGTCGTCGTTCTCGATGACCTTGCCGTCGGGGCCCTCCAGGCGGAACTCCACGCCCCAGATCGGCAGACCGATCGACCCGGCCTTCTTGGGTCGGTCCAGGACGTTGAAGCTGGCGACCGGAGAGGTCTCGGACAGCCCGTAGCCCTCCAGCGTGTTCACTCCGAACCGCTCGTCGAAGGCCTTCATCACCTCGACCGGCATGGCGGAGCCGCCGGAGACGCACCAGCGCAGGTGGGACGCGTCGAAGCCCTCCCCTGCCGGGTGGTTCAGCAGGGCGAAGTACATCGTCGGCACCCCGGCGAACATCGTCACCTGATGCTTGGACATGAGCGCGAACGCCGACTCCGGGTCGAATCGCGGCAGCATCACCAGCGTCCCGCCGGCGCCTAGGATCGCGTTCTGGACGACCTGCTGGCCGAAGCTGTGGAACAGCGGCAGGGTGGCCAGTGCCACCTCGTCCTCCTGCAGCGGGATCAGCATGCTGCGGGCGTACAGGGCGTTGAAGAAGATGTTGAACTGGCTCAGCTCGGCGCCCTTGGGCTTGCCCGTCGTACCTGAGGTGTAGAGGATCACCGCGGTGTCGTCGGGGCCGCGGGTGGCCAGATCCGCCATCGGCTCGGCAGCGGCAACGAGCGCCGCGAAGGACTTCCCTTCCGCAGGGAGGGCCCCGGACCCAGGAGCACCCGCCTCGACGACGATCAGATGGTGGCACTCGACCACCCGCGCGAACGCAGGCGCCGCGGAAGCCAGGAAGCCTTCCCAGGCGACGAACGACTTCGCGGCGGCGTCGTCGAGGTGGTAGGCCACCTCCTCCTCGGTGAGCAGCACGTTGAGCGGAACCACGACGCCGCCGGCGTAGAGGATGCCGTAGTAGGCGATGGTGAACTGCGGGACGTTGGGCAGCATCAGGGCCACCCGGTCGCCCGGCTCCACGCCCTGCTCGCGCAGCGCGGTCGCGAACTTCTGGGCCATCGCGTGCACCTGCGCGTAGCTCAGGGAGGTGTCCCCGATGATGACGGCGGGCTTGTCAGGATGGTTGCGGGCGCTATCGCGCAAGTTGAGGGCGACGTTAAGACTCACGGAGCTCTACCTTAACGTGTGCGACGCCGTCCGGGCGGCTGCCTGCGGGAGACGCGGACTGTGGGTCTGACCCGGCGACGGCGCGCACCGGGTGAGCGCTGCGCCGTGATGCCGACTTCACTCTCAGCCGCCGCAGTCACCTGTGGGGCTGCCTCCGGCGTATCTTGCCAGCGGCGATGGCAAACGACCCGTCCGCCCCCGAGCGGCGCGAGCGGGTCGAAAGCAGCGTCAGACGGCTAGGAGTAGCAGGACGGCGAGCGAGCTCGAGCGCCTGCACCGGCGAAGAGTCATGCACCCAGGACACGCCAGCGCTGCTGCGCCACCGCCATTCAGCGGAGCCTTGAGGATCGCGCCAGTCGCCAGACGCCCGTCGTAGAGCATGAGCCCGGGGCCGTAGCCCGACGTCCTCGTTGCCGCCCTTGACAAGGACGTAGTCGTCAGGCCTTGTCGGCCGGTCGATCGCTACTTCACTGTCGCCGCCGTACTCCGCCTTGGTGCGACTCCACCCCGACGGATCTTCGACCACCGCCTTGGTGCGCTGATTGCTGTTGATCTTCTCGTGGTCGTCGGCAAGCGCCGCGGCCGGCCGACGAGAGCCAGCTGCCGCGGCGAGTCGACGGCAGCGGCAGCAAACGCACGCTTCATACGAATCCCCGCCGGATTCCTCGTCGGCAGCGCGCGTATTCGCGACTCATCCGGACGCCAGTAGCCAACCGCGCGACGGGCAGTGGTAGCCGCCTTACGCGGCTATCTCCTCGATCGACTAGGGGGAGTTCGTGACTCAGGTCTCCGAGCCGATCCTCTGTGACAACCCAGCCCCCGGGATGCCCCGACCGGCACTAGATGCCTATTCTCACGGGTACACGGGAAAGGAGGTGGTCCGACGCATGAGTGGTTGTAGGACTCGTGAGGTGGCTGTCCGCTAGCCATCGAGGCGCTTGGCTCCCAGCCACCCGATCGATGGTTGGTGAATACCAGGCAGTCACCCGACCCCCGGGTGCCGGCCCGTCCAGTCGGCACCGCCAGCACTCCACTCCGGTCGCGGTTGCGTGCCGAGATGCCGGAACTACGACCGTGGTGTGCGGTGGGACCCGGGGGTCGAACACGTCCGCAGGACGATCGGATACCTGCGTCTGGAGTACCGTGCCCCGCCGCTCCCTCGCCCCGTTCGCCACCCTCGAGGGCGGCGTCGTGCTGTCCGGGGTGGGCAACGGCATGTCGTACGTCGCGTTCCCCTGGATCGTGCTCGAGCTGACCGGCAGCGCATCCACCGCGAGCCTGGTCGCTGCAGCGGCAGCCGTACCGCTGGTCTTCTCCCCGCTCTTCTCAGGCACCCTCGTCGACATCGTGGGCCGCCGCCGCGTGGCTGTGGTGTCGGACGTGCTCAGTGCGGCCAGCGTCGGCACCGTACCGGTGCTCGCGCTGCTCGACATGCTGTCGGTCCCGTGGCTGGTCCTGCTCGCCGCGCTCGGCGCCGTCTTCGATCCCGCCGGAGTCACCGCGCGCGAGACGATGCTGCCAGGCGTCGCCCGCCGTGGCCACCTCACGCTGGAACGTGTCAACGGGGTCCACGAGGCGCTGTTCGGAGTCGCCTACCTGGTGGGACCGGCAGCGGTCGGGCTGCTCATCGCCACCGTGGGAGGACCCGGCTCGATGGCGTTCGCGGCGGGCGCCTTCCTGCTGGCGGCCCTGCTCACCCGACTGGTACCGGACGAGTCTGCGGCTCTGAGCGAAGCCGACGGTGCCGGCGGCGGATTCTGGCGCCGGACCGTCGAGGGAGTCGTCTTCGTCTGGAGGGATCGCACGCTGCGCACCCTGGCCCTGCTCACGCTGGTGCTCTGGGGCACCTGGGTCCCGGTCGAAGGGGTGATCCTGCCGGTGCACTTCCAGGAGCTGGACTCCCCGGGCAGCCTGGGCCTGGTGCTGGCCGCGATGAGTGCCGGCGCGATCCTGGGCGGACTGGGGTACGGGGTGGTCGGGCACCGACTGCGCGGCCGGCGAGTGCTGCTCGCCGCGCTGGCCGGCGCGAGCCTGGCGATCCTGGGTATGGCAACGCTTCCTACTCCCCTGGCCATGGCCGTGCTCGGGTTCGTCGCCGGTGCCTGCTTCGGACCGTTCGACCCGATCCTCAACACCGCGATGCAGCGCAGGTCCCCGGAGCACTTCCGGGGCCGGGTGGTCGGAGCGCTGAGCTCCATCGCGCTCGCTGCCGGACCCGTCGGGCTGGTCCTGATCGGTCCGCTGATCGGCGCAGTGGGCCTGGAGACGGCGTTCCTGCTGCTCGCGACCACGCTGATGGTGATCGCTGCCGTGGCGATCCTGCTGCCGGGGCTGCGGGGTCTGGATGTGGTCGAGGGCGCTACTCGGGAACCTTGATGTCGGCGTACATATCCAGCTCCTCCGCCCAGATGGACTCCTCCTCCTCGGGCAGTCGAGGCACCTCTCCGAGCACGTGAACCACGAAGACCGCACCCAGGTAGGCGAAGGAGTTGCTCGCGGCGTGGCCCAGGATCGGGGCGACCAGCGATCCGGCCAGGTCCCGCTCCAGACACAGGACCGCTCCGCCCGCCCCGGTGGCCAGGACCGCACCACCTACCGCCGAGACCGAATCCAGCTCGAACTGCGAGTGAAGGTCCGGCTCCAGCCACTGCCGAATGCCCTCGGTGATGTGCCAGAGCCCGAAGTGCAGGCTGTTGAAGGCGACCCGCCAGACGGGGGGCAGCCAGCGCCGCTCCAGCCCGTACAGGGCACCCCGGAACAGCGCCTCCTCGAACACTGCGGTACCGAGCGGGATGCGCACCACGGACTCGTAGACGACCTGCCGGCGACTCGCGTTGAGAGCCATCGGGTCGTTGAACATCTCCCGGGTGGCCGGTGCTGCCACCAGTACGGCTGTCGTGCCTGCCATCACACCGGCGGCAGCGGCGCCCACGAGCAGCCCACGATGGACGCGGCGGCCCTCGAGGCCCATGTCGGCGGCAGTGGCTCCGCCCAGCGCCGCGATCCCGAGGCTGGCTGCTCCCACACCCACGTTCACCGGCACGCGGTAGGCATCAGGTACCCGGTACTGCACCGCCGAGCGGAAGAACCCCGCGAGTCCGAGGATCACAAGCTCGGCAAGGATGGCGCGCCGCTGTGAGGGACCGAGCACGAGGCGGAACCGGGAACGGGCCATGGACCCGGGTCAGGAGATCACGAGGCTGGCGGCCGCCGACGCACCCAGCACGGCCGCCGCGTTGACGCCCCAGTGCGCCAGGACGGGGGCCGCCAGGCTCTGGGTCCAGTGGCGCAGCAGCGTGAAGAACACCCCGGCGATGCCGGTGAAGACGACGGTCAGAAGCGCCAGGCCGACGAGTCCGAATCCGCCGGCGGCAGCCGTGGTGGCGGTGCCGCTGAGCCAGCCCAGTGCCATCGGCAGGTGCCACAGCCCGAATAGCACGCCGTTGACCGCGACCGCCAGTGGCAGCGCGAGCCGCTTGGACAGCAGTCCGTGCAGCGCGCCCCGGAACAGCAGCTCCTCGGGCAGGGCGGTGGCGAGCAGGATGCCCAGTGTCGCGTAGGCGTGCAGCGCCGGGCTGGACCACAGCAGTGTCGCGCCGTCCGCGACTGCTCCTGCGCCGCCGGCCAGGGCATCTCGGGTCACGGGTATGAACAGGCCGATGCCGATCGCGACCGCGGCGACCAGCGCAATCACCAGGCCGGTCGTCACCCCCCGGGCCAGGAACCGGTGCCGCAGCCCAAGGTCCGCGGGCAGCACTCCCCAGCGCACCAGTAGGACGACGAGCCCTACCATCACGCCGAGGTTGGCGAGCATCTGTGCGGACTCAGGGAGAACGTGCTGCCCGACGAGGCGGTAGGACAGTCCCACGACGAGCACGAGCGCCAGCAGGGACAGCAGGCGCCGCCCACTCAGTTGGGAAGCCACAACGTTCACACTACATAGACGGGGCCTGCCCCCTACAGGTTCCCCTCTCCGGGGTGCTCTTTCCGAGCGTGCACCTTCCTTGGCTCCCCTGTCCGGGGGTGCCCTGTCCGGGGGTGCCCTGTCCGGGGGTGCCCTGTCCGGGGGTGCTCTGTCCGGGCAGGGCCTGGGCCTGTGGACACCCTTCGCCGGACCGGTACGCCTGTGGACAATGGGTCGCCGTCGTGCAGCGGAACGCAACCTGGGCTGATGGATCCTGCCGAAGCGATCGCACTGGTGGGCGGCCGGTGCTGGCTCAGTCACGAAACCGCTGCTGCAGCGTGGGGGCTCGCGGTACTCGACAGTCCGAGTCCCCACGTAACCGTCGAGCGGAACAGGTCCAGAGCCCGCGCGCGGGGGGTGGTGGTCCGGCGCCAGGCCCTCGGTCCGGCAGACACGGCCATGCAGGGATCTCTTCCGTTGCTCTCAGTCGCTCGAACCGTGCGTGACCTGGCCCGAGAGCGGTCCCACGAAGCCGCCTTGACCGTGGCGGACAGCGCCCTTCATCTCGGACTGATCTCGCGGCAGGACCTGGTCGGCCAGCTCACGCCCGGTCGCCCGTGGAGCGCAGCACTGCGCCGCGTCATCGACGAGTGCGACCCCAAGACCGAGTCCCCGCTGGAATCGTTGGCCCGTTCTCTGTTCCTGCGTCACGGCCTGCACCCGGCGACTCAGCGATCGATCGACACCTCGATCGGCCTGCTGCGAGTCGACTTCGTCATCGGCCAGCTTGTCATCGAGCTGGACGGCAAGGCGTATCACACTGGCGAAGCCGCCTTCAGCCGGGACCGTAGGCGGGACGCCGCGCTCGCGCTGTGCGGCTACCGGGTGCTTCGCTTCACGTGGGAGGACATCACGGTGCGGCCGGAGGAAACCGTTGCCACCGTCGTCGCTGTGCTGGCCAGCATGGGTGAGCCGCACACCGCATAGGCACCGGACCCACCCGGACATGTGTGTTGGGGAGACTCGAGTCAGCACACAAGTCGTCGCTCGCTACGCCCAGTGCAACGCGCTGACCTGGGGTTTCGCGGCAGAGAGTCCTCTCGGGGCGGGGACATGTGTGTCGGCGCGCCCAGCGTCGACACACATGTCGCCAGAATGAGCGCATGTCCGAGCACATTGCCGTGGCTTTCGTCTGTCTGGGCAACATCTGCCGATCCCCGATGGCCGAACAGGTCTTCCGGGCACGTCTTGCCGAGTCCCCAGCGGCCGGTCGCGTCAGCGTCCGCAGCGGGGGAACCAGCGGCTGGCACATCGGAGAGGAGATGGACCGCCGCTCGGCACTGACCCTGCTCCGGCACGGGTACCACACCGAGCACTCGGCCTCCCAGTTCACCGCCGAGGACTTCGACGAGGTCGACCTGGTGCTGGCGATGGACGCAGCAAACCTTGAGCAGCTGCGCGCGATCGCGCCGACCGACGCCGATCGCGAGAAGGTGCGCCTGTTCCGGTCGTTCGACCCGAAGGCCCCCGAGGGAGCCGAGGTGCCCGACCCCTACTACGGCGGCCCGCAGGGATTCGAGGTCGTCCTGCAGATGGTGGAGGCAGCGGCCGACGGCCTGCTCCAGCACGTCATCGGTGAGCTCGCGTGACGGACACGGGAGAGCGGATCACAGCCGCGCTGGGACAGTCGGTGACCAGCATGAGCCCGGTCTCGGGCGGCTCGATCTGCGACGCCTACCGCGCGCGCCTGGGGGACGGTCGCGAGGTGTTCGTCAAGACCCACGCCCGCGCCGGGGACATGTTCGAGCTGGAGGCGGCCGGGCTGACGTGGCTGCGCGACGCCGAGGTGGTCCCGGTGCCGGAGGTACTGGCCGCGACCTCCGACCTGCTGGTCCTCGAGTACGTCCCGCCGGGTCGCGCGGGAGGGCGCGGCGAGGAGGAGCTCGGCCGGGGCCTGGCCGGCCTGCACCGCAGCGGGGCGCCGGCATGGGGCTGGGACCGAGCGGCCAACCTGGCCACGATTCCGCTGCCGAACGATCCCACCGAGACGTGGGCGGAGTTCTACGGCCGACAGCGCATCCTGCCCCTTGCGCGGATGTGCCGGACCGCGGGCGTCATGGATGACTCAGCGGTGCAGGCTGCCGAGACGCTGGCGGAGCGGCTCCCCGATCTCGTGGGTCCGGAGGAGCCGCCCAGCCGCCTCCACGGCGACCTGTGGGGTGGCAACGTCCTGTGGGCCGCCGATGGACGAGCGTGGCTGGTGGACCCGTCCTGCTACGGCGGCCACCGCGAGGTGGACCTGGCGATGCTGCGGCTGTTCGGCTCCCCCGGTCGAGCCTTCTGGGACGCCTACGCCGAGAGCTGGCCGCTCTCCGACGGATGGCACGAGCGGGTACGGCTCTACCAGCTGCTCCCTCTGCTGGTACATGCCCTGCTGTTCGGGGGTGGGTACGTGCGCAGCGCTCTCGATGTGCTGGCCGAGTACACGCGCTGAGCGGGCTCAGTCCTCGTTGTTCACTGCAGCCGCAGGGTCTTCGTTCGGCACAGCCGCGCGGTCGATGGTCGCCGCAGCGGCAGGGCCTATGTGCGGTGCAGCCGAGCGGAGGACGTGGAACGCCACGGCCGCTGCAGTCGCCACGTTCAGCGAGTCCACACCGCTGGCCATCGGGATCGTCAGCCGCACGTCCGCCTGGTCCATCCACCGGTGCGAGAGGCCCGGACCTTCCGAGCCGACCAGCACGGCCAGCCGCTCCGGGCGTCGCCGCGCGAAGCTGTCCACGTCCAAGGCGTCCGCCGCGGGAGTGAGCGCGGCCACGGTGAACCCCTGCGCGGCCAGCTGCGCGGGTGCGTCGTACCACTGTGTGAGCCGGGCGTACGGCAGCCGCAGCACCGTCCCCATCGACACCCGGACGGAGCGTCGGTACAGCGGGTCGGCGCAGCGGGGCGACAGCAGCACCCCGTCCATCCCCAGCGCCGCGGCGGCCCGGAAGACCCCACCCACGTTGGTGGGGTTGACGATGTCCTCCAGCACCACGACGGTTCGCGCACCCACCAGCACCGCCTCCGGGCTCGGCAGCGGCCGGCGCTGCATCGATGCCAGCGCCCCACGGTGGACGTTGAAGCCGGTCAGAGCCTCGAGGACGGCCTTGTCGGCGAGGTACACGGGAGTCCCGGCGGCGACGGCACGGGCGATCACGTCACTCATCCGGCTCAGCCAGCGTTCCTCCAGCAGCATCGACCGCATCGGGTACCCGGCAGCCAGCGCCCGCCGGATGACCAGCTCGCTCTCGGCAATGAACAGGCCGGCGCGCTCTTCGGTGCGTACCCGCAGTGCGGTGTCGGTCAAGCTCAGATAGTCGTGGACCCGGGTGTCGTCCGGGTCGCTGATGTGAGCCAGCACCTACAGGGGGTCCTGCCGCAGCACCGAGAGAACCTCCTCGAACAGCAGGTTCAGGGAGCCGCGGTGCTCCACCACACTCACGTCCGGCGAGTGCCGGCGGGCCGCGGCGACCATCTCGGGGCGCGTCGTACTGTGGACGGCACCCCCCAGGACGAGCACATCCACGGAGCCGTCCTCCAGAGCGCCGAGGGCATCGGCCAGCGCAGCTCGCGGGTCCTCCTGGAAGGCGACCGCGACGGGCTCGTACCCCTCGTGAGCCAGCATCTCCACGCCGGACTCCAACAGCCCACGATGCTTGCCCACTACCAGTACCGTCTTCCTGCGGGCCGCATGCTGACCTGGTCCGACCGTGACATGACCAGATGTCATACCCCTACCCTATGCGTTGCGTGGACGTTGCATCCGGCCCGCCCTGCATCCAGCTGGGGCTACCCGCGCGGAGACGTGCCGTGTGGGCGGACTTTCACCCCTCCGTGGCGCGGCACCCCGCGAATGTGGAATGCTCACCCTGAACGCCGACGAGGAAGGCTCGACACATGAAGAAGCTGTTGTTCCTGCTGGCTCTGCTGGTCACCGCCGGCGTCGTCGTGGTCCTGCTTCAGAAGAAGCGCGGCGGCGGGAGCCCGACAACGTACGAGTTCGACAGCAGCGCCTGGCAGAACCTGGCCGAAGAGGCCAGCGCCGCGGCAGCCGACACCGCAGACGCCGCGAAGGATGCCGTCGAAGCGAGCACGGAGTCCGCAGGCGAGGAGTCGGAGAAGGCCTAGTTCTTGGCTTGTCCTTGGCTTGGTCCTTGGCTTGGTCCGTGGCTTGGTCCCCAGAAGGGCGCGACTCCGGGCTGCGTTTCAGCCAGGACAGGACTAGCGTCGGCGGTGAGGTGCTCCTAGCCTCACCGCCGATAGTCGTTTCTGCTATGCAAAGGGGCCAGCGACAGCGAGATGTACTGGAGCGGACGGCCAGACGCCCGGAACACGTTCATGCCACCGGCAGGGACGTTCGAGTCGACGGCTGCCTACTCGCTGGCGGTTGCTGTCACGGGCCTCGGGCTCCTGCTCTGGTGGGCTCCCATGGCATTCCTGTACGGCATCTCCGCCATACTGCTGGGGCGTTTCGCGCTGCGACGGATCAGAGTCTTTGAGCTCCGCGGGAAGAAGTACGCCCAAACGGGCCAGCTCCTGGGATGGTGGGTGCTCGGCCTGTCGGTCATCGTCGGTACCGCCGGCGCCATGCTCTGACGCGCCGCTCCGGCAGCACCTGCTCTGACAGCACCTGCCCTGACAGTGCATGCTGTCCGGCAGCGCCAGTTCTGACAGCGGCTGCTGTAGCAGCGCGATTTCCGCGCTCAGCCCCGCAGCACGTCAGCCGCGCTGCGGGCCACCGTCCCGGTCCGCCCGAACAGCGCCACCCGAGCCCACCAGGCGAAGGTCAATGCGGTGCACACGTGCCACAGTCCGTGCAGCTGGATCAGCGAGTCGGGGTCGCACGCCGGGCTGCCGGTACGCCCCAGTGCGTAGGAGGCGCCCGCGAGGACCAGCAGCGAGGCCGGCACGAGCAGTCCCCACGGCCCGTCGATCCCCGATCTCCCGCGGATTCTCAGCCCCTGGTAGACGACCAGGACCTCCCCCACCGCCGCCGTCACGAAGAGAACCGCGGCCACTGCGTACCCGATTCCCGGGCTGAATGCCATCGCGAGCCCGGAGCCGGCAAGTACCGCGAGCACGGCGCCCGTGGACAGCCAGGGGCGCAGCGTGAGCACGTAGAGGTCGGTGAGCGCGATCATGCCCACGATCGCCACGATGGCCCAGTCGTGCAGCCACTGCGAACCCGGCGGCTGCGGCCCGTGGAACAGCACACTCCCGACGCCCTCGAGGGCGACCGCCGTCCCGTAGACCGCCGCGAGCCAGGGCGCCGCCGCCGAGATCATCGGATCGAGCCGGGCACGCCGGGCGAAGACCAGGATGAGCAGGCCGACGACGACGTACGAGGTGCTCGAGAGTGTGTTCGTGGGCTGCGCGATCAGGCCTGGGTCGATGTCCTCACAGTCGGTCTCACCGAGCGCCCGGACGGACGGACCGGCGAGCAGGTCCGCGAGGACACCCATCATGCGGCCACGGTACCGGGATCAGAACTCCGGGAGCCCCTTGAGTCGGAGCCAGAGCAGCGGGCAGCAGGGCGGGCGGGCGGCCGGGCGGGCAGCCGGGGACGCGCGCAGAAGCCGTGCCTGAGCCTGGCCCCAGCCGTATCGGACTAGGCTGCGCCAGTGAGCCGCGAGACATCCCAGCGAGCGCAGCACCTGCCTCCCGCACCGGACGAGCCTCCCCACGGCGGTACCTACGCGGTCGAAGAGGCCCGGCGATGGGGCGCGGGCCTGCTGTGGACCCTCTCCGGAGCCCACATCTTCCCGCTCTACGACGGAGCGGTACGGGCCGAGCCCCCGATGCGGATCATCGACGTACGGCATGAGCAGACCGCTGTGTTCGGCGCCGAGGCAACCGCGAAGCTCACCCGTACGCCGGGGTTTGCGGCCGTCACCGCTGGTCCCGGGGTCACCAACGCGGTCTCCGCCCTGACCACCGCGCACCTGAACGGCTCCCCGATGGTCGTGGTCGGCGGCCGAGCCCCCGGCTTCCGCTGGGGCGCCGGCAGCCTGCAGGAGCTCGATCATCCACCGATCCTGTCCACCGTCACCAAGCGCGCGTTCACCATCGACCGCGCTGAGGACATACCTGCCGGTATGCGGGAGGCGTTCGCCCAGGCTGCCAGCGCGCACCGGGGGCCGGTGTTCGCCGACGTACCCATGGACCAGCTCTTCATGCGTCCGGACCTGGCGGCCGAGTTCGCCACGCCCGCCGCCCATGCCAGCGCCGGTCCGGGACCTGCCCCGCATGCGACACATTCCCCGCATGCGGCACCTGCCGCCCACGCGGCTGAAGGCGGTGCACCTGCCGCCCGACCGGCCGCAGCTGCCCCTGGCGCGGAGGACCTCCGCCGCCCCTCACCTGTCGAGCCCGACCCGGAGGACCTGGCCCGGATCGCCCAGCTGATCTCCCGCGCCGAGCGCCCGGTCGTGGTGCTGGGCAGCGACGTGTGGACCGACGGCGCCGAGCACGCCGCGCAGGTCCTCGTCGAGGAGGCCGGCCTCCCGACGATCCTCAACGGCATGGGCCGCGGCATCCTGCCCCGCGGCCACAAGCTGCTCGTGCACCGCGCCCGGTCCGTTGCGCTGAAGGACGCCGACCTGGTCGTCGTGATCGGTACTCCGCTGGACTTCCGCCTCTCCTTCGGAGACTTCGGGTCTGCCGCCGTCGTACACATCACCGACGCGCCGGGGCAGGCCGCGCGCCACGTGACGCCGGAAGCCACCGCGGAGGGTTCCCTGCGGGCGGCCTGCAACGGGCTGCTGGCCCTGATGACCCGCGAGGCGCGTACCGGGCCGTGGCTGGAGAAGCTCACCGCGGCTGAGTCCGCCGCCCTGGAGTCCGACACCGAGCTGCTGGAGGCCGACAGCGACCCCATCCACCCCGCCCGCGTCTACGGCGAGCTGCGCCGGGCGCTGTCCCCGGAGGCGGTCGTGATCTGCGACGGCGGTGACTTCGTCTCCTACGCTGGGCGCTACCTCAGCCCCGGCGCCCCGGGCTGCTGGCTCGACCCCGGTCCGTACGGGTGCCTGGGCACCGGCCTCGGCTATGCGGCCGCGGCACGCCTCGCCCGTCCCGGCAGCCAGGTCGTCGCACTGCTGGGCGACGGAGCGGCGGGGTTCTCGCTGATGGACGTCGACACCCTGGTCCGCCACAACCTGCCCGTGGTCATGGTGGTGGGCAACAACGACAGCTGGGGCCTGGAGAAGCACCCGATGCGCTTCCTGTACGGCTACGACGTGGCTGCCGACCTCGCGCCCGGAACCCGCTACGACGAGGTGGTGACCGCGCTCGGGGGCGGCGGGGAGCGGGTGACCCGCGCCGCGGATCTTGCCGGTGCGCTGCGACGGGGCTTCGACTCCGGCGTCCCGTACCTGATCAACGTGGCGCTCGACCCGTCCGTGGCGTATCCGCGCTCCTCCAACCTGGCCTAGTCATGGCTAGTCAGGCCTAGTCATGGCCTAGCCAGGGTCAGCACCGGGTTAGCGCCCCATCCAGGCCGCCACGTTCTCCGCGGGCGCCTGCTGGATCGCCCGCCGGAACTCCTCCACCACCGCTCGCGCCACCGGCCGCGGGCTGCTGCTGCCGAGGTACTCCGCGAAGCACTCCGCGACGAACTCGTTCACGTTCTCGCCCGCGTACCCACTCACCTCCGCCGTCCGGCTCTCCCACGCCTGGGCACCGATGACCGAGATCAGATGCGACTGGATGGAGGCCTCGCTCGCGGTCCAGTGGCTTGGTGACTGCCCCTGGTTGAGCCGCTGCGCCAGCCCCGTCATCGCGTGGCCCAGCTCGTGCCAGACGGTGGCCTCCACCCCGCTGCCGTCGACCGGCACCCGGAAGCCCGAGCCGTGCGCGTAGGTCAGGTCCACCACGGGTCGCAGCCGCCCGTCGCCGTCCACCCCGAAGGAGGCGAACGTGTCGGAGTTGAGGGTGAGGACGGCGTCCAGCGTCGGCCCGCTGAACAGGACCATCCAGGCGCTCTGGAAGTACGCGTCGATCTGGCGCAGCACGATCTTGCCCGGCGCCGGAGCACCCAGCGGGGCGGCTTTGAGCTCGGTGAGCAGCGATGCGACCACCGTCGGCCCGAGGACGTCCGCGGCATGGTCGACGGCCGAGGCCAGCCGGACCACTACCCGGTTGGTGGCACCGGCGACGATGTCATCGGTCGCGCGTCCGGCCGTCAGGGACTGCGTGAGCGCCCGGGCGTTCGCGGACGGCTCGCGGAGGCCGTCCAGGCTGATCGTCGCGCTACCGAGCAGTGCGTCGAGCTCGCTGAGGGCGAAGGACGCCTCCCAGTCCTCGGCACCGACTTCTCCGGACAGGTCCGGGGGGGAGGAGGGTCCGGACAGCGGGCCGCGCAGGTCGTCCAGCAGGGGGTCGTCCTGCTCGTCGATCGGTGCGGCTTCCTGGACCGTAGGCGACTGCGCGCCGTCGTCGCCGGCGGAGTCCTGGTCGGCCGCCACCAGTGCCGACAGCTCCGACCCGTACGCCTGGACGGTCTGCGCCGCGTCGCTGGCGTATGGCTCCAGGTACGGCCATGCCACCGCCCCGCCTGCCACCAGCGCGGTAGTGATCGAAGCGGCCAGCACTACCCGACCGGCGGCCTTCACAGACCCGCTCCGGCGTGGTCACTGCGGCGCGGGGACGGCCCGCTCGACGGGCCCGTGGCGGCGAGCACCTGCAGGGCGAGTGCCGCGGCGGAACCCAGATGCCACACGGCGTGGGGCTGCAGGAGGCTGTCGGGGCGGCACAGCGGGAATCCCGACCGCCCCAGAACCTGAAGTACGGCGGAGCCGAGGAAGAGCGCCAGCCCGGCGTCCTGCACCCGCTGCGGTCGGGTCGGCACGTTGGGAAAGCCACTCCGGCGCGCGAGTCTCATGACCGCCTCACTGGCCCACATCACGCCGGTACTGAGAGCGCCCTGGACGTTCACCGCGTCCGGTCGCACAGCCAGCAGCACACCCTGGGCAGCCGTCGAGCCGGTCGCCAGCGCCACCGCTCCGGCACCGGGCAGCAGCGCCGAGTCGTACAGGTTCCAGGCGGTCATGGTGTTGCCGTAGGCCAGGATCGGTACGTCGTGCAGCCACTTCGCGCGCGGGCCACCCGGTCCGTGGAACAGCACGCTGCCCACGCCCATCGCGACCAGCGTCGCGCCCAGCGCACGGCCGGCCAGCTGGCGGCCCGGATCGTCCGGACGGGGAGCTCCACAGGTCGCGAGCACGTACATGCCGGCGGCCGAGTAGCCCAGGCTGGACGCCGAGTTGATTGGCTGCGCAATCAGGTGGCCGGAACGGATCGTCTCACAGTCCACCTTCGCCGGGTGCACCGGCGACGGCAGGGCGCGGGGCAAGACACTGACGACCACTGCTCCACGGTATCGCCAACACCGTACGATTTCGGACATGCGAGCGTGGGTTGTGACCGAACCGGCACCCATCTCGGAAGGTCCGCTGCAGCTGACGGAGCTGCCCCGCCCCGACCCCGGGCCGGACGAGGTGCTGGTACGGGTGAGCGTGTGCGGCGTCTGCCGTACGGACCTCCACCTGGCCGAGGGCGACCTTCCTCCGAAGCGGCCCCGTACCGTACCCGGGCACGAGGTGGTCGGGCATGTGGCGGCCCGGGGAGCCGACGCGGACCGGTTCGCGGTCGGGGACCGGGTCGGCATCGCCTGGCTGCGCCGGACCTGCGGCAGGTGCCGGTACTGCGCACGAGGGGACGAGAACCTCTGCGAGCGTCCCGAGTTCACCGGGTGGGACGCCGACGGCGGGTACGCCGAGTACGCGGTGGTGCCCGAGTCGTTCGCCTATCCGCTGCCACCCGGACTGCCCGACGTCAGCCTCGCCCCGCTGCTGTGCGCGGGCATCATCGGGTACCGCTCACTGCTGCGTTCCGGGCTCCGTGCGGGAGGGGTGCTGGGCGTCTACGGGTACGGCGCCTCCGCCCACCTGGCGTCACAGATCGCGATCCGCGACATGGGCGCCCGGGTCCACGTCTTCACCCGTGCGCCGGAGGCGCGGCAGCTGGCTCTCTCGCACGGCTGCACCTCGGCCGGGGACTCCTTCGACCCCACTCCCGAACCGCTCGACGCGGCGATCCTCTTCGCCCCTGCCGGGGAGATCGTCCCGGCAGCGATGCGCGCCCTGGACCGGGGCGGCACGCTCGCCTGCGCGGGGATCTACCTCAGCGACATCCCGGCGATTCACTATGAGGACGAGCTGTTCTACGAGAAGAACCTGGTCAGCGTGACGGCAAACACGCGCGCCGACGGAAGGGCGTTCCTCGCGGCGGCGGATCGGGTGCACCTGCGGCCCACCGTCACGGCGTACCCCTTCGAGCAGGCCGACCGGGCGCTGGCCGACCTTGCCGCCGACCGCGTCACGGGCGCTGCCGTGCTGGAGCTGTCGGACGGAGCCTGACCCCGTTACCGTCGATGAGCTGCGCGCGTGACGCCGGCTACTCGTACTCCTTGGGCACTCGACCGACCGCTATCCCCATCATCTTCAGGCAGACGTCCGAGACGTACTCCAGACCCGCGGCCTCCGCGATCTGCCGGGCCTCCTCGTTGTCGATGCCCTCCTGGAGCCAGAGCACCTTGGCACCCATTCCCACCGCCTGCCGAGCGATCTCGGGCGTCTCCTCAGCCGGCCGGAACACCTGGACGACATCGATCGGGAGCGGCACCTCGCTCAGCTCCCGGTAGACCGTATGGCCCTTCTCCTCGCCGCCCCTGGGGTTCACGGGGAAGACCTCGTAGCCACCCGCGACCAGACCGCGGAACGCCTTGTTCGACCCGCGCTTCGGGTTGGAGGACAGCCCGACCAGGGCGATGCGCTGCGCCCACCGGGCGATGCGCTCGCGTCGGCGCTGCTCCTCCGCGTCTACTGTTCCGTCGGTGACATCGCTGCTGGTCATGGCTACCTCCAGGGCGGTGATAGGCGGTGATGCGCGGGTCAGGTCAGGTCAGGTCAGGTGCGGTGCTGTCCGGCCGTACGATCGTCAGGCGTTGCCCTCGGACCCCCCGGACTCGCTGCGACCTGGCGCAGGCTTGGTGTCGAACGCCTGGCCCAGGGACTCCAGCGCCTTCGTCAGCTCCCCCGGAATCACCCAGACCGTGTTCCCCTCCCCCTGGCTGAGCTGCGGCAGCATCTGCAGGTAGGAGTACGCCAGGACCTCGGAGTCCGCTCGTGCCTCGTGGATGGACCCGAACACGGTGTCGATCGCCCGGCCCTCACCCTCGGCGCGCAGGATCGTCGCCTGACGCTCGCCCTCCGCCCGGAGCGCAACGGCTTCCTTCTCGCCCTCCGCGCGAAGCACGACCGCCTCCCGGTCGCCCTGTGCCTTCAGCACCGCGGCGCTGCGCTCGCCCTCGGCGGTGAGGATCTGGGCCTGCTTGTGGCCTTCCGCGTTAAGTACCGCGGCGCGCTTGTCACGCTCGGCGCGCATCTGCTTCTCCATCGAGTCGCGGATCGACACGGGTGGGTCGATGGCCTTGATCTCGACACGGTTCACCCGGATGCCCCACTTGCCGGTCGCTTCGTCGAGCACGCCACGCAGCTCGCTGTTGATCTCCTCACGACTGGTCAGGGTGCGCTCGAGGTCCATGCCTCCGATCACGTTGCGCAGCGTCGTGACTGTGAGCTGCTCCATCGCGCTGACGAAGTCGGCGATCTCGTAGGTGGCCGTCTTCGGCTCTGTGACCTGGTAGAACACCACGGTGTCGATCTCGACCGCCAGGTTGTCCTGAGTGATGACCGGCTGCGGGGGGAAGGACACGACCTGCTCGCGCAGGTCGATCTTGGCACGCACGTAGTCGAAGAACGGCACGATGACCCACAGCCCGGCGGTGAGCGTCTTGTGGTAGCGGCCCACCCGCTCCACCACGTACGCCCGCGCCTGCGGCACGATGCGCACCGCCCGGAAGACCGCGATCACCACCAGGGCGGCGATGACGAGTGCGATGATCTGTCCAACCATGTCGTCTCCTCAGAAGTCGCGGTCCTGGATTGCGGCCTGCCGTCAGGGTCCGAGCCACACCACCGCGGTTGCCCCGTCGATCTCGAGGACGGTCACCTTCGTCCCCGGTGAGATCACCTGCTGCGGGTCGGCCGCGCGCGCCGACCACTCCTCGCCGTTGAGCTTGACCCGGCCGGAGTCCGCGTCCACCTGCGTGAGCACCGTGGCCTGGCCGCCTACCAGCGCCTTGGCCCCGGAGGGTGTCTCCGGGGGCTCGAGCCCGCGCCGACTCCAGGGGCGCACCAGCGCCAGCCCGCCCACCGACACCGCGGCGAACGTCAGCACCTGCAGCAGCAGACCGCCGCCCAGCGCCGCGACCAGCGCCCCGCCGATCGCTCCCGCGGCGAGCAGGATGAAGATCATCGCTGGGAGCAGTACCTCGAGCACTGCCAGCCCACCGGCGATCACCAGCCACACGCCCCAGTCCGGCACGTCCCCATCGTCCCACGGCTGACGTTTCGTGGCCCGCCCACACCGTGGATACTGTCCGCCGTGGAGGCGTACCGGTCCGGGGGCGAGCCCGAGTCGCGCGAGAGGGCGCGCACGCGGGTCGAGCGTACGGAGACCGCGATCGCTCGCGCAGGCCTGCTCGTGGCATGGGGCAACGCGTGGCTGACCGGTATTGCGGCGTTCGACGAGGTCGTCGCCCACGTCCAGGGCGAGGACGAGCCGCACGCGGTCGAAGGCCTGCCCGGCGGCGGCCGAGCGGGCCAGGTGCCCCTCGGGTGGGCCCTCGGTGAGTTGCGCACCCGTACCCGCTCGCTGCCCCTGCTCGCCCTGGCTCTGCCGATACCCGGTGACATCGGCCTGACCGGACCTCCCGAGCTCGTCAGTCGGGCGGTGGCCGCCGGCGCAGCAGTTCTCAGCCCCGGGCTCGCCCTGGTACCGGAGCTGTCCGAGACTCGTGCCGAACCGGATACACAACGTGATGCGGCGGGGACGGTCACCTGGCGAGCCTGTCCGATGCCGGTTCCCGACACCCCGTCGCGAGCGCGCCACGCCATGGCTGTCGTGGACGTCAGGGAAGCCGAGCACGATCTCACCACTGCGCTCGCCGAGGCGGTCGACCGTCTGGACCGACTCGACCTCTCCGCTGCGCACCGGCCGCCGGACGGACCTGCGGGCCGGCGTCGGCTGGCCCCCGCCGACCGGCTCCCGCCCAGTCACAGTCCGCGCGCACTGCGGCTGCTCAGCAGGGCAGATGCCCTTTCGGCCGCGCTGAGCACGATCGAGGCACAGTCCCACACCGCGGTACGCAGCATGTCCCAGCAGCAGGTCCTCTCCGAGTCGCTGCGACCCCTGGTCACCGCGGTCCGGCGGGCCCGCCAGGCCGCCTACGGCTGGACCTCGCGCGTGGACCACGCTGAGGCGGCCCCGGAAGGCCGACCTGCTCCGGGGCGCGAGCAGTAGCAGTCGCACGCCTGCGGGCAGGTGTGACGAACACGTGTTCGAGGACCACACTGAGCGGGTGGATCTGCTGAGCCCGATCGACGTCACCTTTCTCGACGCGGAGGAAGGCGGGCCACCTCTCACCATCGCAGCCGTCATGGTCGTCGAAGGCCCGTCGCCGTCGCTGGACGAGCTCACCGACATGATCGCCAGGCGGGTGCCGGAGATTCCTCGGCTGCGGCAGCGCGTGATGCCGATGCCGTACGACATGGTCCGGCCGATCTGGGTGGAGGCCGAGCACTTCGACGTCTCGGACCATGTGCACTACGTGCCCCTGCCCCCACCCGGGCGACTGTCCGACCTCGAGGAGACGGTCGGCGATCTGGTCACCTTCCCGCTGCGCCACGACCTTCCACTGTGGGACGCCTGGCTGCTCGACGGGCTCGCGGGGGACCGCTGGGCGCTGCTGGTGCGGATGCACCACGCAGCCGTGGACGGCGTCGGCGGGTCGATGATGATGCTGCGCCTGTTCGACAGCGATCCCGAGGGCGGGGCGTTCTGGCGCGAGGAACCCACCGAGACGGGCCACGGGACCGCTGACAGCTCAGGTGCGCCGGTGGACTCCGGAGTGCCGACCGAGGACCGTACTGCCGACACGAGTGGTGAGTCCGCTGCTGACACCGGCGGCGGGGCCGCCACGGCTGAGGGTGCTCCATCCGACCGACCCGGGGAGCCCGGCGGCAGACCCGGGGAGCCCTCCGCCGAGGTACGCGCCATCGCTGCGGCGGTGGACCAACAGGTCCGGCACGTCGCCGGGCGCCTCAACAGCCTGCTCGACTCGGCTCGCCACGGTGACGTCACCCGTCGCGCGAGCGAGACACTTCGCGGTCTGACCGCAGCGCTGACCTCTGCCGCTGCTCCGTCCCACTCGGCACTGTCCGGTCCGGTCGGGCCGGGCAGGAGGTGGGTGACGGCGCAGGTGCCGCTGGAGGACCTGAGGCCCATCCGGCGCAGGTTCGGGGGCACCGTCAACGACGTCGCGCTGACCGCCGTAGCGGGGGCGATCCGGCATCTCCTCGTGGAACGCGGCGAGCGGATCGCCAAGGGAATGGTGAAGGTGTTCGTCCCGGTGTCGGAGCGCACCGAGGTCGACGCGGTCGGCACCAACCGCATCTCGGGGATGGTCGCGGAACTGCCCATCGGCGACATCGACGCGGTTGAGCGGCTCCGCCAGGTCGCCGGGCACCTGGGGCATCTGAAGACCTCCGGTGAGTCCGCGGCGCTGGGGGCACTGATCTCGGCAGCCGCGTGGGCCCCCACGCCACTGACGCGGTTGGGTGTCCGCCTGGGTGCGCCCCACGTGATTGGGATGATCGACACGATCGCGACCAATGTCCCGGGGCCGCCGTTCCCGCTGTTCCTGGGTGGCCGGGAGATCCTGGCGATCTACCCGTACGTGCCGATCCGCGAGCCCCTGCGGATGGTCGTCGGGATCTTCTCCTACAACGGGTCCCTCTACCTCGGGGTCACGGGAGACACCGCCTCGCTGCCGGATCTGGAGGCCGTACCGGGCGCCTTCGTGAGGACCGTCGGGGAGCTCGTGGAACGCTCCCGGCGAGCGGTCACACGCAACGGGTCGACCAGCGAGACCAGCGACTCCGGCGAGACCAGCGACTCCAGCGAGACCGGGGACAGCGGCGAGACCGGGGACAGCGGCGACACCAGCTCGACCGGGGCGGCTACCCCCGCAACGAGCGAGTAAGGGTCACTCGCTGCCGGGACGTCGCAGCCGGGGACAGCAGTCGGCGGCACAGACATCGGGAGCGACTCCCCGCTCCCCCAGTGACAGCCGGGGGACGGTGGGGTCGAGCCGCTCCTGCACCAGCTGACGGATCATGGCCACGAATGCCGGGTGGGTACCCGCGCTCGCGGCTCGGCTGAAGCCCATCCCGAGCTCGGCGGCGCGCTCGGCTGCTTCCGTGTCCAGGTCCCATACCACCTCGACGTGGTCGCTGACGAACCCGATGGGCGAGAGCACCACCTCGGTCACGCCCTGACCATGCAGGTCGTCGAGGTGGTCGAGGATGTCTGGCTCCAGCCAGGGCTGACTCGGCGGACCGCTGCGGCTCTGCCAGACGAGGTCCCACTCCCACGGGCCAGCCACCTGCTCCGCCACCAGGCGCGCCGCCTCACGCATCTCCGCGGCATAGAGCCCACCGGCCGGGTCCTGGCCGATGCCCGAGGTCTCGTTCATCCGGGTCGGGATCGAGTGCGCCGTGAAGACGATGCGGGCTGCGGCGCGGCGGGGCTCGGGTAGCTCGTTGAGAGCAGCGACGATGCCCTCGGCGTACGGGGCCACGTAGCCGGGATGGTTGTAGAAGTGACGCAGCTTGTCCACCACCGGGACCGCGTCCGCACCCACCTCCGCCGCCACCTCGGTCCGTACCCGGTCGATGTCCTCCCAGTACTGACGGCACGACGAGTACGAGGAGAACCCAGCAGTCGGGAAGGCGATCGCGCGCCGCACACCGTCGGCCACCATCTCGCGCACCACATCGGCGAGAAAGGGGTGCCAGTTGCGATTGCCCCAGTACAGGCGCAGATGGCCGAGCCCGTGCGCCGCGAAGTCCTCACGCATCGCGGCGAGCAGCGCCCGGTTCTGGTCGTTGATCGGCGAGCGCCCCCCGAGGTGCAGGTAGTGCTCGGAGACCTCCTCGAGCCGCTCCCGCGGGATTCCGCGTCCCCGGGTCACGTTCTCCAGGTACGGCATGACCTCCTCGGGACCCTCCGGTCCCCCGAACCCGTGCAGCAGCACGGCGTCGTACTCGGCAGCGCGTCGCTCGTCACTCACCCCCTCATGGTGGGGGGCAATGCCTGCGCTCGCACGCATTGGCGACTACCGTGCCGTAGTGCGCGCGATTCAGGTGACGAGCTTTGGCGGCCCAGAGGTACTCGACTACGTCGAGGTGCCGGACCCGGAGCCGGCCGACGGCCAGGTGCTCCTCGAGGTGGACGCGGCAGGGGTGAACTTCGCCGACACGCACCAGGCAGAGAACAGCTACCTCGCCCCCCAGCAGCTGCCGTTCATCCCGGGAGCCGAGGTCGTCGGGCGACGCCCGGACGGTGCCCGGGTCGTCGCTCTGGTCAGCGGCGGGTACGCGGAGAAGGCGCTCGCCGCCCAGCAGCTGACCTTCCCGGTGCCCGACGCGGTGTCAGACGGAGCCGCCCTGGCCGCCGTGCTGCAGGGCGTCACAGCCTGGCACCTGCTGCGTACCAGCTCCCACCTGCAGGAGGGTGAGTCAGTCGTCGTGCACGCTGGGGCAGGCGGAGTCGGCTCGCTGGCCATTCAGCTGGCGCGGCTGTACGGGGCGGGTCGGGTCATCGCCACGGCGTCCAGCCAGGAGAAGCGGGACCTGGCGAGCTCCCTGGGCGCGGACGCCGTCGTGGACCCTGCTGTCGAGGACCTGACGGGTGCGCTGATCGAGGCCAACGGCGGTCGCCGCGTCGACATCGTGCTGGAGATGACCGGCGGGCGAGTCTTCACCTCGTCGCTGAAGGCGCTCGCTCCGTTCGGACGACTCGTGACGTACGGGATGGCTGCGCGCGAGCAGACACCCGCCGTCGATCCGGGGGTCCTGCTGCACCGCAGCACGGCGGTGATCGGGTTCTGGCTGGCGCACTGCTTCCGGAGTCCCGGGATGATCGCCGGCCCGGTGACCGACATCCTGCAGCAGATGCGGGACGGCGAGATCAAGGCCGTGGTCGGGGCCACCTACCCGCTCTCCCAGGCTTCACAGGCGCACGAGGACCTTCGCGCTCGGCGATCCACCGGCAAGCTGGTGCTCGACCCGAGGGCGTGACTTCCGGCCGGTCAGCGCTCCTCGAGGCGGTAGCCCACCTTCATCGTCACCTGGTAGTGCGCCACCTCGCCGTCGACCACGTGTCCGCGGACATCGGTCACCTCGAACCAGTCGATGTGCCGCAATGCCTCGTCGGCGCGTGAGACACCGTTGCGTATCGCCTCGCTCACGCCTTCGGTGGACGTACCGACGATCTCACTCAGTGCATATGTCCGGTTGCTCACGGCTCCTACGGTAGCGAACTGCCCGGGCCGGCTGGTTGCGGCTGCTCGCCGGACGTGAGCCGGCCGCCTCCACCGTTTCCGTGGGGGCGGCCGGCTCTGTTCGGTTGTAGGCCAGTACCGGCTGGTGCGGTGCGGGCTAGCCGTACGGGTAGCTGTCGAGGGATGCCGCGCTCGCCATCGCTGCTGCCGGACCCACGATCAGAGTTCCGGCGACTACCGCGGAAAGGACCGCCGTGGTCTTGGTGGTCCCCATTCCTTCGTTCCTCCGTTATCGGTGGTGCCGTTGTCTGCGGTGCAGGCTGTAGCTGTTTCGCGAGACCAGTAGCCGGATCCGTGTTCCACGTCGGATGCGCTCACGCCGACACAAGGAACGGCTATGGCAGGAGAGTGCGGCCGATCACACAAGGAGCCAGGAAACGGATTGTCGCGCCTACGCCCACGTCCCCTCGACCGGGTTCGAGGGAGCCGCCGGCGCCGCCGATAGGCTCTACGTCGTGGGATCCCGAAGGCAGCGGCGCTCCAGCGAGGCCCCGCCCAGCCCGTACGTGCTCCGCCTCGGCAGCGGCGACGCAACCGACGCAGGGACAGGGGCGAAGGCGGGGCTCCTCGATCGCTGCGCGGCAGCCGGCGTACGCGTGCCGGAGGGCTGGATAGTGCTGGACGAAGCCCGCCACGCGACGGATGTGGGGGACGACGCGGCACTGGCGGCGCTGGCCGGCCGCTGGCCGCCCGGCACCCGGCTCGCCGTGCGCAGCGCCTTCTCTGCGGAGGACTCGGCCGAGAAGTCCTTGGCGGGCCACTTCCAGTCGGTGCTGCGCGTACCCGCGGACGACCCCGTAGCGGTTGCAGCAGCGCTGCGGGAAGTCTGGGCCTCGGGTGACGGGCACGAGGCGGACCCGGACGGCTCGATGCGCCGCGACGTCCTGGTGATGCTGATGGTCGATGCCGTGCACGCCGGCGTGGCCGCGCTGCAGGTCGCCTTCGAGGACGACCTCGTCGAGTACGTCGAAGGCACCGCGGAAGCGCTGGTTGCCGGTCGCGCCGACGACGTACGGCGTCAGATGCTGCCGCGGCTGCGCGGCTGGGAGCGGGCTGCGCGGGGCCCGGACCGGGTACCCCTGCCGTTCTGGGCGATGAGACTGTCGGCGATGTTCGGTGAGCTTCGGCAGGTGGTCGGCGAGGGCGACTGGGACGTCGAGTGGGCCGATGACGGCGAGCGTGCGTGGCTGCTCCAGGTGCGGCCGCTCACGGCACAGGTGCGGCGTCGGGAGACCCTCACCGTGAGCAACTTCCGCGAGATCCTGCCCGAGGTGCCGAGCCCGTTCATGACCTCACTGATCGCAGAGCGAGCGCCCGCGCTGTTCGAGTTCTACCGGCAGTTCGACCGGCGGCTCCCGGCCGACCGGCCGTTCGCGACCGTCGTGGAGGGCCGCCCGTACCTGAACCTCTCCCTGCTGGAGGACATGCTGCGCGGGTACGGCCTGCCCACCGGGATGCTGTCCAACGCTGTGGGAGGGGAGTCGGTCACCCGCGCTCCTCTCCGGCCCATCCGGGTTCTGCGTCACTCCCCCACCCTCGCGCGCATGGCCGTCACCCAGCTGCTGGCGCCCTCCCGGGTCGGAGAGGTGTCCCAGCGCCTGCAGGATCTCGCCGACGGCGCGGAAGCCGCTGACCAGACCGGTCCCGTGGTGGACGCGGCAGCCGAGGCGTACACGCTCCTCATGACCGGCATGGTCTCGATGGCAACCTTCATCGGCCCGGGCATGGCACTGCTGCGGGGGGCAGGCACGCTGGCGGCCCACGGCGCCGGGCACCGCACCGAGACCACCCGGATGTGGGAAGACCTCGAGGAGGTCCGGCGCGGGCGGGAGAGTATGCAGAACTGGCTCGCCGAGCACGGCCACCGGGGCGTCTACGAGACCGACTTCGCGCAGCCGCGCTTCGCCGAGAACCCTGAGCTGCTCGACCACGTCATCGCCACCGACGCGGTCACCGCCACCGACGTGGTCTCCCCCGGCGGCCCACCCGCCGGTGCACCCTCGGCCCTCACCCGGGCGCGAACCGCGGTGACCTGGCCGCTGTGGCAGGTAACCGCACGCGCCGTACGGGCCCGCGAGTGGCTGCGCTCCGAGGCGATGCGTTCCTTCCTGCGCATCCGCGCCGTGCTGGTCGCACGTGCCGAGCAGCTCGTGGCGGAGGGAGTGCTGAGCTCTGCCGAGGACATCTGGCTGCTCACGACCGACGAGGTGCGTGCGCTGGACACAGACTGGCGCCCGGACCCGACGCTGCTGCGGCACCGGGCCGAGCTGTGGGAGGCCTACGCCGCCGACACCCTGCCCGACTTCATGCCCGGCGACCATCAGGTGGTCACGCCCCCGGGGACCGAGGCCCGCCGCCTGCAGGAACAGACTGCTCCCGAGGGCGGCATGCTCCGCGGCCTGGGCATCACCGAGGGCCAGGCGCACGGGCGGGCGTGGGTGTTGCGTTCGCCGGCCTTCCGACTGCCGGAGGGCTTCACTCCCGAGGACACGGTCCTGGTTGCCCGTACCGTCGATGCCGGATGGCTGCCCACCTTCGCGCTGGTGTCCGCCGTGGTGGTGGAAGTCGGTGGGGACCTCTCGCACGGGTCGATCCTGCTGCGCGAGGTGGGCATCCCCACTGTCACGAACTGCCGAGGCATCCTGGCGGCGGTGCAGACCGGCGACGAGCTGACGGTACGGGCGCACCGTGGGCAGGTCGTGCTGGGTCGTCATCACGAGTTGCGGGAACCCGACCTCGGCTAAGGACGGCTAGGGCCGATCACAATCGTCTTCTTTTCCACAGGTCCGTTTCGAAGGCCTTCGAATATCCACAGATGTGCTGGGCGGGATGCGCCCATCACATTCTCGTGGTACTGGCCTGCCTGTGCGCTTGGGGTCGTTCATGCTGGTGAGGGCTGAGTCCGGCGTCTGTACGGGGGAACGATCCGGTCCCTGCAATTCATAGGGACAATTTCCCCGGGGTGCCCGGGTGCGGGGGCTTTTCTGTCATACCCGGCGCCTACCGTGCAGCTATGGAACACGGACAGCCGGACCAGGGACCGGACCAGGGACCGCCGGATCAGGCGCAGGGCCAGCCGGGCCAGCCGGGCCAGGGCCAGCCGGGCCGGGGTGAGGGGCCGGGTCGGGGGCTGGGCAGCGACTGGGACGAGGTCCTCCCGGCGCTGCTCGCGGCCGCGGAGGCGGCCGCGGCTGCGCCGTGCGGGCGGCTGCCCGACGCGGCCGTGCTGGACACCCTGGGCGCCCTGGAGTCGGTGACCGCCAGGCTGGCCGCGGCACGGCTGGCGCTGGTCGCGGAGGTCGACACGCGGGGTCTGGCGACGGCGGCCGGCGCGACCGGGCCGGGCATGCTGCTGCGGGAACGGCTACGGATGCGTCCCGGGGACGCCCACGCCGACGTGCGGCTGTCCCGCGCGCTGACCCGCCATCCCGCGCTGCGGGAGGCGCTGGCCGCCGGCACGGTCAGCGCGGAGCAGGCCCGCAGCATCCACCGGGTGCTGCGCGGCCTGCCCAAGACCACCGAGGCGCAGGTGGTCGAGGAGGTGACCGGGACGCTGATCGTCGAGGCGGGCCGGTTCGACCCGACCGACCTGGCCCGCCTCGGCCAGCGGATGCTGGCCCATCTCGACCCCGACGGCCCCGAGCCCGACCGTGCCGAACGACGCGGCCGGCTGCGCCGGGAGCTGTCCTGGAACGCCCGCGACGACGGCACCGTCAAGCTCTGGGGGCAGCTCGACGCGGACAGCGCCGCCACCGTGATCGCCGCGCTGGACCCGCTCTCCGCACCCCACCCCGCCGACGAGCACGGCCCCGACCCGCGGACCCCCGCGCAGCGCCGCGCGGACGCCCTCGTCCAGCTCACCCGGCACGCCCTGGACAGCGCAACCCTGCCGGTCACCGGCGGGCAGCGGCCCCATGTCACCGTCACCGTCAGCCTCGACAGCCTGCGCGACAGCCTCGGCACCGCGCTGCTCGACCCGACCGGCCCGGTCAGCCCCCAGACCGCCCGCCGGCTCGCCTGCGACGCGCAGATCATCCCCGTCCTGCTCGGCACCCGCGCCGAACCACTCGACGTCGGCCGGGCCAGCCGCACCATCCCCACCCCGATCCGCCGCGCCCTGGTAGCCCGGGACCGCGGCTGCGCGTTCCCCTCCTGCGACCGGCCACCCACCTGGTGCGACGGCCATCACATCCAGCACTGGGCCAACGGCGGACCCACATCCCTATCGAACCTCGTCCTGCTCTGCGGACACCACCACCGGCGCATCCACCACGCCGGCTGGCACGTCCGCATCAGCACCCACGGCACCCCCGAGTTCCACCCCCCAGGCCCGACACCCACCCACAGCCCCCTCTGGCGCACCAAACCCCGCTGGTAACAACCCTGGCCCGGCCCGGCTTCAGGCTGTCCGGACCTACCCCTCAGACGTGACCAGCTCCGGCAGCACCTCCGAGATGGGGTCCCGGACGACGACCTCGGCGAGCTCGTCGAGAGGCGTCTCCTCGCCGTTGACGATCACCAGCCGGGCCCGCCCGCCGATCGCGATCTGCGGCAGTCCCGCCACCGGGTACACCCGTAGCGAGGTGCCCACGGCAAGGAACACGTCGCAGTCCTCGGCGGCAGACACGGCCCGGTCGAAGACCGGCTTCTCCAGGTTCTGGCCGAAGGAGATGGTGGCGGACTTGAGGATGCCGCCACAGAGCCGGCACGGAGGGTCGTCCTCGCCCGCCTCCACCCGCTCCAGCGCCTGCGAGGTCGGGTTGCGGTCACCGCACTCCAGGCACACCACGTCCCAGATGGTGCCGTGCACCTCCACCACGAGGTCCTCGGTACTGCCGGCGCGCTGGTGCAGCCCGTCGATGTTCTGGGTGACCAGGGCCCGCATCCGACCGCTGCGCTCGAGTTCCACGAGCGCCCGGTGCCCGGCGTTCGGCTGGGCGGTCCACGCAGGGCTGTGCAGCCGGTTCTGCCAGGCGACACGCCGGATCTGCGGGTCGGCCACGTAGTTGTCGAAGGTGAACATCTTCTCGGCGCCGGGGTTGCGGGTCCACACGCCATTGGGACCGCGGAAGTCCGGAATGCCACTGTCGGTGGAGATCCCCGCACCGGTGAGAACCGTCACCCGACGCGCGCTCGCCACGATCTCCCGGGCCCGCTCCCGGGCCTGGACGGGCACCCCAGGTTCGTTCCGGCTCACGGTCCTCCAGCGTAGGCTCTCTGACCGTGACGATCACGCCGGGAATGCTGGCCACGGTGACCCTGAACGTCTCCGAGGAGGACACCGCGCTGGCGTACGGGTCCGGGACCGTCCCCGTGCTCGCGACGCCCCGCCTGGTAGCCCTGGTCGAGGAGGCATCCGTAGCGGCCGTTGCCGACGGACTCGAAGAGGGTGTGACCACCGTGGGCACCGCGGTCTCGCTGAGTCACCTCGCCGCCAACCGCATCGGCTCGACCGTCACGGCCAGTGCCACTGTCACCGAGGTCGATGGCCGCCGGGTGACCTTCGATGTCATGGTCGAGGACGGTGCCGGCACAGTGGCCACGGGCACCCTCACCCGCGCCGTCGTCGACGTGGACCGTTTCCTCGCGCGCGTGCGGTGAGCCCGCTGACGGACGTGAACCCGGACGCCTGGCGGGAACTGGGGCCCGGTGTCCACGTACGCCGCTACTCGCCCTTCGACGTCACCGTGACCGTCGTCAGCGGCTCCCGGAAGTGGCTCCTGGTGGACACCGGCGCCTCGGTGACGGTGGGACGCACGCTCCGCGGTGACGTAGCCGAGCTGGACCTCCCGACACCGGATCCCGCCGCCATCGTGCTCACTCACCCCCACCTTGACCACGTGCTCGGTGCGGCGGCCTTCCCGACCGCTCCGGTGCTGGCCCATGCCAGCTGGGAGACGCGGATGCACCGGTATCTGGAGTTCGGGCGAGCGGAGCTGCGAGTGCTGGACGCCGCCTGGGACGGCGAAGGACAGCCGCCACCACCTGTCGACGTCGTGGTGCAGGCGGGGACGACCCTGCGCATCGGGCTGGGGAACGTACCGGATCAGGAAAGGTCGCGGGACAGGCCGCAAGAGAGGTCGCAGGACGGGTCGCAGGACGGGTCGCAACGCGCCACCGAGCGCCTGGTGGAGATCACCGCCCTGACCCGACCGACTGATCCCGGTCACAGCGGCGCTGACCTGGTCGTCCACGTCCCCGACGCGGACCTGCTGCTCGCGGGCGACCTCGTGGAGTCCGCCCGAGAACTGAGCTCGGGCGACGCCCCGCAGATCGGACCGGACGGGTCGGCGTCGTCCTGGGCCGACGCGCTGAATGGGCTGTCGGCGATCCTCACCCCCACCACCACCGTGGTGCCCGGGCACGGCCCTCCGGTCGGCAGCGACTTCGTACGGAGGCAGGCGGAGGCGCTGCGGCAGAAGGGACGGGGGCGGCAGGACAGCCGCGGGGCAGAAGGGGGACAGCCGTGGGACGGGGCCTCAGAAAGCCGGGGAAGTTGAGGGAGTCGATGGAGACAGGGCACACAGGGCACCGGCCACAGGGCACACAGGGAAGGCCCGAACCCGGAGTGAGACGGCACCGGACGATGCGGCCTGAGAGAATGTGGCCATGAGCGTGGACAGCTTCGGCAGTCGCGACACCCTGCGGGTCGGCGATGCCTCCTACGAGATCTTTCGCCTGGACGCGGTACCCGGCGCCGACCGGCTGCCGTTCAGCCTGAAGGTGCTCCTGGAGAACCAGCTGCGCACCGAGGATGGCGTGAACATCACGGCAGGCCTCGCCCGGGCGCTGGCCGAGTGGGACTCGGCGGCGGAGCCCTCGCAGGAGATCCAGTTCACGCCCGCCCGGGTGCTGATGCAGGACTTCACGGGAGTCCCGTGCGTGGTGGACCTGGCCGCGATGCGCGAGGCGATGGCTGCGCTGGGCGGCGACCCGGCCCGGATCAACCCGCTCGCGCCGGCCGAGCTGGTCATCGACCACTCGGTGATCGCCGACGTGTTCGGCCGACCGGACGCCTTCGACATCAACGCCGCCCTGGAGTTCGACCGCAACCGGGAGCGGTACCAGTTCCTCCGGTGGGGCCAGAACGCCTTCGACGACTTCAAGGTCGTCCCGCCCGACACGGGCATCGTCCACCAGGTGAACCTGGAGCACCTGGCCCGAGTGGTGTTCACGCGGGACGCCGCCGGCGGCCTGCCCCAGGCGTACCCGGACACGCTCGTGGGCACCGACTCACACACCACGATGATCAACGGCCTGGGCGTCCTCGGCTGGGGTGTCGGAGGCATCGAGGCCGAGGCGGCCATGCTGGGCCAGCCGGTGAGCATGCTGATCCCGAAGGTCGTCGGCTTCAAGCTGTCGGGTGCGCTGCCCGAGGGCGCGACGGCTACCGACCTGGTGCTCACGATCACCGAGCTGCTGCGCCAGCACGGTGTGGTGGGCAAGTTCGTCGAGTTCTACGGGCCCGGGGTCGCCGGGGTCTCGCTCGCCAACCGCGCGACCATCGGGAACATGAGCCCGGAGTACGGTTCCACCTGCGCGATCTTCCCCGTCGACGACGAGACGCTGTCGTACCTGCGCTTCACCGGGCGTTCCGCGGAGCAGGTCGCGCTCGTCGAGGCGTACGCCAAGGAGCAGGGGCTGTGGCACCAAGCCGGAAGCACTGACGAGCCCGACTTCTCGGAGAAGCTCGAGCTCGACCTGTCGACCGTCGAGCCGTCGCTCGCGGGACCGAAACGACCGCAGGACCGGGTGCCCTTGCGCAACGCGAAGCAGGCGTTCCGCTCCGCACTCACCGACTACGCGCTCGACGACTCCGTATCCTCGCCGGTCGACGAGGCGGACGAGGAGTCCTTCCCCGCCTCGGACCCGCCCGCGGTCCACACCGACACCGTGGCCTCCCAGCCGCGCAGCTACGAGACGGCAGCCGCCGGGGCGGGCGGACGACCCAGCCGGCCCACACTGGCGACCCTCGAGGACGGCAGCCGAGGTCGAGCTGGACCACGGCGCAGTCGTCATCGCCGCCATCACCTCCTGCACCAACACCTCCAACCCCTCAGTCATGATCGGAGCCGCGCTGCTGGCGAAGAACGCCGTCGAGCGGGGCCTGCAGCGCAAGCCGTGGGTGAAGACCACGCTGGCGCCGGGGTCGAAGGTGGTGATGAGCTACTACGAGCAGGCGGGACTCGTGCCGTACCTCGACAAGCTGGGCTTCAACCTGGTCGGGTACGGCTGCACCACCTGCATCGGCAACTCCGGGCCGCTCCTGGAGGCGGTCTCCGCCGCGGTCAACCAGGCAGACCTGGCGGTGACCTCGGTGCTGTCGGGCAACCGCAACTTCGAGGGCCGGATCAACCCGGACGTGAAGATGAACTACCTGGCCTCGCCGCCGCTGGTGGTCGCCTACGCGCTGGCCGGGTCGATGGACGTGGACCTGCTCACCGAGCCACTCGGCACGGGCAGCGACGGGCAGCCGGTGTTCCTGCGCGACATCTGGCCCTCCGAGCAGGAGATCTCCCGGGTCGTCGGCGAGGCGGTCCGTTCCGAGATGTTCACAGGGGACTACGCCGACGTGTTCGCCGGCGACGAACGCTGGCAGGGACTGGCGGTCCCCGAGGGCAGCACCTTCGACTGGGACCCCGAGTCCACCTACGTGCGCCGGCCGCCGTACTTCGACGGGATGGCTGCCGAGCCCGCGCCGCTGCAAGACATCACGGCAGCGCGGGTGCTCGCCCTCCTGGGCGACAGCGTGACCACCGACCACATCTCACCCGCCGGGGCGATCAAGCGGGACTCCCCCGCCGGCCGCTACCTGACGGAGCACGGTGTGGCGCCGAAGGACTTCAACTCCTACGGCAGCAGGCGGGGCAACCACGAGGTCATGATCCGGGGGACGTTCGCCAACATCAGGCTGCGCAACCTGCTCGCTCCCGGCACCGAGGGAGGGGTGACCCGCCACTTGCCCGACGGGGAGCAGATGTCTATCTACGATGCGGCGCAGAGCTACGCCGCGGAGAGCGTGCCGCTGGTCGTCCTGGCGGGCACCGAGTACGGGTCGGGCTCCTCGCGGGACTGGGCGGCCAAGGGCACCGCGCTGCTGGGGGTCCGGGCGGTGATAGCGGAGTCCTTCGAGCGCATCCACCGGTCGAACCTGATCGGTATGGGTGTCCTGCCGCTGCAGTTCGCCGCGGGCGAGTCGGTGGCCTCGCTCGGGCTGACCGGCGAGGAGGTCTTCAGCATCTCCGGGGTGGCCGGTCTCGACGAGGGGTCGGGCACGACAACGGTGCAGGCTGTGCGTGCGGACGGGTCGGAGCTGACCTTCGAGGCGGTCGTACGCATCGACACGCCGGGAGAGGCGGCGTACTTCCGCAACGGCGGGATCCTGCCCTACGTGCTGCGATCGCTGCGGTAGCCGACACGCCCACAGCCACCCCCCGTCGCGCCAGCGGACGGGCACCGAATATCGTGTACGTCGGACTGCGCACGGATGTGCCCGCATCAGTGCGCCCGACGCCGCAGGAGGACCCTGATGGGCAAGATTGCCAACACGTTCGAGGTGGTCATCGACCGTCCGGTGCAGGACGTCTGGGACTACGTGAGCGACCCCAGCAACCTGCCCGAGTGGCTCAGTGGCATCAGCGACATCCGCAAGTCGTCGGACACCATGAAGGTCGGTGAGTCCTACGGCTTCAAGCGTCGCTTCCTGGGCCGACAGATGGACGGTACGTCGACCGTGACCGCGTACGAGCCGACCTCGAAGTACGCCTACCACTTCACCTCGGGAGAGGTCGAGGCCACCGTCACCTACGAGCTGGAGCCGCTGGGCAGCGGCACGCTGCTGACCTTCTCGATGGAGGCCACGGTCGGCGGCTTCTTCGGTGTGGCGCCCAAGATCGTTCTCGGTCGGGCGACCGGGGAGTACGAGAGGGACCTCGAGAAGCTGAAGGAAGTTCTCAACCCGCCCCCGTACGGACACGACCCAGGCTTCACGCCGCAGTCGGAGGCGCCGCAGCAGGGGTCAGGCCCGGTCATCTGAGAGCTGGTCGTCCCGGGCCGGCTGGTCTGAGACTGGGTCTGAGGCTGGGTTGTCTGAGACTGGGTCTGAGACTGGGTCTGAGACCTGGTCGCGGAACTGACGCCGGTAGAGGTCGGCGTAGAGGCCGCCCTGTGCCAGCAGCTCGGTGTGCCGGCCCCGCTCCACGATCCGGCCCCCGTCGACGACGAGGATCTGGTCGGCTTCCCGCACCGTCGACAGCCGGTGAGCGATCACCAGTGACGTACGCCCCTGCAGGGCCGTCGCGAGCGCTTGCTGCACGGCCTGCTCGCTCTCGCTGTCCAGGTGTGCGGTCGCCTCGTCCAGCACGACGATCCCCGGGCCCTTGAGCAGCAGTCGGGCGATTGCCATGCGCTGCTTCTCCCCGCCGGAGAGCCGGTAGCCGCGGTCGCCGACGACCGTGCGCAGCCCTCCCGGCAGACTGCGGACGAGCTCTCCGATCTGGGCCGAGTCCAGCGCGGCCCACAGTTCTGCCTCCGTCGCTTCGGGCTTCGCGTACCGCAGGTTCGCCTCGACCGTGTCATGGAACATGTGGGCGTCTTGGGTGACCACGCCGATGTCGGCCCTGAGCGAGTCCAGCGTGACGTCGCGGACATCGAGACCGCCGATGAGCACCGCGCCGTCGCTGACGTCGTACAGCCGCCCGACAAGCTGCGTGATGGTCGTCTTGCCCGCTCCGCTCGGACCCACCAGGGCCACCAGCTGGCCCGGCTCCGCGCGGAACGACACCTCGCGCAGCACCTGCGTGCGTGGATGGGACTCGAGTGTTGCGACCGACTCCAGCGAGGCCAGGCTGACGTCGTCGGCCGTTGGGTAGGAGAAGGAGACTGCTCGGAACTCGACCGTCCGCGCGCCCTCGGGCAGCGCCACCGCATCCGGGGAGTCGGAGATCATCGGCGGAAGGTCGAGCACCTCGAACACCCGCTCGAAGCTGACCAGCGCGCTCATGATGTCCACCCGGACGTTCGACAGCGCCGTCAGCGGGCCGTACAGCCGGGTGAGCAGCAGTGCCAGCGCGACGACCTCGCCCGAAGTCAGCGAGCCCGCAATAGCCAGCAGGCCTCCCATACCGTAGGTCAGGGCGGTGGCCAGCGACGCTATCAGGGTGAGCGCGACGAAGAAGATCCTGCTGTACATCGCCTGGATGACGCCGATGTCGCGGACCCGCTCGGCCTTGGACGAGAAGTCCCGCAGCTCGTCGTTCTGCCGGCCGAACAGCTTGACCAGCAGCGCGCCCGAGACGTTGAAGCGCTCCGTCATGGTGGTGTTCATCGCGGCGTTGAGCGCGTAGGACTCCTTGGTGATGTCGTGCAGCCGGTCCCCCACGCGCCGGGCCGGAATGATGAACAGCGGCACCAGGACCAGCGACAGGAGCGTGACCTGCCAAGAGAGCGCGAGCATCGCGACCAGCGTCAGGACCAGGGTGACGCCGTTGGAGAAGACCGACGCCAGCGTCATGGTGAAGGCCTGCTGGGCGCCGAGGACGTCGTTGTTCAGGCGGGTGACCAGCGCGCCGGTCTGGGTACGGGTGAAGAACGCCAGCGGCATGCGCTGGACGTGGTCGAACACCTGCCGTCGCATGTCGTAGATCAGGCCCTCACCGATGCGCGCCGAGAACCACCGCTGCACCAGCGACGCAGCGGCCTCGACCAGCGAGAGTGCCACTGTGACCAAGGCCAGCCCCACCACCACCCGGGAGCTGCCGGCAGCGATCCCATCGTCGATGATGCGCTGGAAGAGCAGCGGGAAGGCCACGCCGACGACGGCGGCGATGACCACGGTGACCACGAACAGCACCAGGTCGCGCCGGTAGGGCGCGGCGTAGGAGGCCACGCGCCTGACGGTGCCCTTGGTGAGCTTGGCTCCCGTCACGCTGCGGTCGCGACGGTAGGAGTAGAAGGTCTGCCAGGCCGTCATGCTCACGACCGCTCACGCTCCCGTCGGGTTGCGGCGGCCGCTCAGTCGACCACGATGCCGGCGAGCGCGCGCATCCGCCGGTGCTGCGCCAGGCGCTCGGCCACCTGCTGATCGGCCTGCGTCCGACCCGAGGCTCCCACTAGCAGCGCCTTGGTCTCCACCGAGGCATCCCGGGGAACCGACAGCAGCGACGACACCAGCGCCGCCACCGCGTCGTCCAGTGCGTCCGCCGCCACGACCCGGTTGACCAGCCCCGCGGCCAGCGCCTCCGGGGCACCCACGGCTCGCGCGGTCAGGCAGTAGTCCACCGCCCGTGAGAGGCCCACCAGGTCGACGAGGCGCTTGGTGCCGGTGAGGTCGGGTACCAGCCCGAGCGTCGGCTCGGCCATCCGGAACTGCGCGTCCTCGGTGGCCACCCGCAGGTCGCACGCCAGCGCAAGCTGGAACCCGGCGCCGATCGCGTGCCCCTGGACCGCGGCGATCGAGACGATGTCGGTCCGCCACAGCCAGTCGAACGCGCTCTGGTAGCCGGCGATCGTGTCGGTGAACTGCGCCTCGTCCATCCGGGCCAGATCCAGGGCGGTGGGCTGCCCGGGTACGCCCTCGGCGGTGAACATCGCACGGTCCAGGCCCGCCGAGAACGCCTTGCCCTCGGCCCGTACGACGACGACCCTCGTCTCGGCGGTGAGCAGGCGGGAGACCTCCCGCAGCGCCTCCCAGGTGTACGGCGTCTGCGCGTTGTACTTCTCGGGCCGGGCGAGCACCACGCTGGCGAGCGCACCAGCGCGCTCCAGCCGTACGTGGCCGCGCTTCAGGACCGCCGCAACCTCAGGTGGCACCGTGCCGTCGGAACCGATCCCGTCGCTGTGGCCGGGCCCGCTCGGCATCAGGAGCTCTTGCGCTGCGCGCCGCCGCGGCCCCGGAATGTCGCACCTGACTCGCTGAGGATCCGGTGGACGAAGCCGTACGAGCGGCCGGTCTCAGCAGCGAGCGCACGGATGCTCTCGCCGGACTCGTACCTGCTCTTGAGCTCACCCGCCAGCGTCGTACGGTCGTCCCCGGTGATCCGGCTGCCCTTCTTGCGGTCCTCCACAGGGTCCTCCGCGTTCCTCGTACCCGATCGTGCAGTTGCCCACCGACTCGCTCATGATCACCCAACACCGTGGCTCAGGCGTGCGAAACGGCCCTGCGAAGGCAGCGCGACGACAGTGATGGACGCCACTCCGCAGTACCGCCTGGCACCGGGTGACCGGGCTGTCCTCGATAGGCTTCCGCGCGGGGGTCCTACTCGGAGGTGCCGGTGACGACGTCGGGGAGCGCCAGTGCGCCGTCGCCCCAGACCCGGCCGACGCCGGACCCGCACGCCGCCGAGACGCGCGACCTGCTGGTGTGGCTGGCCGTCGTCGTCGTCGGCATCCTCGCCGCCATCCTCTTCGTCGCCGCGGACGTCCGGGTGGGGGTCGACGCCCCACCGTTCGAGGGGGTACTGGAGTTCACCGCCGACGGCGCGCTGCTGCTGGCACCCCTCGTGGCCGCGGCGGTCCTCTGGCCGGCTCTGCGCGGTGCCCACGAGCGGCTGTCCTGGTTCGCGCTGCTGTGGATGGCCTGGCTCGCGGGACTGGCATGGATCACAGCCCTCGCCGCGGTGGACGGATCCGCGCGACTGGAGCGCAGCGTCACCGGGCCCGGGGGCTTCGCCGAGGACATCGCCGATGTTCGCGCTGACCCCGCTGGGTTCCTCGACAGCTACGTCTCCGACCTCGCCTCCCTGTCGGAGTCCTCCCAGCAGCGGCCTCCGGGACCGGCGCTGCTGGTCGCCGGCCTGGATACCGTCGGGCTCAGCTCCCCGCAAGCGCTGATGACCGTCTTCGCCATCGCGGGGAGCCTCGTCATCCCGCTGTTCGCGCTGTCGGTGCGCGCGCTGTGCCATGAGCCGACCGCCCGTCGCCTGCTGCCGCTGGTCGTACTCGCCCCGTACGGGGTGTGGATCGCGGTCTCGGTTGATGCTGTCACCGCGCTGCTGGTGGCTCTGGCGATCGCCGCCGGCACGTACGGCAGCCGTCCGGGCGGAAGTCCCTGGTGGGCGGGGCTGGCCGGGGTGCTGACCGGGGTGGGGGCACTGATGTCCTACGGCGTGGCCTGGCTCGGCCTCAGCGTCCTGGCCGTCTACTTCGTACGGCGCCGCCCGCTGCTGCCGATCTGGTCCGGAATCGGGGCGCTGCTCCCGCTGCTGGTGATGCAGGCTCTGGGGTTCGGGTACTACGAGGGGCTCACCGCCTCGCGGGAGGCCGACGACACGTTCCAGGCGCAACGCTCCCCACTCGTCTGGGCGGTACTCGCGGTGCTGCTGGTGGCCCTGTGCTGCGGACCTGCGATCATCGCCTCGCTGCGCAAGATCCTCAAGACGCCGGGCTGGCCCTTCATGCTGGGGGCGACCCTGGGAATCGCCACGTCCATCCTGCTGGGACTGGCCCGCGGCGGCATGGAGTGGGCCTGGCTGCCGTACTTCCCCTGGCTCCTGGTCGCCGCGGTGGCACCGGTGCCGCGTACCGGGGAGCCGACTCCGGCGCCACTGCGACTGGTGGCGGTGGGGGCGGTCACCGGGGCGGTCCTGGCGGTCTCGATCCACTGAGCGCGGTCACCGCCGGCAGGGTCAGGCCAGCGACACCAGGTCCAGGTACTCCTCGCCCCAGGTGTCCTCGGTGGCGTCGGGCAGCAGCAGCACCCGCTGCGGGTCGAGCGCCGTCACCGCTCCCTCGTCGTGCGTGACCAGCACGATCGCGCCTTCGTAGGTCGCCAGCGCCGACAGCACCTGCTCCCGGGATGCGGGGTCGAGGTTGTTCGTCGGCTCGTCGAGCAGCAGCACGTTGGCTCCGGAACAGACCAGGGTGGCCAGCGCGAGACGGGTCTTCTCTCCGCCGGAGAGGGTGCGTACGGGCTGCTGCACCGCCTCGCCGGAGAAGCGGAAGGTGCCGAGGATGCGGCGCAGGTCCCCGTCGGCCATCTGCGGCGCCGAGGAGCGCATCTCCTCGAGGACGGCGAGGTCAGGATCGAGCGTGTCGTGCTCCTGCGCGAAGTACCCGATGACCAGCCCGTGTCCGGCCTCCACCACTCCCGTGTCCGGCTGCTCCGCGCCGGCGAGCAGCCGCAGCAGCGTGGTCTTCCCCGCTCCGTTGAGACCGAGGACGACGACGCGCGAGCCACGGTCGATCGCGAGGTCGACGTCGGTGAAGACCTCCAGCGAGCCGTACGTCTTGGACAGCCCGGTCGCCGTCAGCGGAACCTTGCCGCACTTGGCGGGCGTCGGGAAGCTCACCTTCGCCACCCGCTCCCCCACCCGTTCCTCCGCGAGGGAGTCCGCGAGCCGCTGCGCGCGACGGTCGAGCTGGTGGGCGGCGGAGGCCTTGGTCGCGGTGGCCCGCATCCGGTCGGCCTGGGAGCGCATCGCCGCGATCTTCTTGGTGGCGTTGGCACGTTCCCGGTGCCGCCTTCGCTCGTCGGCCTCGCGGGCCTGCAGGTAGCCCTTCCAGCCCATCGCGTACGGGTCGATCTCGGCGCGTACGGCGTCGAGGTGCCACACCCGGTTGACCACCTGCTCGAGCAGCCCCACATCGTGGCTGACCAGCACCATGCCACTGTCGTGGCGCCGCAGGAAGCCGCGCAGCCAGGAGATCGAGTCGGCGTCGAGGTGGTTGGTCGGCTCGTCGAGCAACAAGGTGGGGGCGCCACCGAACAGGATCCGGGCCAGCTCGACGCGGCGCCGCTGACCGCCCGAGAGGGTGCCCAGCGGCTGGCTCAGCACACGGTCCGGCAGACCGAGGTTGGAGCTGATCCGGGCCGCCTCGGCAGCCGCCGAGTACCCGCCCAGGGCAGCGAACCGCTCCTCGAGCCGGGCGTAGCGGCTGATGAGCCGGTCCCGCTGGGCCTCCGCCACGACCGTCTCGAGGTCCACCTCGGCCTTGGCCATGTCGTGGGCAATCGCATCGAGCCCCCGCGCGGAGAGGATACGGTCGCGGGCGGCCTGGGACAGGTCTCCGGTACGCGGATCCTGCGGCAGGTAGCCGATCTCGCCGCGCCGGTCGATGCTGCCCGCGTACGGCAGGCTCTCCCCCGCCAGCGAGCGCAGCAGTGTGGTCTTGCCCGCGCCGTTGCGCCCCACCAGGCCGATGCGCTCTCCGGGCTGCACCCGCAAGCCCGTGGGCTCGAGCAGGATGCGGGAGCCGGCGCGCAGCTCGATGTCGGATGCGGTGATCATTTAGACCGCTCCCCAGAGGGTCTCGTGTCGGCTGCCGCCTCCGGTGGGCCCACGTGTGCCCGTGTGTGAGCCCGTGTGTGAGCCCGCCCATCCGGTTCAGAGTTGACCACTAAGGACTACCCGAAGCAGCCTGATTCGGACATACCAGGACGTACCGTCAGTAATTGGGTCGTTCTATCTGCGCTGCGCAGTCGCCGTGCCGCGGCTGCACACGCCACTGTAGTCAGGAGGCAGTTGTGCCCGAGTCCGCGGGAGCCCCGGAGACTCAGCTCTCCCCAGCATCCCGGGGCAACCCCGATACCTGGCTGGTCATCCGGGTGTACAACGAGGCCCCCGTCGTACGCTCCGTTGTCCTCGCGGCGCTGCAGCACTTTCGCAACGTCGTCTGCGTGGACGACGCGAGCACCGACAACTCCTCCGATGCCATCCTCGGAACCGGAGCCCACCTGGTGCGACACCCGGTGAACCTCGGCGCCGGAGCGGCACTGCAGACCGGCATCGAGTACGCCCTGCGGGACCCACTCATGGGTCAGGTGGTCTGCTTCGACGGGGACGGCCAGCACGACATCGCCGATGCGGTTCGCCTCGCGGCCCGGCTCCGTGCCGGAGACGTCGACGTCGTGTACGGATCGCGCTTCCTGGGACGCAGCGAGGGCATCGGGCGCACCCGGGCCCAGGTGCTGCGCTGGGGCCGTCACTTCACGACGTGGACCACCGGCGTGCGGCTCACTGATCCCCACAACGGGCTGCGCGGGTTCTCCCGCTCCTTCGCCGAGCGTATTGATCTGCAGCTGCGCGACATGGCGTACGCCTCAGAGCTGGTCGGCCTGATCGCCAAGGAAGGGACGCGGTACGCGGAGATCCCGGTGACCGTCCGCTACACCGACCACTCCCGCAGCAAGGGCCAGTCCAGCCTGAACGCGGTGACGATCGCCTTCGACATCTCCATGCACCAGCTGGCCGCGGGGCGGCGCTGATGCTCATCAAGATCCTCCTGCTGCTCGGTGTCGGTGTGCTGGCGCTGTGGGTGCTCCGGAACCGGCACGGCGTCGCTGTACGGGCGGGCGCCCGGATCCTGCTGGTCGGCGGTCTGCTGGCCGCCGTCGTCGCCATCCTCTTCCCGGGCATCACCCAGGCTGCGGCCGAGATCGTGGGCGTGACCCGCGGCACGGACCTCCTCTTCTACGCGCTGGTCATCGTCTTCGCCTTCTTCGCGGTCGGCGTCTGGCTGCGCTTCCGCGAGCTGGAGCGTCGACTCGCGGCCGTCGCCCGGACGTCCGCACTGGCCCAGGCCAGCGCGATGCCCGCCCCGCCCGGTTCCGGGGCTGGCGACCTGAGCGACCTGGACGACCTGAACCACCGGGACGACCTGCACCAGCCGGACACGCAGCGCGCAGCGCGCGACGGACACAGTCGCAGCGCAGCCGCTCGTGCCGGGAAAGCCGCATGAGCACGACAGAAGCCGCGATTGCTGACCGCCCATCCGCCGCGACACAGCCCGTCAAGCGCGGTCCGGCCGGGGCCCGGTGGTCACTCGAGCGTCGGCAGCCTGCTCGTTGTCGGCCTCCTTGTCGTGGGCTTGCTGGTCGTGAGCCTGGTCGCGACACCGAGCCTCGCCGCTCTGCTCGCCGCCCTCGGGGTGGCCGTCGTCGCGGTGCCGCCCCGCGTACCGGCGGCGTTGCGCGTGACGTCAGGCTTCCTGGCCCTGGCGACACTCACCATGTCGGGTGCGCTGGTGACCGGAGTCCTCGGAGCCACGTGGAGCCCCTGGTTCGTCTCTGTGCCCGTACTCGTCGCCGGCGCGACCTCGCTCCTCGTCCGAGGTCCCGCGGCCGTCGCCCGGGCGCGGACCTGGCGCTGGACGCTCACCGACACCGTGTCGGCAGTCCTGGCCGTGACTGTCACCGCGCCCTCCTTGCTGTCGCTGGCCCGGCTGCCGGTCCTGCAGGCGATGGGGACCCTGGGTACCGGGCTGGACAACATCAACCACCTCTCGATCACCCGGGGAGTGATGCTGGTCGGCAGCTACCTGCATCTCAACCCGGATGCCGCTACCCCGTACGTCCTGCAGGGTCATGTCGGGTACCCACAGGGGGCCCACCTCCTCGTCGCGACGGCAGCGCAGTCCGGCGGCGGCGCCGGTTCGGTGCTGGACCTGGTTCCGTGGTTCCTGGGCATGTCATTCCTCTGGTACGCGGCGCTCTTCGTGGTCTGCGCCGCGCTGCTGACCCGCGCGTACGAGACTCTGGCGCGGACCCCGCGGCGGTTCGGGGCACTGCTCGGGCTGCTGGCCCTGGCCGTCGCCTTCCTCGCCGCCTCACCGGTGGAGCTGCTCACGTACGGGTTCGTGTCGGAGACGCCGGCACTCACCTTCCTCGGCGCGCTCATCCTGCTCGCCTGGACGATCGGATGCGGGACGCCTCCTCGATCTCCCGGTACGCGATGATGCTGGCGCTCGTCGTCGCGATTGCCGGCACCTGGTGGTACGCGCTGCCGGTAGCGATCACGGTTCCCGCGGCGTGGCTGTACGTCCATCGGGGCTCGCTGCGCGGGCAGTGGGTGCGCGTACTGCTGTGGACCGTTGCGGCCGCGGCGTTTGCCGTCATCCTGGTCGGGGGACTTCTGGTGAGCGTGGCAAGACTCGCGAGCCAGCCCGGCTCCGTGGCGGAGCTGCTCAACATCCCCGGTCTCATCGGGCCCACGCCGTGGCTGGGTGCAGCCCTGGTCGCTGCACTCGCTGTCGGCTCACTGACCTGGGCCCGCAGCCGCAGGGGCCGGGCCGCTGCGCTGTCCGGCGGGGGCTCGTCAGGTCCCGAGTGGCCCCCGCTTGTTGCGACAGTGGCAGCCATCGGCTTCGCAACCCTGGTGGCCGCCTACCAGATCCTGACCGAAGGCGGGACCTCGTACTACTTCACCAAGGCCGTGCACATCGTCCTGCTGGTTGCCGGGCCCGTCGCGATCGCCTTCCTCGCTGCCCTGGTCACGGGCGCGACGCGGAGCCCCGACCCCGAGCCGACCCGCGACTCGTCGCTCAGTTCCTCTCCGGGCACCAGCCATGCCTCTCCGGGCACCAGCCGCCGTACCGGCGCGCTGACTGAAGCGATCGTGCTCACCGCCGGACTTGCGGCTGTCCTGACGCTGTCCTGGACCGGACCGCTGGCCTCCTATGCCGACGGCAAGAACGCCCTGGACACGGCACCGCTGGCGTTCGCGCTGCGGACCATGCCTACCGGGACACCGGTTGCTGGCGCAACGGGTGACACCGCGGGCGACGCCGCCCCCTTCGTCTTTCTCGACAACCCCGACGGAGACGATGACCTGCGACTGATGACGCGACTGCTCGCCGTCACCTTCGACCAGCACACCAGCGATCTGCTGGCAGTCCTGCCCCCGGGTGAGCCGAGCAGCGCGGCCGAGGCCATCGAGCTCCATGACCGTACGGGTCGGGAGGTCATCGTGCTGACCGATGATGCTCAGCAGCTGCAGACCCTGCGACGCGAGCTCGCCGGGTACCCGCAGATCCGCGTGGCGCTGATCTCCTAGCATCCCGCGCCCCCGGTAGCGTCAGGACCGGAGGGCGGTGAGCGCTGCGATGACGAGCGTGTCGGCGGGTGACGCGACCGGGAATCCGGCCGTCGGTGTCGTTGTGGTCGCCTACGGCGCCGAACCGCTGCTCGAGCCTGCCGTGTCCGCGATCCTCGCCTCCCGCGGGGTCGAAGCCACCGTGACGCTCGTCGACAACGGCTGCACCGACGGGGCAGTGGACCGCGTCGCGGGCAGACCTGGGGTTACCGTGCTGCGTCCCGGCGCCAACCTGGGCTTCGCCGCGGGCTGCAACCTGGGGGCCGCTGCCGCCGCCGACTCGCCATACGTGGCACTGGTGAACGCCGACGCCGTGGTCGACAGCGGCGCCCTGCGTGCCCTGGTCGACGCGCTCCGCGCGGACCGGGTAGCGCTCACGACCGGAAGCGTCCGGCTGTGGGACGAGCCGGACACGGTGAACTCGGCCGGCAACCCGGTTCACTACCTGGGCCTCTGCTGGGCCGGAGGCCACGGGAGGCCCGCCTCCGACTTCCGCACGCCCCGGTCCGTCGCAGCGGCGAGCGGGGCGCTCACCGCATGCCGTCGCGACGTGTGGGACGACCTGGGGGGTATGGCGGAGCTCCTGTTCACCTACTACGAGGACACCGAGCTGAGCCTGCGGACCCGGTTGGCCGGCTATGACGTCCGGTACGTGCCGAGCGCGGTGGCCCTGCACCGCTACGAGTTCGGGCGCCACCCCGCAAAGCTCTACCTGCTCGAGCGCAACCGGCTCGCCACGCTGCTCACCGTGTACGAGAGGCGCACCCTGGTGCTGCTCCTCCCGATGCTGGTGCTGCAGGAGGGGCTGGTACTGGCGATGGCCGTTCGGGAAGGCTGGCTGCCGGCGAAGGTACGGGGCTGGTGGTGGCTGGCCAGGAACGCGGGAGCCCTCCGCAGGCGCCGCCGCCTGGTGCAGCAGCACAGGCGCGTCAGTGACGCCGCGCTCGTGCCCTACCTCAGCGCGAGGATCGAGCCCTCGCAGGTGGCGCAGCCTGTTCTGCTCGACGCCGTCAACGCAGGCCTGGAGACCTGGTGGCGACTCGTCGCGCCGCGCGTGGGACACGACCGGACGGCGCGCTCTAGGGTCATGGCAGACGCGCGCGACACGACACGGTCACGGTGAGAGGTGAGTGCGGTGGCGGACATCGAGGACACGCGTGGTGCCGACTACACCTCGAGGCTGAGGAGGCTGGAGACCGCCCGCTGGAAGTCGTACGTGCCCAACCCCTACCGCTGGTGGATCCGCCGACAGCACCTGGGATTCGTACTCGACGTCGGATGCGGCATCGGCCGCACCCTGGAGTACCTCCACTCCAACGGCGTGGGGGTGGACCACAACGCCTCGTCGATTGCGATGTGCCGTGCCAGGGGGCTCACCTGCTACCTGCCGGACGACTTCCTGGCGAGCCCGTATGCGGTGCCGGGGCGCTTCGACTCCCTGATCATGCTCCACGTCCTGGAGCACCTGCCCGCGACGGAGCACGCGGGGCTGCTGCGGACATACCTGCCCTACGTCCGCCCCGGTGGTCGGGTCGTCCTCATCACGCCTCAGGAGCGAGGCTATGCCAGCGACCCGACGCATGTGCAGTTCGTGGACGGTGACGACCTGGCGCGCCTGTGCGCGGAACACGGCATTCGCGTCACCGGTTGGCGCTCGTTCCCGTTCCCCCGGTGGGCGGGAGAGCTCTGGACCTACAACGAGTTCGCGGTGGTCGGTACCACCAGTCCCTGACGACCAGACCAAGCGGCCAGGCCCGTAGCACGGCTCAGACGTTGAAGCCCAGCATCCGCAGCATCTCCCGGCCTTCGTCACTGATCCGGGACAGGTCCCACGGCGGCATCCACACCCAGTTGATCCGGAAGTCGGATACGACCCCTCCGTCGGGCCCGCCGAGCAGCGCGGTCCGTGTCTGGTCCTCGATCACGTCGGTCAGCGGGCAGGCCGCGGAGGTCAGAGTCATGTCCACAGTGGCGACGTTGTCCTCGGCGACGGTGACCCCGTACACCAGACCGAGGTTGACGACGTCGATGCCGAGCTCCGGGTCCACGACGTCCTTCATCGCCTCGACCACGGCCTGCTCGGCCGGACTCATCTCGCGGGACTCCAGGGGCACGAAGACCTCGTCATCGCTGTACGCGGCGTCGCCGTAGGCAGCGTTGCTGTCTCGCGAGCGTTGCTGTCCGCAGCGTTGCTGTCCGCAGAGCCCTGGTCCGGTGAGCCGTTCTCCGCGGTCGCCTGCGCCTGCTCGCTCATCGTTGCTCCTCCGTACCGTGTCCAGCGGCCACCACCTGCGCCGCTGCGTCCTTGAACGCCATCCAGCCCAGCAGCGCGCATTTCACGCGCGCCGGGTACTTGGCCACGCCGGAGAACGCGATCGCGTCCTCCAGCAGCTCCTCGTCGGGCTCCCCCCGACCCTGGCTCTGCATCAGCTCCACGAATGCGTCGTGCTTGTCCAGCGCCTCCGACAGCGGGCGGCCGATCACCAGGTCGGTCATCACCGATGTGGACGCCTGGCTGATCGAGCAGCCCTGCCCCTCGTACGACACGTCAGTGACCACCGGGTCCGAGTCGGCGGCCGGGTCCAGCGCGACCCTCAGCGTGACCTCGTCGCCGCAGGTGGGGTTGACGTGGTGCACCTCCGCACCGCCGGGACGCAGCCCACGATGGTGGGGGTGCTTGAAGTGGTCCAGGATGATCTCCTGGTAGAGCGACTCGAGCTGCATCAGGCCCCTCCCCCGACGGCCACCGGCGCGGCCTCCAAGCCGAAGAACCGACGGACGTAGGTCAGACCGTCGATGAGTGCGTCCACTTCCTCGCGGGTGGTGTACAGCGCGAAGGAGGCCCGTGACGTCGCCATGACGCCGTAGCGCACGCACACCGGCCGCGCGCAGTGCTGGCCCACGCGGACCGCCACCCCGCGCTGGTCGAGCACCTGGCCCACGTCGTGCGGGTGCAGGCCGTCCACGGTGAAGGAGATCGCGCCACCACGGTCGACAGGCTCCCGCGGGCCAACGAGGTTGACCCCGGGGACCTCGGCCAGGCGCTGCAGTGCGTAGGCGGTCACGTCGTGCTCGTGAGCCGCGATCTCCGCCATGCCGATGCTGGACAGGTAGTCGACCGCCGCCCCGAGCCCCACCGCCTCGGCGATCATCGGCGTACCGGCCTCGAACCGGTGCGGCGGCTCGGCGTAAGTCGATCCCGACATCTCGACGAGCTGGATCATCTCACCGCCGCCGAGGAACGGAGGCATCGTACGCAGCAGCTTCTCTCGGCCCCACAGCACGCCGATGCCGGTGGGACCGAGCATCTTGTGGCCGCTGAACGCGACGAAGTCCGCGTCGAGGGCAGCGACGTTCACCGGCATGTGAGGAACCGACTGACAGGCGTCGAGCACCACCAGCGCACCGACCTCTCGCGCCCGCCGTACCAGCGTCTCCACCGGGTTCACGGTGCCGAGGATGTTCGACTGGTGTACGAAGGCCAGCACCTTGGTGCGCTCGGTGATCAGGTCGTCGATATGTGAGAGGTCGAGGCGCCCGTCGTCGGTCAGCCCGAACCACCTCAGCGTCGCCCCGGTTCGCTGGCAGAGCATCTGCCAGGGCACGAGGTTGGAGTGGTGCTCCATCTCGGTGACGACCACCTCGTCACCCGGTCCGATCCGGAACCGCTCGAAGGCCGACTCCCAGCCCGAGGTGCTGCGCCCGCCCGACGCCGCCCCGAACGCCGAGGCGTTGGACAGCGAGTACGCCACCAGGTTCAGCGCCTCAGTCGCGTTCTTGGTGAACACGACCTCGTGCCTGTCCGGCGCGCCTATGAACGCGGCGACCTTGTCGCGGGCGCTCTCATAGGCGGCCGTGGCCTCCTCCGCGAGCGCGTGGATGCCGCGGTGCACGTTGGCGTTCGAATGACGGTAGTAGCGGTCCATCGCGTCGAGTACGGCCTGAGGCTTCTGGCTGGTGGCGGCCGAGTCCAGGTAGACCAGCGGCTTGTCGCCGTGTACGCGTCGCCGCAGGATCGGGAAGTCCTCCCGAACCCGTGCGATGTCGTACCCGGCTCGGCTCATGCGCTCGTCACCGCCGCCGCGCCGGCCCTGGCCTGCGAGACGAAGTGCTCGTAACCTTCATCCTCGAGACGCTCCGCCATCTCCGGACCACCCTCGGCCACGATGCGACCGTCGACGAACACGTGTACGAAGGTCGGCTTGATGTAGCGCAGGATGCGCGTGTAGTGCGTGATGAGCAGGGTGCACTTGTCACCGTCGGCTGCGTAGCGGTTCACGCCCTCGCTGACCACCTTCAGTGCGTCGATGTCGAGGCCGGAGTCGGTCTCGTCGAGGATCGCGACCTTCGGGTCGAGCAGCTCGAGCTGGAGAATCTCGTGCCGCTTCTTCTCACCACCCGAGAACCCCTCGTTGACGTTGCGGTCGGCGAAGGCCTTGTCGATTCCGAGGTTGGCGTACGAGGCGTTCATCTCCTTCAACCAGGGGCGCAGCGGCGGAGCCTCGCCCCGCACCGCGGTGGCGGACGTACGGAGGAAGTTCGACATGCTGACGCCGGTGACCTCGACCGGGTACTGCATGGCGAGGAACAGCCCCGCACGAGCCCGCTCGTCAACGGTCATCGCGAGCACGTCCTTACCGTCGAGCAGGACCTCGCCCGACGTGACCGTGTACTTGGGATGACCCGCGACGGAGTAGGCCAGGGTCGACTTCCCGGAGCCGTTCGGCCCCATGATCGCGTGGGTCTCCCCTGCCCTGATGGTCAGGGTCACGCCCTTGAGGATCTCCTTGTCCTCGACGCTGACGTGCAGGTCGCGGATCTCGAGGGTGGACATCTGTTCTCCAGTTCTCCGGTCAGCGTCGGTGTCGGTGCTGGGTTGGTGCTGGGTTGGTGCTGGGTTGGTGCTGCTTCGGTGCTCGGTTGGTGCTGGATTGGTGCGGTGGAACGATTTCGCGCTCGGTCAGTCGTGAATCCGGACGAGGACGTCGCCGCCTTCGACGCGCGTCTCGTACACGGGCACGGGTCGTGTCGCAGGCGGTCCCGTCGGCTTGCCGGTACGCAGGTCGAAGCGGGACCCGTGCAGCCAGCACTCCAGGGTGGTGTCCTCGATGTCTCCCTCGGACAGCGGCACCTCGGCGTGACTGCACTCGTCGTAGATCGCGAAGTACTCGCCCTCGCTGTGCACGATGGCCAGCGGCGTGTCCTGCACCTCGACGGCAAGTGCTGCCCCGGGACTGACGTCGTCGGTCCCGCAGACCCTGACGAAGTCGCTCATACCCCCACCTCCGCAAGCTCGTCCTCGATCGCCTGACTGAGCCGCTGCTGGATCTCGGGTATATGGATCTTGGCGATGATCTCGGCGAAGAAGCCCCGGACGACGAGCCGGCGGGCCTGGTCCGCGGGGATGCCGCGCGCCATCAGGTAGAACAGCTGCTCGTCGTCGAAGCGCCCCGTGGCGCTGGCGTGGCCGGCGCCGGCCACCTCGCCGGTCTCGATCTCCAGGTTGGGAACGCTGTCGGCGCGCGCCCCGTCGGTCAGCAGCAGGTTGCGGTTGGTCTCGTAAGTATCCGTGCCGGTGGCGTCATGCTGGATCAGCACGTCTCCGACCCAGACCGTCCGGGCAGGCACCGCGTCCGGGTCCTCCGGGCGGCCCTGGAGGGCGCCCTTGTAGGTCACCCGGCTACGACAGTCGGCCACGGCGTGGTCGACGAACGAGCGGTGCTCGAGGTGCTGGCCGGCATCGGCGAAGTACAGTCCGAGCAGCTCTGCGTCCCCGCCCCGTCCGGTGTACTCGACGGTCGGGACGAGTCGGACCACCTCACCGCCCAGCGTGACCACGACGCTGTGGAGCCGCGCGTCGCGCCCCAGTGCGACCGCATGGGTACCGGCGTGCACGGCCGTGTCGTCCCAGTCCTGCAGACTCACCAGGGTCAGGGACGCCCCGTCGCCGACACGCACCTCGACGTTGGCCGCGAAGTCGGCACTGCCGACGTGGTCGAGCACGACCGTCGCCTCGGCGGCCGGCTCGACGTCGATGAAGACGTGGCCGTACGCACGCCCGCCTCGCCCGTCGAAGGTCAGCACGGTCGGCTGCGCGGCGATCGCGTTGCGCGGGACGGTGACTGCCGTCCCGTTCTCTCCGAAGGAGGACATCGCCACGGCGGAAAGCCGGTCCCCCGGGGTGAGCACGGAGCCGACCCGCTCGTCGTCGGCGGTCAGCGGCTCGACGCGCACCTCGGGTGCGGCCTGCGTCTTCACCTGGACGCCGTCACCTTCCGCGGGCTCGCCGACCAGCAGTGGCCGCAGCCGCTTGACCGGCGAGAAACGCCACTCCTCCTCGCGGCCCTGCGGCACCGGGAAGTCGTCCGCGTTGCGCGAGGCGATCCGGTCCGGTCTCGCGTCGTGCGGCTGCTCGGGTTCTTCGCCCAGAGGACCGTGCGAGTGCGCACCCTCGAGCCGCGGACCCTCGTGGCCCTCGGCGTTCTGCTTCTCCATGAACCGGCCCATGGTCAGCCGACCGCCCCTTCCATCTGCAGCTCGATCAGTCGGTTCAGCTCGAGCGCGTACTCCATCGGCAGCTCGCGCGCGATCGGCTCGACGAAGCCGCGTACGACCATCGCCATCGCCTCGTCCTCGGTGAGCCCTCTGCTCATCAGGTAGAACAGCTGGTCCTCGCCCACCTTGCTGACGGTGGCCTCGTGACCCATGTTGACGTCGTCCTCGCGGACGTCCACGTACGGATAGGTGTCGCTGCGGCTGATGGTGTCCACCAGCAGCGCGTCGCACTTGACCGTCGACCTCGAGCCGTGCGCGCCCTCGTCCACCTGGACGAGTCCCCGGTAGGAGGTGCGCCCGCCGCCGCGCGCCACGGACTTGGAGATGATGGTGCTGGAGGTGTTCGGCGCGGAGTGCACCATCTTCGCTCCGGCGTCCTGATGCTGCCCCTCGCCGGCGAAGGCCACCGAGAGCACCTCTCCCGTTGCGTGCTCGCCCAGCAGGTACACCGACGGGTACTTCATGGTCACCTTGCTGCCCAGGTTGCCGTCGATCCACTCCATGGTGGCGCCTTCGGCAGCGGTCGCACGCTTGGTGACCAGGTTGTAGACGTTGGTCGACCAGTTCTGGATCGTGGTGTAGCGGCAGCGCGCGTTCTTCTTGACGATGATCTCCACGACCGCGCTGTGCAGGCTGTCACTGGAGTAGATCGGCGCCGTGCAGCCCTCGACGTAGTGCACGTAGGCGCCCTCGTCGACGATGATCAGGGTCCGCTCGAACTGGCCCATGTTCTCGGTGTTGATCCGGAAGTAGGCCTGCAGCGGAATGTCGACCTGCACGCCGGGCGGCACGTAGATGAACGAGCCCCCGGACCAGACCGCGGTGTTGAGCGCGGCGAACTTGTTGTCGCCCGGCGGGATCACCGATCCGAAGTACTCCTGGAACATCTCGGGATGCTCTTTGAGACCGGTGTCCGTGTCGAGGAAGATGACGCCCTTCTCCTCGAGGTCCTCCCGGATCTTGTGGTACACCACCTCGCTCTCGTACTGAGCGGCCACGCCGGCGACCAGTCGCTGCTTCTCAGCCTCGGGGATGCCCAGCCTGTCGTAGGTGTTCCTGATGTCCTCCGGCAGGTCCTCCCACGACTGGGCCTGTGCCTCGGTGGACTTCACGAAGTACTTGATCCGGTCGAAGTCGATGTCGCCGAGGTTCGCGCCCCAGGTCGGCATGGGCTTGCGATCGAACAGCTTGAGCGCCTTCAGGCGGGTCTGCAGCATCCAGTCGGGCTCGTCCTTGCGCCCGGAGATGTCGCGCACCACGTCCTCGTTGAGACCCCGGCGCGCAGCGGCCCCCGCCGTGTCCGAGTCGTGCCACCCGTACTCGTAGTGGGACAGCGCCTCGATGTGCTCGTCCTGCGAGACACCGGTGAGGTCTTTGGCCCGACGGGGGGCTGGTGTACCGGTATCGGTGGGAGTGCTCATGCCGTCCTCCCGGACTGGGTGGGCTCGGTGGTATGGCTGATACGGCTGGTCTCGGTGGTGCGGCTGGACTCGGTGGTGCGGGTGGACGTGCGGGCCGGGATGTGTGTCGTGCAGATCCCGTCCCCGTGGGCAATGGTTGCCAGACGCTGGACGTGCGTGCCGAGCAAACCGGAGATCAGCTCGGTCTCCGCTTCGCACAGCTCAGGGAACTCCGCGGAGACATGGCCCACCGGGCAGTGGTGCTGACAGAGCTGGCTCCCCGTCGGGACCTGCGAGGCCTCGGCGGCGTAGCCCTCGGAGGTCAGCGCTGCAGCCAGGACCTCGGCCTTCTCCCGTACGTCAGAGCCCTCGGACATGCGCGCACCGTACTTGCGCGCTATGACATGCAGCCGGCTGCGCGCGAAGTCCAGGATTGCCTCCTCGCCGCCTGTCTCCTTCAGATACCGCAGCGCCTGCAGCGCCAGGTCATCGTAGGCGTGCGGGAAGGTCTCCCGCCCGACGTCGGTGAGCAGGAACACACGAGCCGGCCGGCCGCGCCCACGGCTTCCGTACGCCCGCTGCTCGCGGGACGTGACCATGCCCTCATCGGACAGCCCGTCCAGGTGTCGTCGCACCGCCGCACTGCTGAGGCCGAGCGCGCTGCTGAGCGCCGAGGCGGTCTGCGGGCCACGCTGCAGCAACAGCTCCAGGACCCGCTCGCGTGTCGGCACCTCGGACGGCACCACGGGAGAGCCGTCGCTCTGCACCGCTGCCTGTCCCGTTTTCACAACACCAGTGTTGCGTATTTATCCCGTCGCGCCAACTCTCGACCGGGGCGCGGACCCGGCCTGCTCCCGCCTGCTCCCGTTGCTCCCCGTTGCTCCGGTTTGAGCAAGGCCTGCTACCGCAGGAACCGCACGCTGTGTCGGTACCGTGAGACTCCGCGCAGCAGGACCGAAGGAAACGCCTATGACCCGGCCGCAGTACGGCGGGATCACCCACGGCAGCATCTACGTCCTGGGTACTGCGCTGCAGGGTCTGGGAGTTCTCCTCGTTCTCCCCTTCCTCACCAGGATGCTCGGGCCTGATGAGTACGGCCGGGTCGCGGTCGCCATCGTGATCGTCGTGTTCGCTTCCATGGTCATCTCCGCCGGTATGCCCCCGGTGATCCTCCGGGAGTACTTCGCTCCGGGAGGCAGGGACCGGGCACGCAGCCTAGCCGGCGCCCTGACCCTGACCGCAGGCGCACTCGTGACGGTGGGGACGATCGTCACGCTCGTCGTGGTGGCGGTTGCGGACCAGTCGGGCCAAGCGGATCAGGCAGATGCGACGAGCCCTACGTGGACGCTCGCCTTCGTCGCGGCCGCGGGCTACGCAGGCGTGGAGTCGAACCTCGCACTGTTCCGCGCGGGCCGGCGACCCGTTCCGTACCTGGCCTCCGTACTTTCCGCCACGGTCGGAGCCCAGTCGGTGGGACTGCTGGTCGTACTGGCCTCCCCCTCCGCGGAAGCCTTCATGACGGGATACGCAGCGACGATCGTCCTCACCGGCGCGGTAGGCGCCACTGTCGCGCGTCCCCTTCCGCCCTGGACTCACGCCGATGCGGTGCGATCCGGGCTGGCCAACAGTCTGCCGCTGATACCGCAAGGGATAGCCCTGTTGTTCCTGTACGCGGGCGACACCTGGCTGGTGTCCCGTCGACTCGGATTCGAGCAAGCGGGCCGCTACCAGATCGCCCTGACCATTGGCCTCCTACCGGTCTTCCTGGCCCTCGCACTGAACAACGCCTGGTCGCCACTCATCCTGCGGGCCGGCCCAGACGAGCGGTGGGCGTACCTCAAGAAGACGGGGGCCCCACTCCTGGGACTGGTCAGCGCGTGTGCCATCGCGGTGGCCGCGCTTGCACCCCTGGAGCTCGCCATCCTCTCGGGACCCGATTTCGATCGCGGGGACCTGGTCAGCGTGGTGGCGACCATCGCCATGACCGGTCCGCTGATGCTCCTGTACTACGGAGCCTCCCTGGTCGTGATCCAGCTGGGCCGCACGGTGCGCCTCGCCGCCATCAGCCTCGCGTCCGCGGGAGTCCTCCTGGCAGTCGCGCTGCTCACGCTCACTCCGTGGGGCATTCAGGGCGCGGCCTTCGGGAAAGTACTCGGCTACGCAGCCCTGGCCGCACTGACCGCTCTCCTGGCTGCCGCACTGGCGGGTCACGGCCTGTGGGCCATGAGGACCGTGCTCCTGTCCCTGGCCTTGTCGGCCTGCCTGGTCACCGCGACAGCCGTGGCACCGGTCAGTGCCGGCGGCACCCTGGTCCGCGCGGCTGCCCTGCTGGTCTCAGTCTCCTGGGTGGCGCTGATCGCGCTCGGAGCCCGCCGACGAGCCCTCTACCTGACCACCGCGTCGGGTCCGCAGGCCTGAAGCAGGCGGGCAGGAGCGGGATCGAGTGGCCCGACGTGGCCGCCCGCCGCCTCGGAGAGTCGCGCAACGCGACTGACCAGCTCCCACGGGTCTCGGTAGAGCTCCACGCCAGTGATGTAGACCATGCGCCAGCCGAGGTGGGTCAGCACGGCGAACCGCTCGCGGTCCCTGCTGCGGGCACGTCCGGAGGCGTGGAACGCCTCGCTGTCGTACTCGAAGCCCAGCATCAGATGGCGGTATCCCAGATCCAGCCGATACGAGGGCCACCCACCCGGCGCCTGCACCCGCACCTGCGGCTCCGGCGGGGGAAGACCCGACGCTAGGAACAGCCACCTGGTGTGGGACTCCGGCGGCGACTCCGCCCGATGATCCCCCCACGCACAGACCCGGCGTGCCCCGGGGACACCCCGACGCCGACGGGTCGCGGCGAGCTGGCTCGCCAGGCTGGACTCCGACACGCAGCCAGTGCGGAGGGCGGCGTCCACCAGTGCCAGTCCGTGTGGGGGATCGAGCAGACAGGCAAGGTCGACGACCGTCCGCTCCGCGGTCGTCACACGCAGACCGTGGCGCACGGTCCTGTCGTTGGCAGGGACGCGGGCGCGGTGGGCCCTGATTCCCTCGCGTCGTCTCAGGGAGCCGATGGCAGGCATCGTCGCGTGCACCATCTGGTCGTCCACTGTGTCGAAGCCGTGGAGGTACGCCGCAGTCGTGTGGCTCAGGACTGCATCACCGGGGAGCACAAGGTCGGCCGCCGCTGCCTTGATGCCTGTCGTCATATCGACATCGCCCCAGGTCAGAACACCCCAGAGAGCCCGAGCCCAGGTCCCGTTGCGCACACGTCCAGCGATCTGGTCCCGAGTGAAGCCGAGATCATGTGCCTGACCAGCCGTCCAGACGCCGCCCTGACCGGCCGCAAGCCCGGAAAGCAGGCTCTCTCGATGGGTACTCATGGGCGTTCAGGCTGGAGGGCATCGGTGTGTCGGTCTTCCTGGCGCTCGAGTCTGTGGACGACGACGGCCGGGGGGAACAGCCTGTGGACGGCGGGGCCTGGGTCGGTTGATCGACGCCGCGGATGTAGCGACTTTGAGGCCTCCCGGACCCGCAAAGTCGCTACATGTAGCCGAAGGGGTACCGGTGGGCGAGCAGCGGTTTCCCGGCGTGCCCATAACGTCGCCCGATTCGCACCTATCCTCGAGACGTGCCTGGCGATCTTGACCGTCCTGACCACCATGGGTCGCCCGATCAGACAGCCCGACCCGGCTCCGGGCCGCGACCTGCAGTGGAGATCCTTGGGCTGGTCAAGCGCTACGGCGACACCACTGCCGTCGACGGCCTGGACCTGCGACTGGAGTCAGGCCACACCCTGGCGCTGCTCGGCCCCAACGGCGCGGGCAAGACCACGACCGTGGAAGCGTGCGAGGGCTTCCGGAGTCCCGACGCGGGCACGGTCCGGGTGCTCGGCATCGATCCCTACTCCGGGCCCCGGGCACATGCGAACCTGACCGCCCGCATCGGCGTCATGCTGCAGGAAGGTGGCATCTACCCGGCGGGCCGGCCCCGCGAGGTACTCCGACTGCAAGCAGCCCTCTACGCCAACCCGCTAGACCCCGATGCCCTGCTCGACCTGCTGGGTATCGCCCACGTAGCCAACCGGCCCTTCCGCAGGCTCTCCGGCGGCGAGCAGCAGCGGCTCAGCCTGGCGCTCGCTCTTGTCGGCCGTCCTGAGCTGGTCTTTCTCGACGAGCCCACGGCAGGCCTCGATCCTCAGGCGCGGCACACGGTGTGGGACATCCTGCGCGACCTGCGCGCCGCGGGCGTGTCGATCCTGCTCACGACGCATCTTCTCGACGAAGCCGAGGAACTGGCCGACCACGTGGTGATCATTGACCGGGGCTCCGTCCTCGCCGCGGGCAGCCCCCAGGAGCTGACCGCCGTGAGCGGGACAGCCGGCCCGGGCGGAGCCGGCAGCGACGAGCGGTGCGGGAGAGGTGCGGTTCCGCGCACCGTCCGGTCTGCCGATCGACGCCCTGCAGACAGCACTGCCGGAGGGCTGCACTGTGAGCGAGGCACCATCCGGTCACTACCGGATCACGGGAGCGGTGGACCCACAGGCACTGGCGACGATCACGTCCTGGTGCGCCTCGCGGGGCGTGATGCCCCAGAACCTCAGCGTGGACCGCCGAAGCCTGGAGGACGTGTTCCTCGACCTCACCGGACGACAGGTGCGCCCATGACCGCCTCCGCGCCGCCGTTCTCCCCCGCCCCGGGCGCAGCGCCCCGGCCGCGCATGCTCTCGGCGGTGGCGAGCCACGAGTTCCGCCAGACACTCCGCAACGGCGAGCAGCTCCTGCTGACACTCGTCATTCCGATCGTGCTGCTCGTGCTCTTCGCTACCGTCGACGTTGCCGACCTGCCCGGGGACTCGCGCATCGACTACCTGGTCCCGAGCATTCTCGCCCTGGCGATCATGTCCACCGCGTTCACCGGCCAGGCCATCGGTACAGCCTTCGAGCGCCGGTACGGCGTCCTCAAGCGCCTCGGCGCGACACCGCTGCCACGCTGGGTCCTGCTGTCCGGGAAGGGTAGCGCCACAGCCGCGGTGCTGCTGGTGCAAGCGGCGGCGATCGTCGCCGTGGGCGCCGCGCTCGGCTGGAGTCCACAGCTGGGCGCCTCGGACCTCCCCGCGATACTCGCCCTGGTGGTACTGGGCGCGGCAGCCTTCTCCGGCCTCGCCTTCCTCATGGCGGGCACCCTGCGAGCGGAGGCCGTCCTGGGCGGGGCGAACCTGGTCTACCTGCTGTTCCTGGTCACCGGGGGCGTCATCTTCCCGCTGTCCGCGTTCCCTGACAGCGTCGCGACGGTTCTCGAGTATCTGCCCCTGACTGCCCTGGCCGAGGGCCTTCGCGTGGCGACGACCGGCGCGGGAGCGGTGCCGGGCCAGGTGTGGCTGGTGCTGGTCGCCTGGGCGGTCGCAGGGCTCGCGGCGGCTGCCGCGGCGTTCCGATGGGAGTAGACCTGACCATGTCCAACATGTCCAACATGTCCGCCATGTCCACCGCGTCCACCGCCGTGGGCTCCTCACGCCCGGTTCGGGTGCTTGCCTGGGCCTCACTGGTCGCCAACATCGGCATCGTGGTCACGGGCGGGGCGGTACGCCTGACCTCCTCGGGCCTGGGCTGTCCCACCTGGCCGCGCTGTACCGAAGATTCGTTCGTGCCCACCGCGGAGTTCGCCGAGCACGGAGTCATCGAGTTCGGCAACCGGCTCCTCACCTTCGTGCTGGCCGCCATCGCGATCGCACTCCTCGTGGCCACCATCCGGGACCGGGTACGGCCGAGCGCGCGCGGTCGCCGGGAGATGCGGCTGTGGGCACTCGTGCTCTTCCTGGGCATCCCCGCGCAGGCGGTGCTGGGTGGCATCACGGTGTTGACCGGCCTCAACCCGTACTCCGTGATGGGTCACTTCCTGCTGTCGACCGTGATCATCGCCGCCGCGACCGTGACCGTGCGGCGGAGCACGGAGCACGACGGTCCGCGGCGCAGCCTGGTGGCCAGGCCGATCGAGCTGGCGGGCTACCTGCTGCTCGGCCTGGCGGCGACCGTGGTGGTGCTGGGCACCGTGGTGACCGGCACCGGTCCCCACGCCGGCGACTCCTCTGCGGTCCGCACCGGCTTCGACCCGGTGATGGTCACCCAGCTGCACGCCGACGCCGTACTGCTCACGGTGGGGCTCACGATCGGCCTCATCGTCGCCCTGACCGCGACCCGTGCCCCCCGCAGCACCGTACGGGCCATGGTCGCGCTGCTCGTCGTCGAGGGCGCCCAGGGGCTGATCGGCTACGTGCAGTACTTCTCCGGTGTGCCCGCGGTCCTGGTGGCATCCCACCTGCTCGGCGCCTGTCTGTTCGTCGTCTTCGCGGTCCGCGCAGTGCTCGCCCAGCGGGTACGCCTACCCAGTGACTACCTGCTCGCGCCCGCGGGAGCGGTCAGGGACGAGCGCGGCGCCGGGGCCGGCGGCGCAACAGCCGGAGCCGGCGCTGGGAGATCGACGTCGCCCGAGCGCCACGCGTAGGCCGGCGTGACGTGCACCCCTGCCATGTCGCACGCGAGAACCCCGTCGGCCACCGAGTCCATGACCCGTAACCACTCCTTGCCGGAGTGCGTGACCACCACGAGCTGAGCGGGCAGCCGTCCCCGCGGCACGCTGCACGCCGCTGAGACCTCGCCCTTCTTCTGCATGGCGGACAGGCGTCGAGCGGTGGTGACCGTGCGCCAGGTGAACTGGGCCGGGTCGGTGGGGACCTTCCACGGACGATTCCGCCGCGCCCTCTTCAGGAGCGAGGACCCGGCCCACCCGAGGAGGCCGACGAGCGTCCAGACCCCTCCGACGTACCTCAGCTCCTCCTGGAAGAGCAGGTAGCCACTGGAGAACGTTGCGAAACCGAGGGCGGTCCAGGGCAGCCACAGAGGTGGCAGCGGCCAGACGACAACGTCGTCGACGGCGTCGATGTAGTACGGCGGCACCTGCAGCCCGCGGGGGCGGCGCTCCCAGAAGACCGATGCCGCCAGAGCGAGGACACCCAGGGCGAGGCCGACGAGCAGCGCCACGGTCGGCGGCTGGGCCGTCGCCGTGAACGACACGCGGTAGTTGATGCCGAGGATGGCTGCCACGGTGCAGGCCGCGCCGGAGAGCGCTCCCAGTAGGAGAGGTGGAGACATGTCCGGGATTCTTGCAGTGATCTACAGCGGGAGCAGCGTATCCACGCCGATCACCACGAACAGCAGCGTCAGGTAGGTCGTTGACCAGTGGAAAAGGCGCATGGGCTTGGGGTCGCCGCCGCCGCGCACCCGGATGCGTACGCGGTGGGCCTCGAGCAGGAACAGCGCTCCGAGCACCACCGCCGCGACCGGGTACAGCGGGGTCATCACCGGGATGAGCAGCAGCGACACTGCGACCATGGCCCAGGAGTAGACGACGATGCGGTCGGCGACGACCTGTGGCGAGGCCACCACCGGCAGCATCGGGACACCCGCTCGCGCGTAGTCGTCCTTGAACCGCATGGCCAGGGCCCAGAAGTGCGGCGGCGTCCAGAAGAACACGATCATGAACATGACCAGTGCAGGCCACGCGAGACTGCCCGTCACGGCCGCCCAGCCGATCAGGGTCGGCATGCACCCCGCGGCTCCGCCCCACACGATGTTGGACGGCGTACGGCGCTTCAGCCCGATCGTGTACCCGACGACGTAGCCGATGATCGCCAGGAAGGTCAGCAGCGTGGCGAGCCAGGTCGTCGTCACCGCCAGCAGAGCCAGCGAGACGATCCCGAGCGCAATGCCGAAGACCAGCACACCGCGCGCGGAGACCTGGCCCTGCGCGGTGGCTCGGCGTGAGGTGCGCCGCATCACCACGTCGATGTCGCGGTCGATGTAGCAGTTGAGGACGTTGGCGCTGCCCGCCGCGAGACTGCCGCCCGCCAGGGTCGCCAGGACCAGCCACGGGCTCGGGAAGCCCCCGGCCGCGAGCATCATCGCCGGCACCGTGGTGATGAGCAGCAGCTCGATGATCCGGGGCTTGGTCAGGGCGATGTACGCGCGTACGGTTCCGAGCCGACCTGCGTACCCGGGTCGGGACCGGGCTGACTGGGCGGGCACCTGCGGGGCAGGGACCGGTGGGGTCTGAGGCTGCGTGGTCTGAGGCTGCGTGGTCTGAGACTGCGCGGCGGGGACCTGCGTCGCCGGTGCACGGGCCGGCGCACTCGTACCGACAGGTCCGTTCGGTCCTGCCGGGGGCTCGGTGGCCCGGCGAGCCCGCGGCCGACCCGGTACCGCGCGGCTGGAGACGTTGCCGCTCATCCCGGTCAGGGTATCCCGATCCGGGCCTCGCCACGCCGCTGTGGTGAGGCCCGTCCCACGACTCGCGGAGATGGTTCACACTGTTCGCCATGACCGTCACGCTGCCGCCCCGCGCCGGCCACGGCCGGATCGACTGGTCCGACCTCGACAGCCGAGCGGTGGACACCGCCCGAATCCTCGCCGCGGACGCCGTACAGTCCGTCGGCCACGGACATCCCGGGACCGCGATGAGCCTCGCACCGGCCGCCTACCTGCTGTTTCAGCACTACCTGCGGCACGACCCCGCGGACCCGCACTGGATCGGTCGCGACCGCTTCGTGCTCTCGTGCGGGCACACCAGTCTCACCCTCTACACGCAGCTCTACCTCTCCGGGTACGGGCTCACCCTCGACGACATCGCCAGCTACCGCGTCGCCGAGTCGCTGACACCCGGCCACCCCGAGTACGGCCTCACAGCGGGCGTGGAGACGACGACCGGCCCGCTCGGCCAAGGCATCGGCAACGCCGTGGGTATGGCGATGGCGGCCCGCTACTCCCGGGGGCTCCTCGACCCCGACGCGGCGCCCGGGGACTCCCCGTTCGACCACACTGTCTGGGTGTTCGCCTCCGACGGCGACATCTCCGAGGGCGTGCAGGCCGAGGCGGCGAGCCTCGCCGGGACGCAGCGACTGGGGAACCTGATCGTGCTCTACGACGACAACCACATCTCCATCGACGGTGACACCGCTCTGGCGCTGCACGAGGACGTGCCTGCCCGGTACCGGGCGTACGGCTGGCACACGATCACGGTGGATGACGCCGAGGACGTCGCCGCCATCGCGGCTGCCTACAGCGACGCGCTCGCCGTCACCGACCGCCCCGTACTGATCTCCCTGCACTCGGTCATCGCCCAGCCGGCGCCGCACGCCCGCGGCACCGCGGCCGCCCACGGAGCCGCCCTCGGAGCCGAGGAGGTCGCCGCGACCAAGCGGGCACTCGGCTTCGACCCCGAGCAGTCCTTCGCGGTCGAGGAAGCGGTACTCGCGCACGCTCGCAAGGTAGGGACCCGGGGGTCGAAGCTGCACCAGGCGTGGTCCGCGCGCTACGAGACCTGGCGGGCGGCGCACCCGGAGCAGGCCACGCTGCTCGACCGGCTCACCGCCGGTGACCTTCCCGAGGCCTGGGAGGACGCGCTGCCGGAGTTCACCCCGGAGAGCCATCCGAAGGGCATCGCGACCCGCGCTGCCTCGGGCACCGTTCTGGCCGCCGTGTCACAGGTGCTGCCCGAGCTGTGGGGAGGTTCCGCAGACCTCTCCGGATCGAACAACACCCTCATACCCGGTTCGGGCCCGTTCCTGCCCGCCGGGTCCGCGGTGGACGGCGCGGACCCGTACGGCCGCAACATCCACTTCGGCATTCGCGAGCACGCCATGGGCGCGGTACTCAACGGAGTCGCGCTGCACGGACTCACCCGCGCGTACGGCGGGACTTTCCTGATCTTCAGCGACTACATGCGCCCCTCGGTCCGGCTCGCTGCTCTGATGGGCCTTCCCACGGTGTACGTCTGGACCCACGACTCGATCGGGCTGGGCGAGGACGGTCCGACACACCAGCCGGTGGAGCAGCTCGCCGCGCTGCGGGCGATACCGGGGCTGGCCGTGGTCCGTCCGGCCGACGCGACGGAGACCGCGGTGGCGTGGCGTACGGTGCTGCGACGGCAGGAACGGCGTCAGGCAAGCGGCGCTTCCGGCGCGGGTCCCGGGGGGCCGAGCGGCTTGTGCCTCAGTCGCCAGGCGCTGCCGGTACTGGACCGGGAAGCGCTCGCCTCGGCAGAGGGCACGGCGCGGGGCGGCTACGTGCTGGCCGAGGCCTCCGCAGTCGTCTCAGGTGAGGCCGCGCTGCCCGACGCGCTGATCCTGGCGACCGGCTCCGAGGTGTCGCTGGCACTGAGCGCCCGCGAGCAGCTGGAGGAGCAGGGAGTCTCGGTACGGGTGGTCTCGATGCCGTGCCTGGAGTGGTTCGCCGAGCAGGACGCGGACTACCGCGAGTCGGTGCTTCCTCCGGCCGTTCGGGCCCGGGTGAGCGTCGAGGCCGGAGTCACGCTGCCCTGGGCCCGCCTGGTCGGGGACGCCGGCATCTCGCTGGGCGTGACCGACTTCGGTGCATCCGCCTCGCCTGCCTGGCTGTACGAGCACTTCGGGCTGACCGTACCCAACGTGGTACAGGCGGTGCGGGCCGTCGTGGACGCGATCTCCGGCTAGCAGGCGCGAGACAGGGGGCCGCTCGCGCGGCTCGCCCCCCGCCCCCTCACCGCGGTGATCATGGCGCCCGGTCGAACCCCCGCCCCCTCACCGCGGTGATCATGGCGCTGGGTCGCGTACCGCGGCGGGTTGCCCCGGCGTGTCATGCACCTACGCCATGATCACCACGATCATGGCGATCGAGTGCCATGATCATCGCGATCATGTGGCGGCGGGGTCATCGCGATCATCGCGGTCATGGGTGGCGGGGTCAGTCAGCGGACCTCTCGCAGGCCCGCCGAAGCCTCTGACTAGAGTCAGCCCCACAGGTATCGACCCGACGTACGCGAGCACGGCGCGGCAGCAGCGTCAGAACCCGAGGAGGCCGCCATGACAGATCCCAACGCCACCATCTCCCAGCAGGGCGTGTCCATCTGGCTCGACGACCTCAGTCGCGACCGAATCCTCACCGGCAACCTCGAGGACCTGATCGAGACCCGCAGCATCGTGGGCGTGACCACGAACCCGACGATCTTCAACAACGCGATCAGCAAGGGAAGCACGTACGCTGACCTGCTGCACCAGGGCAACCAGCTCGAGGTCCCGGTCTCGGAGGCGATCCGCTTCCTCACCAGCGCAGACGTACGCCGCGCCTGCGACATCATGCACGGCATCTACGAGCGGTCTCAGCACCAGGACGGCCGCGTCTCCATCGAGGTTGACCCCCGCAGCGCACACGCCACCGAGAAGACCATCATCGAGGCGCGCTACCTGCAGTGGCTGGTGGACCGCCCCAACGTGCTCATCAAGATCCCGGCGACCGACGAGGGTCTTCCGGCGATCACCGAGGTGCTCTCCCACGGCATCAGCGTGAACGTGACCCTGATCTTCGGCCTCAAGCGGTACGAGCAGGTCATCGAGGCCTTCCTGACCGGGCTGGAGCGCGCTCGGGACAACGGCCACGACCTGTCCACCATGGCCTCCGTCGCATCCTTCTTCGTCTCCCGCGTCGACACCGAGGTGGACAAGAGACTGGAGAAGATCGGCAGCGAAGAGGCCCGAGCCCTGCGCGGCGAAGCAGCCATCGCGAACGCGCGACTTGCCTACGAGCTGTTCGAGAAGAGCTTCGACAGCGACCGCTGGCGTCGCCTGGAAGCCGCGGGCGCCCACAAGCAGCGCCCCCTGTGGGCATCGACCGGCGTCAAGGACCCCGCCTACGACGACACCCGCTACGTCGTCGAGCTGGTCGCGGCCGACATCGTCAACACCATGCCCGAGGCGACCCTGGAGGCGCTGTACGACCACGGCAAGCCTCGGGGCGACACGATCACCTCCAACTACGACAACGCCCAGGACGTGTTCGCCCGGCTCGCGGCCGTGGGCATCGACATGGACGACGTGATCGCTGTGCTGGAGCGGGAGGGCGTCGAGAAATTCATCGACTCGTGGGAGAGCCTGCTGGAGACCATGAGCGCCGCGCTGTCCAAGGCGTAGCAGCCAGTCTCCCGCTGGCTCTGGCAACCGTGCTCCCGAACCCGCTGCGGGACCCCCGCGACCACCGGCTGCCGCGGATCCCCCAGCCGTGCGCGCTGGTGGTCTTCGGCGTCACCGGGGACCTGTCCCGCCGCAGGCTGCTGCCGGCGGTGTTCGACCTGGCCAACCGGGGGCTCACACCAGCGGAGCTGGCTGTCGTGGGCTTCGGCCGGCGCTCCTGGAGCGACTCCGAGTTCGCGGCCTGGGCCCGCGAGCATGCCCGCAACGGAGCCCGTACCGCGTGGCGCGAGGGGACATGGGACGCGCTGGCGGCCAACATGCGCTTCGTCTCCGGCACCTTCGATGACCCGGAGGCCTACGCGCAGGTCGACCAGGTCCTGGAGGAGCTGCGCGGCGCGCACGGCGGAGCCGGCAACGCGGCCTTCTACCTCTCGGTCGCCCCCGACCAGATGTCCACCGTGCTGGAGGGCCTGGCGGGAGCGGGCCTGGGCGCGACCGACGACGGGTGGCGCCGCATTGTGCTGGAGAAGCCCTTCGGCTCGGACCTTCGCTCCGCGCGGGCCCTTCATGCGGCGGTGGAGCGTGCCTTCGACCCGAGAGACATCTTCCGTATCGATCACTACCTGGGCAAGGAGACCGTCCAGAACCTCTTTGCCATTCGGTTCTCCAATACGGTCATCGAGCCCACGTGGAACCGCAACTACGTGGACTCGGTACAGATCACCATGGCGGAGGATCTCGGCGTGGGAACCCGAGCGGGCTCCTACGACGGCACCGGGGCGCTGCGGGACGTCGTCCAGAACCACCTGCTCCAGCTGCTGGCGCTGACCGCGATGGAGGATCCGACCGGGTACGACGCAGCCGACCTGCGCGAGGAGAAGGCGAAGGTGCTTCGGGCGGTCGTCGTCCCCGACGTCGGCGAGGCGGCGCTGCAGGGGTCCGTAATGGCTCAGTACGGACCCGGCTGGCTGGCCGGTCGCCCCGTACCCGGCTACCGGGACGAGCCCGACGTGCCCGCGGAGAGCACCACCGACACCTACGCCGCGCTGCGCCTGTCCGTGGAGAACCGTCGCTGGGCGGGGGTGCCGTTCTACCTTCGGGCCGGCAAGCGGCTGCCACGCCGCGTCAGCGAGATCGCTGTGATCTACCGACGCGCCCCGTACCTGCCGTTCCTGCCCACCGACACCAGCCAGCTGGGCCATAACTCACTGGTCATCCGGGTACAGCCGGACGAAGGAGTCACCCTGACCCTGGGGTCGAAGGTGCCCGGCAGCCGGATGGCGGTACGCGACGTAACCCTGGACTTCAGCTACACCCAGGAGTTCACGGAGAGCTCGCCGGAAGCGTACGAGCGGCTCATCCTCGACGTGCTGCTGGGCGACGGCACGCTGTTCCCCACCGACGCCGAGGTCGAGGCAGCCTGGAGCATCATCGACCCGATCGTCGAGACCTGGCACGGCCGACAGCCCGCGCCTTACCCGGCCGGTACCTGGGGACCGACTCAGGGCGAGGAGCTGCTGTCCCGGGACGGCCGCTCCTGGCGGCAGCCATGACGACGACGGAGCTGGCGTGACGACGGAGGTGGCGTGACGACACTGTGGGACACCGACGGGGCCGCGATCGCACGTGCCCTGCGGTCCGAGCGGGCACTGGCAGGCGGGCTGGGAGGCCAGCCTTCCCTGACCCTGATCGCCGTGTGTCACGAGGCGGAGGCGGAGTCCGTCCGATCCGACGGCGCCGGAGCTTCCGGTACGCACCCCTGCCGACTGCTCACCGTGGTGCGCCGGAACCCCGATGCCCCGGAGTCCCGCATCGACGCGGAGATCGGATTCGGGGGACAGTACGGCCCGGTCGAGTCCGTGGTGGTGCGCATCACCGGCCCCGCCACTGCCCATGCCGACTCGGTGGTGCTGCCGCTGCTGGCCGCGGAGTCCTCGGTTCACCTGATGTACCTGCAGCCACCGCCTCGACGCCTCGCGGAAGACCCGCTCGCCCCGTTGTGTGTTCGCCGTACCACCGACTGCTCGCTGGCCGACGACCCTCGCCTCGCCCTCGATGCTCGTGCGGAGGACTACCGTCCGGGCGATACCGACCTCAGCTGGACCCGCCTGACCGACCTGCGCGGGCTCCTCGCCACCACGCTGGACGGCTGCTCGTGCGAGCCGGTCTCGGGTTCCGTCCGTGCGGCCGGGGGCGAGCCCTCCGGGCGTCTGCTGCGGGGCTGGCTGGCCTCTCGGCTCGGGATCCCGGTCACGGCCCCCTCCGACTCCGCCTCCGCCTCCGACGCCAGCCCCGGGACCAGCTCGGGACCAGCCGGGACCAGCTCGGGGACCAGCTCCAGCAGCGGCATCGCCGGAACCTCCGTCACGGCGGTCGAGCTGGACATGGCAGACGGCAGCACGGTCACGCTCTCGCAGGGCCCGGACCACCGGGTCACCGTCCGGATAGGAGAACGCACCCGGGAGGTCGCTGTCGTGCCCCGGGCTCGCGCCGAGCTGCTCGCCGAGGAGCTGCGCCGCGCGGAAGTCGACGTCACCTACGAGGCTGCGCTGAGCCACGCCGCGGCGTCGTCGACACCGGATGATCCTGCCGGGGCCGGCGGACAGGCGTCCGAGGGGACGCACGCGTGACGCCCGAGTTCATCGTCTACCCGGACCCACCCAGCCTGGCCGAAGCCGTTGCTGGTCGGCTGGTCACCCGCCTGGTCGAGCTCACCGACCGCGGGGCCGTGGCGCACCTCGGCCTCACCGGGGGCGGACCGGGCATCGCTGTGCTGCGCAGCCTCGCGACCAGCGGAGTCCGGGACAGCGTGCCGTGGCATCTGCTCCATCTGTGGTGGAGCGACGAGCGCTTCCTCCCTGCCGGCGACCCGGAGCGCAACGACAGACAGGCCGGCGCTGCCCTGCTGGACGGCCTCGATCGGCCGGAAGTCACGGTGCATCCGATGCCTGCCAGCGACGGACCGTACGGGAGCGACGCGGACGCCGCTGCGGAGGCCTATGCCAACCTTCTGGCCGCGTACGCGCCAGCTGGTCAGCCCACCCCCGAGTTCGACATCCTGCTGCTCGGCATGGGCGGGGAGGGGCACGTGGCGTCGATCTTCCCCGAGTCCCCCGCCGCGGTGGACACCCGGACGGTGGTAGCGGTACGGCACTGCCCCAAGCCCCCGCCGACGCGCCTGTCCTTCACGTTCCCCACCCTGCAGCGCGCCAGGGAGGTGTGGATCGTAACCGCGGGAGCCGCCAAGGCCGACGCTGTCAGTCTGGTCGCGGCAGGCGCCGGGCCGGTTCAGGTACCCGCAGCGGGCGCCCGCGGAACCCGTCGCACGCTGTTCCTGATAGACCGAGAGGCAGCCGCGGGGCTACCCGCGGACCAACGTACCCGCCCGGTCTGAACGCGCGCAGTAACGCAGTACCCCCGTCTGAACCCGCGCAGTACGTCAGATCTGCTCGCGCCGCTGCTTGAGCTCGTTGAGCGCCTCGTTGAGCAGCGTCGCCCCGTCCTCGTCGCTGCGGCGCTCCTTCACGTACGCCAGGTGTGTCTTGTACGGCTCGTTGCGCGGCGCCTCGGGAGGGTTCTCGCGGTCCTTGCCCGCGGGGTAGCCGCACCGCGGGCAGTCCCACAGGTCCGGCACGTCGGCCTCGACAGCGAACGACGGCTCAACCCGGTGCCCCCGCGCACACCAGTAGGCCTGGCGCACCCGCGGGGCGGCCTCGGCAGTCTCGCCGTAGGTCACGGTTGGCCCGGACCCGACCCGTGTCCCACGGATCGCGTTACCACCTGGCACTCGTACCTCCTCGCAACGGCGGGCGGAGCAGAGACCCGAAGGCCGATATGCCCGCGCCCACGCACCCAGACGGACGGGTAGATCCTAGTCACTCTGTGCTACGTCAGTCACACGGGCACCGAAACCGTTGATGAACCGAGACCTTCACGGCCTGCTGAGCGGCCACCCGGCGATCAGGCGAGGGTCAGGTTGAGCACCACGATGCAGGCCACCCACACGAGCGCCACGACGAGGGTGATGCGGTCCAGGTTGCGCTCCACCACCGACGACCCGGACAGCGTCGAGGTCATGCCCCCACCGAACAGCGAGGAGAGCCCGCCGCCGCGTCCCTTGTGCAGCAGCACGAGCACCATGAGAAGCACGGAGCAGGTGATGAGGAGCAGGGAGACAGCGACAGTCACAACAGCCGAGTATAGCTATACACGGCCGCGCGTCGCCGAGCCGAGCGCAACCGGGTTGGCCGATCCCCCGGTGGGCCCCCGCACCGTCACCGCCGCCGGGTCCGGGGACCCGTAGCGGGCGTGGATCCAGACGTTGCCGACGCCCTCGCCAGCCAGGTAGAGGCTCTTGTCCGACAGCAGCGGGACGATGGGCGCGAGGTCCATGATCGTCGCGTCCAGCGCCGCCCACGCAGCGTTGCGGTCCGCGTCGTCCTCGATCTGGGCCGCCGCATCCATCGCCTGGTTGACCGTCGCACTGTTCAGCTGGCTCAGGTTGGTGTTCCCGGTGTCCCGGATGCCCCTGCCGTCGAACATCGGCGGCAGCATCGCGGCCCCGCTCGGCCAGTCCGGCTGCCACGAAGCCAGGACCAGGGGCGGCTGGGACTCAGGACTGCCGATCTCGGCCAGGAACTCGGCCCGCGGCAGCACCCGCAGCGTGACCTGGATCCCGGACCTCGCGAGAGCGTCCACCACCGCCTGGGCCATCGCAGCGTCCCGGGTGGAGTCCGACGCCACCATCTCCGTGGCGAAGCCGTCGGGGTACCCGGCCAGCTCCAGCAGGTCCGCCGCCTGCCCCGGGTCACCGGTCGGCCCGGCCCCGTACGCGTCGTGGCCTCGCCGACCGGGAATCTGCGGGGTGAGGATGGTCGTGGTCGGGTCTCCCCCGACGACCGAGCCGCCCGCAGCGTCCTGCACGGCCTTGCGGTCCACCGCGTACTGCATGGCTCGTCGCACCCGCAGGTCCGTGAAGGGCTCCCCTGTCGTGTCCATGGCGAGGTAGGACAGCGCCCCGTCGTACCCACGGGCGGAGCGCTCCAGGACCTCCGGGTCGCTGACCACCATCGTCGTCGCCGCATCGGTCTCCGCGGCCCGGCCACTCACCGCCGTGGCATCCGATCCCTCGGACGCCACCAGCCGTCGGGTGATCTCCTCCGGCGCAAGCCCGCTGAGCAGCTCGACACGGTCGGGGTAGGCGTGCCTGACGTCGTCGCCGGTCCAGAAGTCGCTGCGTTCCAGGCTCAGGCGCTGGGTACCGTCCGAGACGATGCGGTACGGGCCGGAGGTGACCGGGTTGAGCGCGTAGTCCTCCCGGGTGTCTCGGTCCGCCGGGACGGGCGCGAACTGCGGCAGCGCCACGACGTAGGGGAAGTCCCAGGTCGGCTGCCGGAGCCGGAAGGTGATCGTTCGGTCGTCCGTCGCCTCGACCGAGCTCAGATCGGCGTTCTCGCCGCCACCGAACGGCCCGGTGTACCCCTCGGTGTCGGCCAGCAGGTCGCGTGCGTACGGCAGGCCGTCGTCCAGGCCGGGCGCGAACGTGCGCTCCACGGCGTGCTCGATGTCATCGGCGGTGATGGGCGTGCCGTCGGTGTAGGTGAGGTCCGGCTTGAGCCGGAAGGTCCACTCGGTCGCGTCGTCGTTCGGCTCGCCGGGCTCCTCCGCGAGGTCGGCGACGACCTCCTTGCCCTCCGCGCCGTCCGTCGCCGGGTACGTGGTCAGGGTGCGCTGCATCAGCCTCGTCGTGAGCAGCAGGTCCGAGGCGGTGCTCACCCGCCCCGGGTCGAGGGTGACCGGGGGGTCCGTCGCCAGGATGGTGAGTGTGCCCCCGGCGAGGGACGCGTCCCCCTCGTCCTCCGACCCGCACGCGGCCAGCCCGACCGGTCCGACCAGCAGTCCGGTCAGGCCGAGTGCGAGCAGCCGGGCGCGCCGCATGATCAGCTGGCCAGCCCCGCGGCTGCCACGCAGACCTCGGTGAAGTCCTCGGGCTTGAGGCTCACGCTGCCGACGAGCGCGCCGTCCACGTCCGGCTGCATCAGAATCTCGCGTGCGTTCACTGGGTTGACCGAGCCTCCGTAGAGCACGCGGACCGACTCGGCGACCCTGTCCCCAAACAGCAGAGACAGCTGACGACGGATCGCCAGCGACATCTCCTGTGCGTCGTGCGGGGTGGCGACCTTGCCGGTGCCGATCGCCCAGACCGGCTCGTAGGCGATGACGATCTCGCCGATCTTCGCCGGGTCAATCCCGACGCTGGCCGTGACCAGCTGGGCCAGGGTGTGCTGGATGTAGGCGTGGGCGGTACGCATGAAGGCGTCCTCGCCGACGCACAGGATGGGGGTCAGCCCGACCTTGAGGACCGCACGCATCTTCGCGTTGATGACGTCGTCGGTCTCGCGGTGGTGGGCGCGCCGCTCCGAGTGCCCCACGACGACGTACTGGCACCCGAGCGCGGACAGCATCGAGCCGCTGACCTCGCCGGTGTAGGCGCCCTGGTCGTGGGGGGAGATGTCCTGCGCCCCGAGAGCCACGGGCATGCGGTCGCTGTCGATGAGCGTCTGCACGCTGCGCAGTGCTGTGAACGCGGGGATGACGGCGACCTCGGCCTTCTCCGGGGTCTCCTTGCCCAGCGTGTAGGACAGCTTCTGCACATGCGCGATCGCCTCGAGATGCGTCAGGTGCATCTTCCAGTTGCCCGCGATGAGCGGTCGCACTCCCGGACGTGTCATCCCCGTTTCTCCTCCCGTGGCTGGCCGACCCGGTGGGGTCGACCGTACGGACAGCCTCGCCGCCCAGTGTCCCTGCTGGGAACGTGCCTCACGGACGAACCTGACGGTCCGCGGTGGGCGAGGCCAGCCTTGGCAAGACTGGTAGGACCGGTAGGACTGGCAAGGCTGGCCAGACTGGTACGACGCGACCGCCCGACGGTCACAGGGCCATGGGCCCGGTGGCTCGATCCGTCGGGCGGTTCGCACCTACCTGCCTGGTCGCACCGCTTGCTGACCAGACTCCCTGCTCAGGCCTCTCCAGGTGGCCCGGAGAGCTCCGCTCGCCGGGTCGCCGGGTCAGTCCTCCAACGCCGCGATCCCGGGCAGCGTCTTGCCCTCCATGAACTCCAGCGAAGCCCCACCACCAGTGGAGATGTGGGTGTACTTGGACTCGTCGAGCCCCAGCAGGGCGACCGCAGCTGCCGAGTCACCACCGCCGATGATCGACGTCGCGTCCGAGTCGGCGATCGCGACCGCCACGGCTCGGGTGCCACCCGAGAAGGGCTCCATCTCGAACACGCCCATCGGCCCGTTCCAGAAGATCGTCTTCGCGCCGAGGATGACCCCGGAGAAGTCCTGGCGGGTGATGGGGCCGATGTCGAGTCCCATCATGTCCGAGGGGATCGCGTCCACGGACACGGTGTCCGTGGCGGCGTCAGCGGCGAAGGCGTCCGCCACGATGACGTCCTGTGGCAGCCGGATTCGCCCGTCGGCCTTCTCGAGAAGCGCCCGGCAGCTCTCGATCATGTCGCTCTGCAGCAGCGAGCCACCGACCTCCTTGCCCTGGGCGGCGAGGAACGTGTAGGCCATGCCCCCGCCCACCAGCAGGATGTCCGCGCGCGCGAGCAGGTTCTCGATCACTGCCAGCTTGTCGGAGACCTTGGCACCGCCAAGGATCACCACGAAGGGCCGCTCCGGCTCGTCGGTCGCCCGCCGCAGCATGCTCACCTCGTTGTCCACGAGGTAGCCCATGTAGTGCGGCAGCAGCCGGGGCACGCCCGCCACGCTGGCGTGCGCTCGGTGGACGGCCCCGAACGCATCTCCGACGTAGACATCGGCGAGGTCGGCGAAGCTCTGGGCCAGGCCCATCATCTCGGCCTCGTCCTTGCTGGTCTCGGCCGCCTCGAAGCGCACGTTCTCGAGCAGCCCGACGTCCCCGTCGGACAGCCCCGCGACCATCGCTCGGGCGCCCTCGCCGGCGGTGTCCACCGCCAGCGGGACGTCCGTGCCCAGCAGCTCGCTCATCCGGGCGGCAACCGGCGCCAGGGAGAACTCCGGGTTCACCTGGCCCTTCGGCCGCCCCATGTGCGCGGCCACAACCACCCGGGCCCCGGCGTCAGCCAGGGCCTGGATGGTCGGCAGGCTCGCGCGGATGCGCCGGTCGTCGGTGATCCGCCCGTCCTCGAGCGGCACGTTCAGGTCGGACCGTACGAAGACGGTCTTGCCGGCGACACCTTCGGCTACGAGATCGGCAACGCTCGCCATCGGCCGCTACCTCACACGCTCTTGGCGACGAGCGAGACGAGGTCAGCCAGCTGGTGGCTGTAGCCCCACTCGTTGTCGTACCAGCCCTGGACCTTGGCCAGCGGGCCCTGGGTCATGGTGAGCAGCGAGTCGAAAGTGCACGCTGCGTTGGCGCCCACGATGTCGTGCGAGACGATCGGGTCCTCGGTGTAGACCAGTCGGTCCTTCAGCGGTGCCTTGGAGGCCGCTTCCTTGAACGCCGCGTTGATCTCCTCGGCGCTCGCGGGGTTGGTGAGCCGCACGGTCAGGTCGCTGACCGAGCCGGTAGGCGTCGGCACGCGGTAGGCCATGCCGTTGAGCTTGCCCTTGACCTCGGGGATCACCAGGGCGGTTGCCTGCGCCGCACCCGTGCTGCTCGGCACGATGTTGGCCGCGGCCGCGCGGGCCCGACGAAGGTCCTTGTGCGGCAGGTCCAGCAGGTTCTGGTCGTTGGTGTAGGAGTGGATGGTGGTCAGCAGACCGTCCTCGATACCCCAGTTGTCGACCAGCACCTTGACCATCGGAGCGACGCAGTTCGTCGTACACGAGGCGTTGGAGATGATCACCTGCGACCCGTCGTAGAGGTGGTCGTTGACGCCCATGACGATGGTGATGTCCTCGTTCTTGGCGGGCGCCGAGATGATCACCTTCTTCGCGCCGGCGGTGATGTGGGCGCTGGCGGTCTCCTTGGTGCGGAAGATGCCGGTGCACTCGATCACGATGTCGACGCCGTACTCGGCCCACGGCAGCTTCGCCGGGTCCCGCTCGGCCGTCACCGTGAAGCTGGTCGATCCACAGACGATGTCGTTGTCACCTTCGAGGTGCACGTCGTCGGGAAGTACGCCCATCGTCGTGTCGTACTTCAGCAGGTGCGCCAAGGTCTTGTTGTCGGTCAGGTCGTTGACCAGCACGACCTCGACGTCGTCGCGGTTCCGCAGAATACGGTAGACGGCGCGGCCGATGCGACCGAATCCGTTGATGCCCACTCGGGTCGTCACGACTGGTTCCTCCCTTGCGCCCCGGCAGGCCCGGGGCTCGATTCTCAGGCGAGAGCAGACTATCTCCCGCCTGCGACATCGCATCACCCGGGAGGGCGTGGCGCAGTGGCCGTGCGCAGTGGCCGTCGCGCAGTGGCCGTTGCGCAGTGGCCGTTGCGCACCAGCCGTGGCGTACCGAACGCGACGTGCGGGCTCGCCTACGGCGCGAGCATCTCATCGGTGAGGACCGACTCGGTGTCCGGGAGGCCCAGCTCGGCCGCTCGCTTGTCGGCGAGCGAGAGCAGCCGACGGATCCGCCCGGCGATCGCGTCCTTCGTCAGCTGGGGCTGCGCCATCGCACCGAGCTCCTCCAGGGAGGCCTGGCGGTTCGCCAGCCGCAGCTGACCTGCAGCGATCAGGTGGTCGGGAGCGTCGTCACCGAGGATCGCCAGCGCGCGCTCCACCCGCGCCGCGGCCGCCACCGCCGCTCGTGCGGACCGGCGCAGGTTCGCGTCGTCGAAGTTGGCCAGCCGATTGGCGGTGGCGCGTACCTCCCGGCGCAGCCGCCGGTCCTCCCAGGCGAGCCGGCCGTCGGTGGCTCCGATCCGGGTCAGCAGCTCACCGATGGCGTCGCCGTCGCGGATCACCACCCGCTCCACGCCACGCACCTCGCGCGCCTTCGCCGAGATTCCCATCCGCCGGGCGGCGCCCACCAGCGCCAACCCAGCCTCGGGGCCTGGGCAGGTGATCTCCAGCGCGCTCGAGCGCCCCGGCTCGGTCAGCGACCCGCGCGCCATGAACGCCCCGCGCCACGCGGCCTCGGCGTCCACGACCGAGCCGGTCACCAGCTCAGGGGGCAACCCCCGGACCGGCCGCCCCCGGCGGTCCAGCAGGCCGGTCTGACGCGCCAGTCGCTCGCCGTCGCGGTTCACCCGCACGATGTAGCGCTGTCCCTTGCGCAGCCCACCGGCGGAGAGCACCGCCACCTCGCTGGTGTGCCCGTAGACCTCGAGGAGCTCGGTCTTCAGACGCCGTGCCACCGGCCCGGAGTCCAGCTCCGACTCGATGACGACCTGGCCCCGTACGATGTGGAGCCCTCCGGAGAAGCGGAGCAGCGTCGCAACCTCAGCCTTGCGGCACGAGGTCCGACGTACGGTGACCCGGCTCAGCTCGTCCTTGACGGTGGCCGTCATCGCCATAGCTCCCCCTCGGCTTTGTGCCGCTTGAATTGCCCTGCCTCGCACGGCGTGTCGCGCTCTGCGTGTCCGACAGTCTGCCCTGCGAGGGCCGCTGGCGCAGCCCCCGGGGGTACCGACTTGTTCGGGCGGGTTTCGCACCGACGGGCCTCCGCAGGGCCACCGTCACGCCGCTGGCATAGCCAGCTACGACGCCGCTGGCAGGCCCATCACGACGCGCAGAGCGGTAGCGAGCCGCTGCGGGTCGTGTCGCTGCGGGTCCCCGTGCCGAGCCAGAAGGTCCAGGTAGAGCCGTCCCCCGTAGTCCTCCACCGACCGTCGCAGCTGCGCCGCAGGAACGGCGGCGGACTTGTCGGCCAGGACCACGTCCAGCGGCAGGTGGGGCGCGTGTGACAGCAGCGCCTCCACGTGCTGCTCCGCCGAGAAGCCTTCAGTCTCGCCGGGCTGGGGGCCGAGGTTGAGCACCAGGACACGGGTGGCCGAGGTGGTCCTGATCGCTTCTCCGAGCTCCGGCACGAGCAGGTTGGGGATCACGCTGGTGAACCACGACCCCGGGCCCAGCACCACGTAGTCGGCCTCGCGGATGGCCTCGAGCGCCTCCCGCGTCGCGGGCGGGTTCTGCGGCGTGAGATGTACGGCGACCACGCGGCCGGGCGTGGTGGCGACGGCGACCTGACCCCGGATCGTCGTCACGCCGTAGGGGTCGTCGGGGTCCAGTCCGACCACCTCGGCGGTCAGGTCCACCGGCTGCGGCGACATCGGCAGCACCCGGCCTCGCGCCCGCACCAGCCCCGCGACCAGGTCCAAGGCATGTACGACGTCGTAGCCCTGGTCGACCAGCCCTGAGATCAGCAGGTTTCCCACCGCGTGCCCAGCCAGCGCTCCGGAGCCTCCGAACCGGTGCTGCAGCAGCGGTACCCAGTCCACTCCGGACGGCGCGTCCACTCCGGACGCTGCGTCGGCTCCGGACGGGGCCCCCACCCTTGACCGGGCGTCCACCCCTGACAGGGCGCTACCGGCGCCTACCGCAGCGCCCGGCTTCTCCGCCAGTGCGCACAGCGCCATCCGCAGGTCGCCGGGCGGCACCTGGTCCAGCTCACGGCGGATCCGCCCACTCGACCCGCCGTCGTCGGCCACCGTGACCACTGCAGTCAGGTTCGGAGTCACCGACCGCAGCGCCTGCAGCGTCGCGGACAGCCCGTGCCCGCCACCCAGGGCCACTACGCGGGGCAACGTCGTCATTCCCGCCCCAGGTCGCGGTGCAGCACGCGGACGGACACGTCGTCCTGCGCGAGCCGCCGGCCGATCTCCTCGGCCATCGCCACACTGCGGTGCTTGCCGCCCGTGCAGCCGATGGCGATCAGCATGTAGCGCTTGCCCTCCCGGTGATACCCGGCCCCGACCAGCTTGAGCAGACGCGTCGCGAGGTCGAGGAACTCGGGGGAGGCCGGCTGTTCCATGACGTACTCGGCGACCGCCGCGTCCTTGCCGGTCTGCTCCCTCAGATCGGGAATCCAGAACGGGTTCGGCAGGAACCTCACGTCGAAGACCATGTCGGCGTCGGGCGGTACTCCGTACTTGAACCCGAAGGACAGCGTTGTGGCCCGGAGCCGGGTGGCGGTTCCGTCCTCGAAGGAACCCTCAATCTGACGTCGAAGGTCATGGACGCTCAGCGTGGTGGTGTCGACGATGAGGTCCGCGTCCTCGCGCAGCCCGGCCAGCAGCTCACGCTCACGGTGGATGCCGTCGATCAGGCGTGCGTCGCCCTGCAGCGGATGGGCCCGTCGTGAGCTCTCGAAGCGCCGCACCAGAATGCGGTCGCTGGCGTCCAGGAAGAGGACGCGGGGCCGGTAGCCGTGGCGGTCGAGGTCCTGGATCACCTCGCGCAGGTCGTCGGAGAACGCGCGGCTGCGCAGGTCCATGACCACGGCGATCCGCGTCACCGCTCCCTGCGACTTGCTGCCCAGGTCGGCCATGGTTCGGATCAGCGTCGGCGGCAGGTTGTCGACCACGTAGTACCCGAGGTCCTCGAGAACCTTCGCCGCGGTGCTTCGGCCCGCGCCGGACATGCCGCTGATGACGACGAAGTCGAAGGACTTGCGGGCGGGTGAGTCGGCGTCCCGTTCGTCACCGGAGGCCACCCAGTCCTCCGCCGGAACGTCACTCCCCTCACCGGGGACGGAAGATGTCCCGGCGGCGTCGCCAGCCTCGCTCTCCATGGGCCTGATCCTGCCGTACGGCCGGATCGAACTACTCGCCCCCCTGCCCGGACCCCGGGGTGAGGGCAACCGTTCCCGCCGTGTCCGAGTCGCTTGCGCCGTCAAGTCGCTGGACCACGGCCAGGACTGCGGCCGCGGTCGTCGGCCCGATTCCCGGTACGGAGGCAACCTCATCCGCCGTTGCCTCGGCGATCCGGCGGACCGAGCCGAAACGCTCGATCAGTGCCTTGCGGCGCGCGGGGCCAAGCCCCGGTACCTCGTCGAGTGCGGAGGTCGTCATCCGACTGGCCCTGCGCTGCCGGTGATAGCTGACCGCGAAACGGTGGGCCTCATCCCTCACTCTCTGCAACAGGTAGAGGCCTTCGCTGCCGCGGGAAAGGATGACCGGGTCGTCCTGCCCGGGCAGCCACACCTCCTCCAGGCGCTTGGCCAGGCCGCACACCGGCACGTCCACGACCCCGAGATCGGCCATGGCCTGGGCTGCCGCCGCGACCTGCGGCGCACCGCCGTCGATGACCAGCAGGCCCGGCGGGTAGGCGAAGACCGGCCCCCTGCGACCCCGACCCTCGGCTTCGGCCGTACCCGTGGTCCCGCCCCCGCCGTCTGCCCGCGCGAACCGCCGCCGCACCACCTCCGCGACGGCGGACAGGTCGTCCCCCGCTCCGCGGATCGCGAACTTCCGGTACTCGCCCCGGCGGGCCAGACCGTCTTCGAACACCACCAGCCCGGCCACGACGTCGCTGCCCTGGATCTGCGAGACGTCGACGCACTCGATGCGCAGCGGTGCCTCGTCCAGCCCCAGGGCCTGCTGGATCTCGCCGAGGGCGCGGGACCGCGCGGTGAGGTCCGACGACCGCTTGAGCCGGTGCCCCTGGAACGCCTCGGCCGCGTTGCGGACCACGGTCTCCATCAGGTCCCGCTTGGCGCCGCGCTGCGGCACCCGAAGGCTCACCCGCCCGCCGCGCTGCTGCTCCAGCCAGGCATGCAGCGCGCGCGGGTCCTGCGGGAGCGCGGCGACCAGCACCTCCCTCGGGACCGCCTCTCCCCCGCCGTACAGCTGCGAGAGGAACTGCGCCACCAGCTCCCCGGTCGGCAGGTCCTCGACCTTGTCGACGACCCAGCCGCGCTGTCCCCGTACCCGCCCGCCACGGACGTGGAACACCTGAACGGCGGCTTCGAGCGGGTCCTCCGCCAGAGCGACGACATCGGCGTCGGTGGCGTCCGGCAGCACGACCGCCTGCTTCTCGAGTACCCGCCGCAGCGCCCCGGTGTCGTCGCGCAGCCGCGCCGCCCGCTCGAAGTCCAGCTCCGCGCTGGCGGCGCGCATCTCTTTCTCCAGCCTCCTGAGGTAGACCTCCGTGTGGCCGGCCATGAAGTCGCAGAAGTCCTCGGCCAGCGCGTAGTGGTCCTCCTGGCTGATCTTGCCCACGCACGGCGCGGCGCACTTGTCGATGTACCCGAGCAGGCAGGGCCGACCGGACTGCTGGGCGCGCTTGAACACCCCGGGGCGGCAGGTCCGGACGGGGAACACCCGGGCCAGCAGATCCACGGTCTCGCGGATCGCCCAGGCATGGGCGTACGGGCCGAAGTAGCGCACACCTTTGCGCTTGGCCCCCCGCATCACCCTGACCTGCGGGAAGTCCTCGTTCAGCGTCACTGCGAGCCAGGGGTAGCTCTTGTCGTCGCGGTAGCGCACGTTGAAGCGGGGGTCGTACTCCTTGATCCAGGAGTACTCCAGCTGCAGCGCCTCGACCTCGGTGCCCACCACGACCCAGTCGACCGAGTCGGCGGCGAAGACCATCGCGCGGGTACGGGGGTGCAGCGAGGCGACGTCGGCGAAGTAGCTGTTCAGCCTCTGCCGCAGACTCTTGGCCTTGCCCACGTAGACGACGCGGTCCTGGGCATCGCGGAACCGGTAGACGCCGGGTGACTCGGGAATGCTACCCGGCGCGGGTCGGTAGGTTGCCGGGTCACCCATGCCCCCATGCTGCCGGAGAACCACCCGTGGCGCCGCCCGCCGCACGCGCGCCCGCCGCGGGCTCGTCGCTTACAAGTTCGCCGGCGCCGTCAGGCCTTCCATGTCGGGCAGCACCGATCGAAGGAACCGCCCGGTATGGGAGCCCTCGGCACCGGCCACGTCCTCGGGTGTTCCCGCCACCACGACGGTGCCGCCTCCCGAGCCACCCTCGGGGCCCATGTCGATCACCCAGTCGGACGTCTTGATCACATCGAGGTCGTGCTCGATCACGATCACCGTGTTGCCCGCTTCGGTCAGCCGGTGCAGCACGCCCAGCAGCTTGCCGACGTCCTCGAAGTGCAGCCCGGTCGTCGGCTCGTCCAGTACGTACACGGTCCGTCCGGTGGAGCGCTTCTGCAGCTCCGCGGACAGCTTCACCCGCTGTGCCTCGCCGCCGGAGAGCGTGGGCGCAGGCTGGCCCAACCGGATGTATCCCAGGCCCACGTCGACCAGCGTCCTCAGGTGCCGGGAGATGGCCGGGATCGCGCCGAAGAACTCCGCGGCCTCCTCCACCGGCATGTCGAGTACCTCGGCGATGGTGCGCCCCTTGAAGTGCACCTCGAGAGTGTCCTGGTTGTAGCGGGCCCCCTTGCACACCTCGCAGGGCACGTACACGTCGGGGAGGAAGTTCATCTCGATCTTGATGGTGCCGTCGCCGGAGCAGGCCTCGCACCGGCCGCCCTTGACGTTGAAGGAGAACCGGCCCGGCTTGTAGCCGCGCACCTTCGCCTCCGTGGTCTCCGCGAACAGCCGCCTGACGTGGTCGAACACGCCGGTGTAGGTCGCCGGGTTGGACCGTGGCGTGCGGCCGATCGGCGACTGGTCGACGCCGACCACCTTGTCCACCTGCTCCACCCCGGTGACCCGACGATGGCGGCCCGGGACCGCGCGGGCGCCGTTCACATCGCGCGCGAGCGCGGCGTACAGGATGTCGTTGACCAGGGTCGACTTCCCGCTGCCGCTGACGCCCGTGACGGCGACGAAGCAGCCCATCGGGAAGGCCACGTCGATGCCGCGCAGGTTGTGCTCGCGCGCACCCTCGACCACAAGCTGACGTTTAGGGTCGCGCGGGCGGCGTACGGCCGGCACGTCGATCTGCCGCCGTCCCGACAGGTACGCCCCCGTAATCGACTCGGGGTTGCTCAGCAGCTCCGGTACCGATCCGGAGTGCACGATGCGACCGCCGTGCTCACCTGCCCCCGGCCCGATGTCCACCACCCAGTCCCCGGTCCGGATGGTCTCCTCGTCGTGCTCGACGACGATCAGGGTGTTCCCCAGGTCGCGCAGCCGTACGAGGGTGTCGAGCAGCCGCCGGTTGTCTCGCGGGTGCAGCCCGATGGACGGCTCGTCGAGCACGTACAGGACCCCGACCAGGCCCGACCCGATCTGGGTCGCGAGCCGGATCCGCTGCGCCTCTCCCCCGGCCAGTGTGGCCGCCGCCCGGTCCAGCGACAGGTACGACAGCCCCACGTCCAGCAGGAACCCGAGGCGCGCCTGCACCTCGCGCAGCACCCGCTCGGCGATCATGCGCTCGCGGTCGGTCAGCTCCAGGCCGTCCAGGTACTTCGCGCACTCCCCGATCGACATGGCCGAGACCGCGGCGATCGACTTCTCACCCTCCTCGGGATGCGCCAGGGTCACGGCGAGCACCTCGGGCTTCAGGCGCGCGCCACCGCAGGTCGGACAGGGCACCTCGCGCATGTAGCCCTCGAAGCGTTCCCGGCTCGCGTCGCTGTCCGCCTCGGCGTACCGGCGCTGGACGAACGGAACGACCCCTTCGAACGCCGCCCAGTAGGAGCGCTGACGCCCGTACCGGTTGGTATAGGTGACGTGCACCTGGGGACCCTCCAGGCCGGCTGCCTGCGGTCCCTCCAGCACCGCGGTACGGGCCCGCTCCGGCAGCGCGCGCCACGGTGTGTCCAGGCTGAAGCCGACCGACTCGCCCAGTGCCTCCAGCAGCCGCCCGAAGTACTCCAGGTTGTGCGGCGAGCTCCAGGGCGCGATCGCACCCTCCGCCAGGCTGCGCTCCGGGTCCGGCACGATCAGGTCGGGATCCACCTCCCGCCTGGTCCCGAGACCCGCGCAGGCCGGGCACGCTCCGTACGGGGAGTTGAACGAGAACGAGCGGGGCTCCAGGGCCTCGAAGCTGAGGTCGTCGTCGAGGCAGGCCAGGTGCTCGGAGAAGGTCCGCTCCCGGTGCGGGTCCTCCGGCGCCAGGTCCACGAAGTCCAGCACGACGATGCCGCCGGCCAGGCCCAGGGCGGTCTCGATGCTGTCGGTGAGCCGCCGCCGGGCGGTGTCGCGCACCACCAGGCGGTCGACGACCACCTCGATGGTGTGCTTGCGCTGCTTGGCGAGCTTCGGCGGCTCTTCCAGGGGGTGCACCTCGCCGTCCACCCGGACCCGAGCGAAGCCCTTGGTGCGCAGCTCGGCGAACAGGTCGACGTACTCGCCCTTGCGTCCGCGAACGACGGGAGCGAGAACCTGAAACCGGGTGCCGTCCTCCATCGCGAGCACCCGGTCCACGATCTGCTGTGGCGTCTGCCGGGCGATCGGCTTGCCACACCGGGGGCAGTGCGGGCGACCCGCGCGCGCATACAGCAGCCGCAGGTAGTCGTACACCTCGGTGATCGTGCCGACCGTGGACCGCGGGTTGCGCGAGGTCGACTTCTGGTCGATGGACACCGCCGGCGACAGCCCCTCGATGAAGTCCACGTCCGGCTTGTCCATCTGGCCCAGGAACTGCCGGGCGTACGCCGACAGCGACTCCACGTACCGGCGCTGGCCCTCGGCGAAGATCGTGTCGAATGCCAGCGAAGACTTGCCCGACCCCGACAGCCCGGTGAACACGATCATCGCGTCACGCGGCAGGTCCAGCGTGACGTCGCGAAGGTTGTGCTCGCGGGCACCGTGTACGACGAGGCGATCCGACATGATGGAACCCAGCGTAGGTGAGGGGTAGGACAACGGGCATGCCGATGATTCATGCCAACGGGACCGACCTGTACGTGGCCGACACGGGCGCGCCCCGGCAGCCGGCTGGGTCGGGCAGTGGGTCGGCGAGTGATGCGACCCCTGGGGCGACGCCGGTCAGCGAGCCGCTGCCGATCGTCTTCCTGCACGGGTTCCTTTTCGACGGACGCATGTTCGACGCGCAGGTCGCCGCACTGCGGCACCGGTACCGCTGCATCACGCTGGACTTCCGGGGCCAGGGCCGCAGCGCACGGCCACGCCACGGGTACCAGACCGAGTGCCACTACGCGGACGTCCTCTCAGTGCTTCGCACCCTGGAGATCGATCGGGCGCACTTCGTGGGGCTGTCCATGGGCGGCTTCGTCAGCATGCGCCTCGCGGCGCGCCACCCCCGAACAGTCGCCTCGCTGACGCTGGTCAACACCAGCGCGGAACGGCAGTCCCATGGCAAGGCCCCCAAGCAGCTTGCGCTCAGTGCGGTCGCACGAGCCCTGACCCTGCGGCCCCTGCTCGGGCAGATCGAGCAGACGATGTTCGGCGGCGCGTTCCGGGCCGATCCCGAGACCGAGCAGGTTCGCCGCGAATGGCGGACGCGCTGGCTGGCCTCCGACCGTGCGGCGCTGATCCGGACGCTGTACGGCAACCTGGCCCGTCCCAGCGTTCTGCACGAGATCGCGAGCGTCGCCTGCCCGACCCTCGTGATTGGGGGTACGGAGGACCGTGGCCTGGACCCGCAGGACTCCCGGCGCATCGCCCAGGCGATTCCGGGTGCGCGGTTCGTGATGCTCGACGGGGTCGGCCACTCCGCGCCGATTGAGGTACCGGACGTGATCACCGGGGCGGTCCGGGGTCACGTCGCGGCCGCGAGCTCCCTGCCCAGCCGAGGCCCGTAGGCCCTGCCCGGCACAGACCCTGCCCGGCACAGACCCTGCCCGGCACAGACCCTGCCCGGCACAGACCCTGCCCGGCACAGACCCTGCCCTGGCCATGAGCCCGCCTGACGAGGCCGGGCAGCGCGTGTGGCAGGGGTCTGGCGTCAGCCTCAGGCCGACCCGCCGCCAAGGAACGCGGCCACGGCCGACACCCACCCGTCGCGGTCCTCGCGCCTGGGAGTGTGGCCGGCTCGAGGATGTCTCGAGACCCGCATGACCGGGCACAGCCGGACGGCCTCTGCCGCGACCTCCTCCGTCACCAGCGACCCCCGCCGCGGGTTGCCCGTGACGAGCAGAGTAGGCACCGTCAGCCGCGCCACCTGGGTTCGCCAGTCGCCGGGCAGGCCGAAGCGAAGTCCCGTGTAGACGGCGGGATCACAGGCGCGCTTCGCCTCCACCCACGGCAGGTACTCCTCCTCCGGCCAGCCGGGCTCCTCACGACGAGCCCTGGCCAGCGCCTCCTGGTCGCTCAGCTCGCGGTACTGGGTGCTCCATCCGGTCAGGTCAGCGACCTGCTGCGCCCTGTCCTCCCGTTGCGCCCTGTCCTCCCGTTGCGCCCTGTCCTCCCGTTGCGCCATGTCCTCCCGGGAGCGGGCCGGGTCCTCATGCACCCAGGGCGGGTCCTCCAGCACCAGACGGCGGATCAGGTGCGGATGACGCGCTGCGACCACGGTCGCCGCGGAGGCTCCCATGGAGTGGCCGATGAGGTCGACGGGACCGGAGGCCGCAAGGAGGGTAAGCACGCGGGTGGCATCCGCTGCCTGAGCCTCCGGGATGATCTCGGTCGCCTCGTCGAGCGGCGTGCGTCCGTGTCCGGGTGCGTCCAGAGCTACGAGGGATCGGCCCGGCAGAGCATGTACCGCGGCACCCCAGCACCCCGAGTCGTCGCCCACGCCGTGCAGAAGCAGCACGGGAGCCTCGGCCGAGTTCTCAGGTTCGGGTCCTGGGGCTGCTGTCACTCCCCCGCGCAGTCGAATGCCGATGGCTGGCCCCAGATCGCTCACCCCTGAGACCTTAGGCGTGCACGCCAGCCCTCTCGTGCACGCAAAGTCCGCTGGCGGCAGTTCCGACAGGGCGTGTTGGGCGAGACCCCCGATAGGTCCACGACTTTGTGTGCATGCCAGCCTGCCTGATGCACACAAAGTCGGCCGACGGCGGGTTCTGACACGGCGTGTTCGGCGAGACACGCCGATGAGTCCACGACTTTGTGTGCATGCCAGCCCGCCTGATGCACACAAAGTGCGACCGGAGGCGTGGGCATGCGGGCTGCGGGAGGGCGCTTCAGCGCACGCATCCGTCCCTGCCGATGCCTCGGAGCCGGCTGATCACCACGCGCACCCTGCGTAGCGCAACGATCACCGGCCGCTAACGATTCGATCACGGGCGCGTGGCGCGTCGATCTTGAGTAGCGCCTGGTTACGAAGATTGCGCGCAGCCAGCAAACCTGGCCGCGGCACCCCACGCACCCCAGCAGCTCGGAGGCCGCAACCAACGGGAGGTCTCATGCCCAAGATCATCAACCTGCTCGGGTACCTGGCCCGGTACGCGGCGATCTACCTGCTCTTCATCACCGTCTTCGCGAAAGGCGGCTACGAGAAGCTGACCAACGACGTGCCCCAGTTCTTCCTGGACGGCTGGGCCGACACCTGGGCGGCCGACTTCCCGGGACTGGATCTGTCCTGGCGGCTGGCAGGAGTCCTCGAGGCAGCGGCAGCGGTGATTCTCGTCATCAGCATCGTCTTCCTCGAGTGGCTGCCCGGGCGCAGCAAGCTGTGGGCCAAGCTCGGGATCAGCACCGCACTCGTGTTCTTCATGATGCTGGCCTGGGGTCAGCAGCTCATCGGCGCGACCGAAGGCGTGGCCAACCTGTGGCTGTACTTCGGCACCGCCCTCGTCGCACTCGCGGTGATCCGCAACGACGGGAAGGACGACTCCCAGGACGCGACGAACGCAACAGACACGGTGACCGCCTAACCTCCCCCGTTCGACGGCACCGAGTGCAGGGGCCGGACCACCACCCGGTGGTCCGGCCCCTGCCTTTCGCAGGCGCACGCGTCCGACAAGGCTCTTGCTTCATTGGGGGCACGGCTCCGGCGTCATTCCGACAACCTGCCTCGGCGGCTCGCACGGTCAGGAAGCGCCGGGCACCTCACCGCGTGCCGGCCCACCCTCCTCGCGGCCCGCATCCGCGCAGCCGTCCTGGGGCAGAGCGACCGCCGGGGACCCCCCACCTGCAGCAGCCTGAGACGTCTGGCGGGGAATCTCCTTCAGGAACTCGGACGCCTCGATGCGGCGCGCCTTCCAGAGGCTGGCGACAGTGGTCACGGTCAGCACCACGACGATGAACGCCAGCGATGCGGCAATCGAGATGGTGGGGACACCCGTCCACGTCTCGTGCGCGGCATGCAGCATCAGCTTGACCCCGATGAAGCCCAGGATCACTGCCAGCCCGTAGGGCAGGTACACGAGCCGCTCGAGCAACCCGACGACCAGGAAGTACAGCTGTCGCAGGCCCATCAGGGCGAACAGGTTGGCTGTGAAGACCAGGTACGGCTCCTGGGTGAGACCAAAGATCGCGGGGATCGAGTCCAGCGCGAACAGTACGTCCGTGGTCCCGATGGCGAGGATGACGATCGCGAGCATCGTCGCGTACCGCTTGCCGTCCTTGCGGATGGTCAGCCGCGACTCGTGGTACGCGGGATCCACCGGCACGACCCGCCTGACGGTACGGAACAGCAGGTTGTCGGTCGGATCCGCGTCCTCCCCACCGTCCCGGGCCACCTTGACCGCCGTGAAGATCAGGAACGCCCCGAACACGTAGAAGACGAAGGAGAAGTTCTCGACGAGCGCGGCGCCGACGAGGATCAGCCCGAGCCGCAGGACGAGGGAGATCACGATGCCGATGAGCAGCACGCGGTGCTTGAGGTAGGTCGGCACAGCGAACGTACCCATGATCACGACGAAGACGAACAGGTTGTCCACGCTCAGGCTGTACTCGGTGATCCAGCCCGCCACGAACTCCGCTGCCGGGGTCGGACCCGCCGTGAGCAGCAGTAGGACCGCGAAGGCCAGTGCCAGCCCGGTGTAGAAGAGGACCCATCGAGCGGCCTCACCGACCGTGAACTCGTGGGGGTTCCGCTCGGCGAGCACCAGGTCGACCGCGAGCACGCCCGCGAGCGCGACAAGGGTCACCACCCACACCCAGAGAGGAACGGTCACCGCGCCAGTGTGACGTCCCAGCGCCCCCGAGGCTCGCCCCACGGCCGCAGCTGTGGACGGGCGCGGGAAAAGTTCAGCGGTTCGCGGCGTCCATCTGCCGCATCTCCTTCTTCAGCTCGCGGATCTCGTCCCGCAGCCGCGCCGCCAGCTCGAACTTGAGGTCGCGCGCGGCCGCCAGCATCTCCTCGGTCAGCTGGCTGATCAGGTCCGCGAGCTGGGCCCGCGGCATCGCGGCGAGGTCCTCGGCGCTCAGCCCCGGGCCGGGTACGGCGCGATCCCCGTAGGACAGCGCACCCTTCCCCCGCCCGCCGGCCGCACCCGACGTCTTGCCCCGACTGCGGCTGCGTCCTGACCCGCCGGGGGCCAGCACCTGCTCGCTGTCCTCCGCCTCTCGGTAGACGTCATCCAAGATGTCGGTGATCTGCTTGCGCAGCGGTTGCGGGTCCAGTCCCCGCTCCGTGTTGTACGCGATCTGCTTCTCGCGCCGCCGGTCCGTCTCGTCGATCGCGTTGCGCATCGAACCGGTGACGGTGTCCGCGTACATGATCACCTGACCGGACACGTTGCGCGCCGCCCGCCCGATCGTCTGGATCAGCGAGGTCTCCGAGCGCAGGAAGCCCTCCTTGTCCGCGTCGAGGATCGCCACCAGGCTCACCTCGGGCAGGTCCAGGCCCTCGCGCAGCAGGTTGATGCCGACCAGCACGTCGAACTCCCCGAGCCGGAGCTCACGCAGCAGCTCGACCCGGCGCAGGGTGTCCACCTCGGAGTGCAGGTACCGCACGCGCACACCCTGCTCCAGCAGGTAGTCGGTGAGGTCCTCGGCCATCTTCTTGGTCAGCGTGGTGACCAGCACGCGCTCGTTGCGCTCGGCCCGTACCCGGATCTCGTGCAGCAGGTCGTCGATCTGACCCTTCGTCGGCCGGACGACCACCTCGGGGTCGATCAGCCCGGTCGGGCGGATGACCTGCTCCACCACGTCCCCGCCGGTACGGCCGAGCTCGTACGGCCCCGGCGTCGCGGAGAGGTAGACGGTCTGTCCGATGCGCTCCCCGAACTCCTCCCACGTCAGCGGCCGGTTGTCCATCGCGCTGGGGAGCCGGAAGCCGTGCTCCACCAGGGTGCGCTTGCGGGAGGCATCCCCTTCATACATGCCGCCGATCTGCGGGACCGTGACGTGCGACTCGTCGATGACGAGTAGGAAGTCCTCCGGGAAGTAGTCGAGCAGAGTGTGCGGCGGACTCCCCTGCCCCCGGCCGTCGATGTGGCGGGAGTAGTTCTCGATGCCGTTGCAGAACCCGACCGTACGCATCATCTCGAGGTCATAGTCGGTCCGCATCCGCAGCCGCTGCGCCTCCAGCAGCTTGTTCTGCCGCTCCAGGTCGGCAAGCCGGTCGGCGAGCTCGGTCTCGATCGCAGTGACGGCCCGTGTCATCCGCTCTGGTCCGGCGACGTAGTGGGTCGCGGGGAACACCAGGGCCTGCTTCGACTCCCCCAGCACCTCCCCGGTAAGCGGCTGGAGCCAGATCAGCCGTTCCACCTCGTCCCCGAACATCTCCACGCGCAGCGCCCGCTCCTCGTAGATCGGGAAGATCTCGATGGTGTCGCCGCGCACCCGGAACGTGCCGCGCGTGAAGGAGAGGTCGTTGCGCTGGTACTGCTCGGCGACGAGGTCGTGCAGCAGCTCCTCGCGGTCGCGCTGCATGCCGACCTCGAGACGCAGGCTGCGGTCCACGTACTCCTGCGGCGTTCCGAGCCCGTAGATGCAGGACACGCTGGCCACCACCACCACGTCCCGGCGCGTCAGGAGGCTCATCGTGGCGCTGTGCCGCAGCCGCTCCACCTCCTCGTTGATCGAGGAGTCCTTCTCGATGTAGGTGTCCGTCTGCGGGACGTACGCCTCGGGCTGGTAGTAGTCGTAGTAGGAGACGAAGTACTCCACCGCGTTGTCCGGCAGCAGCTCGCGGAACTCCGTGGCCAGCTGCGCGGCCAGGGTCTTGTTCGGCGCCATGACCAGCGTCGGCCGCTGCACCTTCTCGATGAGCCAGGCCGTGGTGGCGCTCTTGCCGGTGCCGGTGGCGCCGAGCAGCACGACGTCACGGTCCCCGCCCTCCAGGCGGCGCGCCAGCTCCTCGATGGCGCTCGGCTGGTCGCCGCTCGGCTGGTAGTCGCTGACCACCCGGAACGGCTGCTCCATCCGCCGGATGTCCGCAGACCAGCCCCGTTCGATCGCCGGGCGGGGGACGGAGTCGGTACCAGGTGCCATGAATCTCACGGTACGGCGGGGGTACGACATCCCGCTGCCCGGCGGCCGGTGCCCGGCAGGTCAGTGCCCGGCAGGTCAGTGCCCGGCAGGTCAGTGCCCGGCAGGTCAGTGCCCGGCAGTCAGGCCTCGGTGATCTCCCGCCAGACCCGGTCCACCTCGCGGGCCAGGTCCTCGCGTGACCCCTCGTTGTGGATCACCGACGTCGCCACCGCCAGCCGCTCCTCCCGCGTGGCCTGCGCCGCGATCCGCGCCCGCGCGTCCGCCTCCGCCATCCCCCGCAGCGACACCAGCCGGGACACCTGCGTCTCCACCGGGCAGTCGATCACCACGATCCGGGCGTAGCGGCCCGCCCGGCCGGTCTCGACCAGCAGCGGAACACTGTGCACGACCACACTGCCCGAGGGCGCCGACGCGGTGAGCTCCGCCGTCCGGCGTCGCACGCGCGGGTGAATGATCGCGTTCAGAGTCTCGCGCGCGGCGTCGTCGGCGAAGACGATCGCCGCCATGGCCGGCCGGTCCAGCGACCCGTCCTCGGTCAGCACGGCCGGTCCGAAGGCGTCCACCACCGCGGCCAGCCCGTCCGACCCGGGTGCGACGACCTCGCGGGCGAGTACGTCGGAGTCGACCACCACCGCCCCCCGCGCGGCGAGCATCGCCTCCACGGTGGACTTGCCCGACCCGATACCGCCGGTCAGCGCCACCACGGTCACGCCGCTGGACTCCATGGCGGCCGAGCCTAGTGCGGCCAGCGCCGCCTCGGGCAGCAGCCGTACCGCCGCGGCCTGCACGAACGGCGAGCGCCGCAGGCGCGTCAGCACGGCCGAGGCGAGAGCGCCCACTGGACGCAGGTACGCGAAGGCCGGGCCGCCCCACGAGACGACCCGGCCCATCACGATGTCGGTACCGATGACGGAGGAGACCTACTCGTTTCCGGTCAGCTTCTCCCGCAGCGCAGCGAGCGCCTCGTCGGTCGCCAGGGTCCCGGCCGGCTCGGGCTTGTCCTGGATCTCCTTGATCTCGGCTTCCTTCTGGTCCTCGCGGGACTGCTCGATCTGGGCCTTGTGGGCCTCCCAGCGAGCCAGCGCGTCGTTGTACTGGCGCTCCCACTCCTCGCGCTGCCGGTCGAAGCCCTCGAGCCACTCCCCGCTGTCGGGGTCGAAGCCCTCGGGGTAGATGTAGTTGCCCTCGTCGTCGTAGTGCACGGGCATGCCGTACGCCGCGGGGTCGAACTCCTCGATCTCCATCGGGGCGCCCTCGTTGGCCTGCTTGAGGGACAGCGAGATGCGGCGCCGGTCCAGGTCGATGTCGATGATCTTCACGATGATGTCCTTGTCGACGGACACCACCTGGTCGGGGATCTCGACGTGGCGGTCGGCCAGCTCGGAGATGTGCACCAGGCCCTCGATACCGTCGCCGACCCGGACGAACGCACCGAACGGAACCAGCTTGGTGACCTTGCCCGGCACGACCTGGCTGATGCCGTGGGTACGGGCGAAGTGCTGCCAGGGGTCCTCCTGCGTCGCCTTCAGCGACAGCGAGACCCGCTCGCGGTCCATGTCGACCTCGAGCACCTCGACCTCGACCTCCTGGCCGACCTCGACGACCTCGCTCGGATGGTCGATGTGCTTCCAGGCCAGCTCGGAGACGTGCACCAGACCGTCGACCCCGCCGAGGTCGACGAAGGCGCCGAAGTTGACGATCGAGGAGACCTGACCCTTGCGGATCTGGCCCTTCTGCAGCTTGTTCAGGAACTCGCTGCGCACCTCGGACTGGGTCTGCTCGAGCCAGGCGCGGCGGGAGAGCACGACGTTGTTGCGGTTCTTGTCCAGCTCGATGATCTTGCACTCAAGCTCGCGGCCCACGTACGGCTGCAGGTCCCGTACCCGGCGCATCTCCACCAGCGACGCCGGGAGGAAGCCGCGTAGGCCGATGTCGAGGATCAGGCCGCCCTTGACGACCTCGATGACGGTGCCGGTGACGACGCCGTCCTCCTCCTTGATCTTCTCGATCGTGCCCCAGGCGCGCTCGTACTGGGCCCGCTTCTTGGACAGCAGCAGACGGCCGTCCTTGTCCTCCTTGGTCATGACCAGGGCTTCGATCTCGTCGCCCTCGGAGACCACGTCAGCGGGGTTCACGTCGTGCTTGATGCTCAGTTCCCGGGAGGGGATGACGCCCTCGGTCTTGTACCCCACATCGAGCAGGACCTCGTCGCGGTCCACCTTGACGACGGTGCCTTCGAGGATGTCTCCGTCGGAGAAGTCCTTGATGGTTTCGTCGATTGCCGCGAGGAGTGCGTCGTGGTCGCCGATGTCGTTGATGGCGACGGGGGACTCGGGAGCCTGGGTTGCGCTCGTCATGTGGGGGTTGTGCTCCGACTGTGGACTGGTAGGTACTAGCGGACTAGTGCGACTGGGTCCGGTTCGAGAGAGCCCCCATACGGCCGTCTCGCGGCACGCGGCGGGGTGATGCATCTTCACGAATAGCCGGCCTGCTCCGTCTGAGGCAGCACAGACCCACGAACGCAGCCCCAAGGGTACGGGGGGCTGCCAGCAGGGTCAATAAGGTTGGGATCGCCGTCGCCCGTCGCCCAGCATCCGGGCAGACAACGGGCCCGACTCCCTCGTATGGGAGCCGGGCCCGTGTGCCCGATCAGCGGGGTTCGGGTCGCGTCACCGCGATCCGTTCCGCACTACTTCTTTGAGCGCATGACCAGTCCGCCGACGATGCCGCCGATGAGGAGCGCGGCGATCGCTGCGAAGTAGATCCCTGCGTTGACACTGCGCTCACCACCGAACCCGAGAAGGTCGACCTGGTAGGCGGTGTAGCCCGCCTTGTCGATCGCCTGCACGGTCGGGTCGCCGTCCGCCTCTCCCGGAGGTGGCGGTGATCCCGGAACCGGGTTGAGGTCCGAGGCCGGCTGGGTCTCCCCACCGTCCAGCGGCGCACCGGACGTCGTCGGCGGTGTCACGACCGCACCGGTCCCCGGATCGACCTGGTACTCGGTGATGTCCTGCGGCTTCCACGGCGGCCCGAACGGCTGGGCGCCGCCCAGTATCGCCATGAATGCGTAGGCGTTGAACACCGCGTACTCGTAGTTCAACGTCGTCGCGAGGCTCCCCAAGGAGTTCCCCAGCGCCGGCAGTGCTGTGGCCAGCGTGTTGTTCAGGCCGTTCAGCAGGCCACTGAGACCTTGGAAGATCACCGAGTTGATGGTGGTGGAGATCTGCCCAATCGCGGAGTTCGCTCCCGACACGAACGTGTTCACGCTCGACGACTCCGCTGATGACCTGGTTGGTCAACTGCTGAACCCCGGCGATCGCGGACAGGGCCTGGACGGTCACGTTGCCTGTGGTGGCAGCCAATTGCAGCTGCGTGTATGAAATGAGGTCATCGACGAACAGATCTAGTGTCCTATACGGCGATGTGTCGCCCACGGAGGGGTATACCTCGTTCAGGAACGGTGCGAGGTTGGCGAGTTGGCCCAGCAAAGCCAGGGCTGCCGCAGTGGAGCACTCGATGCCAAAACTCGTGGGTACCCCAAGTGACGTCTGGACCTCTCCTACGCTGTACTTCCGTTCGTCGGGAAGCTGGTTGTAGGGCTCTTCCAGCCCGGTCGCGAGCTGCTCGAAGGTCCCGAACAGCGCATCGATCTGGTCATCCGTGAGCCCGAACTCCTTCAACACAGCGCGTACCGTGGTGTTGTTCAACTTCTCCAGGCTCGCAAACCACGGCTGCGAAGAAACCACCACGTCGGACATCGTCTGAATCGGGTTCGACCGGTAGTTGTCGGCAATATTCGGGTCGTTGGTGACGAACGGTTCAGCTTTCTCCTCGTACGGACCAGCTGGGGTTGAACGTTCCCTGTTTCGTCTTGGTGACGGGGGCGCATTTGCCAGGGTCGACCGGTTCCGGCTTGATGCCCGTTGCAGGCGCCGGATTGGGCTCCGTGAGAGCCTCGAACGCATCCGCGATCTGGACCTGTCCCAAGACGTTCAGGCCCGCCCTCAGTCGTGGCGCGATAGTGTTGTTCGCCACGTCCTTTGTCTGCTGGTTAATAACCGTCTGGAGGTCTAGCAACGAGCAGTAGTTGACACCAGTGGGCGGTTCATCGCCCTTGATGATCCCCACGAGCGCCCCGAGAGTGCCAGGGACGTCGCAGTCGCCAAGCTCACCTCCATTACTGACCACCTTGTTGAGAACACCGTTCACCGACGCGACACCACTGGTGACTGTGCCGAGGGCACTTGTTCACCTGCTGCAGCACACCCTGGACCGAGGTCAGCCCGTCGAACAGACCGCTCACACCATCGGTGATCTTCGCCAGCGTGGTCAGACCCTCGTTCAGCCCAGCTCCCTGCAGACCCTGCGCGGCACCCGTCAGGGCACCACCAAGTCCGCCGAGAACCCCACCGATCACAGCGAAGGACGCGTTGTCCTGGACGTTGGCGTAGACCCACTCCACGATGCCGGTCGGCATGTAGAAGTCCTCGACGTTGGCCCTGAAGCCCACCGTGATCTCGGCCGGGCCCAGCGGGGGCGCCATGACCAGCGTGCCGGCCAGCAGCGTTCCGCCGTACCCGTCACCGCCGGCGTCCATAGTGATCCCACGGACGTTGGTGAAGTTGGATGGCAGCGGCACCTTGAACACGCCGACGCTGGGCAGGTACAGGGGTCCGGTCTGCTTGACCGGGTTCCCGCTTCCGTCGAGGAAGTAGACGGTCGTCTCACGCTGACCGACTGCGTTCCACTTGAAGCGGACCTCGACCTCGCCACTCTTGCCGACCATGTCGTTGGGGTCGCTGTAGGTCTGACCGTCGAGGATGTACGTCGGCGTCAGGCGGAACGGAATCCGTTCCTCCGGCAGCAAGCCCAGCCAACGGTATTGCTTGGTCTCGCCGTCCGAAACGGTGTCCTCCCACTTCGCGTACGTGGGACCGTTCTCCTTCTCGTCCTCGGTGGGCTCTTCCCCGTCGGCGTTGACGATGTCGACGATCGTGGGATTGAAGGAGTTCAGGTTCTTCGGCAGCTTCGCCGGCGACGGGTCGAGGACCGTGAACTCACCGTCACCCTTGACCTCGAGCTGCTGGATCAGGACCGGCCCGTGCGGGTGGCCGTCGATGAAGTCCATGCCGAAGGCGCCGGACTCGGTTGAGGTGACCTGATCGATCGTCCCGCTCGAGACGTCGATCGTGCCGTACTGCTGAGCGTTGGGTCCCACGTAGTCAGTGGACCCGGAGTCACCCGAGCTGGTGGCTGTCAGGGTGTCCGCTGCCACGGCACCCGCGACCAGCGGACCGCTCAGCAGGAGCGCGCCGGCAGCGACCATGGCCATGCCCTGGTTCTTCCGGCGCCGTGACCTCTTCTTGACGTCTGTATCGCTACTCATGTGTGTCATCCCCTCACCGATCACTGCGCCGGGGTCATGGCAACGGTGTCGGCCTCAGCCGCGGAGGGAGGCGGCGCGGAAGGCTCTTCCTCGCCCTCCTCCTCCGACTTCAGGCGGTCCTCACCGAAGATCATGACCAGAATCAGAACGACAACGAACGAGATGGCAGATGCCACCAGGCTCGGGAAGATGTATGGGAGTACATCGGAAGTGACCAGCGGGGGCTTGAAGGAGAAGCGGTTCTCGTACGCCGCCTCCACCAGCACCGTCCCCAGCAGTCCGGCCCAGAGCGGCCAGTACCCGACGCTGGCGATCCAAATGATGGTGAGGATCAGCACCGTCGAGGCCCAGGCCAGCATCACGCCGGTCGGGGTCTGCGGGAACAGGCCACCACGGAGCAGGAACATCAGCGTTCCGATCGCGCCACCCAGCAGGAACATGGCCATCCGCCCGAAGTACCCGGTCGCCGGAACCAGCGCCAAGATGGCGCCGATGGCGATGCCGGGGTAGACGATGGGCTGGTAGAACTGCCCGTTCCCGGTGAACCGCGGGACCAGCAGCACCGTGATGACCACTACTACCAGGCCGATGATTAGCCGCTTCCACCAACTACCAGTCACGTCGCCACCTCCCTGTGGCTGCTCGCTGTAATACGCCTCGTCGCCATCTCTGCTCCTTCCGTGGCCCACTCCCCCGATGGCACTCTTCGCTGGCATCCAATCGAACCTTGACGAGCAGAAGCAACGGTCGTAACCGACATGTGACCTTCCTGGTCACAGCCTGTGGACAGCGCGTCTCAACCTCTACATGAGGGTCAGTCGAGATCACTTGCGGGTCCCGGTGTCGGACAGCCGAAAACAGCGTGGCTGGGTCTTGGCTGGGGCTTGGCTGGGGCTTGGCTGGGTCAGGAGTCAACCGTGAATTGCATTACCGCGCCTAGCGCTAGTGAGCCGCCTCGTCCCAGGTCCGACCGACCCCGATGCCCACCTCCAGCGGCACATCCAGGTCGTAGGAGCCGGACATCTCCTCGCGCAGCAGCGCCTCCACCGGCTCCCGCTCCCCCGGCGCCACCTCGAGCACCAGCTCGTCATGGACCTGCAGCAGCATCCGAGAGCGCAGCCCCTCGGAGTCGATGCGCCGGTCCACCCGCAGCATCGCCACCTTGACGATGTCCGCAGCCGAGCCCTGGATCGGTGCGTTCAGCGCCATCCGCTCGGCCATCTGCCTGCGCTGCCGGTTGTCGCTGGTGAGATCCGGCAGATACCTGCGGCGGCCGAGCAGCGTCTCCGTGTACCCCTGCAGCCGGGCCCGCTCCACCACGTCGTGCAGGTAGTCGCGTACCTTGCCGAAGCGCTCGAAGTAGCGGTCCATCTGCTCCCGCGCCTCCTCGGGCGTGATGCGCAGCTGCTGCGACAGCCCGAAGGCGGACAGCCCGTACGCCAGCCCGTACGACATCGCCTTGATCTTGCGTCGCTGCTCCGCGGTCACCTCCTCGATCGGGACCGCGTAGGCCTGGGAGGCGACGTAGGTGTGCAGGTCCTCCCCGGAGGTGAACGCCTCGATCAGCTGGGGATCGCCCGACAGGTGGGCCATGATCCGCATCTCGATCTGGCTGTAGTCGGCGGTCACCAGCGACTCAAAGTCCATACCGTCCGCACCCGACCCCACCACGAAGGCCTGTCGGATGCGCCGCCCTTCCGCGGTACGGATCGGGATGTTCTGCAGGTTCGGGTCGGTCGAGGACAGCCGCCCGGTCGCGGCCACCGTCTGCTGGAAGGTGGTATGGATGCGCCCGTCGTCGCGAACCACCCCCAGCAGCGACTCCACCACCGTCTTGAGGCGGTTGACGTCCCGGTGCCGCAGCAGGAGGTGCAGCAGCTCGGTGTCGGGGCTCTTCTCCAGCAGTGAGAGCAGCGAGTCGGAGTCGGTGGAGTACCCGGTCTTGATCTTCTTGGTCTTGGGGAGCGCCATCTCCTCGAAGAGGATCTGCTGCAGCTGCTTGGGGCTGGAGAGGTTGAAGGTACGGCCCACCACCTCGTGAGCGCGCTTCTCGACCTCCCGTACCGAGGTCGCCAGCGCCGCCTGCAGCTCCTCCAGGTACGGCAGGTCCACGGCGACGCCGGCTGCCTCCATCCGGGCCAGTACCCGCTCCAGCGGCAGCTCGACCGCGGACAGCAGCGCGCTGCCCTCCCGCCGCTGCAGCTCCTCACCCACGGCACGGGCGAGGTCTGCCACCGCCCGGGCCTCGGCGCCAAGCGTGACCGCCACCTCTGCGTCGGCCTGTGCCTCACCCCCGTCGAGGGTGAGCTGGTCGCTGTCATCCGCACCGGAGATCTCTGCGGGGTCCCAGCCCAGGTAGCGCAGGCACAGGTCGGAGAGGTCGAAGGTGCGCTGGCCGGGGGTGACCAGGTACGCGGCGAGCACGGTGTCGCACACCACGCCGCCGAGGTCCCAGCCGCGCGACCACAACGCCAGCAGCGGGCCCTTGCCGTCGTGCACCGCCTTCGGTACGGACGGGTCGGCGAGCCACTCCGCCAGCGCCGCCTCGTCGGCTGGTGTGAGGGTCTCCGTGACCAGGTATGCGGCCTCGGCGGCCCCCTCCGCGGCGATGGCCAGGCCTGTCACGTCACCGGTGCCGGAGCCCCAGTGCCCCCGTACCACCAGCCCCATGCACGATCCCTCATCGGGTGGCACGCTCGAGCTCAGCGAGGCCAGCCATGCCTCTACCTCGCCCGGCCCCAGAACCCTCCCGGCGACCTCCGGACGAGTCTCACCCTCATCTTCAGGGTTAGGAAGTGCCTGAGCGAGTCGCTCGCGCAGCACGCGGAACTGCAGGGTGTCGAACAGCTGGTGGACCGCGTCCCGGTCCCAGCCCTTCCAGCGCAGCACGTCCACCTCGACGCCGAGGGGCACGTTCCGGTCCAGCTGGGTCAGCCGACGGTTCTGCAGCACCTGGGCGAGGTGGTCGCGCAGCTTCTCCCCGGCCTTGCCCGGCACCTCGTCCACCCGGTCGGTCAGCACGTCCAAGGAGCCGAACTCCCGGATCCACTTCGCGGCCGTCTTCTCCCCCACCCCGGGGATGTTGGGCAGGTTGTCGCTCGGGTCGCCCCGTACGGCGGCGAAGTCCGGGTACTGCTCGGGGCTCAGTCCGTACTTCTCCTGCACCGCCGCGGGGTCGAAGCGGGTCATGTCGCTGATCCCCCGACGCGTCATCAGCGCCGTCACGTGCTCGTCCACCAGCTGCAGGACGTCGCGGTCGCCGGTGACGACGAGCACCTCGAAGCCCTCGGCTTCCGCCTTCGAGGCCAGCGTCGCGATCAGGTCGTCGGCCTCGTAGCCGTCCATCGCCACCTGCTGGACCTGCAGCGCGTCGAGCACCTCGCGGATCAGGTCCACCTGCGGGCGGAACTCGTCCGGCGCCTTGGATCGGTTCGCCTTGTAGTCGGCGTACTCCTGGTGCCGAAACGTGGGTGCGGCCCGGTCGAAGGCCACCGCCACGTGGGTCGGCTGCTCGTCGCGCAACGCGTTGATGAGCATCGAGGTGAACCCGTAGACGGCGTTGGTCGGCTGGCCGGTGGTGGTCGAGAAGTTCTCCGGCGGCAGCGCGTAGAAGGCACGGTAGGCCAGCGAGTGACCGTCGAGGAGGAGAAGTCTGCCGCTCACCCGGGTGAGTCTATGAGCTGATTCGGGCCCGCACCCTTTGGTGCCGTCCGTCTTCCCCAGCATCCGGACGTTATCTACTCAGGTGCGGGCCCTACAGGGCAAGAACTTACGGCCGGTTGCGCCCAGCCGTCAACCGGGTTACCGGTGTGAACTTTCTGTTACGCAGGTGAAATGATCAACTTCGGCGGGGAGGCATGATCATTTCTCGCCGTAGCAAGATCACATTCGCTGCAAATGATCACAAAGGGGACTCCAGACCAAGATCATTGCTCCCTGGAGGCACCGGCAGCGTCGGCTACTCCACCTCGAGTACCCGCTCCGCCACCGAGCGCATCGACGTACGGTGGTCCATCGCGGCGCGCTGGATGAACGCGAACGCGTCAGCCTCCGACAGCCCGTGCCGGGCCATCAGCACCGACTTCGCCCGCTCGACGACCTTGCGGGCCTCCAGGCGCTCCGAGAGGTCGGCCACCTCCCCCTCCAAGCCGATCATCTCCGCGAAGCGGGCCCGCGCCATCTCGATGGCGGGCACCAGGTCGTTCTGGTGAAACGGCTTGACCAGGTACGCCATCACCCCCGCCGCCTTCGCCCGCTCCACCTGGTCGCGCTGGCCGAAGGCGGTGACCACGACGACCGGGGCGATGCGTTCCGCAGTGATCTGCTCGGCAGCCGTGAGCCCGTCCATCCGCGGCATCTTGATGTCGACGATGACCAGGTCCGGCCGCAGCTCACGCGCCAGCTCCAGAACCGCCCGGCCGTCGGCGGCCTCGCCCACCACGGCGTACCCCTCCTCGCGCAGCATCTCCACGAGGTCCATCCGGATCAGTGCCTCGTCCTCGGCGACGAGCACCCGGGGTGGTGTGGTCACAGCAACCAGGCTAGATCCCGGCGCCTTCGCCCCACCAGCGCCGACGACCCCAAGGGGCGAGCCACCGCCGACGAGGGGAGACTGGGGGGATGGACGCGCGCCAGCCTTGGGGCCGCCTTCCCGAGTACGCGGGGAATGCGGTGGGCAGCGTCCTGGCCGGCATGCTGCGGCTGCGGTACGGCAAGATCACTCGCGAGGAGTTCATCCGGCAGATGGCCACTGCCGCGATCGAGCGACCCTCCCCCGACCTGCTGGAACGTGTCCTGCTCAAACGCTGGGAGCCCGACGAGATCTACCGCGCCCGTACCCGGGAGTTCCAGGTGACCTGGGAGCCCGAGGGTCCGGCGCAGATCTCGCTGCGCATCATGCTGGCTATCGAAGGCGACCGCGGTGAGTACATCGCGGTACGCACCTTCGGCGAGCGGGCCTGGGAGGAGTCGCAGCGCGACCGGCTGCGCGAGGTGTGCGACCAGTGGATGTTGAACTACCGCTTCCCCCGCCTCTACACCCACCGTACGAGGCGGGGCGACATCACGGTGATCTGCGAGGGCCAGCTCTTCGTCGGGGAGTCCGGAGCCCACCAGGCACTCGTGGAGGACTTCGTCAGCGCGAACGTGGGCGGTGCGGCGCGCTTCTGGGCGTGGCTGATGGAGCAGCCCGACCCGATCGGGGACTCCGCCCGCGAGCCCACGCCGACGCGGCCCCGCCGTACGCCGGACCCCCTGGTGGACTCCCTGCCCTCGATCACCGACGAGGACCTGCGCAAGCTCCTCGACGGGGACGGCGCCTGAGCCGACAGGTCGGCACGGTGCGCTGAGTCGGCCGACTCACCTGCCCCCTTGCTGCCGAACCTCGGCCGCGCCCATGTCGGGCTGCCGCTGAGCGGCCGCCGCGTGTCGTACCGTGGACCTGACTCGGTCGGGCCCACTCAGTCCGGCCGCGCCCCGGTAGCCCAACGGCAGAGGCACGGTGCTCAAACCACCGCCAGTGGGGGTTCGAATCCCCCCCGGGGTACCACCTCACCCGGCTCGGCACCTGGCACGGCCTTCAGAGCGTCCGGGAGGTCATGGCCCGGAAGGAGCGTCGTGACCGATCAGCACGAAGAGCGTGCGGACACGACCCCCGCACCCCCGGGCAACACCCCGGAGGCTGCCGACGACGGCCTGGCGGTCCCCCGTACCCGAATCCGCCGACCGTACCTCGACAACCTCAAGGTCGTGCTGGTCGCCGGAGTGATCCTGGGCCATGTCTGCATCACCTACGGAGACATCGGATCCTGGGCCTACCACGAGCCGTCCGACAACGAGGTGTTCAACCTCGTGACCGCAGCGATCGTCGCGGTGGGCGCGCTGTTCGCGATGGGCCTGTTCTTCCTGATCGCGGGGCTGCTCACGCCCGGACCCCTGGCCCGGAAGGGAACGTCCGGCTTCCTGCGCGACCGGATGATTCGTCTCGGCGTCCCGTTCCTGGCCTACCTGCTCGTCGTGTACCCGCTCATGGCCTGGCTGGGCACACGAGCCGAGGAACCCGAGCGAACAGTCCTGGACCATCTCGCCGACCTTGATCCGGGGCCTCTCTGGTTCGTCGGCGTGCTGCTCCTGTTCTCGGCCGGGTACGCGGCATGGCGCGGATGGCGACCTGCGGTGCCTGCGACGACCTCGCCCTCCCCGGCCCCTCCCCTTGCGGGACCCGCGCCCAGCGGCCGACTCTCAGGCCCGCTGCGCCCCCGTCACCTCGTCGCACTCGCCGCTGCCATTGCGCTGGGCTCGTTCCTGGTTCGGCTGGAGTTCCCGATCGACTCGTGGCAGCTCTTCGCGGCGCACGTCTGGCAGTGGCCACAGTGCCTCGGTCTGTTCGTGCTGGGGATCCTGGCGGCGGAACGAGGCTGGCTCCAACCGGTGCCCGACAACATCCGCCGGTTGGGGGGCTGGTCCGCACTGGTCGGCACGCTTGTCGTGGTCGTCGTGATGGCCACTGCGGCCGACGCCGACCCCTTCAGCGGTGGCCTCACCTGGCAGGCAGCGGTCACCGCGGGATGCGAGGGAGTGATCGCGGTCGGCCTGGCCGTGTGGCTGCTGGCGTTCTTCCAGCAACACGTCGACCATGCCGGACCGCTGGCCGCTGGGCTGGGGCGAGCTGCCTACGGTGCCTACCTGGTACAAGCCCCGGTACTCGTCAGCATCGCTCTGCTGGTCAGCCATCTGTCCGCAGAACCGCAGGTGAAGTTCCTGTTCGTGGCTCCGGCCGCGATCGTGGGGTCGTTCGCGCTCTCCTGGTCGCTGACGCGGCTTCCCGGGTTCCGGCGCGTGCTGTAGAGGCCGCTGGTCCCGTTGCGAAAGTCATTGGTGCCGGCAGCTCATGTTTGCGATCTGCCGAGCGACATGACGACATCGCGTGCCGGGAATTTCACTCGCTTTTTCCACAGGTCGGAAGTGGGAGTGGCTGGTATATGCACAGATTCTGCGGGTGGCGTGCTACTTGCGCCGTTCAGTGGTAGTGGGCGGGGCCAGGACCAGGTGCAGTGCGCGATCTGCAGGCGGACGGTCCCGGCCCCAGAAAATCCCCGTAAGAACTTTCCCGGGGTGCCCGGGTGCGGGGGCTTTTCTGTCATACCCGGCGCCTACCGTGCAGCTATGGAACACGGACAGCCGGACCAGGGACCGGACCAGGGGCCGGACCAGGGCCGCCGGATCAGGCGCAGGTCCAGCCGGGCCAGCCGGCGCCAGCCGGGCCGGGGTGAGGGGCCGGGTCGGGGGCTGGGCAGCGACTGGGACGAGGTCCTGGCCGCGCTGCTCGCGGCCGCGGAGGCGGCCGCGGCTGCGCCGTGCGGGCGGCTGCCCGACGCGGCCGTGCTGGACACCCTGGTCGCCCTGGAGTCGGTGACCGCCAGGCTGGCCGCGGCACGGCTGGCGCTGGTCGCGGAGGTCGACACGCGGGGTCTGGCGACGGCGGCCGGCGCGACCGGGCCGGGCATGCTGCTGCGGGAACGGCTACGGATGCGTCCCGGGGACGCGCACGCCGACGTGCGGCTGTCCCGCGCGCTGACCCGCCATCCCGCGCTGCGTGAGGCGCTGGCCGCCGGGACGGTCAGCGCGGAGCAGGCCCGCAGCATCCACCGGGTGCTGCGCGCCGTGCCGAAGACCACCGAGGCGCAGGTGGTCGAGGAGGTGACCGGGACGCTGATCGTCGAGGCGGGCCGGTTCGACCCGACCGACCTGGCCCGCCTCGGCCGGCGGATGCTGGCCCATCTCGACCCCGACGGCCCCGAGCCCGACCGTGCCGAACGACGCGGCCGGCTGCGCCGGGAGCTGTCCTGGAACGCCCGCGACGACGGCACCGTCAAGCTCTGGGGGCAGCTCGACGCGGACAGCGCCGCCACCGTGATCGCCGCGCTGGACCCGCTCTCCGCACCCCACCCCGCCGACGAGCACGGCCCCGACCCGCGGACCCCCGCGCAGCGCCGCGCGGACGCCCTCGTCCAGCTCACCCGGCACGCCCTGGACAGCGCAACCCTGCCGGTCACCGGCGGGCAGCGGCCCCATGTCACCGTCACCGTCAGCCTCGACAGCCTGCGCGACAGCCTCGGCACCGCGCTGCTCGACCCGACCGGCCCGGTCAGCCCCCAGACCGCCCGCCGGCTCGCCTGCGACGCGCAGATCATCCCCGTCCTGCTCGGCACCCGCGCCGAACCACTCGACGTCGGCCGGGCCAGCCGCACCATCCCCACCCCGATCCGCCGCGCCCTGGTAGCCCGGGACCGCGGCTGCGCGTTCCCCTCCTGCGACCGGCCACCCACCTGGTGCGACGGCCATCACATCCAGCACTGGGCCAACGGCGGACCCACATCCCTATCGAACCTCGTCCTGCTCTGCGGACACCACCACCGGCGCATCCACCACGCCGGCTGGCACGTCCGCATCAGCACCCACGGCACCCCCGAGTTCCACCCCCCAGGCCCGACACCCACCCACAGCCCCCTCTGGCGCACCAAACCCCGCTGGTAACAACCCTGGCCACGCCGACAACGCAGCGACTGCTGAGCAGCCAGCCACCGCTGACCGCGGACAGCGTCGCTCCCCGAATGGACGCCAGCTGTCAAGCGACAGCAGTCGCTTGCATGGCAGCACGCAGTCCGACCCAGTTCGACCGAGTCCGACCCAGTCCGACCCAGTTCGAGCTAGTCCCCGCCAAGCACGAACCACACCCAGTCGCCGTCGGCGCTGATCCCGAGCCGCGGGGTCCACGCGATGCACTCCGCGCAGGCGGTCACCTCGGGATCCTCCGGATCCTCGGGATTCGCCGGATTCTCGGGGCGCTGCGTCGCGAATGCGCTCGGCCACACGTACTCGGCGTACCCCTCGACCTCCGTACGAGCCGGACGCTGGGACAGCAGCCCGACCAGCACGCCGGGCACGTCGGTGCCGTTGACGGCCTCGGACTCCCAGTACGTCTGCATGCCTTCGGCACTCGCCTCGCCGTCACCGAACGTGTAGGTGAAGTCGGGTACCTCCGCAGCGAGCTCCGCGAGTGCCGCCAGGTCGCCATCCGCGGCAGCCCGGTAGATCTCCTCCGCGGTCGCTGTCACCGCGGCCGGTACGGCATCTCCGTCGTACGTCGCGGTCAGAGACGCCTCAGGTACGAAGTCCTCCTCGCCCCCGCCCCCGCACCCGGCTAGGAGCGCAGTCCCAGCCAGCATGCAGGCGGCCAGCACCGCCCCGCGGGCCCGGCCACGCATTCCGCGGAGCGATGCCGCCTGCCCCGAGACGACTGCGGTGCGTCTCATCCCACCTCCGACCCGGCGAACGGCTCTACCACTCGAGCCGAGTGAAACCGTATCCGACGCAGCCTGCTTCCGGGCCTGGCCACGACGGCACGGGCGGCCGCCCGGGCTCAGATCCACCCCAGCTCGCTGAACTCCGGGAACAGGACGCCGTCGACAGCCAGCCAGTGGGCACCCCCAGCCCAGGAAGGGCACGAGCGCCAGTCCGAACGACGCCACCACGTACGACCTGCCCGGCGCTGCCGAGCGCAGCGCGACCACCGTGGCCCCGCTGCTGACCTGCTCGTCCCCGAGGTACGTCACGTCCTCGACGTGCCCGCTCGGCCCCACGTTGTGGATCGAGTTGGCGGCCAGGTGCAGGCCCGTACCCTCCGCGAACGCAATCGCTCCGGAGCCGAGCAGCAGCCACGACGCCCGGTCGGGGCGGCGTCGCGCGGTCAGTATGGCGGCCCGTACCAGCGTCAGCGCGGCGAAGCCGATGACGAACCAGGGCGTCAGCAGGTCCAGCCAGTCCGCAACCCGCGTGTGGCCCACCTCGCCCAGCGGCTTGGCGAGCGTTCCGATCTGCATGAACCTCACCGGTCGGCCCGACGCGGCCCACCGTGCTGATCCAGCCCTGGCGAGCGGGACCCTCAGGCCTCCGTCGGCCCGCCCAGCACCAGCACCGCCCGGGCCCCACCAGCTGCGGACCGGTCACGGAGGAAGCGACCCCCCGAGGCCTCGGCGGTACGGGCGACGATGTCGAGCCCCAGTCCTGTCGTGCCGGTACGCCCGGCCGGCTCGGCCGCCCAGCCCGGCCCCTCGTCCTCCACGACCAGCAGCGCCCCGGGGCCGTCGGCCCGCGGCGAGACGGACAGCCGCAGCGCGGTTCCCTCTGGCGTGTGTACGAACACGTTCTGCAGTACGACGTCCACCGCCGTCTCCAGGTCCTCGTGAGCCAGACGGACCGGCAGCGGCCCCGGCGCCAGCGCCACCTCAAAGTCCCTGCGCTGGTCCTCGGCCAGCACCCGCCAGAACTCGGCTCGAGCGCCGACCACCTCCACGGCGTCGCAGCGGGCCAGCAGCCCCTCCCGGCTCGGGCGCCGCGCCCCCCGGATGATCTCGTCGACGGCCTCCTGCAGCGTCGAAAGGTCGTCGTCGAGCCGCGCGCGTACGTCGGGATCGGCGACCGCGTCCAGGTCGACAGTCAGCGCCGTCAACGGAGTGCGCAGCTGGTGAGCCAGGTCGGCGGAGGCCCGGCGCTCCTCCTCAAGCAGCTCCTGTACCCGCCCGGCCAGCCGGTTGAGGGCCTGCCCGACCGCGACCGTCTCGGGGACGCCCGACACCGTGGCGCGCGCCTGGAGGTCGCCGTCTGCCAGCCGGTGGGCCACTTCGGCGACCTCCGTGATCGGCTCAGCCGTACGACGCGCCAGGTAGACGGCGGTGGCGCCGGAGGCAGCCAGCAGGACGATGCCCGCGGCGGCGAGCGCCGCGAGACTCTCCCCCAGTCCGACCCGCAGGTCGGATGCGCTGAGCCGGACCAGGACGACCGCCGTCCCCTCCGACCCGACGGCCGGGGAGGCGACGACGACGTCCGAGCCCACCGCCACGCTCACGGCGCGACCCGTACGGGCGGTCGTCACGGCAGCCTCCGTACCCGGTCCGGGGTCGTCACCCACCGTCGTCCCGTCGGGGAGCACGACCGTCAGCGACCCCGGTCCCGGTGGTGCTGCCGCAGCCGCGGCCTCGACGGCTCCGGTCGCCACGCCCGCGACCAGCACGGCGGTCTCCTGCGCCCGCACCTGGGCGCTCGCCACCGCCTCCGACCGGGCCTCGTCCTGCGCCGCGAACCCCAGCGGCAGAACCAGCGCCAGCACCGCCGCCGCGCACACCAGCAGGCCGAACCAGACCAGGCGTCGGGTCACGGCTCCGCCCGCACGTCCTCCAGCCGCACACCCACTCCCCGTACGGTGTGCAGCAGCCTCGGCTCCTCCACCGTCTCGCCGAGCTTGCGCCGCAGCCAGGACAGGTGAACGTCGACCGTTCTGGCCCCGTCCGTGCGCTGCCACACCTCGCGGAGCAGCTCACGCCGGGTCACGACCTCCCCCTGGTGGTCCGCGAGGTAGGCGAGCAGGTCGAACTCGAGCCGCGTCAGGTCCAGCGGGTGGCCGTCCAGCTCGGCGATACGCCGGGCGGTGTCCACGCTGAGCCCTCCCACCCGGGTGACGGGAGTCTGCTCCCGCGCAGAGGTACCGCTCCGCCGAAGAACCGCCCGCAGCCGTGCCTCGAGGTGCGCCGGGTCGAACGGCTTGACCACGTAGTCGTCGGCGCCGGCGTCCAGCAACCGCACCGTGAGGTGCTCGTCGTCGCGTGCCGTGGCCACCACCACCGGCACGTCGTTGACCGCTCGGATCATGGTGAGCAGCCGGTCACCGGGTACGTCCGGCAGGCCGAGGTCGAGGACGACAACGTCGGGCGGCTCAGCCACGAGCCGTTGCAGCCCGCTCATCGCGTCGGCTGCCGAGTCCACCGCATGACCCCGGGCGACCAGGGCCTTGATGAGCGCCGTACGGATGGCGGCATCGTCCTCGATCAGGAGCACGTGCGCCACGTGGGCACCCTACCCGGGTCGGACTGCGCCAGGGGCGGCGCAGCGGCTGACATGATGGGCATGTGACCGGCGATCCCGAGGAGCACGACGCGGGGAACGGCACGCCGCGCGAGGCAGCCCCGCGTACGGGAGCCCCTCGCTCGATCGCCCCGATTCTGCTGCTGGCCCTGTTGTGGGGGGTCGCCGTACCGGCAGCCGGCGCGCTCGCGGTACTCGGACTCCGCGCTGCCGGAGGCGACGACACGGCGAGCGTCGTGCTGTCGGCCGAGGAAGCCGTCGCGCTCGCCGCCGACACCACGGCCTCCCCGTCAGCCTCGCCGTCGGCCTCGCCGCACCGTCGACCCCGACGCCGTCGGCCTCACCACCAGCCTCACCCTCGATGAGCGCCTCGCCGAGCGTGACCAGCCTTCGGGTGCCGGGAGCGGTGCTCGGGGTGCGATGCCAGGCGGGGGTACCCGTCCTCGTGTGGTCCGTTCCCGATCCCGGCTGGCGGGTCGAGGAGAGCAGGATCGACGGGACGCGGCTGCGGGTCCGGCTGGAGTCGGAACCCGAGGAAGTCGAGGTCACCGTGGTGTGCAGCGGAGAGACTCCCGTACTGGCTGAGGTGGAACGCCAGGACGAGGAGTGACCTCCCGCCGTCACCCCTTCACGCGCCGCAGCCGCAGCGCGGCGGCCGGACACGAGGCCACGGCCCAGCGGGCCGCCGGAAGGAGACCGTCGGGCACCTCAGCCCGGTCCGCACCCCCGAGGTCGGGGTACCCCCACTGGTCCCGCCGTACGAGCTCCGGGGCCGCACCCGCGCAGACCCCGTGACCCGCGCACAGCCGCCAGTCGACGGCTATCTCGGTACGGGTGGCTTGCCTGGCGGCCCTCACGGCTGCCACCCCCTCGTCGCGGTGCAGGTCCCCGCCGCGTGAGCTGACAGGTCCTCGGCCACGCGGTCCAGAGCCGAGCTCAGCGCATCGACCGCGGCGGTGGGATGCGCGCACAGCCCCCGGCCCCGCAGCGACTCCATGGACGTACGGAGCTCGTCAACGGCGAAGCGCCCGCTCGCTCCGGCAGGGCGGTCGGAGAGGTCCGAGAGGTCGAGAGGTCCGAGGCGATCTGCGGCAGGCCGACCCGACAGGGACCGCACTGCCCGGCACTGCCCTCGGCAAGGGTCCGCGCCACCGCGGCCAGCGCGGTGACCGGGCACAGCGACTCGGCAAGAAGCACGAATACCCCGGCGCCCCAGCGGCCGCCGACCTCGTCCAGCCCGGCCCGCGACAGTGACGGCCCCGCGTGCCGCGGACCACGGGACCCAGCGGCCGTGCCATCCGCCGGTGACGGCCGTCGCAACCGGCTCGGTCAGACCGCCGGCGGCGGCCACCGCGTCCTCCAGGGTCGAGCCGGCCGGCAGCTCCAGCACTCCGCACCGGGCAACCGCTCCGGAGAGGGTGAGCAGAGCGCTGTCGGCAGCCTGGCCCCGGGCGACCAGCGCGAGCCGGGCGAAGGTCTCCACGTTGCTCACCAGCGCGGGACGGCGCGCGCCCGGAACCCAGGCCAGGGCGCGGTTGCCCGCGGGGGCCAGCGGCGGCCGGCCCAGGGGCGAGGGCAGCGCGGGCCGTCCGACAACTCCGTTGATGACCGCGGTCGCCTCCCCGGCGGAGAAGACCGCGGGTCCCACCGAGACCGTGACGGTCCGAGTGGCATCGCGTTCCGCGGCAGCCGCCCGTACGGCGTCCACCAGGTCGGGACGGTCCTCCGCCAGTCGTACCGTGACGCCCTTCGCGCCGAGGGCGCGTGCGGCTGCCAGCGCACCGTCCAGTACGAGGTGCGGCACATGCCGGAGCAGTACCCCGTCCTTCGCGCTGGCGTGCTCCCCCTCCATGCCGTTGACGATGACCAGCGGTGCACGACCGCCCGCCATGGCGCGCAGCTTCACGGCGGTGGGGAAGGCCGCTCCCCCGTACCCGCGCAGACCCGCGGCGTCCGCGAGCTGCGCCAGCGTCGCGAGGTCGGGCGTCGGGGGGGCGCCGTGCCGGGAGAGGTGCTCCGACCAGGTGAGCCACGTACGCCGCTGCCCGGGCTCGACGCCGGCAAGCAGCAGCGATCCGGATGCGAGCAGGACGTCCGGCCGTGGCTGCCGGGCATCACCGGGTACCCGCACACCGGGGAGTCCCCAGCGACTGGTCCTCGTGACGTCCAGGACGGCTGTGCTCACCGGGAACCTCCAACCGGGCGCGGGACACCCACGGGCAGCCCCTTGGCCGAGGCAACCGCCCGGGCCACCGCGGCAGCGGCGACCAGCGCGGTTCCGACGGCAGCGCTGGTCAGGAACGCCAGACCCCAGGCGTCCGTCCCGACGGCGAACGCGTGCGCCGCGGCCATCAGCCACGCCGGGTAGGTGAGCGCATGCAGCGTCCACCAGGTCCGTGGGCCACGGCTCCGCATCGCCGAGGTGACGGCCACGACCACCAGCAGGTCCACGGCGACGGCCCCGACCCCGATCCAGAGCGGTTCCCATGCCGACGCGCCGGGTACCACCGCTGCCAGTGCCGGTACGTCCACCCACGAGTCCAGGACCGCGAGCACGACGTGTGCCACGGTCAGGGCGAGTCCGGTGGTCGCCAGGGACCGGTGCGTGGCGACCAGCACGCCGCGTACGTCGGGGCGGGTCACGGCCGGCCCGGCCAGCCCTGAGGCGACCGAGAGCGTCAGGGCGGCGAGCGCCACGAGACCGGTGGCTCGCAGCACGATCCAGATCATCTCGGGAGTCACAGCGAACTCACCTCACCCGTCGTCGGGCCCGGGTTCGGCCAAGGACCGACCCGGCTCGGTTCTCCTCCGTCGATGGGCAGCAGCCGCCCCGCCAGGCCACGCCGCGCCAGCCACTCCGGGGCGTACTCACCCAGGATCATCGCGGCGGTCGCGGCGGCGTTTGCCTCGGCGGCCGTCGCAGCGTGCACGGTGACCGCCCGCCAAGGGCTGGCCGCCGGACGACGGGTCCGCGGGTCGATGATGTGGTGGGCGGGCCCGTCGGGCGTCTGCCAGCGACGCCGGTCCTGGGCCGAGGTAGCGATCCCGCCGGTCCAGATCGCGACGGCTTCGGGACCCGCTCGCTCTGCCCTGGGGAGCCCGATGATCCAGCCGCTCTCAAGCGGTATGCCTGCGACCGCGATGTCTCCCCCGAGCTCGACCAGGACGCCGCACCCCCAGCGGAGCGCGATCTGGACCGCGACGGTGTCGGCGAGCCACGCCTTGGCGACGGCGCCCAGATCGAGGCTGCTCCCCCAGGGAACCGTGAGCCAGGCTCCCCCTGAGTCCTCCGCACCCTCCGAGTCCTCCGTGTCAGGACCACGTCCCGCCAGGTGGGCCTCGGCTCCACAGGCACCTCCGTGACGGTGTACGCCGGCACCCGGGAGGGACCGGACCCGTCCGACAGCGCTGGCAGAGCCGGCAGAGCCGGCAGCAGCTCGAAGGACCGGTCGTACCCGGCAGCCACGACATCGGCTCCGACCGCGGGGTCCACCAGGCCGTTCGTGGCCTCGGCCATCGCCAGGCTCTCGGCCATGGCGTCCCGCAGGGTCGCTCCGACTCGTACCGGGCTTCCGGGGTGGCGGTTGGCCCACGACAGCTCGGAGTCCGTACGGAATCGGCTGGCCGCCATGTCCAGGTCCGCGATCCGGTGCTGCAGGAACGCGGCGGCCTCGTCCAGGACGGCGGGGTCGGTGACGACGATCCTGGTCTCCGTACCCAGGCCGACACCGTCGCGGTGCCGTTGCGGCGAGCGGGTCAGGGATGTCATCAGGACGCCTTCGTCTTGGCGTGGACCGGGGCAGGAATCGGCTGCGGAGCCGGAGCTACGGCCACGGGCGGCTGCGGAGCCGGTCGGATCGCCGACCCGCCCGTGGATCCGGCCGTGGAACCACCCGTGGAACCACCCGTGGAGCCGGACGTCGAGCCGCCCGTCGCCGCGGAGCGCTGTTCCGGGACCTCCTTCACCACGGTGACGACCGTGACCTCCCGGGGCTTGCCAGTCTTGCCAGGCTGGTCGGACTCCGGGTCGACCTGGGAGCCGGCTGCCTCGGGGTCCGCCGAGGCCGACATGCCTCGTTGCAGGCTCGCGGCGAGTGCACCCGTACCCGCACCCGCGCCGAGTACGACAACCGGCACCGGCAACACCTGCAAGGCGACGGGAAGAGGCTGCATTTCGCATACCCCCACTCTCGCGCGAGGGCCGCAAGGAGGGTGTCTGCGCAACGTCAAGTCCATGTCAAGCGACCCCATACCGTTTCTTGACGCTGACTTCGGCCCACGTTCACGCGCGTCGCTGCACAGTCGGAGGTGCCACTCGAGGAGGCCTCCATGAGACGGACAATCACAGCGATCGGGCTAGGAGTCGCCGGCGCAACGCTCGGCGTGGCCGTGTACGCGACACAGGCTCCCGAGGTCGTCGACTCCACAGCAGCCGACCCGACAGCACCGGCTGCCGTGACCGACGAGCAGGTCGAACCCGAGGTGATCTATCGCTACGAGACGCGGGTCGTACCCGCCCCGCGAGGGAGCTCGGGGTCATCGGTGTCGTCCGGCGCCACGGGCACCACCTCGGCTCCTACCAGCTCAGCACCCACGACCCCCGTCTCACCGGGCGGCGCAACGGTCAGTGGCGGCACCAGCCAGTATGCCGAAGCCGAGGACGACTCGGACGGCTACGAAGAGGACGGTGACCGTGACCGGGACGACGAGTCCGAGTACGAGTCAGTCGAGTCTGAGTCCGAGTACGAGGAGCACGAAGAGGACGACTGAGCAGGGCCACTTGCACCCGTGGCTGGGCCCACTCCGGCTGACTCCGGCTGACTCCGGCTGACTCCGCCCGACCCGTACGCCGCTGCCTTCGTACCTTCCCTCTCGCCCCGTCACACCCGCGAGATAGCGTGGGGATGACAGAGGAAAGTGGGCTGGCCGATGCCGTGGACACGCCAGATCCGGAGCAGGATCAGCCGGCTGGCGCTGGATACCGAGCCGCCGACGATGCCAGGGGTGTTCCTGTCGCGAGGGGCGTACCGCCCCGGGCCCCGTAGCCCCGCCCCCAGCTCCCGTGCCTACGACGTGATGGACTTCTCGCTGCGATGCGGCGCGCAGCTGATGGCACGCGGCGCTGCAGCGGTCGACGTCGAGTCCGCCGTACACGCTGCCGCGGTGACCCTCGGGCTGGACGAGGTCGAGGTGGACGTGACGTACAACGCGATCACCCTCACTGCGGTGGACCACGAACAAGCGGTCGCAGCTTCTCGCGTTACCCGCCAGGGGGCCCCCGACTACCGCAGGCTGACCCAGATCCACCAGCTGCTTACCGACGTGGTTGCCGCAGGTCTCGCGCTGGGTCTGGCGAGGGCCGAGCTTGAGCGCATCGAGTCCCAGCCACGTTCGTACGGACTCCTGCCCATCTTGCTCGCCAACGGCGTACTCGCGGGCGCAGTAGCGCTCTCGCTCGGCGCCGGCTGGCTCGTCGCGGGAGCGGCGGCCCTGACAGGGGTGGTGATCATCTGGCTGGGTCACCTGCTGGCGAGCCCTCGCATCCCTGCCTTCTTCCTGGCGGCCGGGGGAAGCCTGATCGCGGTCGGAGCGGCTGCCGGCCTGACCGCCCTCGAGGCACCGGTTCGCCCTTCGCTCGTCGTGGCAGCCAGCATCGTCGTCCTGCTTCCGAGCGTTTCGCTGGTCGGTTCGGTGCGCGACGCGCTGGTCGGCTTCCCGCTCACCGCCACGGGGCGTGCTGTGGATGGCATCGTCCTCGTCGCGGGCCTCGTCACCGGCGTCCTGATCGCGCTGTCCATTGCCGGAGCCGTTTCCGTCGACATGGAGATCGTGCCCGTCGACGAGGGCTGGCGGGTGGACATTGTGCTCAGAGCGCTGGCCGGCAGCGTTGCCGCGGCGGCGGCGGCTGTCGTGTACCAGGCTCCCCGCAGTCTTCTGCCGGCCGCCCTGGTCATCGGAGGACTCGGGTTCCTCGTGGCAAGGGGCGTGGATACCCTCGTGGACCAGCCCATCCTGGCACTCGGGTCGGCGGCTGTGGTCGTCGGCGCAGCGGCGGGGTTGGCCGCCGCGCGCACCCGTACGCTCTCGCTGGTCTTCGTCGTACCCGGCATCATTCCCCTGCTGCCCGGCCTGGCGATCTACCGCGGAAGCCTGCTGCTCTCCGCCGGCGACACGGTCGAGGGTCTCGTTGTGCTCCTAGACGCAGCGGTACGGATGATGGCCCTCGCCGCAGGGGCGCTGTTCGGCGAGATACTCGTGAGCGGCCTGCGGGGCGGCGGTCAGCGGACGAGCTCGACTAGCAGCGGCCGCCCTCCGGTCAGTTAGGTCCGCGAGATGGTCCAGTTTCGAGCCAGATCGCGGACCCAATTGGCCGCCCGCCTTAGTGGCGGCTCACAGCCAGATCGCGGACCCAATTGGCTGCTGCCCCAGGTGGGACCTCACTCCTTGACCCGGCCTCGCCCATAGAGCGGGTTGGGCGGGACAGCCAGCGGGTCCACCTTTTCGCCGGTCAGCCGCTCGCGAAGCTCACCCATCGGACGCAGCAGACCCTCCTGTACGACGCTCGCGCCCAGCACTCCGTCGCGAGTGAACATCCGGCCTATGGCGAGCCCGCGCGCGCCGCCGGCCCAGGGGGAGTACGTGTCGTACAGGAACCACTCGTCGGCTCTAAAGGGCCGGTGGAACCACACGGCGTGGTCCAGGCTCGCCCCGAAGAGCGGGTCCAGCGAGAAGGCCAGCCCATGCTTGACCAGTACCGACGACAGCAGGCTGATGTCGCTGACGTAGGCGATCACCGCCGCATGGATGCGCGGGTCATCGGGGAGCTTCCCGTACGCGCGCATCCAGACCCGCTGGTACGGCTCCTTACGGGGCCCCGACTCGCGCTGGATGAACGGCGGCGGGTCCACGTACCGCACGTCGATGTTGCGGGACAGCCCCGCCAGGACCGGCACCTCGCTGGCGTAGCCCTCCACCAGTTCCGCGAACGTCGGCAGGGTCTCCGGGTCCGGGGCGTCGGGCATCTCGTCGGCGTGCGCCACGCCCGGCTCGGGCTTCTGGAACGACGCGGTCAGCGCGTAGATCGTCTCGCCGTGCTGCACCCCCAGCACCCTGCGTGTGGTGAAGGAGCCGCCGTCCCGCACCCGGTCCACCAGGAACAGCGCAGGTACGGTCGGATCGCCGCCGCGCAGGAAGTAGGAGTGCATCGAGTGCAGGTCGCGACCTTCGGGCACCGTACGGTAGGCCGCCATCAGCGCCTGCGCGGCTGTCTGGCCGCCGAACGTACGGGGCAGGTGGTGGCGCGGGTGACCGCCCCGGTAGATGTTCTCCTCGATCCTCTCCAGCGCGAGGACCTCGACCAGCTCGTCGAGGGCCTCCTGCCCGACCGGCACGTGCTCGAGGTCGTAGAGCTCCTCGACGTCCTCCCGTACGTCCTCCCGCATCGGCTGCCCTCTAGTCCAGGTCGCTCTCGCTGACGGTGTGGACGCGTACGGTGTTCGCCGACCCCGCCTTGCCCGGTGGACTGCCGATGATCACCACCAGCTTGTCCCCGGCCTGGACCAGCTTGCGTCGCAGCAGCGCCCCGTTCACCCGCTCAATGAGCTGGTCGGTCGAGGTGACCGCGCTGATCCGGGCTGCCGTGACGCCCCACACCAGCATGAGGGCGTTGCGTACGTCCCGGTGCGGCGTGATCGCGATGATGGGCACCTCTGTGCGGTGCCGGGCCACCAGCTCCGCGGACGCGCCGGTCTCCGTGGCGACCACGATGGCGGCGGCTCCCAGGTTCCGCGAGATGCTCGCCGCCGCCATGGTCACGACTTCCGGAATCTCGTCAAGGTCCTCCGGGCGCAGGTCAAGCGGCCGCACCGGCACGCCACCGGCCTCTGTCGCGGAGACGATGCTGGCCATCGTGGCGACCACACCCACCGGATGCGCCCCTACCCCGGTCTCGCCGGAGAGCATGACGGCGTCGGCTCCGTCTAGCACCGCGTTCGCCACGTCGGATGCCTCCGCACGCGTCGGCCGGCTGTGGGTGATCATCGACTCGAGCATCTGGGTGGCCACGATGACCGGCTTCGCGTTCTGCCGGCACAAATGGATGGCCTGCTTCTGGACCAGCGGTACCTCTTCCAGCGGCATCTCCACCCCGAGGTCACCGCGGGCGACCATCAGCCCGTCGAAGCGCTCCACGATCTCCGGGAGGGCCTCGACGGCTTCGGGCTTCTCCAGCTTGGCGAGCACCGGACGCGTGACCCGCTCTTCGTCCATGATCTGGCGTACCCGGTCGACGTCGTCCGGCGAGCGGACGAACGACAGCGCGACCCAGTCCACCGGCAGCGTCAGGGCGAAGCGGAGGTCCTCCTCGTCCTTCTCCGACAGGGCAGGCGCGCTCACGTTCACACCTACGAGGTTGAGTCCCTTGTTGTTGCTGACCGGTCCGCCCTCGACAACCGTGCAGTGCACGTCGTTGCCATCCACCCCGTCCACGGTCAGGGCGAGGTTGCCGTCGTCGACGAGGATCTTGTTGCCGACCACCACGTCGTCAGCAAGCGCCTTGTACGTCGTACCCACCCGTTCCGCAGTGCCCTCCACCTCGTCGGTGGTGATGACGACGTGGGCGCCGTTCTCCCACACCGCCTTGCCCTCGGCGAACGTCCCGAGGCGGATCTTGGGTCCCTGAAGGTCGGCGAGGATGCCCATGTGAAGGCCTTCGGCGTCCTCCGCCTCGCGGATGAGCTTGTAGATCTCCAGCTTCTGCTCATGGCTGCCATGGCTGAAGTTGAGCCGGCACACGTTCATGCCGGCTCGCATCATCGCCCTGAGGGTCTCGAGGTCCGAGCTGGCCGGTCCGATGGTCGCGACGATCTTCGCCCGCTTGTTCACCATGGCCGCAGCCTAGTGGGTACAGGTGAGCCGCCGGTGAACGGTCCATGACGGTGTGGGTGGGTGCCCGGTCCGTTTGGCAGCCACCGGGATGATCATGGCGCTCGAGCACCCCCGTGGCCCCTCCTTCGCCGGTGATCATGGCGCCGGATCACCTCCCGGGTCGTGATCATGGCGCCGGATCACCTCCCGGGTCGTGATCATGGCGCCGGATCTGCTGCCACGGCGTGTCGGCCCGGCGCGCCACGCACTAGCGCCATGATCACCGCGAGCGGGGCGATAGAGCGCCATGATCACGGCGAGCGAGGGCGATGGGCGATGGGAGGTGGGCGCCCGGACCCCTAGCGAACCCCGATCGACGCGGTGGTCGGCTGCACCGGAACCGGAAGCCGCGAAGGCTCCCCGATCAGGTACCCGTCCACCGCCGCGGCGGCCGCCCTGCCCTCGGCGATCGCCCATACGATCAGCGACTGGCCACGACCGATGTCACCCGCCACAAAGACGCCCGGCACCGTGGACATCCACGCCTCGTCCCGTACGACATTGCCGCGCGCGTCCACCTCCACGCCGAGCTCGTCGATCAGGCCGGCACGCTGCGCACCGGTGAATCCCATCGCCAGCAGGACCAGGTCCGCCGGCAGCTGCTTCTCGGTCCCCGGCACCTTCTCGAAGGAGATCCGCCCGTCCGGACCGCGTGCCTCCTGAACCTCGTGGATCTCCAGAGCCGCCACCTTGCCCGACCCGTCATCGACGAACCGAGCGGTGTTCACGCTGTAGACCCGCTCCCCGCCCTCTTCGTGTGCCGAGGAGACCCGGTACTGCAGCGGCCACATCGGCCACGGGGTCACCTCGGCCCGGGTCTCCGGCGGACGGGGCATGATCTCCAGCTGGGTGACCGACGCGGCCCCCTGCCGGTGCGCCGTCCCGAGGCAGTCCGCCCCGGTGTCACCGCCACCGATGATCACCACGTGCTTGCCCTCGGCGGAGATGGGCGAGCGCTTCAGGTCACGGAGCTGGACCCGGTTCGCCGGCACCAGGTAGTCCATCGCGGGCATGATGCCCTCGAGGTCACGTCCCTCGACAGGAAGCTCCCGGGGCACCGTCGCCCCGCCGGCCAGCACCACCGCGTCGTAGTCCTCGAGCAGCCGGTCGGTCGGCAGGTCGACCCCGACGTTGCAGCGGGTCGTGAACTTCGTGCCCTCGGCCGCCATCTGAGCCAGCCGCCGACCCAGGACCCGCTTCTCCATCTTGAACTCGGGGATCCCGTACACCATCAGGCCGCCGATGCGGTCGTCGCGCTCGAACACCGTGACGTCGTGGCCCGCCCGGGTGAGCTGCTGCGCCGCCGCCAGACCCGCCGGTCCGGAGCCCACCACGGCCACCGTCTTGCGGGTACGCGCCATCGGGCGCTGCGGCGCCACCCAGCCCTCGCGCCAGGCACGCTCGATGATCTCGACCTCGATCTGCTTGATCGTGACCGGGTCCTCGTTGATGCCGAGCACGCAGGCTGCCTCGCAGGGCGCCGGACACAGCCGCCCGGTGAACTCCGGGAAGTTGTTGGTCGCGTGCAGCCGCTCGATGGCCTCCTCCCAGTCATCACGCCGGGAGAGGTCGTTCCACTCCGGGATCAGGTTCCCCAGCGGACAGCCGTTGTGGCAGAAGGGAATGCCGCAGTCCATGCAGCGGGTTGCCTGGCGCTTGAGCGAACCGGCGTCGAAGTCCTCGTACACCTCGTGCCAGTCCTGCAGCCGCAGCGGGACCGGCCGACGCTGCGGCAGCTCCCGGCCGTACTTCATGAAGCCGCTGGGGTCAGCCATGCGATGCCTCCATGATCGCCTCCATGATCGGACGGCCGGTCTCCTCGGCCACCCGGGTCGCCTCGAGAACCCGCCGATAGTCGCGCGGCATGATCTTCGTGAACCGTCGTACCGAGCGGTCCCAGTCCGCCAGCAGCGCCCGTGCCACGTCGGAGTCGGTCTCCTCGAGATGCTTCTGTACGGTGGCCCGCACGAACTCGGCGTCGTCCACGTCCAGCGCCTCGAGGTCCACCATCTCCTGGTTCACCCGGATCTCCCGGAGGTCCAGCACGTAGGCGATTCCGCCGGACATGCCCGCCCCGAGGTTGCGCCCGGTCTCTCCGAGGATCACCACGCGGCCACCGGTCATGTACTCGCACGCGTGGTCTCCGGTGCCTTCGACCACCGCGACGGCGCCGGAGTTGCGGACGCAGAACCGCTCGCCCACCACGCCGCGGAGGAACATCTCGCCGCCGGTGGCCCCGTACAGGATCACGTTGCCGGCGACGATGTTCTCCTCGGCCACGAACGGCGCCGCCGGATCGGGCCGTACGATGATCCGCCCGCCGGACAGCCCCTTGCCCAGGTAGTCGTTCGCGTCGCCGAGCAGCCGCATCGTGATCCCGCGCGGTACGAACGCCCCGAACGACTGACCGCCCGACCCGGTGAACGTGATGTCGATGGTGTTGTCGGGCAGCCCGTCCCCGCCGTAGCGGCGGGTCAGCTCGGCGCCCAGCATCGTGCCGACCGTACGGTTGACGTTTCGTACCGGGATGTCGAACGCGACCGGCCGGGCATCCTCGAGCGCACCCTCGGCCAGCTCGATCAAGGTGTTGTCGAGTGCCTTGTCCAAGCCGTGGTCCTGCTCGGTGATGCAGTGCAAGGAATGACCCTCGGCCTCCTCGGGCACCACGAACAGCGGCGAGAGGTCCAGCCCGTCCGCCTTCCAGTGGTCGATCGCCTCCGCCGTGTCGAGCACCTCGGCGTGGCCGATCGCCTCCTCCAGCGACCGGAAGCCCAGCTCGGCAAGCAGCTCGCGGATCTCCTGCGCCACGTACTCGAAGTAGGTGACGACGTAGTCGGCCTTCCCGGTGTACTTCTTGCGCAGCTCAGGGTTCTGCGTCGCCACACCGACCGGGCAGGTGTCCAGGTGGCAGACGCGCATCATGACGCAGCCGGAGACCACCAGCGGCGCGGTGGAGAAGCCGTACTCCTCCGCCCCGAGCAGCGCGGCCACCACCACGTCGCGACCGGTCTTCAGCTGGCCGTCGACCTGCACCACGATCCGGTCCCGGAGCCGGTTGCGCAGCAGCGTCTGCTGGGTCTCGGCGAGGCCCAGCTCCCAGGGCGCGCCCGCGTGCTTGAGGGAGGTCAGCGGCGAGGCGCCGGTCCCGCCGTCGTGACCGGAGATCAGCACCACGTCGGAGTGCGCCTTGGACACCCCGGCCGCGACCGTACCGACACCGATCTCCGCGACCAGCTTCACGTGGATCCGCGCGTGTTTGTTGCCGTTCTTCAGGTCGTGGATCAGCTGGGCGAGGTCCTCGATCGAGTAGATGTCGTGGTGCGGCGGCGGGGAGATGAGCCCTACGCCCGCGGTGGAGTGCCTGGTCTTGGCGATCCAGGGCCAGACCTTGTGGCCGGGCAGCTGACCACCCTCCCCGGGCTTGGCGCCCTGGGCCATCTTGATCTGGATGTCGTCGGAGTTGACCAGGTACTCGCTGGTGACACCGAACCGGCCGCTGGCGACCTGCTTGATGGCCGACCGCTTGGAGTCGCCGTTGGGCATCGGTACGAAGCGCTCCGGGTCCTCGCCGCCCTCGCCGGTGTTCGACCGCGCACCGAGCCGGTTCATCGCGATCGCCAGCGTCTCGTGGGCCTCGGCGGAGATCGACCCGTACGACATCGCGCCGGTGTTGAAGCGCTTCACGATCTCGCTGACCGGCTCGACCTCCTCGATCGGCACCGGGGGTCGGCTGTGCTTGAACCGGAACAGCCCCCGCAGCGTGCCGGACTCGGCCGAGAGCTCGTTGACCTTCGACGTGTACTGCTTGAAGATCTCGTACTTCTTGGCGCGGGCCGAGTGCTGCAGCAGGAACACCGTCTCGGGGTTGAACAGGTGGATCTCACCCTCGCGGCGCCACTGGTACTCCCCGCCGATCTCCAGCGAGCGGTGCACCCGTGCCGTCGGGTTCGGCGGGTAGGCACGCCGGTGCCGCGCCGCGACCTCCTCGGCCAGCACGTCCAGTCCAACCCCGCCGAGCTGGCTGGTCGTACCGGTGAAGTTGCGGTCGATGATCTCCTGGGAGAGCCCGACCGCCTCGAAGATCTGCGCGCCGGTGTACGAGGCGACGGTCGAGACGCCCATCTTCGACATCACCTTGAGGACGCCCTTGCAGGCGGCCTTGATGTAGTTGCGAAGCGCCTGCTTCGGGGTGATGCCGGTGAGCACGTCCGTGAAAACCAGGTTCTCGATGGTCTCGAAGGCGAGGTACGGGTTGACCGCCGCCGCCCCGTACCCGATCAGCAGCGCAACGTGGTGGATCTCCCGGCAGTCGCCGGACTCCACGATCAGGCCGACCATGGTTCGGGTCTTCTCCCGGATGAGGTGGTGGTGCACCGCCCCGGTGAGCAGCAGCGACGGGATCGGAGCCAGCTGGTCGTCGCTGTCGCGGTCGGACAGGATCAGAATCCGGGCGCCCGCCTCGATCGCCTCGCTGGCCTCCGCGCAGGCCCGGTCCAGGGCGTCCTGGAGAGCCTCCGCGCCGCCGTTGGCCGGGTACAGCCCCTTGATGACCTTCGTCTTGAAGCCGGGCATGTCGCCGTCGGCGTTGATGTGCCGGATCCGGGCGAGCTCCTCGTTGTCGATCACCGGGTTCGGCAGCACCACCTGGCGGCACGACGCGGGGTTGGCCTCGAGCAGGTTGCCCTCCGGCCCCAGCGTGCCGCGCAGGCTGGTCACCAGCTCCTCGCGGATCGCATCCAGCGGCGGGTTGGTGACCTGGGCGAACAGCTGGGTGAAGTAGTCGTAGAGCATCCGGCTGCGCTTGGAGAGCACGGCTACCGGTGTGTCGGTCCCCATCGATCCGATCGGCTCGATACCCGTACGGGCCATCGGCGCGAGCAGGATCCGGATCTCCTCCTCGGTGTAGCCGAAGGTCAGCTGGCGGCGCAGCACCGAGTGCGAGTCCCCGGTGACGTGCGGACGCTCCGGGAGCTCGTGCAGGTCCACCTGTCCCGCCTGCAGCCACTCCCCGTACGGATGCTCCGCCGCGAGCTGCGACTTGATCTCGTCGTCCTCGATGATGCGCCCTTGGGAGGTGTCGACCAGGAACATCCGGCCGGGCTGCAGCCGTCCCTTGGCGACCACCTCGTCCGGCGGGATGTCGAGTACGCCGACCTCGCTGGCGAGCACCACTAGCCCGTCCACGGTCCGCCACCAGCGCGAGGGCCGCAGCCCGTTGCGGTCCAGCACGGCTCCGATCACCGTGCCGTCGGTGAACGCCACGCAGGCGGGGCCGTCCCAGGGCTCCATCATCGAGCTGTGGTACTGGTAGAACTCGCGCCGCAGCGGGTCCATCTCGGCATGGTTCTCCCATGCCTCCGGGATCATCATCAGAACCGCGTGCGGCAGGCTGCGACCTCCCAGGTGGAGCAGCTCCAGGCACTCGTCGAACGACGCACTGTCGGAGGCGTCGGGGGTGATCACCGGGAAGATGCGGCCGATGTCGCCGGGGATCAGGTCCGTCGCGAGCATCGCCTCCCGGGCCCGCATCCAGTTGCGGTTGCCCTTCAGGGTGTTGATCTCGCCGTTGTGGGCGATGTAGCGGTACGGGTGGGACAGCGGCCAGCTCGGGAAGGTGTTCGTGGAGAACCGGCTGTGGACCTGCGCCAGCGCGCTGGTGACTCGCTCGTCGTTCAGGTCCGGGAAGAACTCGCCGAGCTGCTTCGTGGTGAGCATTCCCTTGTAGACCAGGGTGCGGCCGGACAGCGAGGGGAAGTACACCCCGATGCCGCGCTCCGCGGTTTCGTGCTCGACGCGCTTGCGGACCACGAACGCGCACCGTTCCAGGGCCAGCCCGGACAGGTGGTTGCCGTCCCCGTCGGGCTCCGCTCCCGCGAGGAAGACCTGACGGAAGCGGGGCATCACGCTCAGCGCGGTCTCGCCCAGGCTGCTCGCGTCCGTGGGCACGTCCCGCCAGGTGAGTACGCGGAGTCCCTCCTCGGCGGCGATGCGCTCGACCGCGTCGACCGCTTTGAGGCTGCGCTCGTCATCGTCCGGCAGAAACGCCATGCCCACGGCGTAGCGGGCCTGCCCGTCCTGCGTCGGCTCGGGCAGGGCGACATCGACGACGGCCCGGAAGAACGTATCGGGCACCTGGATCAAGATGCCGGCTCCGTCGCCGGAGTTGACTTCCGCGCCGGCCGCTCCCCGGTGCTCCAGGTTGACCAGCGCGGTCAGGCCCTGGCGCACGATCGTGTGACTGCGGCGGCCGTGCATGTCCACGACGAAGGCGACCCCACAGGCGTCGTGCTCGTACGCAGGGTCGTACAGGCCCTGCTTCGGGGGTACCGAGGAGAAGTCCATGAGCCATCCTTGGGGGGAACGCGGGAACGGTAGGTCATTCGGAACCCATTTGTCGGAGTCCGGTGACCAGCCGATCTACGGCGCGGGGACGACACTGGCCCTGCGTGACTCAGAGTAGCCGACGTGCAAGACCGCAGGCCAGTCTCACCACACGGCTCCCGCGCTATTCGCTGGCCACCTCGACTGCGATAGCCCGCCCGACTTCGATGATCATGGCGCTCGAGTGGCCGCATCACCTACTTCGATGATCATGGCGCTCGACTGCCATGATCATGGTGATCATGGCGGTAGGGAATGACACGCCGAAGCGACTGGCCGCATAAGGTGACCTGGCGCCATGATCACGGCATCGGGCGCGCAGTAACGCCATGATCACGCCTCGGTCGCCACCTACGTCCAGCTCCGCGGACCCCGTACGGACCTGCGCGCAGCTCCGCAGCCGTGTCGGGACCTCCGGGGACCTGCACGGACCTTCCGCTGCTCCGACCGGGTACCTACGCCTCGTTGCGCGGCTGACCGGGCAGGCCCGCCTGACCCGCAGCATCGCCAGAACGCTCGCCGGGCTCTCTCCCGCCGCGGTACGCCCGATCATCGGAACCCCTGGCGATCCGTCGGAGTCCCCGGAGTCACCGGAGCCCCCAGAGTCACCAGAGCCATCGGAGTCCCAGAGCCGCCCGACCCCCCCACGGCCGACGACTCACCAGATCCGCCCGACGCGGCGCCGTCCCCCGACGCCAGCCCCGCCCAAGGCCGAGGCCTCACCGGATCCGCCCGACGCCACACCCTCACCCGACCCGTCGGCCTCCAGCAGCTCGGGCGGCACGCGCCCCTCCCGGTACAGCTCGGCCGGAGTCTCGCGACGCCACCGGGGACCCCTGGTGAGCAGCAGGAAGATGACGGCTGCGAGTCCCACGACGATCGAGGAGAACACATTCAGCCGGATCCCGAAGAACGTGTTGGCCGGGTCGATGCGCAGCGACTCGATCCAGACCCGTCCGGCGCAGTACAGCGCGACGTACAGCGCGAACGCCCGTCCGTGGCCCAGCCGGAACCGCCGGTCCGCCCACACCACGACGCCGGCGACACCCAGGTTCCACAGCGCCTCGTAGAGGAACGTGGGATGGTACGTCTCCACGTCGGGCATGTCGGGCGGCCGGTTCTCCGGGGAGATCTCCACGGCCCATGGCAGGTCGCTCGGCTTGCCGTACAGCTCCTGGTTGAAGTAGTTGCCGAGCCGGCCGATCGCCTGCGCGACCATGATCCCCGGGGCCAGCGCGTCGGCGAACGGGGGGACCTTGACGCCGACCCGCCGCGCTCCGATCCAGGCCCCGAGGATGCCGAAGGCGATGCCGCCCCAGATCCCGAGACCGCCCTCCCAGATCCGGAAGACCGCCCACGGGTTGCCGTTCTCCCCGAAGTACGCCTCCGGTGAGGAGACGACGTGGTAGATCCGCGCCCCGAGGATCCCGAAGGGCACCGCCCATAGCGAGATGTCCACGACCTGGTTGCGGTCGCCGCCCCGCGCCTCCCAGCGCCGCTGGCCGATGAGCACCGCGACGATGATCCCGATGATGATCGCGAACGCGTACGCCCGGATCGGGATCGGCCCCAGGTACCACACGCCTACCTCGGGGCTGGGAATCGAGGCGAGCACCGTACCCGCGGCCCCGCTGGCCCCCTCCGTCATCGTTGTCCCTTCCCGACACCCACGGCCAGGTCACCGGCGAGCCGCCCAGCCGCGGCCACACCCTCGGCCTCGCTCGGTGCGTCGAGGAGCACCCGTACGAAGGCCGATCCGACGATCACCCCGTCGGCGTACTGCGCCACCTCGGCCGCCTGCTCCGGAGTCGAGACCCCCAGTCCCACCGCCAGTGGCAGCTCGGTGACGGCACGAGTCCGCCGTACGGTCTCCTCGGCCCGGTTGGAGACGGCGCTCCGCGCGCCGGTCACGCCCATCGTCGATGCCACGTACACGAAGCCGTTCGACACCCCAGCCACCGTGCGCAGCCGCTCCTCGGGCGAGGACGGAGCCACCAGGAAGACTGGTGCCAGGCCATGGCGCTCGCACGCGGACAGCCAGTCCTCCGCCTCCTCGGGCGTGAGGTCCGGAGTAATCACCCCTGCTCCACCCGCCTCAGCGAGCTCGGCTGCGAAGCGCTCCGGACCGTACTGCTCCACCGGGTTCCAGTACGTCATGACCAGGGTCGGCACACCGGACTCAGCCACTGCTCGCACCGTACGGACCACGTCCGCCACATGGGTCGGCTGCGACAGCGCCACATCCACGGCCTGCTGGATCGTGGGTCCGTCCATCAGTGGGTCGGAGTACGGCAGGCCGACCTCGACGATGTCAACACCACCGAGCACCATCGCGCGCAGCGCGGCGACGCATCCGCTCCCGGAGGGAAACCCGGCCGGCAGGTACCCGATGAGCGCGGCGCGCTTCTCCCGGCGCGCGGCGGCGAAAGCCTCCTCCAGCTGGGACACACCCGTGATCCGCGCGCCACTCACGGTGCCGACTGGCCCGGGACTCCCGCTCACGAACGCCCCTCAGGCATCAGACCGAACCACCGCGCAGCCGTATCCATGTCCTTGTCCCCCCGCCCGGAGCAGTTGACCAGCACGATCGTCTCCTCCGCAGCACGTCCCGCGGCCACCTGCTCCCGCGCCCACTCGAACATCCCTGCGAACGCGTGGGCGGTCTCGATCGCCGGCAGGATGCCCTCGCTCTCGGCAAGCACCCGCATGGCAGCCATCGCCGTCGCGTCGTCCACGCTGCGGTACGAGGCCCGTCCAGTGTCGTGCAGCCACGCATGCTCGGGGCCCACGCCCGGATAGTCCAGCCCGGCACTGATCGAGTGCGTGGTCGCGGTCTGCCCCTCCTCGTCCTGCAGCAGATAGGTGCGCATGCCGTGGAGTACCCCCGCGCGGCCCGCGGTGATGGTCGCCGCGTGGTGGCCGACGTTCAGGTCCGTACCGCCCGCCTCGACGCCCACCAGGCTCACCGACTCATCGGCGATGAAGGGGTGGAAGATGCCGATCGCGTTGCTGCCTCCGCCGACGCAGGCGATCACCGCGTCCGGCAGCCGTCCCGTGGCGGCGAGAATCTGCGCGCGGGCTTCCACGCCGATGACCCGCTGGAAGTCGCGCACCATCATCGGGTACGGGTGCCCTCCCATCACGGATCCGATCACGTAGTGGGTGGTGTCCACGTTGGTGACCCAGTCCCGCATCGCCTCGTTGATGGCGTCCTTGAGCGTGCGGGACCCGACGGTGACCGGTACGACCTCGGCGCCCAGCATGCGCATCCGCGCGACGTTGAGCGCCTGCCGCCGGGTGTCCTCCTCGCCCATGTAGACGACGCACTCCAGGCCCAGGTACGCGCACGCGGTGGCGGTGGCCACGCCGTGCTGACCCGCGCCGGTCTCGGCGATCACCCTGGTCTTGCCCATCCGGCGGGCCAGTAGCGCCTGGCCCAGGGCGTTGTTCAGCTTGTGCGAGCCGGTGTGGGCGAGGTCCTCGCGCTTGATGAAGACCCGCACCCCGCTGGTGTGCTCGGAGAGACGGTGTGCCTCGGTCAGCGGCGTGGGACGACCCACGTACGTCTTCATCAGGTGGTCGTAGGTCGCGACGAACTCCGGGTCCGCTCGGGCCTCGTCATAGGCCTGCGCCAGCTCGTCGAGCGCGTAGACGAGGGCCTCGGGTACGAAGCGGCCGCCGTACGGGCCGAAATGGCCGGATGAGTCGGGTACGGCAGTCAGGTCCGCAGGGGTCACCTCGCCAGGGTAAGTCGCCCGCTACAGCGCCGCGCGCTTCACCGCCGGGTGAGCGCCGGCGGTGACCAAGTCCGCCACCGCCCGTCGGGGATCCCCGGAGGCGACGACTCCCTCACCCACCAGGACGGCGTCCGCGCCCGCAGATGCGTACGCGAGCAGGTCCTGCGGCCCCCGTACCCCCGACTCGGCGACGGTCAGCACCCCCGGCGGTATCAGCGGGGCCAGCCGGGCGAAGGTGCCACGGTCCACCTCGAGCGTCTTCAGGTTGCGGGCGTTGACGCCGATGACCTTCGCCCCGGCGAGCAGCGCCTGCTCGACCTCGGCCTCGTCGTGAACCTCCACCAGCGCGGTCATGCCGAGGGACTCGATCCGCTCCAGAAGGCTCACCAGCTGCTTCTGGTGCAGCGCGGCGACGATCAGCAGGACCAGATCCGCACCGTAGGCGCGCGCCTCGTGGACCTGGTACGGCGAGACGACGAAGTCCTTGCGCAGCACGGGGAGGTCTACCGCGGCGCGTACCTGGGCGAGGTCCTCCAGGCAGCCCGAGAAGCGGCGCCGCTCGGTGAGCACGCTGATCGCGTGGGCGCCACCGGCCGCGTACGCACGGGCCAGCGCGGCCGGGTCCGGAACGTGAGCGAGCTCGCCCTTGGAGGGGCTGGCGCGCTTGACCTCTGCGATGACCGCGACCCCGGGGCCGGCGAGGGCCGCACGCGCGTCGCGAGCCGGACTCTGGCGCTCAGCGGCAGAACGGACCTGCTCGAGCGGCGCGGCCGCTTCCCGCACCACCAGGTCCTCGCGGACCCCCGCGATGATGTCCTCGAGAACGGTCATCGGTACTGCTCCCACCCGCAACTCCAGCGGCCCGAGGACGCGCCGACACGGACTGCCCGGCACGCCTGAATCGGGCGATGTGCCTCAGAGTAGCCGTCGCACAGCGGGTCTCGTACCCGGTATCCACAGGCCAGATGATCTTCCGTCACGGCCACACTCGCGGCAGACGGCGCGGGGCGCCCCACCTATCCCGTACGTAACAGCCGTTCCAGGTTTCGCAGGTCCGCGCGCACGGCGCTGGCGAACATCGGGCCGGCAACGGTGTCGAAGCGGCCCAGGACTCCCTGGATGCGACCCTCCGCGGAGAACCGCAGCCCGGTCTTGTCCCCGACCGGGAGGAACTGCACACGGATGTCGCCCCGCATCGGCCCGGTCAGCGATCGCTCCGCCCACACCACGTTCGGCACGAGCTCGGTGATCTCGAGCTCGACGGTTCCCAGTCCGAAGGCCAGTACGTCGCGCCACCTGGTACCCACCCGCGGTGGACCGTCGGTCAGCATCTCCACCCTGGCCAGGCTGTACTGGTACGTGGGGCGGTGGACCGGGTCGCTCAGCAGCGCGAACACGTCCTCGACGGGAGCGTCGACCAGCAGGTCCAACACGGTATGCACGACACCAGCCTAGGGACACCAGCCCAGGGGTGCCTACCCACGGAGTAGCTTGCTCAAGGAGCGACGGGCTCGGGACCCGACAGGCCCAGGGACTGACAGGCTCAGGGACTGACAGGCCCAGGGACTGACAGCTCAGGGGCGCTCTGCCATCAGCTCCGGGGCAGCACGACGCGAAACACCGCGCCGCCCTCCGGCCCGTGGCCCTCGACCTCGGCCCTGCCGCCCAGCCTGCGCGCCAGCCCGTCGACCAGCGCCAGGCCCTACCCCGGTACCGACCCGCCGAATGCCCCGGTAGCGCTCGTAGAGCACCGCGCGGTCGAAGGCCACCTCGCAGTCCTCGGGCGTCAGTCCGGGCCCTCCGTCGCGCACCTCGATGACTGCGCCGGCCGCGCCCTTCCCGGCCGCGTCGCCGACCCTGTCGTCAGCCCTGTCACCGGAGCCGTCCGCACGCAGTGCCAGGACGATCGGCGCCCCCTCGGGGGTCACCCGCAGGGCGTTCTCGCACAGCCCGTCGACGATCTGCCGGACCCGCCCCGCATCGGTAACCACGGTCACGGCGCCCGCGGGCAGCTCGGTACGGAACTCGACCCCCACGTCGGCGCAGCGCTTCGCCCACACCGGCGCCGCGCCGCCCGGCCCCGCAAGGACGTCGACGAGGTCCACCGGGTGCCGCTCCAGCGGGAACTCCTGTGCGCCGAGCCGAGCCAGGTCGAGCAGGTCGCTGACCAGTCGGTCGAGTCGCTGCGCCTCCGCCAGGATCGTGCCACCTGCCTGCCGTGCCTGCTCACCGGTCACCACGCCGTCGGCTACCGACTCCGCGAAGCCCCGAACCGCGGTCAGCGGGGTGCGCAGCTCATGGGAGACGGAGAGCAGGAACTGCCGCTGCCGGCCTTCACTCGTCTCGAGCGCCGAGGACAGCGTGTTCAGTGACTCGGCGACTTCAGCCACCTCCAGCGGCCCGCCCGGGCTCACCCTCACCTCCCGCTCCCCGCCCGCCATGTTCAGCGCCGCCGCAGCCGTACGTTCCAGCGGCCGCGCCAGGCGTCGCGCGAGCAGCCAGCCCGCCAGCGCCGCAACGGCGACTCCGAAGGCCAGCGACGCCAGCAGGGGGCCCAGCAGGTCCCGGCCGACGGCCAGAGCCTCCTCGCGAGGCTGTACGACCACGAGTGATCCCGCCTGGGTCCCCGGAGCGACCCGTTGGACCAGCGGAACCGCGACACCGCGCTGCGAGACGTCGCGCGTCTCGACGAGCAGCACCCCGTCGGAGCCGAGGTCGACCACGTACGAGGAGTCCGAGCCCGCGGCGAGCTCCGCCTCCCGCCCGCTCGCTGCCAGCTCAACGACCGAGTCGCTGGTCACTATCCGGCCGGCGCTGCTCACCAGACCCAGCGAGATGCCCTGGGCGGCGAGCGTGCGCGCGATCCGCAGGGCCTGGCCCGTCTGCGACCCGTAGACATCGGCGAGCAGATCGGCCTGCAGGCCAAGGGTGCGCCGGGCCTCATCCTCCGCGGCTGAGCGCACCAGCGACACCGACAGCAACCCCGACGCCAGTACGGCGAAGGCCGCGACCAGGATGGTCACCAGTGTCACCTGGGTGTTGAGCCGCCAGCGACGACCGGGCGGGGCCGGGGGCCGGCCACCGGTCGACCGGTGCGCGCTGTCCGACGACCGCCCCCTGGTCGAGCTGGGCCCGCTGGTCGAGCTGTCAGCCGTCATGCGGAGCCTCGGCCGCGTACCCCACGCCCCGCACAGTCGTGATCGGGCTGGCGTCGCCCAGCTTCGCGCGCAGCTGGGCCACGTGGACATCGACGGTACGGCTGCCGGCGGCTGCCTCGTACCCCCACACCTGCGAGAGCAGCTGCTCCCGCTGCAGCACCCGCCCGGGATGCTGCACCAGGTACGCGAGCAGGTCGAACTCGGTGGCCGTGAGCTGGACGGGAGTACCGTCCACGGTGACCCGGCGGCGCTGGAGGTCGACCGACAGGCGGCCGAACGAGATCGGCTCGCTGCGGATGCTGGCCGGTCCGACGGCCGACCGGCGGGTGACCGCCTTCACCCGGGCGACCAGCTCACGCGGCGAGAACGGCTTGGTGATGTAGTCGTCGGCACCGAGCTCGAGGCCCACGATGCGGTCCACCTCGTCGTCGCGGGCGGTCACGAACAGGACGGGGGTCCAGTCCTCCTCGGCGCGCAGCCGTCGGCACACCTCCGTACCGTCCATTCCCGGCAGTCCGACGTCCAGGACCACCGCCACCGGGTGCAGTCGCCGAGCCGCCTCCAGGGCGCGCACGCCATCGCTCTCGACATGGACGCCGAAGCCCTCACGGGAGAGGTAGAGCCGCTCCAGTGCGGCGATGGACTCCTCGTCCTCAGCAACAAGGACCAGGCCACGGCCGACGGGTGCGGCCGGGTTCGCGGGGTGCGTCATCACGTCCCCGTACGGGGATCAGCCAGCCTGCCGGGGTGACCTTCGGAGTCCGATGGCGTGCTGCCCGGCTCGACCCAGGTCTGTGCTCGGTGCGGCTCGGTGTGCCCGGTCGGATCGGCGTGCCCGGTCGGATCGGCGTGCTCGGTCGGGTCGTAGCCCAGGTTCTGCGCATGCCAGGCGTCCGGTGCCACCGTGTGGGCCGTGTCCCTGGACTCCGCCGGCCCCTGCCCCCGGGCCTGCTCCCGCGCCCGATTCTGCTCCCGCGCCCGATTCCGCTCCTGGTCCTGGACCTGCTCCGACTCCCCGGTACGTCGCACCTGGTCGGCGCGTACACCCGTACCCCAGGACGGCCAGGAGCCGCTGCGCAGAGCCGCCAGACCTCCGCCCGACGCCATCGCCGCTCCGCCCAGCGCGGACAGCCAGGGCCACAGGCTGGCCGTGACCGGGTCCGGCCGGATGCCAGCCATACCCGGGCGGTCGTCCAGGGCCAGCGAGGGCAGCGCGCCCACCGGGTCCACGGCGACCTGCACCGACAGGACAACCACCGCGAGCCCGGCGAGGGTGATCACCACCGCAACCAGCCGCCGCGGGACTCCGGACGCGGCCAGCAGACCCCCGACCCCCGCCAGGCCCAGCAGCGCCAGCACGGTGGTCACCGACTGGATGTCCCGTCCGCTGAACGCTTCCTGTACCTCACCGAGCGGAGCCCACCTCCGGTACGTGGCCTCCACCCATACCCGCCCGGCAGTCACCAGTACCACCACCGAGGCGACCGTGATCAGCAGCAGCGTGCTCCGGCGGCTCGGCGTCGCGGGCGTACTCACGGCGCGGCCTGCATCGTCTCGGCCACCGCTACGGCGGTCAGCACCGCTCGGGCCTTGTCCTGCGACTCGCGTTCCTCGGCTGCCGGTTGGCTGTCGGCCACGATGCCCGCGCCCGCCTGCACGTACGCGACCCCGTCGCGGATGAGGGCGGTACGGATGGCAATCGCCATGTCGAGGTCACCGGCGAAGTCGAGATATCCGACACACCCCCCGTACAGCCCACGCCGTACCGGCTCCAGCTCGTCGATGATCTCCATCGCACGGACCTTCGGGGCCCCGGAGAGTGTCCCGGCGGGGAAGCACGCGGTCAGCACGTCCAGCGAGGTGCTGCCGGGCGCCACCCGCCCCACCACGGTCGAGACGATGTGCATGACGTGGCTGTAGCGCTCCACCGACATGAAGTCGACGACGTCCACGGTGCCCGGCGTGCAGACCCGACCCAGGTCGTTGCGACCCAGGTCCACCAGCATGACGTGCTCGGAGCGCTCCTTGGGGTCCGCGAGAAGCTCGGCAGCCAGGCGCGCATCCTCCTCGGGTGTCTCGCCGCGCCACCGGGTACCGGCGATCGGGTGCATCATCGCCCGGCCCTCGTCGATCTTGACCAGCGCCTCGGGGGAGGATCCCACGACGTCGATCCCGTCCGGGAACCTGAGCAGGTACATGTACGGGCTGGGGTTGGTCAGCCGCAGCACACGGTAGACGTCCAGGGCCGACGCGGTCGTCGGAGTCGAGAACCGCTGCGACAGCACGATCTGGAAGCACTCCCCCGCCCTGATCTCCTCCTTGGCGATCTCGACCGCCCGCTGGTAGTCACCCTCCGGCGTACGGGAGTCGAACTGCGGCTGCGCGCCGGTGTCCATGCTGGAGACCGAGGGTGGCGTGGGCTGGGCCAGACGCGCGGTCATGGCGTCCAGGCGGGCGACCGCGTCATCGTAGGCAGACGCGATGGCATCCTCACGCCCGTCGCCGCGGCGCTCGTCGGCCGGGTAGCCGGCCTCCGGCAGAACAGCGTTGGCGACCAGCAGGACTGTGCCGTCGGAGTGGTCGAGCACGGCAAGGTCGGTCGCCAGCATCATCCCGAGCTCGGGGATGTCGAGATCCTGCTCGGCGTTCTCGGGCAGCCGCTCGATACGTCGTACGAAGTCGTAGGAGAGGTAGCCGACCAGCCCGCCGGTCAGCGGCGGCAGCCCCTGCGGACGCGGTGACCGCAAGGCCTCCGCGGTACGACGCAGCAGCGTGAGGGGGTCCTCACCGCTGTCCGGTACGCCCGGCGGCGGAGTGCCGAGCCACACCCCCTTGCCGTCCCGCGCTGTCAGCGTCGCCGGGCAGCTGGCACCCACGAAGGAGTACCGGGACCACACGCCACCGTGCTCGGCGGACTCCAGAAGGAACGAGCCGGGCCCACCGGCGAGCTTCGCGTACATCCCGACCGGCGTCTCGCCGTCGGCCAGCAGTCGCCGCGTCACCGGCAGCACTGAACACTCCCGCGCCAGCTCGGAGAACTCGGCCCGGGTCGGCCAGGTGTGCCCGGTCAGCCGGGAATGCCCCCGGCGTCCGCCGGGGTCTGCCTGGTCGTGGCCGGTGGTCGTGCTGCGGTCCATGAGGCCATTCTCCCCGGCGGTGTCTCCGCTGCGCTGCTAGTCGGGCCGGTGACCCACAACCGCGGGCAGCTGGTCGGCATCGAAGCACGTGCGGTCGCCGGTGTGACACGCCCCGCCGACCTGGTCCACCGCGACCAGAAGGGTGTCGCCGTCGCAGTCCAGCCGTACGGACTTCACATACTGCGCGGCCCCTGAGGTCTCGCCCTTCACCCAGTACTCGCTGCGGCTGCGGCTCCAGAACGTGCACCGTCCCGTCGTCAGCGTGCGGTGCAGCGCCTCGTCGTCCATCCAGCCGACCATGAGCACTTCACCGGTGTCGTACTGCTGAACGACGGCGACCACGAGTCCGGCAGCGTCGCGCTTGAGGCGCGCGGCGACAGCGGGATCGAGGTCGGAGGGCGCGCGCGGTGGCGTCGGGTCCGAGGGCATGCTCCCAGTGTGACGCAGCCAGGGTGAGCATCGGCGAACTCAGCCCGGCGCTCCTGTTCGCCTGCCCCGGCGCTACTCCTCGGCGGCCCGGCGCTCCCGCCGCCGCTGGCGGAAGAACCGGAACGACGGTGGGACCCAGAGCAGCCCCACCGTGCCCAGTCCGGCAAGCAGCCAGACCGTGCCCGTTGCCTGGGTGAGCCCCGAGAGCGGCTCCCCGTCCTCCGGCAGCGGACCGAAGACGCTACGGGTGAACGAGCCCAGCCCCATGATCAGGCCGAGCAGCGTGCCCACGACGAGCCCCGGAATCTTGCCCGCCACAGCCCAGCGAGCAGCGAAGAAGTGCAGCGCGGCGACGGGTATGAGCAGCGTCACGGCGTAGAAGATGCGAGCGCCGGCCGGGGAGGTGTCCGGGACGGCGTTGAGCGCCCCGGGCAGGTCGAACAGTGTCCATACCGCGACGACTGCAATCATTGCGGCAGCCCCGTACAGCAGCCAGGAGGCGACCTCGACCTGTCTCGGCACCCCCCATGCGTCCGGCGCCGACGCCGAACCCGGGGCTGCGCTGTTCATGGTCATGCGCCCGCCCGCCGTACCTCAATCCCCTGCTGGTGCATCGCTTCCTTCACGTCTCCCACTGTCATCTCGCCGTAGTGGAACACGCTGGCGGCCAGGACCGCGTCCGCACCCGCCGTGACCGGTGGGGGAAAGTCGTCGATCGCTCCCGCCCCGCCGCTGGCGATCACGGGGATCGAAACGACGGCGCGTACGTCCCGGATCATCTCCAGGTCGAAGCCACGCTTGGTGCCGTCGGCGTCCATGGAGTTGAGCAGGATCTCGCCCGCTCCGAGCTCCTGGCCGCGGCGGGCCCACTCGACCGCGTCGATGCCGGTGCCCCTGCGACCCCCGTGCGTCGTCACCTCGTACCCGCTCGGTGTGGGCGGCTCACCCGCCGGCACCCGACGCGCATCCACCGACAGCACGATGCACTGCGAGCCGAAGCGCTGCGCGGCCTCCCGCAGGAACTCCGGGCGGTCGATCGCCGCAGTGTTGATGCCGACCTTGTCCGCGCCGGCCCGGAGCAGGCGGTCGATGTCCTCCACGGTCCGGATCCCGCCGCCGACCGTGAGGGGTATGAAGACCTGCTCCGCGGTACGGCGTACCACGTCCAGCATGGTCGCGCGACCATCGGAGGATGCGGTGACGTCGAGGAACGTCAGCTCGTCGGCGCCCTGCCGGTCGTACCGGGCAGCAAGCTCGACGGGGTCGCCGGCGTCGCGCAGGTCACGGAAGTTGATGCCCTTGACCACCCGGCCGGCGTCGACGTCAAGGCAGGGGATGACACGTACGGCGACGCTCATCTGTCTACCGTACGACGCCGGGCCGGCGCCCTCAGACACCCTCGACGGCGCTGGCCTGCTCGGCCCACACGACCACGCGCTGCTGGCGGTGGCCGGTGGCGTCGGGCGTACCCTCGCATGTGTACAGCGCCAGTCGGTGCGGCCCGTCGAGCGCCAGCATCTCCGACGCCGGCATGTCGGCCTTGTGCACGATCGAAGCCTTCACGACGCGGTACGTGACCCGCTCGCCCTGATCCCCCAGCAGGACAATGTCATCTCCCACGGCCAGCTCGCGCAGGTAGTACAGCGCCCCCCGGCCATAGCCGCGATTGACCACATGTCCGTACGCCAGCAGCGTGCCCGTGTCTGCGCCGGGAAGCGCGCCCGCTGCACGCCACCCGAGGCGCTTCGGGTCGGAAGGGACGCCCAGCACGTTGTTGGAGTCCGGAACCTCGGGGTCCATGGGCGCCGTGACGCCGAGCGCCGGGATCCTCATGGTGGTCGGCCGGAAGGTGACCGGCGCCGGAGGCTCGGGGGACGGTTCCGGGACGGTTCCGGCGTTGCCGGCGTAGGACTTGACGTGGCCTCCCTGGAGGTCGGTTCCGGGGCAGCAACTGGCGTCTGATCCCCGCTCGCGACCACAAAGGCCACCACCGCGAGGACCACTACCAGGACCGCTGCGGCCGCAGCTGCCACGGCCCTGGTCCTGGTCCGGGTCCGTGGTCCGGGTCCTGGTCCTGGGTGCGGTCATCGCCTGCGGTCCTCGGTGTCGTGTGGCTACGGTGCTGGCGGTCATCCTGCGGGGCTGGTTCGCACCTCTGAGGCCCCCGTCATTGCACAGCCTACTGACGGTTCGTCGGGAAGGTCACGATGTGAGGAGATCGGCCTGACTACTCACCGCGCCTGTGGAGGGACTTTCGCTCCGTTTTCCACAGCCAGGCAGCTGAGCCTTGATATGTCACAGTCCCGACCTAGTATTCGAACATACGTTCGATTCTGAGGTGGTGAAATCGATGGATACGGTGGTCGGCGAGCCCGGGCCTGATCCTGGCGGAGACACGCCGGGTGCCTCTGCGAGTGCGCCTTCGGGTGCGTCTTCGGGTGCGTCTTCGGGTGCCTCTCGAGTGCCCCTCCCCATCCCAGATCCGGCCCGTACGGAATGCCTGGCGAAACACTCGCCGCGTTGCTGGTCGACTGCGAGCCAGCCGCCTTGGAGACGGACCTGGACGTGCTCGATCTGGTTGCCGCCTGGGACAAGGTGGCCTCGTGGGTCGCAGCACGACAGTCGGAGGCCATCGCCGAGTTTGCGCGCCGCCCCGACGTTCTCGCTGCCGACACCGACGAGTGCCTTCGGAACCGACTGCCACTGGGCGAGGTGGCTCGGCTCCACCCCGACGAGGAGCTGGCGCTGGAACTCGGTGTCACCTCTTACGGCACGAACTGGCGCCTCGATGTGGCACTGAATCTCGCCGCGCGTCTGCCGGCGACCGCCGAGGCCCTCAGCGTCGGCCGCATCACGCTCATCAAGGCACGCAAGATCGTCGACTACACCTCTGGCCTGACCCCTGAGGACGCACAGCGAGTGGAGACGTCCGTGCTCCCCCGGGCTGCCTCCTCGACCCCGGCGCAGCTCGCAGAGCTGCTCGCCAGAGCAGTAATCGAGATCGACCCGCTCGCTGCCGAAGACCGTGAGCGCAAGCGCCGCCGGGGCCGCAAGGTCAGTGTCTTCGGCCAGCCGGATGGCATGGCAACGTTGGAGGCCGACCTACCGGCGGCGGACGCGGCAACCATCGAGGCGGCAGTGTCCGCTGCCGCTCGGTCGGCCAAGGCAGCCGGGGACGGCCGGACGATGGACCAGCTGCGAGCTGACATGCTGGTCTCGCCGTTCCGTGAGGCCCTCACGGTCGGTGAGCTCGCGGGCGCAGGCCCACTGGCGAAGCAGGGCGGACGTCGCGCCGCCATCAGCGTGACGGTTCCGGCCAGCACCCTGCTCGGCATCAGCTCAGCACCCGGGTACCTGGCTGGCTACGGCGCTATCACTGCGGCGACCGCCCGCGAGCTGGCATCTGAGGGAACGTGGCGGCGACTGCTCACCGACCCTGTGAGTGGCCAGGTGCTCGACGTCGGCACCGAGACGTACCGGCCCAACGCGGCCCAGGAGCGCCACGTTCGGGAACGTGACGGCCGCTGCCAGTTCCCGGGCTGCCGTCGGGTCGCAGTGAGGTGCGACCTCGACCACATCGCGGCATTCCCCAAGGGGCCAACAGCGGTCTGGAACCTGGTGGCGCTGTGCCGACGCCACCACAGAGTCAAGCACCGATTCTCGGATCGAGACCAGCTGCCGACCTGGGTGCGAGACGCGCTCGAGAACACGCGGTCAGGACCGCTCGCGCCAGCACTTCATCGGACCGATGACGGGACCCTCGTCTGGACCATGCCCACCGGCCGCACCTACACGGTGCCGCCGCACGGTCCTGGCCTGACCGGAAACGCGGACCCACTCGCCTGGGGCGTCACCGTCACCACCCTGACCAACCCTTCGAGCGAGCCCGCCAGGTACCCCCTGCCGCAGCCGCGCACCTGGATCGAGGCGGAGCTGGCAAGCAGGGTCGAGGAGACGACGGGCTCGCAGTCGCCCCCGGAAGACGGAAGTCAGGTGCAGTCCGAGGCGCCTCCACCCGAGGACGATCCGCCCTTCTAGTCGGCGATCTCCGGGGTATCAGGCGGCAACCGCCAACGCCTCCGGAAGCGTGAACGCGCCCGCGTACAGCGCCTTGCCCACAATCGCGCCCTCGACGCCGGCGCTAACCAGCTGCCGCAGACTGCGCAGATCCTCGAGGCTTGACACCCCGCCGCTGGCGATCACGGGCCGGTCCGTACGGCTGCAGACTTCGCGCAAGAGATCCACGTTCGGACCCTTCAGCGTGCCGTCCTTGGTCACATCAGTGACCACGTACCGGGGGCACCCGTCGCGCTCGAGCCGCTCCAGCACCTCCCACAGGTCGCCCCCCTCGCGGGTCCACCCGCGGGCGGCCAGGGTGGTGCCCCGGACGTCCAGCCCGACCGCGATTCGCTCGCCGAAATCGGCGATCGCACGGCGACACCACTCCGGGTTCTCCAGAGCCGCGGTTCCCAGGTTCACCCGCGAGCACCCCGTAGCCAGCGCGGCCTCCAGGGACGCGTCGTCCCGAATGCCACCTGACATCTCGACCTTCACATCGAGCCGCTCCACGACGTCGGCCAACAGCTCGCGGTTCGACCCGCGGCCAAACGCGGCGTCGAGATCCACCAGGTGAATCCACTCGGCCCCGGCCTCCTGCCAGGCCAGCGCGGCGGCGACGGGATCCCCGTACGAGGTCTCCGTTCCCGCCTCTCCCTGCACCAGTCGCACCGCGCGCCCATCGGCCACGTCAACCGCAGGCAGCAAGACCAACGACATGCTCGTTCCCTTCACCGGAGCATCCCAACCCAGTTCGACAGCAGCAGTGCGCCCGCATCTCCCGACTTCTCCGGGTGGAACTGCGTCGCTGCCAGGACCGGCGCACCATCGGCTCCAGTCTCCACCGCGGCAGCAAACGAGATCCCGTGCTCGGCTGTTGTCACGCGCGCCCCCGGCGTAGTGGCCACCGGAGAGCCTCCTGCCGCCCGCCGGACATCCGTCGCCGCGTAGGAGTGCACGAAGTAGTAGCGGGCGTCCGGCGCCGCACCCTCGAACAGGATGGATCCGACAGCCGCCTCGACCGTGTTCCAGCCCATGTGGGGCAGCACCGGGGCCTCGAGTCGGGCGACCACGCCCGGCAGGAGTCCCAGCCCGGGCGTGTGGACCCCGTGCTCGAACCCCTCGTCGAAGAGCACCTGCATACCTACGCAGATACCCAGCACTGGACGACCGGCGGCGACACGGTCGCGGATGACTGGCCCAGCACCTACCTCGTTGATCCCGGCCATGCACGCCGCGTAGGCACCCACCCCGGGAACGACGAGTCCCGCGCACTCCGCGGCGACCTGCAGGTCAGACGTCACTAGGACGTCCGCTCCCACCCGCGCCAACGCTCGCTCGGCCGAACGCAGGTTGCCCGACCCGTAGTCGAGGACAACCACCTGAGGACGGCTCACAGAACTCCCTTGGTGCTCGGCACTCCACTGCCTCTCGGATCCAGCTCGGCGGCCTCCCGAAACGCCCGGGCTACTGCCTTGACCTGCGCCTCAGCGACATGATGGGCATCGCGCCCGGACAGCACCCGGATGTGCAGGGCGATCCGCGCCTGCGCGGTCAGGGACTCCCACACGTGCCTCGTGAGGCTGGTGTGATAGCTCCCGATCATGGGGGCCAGGCCCTCCGGTTCGGAGTGGACGCAGTACGGACGGCCCGACAGATCCACCGCGGCCTGCGCCAGCGTCTCGTCGAGTGGTACCAGCGCGTCGCCGAAGCGGCGGATGCCCGCCTTGTCGCCCAGGGCAACGCGGATCGCCTCTCCGAGAGCCAGCGACGTGTCCTCCACGGTGTGGTGGGCATCCACGTGGATGTCACCCTCCGTACGCACCCTCAGGTCCACAAGCGAGTGCTTGGCGAAGGTCTCCAGCATGTGGTCGAAGAAGCCCACTCCGGTGCCGACCTCGAAGCTGCCGGTGCCGTCGATGTTGACCTCGAGGGCAACGTCACTCTCGCGAGTCACGCGGTGGACGCTCGCGGTGCGGGTCATCGGACCTCCTCCAGTGCTGACGCGCCAGGTGACGAACCAGCCATCCGAACTCTGCCACCTCTCATGCCGAGGAAGCCACGACCGACTCGAGCGCGCCGAGGAGCGCGTCCGTTTCGTGCGGCAGTCCCGCGGTGATCCGCAGCCACCCGGGTACCCCGACATCCCTGACAAGCACGCCACGGTCGAGGAGTGCCTGCCAGGTCGCGTGCGCGTCGGGGAGCTCGCCCACCAAGACGAAGTTGGCGTCGCTGGGTACGCTTCGCAGCCCGAGCGCGGGCAGCGCCGCCACGATGCGTTCCCGCTCCACGATGACCGCATCCACGGTCTTGAGCACCTCGTCAGCGTGCGCCAGCGCTGCCCGGGCGGCGGACTGGGTCAGGGCTGAGAGGTGGTACGGCAGCCGTACCAGGTGCAGCGCGTCCACCACGTTCTCCCCCGCGCCCAGGTAGCCCACCCGCGCACCGGCCAGCGCGAACGCCTTCGACATCGTGCGCGTGACCAGCAGATGCGGGTACTCCCCCAGCAAGTGCAGCGCGCTGCGGGTACCCGCCCTGGCGAACTCCGCATACGCCTCGTCGACCACCACCACGGCCGTCGGCGTCCCGTCGCCGTCGAGCGTGGCCCGGCATGCCGCCGACACGGCGTCCAGCGACAGCGCGGTACCGGTCGGGTTGTTCGGTGAGCACAGGAACACCACGTCGGGGCCCACCGCGGCGATCGTGTCGGCGACCAGGGCGGCGTCGAGGGTGTGGTCACCGCGCCGTTCGGCCGACACCCACGAGGTCGCGGTCCCCAGCGCGATGAGCCGATGCATCGAGTACGAGGGCTCGAAGCCCAGCGCCGTACGACCGGGGCCGCCGAAGGCCTGCAGGATCTGCTGCAGCACCTCGTTCGACCCGTTCGCGGCCCAGACCTGACGGGTGGACAGCTCAACCCCGGTACGCCGGTGCAGGTAGGCGGCCAGATCCTCGCGGAGTCCCTCGGCCTCACGGTCCGGATAGCGGTTCAGCGTCGTCGCAGCTCTGCGGACGGCGGCTGCGAGGTCCGCCACCAGTTCCGGGGGCGGTGGGTGGGGATTCTCGTTGGTGTTCAGGCGTACCGGAACGTCGATCTGGGGTGCCCCGTACGGCGAGAGGCCTCGGAGGTCGGCACGCAGTGGCAGGTCGGCCATGCTGGCCGGCGAACCCGGTCGGGCTCGCGCGGCCGCCGTGCTCGTACCCGATACGGAGGTCTGACCCGATACGGGGGTCTGACCCGATACGGGGGTCTGACCCGGCTTCTCACTCACTGTGGGGATCCCCCTGAGGCCTGCTCCCCTGAGGCCTGCTCCCCTGAGGCCTGCAGTCCCGAAGCGTGCAGCCCCGACGCCCCCACCCGCACCTGCACCGCGTCGACGTGCGCGCGCAGGTCCTCGGCTCCGCCCAAGGCACTGACGTACGGCTCCGCCCCCGCCAGCGCCTCCCGGCTGCACTCGACCACGTGGATCGTGCGCAGGAAGGAACCGACCGACAGTCCGCCGGTGTGACGGGCCGTGCCGCCGGTCGGCAGGACGTGGTTCGAACCGGCCAGGTAGTCGCCGAGCGATACCGGTGTGTAGTCGCCGACGAATATCGCTCCGGCGTTCCGGACGCGACGAGCCCGCTCGGCCGCGTCACGGGTGAGGACCTCCAGGTGCTCCGGCGCCCACTCGTCGATGACGGTCAGGCCGGCGTCGAGGTCGTCCACCAGCACGTAGGCCGACTGTCCTGCCAGCGCGGTCTCCACGCGCTCACGGTGGCGGGTCACCGGTACCTGCTGCTGCAGCGCGGCGTCCACCTGCTCGAGGAGCTCCTCGCTGTCGGTGACCAGCAGGCATGCCGCCAAGGGGTCGTGCTCCGCCTGTGCGATCAGGTCTGCCGCCAGGAACTCGCTCGGCGCGGCGTCGTCGGCCAGGATGCCGATCTCGGTCGGACCCGCCTCGGAGTCGATCCCGGCCTGCCCCTGAACGAGGCGCTTGGCAGCAGCGACGTACACGTTGCCCGGTCCGGTGATGACGTCGACCGGAGCGCAGTCGTCCGGGGAGGTCGCCGTAGCGCCGTTCTCCCTGCGGGATGCGGAGATCGGCCCTGCGGACGTGCCGTACGCGAACATCGCAATCGCCTGGGCTCCGCCGACCGCGTAGACCTCGGTAACACCCAGCAGGGCGCATGCCGCCAGCACCGACGGGTGGGGCAGCCCACCGAACTCCGTCTGCGGCGGGGACGCGACGGCGAGTGAGTCCACGCCCGCCACCTGGGCGGGAACGACATTCATCACCACGCTGGAGGGGTACGCGACGCGGCCGCCCGGTACGTACAGTCCAACCCGCCGAACCGGTACCCAGCGCTCCGTGACCGTGAGCCCGGCGCGGACCCGTACCACCTCGTCCTGGCGCAGCTGCGCACGGTGCACGGTACGGGCACGGTCGGCCGCCTCCTCGAGGGCAGCGCGAACATCTGGGTCCAGCGAGTCCAGCGCCTGCCGCAGCGCCGCCTCAGGAACCCGCAGGGACTCGAGCTGCACGCCATCGAAGCGAGCGGTGGCCTCCTTCACGGCCTCGGCACCTCGCACGCGAACGTCCTCGACCACCGGTCGTACGGCCTCGACGGCCGCCGACGTGTCCAGCTCGGCTCGTGGCAACACCGAGCGGATATCCCCCGTGTAACCGCGCAGGTCGATTCGCTTCAGCACCGCTCCAGGGTAGAGGCGGCAGATTCCGAGAGGCGAGAGGTCGAGCTTCGCCGTACGCTTCCGACGTGGCCGAGGTGATACCGCTGTTTCCGTTGGGAACGGTCCTGTTCCCCGGCCTGGTGCTCCCACTGCGGGTCTTCGAGGAGCGATACAAGGCGCTGGTAGCCGACCTGCGACAGCTTCCGGATGACTCGCGCCACTTCGGCGTCGTGGCCATCAGGGCAGGCTGGGAGGTCGGCGTGCACGGCGTCTCCGCGCTGTTCGGGGTTGGGACGACAGCGCGGGTGCGGTCGGTGCAGCCCACCGATGACGGGTGCTTCGAGCTGGCGACCGTCGGCGAGCGCCGGTTCCGCCTCCTCTCCGTGGACGCCACGTCCAAGCCGTACCTGCTAGGCGAGGTCGAGTGGCTCGGCGAGAGCGAGGCGGATGACTCCGCCGGAGTGGTCGCCCCGTTCGTGGCGGACGAGTTCGTCGGCTACGTGTGCGATCTCGCCCACCAGAAGGCGGCCTTGCGTGCTGCGGAGCAGGCCCAGGCGGAGCAGGGGGCGGCTGAGCAGGCCCAGGCGGAGCAGGGCGCGGCGGATGCTGTGGATACGCCGACGGCAGCGCGCGCGGGGGAGAACCCATCGGTGCCCATGCGCGATGTCCGGATGCCCGACGACACCCGCGTCCTGTCCTACATGGTGGCCGCGAGCGTCCCACTGGATCTCGCCGACCAGCAGAGCCTGCTGGAAGCGGCGACTGTCACCGCTCGGCTGCGTGCCGAGCTGCGCCTGATCAGGCGAGAACGCGCACTGCTGGCCCAGCTGGGCTCGGTGCCGGTCCCGCTGGCGCAGTTCGCGGCGAAGCTGAGTCCGAACTGACCCGCGTACCCGAACAGACGGCAACCGCCGATCGCCAGGCGGCAGGCTCGATGACCGGGTCATCAGCCAGCACCACAAGCTCCGCCCGCTGGCCCCGGACGAGTCGGCCGGTCAGGCTCCGGGACTCCAGGCCTCGGGCACGCGCGGCAAGGTCGGTTGCCGCCCTCATGGCACCCCATCGACCGAGTCCGGCGGCCGCCAGCCTCTCCAGCTCCCTCGGGTCCACCCGCGGCGGTGTTCCCCGTGTCGCGCCGCTTCCGTAGAGCAGCGTCACTCCGGCGGCGTGGAGCAGGGCCGCATTGCGGGCCGCCACCCCTCCGGCGCCGCTCGGATATGCGTCTTGCAGTAACCCGGTGACTTCCACGCCGTGCCGGGCGAAGGTCTCCACTGCGTCGTCGTCCATTGGGTCCAGAGGGACGGAGCCCAGCCCGTCCGCGCCAGCGGACAAGGCGCGCAGCGCCAGCGGCAGCGACCGGGTGTGCACCAGGAAGGGCAACCCGACACTGTCAGCAGCCTGCGCCACCGCGACCAAGCTCCGCGGTGGCGGCTTGTCGCCGGGCCGCAGCTCCAGGCTCAGCCACTGAGCGCCAGCCGCCGAGCCCGACGCGACCAGCCGGGACACCTCCTCGGCCGGGGCACCGGACAGGACCAGGTCACGCAGCGCCAGGTCAGTCAGGTCCCGGACCGCGACGACTCCCCCGAAGGGTGAGGCCTCGTCGACCGAGCCCACGCCGTACCGGACATGGGTGTCGATCACCGAGGGGCCGACCCAGTGGTGTGGGCCGCCGAATCGGGGTAGGTCCGGTACGTCCATGGCCCCACGCGGACCCAGACCGGCGACCGAACCGTGCGTGTCCACCAGCACCATGCCGTCGACGAACGGCGCCTGATGGCCCCCGGGCCACACCGTGCCCTCGAAGACGAGGCCTCTGGGACGGGTTGCCGCCGGGGCTGGGTTGGCGGGGCTGGCTGGGCTGGCGGGGCTGGCGGGGCTGGCGGGGCTGGTCACGGTAGGGACATGCCGTTCGGCGGGCACGACCAAGGACGCGAGAGCGGACCGTACGGCTTCGGCCGCCTTGCGGGCATGCGCCAGCGGCCAGCGCAGCCGAGGGGTCACCGGCTCCGCCCTGCTGAGACCGCAGTGCCGGCAGAGCTCGCAGTGCCCGCAGTATCCGATGCGTCACTCGAGGTGCTGCCCGCCATGCTCACGCTCCCGGCCCCCAGCAGCGCCTTGAGGTCTCCCATGAGAGCCGTACTGGCCGTCACCCGCAAGCCATCATCGAGACGCAGCACCGTGGTACGCGCGCCATGCCCGAGATGCAGGTGCACCTCGCACACGCCCGGGTGGGCTTTGAGGACCTCGTTGAGCCGCTCCACCACCGGCTGGGTGCAGCGCGCCGCCGGCAGAGTGATCACCAGTGGCCCGGCCGGCCCGGAGGAGCTCAGGTCGGCGAGTGTCAGGTCCATGGCGACGACGCGGGGGGCGTCCTCACGTCGGTCCACCCGCCCCTTGACCACAACGATGGCGTCCTCGGCGATGTTCACGCCCACCTGTTCATAGGTGCGCGGGAAGCAGAGGACCTCCACGCCTGCTTCGAGGTCCTCCAGCACCGCGGAGGCCCACGCGGCGCCTTGCTTCGTGACGCGCCGCTGCACGTTGGTCAGCATCCCTGCCAGGGTCACGATGCTGCCGTCGGATACGCCCTCGGCGTGCAGGGAGGCAATACTCGTGTCCGCCACAGCACTGAGGACGTGCTCGACCCCGTGCAGCGGGTGGTCCGAGACGTACAGGCCCAGCATGTCCCGCTCGAAGGCGAGCAGCGTGGACTTCTGCCACTCCCCCGGAGGCACGGCGACCGACATGCCGTTCATCCCCAGGTGCCCGTCGCCCGCCGATCCGTCGCGGACACCGCCCTCCTGACCCGCGTCCATGTCGGCGCTCGGCGTCGGCGGTCGCGGAGCCGAAGAGGTCGAACTGGCCGACCGCCTCGGCTCGCTTGGTGTCCATGACCGAGTCCACCGCCTCGGCATGGACGGACCACAGTCCTCGCCGGGTATGCCCCAGCGAGTCGAAGGCGCCCGCCTTGACCAGCGACTCGATGACCTTCTTGTTGCACACCAGCGGCTCGACCTTGCGCAGGAAGTCCCCGAAGTCGGCGAAGCGGCCCTTGGACCGTCGTGTGGACACGATCGACTCGACGACGTTGCCACCCACGTTGCGGATCGCGGTGAGGCCGAACCGGATGTCCGTCCCCCGCGGGGTGAAGTTCGCATCGGACTCGTTGACGTCGGGGGGCAGGACCTTGATGCCCATGCGGCGGCACTCGGCGAGGTAGACCGCGGACTTGTCCTTGTCGTCCTTCACGCTGGTGAGCAGCGCGGCCATGTACTCGGCGGGGTAGTTCGCCTTCAGGTACGCCGTCCAGTACGAGACCAGGCCGTACCCGGCGGTGTGTGCCTTGTTGAAGGCGTAGTCGCTGAACGGGACCAGGGTGTCCCACAGCTTCTGAATGGCCCCGTCGGAGTAGCCGTTAGCCCGCATCCCCTCGGAGAACGGCACGAACTCCTTGTCGAGAATCTCGCGCTTCTTCTTCCCCATGGCGCGGCGCAGCAGGTCCGCTTTGCCCAGCGAGTAGCCGGCGACCTTCTGGGCGATCGCCATGACCTGCTCCTGGTAGACGATCAGCCCGTAGGTCTCGTCCAGGATCTCCGCCAGCGACTCGGCCAGCTCGGGATGGATCGGTTCCACCGGCTTGCGCTGGTTCTTCCGGTCCGCGTAGTCGATGTGGGCGTTCACCCCCATCGGACCCGGTCGGTACAGCGCCAGCACGGCCGAGATGTCGTCGAAGCCGGTCGGCACCATGGCGCGCAGCAGTGAGCGCATCGGACCGCCGTCGAGCTGGAAGACCCCGAGGGTGTCGCCCCGGGCCAGCAGCTGGTACGTGGTCGGGTCGTCCAGCGCCAGGTCCTCCAGGACGAGCTGCTCGCCGCTGTTCTCCGTGATCGAGGCCAGCGCGTCCTCGATCACCGTCAGGTTGCGCAGCCCCAGGAAGTCCATCTTGAGCAGGCCCAGCGACTCGCACGCGCCCATGTCGAACTGGGTGATGATCGCCCCGTCCTGCTCCCGTCGCTGGATCGGGATGACGTCCATGAGGGGGTAGCGCGACAGGATCACCCCCGCCGCGTGCACGCCCCACTGGCGCTTGAGCCCTTCCAGGCCACGTGCGGTGTCGACGACCTCTTTGACGCTGGCGTCTTCCTCGTACAGCGCCCGGAACTCGGCCGCCTCGCCGTAGCGCTTGTCCGAGGGGTCGAAGATGCCCTTCAGGGAGATGTCCTTGCCCATCACCGACGGCGGCATCGCCTTGGAGATCTTGTCTCCGAGCGAGTACGGGTGGCCCAGCACCCGGGAGGCGTCCTTGATCGCAGCCTTGGCCTTGATGGTTCCGTACGTGATGATCTGCGCGACGTGGTCCTCTCCGTACCGCTGGGTGGCGTACCGGATCATGTCGCCGCGGCGACGCTCGTCGAAGTCCATGTCGATGTCGGGCATGCTCACGCGCTCCGGGTTGAGGAAGCGCTCGAAGAGCAGCCCGTGCGCCATCGGGTCCAGCTCGGTGATCCCCAGCGCGTAGGCCACCATGCTGCCTGCGGCACTGCCACGGCCCGGCCCCACCCGGATGTCGTTCTCCTTGGCGTACCGGACGAGGTCGGCGACCACCAGGAAGTAGCCGGGGAACCCCATCTGACAGATGACGTCGACCTCGTAGTCGGCCTGGACCCGGCGCTCCTCGGGCACCCCGCCCGGAAAACGGTGCTCCAGACCGCGGAGCACCTCTCGTCGCAGCCAGCTCTGCTCGGTCTCCCCCTCCGGCACCTCGACCCGGGGCATCAGGTCGCGGTCCTTCTCGATGGAGATCTCGCAGCGCTCGGCGACCAGCAGGGTGTTGTCGCACGCTTCCGGGAGCTCCCGCCAGGTCCGGCGCATCTCCTCCGGGCTCTTGACGTAGAACTCCTGCGCACCGAACCGGAAGCGGTTCGGGTCGGCCAGCGTGCTGCCGGACTGCACGCACAGCAGCGCCTCGTGGGCACGCGCGTCGTCGGCGTAGGTGTAGTGCAGGTCGTTGGTCGCGAGCAGCGGCAGCCCCAGGTCCCGAGCCAGGCGGAGCAGGTCCTCCCGCGCACGGCGCTCGATCTCGATGCCGTGGTCCATCAGCTCGCAGAAGTAGTTCTCGGCGCCGAGGATGTCCCGGTAGCGGCCGGCCACCTCCCGGGCTGTCGCGTAGTCGCCCATCCGCAGCCGGGTCTGCACCTCGCTGCTCGGGCAGCCGGTGGTCCCGATGAGGCCGTCCCCGTACTCGGCGATCAGCTCGGTGTCCATCCGGGGCTTGTAGTAGTAGCCCTCCAGACTGGCCAGGCTGGCGAGCCGGAACAGGTTCGCCAGCCCGTCGTTGTTGCGGGCGAGCAGGGTCATGTGCGTGAAGGCGCCACCACCCGAGACATCGTCCTCGCCGCCGTCTCCCCAGCGCACGCGGCGGCGCTCGAAGCGGCTGCCGGGAGCGACGTAGGCCTCGATGCCGATGATCGGCTTGATGCCCGCGCCGGTGGCCTGCTGGTAGAAGTCGTAGGCCCCGAACACGTTGCCGTGGTCGGTCATCGCGATGGCAGGCATTCCCAGCCGGTCGCACTCCGCGAACAGGTCCTTCAGCCGAGCCGCTCCGTCGAGCATGGAGTACTCGGTGTGGACGTGCAGGTGCACGAACCCGTCACTGCCCTCGCTCACACGACCGCCTCCCCCAACGCCTCCCGCGCTGCTGATTCTCACACGCCCGTGTGACATCGGGGCGGTGTGACGCGAGGGTCACCCCCGTCGCCGCCGACGGGTCATCTGCCGGTTCGCCATGGCAGCCGACCTCATGACGATGACTGTCGCCACCACTAACCCGAACCAGCCGATCATCAGCAGGAAGTCGCGGACCTCGCCGCTCTCGCTGCTGACCGCCGCAAACAGCAGCAGGCTGGAGGACAGCAGGCCCACTCCCCCGATGAACGCTAGCAGCGAGACGCCGAGCCACTCGGAGACGACCTGCCGGTCGGCTCCGGCGAACCGGTCGACCCGTACGGTCAGTGTCCCCGACTCCAGTCGTCGCGCGATCTCCTCCGTGTGACCGGGCAGCGTCCGCAGCGACGGCAGCGCCCGCAGTGCCTCGCGCTGCAGCATCGCCCGAGGCTCGACGAGGTCTCCCGAGCCCAGCATCTCGGTCAGCTGGCTCATCCCGAGCGCGGCCAAGTCGGCGTCCGGGTCGAGCAGGACCACCGTACCCTCCAGCGTGACCATGGCCTTGACCAGCAAGGTCAGAGCCCGCGGGGGTGTGATGCTCTGCCGGTTCATGACCAGCACCATGTCCTCGAACATCTGAGGCCCGAAGCCTCCGGTACGGAGGTTCTCCGACATGAAGCGCGCGACGTCGGTCTTCAGTGCATGCAGGTCGACAGACGAAGCGGGCACCAGATCCCGGATGCCCCGCGCGATGGTCTCGGTGTCGTTGGTGGAGAAGCCCAGGACCATGGTCTGCAGGGCGTCGAGCAGGAGGGGGTCGAGGTAGCCGACAGCGCCGAAGTCGATCAGCCACAACGTCGCGTCGTCATCGATCAGGATGTTGCCCGGGTGCGGGTCCGCGTGGAACGCGCCGTCCACGACGATCTGTCGGATGAACGAGCGCACCAGCCTGGTGGCGAGCTCGGCGCGCGACACGCCGGCCGACTCCGCGACCGCGTCCACGGCCCCGGTGTCCGAGATCGGGTGGCCGTCAACGCGCTGCTGGACCAGCACCCTGCGCGTGCTGTGCTGCACGTACGTCCTGGGCACCGCGATCCCCACGTCCCGTACGGAATGACTGGCCAAGAGGTCTGCGTTGGCCGCCTCGCGCTGGAAGTCGAGCTCGTCGCGCAGCCCGTCGATGACCTCGTCGACCAGCTCGGTGACTTCCATCCGTCGGGCGACGTCACTGTGGCGCTCGGCACGATGGCTCGCCCAGCGCAATACCCGGGCGTCCCGGTCCACCGCGTCGCCGACATCGGGGCGCTGCACCTTCACGATCACCGGCGTGCCGTCCTTCAGCACGGCCCGGTGGGTCTGGCCGATTGACGCCGCCGCGATCGGCTTCGGCTCAATGCTGGCGAACAGCTCGCTCTCACTCGTGCCCAGCTCCTGCTGCAGCACCAGCGCCACCTCGTCGCTCGGCACCGGCCGCACGGAGCTGCGCAGGTCCTCGAGCTCATGAGCGATCGCAGGCGGCACCATCGGGTTCCCGGCAGCCACCTGGCCGAACTTCACGAACAGCCCACCGGCGTCCTCCAGCGTTCCCTTCAGGCTGCGGCCCAGGTCCGCCTGCGTCAGCTGACCGCGGCTGACCTTGCGTCCCGTACCGATCAGCCCGTTGTGCCGCGCCGCGGCCGCGATGCTGCGGGCACCGGTGAGCACTCCCACGTGAAGGCGGACCCAGCGGGCTGCCCGGCGCGGCCAGGATCGATCGCCCGGACGGTACGGCCAGAGCAGGTCAAGCGCCAGCACCGACGCCATGGTGGCGAGCACGTCGATGCCCAGGAAGATGACGTACTCGTAGGGGTCCTGGCGCTCGGCGAACAGCCAGGTGAACATGCCGGCTGTGATCAGCAGACCCACCAGGGCGGCGAGTAAGCGACGGCCGAACGGCTGACGTACCCCCAGCACGGCGGCGGCGAACCAGCCGACGAGTACGAGGTAGACGAACCCCTCCAGGAGCAGAAGGACCCAGTCCGTGGTCGACATACCGGCACTCCCTCATGTCACTGCGACTCGTCGCTGACCCTGCGAACGATTCTTGCCCTGCGACCGACGACTGGCAGCAGAACAAGCGCCATGGGCTAGGGCTAGGGCTAGCTCCACTCCCGGAGCAGGTCCAATGCATGCTGCAGGTCGGGCGGGTACGGGGAGGTGAACTCGACCCACCGCCCGGTGCCCGGGTGCTCGAGTCCCAACCGGCGGGCGTGCAGCCACTGGCGACGCAGCCCGAGCCGCTCCGCCAGGCTGGGGTCGGCTCCGTAGGTCAGGTCTCCGACGCAGGGATGATGAATTGCCGACATGTGTACGCGAATCTGGTGCGTACGGCCGGTCTCCAGGTCGATCTCCAGCAGCGACGCGTACGTGAAGGCCTCGAGCGTCGCGTAGTGCGTCACGCTGGGCCTGCCCCCGGCCACCACCGCGAACCGCCAGTCGGCGGTGGGATGGCGGTCGATCGGCGCGTCCACCGTCCCCCGGCTCGGGTCGGGATGGCCCTGCACGACGGCGTGGTAGGTCTTGGCCACCGTACGCTCGCGGAACTGCCGTTTGAGAGACGTGTACGCCGACTCGCTCTTGGCGACGACCATGACGCCGGTCGTGCCGGCATCGAGACGGTGTACGACGCCCTGCCGCTCCGCTGCCCCCGACGTGCTGATCCGGTGCCCGGCGGCAGCGAGCCCGCCGATCACCGTCGGACCGTTCCAGCCGGGCGAGGGGTGGGCCGCGACGCCTACGGGCTTGTCGACCACGGCGATGTCGTCGTCGGCGTAGAGCACGGTCAGTCCCGGCACGGGGGCCGGCTCGGGCGCCGCGGACCGGGCGACCTCCGGCAGCGTGACCTCCAGCCACTGGTCTGCCTCGAGGCGGTGGGACTTGCCGACGACGGTGGCAACGGCGCCGGGCGAGTCAGCGACCCCGATGTTTCCCGCTGCCGCGAGGTCGGCCACTGCGGTGCGCGACAGGCCCAGCATGCGAGCCACCGCGACGTCCACGCGCTCTCCGACGAGCCCGTCCGGAACCGGAAGCGTCCGATGGTCAGGCATCGCTGGCATCGCTCGGCATCGCCGGCCGGGTTGGCCGGGTTGGCCGGGCCCGCTCCGTTCGGCTGCGTCGCCCCGTCTCGCACGCCTTCCAGACTCACCCCACGGATGATCAGCACCGCGGCCAGCAGCGCACCCGCGACAACGGCAGCGTCCGCGAGGTTGAACACCGGCCAGGCACCGATGTCGATCCAGTCGACCACGCCGCCCCGTCCGGGGCTCGGTGGCCGGAACAGCCGGTCGGCCAGGTTGCCCAGCGCACCGCCCAGAACGAGCCCCAGCGAGACGGCCCACGCCCGCGACCGCAGCCGGCCAGCCACTCGGATGATCACGACGCTGATGAGGGCGGCGATCGCGGTGAACACGATCGTCGCCTGTGGGAGCAGGCTGAACGCCGCGCCGGTGTTGACCGTGTGGCGCAGGGTCACGAGACCGCCCAGGAGCTCCACCCCCGGCTCACCCTCCAGGTTGGCCACCACCAGGGTCTTGGTCACCTGGTCGAGGAGCAGCACTACGAAGGCCGTGGCCGCCAGGAGCGGCCACGTGCGGCGCCGGTCGGCCGACGTCGGCGCGTCCGGAGCAGGGGAATCCTCGCTCAGCGGGCCTCTCCCCGTTGCTTGCAGGTCACGCACTGGGTAGCGCTCGGAAAAGCCTGCAGCCGCGCCTTGGCGATCGGCTTGCCGCACGTCTCGCAGATGCCGTACGTGCCGCTGTCGAGCCGCTCGAGCGCACGCTCCACCTGCCGCATCAGCTCGCGGTTGTTGTTGGCCAGCGACATCTGCTGCTCGCGCTCGTAGGTGTTGGTACCCGCGTCCCCGGAGTCGTCCACACCCTCGCCGCGCGCCGTCTCCTGGTACTCCCGGAGGGTCTCCATGGACTGCGTGTACTCCGACTCGAGCTCGTCGCGGCGCGCCAGGAGGTCCTCGCGGATCTCGGCGAGCTCCGCCTCGGTCCAGGACTCGTCCTGGTTCGCCTTCTTGGTACGAGTGGACATATTCGCCTCCCACCGGCGGCTCGCCCACCCGGCAGCCAGCCTTGTCATGCCGGTAAACCGTCCCCGGCAACGCTAAAGGCGCGCCTACTACCGCGCGCCCGACCGATGTCAGTTTACGCCCGGGTGACACCTGGGACAAACGAGGCGCGCCTCGGCGGACCCGGATCTGCCCCCCGTCCAGGCCGGGGCCGGGCCCGTGCGCGTGCGCGTGCCCCGTGCGCCTGCCGAGATTGCGCTCCGGTCAGTACGGTCCGCGAAATGGACATCCAGGTGGTGATTTCGGGGACCGTACTGACCTAGCGACGGTCTCGAGCCGGACCTGGGTGGGCTACCCGGGCTCGTCCCTAGCGTCCCTAGCGTCCCTAGCGTCCCTGCCGTCCCGCGGCCGGTCGGGCTCCGGGTCCGGCGGGATCCACCGCGCCAGCTGACCCGCAGTGCTCACTGCCCGAAGTCTCGCCTCGACCTCACTGCGTGTCCCGGCCGGCGCCACGACCAGCAGCTCGTCGCCACGTACCAGGCGCAGGGTGCTCTCCGGCGTCAGCGGCTCGCCGTCCCGTACGACCAGGCTGACTGCGGCCCCGCGCGGCAGTCGCAGCTCCGAGATGTACACCCCGTGCAGCCGGCTCGCCGGCGAGACACGGGTCTGCAACAGATCCGCACCCAGCTCCTCCAGGGGAGCTGCATCCACGTCGATGTCCGTCGGCGCGGTGGGCTCGGTGACACCCAGCGCGCGCGCGACCGGAGGCAGCGTCCAGCCCTGGAGCAGAGTGAAGACCACGACCAGCACGAAGACCAGGTAGAACAGCCGCTCCCCGTCCGCGAAACCCTCAGCCATCGGAATCAGCGCGAACACGATCGGCATCGCCCCCCGCAGCCCTGCCCAGGACAGGAACGCCATCTCCCGCGGCGCGAAGCGGAACCAGACGGTGCTCAGCACCACCGACACGGGTCGCGCCAGCAGCAGGAGAGCCAGACCGACCAGCAGTGCCGGCATCAGCACCGAGGGCAGCTCACGGATATCGACCAGCAGACCCAGCAGGACGAACAGCAGGATCTGCGCCAGCCAGGCGATCGCCTCCGCGAAGCCCAGCGTCGCCCTGCGGTGCGGCAGCGAGGAGTTGCCCAGCACGACCGCGGCCACGTACACCGCCATGAAGCCGGAGGCACCGGCCAGCAGTCCGACGCCGAAGGCCAGCAGCGCCCAGGCAACGGTGGCCAGCGGGTACAGCCCCGCAATGGGCAGCGCCACCCGGCGCATCACCCAGGCTCCCGCGCGGCCCACCAGGAATCCCAGCAGGGCTCCCACGACGAGCTCATAGCAGACCGCCAATACCACCCCGGACACCGTGAGCTGGGCGAAGGAATCGCTGGCCAAGAGCGAGACCAGGATCGCCACGGGAGCGTCGTTCATCCCCGACTCAGCCTCGAGCGTGGCGACCAGTCGGCTGCGCACCCGCAGCGAGCGCAGCATCGAGAACACCGCGGCGGCATCGGTGGAGGAGACGATGGTGCCGAGCAGCAGGGCGGTGCGCAGGTCCATGTCGAAAGCCACCACGGCGACTCCCGCAACCAGGAACGCCGACGCCACCACGCCTGCGGTGGCGAGTACGACGGCAACCCCGGTGACCGGTCGCATCCGGCGCCACTGGGTGGTCAGACCCCCCTCGGCGAGAATGACGGCGAGCGCGCCGAAGCCCAGGTCCACCGCCAGCGCAGGGTCGTCGACCAGGCCGCCCCGTACCGTCTCAGACAGCAGCATGCCCATCCCGAGGAAGATGAGCAGCGCGGGAATGCCGATCCGGCTGGTGAGCCGGACCGCGAGCACCGCGGCAATCAGCAGGAGCGAGATCTCCACCGTGACCAGGGCCAGCCGCTCGGGCTCGAAGTGCAGGGGGACCGACCCGCCCTCCATGGCCAGCGGTACTCCCGAGCCGTCAGCCACAGATCTGTTCAGCACTGGGCCGGTCAGCACCGGGCCGGTCAGCACTGGGCCGGTCAGCAGCGAGGCGCAGGCCGGGCCGACGCTCACCGCGCACTCCCTTCGAGCAGCTCGGCGAGCCGGTCCGACAGACCGGGCGGGGGCTGTGTCACGGCGACCACCTTGTCCCGCGCCGACTCACCGCTGACGATGGTCAGCTGGGACCGCCGGACCCCCAGCGCCTCGGCGAGCGCCCTGCGTACGGCCTCGTTGGCCTGGCCCTCCACCGGTCGCGCGGTCACGGCCACGATCAGCGCGTGACCGTACGGCCCGTCGTAGCGCCCGCCCACGCGGGTTCGGGAAGAGCCGGGCTTGACCCGTACCGCCACCCGTTCCGTCACCCGCGCCGTCATGCCCCCATCCTGCCGGTTCCACCGAGTCCCCCCGGCGGCCCGCCTCGTGAGCAGCGGTCCGCCGGGCTCGCATCGGTACCCTCATCGATGTGTACTCCCCGCTCCCCACGCAGGTAGACCTGCCCGCCTTCGAACGCGAGACGCTGGCCCGCTGGAACCACAGCCGCGTGTTCGCGCGCTCGCTGGAGAAGACAGCCGACGGGCCGCGCTGGACGTTCTACGAGGGGCCGCCGACCGCGAACGGCAGACCCGGTACCCACCATGTCGAGGCGCGCGCGTTCAAGGACGTCTTCCCCCGCTTCAAGACGATGAAGGGGTACCACGTGCCCCGCAAGGCCGGGTGGGACTGCCACGGCCTGCCGGTAGAGCTCGCCGTCGAGCGGCAGCTGGGGTTCTCCGGCAAGGGCGACATCGAGACCTACGGCATCGCCAAGTTCAACGCTGCCTGTCGGGAGAGCGTCGAGCGCTACGTCGGGGCGTTCGAGGAGATGACCGAGCGGATGGGCTACTGGGTGGACATGTCCACCGCCTACCGCACGATGGACCCCGAGTACGTCGACGCCGTCTGGCACTCCCTGAAGGGCATCCACGCCCGGGGCCTGCTCGTCGAGGACCACCGCGTCGCGCCGTACTGCCCCCGCTGCGGCACCACGCTGTCCGACGCGGAGGTAGCCCAGGGCTACCTGACCGTCACGGACCCGAGCGTCTTCGTACGGTTCCCGCTCACCTCCGGGCCGCTCGCCGGCGAGGCCGACCTGCTGGTCTGGACCACCACACCCTGGACGCTGGTCTCCAACGTCGCTGTGGCGGTGCATCCCGACGTGACCTATGTGGTGGCCACCGATGGGACCTCCCGGCTGGTGGTCGCCGAACCGCTGGTGGACAAGGCGCTGGGGGAAGGCTGGCAGGTGGAGCGGTCGATGGCCGGCCGCGAGCTGGAGCGCTGGACCTACACCCGCCCGTTCGACCTGGTCGAGGCGCCCGGCGCGCACTTCGTGACGCTGGCTGAGTACGTGACCACTGAGGACGGCACCGGCCTGGTCCACATCGCACCCGCGTTCGGGGCCGACGACCTGGCGGTCGGCAGGGAGTACGGGCTGCCCGTGGTGAACCCGGTGCAGCCGGACGGGCACTTCGACCCGGCGGTGGGCACCGTGGGCGGGATGTTCTTCAAGAAGGCCGACCCGACGCTGATCGAGGACCTCCGGACGCGCGGCATCCTGGTCCGCGAGCAGTCTTACGAGCACGCCTACCCGCACTGCTGGCGCTGCGACACCCCCCTGCTGTACTACGCGCTGCCGTCCTGGTACATCCGGACCACCCGGCTGAAGGACCGGATGATCGCCGAGAACGACACGATCACCTGGTACCCGCCCCACATCAAGCACGGTCGGTTCGGGGACTGGCTGGAGAACAACATCGACTGGGCGCTCTCGCGCTCCCGGTACTGGGGCACGCCGCTCCCGGTCTGGCGCTGCGACGCCGGCCACATCACGGTGGTGGGATCCCGGGCGGAGCTCGGTGAGCTCGCCGGCCGCGACCTGTCCGACCTCGACCCGCACCGCCCGTACGTGGACGAGGTGACCGTGCCGTGCGGCGAGTGCCAGGCGACCGCGCGACGGGTACCGGAGGTGCTGGACGCCTGGTACGACAGCGGCGCCATGCCGTTCGCCCAGTGGGGGGCGCCGCTGCGCAACGAGGAGGCCTTCCAGGAGGCCTTCCCCGCGGACTTCATCGCAGAGGCCATCGACCAGACCCGCGGATGGTTCTACACGCTGCTCGCGGTCGGGACCCTGGCGTTCGACCAGACCTCGTACAAGACCGTGCTGTGCCTGGGCCACATCCTCGACGCCGAGGGCCGCAAGATGAGTACGCGGCTGGGGAACGTCCTCGACCCGATGATGCTGATGGACCGCCACGGCGCCGACGCGCTGCGCTGGTTCATGCTGTGCTCGGGCTCGCCGTGGACCGCCCGGCGGGTCAGTCACGAGGCACTGGACGAGGTGGTCCGGCGGGTGCTGCTCACCTACTGGAACACCGCGTCGTTCCAGGTGCTGTACGCGCGGGCCGCCGGCTGGTCGCCGGATGCGCCGTCGGCAGACCCCGGGGAGAGATCGGATCTGGACCGCTGGGTGCTCTCCGAGCTGCACCGTACGGTGGCCGAGACGGACGCGGCACTGGAGGCCTTCGACACCGCACGCGCAGGCAGGGTGCTCGCGGCTTTCGTGGACGACCTCTCCAACTGGTACGTGCGTCGCAGCCGGCGCCGGTTCTGGGCCGGGGACCCCGACGCGCTGGCCACCCTGCACGAGTGCCTCGACGTGCTGACCCGGCTGATGGCGCCGTTCGCGCCGTTCCTGACCGACTACGTGTGGCAGCACCTGATGGCGGGCAGGGCTCTGCCGGACTGGGCTCGGCCGGACTGGGCTCTGCCGGGCAGAGCTCGGCCGCAGCCGATTCCGTTCACCTAGCCGCGTGGCCTGTGGCCCGGGAGGACCTGATCGACCCGGGCCTCGGCGAGGCCATGGCGCTGCTGCGTCGCCTGGTGGAACTGGGCCGGTCGGCGCGCGCCGAGTCGGGAGTGAAGACCCGACAGCCCCTCGGTCGCGCTCTGATCTCGGCCCCCGGCTGGGAAGAGCTCGGCGCCGGACTGCGTACCCAGCTCGCCGAGGAGCTGAACGTCTCCGACCTCGCGCCGCTGGCGGACGCCGGTGACCTGGTCGACGTCACTGTCAAGCCGCAGTTCAGGTCGCTGGGCAAGCGGTTCGGCAAGCAGACTCCGCGTGTGGCGGCCGCGCTCACGCAGGCGGACCCGACGGCCCTGGTGGCCGCCCTACGCGAGGGGGGCGCGGCGTCGGTAACCGTGGACGGGGACGTGCTGGAGGTCGGGCCCGAGGACGTACTCGTGACCGAGACGCCGCGCAGCGGCTGGGCGGTCGCCTCCGCCGATGGCGAAACCGTCGCCCTCGACCTCGAGATCACCCCGACCCTGCGCTACGCGGGGCTCGCTCGGGACGTCGTACGGCTGGTCCAGGAGGCCCGCAAGTCCGCAGACCTCGACGTCTCGGACCGGATCGAGTTCTGGTGGCAGGCCGATGACCCGTCCTCGGACATCGCCACAGCGATGCGGGGGCATCGGGAGTCAGTCGCCGGCGAGGTGCTCGCTGTCGAGTACGAGGAGGGTCACCCTGAGGCGCCGGTGGCCCCGCACCGGAGTACTGACCTGGGGCTGACCTTCTGGCTGCGGATGGCGGGCGGCTGACCTACTGGCTGCCCCTTCCCGGTGATCATGGCGCCGGAGCGCACCTGTCGCGGTGATCATGGCGTAAGTGAAAGACACGCTGGGGCGACTGGCCGTGGTTAGCGACTTTGCGCCATGATCACCGAGCGGGTTGCCGAAGCCGGGACGGGCGATCAGCCGCCGGTGGGGCCCCGGCGCCGTACGTCCAGGGCAGCCAGCAGCAAGGCCCCCAACGCGCCGGCGAGCGCCACCCACACCAGCCACACGGGCCCCACGAACACACCCAGCGGAAGGGCGACCGCAGCCACCACGGTCAGGACCAGGCTCGCAAGGATCATCGCCGCCGCATCCCCGCTTCGCGAATGGCGATCGGACCGGTCACACGAACGAAATCGCGATCCGCTGCACGACGTTCATCAGCAGGATCACGGTGATGAAGAGAATGAAGAAGCCCACATCGAGCGCGACGCCACCGACTCGGATCGGAGGGATGAACCGGCGCAGCAGCTTCAGCGGCGGATCCGTCACCGAGTAGATGACCTCGAGAAGCATGACGACGGGACGGTTCGGCTTCCAGCTGCGGGCGAACATGAACACGTAGTCGAACACCAGACGCGCCAGCAGCATGAGCATGAACAGGAACAGCAGGTAGTACAGGATCACGAACAGGGTCGCCACGCTGTACCCAGCCTCCCGTCCAGAGTCTCGACGCTCCCGCCGCGTGAGACAGCCCAACGCCCGCGAGATCAGCCGCGCATGGTGTGTACGCCAAACCAGCCAACTTCCAGCCTACCTGCGGCAGTTGCGCTGAGCCTCGAGTTGACACGTCATGAGCGGTTCAGGGGTCGTCCAGCTCGCACGCGCCGACTGCCCCGGGACATGTCGACGCCCCTCCCGGTGGGAGCCGGTTGGGGCGTCGACATACCGCTGAGGTCTTCCGAACAGCCTGGCCAGCCCTAACGACTCAGGTGGGACCGGAGAGAGCTCGGAGGTGACTCGGGATGGATCAGCTCTGGTTGAAGAAGAACCTGCCCTCGGCAATGCGGGCCTTGTCCTCCGCCGTCACGTCGATGTTCTGCGGGGACAGCAGGAACACCTTGCTCGTGACCTTCTCGAGCCTGCCGTGCAGCCCGAAGGTCAGCCCCGCGGCGAAGTCGATCATCCGCTTGGCCAGCGTGTCGTCCATTTCCGTGAGGTTCATGATCACGGGGCTTCCACTGCGGAAGTGCTCGCCGATGACCGCCGCCTCGTTGTAGGTGCTCGGGCACAGCGTGGAGATCCGGTACGACTGGTCGTAGTCCTGATACTCCTCGTAGTCCTGGTAGTCGAGTCCGCCAGGGCGCTCCACCAGTGCTACGTCCCTGACCGGGGGCGCCGCCTTGCGGCTCCCACCGACCGCCGGCTCACGCTGGCTCGGGGCGGCGCGGACGGAACCGTCGGACGGTCCGTAGTCGTCGTACCTGTCGCCGTCCTCAGCCTGCCGGTAGAACTCGTCGTCATCCTCGACGAGCCCTAGGTAAACCCCCATCTTGCGCATTGCGCCGGCCATGGAGATGTCCTTCCTCACAGGGGTCCTTCGTGACCGGACCCTACCTGACTAGGGGTGCCCTGACCCCGAACAAAGCGGTGCCGACACGCACGCAGGTTGCGCCGTGTCGAATTGCTGCCTCCATGTCTCCGCTCATGCCCGCGGAGACCGTCCTCGCCTCCGGGAAGCGGGCCCGTACCAGGCCCGCCACCCGCTCCACCTCTGCAAACGCTGCGTCGGGTGCCACCTGTTGCGGGGCGATCGCCATCACCCCACCCAGCTGTAGCCACTCCGCAGAGGCCACCCGCTCCGCGACTGCGAAGAGGTCGCCTTCCACGGCCCCGCCTCTGCCCACCGCGCCGTCGACACTCAGCTGCACCAGGGCAGTGACGGTACGGCCCTGCCGTTGTGCCGCCGCGGCCAGAGCGTCCGCCAGTCGCAGCGAGTCGACCGACTCCACCACTGAGGCATAGCGTGCGACCGAGGGGCACTTGTTGCGCTGCAGTCTGCCCACGAAGTGCCAGCGGACGTCCGGTACGGCGGCCGCCTTCTCCGCGGCCTCCCTGTCCCGGTTCTCCCCGAAGTCCGTGACTCCGGCAGCGGCAAGCGCCGCCACGTCGGCTGCGGGGAAGCCCTTGCTGACCGCCAGCAGGTCAACCTCCGCAGGGTCGCGACCAGCCGCCCGGCAGGCTGTGGCAACCCGCTCCCGCACCCGCCCCAGTGCGGCGCGCAGCTCCTCCGCCCTCTCCGGGCTGGCAGGCATGGGTTCCGCTGTCAGGTCAGCCATGCCACACCAGCCTGGCGACCCGTCGTGCCGTCCCGACGGAAGCTGAACAGGGTTCGGTCGGTATAGGTACAGCGCTGGTCCGCCACGACGTGGCGCACGCCGAGGGCGAGAAGCCGGGCGCGCAGACCGACCCGCAAGTCCAGGCCGGCTGTCCCAGCGCTGGTGCGGCTGGCTGAGCCCGGCAAGGCTGCCTCGACCTCGGACTGCATCTCCTCCGGCACCTCGTAGCATCGGCCGCAGATGGCGGGCCCGAGCAGTACGTCCGTACTGCCCGGCCGGGCGCCCGCCTGCTGCATCGCGGCCACCAAGGAGTCCGCGATACCCGCTGCCGCTCCGCGCCGCCCTGCATGGGCCACTGCGACCACTCCCGAGGAGGTGTCGGCCGCCAGGACCGGAACGCAGTCGGCGGCGAGCACCACCAGTGCAAGGCCGGTCGCTGTGGTCACGAGTCCGTCCACTCCGGCCACGGGTTCGTGCTGCGGAGCGTCGACGTAGCCGACCTTGGTGCCGTGCACCGTGGCCATCCACACGAAGCGGTCCGAGGGAACCCGGCTGGCCTGCGCCAGCCGTTGCCGGTTGGCGCGAACCGCCCGGGCGTCGTCCCCCACCGTGAGGGAGAGGTTGAACGAGTCGTACGGAGGCCGGCTGGCACCACCCTGACGCGAGGTGACCACCCTGCGCACCCGTGGGCGAGTCTGCGTCATGCCACCCCCAGCCCAGGAACTCTCTGCCCGTACGACTCGTCACTCGAACTCCCCCGGGGGGAACCCTGACGTCCCGCTAGCGCAGGAACTCGGGAACGTCGAGGTCGTCGTCCTCGAACACGACACGACGCGGCGCAGCACCGGTGCGAACGCTCGAGCTCCGTACCACGTGCTCGGACGCGGGGCCGGTCCCTGCTGCGGCCTTCCCCGACTCGCCCGAGCCCGTCTCCTCCGCCCGGCGAGGGGCAGGGGCCGCGATGCGTCCGGTCTGGGCGCTGCGGTCGAAGCCGGTACCGATAACGGTGACCCGAACCTCGTCACCCAGCGCGTCGTCGATGACAGCACCGAAGATGATGTTCGCCTCCGGGTGAGCGCACTCCTGCACCAGCGAAGCAGCCTCGTTGATCTCGAACAGGCCGAGATCCGACCCACCCGCGATGGACAGAAGCACGCCGCTGGCGCCCTCCATGGAAGCCTCCAGCAGCGGTGAGGCGATCGCCATCTCGGCGGCGGCGATGGCGCGGTCGTCGCCGCGAGCTTGACCGATGCCCATCAGCGCCGAGCCGGCCCCGGACATGATCGACTTGACGTCGGCGAAGTCGAGATTGATCAGGCCGGGCGTGGTGATGAGGTCCGTGATGCCCTGCACGCCCTGCATCAGCACCTGGTCGGCGCTGCGGAAGGCGTCCATGAGACCGACCGACTTGTCGCTGATCTGCAGCAGACGGTCGTTGGGGATGACGATGAGTGTGTCGCACTCCGAGCGCAGGTCCTCGATGCCGGACTCCGCCTGCACGGCACGGCGCTTGCCCTCGAAGTTGAAGGGGCGGGTCACCACACCGATGGTCAGGGCACCCAGCTTGCGGGCGATGCTCGCGACCACCGGGGCGCCACCGGTGCCCGTGCCACCGCCCTCGCCGGCGGTGACGAAGACCATGTCGGCGCCCTTGAGCACCTCTTCGATCTCGTCTCGGTGGTCCTCTGCCGCCTTGCGGCCGACCTCGGGGTTCGCACCGGCGCCGAGCCCGCGCGTGAGCTCGCGTCCGACGTCGAGCTTGACGTCCGCGTCGCTCATGAGGAGCGCCTGGGCGTCGGTGTTCACCGCGATGAACTCGACTCCCTTCAGACCCTCCTCGATCATCCGATTGACCGCGTTCACGCCGCCGCCGCCGATACCGACGACCTTGATCACGGCGAGGTAGTTGTGGGGTGACGCCATGTCGTGGCCTTCCCTCTCGACCGGCCCCTCGGGCGCCGGCATCCGGACCGATTGTGGCGGGCCCGCCCCGGTAACGGGTCCCGCGAGGTGTCAAGGACGGTTCCTAGACCCTCACCCTCAGGTAGACCGTTAGCGTTATGTCAACTTGAGGGCTGGATCGGACAGTAGGTGGGCACGCGACAGGGGGTCAAGGAGGCTGGCGGCGTGTCACGAAAGCGACGGCGATTCCCCCAGGAAGCCCACAGGTCTGTCCACAGCGGGCCTCCAAGATCACGAGAACCGCTGTCAGACAGTCATTCTCTGTCCACAGGTGTACGGACCCGTCCACAGGATTCCCACAGGGTCGGTCAGGGTCGGTCAGGGTCGGTCAGGGTTGGTCCATGGGGCTCTGTGATGACAGCCCGCGGGTGCCAGGACAGAGCGGCTCAGATCCCCGCTGGGCGCCGGCTACTGAACGAGCGTCACGTCGGGCACGCTCACGTCGTACACCGAGCCCTCCACCGACAGCAGCAGGGCGAGCACCTCTGCCTTGCGCTCCGGTTCCGAGCCGTCCCCCCATACGACCTCGCGACCCCCGGTGAGGTACAGCCTGAGATCATCGGCGCTCGTCGCGCTTACGGTCTCGATCTCAGCCCGAATCGTCGGGGGCAGCGCGGACACCGCCTCCGACGCCGCAGTCACCGCGGCCTCGGCGTCCTCGATGGGGGGCGTGAACAGCACCAGGTTGTTCGGCGGTTCCACGATGTTGTCGAAGGCGACCCCGTGCCGGTCCACCAGGATCACGCCGGCTGCGGTCTCCACGGCAAGCACGGGTACCCGCTCGGTGACGGTGATCCGTACCGTCGTCGGCCACATCCGCTGCACCGAGGCGGACTCCAGGCCCGGAACCTGCATGACGCGCTGCTCCACCGCCTCGCTGTCGACCGCCGTCATCGGCGTGCCCTCGGTCACACCGGCGGCCTGAGTGATTGTCGCGGCAGCCACGTCGGAGGCGCCGTGCACCTGTACGTGACGCACGCCCAGCAGCGAGGTGTGCTGAGCGAGCAGAAACGCCCCGATCAGCAGCGCGCCGATCAGCCCTACGGCCAAGGCTGCCGCGTGCACCACCCCCCAGGCGTGCCGACCGAAGTCAGCGACGAGCCGGCCTGGCCGTCGGCTTGGTCGCCGGTTTGGCCGCCGGCCCGGTCTCAGACGTTGACCACCATGACGGCGACCCGTCTCACCATCCCCGTCCTCCGGGACCCCCGGCCCAGGTGATGCGCCGGACGACCCGGTCGCGCCGCGCTGCTCAGGTATCCCGGAGCCGCCGTCGGAGTGCCGCCGGTACGCGCGAGGCGCTCGTAGCCTCACCGTCGCGGTCTCCCCACCGCCGGACTCCTGCTCCCGGGCCTCCAGCCGCTCCAGGACGTCGCTCCACATCTCGGCGAGCCCGGGTGCCCCCATGATCAGGATCACGTCGCCGGGCCGGGCCAGGTCCACGACAACCGGCGCAGCCTCGAACCGGTCCGCGACCCGGTGGACCCGGGCAGCGCCCTCGGGCACAGCCGCCGCGATCCCGTCGGCGTCGGCACCGGGGATGGGCTCCTCCCCCACCCCGACGACGTCCATCAGCACGAGCTCGTCCGCTCCACCGAGCGACTGCCCGAACTGCTCCAGGAACGCCGCCACCCGGGTGTAGCGGGTCGCCTGGAACGCCAGGATCAGCCGGCCCGGATCGGCGACCGGACGCGCGGCAGCGAGGGTCGCCGCGATCTCCGTGGGGTGGTGCCCGTAGTCGTCGTAGAGCCGTACGCCGTCCGCGGTGCCCTTGAGCTCGAACCGCCGGCGCGCTCCCCGGTACTCACCCAGGCCCCGTACCAGCGCGTCCGCGTCACGCCCCAGCGCCAGTCCGACCAGCAGTGCGGCTGCGGAGTTCAACGCCATGTGGTGTCCCGGTACGGCGAGGGAGACCTCGCCGAGGTCCTTCCCCTGGAAGCGGGGCCGGTAGGACATTCCGGAGCCGGCCTCGCGCAGGTCGCACAGCAGCAGGTCTGCCGTGTCGGCGGCGACCGAGCCCTCGGTGGCGTACCCCAGCACCCGGACACCCTGCGCGCGGGCGTTCTCCGCCAGTGCCCGGGCCCCGGGGTCGTCCAGCGCGGCGATCAGGGTCCCGTCCAGACCGATCCGGCCGACGAACTCCTCGAAGGTCGCGGTGATGTCGTCGAGATCCGCGTAGTGGTCGAGGTGATCCGCCTCGACGTTGGTGACGACCGCGATGGTGGGAGTGAACAGCAGGAAGGACCGGTCGCTCTCGTCGGCTTCGGCGACGAACACAGGCGCCCGCGAGGCCTGCCCCAGCGCGCTCGCCTCAGCCGCCTCCTCGGCGGCGCCTCGCGCCTGGTGCCCGTTGGTACCCGGGCGGTCGAGGTCAGCCCCCACCACGTAGGAGGGGTCCAGCCCCGCCCCGCGCAGCGCCAGGATCGTCATCCAGGTCGTCGTGGTCTTGCCGTGGGTGCCGCTGACGGCCACGCCGCGATAGCCGTGCATCAGCAGCGCCAGCGCAGCCGCGCGGTGCAGCACCCGCAGCCCACGGCTGCGGGCCTCGGCCAGCTCGACATTGGACTCCGGGATCGCGGTGGAGATGACCACCGTACGGGCGTCGCCGAGCTGCTCGCGACGATGCCCGACCCACGAGGGGATACCGCTGTCTCCCAGGGAGCGCAGCGCCGCGGAGGAGTTCGCGTCAGACCCGGCGACGGGCACTCCGCGCTCGGCCAGCACCCGCGCGACGGCGCTCATCCCGCTGCCCCCGATGGCGATGAAGTGGGTGGGACCGAGCTCAGCCAGGCTGAGAGCGTCCAGGTCGTCGAGCGTCATCGTGGTACCGGTTCCGGGCTGCCAGCCGATCACCGGCTCCTCCCGGTCCCAGCCCTCCGACGTCGGAGGCGGCGGGCCGGTCGGCGTGCCGGAGGTGATGCCCCCGGCCGCCTCGAACACCAGGTCCGCCAGCGCCTCGTCGGCGTGCCGGTTCCCCAGTGCCGCCGCAGCCTCGCCGGCGCTGCGCAGCCGGTCCGGGTCAGACAGCAGGCTGACCACGGAATCGGCGATGTAGTCAGCGTCGAAGTCGGCGTCCTCGACGATCAGCCCGCCACCGGCCGCGGCGATCGGGTCGGCGTTGAGCCGCTGCTCGCCGTTGCCGGTGGGCAGCGGCACGAAGACCGCGGGCAGACCCACCGCGGTGAGCTCGGCACAGGTCATCGCCCCGGACCGGCACACCGCCAGGTCGGCCGCCGCGTACGCGAGGTCCATCCGGTCGACATAGGGCAGCACGACGTACGGCGGCGCGCCCTCGGGGAGCACCGGCTCGACGGTGTTCTTGGCTCCGGCAGCGTGCAGGACCTGGATGCCCGCGGCTGCGAGCGCCCCCGCCGCGCTCTCCACCGCGGTGTTGACCGACCGGGCCCCCTGCGAACCTCCGAAGACGAACAGTGTCGGGCGGTCAGGGTCGAGCCCGAAGGTCTCGCGCGCCTGCGCCCGCAGCGCGCCACGGTCCAGCTCGGAGATGGCGGTACGGATCGGAATGCCCACCACCTGGGCGCGCGGCAGCTTGATCGGCGCTGCGGCCGTGGCCACCTTCGCCGCGAAGCGGGCCCCTACCCGGTTCGCGAGTCCGGGGCGCATGTTCGCCTCGTGGACGACGACCGGGATCTTCATCTTGCGGGCCGCGATGTACGCGGGAAGGGACACGTACCCGCCGAACCCGACCACGACGTCGGCATCGACCTCCGCCAGCACCTCCGCGGTGGCAGCCACCGCTGAGGACACCTTGCTGGGCATCCGCAGCAGCTCTGAGGTGAGCCGCCGCGGCAGCGGTACGGGGGGAATCAGCCGCAGCTCGTACCCGCGCGCGGGCACCAGCCGGGTCTCCAGCCCCCGCTCGGTCCCCAGCATGGTCACACCGACTCCGGGATCCCGGCGGCGCAGCGCGTCGGCGGTGTTCAGCGCCGGTTCGATGTGTCCCGCGGTCCCACCCCCGGCCAGAACCACATGCATGCCCGTCACTCCTCGTCACCGCGTCCTCGCCGCAGCGAGGGCCTCAAACGGGTGAACAGGCCAGGACCGCGGCGCGCTCGCCGCAGCGCCAGGGCCTGTGCCACGACAGGCTCGCTGCGAGCCATCGCGGCCACCATACCGAGCACCCCGACCTTCATGATCAACGCCGTACCCCCGAAGGAGATCAACGGCAGGGGCACGCCGGTGATAGGCAGCAGTCCGGTGACGGCGCCCAGGTTGATCAGAGCCTGCCCCGCGAACAGGAAGGCGACGGCCCCGGTGAACAGCCGCACGAACAGCGATCCGGTGTCCCGGGCGATCCGTACCAGCGCGTAGATCAGCAGGACGAACAGTCCCAGGATCAGTGCCGCTCCGGCGATGCCGAGCTCCTCGGCGACGACGGAGAAGGCGAAGTCGGTGTGGGCGTTGGGCAGCCACTGCCACTTCGACTCCCCACTCCCGAGTCCGGTGCCCGTCACTCCCCCACCGGCGATGGCCAGCATGGACTGCACCGCCTGGTAGCCGGTGTCCCCGGAGTCGGCCCAGGGGTTGAGGAAGCCGGTCAGACGCCGCATGCGGTACGGCGCGCTGATGCCCAGGATCAGGACGGCGACCGCCGCGAAGCCGAGCATTCCGGCGAAGAGCCGCAGCGGGAGTCCCGCCACCCACAGCAGGCCGAACAGCACGAGCCCGGTCGCGATCGTCGTGCCGAGGTCGGGCTGCATCAGGATCAGTGCGAACATCACCGCCGCCACCGGCACCAGCGGGATCAGCAGGTGCTTGGGGATGACCAGCAGACGGTGCTTGCGAGCCAGCAGGTCGGCACCCCACAGCGCGAGCGCCACCTTCGCCAGCTCCGAGGGTTGGAAGGTGACGAAGCCGAAGGAGAACCACCTGCGGGAGCCGGAGAACTCCGCACCGAGCCCGGGAACGAGCACCAGGACCAGCAGCAGGATCGACACTCCGAGCAGGGGAAGGGCAATATTGCGGTACAGCGGAACCGGGATGCGCATCGCGACGGCGAAGGCCGCGGTCGCCAGCAGCGCATAGATCATCTGGCGGCTGGCTGTGTACAGCGCCGAGTCGTGCTGAACCAGGGCGTCGGGAACGCCGGCGGAGAACACCACCACCGTTCCGAGGGCGACCAGCAGGGCCGTCGAGCCCAGCAGCAGGTGATAGGGCGTGACCGGGCTGCGGAGGAAGTCCCGGAGTCGGGCAGCCGGGGTCCGGGACTGCACTGCGGGAGCCTGCGTCGCTCGCGCGCCGGTGGCGGTCACGCGCGACCCGCCCCCTGCTCCCCACCCGAGCCGACGAGCGACCGTACGGCGTCACTGAACGCCTCGCCCCGGTGGTTGTAGTTGCGGAACATGTCCATGGATGCCGCCGCGGGAGCAAGCAGGACGCTGTCCCCCGGCTGCGCCAACCGTGCTGCTGCGCGCACCGCTTCCACCATGGCTCCATCGTCGGTACGACTGACGCGCACCACGGGCTTATCCGGGGCGTGTCGCGCAAGTGCTTCGGCGATCTCGTCCTGGCACGAGCCCAGGAGCACCACCGCGCGCAGCTTCGAGGCGGCACCCTGGACCAGCTCGTCGAAGCCCAGCCCCTTGTTCAGTCCCCCGGCCACCCAGACGACCGACGGGTACACCGACAGTGCCGCGCCTGCCGCGTGGGGACTGGTCGCCTTGCTGTTGTTGACGTAGGTGACCCCGTCCAGCTCGGCGACCACCTCGTTGCGGTGCGGCTCGGGGCGGAACGCGGCCAGGCCCGTGGCGATCGCACGCGGCTCGACCCCGTACCCCCGTGCCATGGCGGCGGCAGCCAGCGCGTTCGCGATGTTGAACTCCCCCGGAGGCAGCACGGATGTCTCCGCCAGCTGCTCGGAGCCGTCCCCCGGGGCACCGTCCGGACCGAAGGCTCGGTCCACCAGAACCCCGTCGACGACCCCCAGCTCCCCCGGCGCCGGGTCCCCGAGCCGGAAGCCGACCTTGCGGCCCGGCCGCGCGTCGGCGAACCGTGCGCGGGTCACCTCGTCGTCGAGGTTCGCCACTCCGACATCGGCGTCCCAGATCTTGACCTTGGTGTCGATGTACGCCTCGAAGCCGCCCGTCCAGTCCAGATGGTCCGGTGCGATGTTGATCAGGGTGCCCACCGTCGGGTGGATCGTCTGCGACCAGTACAGCTGGGCGCTGGAGAGCTCGACGGCGAGCACGTCGTAGGTCTCCTCACCGGTCACCAGGCTCACCAGGGGCAGCCCGATGTTGCCGGCGGCCACCGTACGCAGCCCGGCCGCCGCGAGGATGGCGGCGAGCATGGCGACGGTCGTCGTCTTGCCGTCCGTCCCGGTCAGCGCCAGCCAGGGGGCGGCGGCCGGACCGCGCAGGCGCCAGGCCAGCTCGGGCTCCCCGACCACCGGGATGCCGCGCTGCGCGGCCGAGACCATCAATGGGGTCGAGGGGCGGAAGCCCGGCGAGGTGGCGACCAGATCGGTGCCGTCAGGAGGTACGACCAGGCCGCGCAGCACCCGTACGCCCTGGCTCTCCACGGTCGCGGTGTTGTCGTTGTCCGCATCGTCGGCGACCTGGACCTCGGCTCCGACAGAGCGCAGCGCGGTGACCATGGCCCGACCGGAGATGCCGGCGCCGGCGACCAGCACCCGGCGTCCCGCCCAGACGTCCGGGGAGGGCGAGGCAGCCATCACCCGCACCCCATCGTCACAGCGCCCCGAACCTGAGCCAGTCGACATAGAACAGCCCGAGTCCCACCACCACGCCGATGACGGCCAGGATCCAGAACCGGATCAGTACGGTCGTCTCCGCCCAGCCGCCGAGCTCGAAGTGGTGGTGCAGCGGAGCCATCCGGAAGACCCGCTTGGGGCTGCCCGTTCGCTTCGTCGCCTTGAACACGGTCGCCTGGGTGATCACCGACAGCGTCTCGATCACGAAGAGGCTTGCCAGCGGGACGAGCAGCAGCTCGGTACGGCTGAGGATCGCGAGCGCCGCGAGCAGAGCACCGAGCGCGAGAGATCCCGTGTCGCCCATGAAGATGCGAGCCGGTGGCGCGTTCCACCATAGGAATCCCAGACACGCGCCGGCCGCTGCGGCTCCCACCACGGCGAGGTCCAGTGGGTCGCGGACCTCGTAGCAGCCCGCCGAGGCGGTCAGCGCGCAGGTGTTCCCGAACTTCCAGAACGCGACGACCACGTAGGAGATGAGCACGAAGGCCGCACTGCCCGCGGCGAGTCCGTCGAGCCCGTCCGTCAGGTTCACGGCGTTGGACGTCCCCGCGATGATGAGGTAGGCGAAGAGGATGAAGCCGATCGTGCCGAGCGTGAGCCACTCGACGTCGCGCACGTAGGAGACATCCTTGGACGCGGGTGTCAGGCCGTCGTTGTTGCGGAACTGCAGCGCGAGCACGGCGAAGGAGATGCCGACGAGCAGCTGGCCGGCCAGCTTGGCGCCCGACTTCAGCCCGAGGTTTCGCCGTCGTCTCAGCTTGATCCAGTCGTCGAGGAACCCGACGGCACCCGTCCCGACGAACAGCCACAGTGCCAGCAGCCCGGAAGCGGTGGGTCCGCGGTCGTCCTGGCCCTGGAAGACCAGGATCAGGTGCGCGATGGAGTACCCCAGCACCGTGGCGAGGATGATCGCGACGCCACCCATGGTCGGGGTGCCCCGCTTGGCCAGGTGGGCCTGCGGGCCCTCCTCACGGATCTCCTGACCGAAGCCGCGTCGGCTGAAGTACTTGATCACAGCAGGTGTGACCAGCAACGAGATGATCAGCGCGATGGCACCGGCGAACAGGACGCTCTTCATTCGTCGTCCTCCGCCAGGTAGGCCTCCTGCTGCAGAACGGCCTCCGGGGTTGCGACGGCAGGCTGGACCGGGACCTCGAGCAGGGCCTGGGCCACCTTCTCCAGCCCGGCCACCCGCGAGCCCTTCACCAGCACCACATCCTCCGGTCCGACCTGGTCCAGCAGCAGCGCGGTCGCCGCCTGAGCGTCCTCGACGAGGACCGACTCCTCGGACCACGAGCCTTCCAGAGAGGCACCGTAGTGCATCGGGGCGGCCTCGCGCCCGACCACGACGAGCCGCGACACGTCGAGCCGCACCGCCAGACGACCCATCTCGTCGTGCGCCTGCACGGACTGGTCTCCGAGCTCTGCCATCTGACCGAGGACGGCCCAGGTGCGCCGGCCCCGCCCGATCGTCGCCAACGACTTCAGCGCGGCCCGGACCGACTCGGGGTTGGCGTTGTAGGCGTCGTTGATGACGACCAGTCCGTCCGCGCGCCGGTCGACCTCCATCCGCCAGCGGCTCGCCAGCTCCGCCCGGGACAGCACCGTCGCGATGTCCGCCGGCGGCATGCCCGCTGCCAGAGCCACTGTCGCCGCCGCCAGGGCGTTGGACGCCATGTGCTCGCCGTGCAGCTTCAGCCGGACGGGATGCAGCTCTCCCGCGGCCCGCAGCCCGAAGGTGGCACGTCCCTGCTCGTCGAGGACGAGATCTTCGGCCGCTACTGCCAGCGGAGCCCCGCCGGGCCCGCTGTCGGAGGCGGCCTCCCCGAACCACATCACCCGGCCTTTCGTTCGAGCCGCCATTGCCGCGACGCGATGATCGGCTGCGTTCAGAACCGCCACCCCGCCGGCCGGGACGGCCTCGACCAGCTCCCCCTTCGCCTGGGCGGTGATCTCCGGGGAGCCGAACTCCCCGACGTGAGCGGTTCCCACGTTGAGCACGGCTCCGATGTCGGGCGGGGCGATCTGGCACAGCTCCGCGATGTGCCCCAGGCCCCGCGCGCCACACTCGAGCACCAGGTAGCGGGTGTCGGCGTCGGCGCGCAGCACCGTGTAGGGATGGCCGAGCTCGTTGTTGAACGAGCCGGGGGGCGCGACGGTCGGTCCCAGCGACCCGAGGAGCACAGCGATCAGGTCCTTGGTGGAGGTCTTGCCGGCAGACCCGGTCAGGCTGACGACCGTGATGTCGTCGAGCTGGTCGAGCACGCCGCGGGCGAGTCTCCCGAGGGCCGTCTGCACGTCGGGTACGACAACCGCAGGCACCCCCACCGGACGCTGGGCCAGCACCGCCGTCGCCCCGTCGGCGATCGCCTGGGCGGCGAAGTCGTGCCCGTCGTGCCGCTCACCGGCGAGTGCGACGAAGAGGCCACCGGGGCCGACGAGCCGTGAGTCGATCTCCACCGAACCCGAAACCACAGCATGAGGGTCAGGCACATCGGCCAGGCGGCCACCGACGATGTCCGCGATGGTCTCCAGCTCGAGAGGGATCACGGTGACTGCTCCTCATCGGTGGGATGCGACCCTGCTCGTTGCGGAAGGCCCAGCGCGGCGGAGATCGCAGCCCGAAGCTCCCGGCGGTCGTCGAAGGGAAGTACCGTACCCGCCACCTCCTGGCCCTGCTCATGTCCCTTCCCCGCGATCACCACAGCGTCGCCGGGCCGTGCCTGCGCGACCGCCTCCCGGATGGCGACCGAGCGGTCCGCCACCTCTCGCACCTCCGAGCCCACTTCCGCGGCCGCGCTGCGGGCCCCGGCGAGGACGGCCGCCCGAATGCTCTCCGGCGGCTCCGAGCGCGGGTTGTCGTCGGTCACGATGACCAGGTCGGAGCCGCGGGCGGCCGCCTCTCCCATGAGGGGACGCTTGTCCGGGTCCCGGTCCCCGCCGCAGCCGAGAACGGTGATCATCCTGCCGGTCGTGACCGGGCCGAGTGCCCCGAGCAGGCTCGCCACCGCGTCCGGAGTGTGGGCGTAGTCCACCACTGCCAGGTAGTCCTGGCCGGCGTCGACCCGCTCGACGCGCCCCGGGATCGCAGGCAGCGACTCCACCCCCCGGATCGCTCCCTCCGGGTCGACGCCGATACCCGCCAGCGCGGCGATCGCCAGTGCGGCGTTGGCGGCGTTGAACACTCCCGGTATCTGCAGGGCCACCCGGCGCGCGGCCAGCCCAGGTCCCGCGAGGGTGAAGGAAACTCCGGTGGGCGAGTCCCGTACGTCGCTGGCGCGCCAGGCCGCCTCCACGTCGTCGCGGGTCGAGACGGTCGTGGTGGTGGGCCGTACCAGGCGCCGGCCCCACTCGTCATCGACGACGACCACGTCCCGGGCGGCGCGGCCGTCGAAGAGCATCGACTTGGCCGCGAAGTAGTCCTCCAGCGAACCGTGGAAGTCCAGGTGGTCCTGACTGAGGTTGGTGAAGGCGGACACCGCGAAGCGTGTGCCGTCCACCCGGTGCAGCACCAGCGAGTGGCTCGAGACCTCGATGACCGCTGCGGTCACGCCCTCCTCGAGCATCCGCGCGAACAGAGCCTGCAGATCGGGCGCCTCGGGTGTGGTGCGGGCGCTCGGCACAGCCCTGCCGGCCACGCGCGTCTCCACCGTCCCGATCAGGCCCGTGGTGTGTCCGACCGCGCGAAGCGCCGCGTCGATCAGGTACGCGGTTGTCGTCTTGCCATTGGTGCCCGTGATCCCGATGACCGCGAGGTGGTGCGACGGGTCCCCATACACCCAGGAGGCAAGGTCGCCCAGCTCGCTGCGCGGCTCGGGCACCACCAGCACGGGGATCGACGCGGACGTCTCCGCCGCGATCTGAGCCGCCCCGGCCGGGTCGGTCAGCACGGCTGCCGCGCCCGCGGCCTGGGCCTGCTCGGCGAACCGGGCGCCATGGACGTTCGCTCCCGGCAGGGCGGCGTAGAGGTCCCCCGGCCGGATGCGGCGCGAGTCGAGCGTCACTCCCGTGACGGGCGTCCCCGCGTGCGACGAAACGGCCATGCCGGCCGCTTCCAGCGTCGTACCGGCACGCTCGGCAACCTCGCCCAGCGAGTGCGCCCGGGTGCGGGCCGGGCGCAGCGGGTCGGGACTGGCTGTCACGTCGCGGTCCATTCGCCGTCGGTGTCTCTCCCGGGTGGGTCGGTCAGCCTCATCGCACCTCCAGCGGAGGCAGGCTCGGCCTCGAGCTCGACGGAGGCACCTGCATCCGCGTCAGAGCGTAGGACGCGACGGTCTTGAAGACGGGGGCGGCTACCGTCCCGCCGTAGTAGGCGGCCCGCGGGTTCTCCACGATCACGGCGATGGCAAGCTGCGGGTCGTCCGCCGGCACGAAGCCCGCGAAGTTGGACACGTACTGCACACCGCCCTTGACGAGACGGTTCGCCGTACCCGTCTTGCCGGCGACTCGGTAGCCGGGCATGGCCGCCTCCGGCGCGGTCCCCTCGGGCTGACGACGGCCTCCAGCATCGCGGTCATGGCATCGGCAGTGCTTTCGGACACGACGCGCTCGCCCTCGGGACGGTCCGGCTCGACGCGCTCCCCCTCCGGTCCCACGGTCTCCTTGACCAGAGTCGGAGCAATGCGTATGCCGCCGTTGGCGATCGTGGCCAGGACCTCGGCCATCTGTACGGCGTTGACGACGACACCGTTGCCGATCGCGATCGCGCCCAGCGAGGTTCCGGACCAGTCCTTGGGCTCCGGGACGATGCCCGGGGTCTCGCCGGGGAAGCCGAGTCCGGTGCGCGAGCCGAAGCCGAACTTGCGCAGGTACTCGTACATCCGGTCCTCGCCCAGCCGCTGGGCGACCTTGATGGTCCCGATGTTGGAGGACTTGGCGACCACGCCGGCGAAGGTCAGGTTGAGGATGCCGTGGGAGTGTGAGTCGGTGAAGGTCTTGTCGTAGATCTGCAGCTCGGGGGGCACGACCACGGTCGATGTCGGCGTGACGATACCTTCCTCGAGCGCCGCGGCAGCGGTGACGACCTTGTTCACCGAGCCCGGCTCCAGCGCGTGCGTGACCGCCGGGTTGCCCTGGGCCTCCGCCGGTGAACCGCCCGGCGAGGCAGGGTCGACGGTAGGAGCCGACGCCATGGCCAGCACCTCCCCCGTCTTCGGGTTCAGCACGACGATCATGCCTCGGTCGGCCTTGTGACGGGCCACCTGGTCGGCGATGGCGCGCTGCGCCACGAACTGGATGTCCCGGTCCAGAGTGAGAACGACATCGGACCCGGCTACCGCGGGCTGCTCGACGGTGGACCCGCCCGGAATGCGCTGCCCCTGGGCTCCCGCGGCGATGAGCATCCGCCCGTCCGACCCCGCGAGCAGGTCGTCGTACCAGTACTCCACGCCCGCCAGGCCCTCACCATCGACCCCTGAGAAGCCGACGACCGACGCAGCCGCCCGGCCCTGCGGGTAGAGCCGACGCGACTCGGGCAGGGTCCCGATGCCGGGCAGCTCCAGCGCCATGATCTGGTCGGCAAGGTCCAGGGGCGCCTTGCGAGCCAGGTAGACGAACCGCTTCTCGCGGTCGGAGATCTTCCGGAGCAGGTCCACGTCGGAGACGCCGAGCAACGGCGCCAGCGCCTCGGCGACGACGGCGGGGTCAGTCACCATCGACGGGTCGGCGAACACGGCGCTGGCGTCCACGGTCTCCGCGAGCGGGCGTCCCTGCCGGTCCAGGATCGAGCCGCGGTGGGGGTGCACATCCACCACACGGGTCCGCTGGCCGTCGCTGATCTGCTGGTATGCCGGTCCCTTGAGAATCTGAAGCTCTGCCACCCGACCCAGCACAACGCCGAACAAGACGGTGATGACCAGGAAGGACGCCCACAGCCGGGGTCGCGAGTTGCCGAGCTTGGTGGGCCGCGAGAACCAGCCGGGGGGCGGTGGGTTGCGAGGTCCCCCCTGGGAACGCGAGGGCGGGCGCGGGCGCGGCGGGATGTCCTGCGGGCGCGGCGCACCGCCTCGTACGACGTGGCCGCGGGGATGCACGGGTCGCTGCCGGTGCGCGGGACGGGGCGGAGCGGGCATCAGCCGACACCGCCCGTTCCGGCAGGGGCGCCCGCGCCTGCGTCGGGAGCGGACGCGTCGCCGGCGGGTGCCTCGCTCGTGGTCGGTGCCGCGGCCGCCCCGTCAGCCGTGGACTCGCCGGCAGCGCCCTGCGCCGCGTCGTCGGCTGCGTTGTCGGGGACGCCCGTCTCGGGGCTTCCCGCTGAGTCTGCCTCAGGCGTCTGCCTCGGGGTCTGCCTCGGGGTCTGCCTCAGGAATCGGGTAGCCTGGGTTGTCTCCCCAGGCGGGCACCGGTGGTGGCGGGGTCGCCCGGGTCGGATCCCCCCCGACAGTGCCGTCGGCCAGCCGAACGAAGCCGGGAGTCCCCGCCGGGACCAGCCCGCTCTCGCGGGCGGCGTCCTCCAGCCGGGCAAGAGACTCCAGCTCGGCAACCTCCTTGGTGAGCTCCTGGTGCTGCCGCTGGAGACCCTCGTTCTCGGTCTTGATCTCGTAGAACTCGAAGGACTTCGTCGCAAGCGTCGAGGTCAGCGCCAGCAGGCCGGCAACGGTGACCGCCAGTATTGCCAGCACCACCATGACGAACGGAAGCCAGGACCCACTCTTGCGAGGTGGGCTCTGGCGCGCCACCTTGTCACCCTCGCGCGCCGCCTTGTCAGGGGTCCGGTCCGCGGGCTCCGAGCGCTGCCGGGTCCCCTCTGTCGCGGCACTGCCGCCGCCGCGCCGTATCCCGACCGGCGACGACACACCTGAGGTGGGCGAGGAGCTCATCGTCACGCAGCCTCCCCTCGCTTGGCGTCTCGCGGCCTCGCGGCAGACGACAGCTTCTCCACGGCACGAAGCCGTGCTGACCCGGCGCGAGGGTTGCGGGCGATCTCTGCCTGGTCGGGCTGCTCGGCACCCCGGGTCAGGATGCGGACCACGGGGTCCCCCATCGGGGACGGCAGGGGCAGCCCGTCCGGGCCCATCGGTCGCGCGAGAGCGGAGTAGAGCTGCTTGACGCGTCGATCCTCGAGCGAGTGGTAGGAGAGGACGACCATGCGGCCACCGGGCCGAAGCGCCGAGACAGCTCGCGGGAGAGCCCGGTCCAGAATCGCCAGCTCGTCGTTGACCTCGATCCGCAACGCCTGCCAGATGCGCTTCGCGGGGTGTCCGGTGCGCCTCGTGGCAGCCGGCACGGCAGCGCTCACGAGCTCGGTGAGCTCAGCAGAGGTCCGCAGTGGCGCGGCGGTCCGCGCCCGGACGATCGCTCGCGCGATGCGACCAGCGAATCGTTCTTCGCCATACTCCCGGAACACGCGGGTCAGCTCCTCCTGCGAGTAGCTGTTGACCACGTCAGCAGCCGTGACCTCCCCGCTGACATCCATGCGCATGTCCAAGGACGTGTCGCGGGAGTAGGAAAAGCCTCTCGCAGTGTCGTCGATCTGAAGCGAGGACACGCCGAGGTCAAGGAGCACTGCATCGGCGTGCTGTCCCGTGCCACAGGAGTCCAGCGCCGCGGCGATCTCGTCGTAGGGCCCGTGGTAGGTACAGATTCGGTCGGCGTACGGCTGCAGTCGCGCACGGGCCAGGACCAGGGCCTGCTCGTCCCGGTCGATGCCGACAAGTCGGGCTGCCGGGCAGGCCTCGAGCAGTGCGGCCGAGTGGCCACCCATGCCGAGCGTGGCGTCCACGAGGGTCGCCGGGGGTTCCTGCAAGGCGGGCGAGAGCAGCTCGACCACTCGGTCCACCATCACGGGGGCGTGCAGAGTCGCCGGATCCGTCGGCCGCTGGGCCGACGCCTCCTCTGCGCTCATGGCCGCCCCTTTCGTGGCTGCCGCACATCCTGTGCGGCCGTTACCGGATTGCCTGTTCGCCACACCGGCCGCGCTTCCGCGGAAGTCTCATCCTCTGCTGGAGGCTCAAGCCCCCGGCGTCGACGACCTCCCGTTCTGCCTCCCTGGGAATCTGCCCCTTGAGGACTGACTGCCTGACCCCCAGATGCCGGGCCCATGCACGTGGTGCCAGGTCCCCGCCGCTGGACTCCTGACACCGGGGAAGGTGCGTCAGGCGGCCACAGGCGGAGGCCTGGCACCACGTGAGCGGGTCTTCGAATGCTGCGGCCTCTTCCCGAGGCGCCGCTCGACCCAGATCCAGCTCAGAGCATCCCTGGAACCACCTCCTCGGCGAGGTCGGCGAAGTCGGACTCCTTCTCCGCCACGTAGGCCTCCCAGGCCTGGGCATCCCAAACCTCGATGCGCGTGTTGGCTCCGTTGACCACGCAGTCCTTGCGCAGTCCGGCATAGTCGCGGAGGCCCTGCGGCAGGGTGATGCGGCCCTGGCGGTCCGGCACCTCGTTGGATGCCCCGGCGAACAGGACTCGTACGTAGTCGCGAACAGCACGTGACGTGGTCGGCGCCTGCGCGAGAGATTCGGTGAGCCTCTGGAACTCGGCCTCAGGGAACACCTGGAGGCATCGCTCCTGCCCCTTGGTGATCACGAGGCCCTCCGTCAGTTGGTCGCGGAAGCGGGCCGGAAGAACCACCCGGCCCTTGTCGTCCAGTCGCACAGGGTGGCTGCCGAGGAACACGGCCACCTCCCTGAGAGGACCTCGCGCGACTCTTGTCTACCCTGGTCCCCCACTGCGCACCACATTACCCCACCATCAACCCCAGTCAAGGGTGTGCGCCCCACCGGGGACGTGTACGGCGAGGGCGTTGGGACGGTGGACGGGACGCCGACGGATGCGGGGTATGCGGGATGGCCTGTCGCTGATCAGGCCTGTCTCTGACTAGGCCTGTGCTCGCAAACGCGGGCCTGGCGCGCGGGATGTGATGGCGTGGCGGAGCAAGCCGGTCAGCACGGAGCTCTGCTGAACCCCGTACGGGATGTGCGCCTCGAGGATGTGCGCCTCATGGTTGCACTGCTCAAGGTCGCAGACCTGGAGGTCGCGCTGCAGGTGGGGGCGCTGGGATGCGTCAATGTGGGCCCACTGAGAAGCGAGCCGTGGACCAAAGGGCAGTGAGACGAAAGGGCAGTGAGAAGGGAGCCCGTCTGGGGATGGGCTCGAACCTTGGGGATAGGACCTCAGTCCTGACTCAGTCCTGACTCAGTCCTGAGCGGGCCTAACCCATGGGCCTGACCTGGGCCTGACCTGGACCTGACCTGGGCTTACCTTGTCCTGACCTGGGCCTGGACTTAGTCCCGGTCCTCCCAGCGACGGCGCCAGCGGTCCTCCATCTTGCCGCCGAGGGACCCACTGCCGGTATCCGTCCCCTTGCTCTTCTTCTGCTTGGGGGGCGCTTCCGTGCCGGCGGGCGCCGTCCGCGCGCCCAGCACCAGGAGCACACCACCCGCCAGCATGATGGCGAAGCCGACGATGCCGAGGGGTATCAGCTTGGTGGAGACGCCCAGCACGACCAGTGCTAGTCCACCCACGATGATCAGGAGTGAGCGCAGCGCCTTTCGGGCCGCTTGGGTGCGCGGCGTCGTGCTCTGCACCTTCGTCGCGAACTTCGGGTCCTCGTCGTAGAGGGCGCGCTCGATCTGCTCAAGCAGTTGCTGCTCGTGCTCGGAGAGTGGCACCGTACTCCTCCTCGCTACGGCCGACGGGGCCAACATATGTCGGTAACCCTGTGCGCCCTGCGTGTGTTCCTCGTACTCAGAGAATACGAGCCCATACGTAAGTGTAGACCGGAGGGTCCGCGGGAGGTAGACGTCAGTGTCCGGACTTGTCCTTCAAATCCGCTCAGCAGAAACGCGTGTGGTTTCGGTGCCCGGGAGCAGCGACGCGGGCCGCACCACGTTCCGACCGAACCGGTGCACCGCGCGGTCAGTCGCGAGCTCCGCCTCACGCCAGCCCCGATCACGTTCACCCAGTGTCAGCTGGTGCGTGGCCGCGGCGGCATCGAGCAGCCCTTCGACGCGTACGCCCACGAGACGCAGCCGGGCCCGCTGTAGCCCGAGAGCGCGGAACAGCATGATCGCGGTGGAGTGAACGTCACGGGAGACATCGGTGGGTTCAGCCAGCGTCCGGGAGCGGGTCACGGTCGTGAAGTCACTGAACCTCACCTTGAGGGTGACAGTTCTCCCCTTGTATCCCGCTGACCGCATTCGGGAGGCCACCCGCTGCGACAGGCGGAGAATCTCCCGTTCCACGGCCTCGGTGGAGTCGGTATCGCGTTCGAAAGTCTCCTCGGAGCCGATCGAGCGGTCCGGTTCGGTGGATACCACCCGCCGTGGGTCCTGGCCCCGGGCGAGGGCGGCGAGGTGGCCTCCGTGGGCCTCACCCAGTGCGCGACGAAGGGTCTTCTCGGGTACAGCAGCCACGTCCCCGATGGTGTGCAGTCCGAGACGAGTCAGTGCCTGCTCGGTCTTCTCCCCCACCCCCCACAGAGCACTCACCGGCAGTGGATGCAGGAAGGCGAGTACCTCCGGCTTCGGTACGACCAGCAGCCCATCCGGCTTGCACGCTGCCGAGGCGACCTTGGCGACGAACTTCACCGGCGCCACTCCCACCGAACAGGTAACGCCCTGCTCGTCCGCCACCCGGGCACGGATGAGCTCGGCGATGGCGGTAGGACTGCCCAGCAGCCGCCGGGCACCGGCGACATCCAGGAACGCCTCGTCCAGCGACAACGGCTCTACCAGGGGAGTCACCGACCGGAAGATCTCCATGACGTTGGCGGAGACAGAGGCGTACTCAGTCATCCGGGGCGGTACGACGACTGCCTGCGGGCACAGGCGCCGGGCGCGGGACATCGGCATGGCGCTGCGTACCCCGAACTCCCGGGCCTCGTAGGTGGCTGAGAGAACCACGCCTCGCGACCCGCTACCTCCGACGATCACGGGGAGACCCCTAAGCTCCGGGCGGCGGCGCACCTCCACCCCTGCGTAGAAAGCGTCCATGTCGGCGTGGAGGACCGTGCAGTCGGTGTCGTCGGGCGGCTCTCGTTCGACCGCCGGCTCTCGTTCAGCCACCGGCGCTCCCGGGGCTGGAGTGCCACAGACGTCTCGGCGCGGTCGTGGTGCTGCCTCCGGCAGGCCGGATGTCGGCGTACGGGGACATTCGGAACCCGGTCGGGTGCACCAGAACCTTCCTGCGGGGCGCAGGTGCCTCGGCGCTGGCACCCCCAGGCTCCGCAGGGTCAGCCGCCTCCAACGCGCGGTACACCGCCTCGATACCCCCTCTCTCCCACACCTGTCGTATGACGGTCAGGTCCCAGCATCCCGTGGCCCGTACCGACACCCCACTGGGACCCGTCCGACGCAGGACTCCTCGTATGAGAAGCATCCACGAGTGGAACACGGTGGCGGCGTACTCACCTTGGGCGTCCTCGAAGAACGTGGCATCCACCGGCCCCGAAGCGTCATCCAGAGTCACGAAGATGACCCGGCGCCCGGAGCGAACCGGCGGGGTCTGGGTAGCGACCTTGACTCCTGCGACGAGAACCTCAGCACGACTGCGCTGCTGCAACAGTGACTGGGAGCGCACCACGCCCAGCTCCTCGAGCATCGGCTCGTCGAAGGAGAGGACATGACTGCTGGCATCGACGCCCAGAATCTCCAGCTCGGCACGTACCCGTTCGGTGTCGGTCATCTCCGGCAGCCCCGAAGGAAGGAGGTCGGTAGGCGTGTCACCGAGGTCCAGCGCCAGCTGAACAGGGGCCGGAGCGCTCCCTCGAGCCATGTCTGACAGCCCCGGACCGGGCGGTTCGTAGCGGAGACGGCCTCCGCGCCGTGACCGCGACCTCCCCCGGGTCATCCGTTGGGCGCTGCGCGACCACGTATCCAGGTCACCGACCTGGAGCAGCAGGTCTCGTCGGGTGACTCCCCCACCACTCGCAATGCCGTGGACGGAGTCGAAACCTCCCGCCATCACGAGGCGCTCCACCACCGGCCGGGAGGTACCGGTTCGCAGCCAGAAGTCGCTCAGCGACGCGTACGGGCGCCCGGACACGATCCGCTGCACCTCCTGGTCTGTGATTCCTTTGACGTCGCTGAGCGAAAGTCGTACCCCGTATCCGTGCCCCGCCGTGCGCCAGTTCTGGCCGGGCGGCAACACCGCAGGCGCTTGATCACAGTGAGCGTCGGTCCCAGGGTCAGACCCGGCGTCAGATCCGGCGTCGGATCCGGCGTCGACGCCAGGGGTAGATCCGGCGTCAGATCCGAGGTCTGTTCGGGGGGCCGTGCCAAGTTCCGTGCGGGGTTCCGGCGGGGCAACGCGCTCCACCCGGTACTCGGCCTCCGAGCAGTTGACATCCAGTCCCAAGACCGCGATACCGAACTGGCGGGCGTCGTCGAGGATCAGTCGTTTGGGGTACATGCCGGGGTCATGGGTCAGCACCCCGGCTACGAACGCCGCCGGATGATGGGCCTTCAACCAAGCCGACTGATAGGTGGGCAGAGCGAACGCCGCGGCATGGGCCTTGCAGAAGCCGAATGATCCGAAGGCTTTGAGAACCTCCCAGGCACGTTCGACGAGGTCGGCCGGGTGGCCCTGGGCGAGCGCCGCGGGACGGAACCATGTCCGCATCTCCTCCTGTCCTTCGGGATCACCCAGCGACCGCCGCACCTCGTCGGCCTCGGCCAGGCTGCACCCGGTCATGATCGACACCACCCGAAGGACCTGCTCGTGGAAGACGATCACTCCCCCGGTTTCCCGAAGCACCGACTCAAGTCCGGAGTACAGATAGGAGGGCATGCGCCAGCCCTGCCGTGCCTCCAGGAACGGGGTGACCATGTCGCTCTTGACCGGCCCGGGACGGAACAGCGAGATGTCGATGATGATGTCGTCGAAAGTCTCCGGTGCGAACTTGCCGATCAGTTCCCGCTGGCCGGGCGACTCGATCTGGAAGCAGCCCAGGGTCCGGGTGGACTGGATCAGCCCGAAGGTATCCGGGTCGTCGCGCGGCGCGCCATCGATGTCCGGTACTGCCCCGTCCACACGCTCCACCTCGGCAAGCGTGTGGACGATCGCCGACTGCATGCGTATGCCGAGCAGGTCGAGCTTGAGCAGGCCGAGGTCCTCGACGTCGTCCTTGTCGAACTGGCTCATCGGGAACCCGAGGAAGCTGTCCTCCACCGGAGTCCGGTCCAGCAGTGTGGCGTCGGAGAGGATCAGCCCGCAGGGATGCATGGCGATGTGTCGCGGCAGCCCGTCGAGCTGCTCCACGATCCGGAAGAAGACCGCCATCCGTTCCGCCGTGGGACCCTCGGCCCACCCACTGGCGCGCAGCTCGGGCAGATCCTGCAGGGCAGCTCGCACCTGGCTCGCCCGGATGTGAGGAAACGCCTTCGCGATCGCGTCGACCTCCCCTGCAGGTAGCGCCAGAGCGGCTCCCACGTCCCGGATCGCATGACGGGCCCGGTAGGTCTCCATCATCGAGACACACGCGCAGCGCTCGGTTCCGAAGCGGTCCATCACCGCCTGGTACACCTCGAGCCGACGGGCTGACTCCACGTCGATGTCGATGTCGGGCAGCTCCCGGCGCAACGGCGAGAGGAAGCGTTCCATGAGCAGGCCGTAGCGCATGGGATCGACATCGGAGATGCCCAGCAGGTAGTTCACCAGGCTCCCGGCCCCCGACCCGCGTGCAGCACACCGGATTCCCCGCCCCCGGATCAGGTCCACGATCTCGGCCACGGTGAGGAAGTAGGTCGGATACCCCAGCAGTCGGATGACGGAGAGCTCCTCCGTCAGACGCTCTCGCACGGCAGGGGTCTCAGTCATGCCGCGCCGATGCAGTCCTGCCTCGCACCGCAGCAGGAGAATCGCGTCCGCGTCCGCTCCCTGCCCTGATCCTGATCCTGATCCTGACCCTGCTCCCGACGGACCTGCGGTACCGAATGCGCCGGAGGTCACCGAGAGCTCCGGAAAGTGGATCTCGTCGATGCCGAGGTCGGCTCGAGGGTCCACCGCACATCGCTGTGCGACCACGGCGGTCTCAGCCAGCAGTCGCCGTACCCTTGCCCCACCCACATAGCGCTCCAGGTCCTCAGCCACCTCCGCCATCTCCTTGCCCGACTTCAGGTAGCCCTCAGCGGTACGACGGTCGACGTGGCGGCCGTCCAGTGGAACGAGGCGACGCACCGCGTCGAGCACGTCGACCACGGCCGCACCGGCTCGGTCGAGGTACCGCACGGAGTTGGCCAGCACCGCACCGAGGCCTGCATCGTCGGCCAGAGCGACCATGGCCGCTGCCCGGGCAGCATCCCCTTCGCCGCGGTGGTTCACCACTTCGACCAGCAGGTCGGGGCGGGGGATCACCGTGGACCACAGGCTCAGCAGCGACCGCGCCCGGTCCGGTCGGCGCGCCGCCACCGCCCTGCCCACCTCGGACTGGGGGCCCAGCAGCACGAACATCCCAGCAGCGTGCCCGGCGACCTGCTCGCGGGTGACCACGGGAGTCCCCCGTCCTCCCGTGGAATGTGCTGCGCTGACCAGCCGGCACAGCCGTGCCCACCCCGGCCCGTCCTGCGCGAGCAGGGTGACCCGGGGAAGCCGGCGATCCACCTCCGTGCCACCGCGCACCGGGGTTCGTGACCGGGGTGCCCGTGCCGCGAGTGCCGGCATGTCGCTCACCCCCTCCTCAGGGGAGACCGCCAGGTCTACCCCGAACAGGGGGCGCACCCCGGCCCGCTCGCAGGCACGGGCGAACTTGACCGCGCCATAGACCCCGTCACGGTCGGTGAGGGCGAGAGTCCCCATCTCCAGCTCGGCAGCTCGGGCAGCGAGCTGTTCCGGGGGGCACGCTCCGTACCGCATCGAGTAGGACGAGGCCACGTGCAGGTGGACGAACGGATCGGACCAGTCGGACACGTACTACCCCGCTCTGACGTAGGAGCCGTGGCTGTCACTCACCGTGCGTTCGACCGCACGCGCCACGAGGCTCAGGAACGTCTCGGCGTCACGGAGCAGGTCGTCAGCCTCCCGTGAGGAGACCAGCCGAGTCACGCCCGCTTCGGCAGCCGCCCGCTTACGCGCCCCGGCCGCAAAGAAGGCAGCCCATTCGGACAGCTCGGGGGCAACGTCAGACAGCAAGATCCAGGCGCTCCTCGGTCGCCCCCGACCGGACCGGACGGAAGAGTCGGGACGCGCTCTCGCCGCCAGCACAGCCGCCGCAGCGCGCAGCGCAGCCAGATGTGCCGTGGCGTACCGCTCGGCGGGGGTGCTCGCCTGGGCGGACTGCCGCAGGCTGCCTCGGGCCGTCTCCAGCAGCGACGCGACAGCGGGCCAGTTCCCGGCCGGGGGCACCGGGGTGAACGGGTGGCTGTCAGCCGGGTGCTCCAGTCGGCCGGGGTGGCTGTGGAGGTCGGGGTGGTCGGTGTCGGTGTCGGTGCGGTCGGTGTCGGTGTCGGTGTGGCTGCGACTGTCGTGGTGCCGGTCGGGGCGTGTGATGCCGGTGGCCATGGGTTCCTCCCGGGAGAAGTCGGAGAGATATGCAGAAGTCAGCAGGTCAGCAGGTCAGCAGGCCAGTTCAGTCATGGGTGCGCGCGAGAGTCCACAGACCGCGGGACTCCTCGAAGCAGAGGTCGTACACACCGACCTCTGCGGAGCGTCCCGCCGCGGCCGACAGACGCCAGAAGGTGCGCTCCTGAAGGTCGATCCCGATCAGCACAGGATCGGCTTGCCCAGTGGGGACGGACGCCGGGGCGGTGGACTGTTGCGGAGACTGTCGCGTGGACTGGTACCTGGGCCCGGCCACCTGGGCCACCTGGCCCACCCGGCTGGCGGACTCCCGGGACGTCAGCCCCAGCACCAAGCCCCGCACCTCCGGCCCTCGCCACCACGGGCCTGTCCCGCACCACCGGGCCAGAACCTCGCGGACCAGGTACAGCCGTCCGCGCCAGAGGAACTGCTCAGGCACTCCGTCCCGAAGTCGGACCTCGACCTCGTCGCCATATCGTCGTGACACCGACTCACTCCCCTCATCGTCAGTCGAACATATGTTCGAACGATGAGAACAGTAAACCCGGGGTACGACAGAAACGTCAACGGCTCCGGGGCGGCCTGTGGATACCGGCCGACCCGGAGGATCAGCGGACGGACCAGCCCGCCCAGTCACCCACCAGTTCTTCGAGCACCGGCAGCGTCACCGCGCCGAAGCCGAGAACCACGTCGTGGAAGGCCGCGATGTCGAACCCGCCCGTCGTCCTGCCGAGGTGCTCACGGGCCCGCTCCCGCAGCCGGAGAATCTTGTGCTGACCCACCTTGTAGGCGAGTGCCTGCCCCGGCCAGGCGATATACCGGTCCACCTCCACCGCGATCGTGTCCACCGGGACCGGGGTGTTCTCGGTCAGGTAGTCGATCGCCCGCTGTCGGGACCATCCCAGCGCGTGCAGACCGGTGTCCACCACCAGCCGTCCGGCACGCCAGGCGTCGGCGCTGAGCATCCCCAAGCGCTGCAGGTCGTCCGAGTACAGTCCCATCTCGTCGGCCAGCCGCTCGGCGTACAGGCCCCACCCCTCCACGTACGCCGTCGCACCCACGTGCTTCTGGAACTCCGGCAGGTCCGTCATCTCGTTGGCCAGCGCCAGCTGCAGATGATGGCCCGGGATCGCTTCGTGGAAGGCCACCGACTCCAGCTCGAAGCGAGGCCGGCTGGTGGCGTCGAAGGTGTTGGTGAAGTACGTGCCGGGCCGGCTTCCGTCCGGTGCGGGCGGGAAGTAGTAGGCGGGTGGGGCGTCGGCCGCCAGGAAGTCCGGAACCGGAGCCACCACGCAGGGCGCCTGCGGTGTCCGGCCGAACCATCCCGTCAGCGACCCGGCGGCACGGGCCACCACCGCCTCGGTGGCCCGGACGATCTCGTCGGCATCACGGTGCCGCAGCTCCGGGTCGTTGCGGAGCCGGTCGAACACCACGGCGAGATCACTGCTGCCCAGGACCCGCTCCCCCAGCTCGGCAAACTGCGGCGCCAGGACCTCGGTGATCTCCCGACGGCCCCGCTCATGGACCTCACGAGGGTCCAGCACCAGCGAGGTGTGGGCGAGCACCATGGCGTCATAGGCGTCCGCTCCCCCGTCCGTCCAGCACATCCCGGGCTGCTCGTCGGACCGAGCCCGCGGCAGGATCTCCTCCCGCAGGACATCCCGGTAGCGCAGGAACGCCGGGCGGACGCGCTCGGCAAGGACCGGCATCGCCTCCTCGCGCCAGACGTGTTCACCGAGCCACCCCGGGGTGCCCTCCGCCGGGAGCCGACACTGCAACAACGGGTCGGAGTCCAGCGGGCCGGCGAGATAGCCCTCCAGCTGCGAGAGACTGCGCCGCACCACGATCGCAGCGGGGCTCCTGCGCCGGGCCAGGCCTTCGCGGAAACGTTCGACAGCCTGCTCCAGGAAGCGGGGCAGCTGGCCGAGCCGGTCCAGAGCCGCCTGCGCCTGGCCAGGCTCGCCGTACGCCAGCTGGGGCCACACCATCAGCAGGTCGGCGTGCGGGCCCTGCATCTGGTCGCAGGCAAGCTCAGCGAGCCGGTACGGGTGCAGCGTCAGTGCCTTGTCCACCTCCGCGAGCAGCATCGCCCGGGTCACCGCCGCGCTGGTCGGCAGCTCACCGTTCAGCCCGGCAGCTTCGGTACGGGCACGAAGATCCACCAAGCGGGCCACGTAGGCGTCCTCTGCGCTGGCGGAGAGGTCGTCGAGGGCGTCGTCGGCGCGGTGGTCACCGTAGAAGGTGGCCGCCAGCGGAGAGCGGTCCAGTAGGAGGTTCCAGTACTCCTCAGCCAACCCCGCGATGACTTCCACGCCGCCCATGCCAGGCAGCCTAGTCGCGGCGAGTCACAGCCCCAGCGCACCGCTCATCGCGTCGTAGATCGGTATCCGGTACGCCTCCTGGCCCAGCAGGTTGGGGTGCGCCGAGCCGGACGCGTTGGTGCCCTGGGCCGGACCGATCAGGTACGCGTAGGCCGCGATCGCCTCGGGCACCGTCTCCGGCTGCAGGTTGCACAGCCCGTGCCCGGACACCAGGTCGAAGGTCCCGGTCGCGGCGGTCCATCCGTACAGCGTGGCCGCCAGCCGCGTCACCTCGTTCAGCGCAGGGCTCTCGGTACCGAGATTGACGAAGTCGACGGGCTCACCGGCCCCGATCGTGGTCTTGGCCAGTGCCCCTCCAGGCGCCTTGACCTTCCACTGCCCCGACAGCTCGGTGAGCAGCACCCGCGCCTGTGGGTCGGCGGTACCCCCGAGGACCGCCTCCGCAGCCCACTCGAACTCGTTCTGGGTGAGCCCGAGGTTGGGCAGCGCGAGCGGCGTCAGCGCCGTGATCAGCAGATCGATCAGCGCGGGGTTGTCCACGTAGCCCTTGATGGCCTCGAGGAAGGCCAGCAGCTGCTGCTTGGTGAAGGAGATGTCGCAGTACTCCAGCTCCTTGGTCACCGGGTTGGCGGACTTCGTCGTCAGGTCCGGGTACTCGGTGTAGAAGACCTTGTCGGCGTCCACCCCAAGTCCAGGCCAGGTGTCCCCGCCCTGGTACTTGTACTCCTCAGCTGCGAAATCGTAGTAGCTCGGGACCGACTCGCAGTCGGTGGAGCCATCGCCGTTGAGGCACGTCGCCACCTGCTCGAGGCCGGCCGGGGCTTGAGTCCCTCGGGTTCCCCTCAGTCCCCGTGCCACGGCCCGGGCGTCCGCGGCGGCTCGCCCACCCGGTACTCCCGACCGGGCCACGGGGTACGGAACATGCAGCCGTCGCAGTTCATCCGCACCGGGGCTCCGAGGGCCTCGTCGTAGCGGGAGAGCAGCAGACGGGCCAGGTCGTCGTGGGCCCCCAGGACGTCGGCCACGACCGCATCCGGCGCGACCCCCCGCACCGCGTCCGCCGAGGCGCGCGCGAAGTGCCCGGGTGCGAGGAACGCCGGCGCCAGCGCGACCGACTCGTACCCCAGGCGGCGCAGCCGCTGCGTCGCCTCGCCGACCGTGGGCCGGGAGGCGCTCGCGTACGCCGGTTCCACCGGTGGGGTCTCGCTGCGACGCCCGGACCCGGCCGACCGCCACTCCCACAGCAGCCTGGCCGTCGCCGCGATGTCGGCGTTCGCCTGCGGGTCCGATGCCCCCGCCGCGGCGAGTACGACGGCATGCTCAGGCCCCGCTCCCGCCTCGCGGAGTCGATCGTCGAGGGCAGACACCAGCAGCGCGTCCGGTCCCAGCGGTCGGCCGTAGACGATGCGCGCGTCGGGGCGAGCGGCGCGCTCCCGACCGATGACCGCCGGAATGTCACCCTTGCTGTGCGTGGCTGCGAACAACAGCAGCGGAAGAACCACACTCGGTCCCGAAGGGAGCGCGGCGAGGGCCTCGGCTGCTGAGGGCCGGCTGTGGTCGAGGTACCCGAGCGAGGCGTCCAGTCCGGGACGCAGCGCTCTGACCCGCTCGAGAAGCTGGCCCAGTACCTCCTCCCCCGCTGGGTCGGATGTCCCGTGCGCGACAGCCAGCAGCGGCGGCGCGGGGCTCATCTGGTGCTCCACAGCTGCTCGCGGAGCCGGACGACCTCGCCTACCACGGTGACCGCAGGAGGCCTGACCTCGGCTGCGGCGATGCGCACCGTGTCGAGTGTCGCCTCGACCACCCGCTGGTCCGCTAACCCCGCCGAGGCGACCACTGCCACCGGCGTGTCGGGGCTCCTCCCGTGGCGAACCAGCTCCTCGGCGATGGCCGCAAGCCTCTCCACTCCCATCAGCATCACGATGGTGTCCGGCCCCCGCGCCACAGCCGCCCAGTCCAGGCCCTCCAGAGCTCCCGGATCGGAGTGGCCGGACACCACCGTGAACCCGTACGACACTCCGCGATGCGTCACCGGGATCCCGGCCGCTGCCGGAGCGGCGATCGCCGAGGTCACGCCGGGTACCACCTCGACCGGGATGCCGGCCGCCGTGCAGGCCGCGACCTCCTCGCCGCCGCGGCCGAACACGTAGGGGTCCCCGCCCTTGAGCCGGACCACCCGCAGACCGGCCCTGGCGCGGCTCACGAGGACCTGGTTGATCTCTTCCTGGGTCAGGTTGTGGGCATGCGGCGCCTTGCCCGCGTCCACGACCTCGACATCCGGGTCCAGGCTCGACAGCAGCGCCCGGGGCGCGAGTCGGTCCACCACGACGACGTCAGCCTCCGCCAGCAAACGCCGCCCGCGTACGGTGATCAGCCCCGGGTCGCCGGGACCGCCGCCCACCAGGGAGACCCGTCCGGTCGCGCCTCCGGGGCGGGCGCCGGATGCCTCGCTGCTGCTCCGCCGACGCCGCACCGGCAGGGCACCCTGCTCCAGCAGTCCTGCTACCGCGTCGCGGACCGCGCGGGCGCGTCCCGGGTCATCCGAGGCGCTGACCGCGACCGTCACTTCCGAGCCGTACGCGACGGCCGGGGTACGCGCTGTGCCCCCGGAGGCCAGGTCGGCCCGGACGCACAGGATGCGACGTCCCTCCGCCTCGGCGGCAACCTCCGCGTTCGCCAGCGAATCGGAAGCACACGCCAGGACCAGCCAGGCACCGGCGGTATCACCGGCCGCGTACGGCCGGCGCACGACGACGGAGGCGTGCTCCGCCACCTCGTCGCGCACCTCGGGAGCCACCACATGGACGACCGCCCCGGACCGCGCAAGTGACGGCACCCGCCGCGCAGCAACCGCACCGCCTCCGACCACTAGTACCTTCCGGCCACGCAGGTCGAGCAGCAGCGGATAGCCGGCCGAGAACGTACTCATGCCTGCCAGGTTGGCACTCTCGATGCGGCGGCATGACCGCATGGCAGGACTGTGTGGCTGCGGGCCGGTCCGGTTCAGCCCGGCGGTGTCGCCGCTGCAAGGGCAACAGCAACACGTCCCGACCCGTGGACGGACCGGTGCGTCGTGTGGCACCATTGCCGACGTGACGACCACTGGCGTACTCCTTGTCGCCCGCCTCGAGCTCGATGTGCTGCGGGCGGGCAGCGCCATGTGTATGTGTCCCTGTTGCTGTCGCTGACGCCGGGAGCGCACGTCGCACGTTCCGCCGGACCGAGCCGCACAACGCTGCAGCGCTGCTGACAGAGCCGGACAGAGCTGAACAGAGCCTCTGATCGGGTCCGCCGGTTCTTCCGCACGGTAGGCCGGGAAGCTCGGTAGGCCGGGAAGCTCGGTAGGCGCGCAAGTCCCGGTCACAGCGACGACCCCGACCCCGGTTCCGTACGGCCGCCCGCCTTCCGGTCCGTGCCGAACCATATCGACAGGCCCCTCCCAGGCCCCCCAGGCCACCGCACTCGCCGCACCGGGATCACCGCGGCACCTCGTACCGACACCCCCGTCCCGTGAAGGAGCCCCACAGCATGACGGCAGCGGCCCCGCGACGCGCCACCGGAAAGGGCCAGTGGGCCCTCGGCCACACCGAACCGCTCAACCCGAACGAGCGCATCAAGAAGGACGACGACGGTCTCAACGTCCGGGACCGGATCATCAACGTCTACGCCCACACCGGGTTCGCCGGGATCGACCCTGCTGACCTGCGAGGAAGGTTCCGCTGGTGGGGCCTGTACACCCAGCGCAAGCCAGGGATCCCCGGTGGGCGAACCGGCTCGCTCGAGCCTGAGGAGCTCGACGACGAGTACTTCATGCTGCGGGTGCGCATCGACGGGGGCCAGCTGACCTCCGAGCAGCTGGGCGTGATCGCCCAGATCGCCACGGAGTTCGGACGCGACGTCGCCGACGTCACGGACCGCCAGAACATCCAGCTGCACTGGATTCGGGTCGAGGACGTACCCGAGATCTGGCGACGGCTCGAGGCCGTGGGGCTGTCGACCACCGAGGCCTGCGGCGACACTCCTCGCGTCATACTGTCCTGCCCGCTCGCGGGCGTCTCCGAGGACGAGCTCATCGACCCGAGCGAGACCGTACGGGAGATCGTGGACCGCTTCATCGGCGACCCCGCGCTGTCCAACCTGCCCCGCAAGTTCAAGTCGTCGATCTCCGGCTGCACGCACCAGTGCACGCACCACGAGATCCACGACGTGGCCTTCGTCGCGGTTCGCGCCAGCCAGGAGGACCGCTCGGCTGGCGAGCCCTCAGTCGGCTCGGACGACGGCTCGCCGGTGGGCTACCAGCTCTTCGTCGGCGGCGGGCTGTCCACCAATCCCAAGCTCGCGAAGTCGCTCGGGGTACTGGTGGCGCCGGAACAGGTCGCCGAGGTCTGGGCGGGAGTGGCCTCCCTCTTCCGCGACTACGGCTACCGCCGTTCCCGTACCCAGGCCCGGATCAAGTTCCTGATGGCCGACTGGGGTCCGGAGAAGTTCCGTGACGTGCTGCAGCGCGAGTACCTCGGGTACGAGCTGCCGGACGGTCCGGAGCCTGCCCCGCCGATCACCGACCAGCGCGACCACATCGGTCTGACGCGGCAGCGTGACGGCCGGTACACGGTGGGTGGCGCACCTCGCGCCGGACGGACATCGGGGACTGCCCTGGCTGAGGTCGCGAAGATCGCCGCGCGGTACGGATCGGGCCGCATCCGGGCCACCGCCCAGCAGAAGCTCCTTGTTCTCGATGTCGCCGAGGGCGACACCGCCGCGGTGGCGGAGGAGCTGGCCTCGCTCGAGCTGGAGGTGCACCCCAGCACGTTCCGCCGCAGCACGATGGCCTGCACGGGGCTGGAGTTCTGCAAGCTCGCGATCGTTGAGACCAAGGCACGCGCCACCTGGCTCACCGACGAGCTCGAGCAGCGGCTTCCCGACTTCACCGAGCCGATCAGCATCCACGTCAACGGATGCCCCAACGCCTGCGCCCGCTTCCAGACCGCCGACATCGGCTTCAAGGGATCCATCGTGCGCGACGACGCGGGCAACCAGGTGGAGGGCTTCCAGGTCCACCTCGGCGGGCACCTCGGCGTCGATGCGTCCTTCGGGCGCAAGTTCAGGGGCCTGAAGGTGACCGCGGACGGGGCAGCCGACTACGTGGAAAGAGTGCTGCGGGAGTTCTCCCAGCGGCGCCTCGACGGGGAGTCCTTCGCCGCGTACGTCGCACGCGCCGACGAGGACTGGCTGCGATGAGCTCGCCCGGTGCCGTACGGTTCGCGCCGCCGTTCTTCTGCCCGTACTGCGGCGAGGAGGACATCCGCCCGGACGACCCTGCGGACGAGGGCGCCTCAGAGGCGCCCAACGTGCCCAGCGTGCCCGACGTCCCCAGTGCGGACGGGCCACGGCACTCCGGGGCGGCAGGATCTGCCGGCGCCTACCGGTGCGACTCCTGCCTCCGCTCCTTCACCCTGCGCCTGCGCTCGACCCGAGGAGGCAGCTGATGGTCGTCACCGCAGCCCACCACGAGCAGCTGTGGGAGCTCGCGCACCGGGCAGCCGAAGACCTCGAGGGCGCTCCCCCCGAGGACGTGCTGCGCTGGGCCTCGGATGAGTTCGGCGAGAAGTTCTGCCTGACCTCGTCGATGGCCGACGCGGCCCTGGTCCATCTCGCATCCGAGGTGACGCCCGGCATCGACGTGCTCTTCCTCGACACCGGCTACCACTTCGCCGAGACCCTCGGTACCCGCGATGCGGTCGCCGCCCACCTGCCCGTACGGGTCGTCACCGTCACTCCCGAGCAGTCGGTCGCGGAGCAGGACGCCGAGTACGGTCCCCGCCTGTTCGAGCGCGACCCCGACCGCTGCTGCCTGCTGCGCAAGGTGCGGCCGCTGAACCTCGCTCTGGCCCGGTACGCGGCATGGGGCTCGGGAATCCGCCGCGACGAGACCGCATCGCGGCGGCATGTCCGCGTTGTGGAGTGGGACTACCGCCGAGCGATGATCAAGGTCAACCCGCTCGCCTCGTGGACCCAGGAACAGCACGACCGCTATGTCCTAGATCACGGGGTTCTTCGCAATCCGTTGATGGATGATGGATACGCATCCCTGGGCTGCGCTCCCTGCACCGTACGCACGGCGCACGGAGAGAACGCCAGAGCGGGACGATGGGCGGGCAGCGGGAAGACGGAGTGCGGCTTGCACGGACCGAAGGTGCTGCCCGTAGCCAGTAAGACAGGAACCAGATGACATTGGACACCGAGCTGCACCCCACGACCGGGCTGGTCTTCGACCGGGTCGGCTCCGGACCGCCGACCGTGCTCATCCACGGCCTCGGCAGCAGCCGCACAATCTGGACGCCGCTGATCGAGGAGCTGGCACAGCAGCGGGATCTCATCCTCGTCGACATGCCCGGTTTCGGTGAGACTCCCCCGCTGCCCGAGGGGATCGAGCCGTCCGCCGGTCACATCGCCGAGATGGTCATCTCGCTGCTGGACGACCTCGGCCTGTGCCGGCCCCACCTGGTGGGACACAGCTTCGGCGGGTGGGTCGCCCTGGAAGCTGCGGCACGGGGCCGGGCGAGCAGCGTGACCGCGGTCGCACCGGCCGGGCTGTGGAAGGAGTCCATGCCGCCGGTGACCCGGACCGCCCTGCGGGGCCTGCGGCTGCTCTCGCAGCGCTTCGGTCCGCTGGCCCCCGCCCTGGTGCACTCGCAGATCGCCCGTACCGCGCTGCTGTGGCCCCAGTCCGGCCGGCCCTGGGCGGTCAAGCCCGAGGACATCCTCCGGGAGGTGCGGGGCTACGCGACGTGCCCCGGCTTCGAGCCGACCCTGCGCGCCACCGTCGGACGGCGCTTCGACGGCAAGGCCGGCCTGGACGTCCCGGTCACGGTCATCACCGGCCGCCGAGACCTCGTCATCGACCGGTGGCAGTCGCAGCAGCGGGACCTTCTGCCGGCCAGTGCACGCTGGGTCGAGCTGCCCGGTTCCGGACATGTTCCCCAGTGGGACGCAACGGACGCTCTCACCCGCCTGGTGCTCGACGGCAGCAGCGCTCCACTGCGACCCTTCCGGCACCCGCGCGCCGGTCGGGCTCGCGGAGACGACGCGCGGGCCTGAGGTACCCGGCCCTTCTTCAGGCGCGTGTCCTCCCCCGCGCGGACCTGCGAGACGGGCCCAGCAGCCATACCCTTCACCACGTGCGGGAAAGTGCGGCTCCGGAGGGCGTGCCTGCCCGCGTGACCCTGTACGTGTGGACCGTGCCGCTGTCCCACGCGCCTCAGGCGCTACGGCGCGTCGCCATCGACCGTACGGCGGTGCGTCACTATCCGGGGGTCCGCTTCTCCAAGGCCCTGGGGACAGGACACGGTCGCAGCTTCACTCCGCGAGACGCCAACCCGAGGCGGTGGGCCCTGCTCACGACCTGGGCAGATGAGGACGCGGCGAACAGATTCGACAGCGATCCCTCATCCGCGCCGGCCCACTGGCGGCACTTCGCCGACGAGCAGTGGCGCATCGACCTGCGCCCACTGAGTGCGCACGGTCGGTGGTCCGGACGGCAGCCGTTCGGGACCCCGATACCCCGCCGCAGCGACGGACCCGCCGCTGCCCTCACCCGAGGCCGCATCGCACTGGGCTTCCAGCGCCGCTTCCACCATTCGACCCCCCCGGTCGCCGCCGCGGTACGGAATGCCGACGGACTGCTCTTCGCACTCGGAATCGGCGAGGCTCCGGTCGGCCTGCAGGGCACCTTCAGCCTGTGGGAGTCCCATCGGGCACTGCGGGCCTTCGCGTACCGAGATCCCGCGCACCAGGCGGTCGTCGAGCGCACCCGGCGTACCGGCTGGTACAGCGAGGACCTGTTCGCCCGCTTCGCCGTGGTCGCGTCCGCGGGCACCATCGACGGCCGTGACCCGCTGCAGTCAGATCAGCGACCCCTGTCCGACCAGCCCACCGGAGGATTCAGATGACTGAGGTCGACCGTGACGTGGTCGTCGTCGGAAGTGGGCACAACTCCCTGGTCGCAGCCTGCTACCTGGCCAAGCACGGACTAGACGTGGAGGTGGTCGAGCGGGACACGGTCATCGGGGGGGCGGTCTCGACCGTCGAGCGCATTCCGGGGTACGCGATGGACCGCGGCTCCAGCGTCCACGTCATGATCCGATACACGGGCATCGTCGAGGAGCTGAGACTCGCCGACCACGGACTGCGCTACGTCGACCTCGACCCATGGGGGTTCGCTCCCGTGGCCACCCCCAGTGGGGAGCAGCGGGGTCTGCACTTCCATGTGGATATCGACGCCACGTGCGAGTCCATCGCACAGGCCGTGGGAGAGGCTGATGCCGAGGCCTACCGATCCTTCGCTGTCGACTGGCGCCGGCGCAACGAACCGATCTTCGAGCTGTTCCAGGGCACTCCCACCCGACGGCGACTGGGCAGGTCGCTGTGGAAGGCCGGCCGAGGTACCGGGCGTACCTCCTTCGACTCGGCGCAGCAGTTCCTGACCAGTGCGGACGCCCTGCTGGACAGTCACTTCGAGTCCGAGGCCCTCAAAGGTGCGCTGGCCTGGATCGCGGCCCAGTCGGGCCCACCGCCGCACGAGGCGGCCACGGCGGACCTGCTCGGGTGGAACATGGTGATGCACGGTCGGCCCCCCGGGCGGGCACTCGGCGGCAGCGGCATGCTCACCCAGGCCCTTGCCGCGCGGCTGGCCTCCGACGGCGGCACCGTCCGTACCGGTGACGGAGTCGCCCGCATCGTCACCGACGCCCACAGCGGACGGGCCCACGGGGTGGTCACCGAGTCCGGCGACTGGATCTCCGCCCGCGCGGTGGTCGCCGGCTCTCACATCGCGACCACCCTGCAGCTTCTGGACCACTCGCGGCTTCCCGAACCGGTCTCCCGGCACCTCACCGAACAGCGGCGACGCCTTCGGATGGGCAGCGGCATCGGTATGGCGGTCCGCGTCGCCGCCCGGGACCTGCCCCAGTACCCGTCCGCCAAGCTCGACGGCAGCACCTGGACGGCCATGCAGTTCCTGGTCTCCTCCCGAGCCCACCTCCGGGCCGCGTACGGGGACTTCCTCGCCGGGCGGCTCCCCCAGCGCCCCGCGGTGCTGGCGATGACAACCTCGGCGGTCGACCCCGGCACCGCGCCCCCAGGACGGCACAACATCACCCTGTGGGGCCAGTGGCACCCCTTCGAGCTCGCCGGCCGTCAGGACTGGGACGCGGTGGCGGACCGGGCGGCCCGCGACATGATCGCCGAGGTGGAGGCCGTGGCCCCGGGCTTCACCAGATCGGTGGAGGACTACTACGTCCAGTCGCCCCGGGACCTCGAGTCGGAGATGGGGCTGCTCAGGGGCAACGTGATGCACCTCGAGATGTCCCTGGACAGCGTGTTCGGGTTCCGTCCGACCCCGGACCTCTCCGGTTACCGCGTCCCGGGGGTGCCCGGTCTCTACCTGACGGGAGCGTCGACCCACCCCGGAGGCGGGGTGTTCGGGGCCTCGGGCCGGACCGCCGCCTCGATCGTGCGTGACGAGTGGAAGGCGCTGGGCAAGTCCTCCCGCGCACCTCGACCGGCCAAAGTGCCACAGCCCCGGCGTGAGTCCGCACAGGCCGGGCACGAGGCTGGTCAGGGCCACAACGAGGCCGGACTGGCCCGGCGGAAGGGGAGACCTCAGGTCTCCCTCGTACGATCGCCCCCCGGGGGCGCCGCGGCGCCAGATATCCCTTCCCCGCCCAGGCCTGGGAGGTAGTGCGGGCATGACCGCAGCGCCGTCACCCCGGGCCACCCAGCGGCAGGGCACCACCCAGTCCTCGAGCACGCAGCTGCGGGGAACGTCGTCACGCGAGCCGGCCGAAATGCGAGTCGACCGGGGGGTGCTCCACGGCGGAGGCCCGCTGTTCCGGGTGGCGGTCGTGCTGGCGGTCGCAACGGTGCTGGCCCAGATCGCCTACCCGCTGACGGCGGACTCGCACCGACCCGCGCTCACGGTGGGCACGGTGATGATCTTCGCCGCAGCGTCCCTGAGCCACGCAGCCGCAGTCAGGGGGCTGCGCTGGACCGCCGCGTACGCCGTCACGGTGGTCGGCGTGGGCCTGGGGGCGGAGGTGCTAGGCGTGAAGACGGGCTTTCCCTTCGGCGAGTACGCCTATGCCGACTCGCTGGGACCGACGCTGTGGGGCGTGCCGGTGGTGATCCCTGCGGCCTGGACGATGATGGCCTACCCCGCGTACGTGGTGGCACGACATCTCGTCCCGCACCGCAGGCTGGTACGCGTCGGCGTCGCAGCCTGGGCGCTCGCGACCTGGGACTTGTTCCTGGACCCCCAGATGGTGGGCGAGGGTCACTGGTCCTGGGCAGACCAGGGGCCGCAGGCCACGGGCCTGCTCGAGACAGCGCTCCCCGGCGTACCGGACATCCCGGTGAGCAACTACCTCGGATGGCTGGCCGTCGGCCTGCTCCTCATGTCCCTGGTCGAGGCGTCGGCCCGACTCGCTCCCCCGACCACCGGCAGGCTGGAGGTCGGACCCGACTGGGTGCCGCTGGGCATGTACCTGTGGACGTACTTCGCCAGCCTGATGGCAGCCGTGGTGTTCTTCGGCAACCCCGGGGCGGCGCTGTGGGGCGGCCTCGCGATGGGTTCGGTCGCGATCCCCACGCTCGCGTACGTCATCACGACGAGTCGCGCCGGAAACGCGGCGAGCACCGGGGACGAGGTGCCGGGCGCGGCCGCCGGGGCGTCGTCGGGATGACACAGCGGCACCCGCCTGCGGGGCCGTGGCGCAGGACGCTGCGGGCCGCAGTGGCGTCCGGATCGGCGGGCGCGGCGCTACTGGCGGTGCACGCCGCGGTCAACGCCCGACTGCTGCGCCGTCCGGACCCGGCACCCCCGGCCACCCCCCTCACTGTGGCGGTCCTGCTACCGGCACGTGACGAGGCGAGTCGGATCACCGGCTGCATCCGAAGCCTGATGACCCAGACCGGCGTACCGAACCTGCAGGTCATCGTCCTGGACGACGCCTCCTCGGACGGGACGGCGGAACTGGTGCGGGGCCTGGTCGGTGCGGACTCGCGGGTACGGGTGGTCTCCAGCACCCTGGAACCCCCTCCGGGATGGCTCGGGAAGCCCTACGCCTGCCAGCGCTTGGCGGACCTAGCGGACCTAGCGGACCTAGCGGACACTGCAGAACCGGCAGAACCGGCAGAACCGCAGACCGGACAAACCAGCACGGCGCAGCCGAACCGGCTGCCATCCGCCCCACGCACGTGCCCGACGTTCTCGTCTTCATCGACGCCGACGTGGTACTTGCGCCCCATGCCCTCGCCGCCACCGTGGCGCTTCTCCAGCAGACCGGGCTGGACCTCGTCAGTCCTTACCCACGGCAGGTGGCCCTGACAGCGGCGGAGCGGCTCACCCAGCCGCTGCTGCAGTGGTCGTGGCTGAGCTTCCTGCCGCTGCGCCTGGCGGAGACATCCGCCGCGCCCACCCTGTCGGCGGCCAACGGCCAGCTGCTCGCGGTACGACGGGACAGCTATCGTCGCGCCGGCGGGCACCGGGCCGTCCGTGGCGAGGTACTCGACGACGTCGCGCTGCTCCGGGCCGTCAAGCGCACCGGCGGACGGGGCGCAGTAGTGGACGGCACCGACCTGGCCACCTGCCGGATGTACGAGGGGTGGGAATCGGTACGGGAGGGCTACACCAAGTCTCTGTGGTCGGCCTTCGGCTCCCCCAGCGGGGCCGCTGCCGCCGCAGGTCTACTGACCTGGCTCTACGTGATCCCCCCGGCTGCCGCGCTGCTCGGCTCACGGATCGGAGCACTCGGCTACGCAGCGGCGGTCGCGGGCCGTGTCGTATCCGGTCGTCGGACGGGGGCGCGAGTCCTGCCGGACGCGCTCGCCCATCCGGTCAGCATCGCGATCCTGGTCGGCATGACCGGCCACAGCGTCGCCGCCCGCCGGCGGGGGACGCTGTCCTGGCGGGGACGGCCGCTGACGCCCAGCTCCCTCGCGCAGTCAGCCTGACGTGCCGGCATCGGTTTCCACGTCGGCCGGCACCTCACCGTCCGCTATCGCCTGCTGGAGCCTCCCGAAGTCAGAGCTGACGAGGTCGGTGTAGGCAAGCGCGAAGTCGGTTACGGCGCTGACGAACTGCTTGCCCTTCCCGATATACCCGGCGATCACCGACGCGTCCCCGGAGCGTCCGTGGGCACGCGCCAGCACAGCCCCGCACAGCGCCGCGTAGCCGGCCAGGCCCTCCGCGTCCAGACTGAGCGGGTCGATCGACCCCTTCATGTCGTGCCACTGACGGATGTAGTAGGAGCGACCTCCCGTCGTCTCCGACCACCCGAGGAGCTCGTCGGAAGACGCCTGCAACAACCGCTGAGCGCGGACCACCCGTTCGCTCGGGAGCTCGTAGCGACTCGGCGCCACGGACGGCGGCACGTACGGCGCCAGCGCTGAGTCTCCGGCCTCCTTGGCCTGGAGGAACAGCGGCTCCCCGTCTCCTCCCTGCAGCAGGATCACCAGGCATCGCGTGCCGACGCTCCCCACGCCGACGACCTTGTGGGCGACGTCGACAATCCGGAACCGGCGCAGCAGGGAGACATAGCGCTCGTCAAGAGTCTCGACGTACGTCGTGAGGACGTGGACCAGCTCCTCGCCCAGGCCGGGCTCCTGGATCTCCGCGAGGGACACGATCAGCGGCGGCTGGCTGACGATGCGTCGCTGTCCATCGACCACGGTCGTGATCTTGTCGAGTGCCGTCAGACTGGTCTTCGTCTCCGCCTTACGCGCGGCTTTCGCGGCTGTCGAGAGCAGGTCACCGGTCGTGTTCTTGTGAGCGCGAAGGAAGCTGAGGGCAGCCTGGACCTCCACCTGGAGATGCCAGGCGTCCAGCGAGCTCATCCCGTGGAGGCCACGAATGGTCTGCTGATAGGCGTGCACCGCCGCGGCTGCCGCCTGCCGGGCGCTGTAGTCCGAGTCCAGTCGGCCGACCAGGGCCGCGCTGGCCGCGAGGCGCTTCAGGTCCCACTCGAAGGGCGCCACCGTCGCCTCGTCGAAGTCGTTGATGTCGAAGACCAGGCTGCGCTCCGGTGAGGCGTACATACCGAAGTTGCTCAGGTGAGCGTCACCGCATACCTGTACCGACATCTCGCTGCGGGGTACCAGCGACAGGTCGGAGGCCATCACTGTCGCCGAGCCCCGGAGGAATGCGAACGGCGAGGCCGACATGCGCCCGTAGCGGATTGGCACCAGTTGCTGAACGCGGCTCTGGTCCTGCGCACTGACCAGCGCGACCGGGTCGGGTCGCTGGTCCGCCGCGGGCACCTCGGCATGCGCGGCGCGGGGCAGGTGCCGACGGAGCTCCTTGCCGCGCTGATACCGAACCTCGCGCGGCTCGTCGTGCGGGAAGGACGTGAGGGCTTCCACTAGCGTCACACACACGATCATCGCAGGTCCGCTGTCGTCGATTCGGACCGTCCGCGCCCGTTTCCCTGAGCCGCACGCCACCCTGGGAGCGTGGCGAGAGTCGTGGTGATCGGGGCCGGCGTCGGAGGACTGGCGGCCGCGGCGAGGCTGGCGACCGCCGGTCACGCCGTGACCGTCCTGGAGCGCGCACCCACCGTCGGCGGCAAGGTCGGGCTGCGGGTCTGGGATCTTCCCGAGGGAGAGTTCCGCTTCGACACCGGGCCCTCCCTGCTCACGATGCCCCAGGTGTTCGCGGACCTGTTCCTCGAGACCGGCGCGCCCATGGCGGAGGTTCTCGGACTGCGCCGGCTCGACCCGATCGCCCGGTACCGCTGGCCGGACGGCTCCGGCTTCGCCGCGGTATCCGACCCCGCCGCGTTCGCCGCCGAGCTGGACCGCTGCCTGGGGAACGGCGCCGGGGAGGACTGGCAGCGCCTGCGTGGCCGCGCCGAGCAGATGTGGGCCGCCGCCGAAGACCCGTTCCTGAACTCACCGATCCACTCCATCTCCGACCTGGCCGCGCTCGCACGCCACGTGGACCGCATTCCCACCATCGCGCCCTGGCAGACCCTGCGTGGCCTGGGCAGGAGTCACCTCAGGGACGAGCGACTGCGGATGTTCCTGGACCGGTATGCCACCTACACGGGCTCGGACCCACGTCGCTCGCCGGCCGTCCTGGCGACCATCCCGTACGTGGAGCAGACCTTCGGCGGCTGGTACGTGGAAGGTGGGCTGCGGATGCTGGTCGAGGCGCTGGCCCAGCGGGCACGCGCGGCCGGGGCCACCATCCGTACCGGAGCGCGGGTGCGACGCATCGGCCTCGTCGCCGGCGCGGTGGACCACGTGGTGTGGACCGCTCCGGAGAACCCGGGCGAGGAGCACTACGAGCCGGCCAGCGTGGTGGTCGCCAACGCCGATGCCAGCGTCGTGTACGACTCCCTGCTCGACGGCGCCAGCAGCCCTGGCCTGGCTCGCGCCCGCCGGCAGCTGCATCGCGCCCCCCGCTCGCTGTCCGGGTTCGTGCTGCTGCTTGCCCTCCACGGCCGGACCCCTGGTCTCGCTCACCACACCGTGCTGTTCCCGGCGGACCAGGCCAGCTACGACGCCGAGTTCGACGCGGTCTTCGGGTTCACGGGACCTGCTCGGCCCGTGGCCGACCCCACCGTCTACGTGACCTCCCCGTCGGACCGCCAGGTGCACCCCGAGGGTCACGAGGCCTGGTTCGTGCTGGTCAACGCACCGCGGCACGGTCCGGGTGCGCCGTACGACCCCGCGACGCTGGACTGGCGCGAGCCGGGGCTGGCGGACCGGTACGCCGCGCAGGTGCTCGAGGTGCTCGCCCGCCGCGGCCTCGACGTCCGGGACCGGATCCTGCGGATGGAGGCCATCACTCCGGCCGACCTGGGCCGTGCGGGCGGTACGCCGGGCGGCGCGATCTACGGAACGAGCAGCAACGGGTGGCGGGCCAGCTTCCTGCGGCCGGCGAACCGCTCCCCCGTACCGGGGCTCTACCTGGTGGGCGGCTCGACCCATCCGGGCGGCGGGCTGCCGCTCGCGGCACTGTCCGCGCAGATCACGGCCGGGCTGGTGGGCCCGGCCTGAGGTCAGCCGTCGGTTTCCGCAGTGAGTAGGCGGTGCACAACCACGACCAGCTGGGTGAGGCCGACCAGCCCCAGTCCGATCCAGACCCAGGCCCCCGCGGTCGCGATGCTCTCCGACTGACCCGGGAACAGCCCCGCGACCAGCAGCAGTACGGCGGTGACGACGACCCGGGTCGGCCGCTCCCACACGGTCACCACGCCGATCTCGCTCATCCCCGCATTGCCGGCCCGCGCGCGCGTGAACTCCTGCAGCATCATCAGACCGGCGCCGACGGCAGCAACCTCCAGCGGGGCCCCCAGCACGACGAGAGCGATCACGTAGAGAACGTCGCTGACCCGGTCCACCACGGAGTCCCACACGTAGCCGAAGCGGGAGGTACGTCCCGACAGGACGGCGACCGCCCCGTCGAGGTTGTCCAGCAGCCCGCTCAGCACGACCACGGCGACCGCGAGCAGCACCCAGCGGTCCCCCACCTGGACCAGTGCCACCACCAGCAGCGAGGTCACCGCGCCCCATGCGGTGAGCACGTCCGGCTGCACGCCCGCCCGAGCGAGGGGACGGGCGAGTAGGTAGACCAGGCGCAGCCAGCGTCCGGTGAACACCGTGCCACGTGGCTCGTACCCGCCGTGCAGATCCGACCAGCGCGCGAAGTACCCGTCCTCGTCCGGCACCGGGGCGTGCGGTGCGCGCGCGGTCACCACGCTCACCACCAGCAGCACCGCGGCTGCTGCCACGCTCACCCACAGCCAGGCCGACCCGCTCACCTCGCCGAGCCTAGGCGCGGACCGCCGCCGAGCCCGCCGAGGGCCGCAGCGCCAGGCGGGACCACACCTCTCGGGTCGCCGTCGAGCGGTTCAGCGTGTAGAAGTGCAGCCCTGGCGCCCCGCCGTCGAGCAGCCGCTGCGCCAGCTGTGCCGCGGTGTCCACCCCGATCGCCCGTACTGCCTCGGGGTCGTCGGCCACCGCGGTGAGCCGCTCGGCCAGCTCGGGCGGAAACGGCGTACCTGACAGCTCGGCGAACCGCTCCACCTGCCGGACGTTGGTCACAGGCATGATTCCCGGCACGATCGGCACCCGGCACCCGTAGGCGGCGGCCCGGTCCACCAGCCGGAAGTATCCGTCGGCGTCGAAGAAGAACTGTGTGATCGCAAAGCCCGCGCCGGCAGCCACCTTGGCGGCCAGATGACGAGCATCAGTGTCGGCGTCGGGCGCCGAGGGGTGAACGTCAGGAAAGGCCGCGACCCCGACGCAGAAGTCGCCCAGCTCCTTGATCATCTCGACGAGCTCGAGCGCGTACCGGAACCCGTCGGCATGCTGCTGCCAGGGCTGGCGCGGCCCCCCCGGCGGGTCACCGCGCAGGGCGAGAATGTTGCGTACGCCGGCATCCGCGTACTGCCCGACGATCGACCTCAGCTCCGCACGGGAGTGCCCGACGCACGTCAGATGGGCCATCGGAAGGAGCGTGGTCTCCGCTGCGATGCGGCTCGTCAGCCGTACCGTCCGGTCCCGCGTGGAGCCCCCCGCCCCGTACGTCACCGACACGAAGGTGGGCTGCAGCGGCTCCAGCTCACGGATGGCCCGCCAGAGCTGCTCCTCGCCCGCATCGGTCTTCGGCGGGAAGAACTCGAAGGACACGGCAGGGCCTGGCTCGGTCAGGCGCGCGCAGACGGACCCGCCCGACTCCGCCTCGTTCGCGGCATTGTCGGAGTCGGGAGCATCGGCAGCCTGGTCTGCCTGGTCAGCCTGGTCAGCCCCGTCAGCGTGATCTGCGTCTATCTGGTCTGCCTGGTCTGCCTGGTCTGCCCCCGCGCTGGACTCCACCACGATTGGCAGGGTATCGGCCCTGGGCCGATACTGGCGCTCGTGCGCAGCGACGACCCTGGCCGGGACCACTCACCCCGACCGGAGGACCCCTCCGCCTATGCGGTCCCCCTGCGTGAGGTCAACGACGCCCTGACCGCCTTCCTGGAGCGCCAGCGTCCGCTGCTGACCGATCTCGGGGCCGACATGCAGCCGGTCACAGCGGTCGTGGAGGACTTCGTCGGTACGGGCGGCAAGCGGCTCCGACCGATCTTCGCCTACTGGGGGTTCCGCGGGGCCGGTGGTCAGGACTCCGCCGCGGTACTGGCCGCCTGTGCCAGTCTGGAGCTGATCCACGCCTGCGCCCTGGTACACGACGACGTCATGGACGCCTCGGACAGGCGGCGCGGACGGCCCGCTGTCCACCGCCGGATGGAGACGCTGCACCGCGACTCGGGGTGGCGGGGAGACCCGGAGTCATTCGGCGAGGCGGCCGCCATCCTCCTGGGCGACCTGCTCCTGGTCTGGTCGGACACCATGCTGCAGACCAGCGGGGTGTCTCCGACAGCCCTGGCCCGGGTCGCGCCGGTGTGGCATGAGATGCGCACCGAGCTCATGGCGGGCCAGTACCTCGACGTGCTCAACCAGGCCCGGGGCGGCTCCGATGTTTCCGACGCCCTCCGCGTGGCCCGCTACAAGAGTGGCAAGTACACCATCGAGCGCCCCCTGCACGTCGGCGCGGCGCTGGCAGGAGAAGACCGCCAGAGCGTACTCACCCGCGCCTACTCCGACTACGGCCTCCCGCTGGGCGAAGCCTTCCAGCTGCGCGACGACGTGCTCGGCGTCTTCGGCGACCCGGAGCGCACCGGCAAGCCCGCGGGCGACGACCTGCGGGAAGGCAAGCGCACCGCACTAGTGGCGGCAGCCCTGGAGCGCGCGAGCGAGACGCAGGCGGCAACTCTCACGGCGCTGCTGGGTGATCCCGACCTCGACGCCCGCGGCGTTGCCGTCGCCCGCGAGATCATCCTGGAGACGGGGGCGCTCCACGCGGTCGAGGGACTGATCGAGGCGGGCACCGAGCGAGCGCTGTCGGCGATCCGGACGGCGCCGATGCAGCCCGACGCCCGAGAGGCGCTCACGCAGCTGGCGACGGCGGCCACCCAGCGAGCTGTGTGACACGTTCAGCCCAGCGCGCCCGTGGCGCGCAGGCGAGCCACCTCCTCCGGTGTGACGCCCAGCTCACGCAGGACCTCTTCGGTGTGCTCGCCAGGTCTGGCAGGAAGCCCCGGCCGCGGCTGCGGCGACTGCGCGAAGCGGGGAGCGGGCGCGGACTGGGCCACCCCATCCACCTCTACGTAGGTTCGCCGCGCAGTCAGCTGCGGATGGGCGGGGGCCTCGTCGAGGCGCAGAACCGGCGCCACGCACGCGTCCGAGTCGCCGAACTCGGCCGTCCACTCCTCCCGCGTCCGGCTGGCGAACACAGCCTCGAGCCGCGCTCGCAGTGCCGGCCACTGCTGCCGGTCGTACGCCGCGGACTCGGGGACGTCCTCCAGCCCGAGCCGGCTGCGTAGCTCGGCCCAGAACTGCGGCTCGAGCGCCCCCACGGCGACGTACTCGTCATCGGCCGTCCGATAGACGTCGTAGGTGGGCATACCCGAGTCGAGCATGTTCCCTCCCCGCTCGGCGAGGTCCCACGTGCCCGACGCGGCCAGACCGGAGAACATCGTCATCAGCGAGGCGACACCGTCCACCATGGCGACGTCGACCACGTCGCCGCGGCCGGTCCGGCGAGCCTGCAGCACGCCGGCGAGCACACCCAAGGCCAGGAACAGCCCGCCGCCGCCGAAGTCGGCCACCAGGTTCAGCGGCGGCGTGGGAGGCGCTCCGGCCCGCCCGATGTGGGCCAGCGCCCCGGCGAGCGCGAGGTAGGTGATGTCGTGGCCGGCACGCTGCGCCAGCGGCCCGTCCTGTCCCCAGCCGGTCATCCGTGCGTAGACCAGCCGTGGGTTGCGCTGCAGGCACACCTGCGGGCCGATGCCGAGTCTCTCGGTGACTCCCGGTCGATAGCCCTCGACGAGCGCGTCGGCACCGTCGACCAGGCGCAGCACCAGGTCACGACCCTCGTGTCGCTTCAGGTCGACCACGATCGAGCGCCGCCCGCGGCGCAGCAGGTCGTAGCGGGGGTCGGCGACCTGCAGCCCCGGCTGAGCGCGGTCGACGGTGACGACGTCCGCGCCGAGGTCGGCCAGCAGCATGCACCCGTACGGTGCGGGGCCGATCCCGGCCAGCTCGATGACCCGTACTCCGGCCAGCGGGCCCGCCGCCGCATTGGCCCCGTCCCCAAGCCCATCCCCAGCCCCAGCCCCAGCCCCCCAGACCCCGGACCCAGCCTCCGTGCCCGAACCGGTCATCTGGCACCCCCTCGGTCCGCCCGACCCTAACCGGCGGCACGCCGCGACTGCCAGCCTCCGAGCGGCAGCCTGCCGTACGGCTCCCTACGCTCGAGTACATGCGCACCGTCACCGGACCCACCGACCACGTCGTGATCGTCGGGGCAGGCCTCTCCGGGCTGTCCGCGGCCCTCCGGCTGGCCGGGGCCGGCCGCCGGGTGACCGTGGTCGAGCGCCGCGACGTGCCCGGCGGTCACGCGGGCCGGCTGGAGACCGACGGCTACCGGTTCGACACCGGCCCGACCGTGCTCACCATGCCGGACCTGATCGCCGACGCGCTCGACTGCGTGGGCGAGGAGATGTCCGACTGGCTGGACCTGATCCCGCTGGAGCCGCTCTACAGGGCCTTCTACCCGGACGGCTCCTCGCTGGACGTATACCCGGACACCGAGCGCATGACCGCCGAGGTGGAGGCGTTCGCAGGCCCCGAGGCCGCCGCCGGGTACCGCCGGTTCGTGGACTTCGTCTCCGAGATGTACCGGCTGGAGATGACCACGTTCATCGACCGCAACCTCGACTCGCCGCTGGACCTGGTCAGCCCCGCGCTGGCGCGGCTGGTAGCGCTGGGCGGGTTCCGGCGACTGGCTCCACGGCTTCGCCCGTACCTGATCGACGAGCGTCTCGAGCGCATCTACACGTTCCAGTCGATGTACGCAGGCCTCTCCCCGCACCAGGCCCTGGCCGTGTACGCGGTCATCGCCTACATGGACTCCGTGGCCGGAGTGTTCTTCCCCCGGGGCGGCATGCACCAGGTCCCGCTGGCTCTCGCGGGCGCGGCCGCCAAGCACGGTGTGAGCTTCCGGTACGGGGCCGGCGTCGCACGGGTGGACCTGCACGGGGACCGCGCCCGTGGGGTCGTGCTGGACGACGGGGAGCAGATTGCTGCCGACGCGGTCATCCTGACCGCCGACCTCCCGACCGCCTACCGCACCCTGCTGCCACCGGAGCGGACCCCGCGCCGAGTCAGGTCCCTGCGGTACTCGCCCTCCTGCTACCTGCTCCACGTCGGCTCCACCGCGGTGTACCCCCGGGCCGGGCACCACAACATCCTGTTCGGCCATGCCTGGGAGCAGACCTTCCAGGAGATCATCGGCCAGGGGCGGCTCATGAGCGACCCGTCGATCCTGGTCACCAACCCCACCCGGACGGATCCCACCCTCGCCCCCGCCGGACGGCAGAGCTACTACGTGCTGCTGCCGACGCCGAACAGCACGGCCCCGATCGACTGGTCGGTGATCGCACCCCGGTACCGCGACGAGGTGGTGGCGACGCTGGAACGGCGCGGCTTCACCGGCTTCGGGGACTCGATCGAGATCGAGCGCATCGTGACGCCGGCGGACTGGGAAGCGTCCGGGTCCACCGCCGGCACGCCGTTCGCCAGCGCGGCCAGCTTCAGCCAGACCGGGCCCTTCCGTCCGTCCAACCTGGCGCCAGGACTGGAGAATGTCGTGTTCGCCGGCTCGGGAACCATCCCCGGGGTGGGGGTGCCCACCGTGCTGCTCTCCGGGCGGCTCGCCGCCGAGCGCATCACCGGCCCGGACCCCACCTACCGCTCCCGAGCGGTGCGATGACCATCGACCTGGGAGACTCACCAGGGTGAGCGCTCGGGAGCTGAACGCTGCGGGAGTGAGAGACCCCGCACTGCGGGCGTCGTACGAGCACTGCCGGCGGCTCAACGCGGCACACGGCAAGACCTACTACCTGTCGACCCTGCTCCTGCCACGGGGGAAGCGACCGTACGTGCACGCCCTGTACGGGTTCGCACGCTACGCCGACGAGATCGTCGACGACCTGGCCTCCAGCCTGTCCGGCCACGAGAAGGCGGAGTGGCTGCAGTCCTGGGGGTCCCAGGTGCTGGCCGACGTGGCGGCCGGACACTCCGCGCACCCGGTCACGATGGCCCTGGTCGACGCGGTACGGCGGTGGGACATCTCCACCGATCACATCGAGGCGTTCCTCGCCTCCATGCGGATGGACCTGACGGTCACCGAGTACAAGACCTACGACGACCTGATGGGCTACATGTACGGCTCGGCCGCGGTCATCGGCCTGGAGATGATGCCGATCCTGGGTCACCCGGGAGTGCCTGCCGAGGTGGTCGAGCCCTACGCCATCGACCTCGGTATCGCCTTCCAGATGTCGAACTTCATCCGGGACATCGGCGAGGACCTGCGCCGGGGCCGGATCTACCTGCCACAGGAGGACCTGGAGTCCTTCGGAGTCGACCGCGAGCACCTGCAGCGCGGCGTGGTGGACGGCCCGATCCGGCGCCTGCTCGCCTTCGAGATCGCCCGGACCCGCGAGGTGTATCGCAACGCGGCCCCCGGCATCCGACTGCTCGACCCGACCAGCCAGGACTGCATCCGTACGGCGTTCGCGCTCTATGGGGCGATCCTCGACGAGGTGGAGCGGGCCGACTACCGCGTACTCGACGGTCGCGTCTCGGTGGCGTCCGCGCGTCGCGTCGCGGTCGCCGGGCCGGCGCTCGTCAGGGCCGTGCGGCTCCGCCACTAACGGTTGACACCGCGCCGTCCCCACCAGATCCAGGTCGACAGCGTGAGCGTGACCAGGGCGAACCCGAACAGCAGGTCCTCCACCGGGGCGAACGCGATGCGCCAGCCACCGAGCAGCTGCGGCTCCTCCCCACCCAGGATCACGTCGGGGTTGTACGTCACGACTTCCAGACCGGTCCAGACCGCGTTCGTGAGCAGCTGGAAGAAGGCAATGATCGCGTACGCGGTCCAGAACGCCTTGCGGGTGACCATCCGGGTGCGGAGGACGAACAGGTCCACCAGGACCACTGCGGCGACACCCGCGAGCGCCAGGGCGGTGTAGGTCACTCCTGCCCCCCAGCGTGGGCAGGGTCGGCAGGGTCGGCAGGGTCGGCAGGGTCGGCAGGGTCAGCGGGGTCGGCAGGTCGGCGGGGTCAGCACGATCAGCGGGGTCAGCACGAACGGAAGGGTCAGCCTCGTCGCCGAAGGCCCAGTGCGGGCGCCGGGAGCGTACGGCCTCCAGCGTGAGGATCGAGCACACCGGAATCACGATGAAGAACAGCGCCTCCTCCAGTGGCAGCCGGCCCGGCAGCACCACACCGGTGAGGTAGCGCTCGCTGAAACTCCAGTGGTCATTGGCAATCGCATAGAGGTCCCAGACGACGAAGACGGCGAAGCCCGGCAGCAGGCTGAGGCCCAGCCTCACCGGCCGCGCGTACACCCGGGTACGCAGGAAGACCTCCAGCCAGGCCGTCGCCAGCAGGCAGAAGCCGATCACTCCCAAGTAGAGAAAGTGGCTCACGGGACCTCACGCGGGGGTGCCAGCTTGCGGTGGTCCCAGCTGACGACGCGGTCCGCCACGAAGCGCAGGGCCACCTGCTTGCCGGCCCTCTGACGGGCGGCTTCGCGCACCGCGGGCAGGTGCTCGGCCGCGACCCCTTCGTACTTCGCGGCGAGACCGGACACCACCTCGGCAATCAGGTCGGGCTCCGTCTCGATCTCCACGTGACCGGTCATCTGCACACCACGCAGCTCTGCGTATCTCTCCCCCGCCTCGATCAGGACGCTGGCTCGCGGGTCGCGCCGGAGATTGACCACCTTCTGTGACCTGGTGAAGGTGCGCATCAGCGGTGCCGAGGTGCCCTCCTCGGGCACGTACCACATCGGCACCGGATCGGGCATTCCGTCCGGCCCCAGGGTGACGAGCACCAAGATCCTGCCCTGTCGGACGAAGCCGTCGACCTCGTTCTCCGTCATCGCAACTGCATCGCGTCCCCGACCCACACAACGAGCCTACGAAGGATCCGGCGGGTCGCACCCTCAGCCGTCGTCCCATGTGTAACTCTGTCGAGATTTGCCACATTGGCACCATCCGTGGCAGGCTCCCCGTTCGAACGATTCGAGGGGAGACACGATGACCACCGACCCTGGCGGTTCGGGCAGTGCTGCCCGCGCTGCGTGCCGGCCGGCTGTTCTCCTTCGCGGTGGCTGCGGGGACCGTGGTCGCCTTCGCTCCGGCCGTTTCCTTCGCCGGCGAGGCGACGTACTCCGTCCGGCCCGGGGACTCATTGTGGACGATCTCGCAGCGGCACCACACCACGGTCGAGGCGCTGCGCAGCGTCAACAGCCTCTCCAGCACCCTGCTGCGACCCGGCCAGGTGCTGCGCCTGAGCGGCCCTCCCCCTGCCACCAAGCCGGCTCCCAAGGCAGCGCCCAAGCCCGCCACACCGGCCACGTACACCGTGCGCCGCGGTGACTCACTCTGGAAGATCGGCCAGCGCACCGGAACCAGCGTCGCCGCGCTCCGCGCCGCCAACAACCTCTCCGGAAACCTGCTCCACGTCGGCCAGGTACTCCGCCTCAGCGGCCCTCCACCCGCCCAGAAGCAAGCCCCCAAGCCAGCCCCCAAGCCGGCCCCCCAAGGCGGCGGCCAGCCGACCCCAAGCCCGCTCCCGCGTCAGCCGCCACACCGGCCTCCTACACCGTGCGCCGCGGAGACTCACTCTGGACGATCGCCCGGCGCACCGGCACCAGCGTCGCCGCGCTCCGCGCCGCCAACAACCTCACCGGCAACCTGCTCCACACGGGCCAGGTGCTCCGCCTCAGCGGCCCTGCACCCGCCGCTGCGCCAGCCCCCCAGCCGCCCCCGTGCACACCCGCCCGGTAAGCCGGGAGCAGATGTCGATCCCGGCGGCGGTGGCGGCCAACCGAGCCACCGCGAACGCGCTCCGCCAGCCCTCGCCCGACCAGGTTCGCTCGACGGTGACCGCAGTCGCCAGGCGTCACAAGGTCAACCCGGTGCTGGCACTTGGGGTCGCCTACACCGAGTCCCACTTCCGTCAGGGGGCGGTCAGCTACGCCAACGCCATCGGCGCGATGCAGGTGCTGCCAAGCACTGGCAGCTGGATCGCCAGCACGATGGCGGGACGGGGCCTGAACCTCTTCCATCTGGAGGACAACGCCACTGCCGGCGTGCTGTACCTGCGGTATCTGCTCGATAGACTTCCCCCCGGACTACGCCATCGGCGCCTACCTGCAGGGACCGAACAGCGTACGCCGGCACGGCCTGACCACCGCTACGCGCACGTACGTCGCCAAGGTGCGCCGCCACATGGAGCTCTTCCGTTAGCCCACGAGGGCCGGCTCCCACGGTGGCCGCGTCGCTCCCCGATGACTACTGCACGGGGCATACGCCGACACGAACCGGCGCGCCCGCGCTGACAACCGAGTTTTGTCGCAGGCGGACCGTACAATCCGCTCTGTGACGGTCGCGGCGCGCAGCACGCTCGAGGGCGCGGTGCTCGACGGCAGGTACCGGATCGACAGGGTCATCGCCCATGGCGGCATGTCGACGGTGTACCGGGCCACGGACACCCGCCTGGAGCGCACGGTCGCGATCAAAGTCATGGACCCTGCCCTGGCCTCGGACCAGACGTTCCTGGAGCGGTTCTCGCGCGAGGCGCGTGCCGTGGCACAAGTCAACCACCGCAACGTGGTCGCCGTCTACGACCAGGGCAGCGACGACGGCCACGTCTACCTGGTCATGGAGTACGTCCCCGGCAAGACGCTGCGCCAGGTGCTGTACGCAGACGGGCGGCTCGACGCTCCGCAGGCGCTGACGGTCCTGGAGAACGTCCTGGCGGGTCTGGCCGCGGCGCACCAGAAGGGCCTCGTACATCGCGACATCAAGCCCGAGAACATCCTGCTCGGCGAGGACGGCGGGATTCGGGTGGTCGACTTCGGGCTGGCCCGTGCGGTCGAGACATCCACGATCACGCAGACCGGATCACCCCTGCTGGGAACCGTCGCGTACCTCGCCCCGGAGCAGATCAGCCAGAACAAGGCCGACGCGCGTACGGATGTCTACTCCGCAGGTGTCGTCGCGTTCGAGATGCTCACCGGCACTCCCCCGTTCGAGGGAGGCACCGCCGCGAACATCGCGTACCGACACGTACACGAGGACGTCCCCTCGCCATCCTCGATGCTGCCGTACTCGGTGGAGGCACTGCCCGCACCCGTCGACGAGATGGTCAGGCACGCGACGGCGCGCGACCCTGGGGCGCGCCCGGTCGACGCCGGCGCCTTCCTGAGTGAGGTCCTGACGGTCCGCGCCGACTGCGGGTACGGCTACGAGCCGATCCCGTTGCCGCGTGTCGAGGATGGCTCCCCCACCAGCGAGGTGCCGCTGGCCAACAGTTCGGGTGCGGTCCCGGTACGAGACACCGGCGACCCCGGCTCCGACTCCGATACCGGCTCCGAGCGCCGAGGCAAGAAGGGCAGGTTCCGGAGGGCCCGCGCTGCCCGGCGGGCCCGAAAGGCTCAGCGGGCCGGTCTGCAGCGCCGCATCGGTCGTCCGGGGCGCCGTTTCGCGCTCGTCGCGCTCGGCGTGCTCCTGGCGCTGACCCTGGCAGGCGCTGGTCTCGCGTGGTGGTGGCTGTCCGGCTTCACCGCCGCTCCGCGACTGGTCGGGATGACTGCCGCGCAGGCCACCACGCAGGCCGAGGCAGCCGGGTTCACCGTTGAGTTCGGCGAGGAAGCCTTCAGCGAGACGGTGCCGCGCGGCCAGGTTGCCCAGACGACGCCGGAGCCCGGCGAACGGACCCGGGAAGGCGGCGAGATCCTCGCCCAGATGTCGAAGGGCAAGGAGCGCTACATCGTGCCCAGCCTTGCCGAGCGCTCGGTAAGCGAGTCGGATGCGGCGCTGGCCGAGCTGACCCTCGTCGTGTCGGGAACCGAAGAGGCCTTCCACGACACGGTCCCGGCTGGTGCGGTCATCTCCAGCCGGCCTGAGGCAGGTACCCAGCTGCGCCGCAACGACGAGGTCATCCTCGTGGTCAGCACCGGGCCAGCGCCCGTGGAGCTGCGCGACTACACGGGCAAGCAGGTCTCGGACGCGGTCACAGCCCTCACGGACAACGGCCTGAAGGTCGAGCAGCGCGAGGAGTACGACAACGAGGTGTCGGCGGGGCTGGTCGTGAGCCAGGACCCGGGAGCGGGGACCGTGCACCGGGGCGACACCATCAAGCTGGTCGTCTCCAAGGGCCCGGAGATCGTCACCGTTCCGAACCTCTCAGGGATCACCTACGAGAAGGCGCAGCAGCGGCTCGCCGACCTCGGACTGGAGACCCGCAAGGCCATCGATGTGCCGGGCGGCTCGGGTCTGGTGCTGCAGCAGACGCCAGGGGCCGGTACGGAGGTCCAGCACGGGTCTACGGTGACCTTGTTCATCTTCTAGGTGCTGGTCCCCTGCCAGCGGTCTCGCTGCGGGCGCTTCACCTGCGGGCGCCGACATCCTGCCCCGTCAGCACTCGGATCCGCGACGCGACGCGCTCACCGCTGCGTGTGCTAACCTCCGAACCGTGCGTACGCCCCAATTTTGGTATGGCACCGCGCCCACGGTACGGGCGGGGAGCCACGGCTTGCGCTAGCCACAACCCCGCACAGCAGCCCTGGGCCATGGAGTCCGGGGCTTTTTCTATGACACCGGGCTCCCGGCCCCCGGCCAGAACGAGGAAGACATGGTCATTGTAATGAGCCCGGACGCAACGTCGGAAGACATCGCCCACGTGGCGACCCTGGTGGAGAGCGTGGGCAACACACCTGTCGTCTCACGTGGCGTGTCCCGCACGATCATCGGCGTCATCGGAGACGACGACCGTACCGAGACGCTCAACCTCCGCGCGGTACAGGGCGTCCTGGACGTGGTCCGGATCACCGCCCCGTACAAGCTGGTCAGTCGCGAGAACCACGCCCGTACGTCCACAGTATGGGTCAGTGGGGTACCCATCGGCCCCGACACCTTCACGCTCATCGCCGGGCCGTGTGCGGTCGAGACACCGGAGCAGACCCTGGCCGCCGCACAGCTGGCTCGGTCGGCGGGCGCCGCCATCCTTCGAGGCGGCGCGTTCAAGCCGCGTACCTCCCCGTACTCCTTCCAGGGACTGGGCGTGGACGGCCTGAAGATCCTCCGCGAGGTTGGCGACGAGGTCGGCATGCCCGTGGTGACGGAGGTCGTGGACCGAGCGGATGTCGATGCCGTGGCCACGCATGCCGACATGCTCCAGATCGGTACCCGCAACGCGCAGAACTTCGAGCTGCTCAAGGCCGTCGGCGACGCCGGCAAGCCGGTGCTGCTCAAGCGGGGCCTGGCGGGCACCTACGACGAGTGGCTGCTGGCGGCTGAGTACATCGCGCAGCGCGGCAACCTCGACATCGTGCTGTGCGAGCGCGGAATCCGGACCTTCGAGTCGCAGACCCGCAACACGCTGGACCTCTCGGCCGTGCCGATGATGAACGAGCTCTCGCACCTGCCCGTCGTCGTCGACCCCTCGCACGCCGCGGGCCGGCGCGAACTGGTGGTGCCGCTGGCCCGGGCAGCCATCGCGGTCGGCGCGGACGCCGTGATGGTCGACGTGCACGCCGACCCGGAGACAGCTCTGGTGGACGGGGCCCAAGCGCTCAGCGGCGAGGTCATCGACGAGCTCGCCGATGCGGTCCGTACCCTGCCCGGCATGATGGGGCGGCGCTCGGCCCGCCGCGGCTGACCGGACACCCAGCCCTCGGCCCCGGCCCCCGCCCCCGGACCAGGCGCCCGGCTCCCCGCCGCCCGGCCCCCCGCACCACGAGATGCGGGTTCCGGTGCGGAATCCCTGCCTATAGCGCACCCGAACCCGGATCTCGGGAGAGCGGCGGCGCGGCAGGTGCGACGGCTGGTGCTGCGGCCTGGTCCGGCCGCGGTGGCCATCCCGCGTCAGCTGCCGCGCGGCGGCTAGCGCGGCGACCGCTGTGGGGGCTCCAGCGCGCGCCAGATGGCCAGGTTGCGGCGAGCGTCCACCAGCGCGTCGTGGACGACCCCCGTACGGGCAGGCAGGGGCGGGCGGCCCCGGTCCTCCCAGCGCTGACACAGCTCGTGGCTGAAGCGCGGGACCCAGCGGGGGAGCCGGGTCATGTCCCCCCACAGCTGGACCAGCGCGACATGGTCGTACGCGGCCTTCCACGCCCAGAGCTCGATATCGGCCCCCACCTGTAGATAGCGCTCCAGTCCTTCCCGGATCGCCCGACGGGACATCCATGCCGGGTCACCCGGATGCGGCAGGGCCGGCAGCACGCGGGTGCGCACGAAGGTGCCTGCCCGATTCTCGTCGAACTCCGTGGAGACGGCGTAGTACTCCCGGCCGTCCTCGGCCACCACGCCGATCGAGATGAGGTCGATCGTGTGTCCGTCCTCGACGAACTCGCAGTCATAGAAGTAGCGCACCGCCGCGCGACGCTACTGTCGAAGACGAGCCGCGTCAAAGCGAAGCGCCTGACGCGCGCCCCCAGCTTGACTGAACCTGCGCCACGCAAGGGAAGGACGCCAATCCCAGCATGCTCGCCACGCCCGCCAACCCGAACACGCCTGCCACGCCGACACGGGCCGCTGATGCCGCTGAGGCCGCTGAGGCCGCTCGGCCCGCCAAGGCCGTACTCGCCATCGACGCCGGGACCACAGGCGTGACCGCACTGGTCGTGTCCACCGAGGGCGGTGTCATCGCCCGGGGGTACTCCGAGTTCCCCCAGCACTACCCGCAGCCGGGCTGGGTCGAGCATGACCCGGAGGAGATCTGGCTCGCCACGCTCGCCGCCGTGCGCGGGGCGCTTGCCGCGACCGGTGTCCAGCCCACCGCCGTGGGGATCACGAACCAGCGCGAGACGCTGGTCATCTGGGACCGCGAGTCCCTCGACGCCCCCCGCCGCGCGATCGTGTGGCAGGACCGGCGTACCGCCGGCATCTGCTCAGAGCTTCGTGACGCCGGCCATGAGAAGCGGGTGGCAGAGGTGACCGGGCTGAGGCTGGATCCGTACTTCACCGGTACCAAGCTCACCTGGCTGGCCCGCAACGAGCCGGGCATGTACGAGGGCATCCGATCGGGACGGTACGTCATCGGGACCGTCGACTCGTACGTCATCGCGCGCCTGACCCGTGGCGCCCGACACGTCACCGACCCCAGCAACGCCAGTCGCACCCTGCTTTTCGACACCTTCGGCGGTAGCTGGTCCGACGAGATGTGCGACCTGCTCGACGTGCCACGGCAGGCACTGCCCGAGGTGGTGCCCTCCTCCGGCGTCGTGGGCTACACCAACCCCACTGCCTTCCTGGGACTGTCGCTACCGATCGGCGGTATCGCCGGTGACCAGCAGGCGGCCCTGTTCGGCCAGGCGTGCTTCTCGGAGGGCTCCTCCAAGTGCACGTACGGGACCGGGTCGTTCATCCTCATCAACACCGGTAGCACTCCGGTCCGCTCCTCAGCGGGCATGCTGACCACCGTCGCCTGGGACATCGGGGACGGCCTGCAGTACGCCGTGGAGGGGGCCGTGTTCGTGACCGGCGCGGCGGTGCAGTGGCTCAGGGACGGTCTGCGCATGATCGGCCAGTCACCCGAGATCGAGGTCGTCGCGCGGGAGGTGCCCGACTCCGGCGGAGTCGTCTTCGTACCAGCCCTCACGGGCCTGGGCGCGCCGCACTGGGACCCCGGCGCCCGGGGGCTGATCATCGGAATCACCCGCGGTACGGGCCGGGGTCATCTCGCCCGCGCCACGCTCGAGTCGATCGCCTACCAGGTGCGCGACGTCGTGGAGGTCATGCGGGAGGAGTACGGCAGCGACCTGCCGCACCTGACCGTGGACGGCGGGGCGAGCGCCAACGACCTGCTCTGCCAGCTCCAGGCGGACCAGCTGGGGGTCACGGTCAGGCGGCCGGTGGTGCAGGACACCACAGGGCTCGGGGCGGCGTTCCTGGCAGGGCTGGCCACGGGGGTATGGGCCAGCACCGACGAGGTGGCGCAGACCTGGCAGCTCGAGCGGGAGTTCGAGCCGATGCCCGGGCTGCGGGACGACGGCCGGTACGACGCCTGGCGTCGCGCCGTCGAACGGGCCCGCGACTGGGCCTGACCGCGGGCCGCCCCGCTGGGCGGGCCAGGTGGCGGTACTGGTCAGTTGGGCTGCTGGTCAGGCCTGCGAGGCTGGTCAGGCCGCGTGGCTCGCCGCCTGCGGATCCGACCCCGACTCGCCGGCCTGCTGCCCCGTCGGGTGCAGGTCGGACGGCTCCGCCGACGGGGTACCCTCCTGCGCGCCCGCCGACTTCCCGGACTTGGCCGCCTTCTCCGCCTTGCGGGCAGCCTTGTCGGCCTTGCGCTGCTCCGCCAGCATCTCCTTGGCCTGCGCGGCGTACATGTTCACGTACTCCTGCCCGGAGAGCTGCTGCAGCTCGTACATGATCTCGTCCGTCATGGCCCGCTCGATGAAGCGGTTACCCGTCTGCCCGCGGTAGCGGGAGAAGTCGATGGGACTACCGATCCGCACACCCACCTGCATGATGCGCGGCAACTTCTTGCCGATGGGCTGGATCTTGTCCGTGTTGATCATAGCCACGGGCATGACGGGGGCTCCGGTCGCGATCGCCATTCTCGCGACACCCGTCTTACCCCGGTAGAGGCGGCCATCGGGTGAGCGCGTGCCCTCCGGGTAGATGCCCAGCAGCGCACCCTCGTTGATCACCCGGATCCCGGTGTCCAGTGCCGCCTGGGCAGCGCTCGCGCCACTGCGGTCGACGGGCACCTGGCCGGCCCCCTTGAAGAAGGCTGCCGTAGCCCGCCCCTTGACGCCGGTACCGGTGAAGTAGTCGCTCTTGGCGAGGAAGGTCACCCGCCGAGGGACGACGAGTGGCAGGAAGATCGAGTCCGAGAAGGACAGGTGGTTGCTGGCGAAGATCGCCCCACCTTCCTCGGGAACGTTCTCCAGCCCCTCGACCTTGGGTCGGAAGAGGATGTAGAGGAACGGACTCAGGATGACCTTCATGAACCAGTAGAACACTGGAAGGCCTCCTCTCCTGGGGCTGCGGGTTCACGGTAGTACCCGAGCGGACCGCCGCCTTGCGCCCGCTTGGGACACGCAGAGCCTATTGACGCCCCCGACGTGGTGGCAACGAGCCTGCCACACCGGGCGAGTCGCACCTCGACAGGGTCCCCGTCGTGCCTGCGCCGGGACTGTGGGAATACTTCGATGGCGGCCCGCAGTACCGCCCGGTGCAGCCCGTTGCCTTGCCGGACCCCCGTGGTCCCGTACCGTTGAGACGTGAGCGATGTCGGCGACGACTTCCCGGGCAGGCCCGGCGGGCCCGGCGAGAGTGGCGGCCCCGACGAGCGGCGCGGCAACGGTCTGTCTTCTGCCGGCTACACCGCCATCGCAGCGGTCGACCCACTTCTGGGGACGCACCTGCTCGAGGTGATGCGCCATGAGGGCATCGCTGCCTACGTGCTGCCCTCGCCGGACGGCGCGGCCCCGGCGCTGCCGGGCACGCCCGGGGGAAGACGTGACCTGCTGTTCGTGGACCGCGGCCGAGTGGCGGAAGCCACGGACCTGGCTGTCACGCAGGCCGTCAGCCTCGCCGGCGGGTCCGAGAGCAACCGACTGGTCGTGCTCGGGGGGCAGGAAGGGCGCCGGGACGACCGGGAAGACCAGGACGAAGGCGGGTACGGCGACGGAGCCGAGGCCGCGGACTGGGATCCGGTACCCGACGAGGAGTGGGCCGCGCTGGTCGCCCAGATCGAGCGCTCTCCGTCCGACGCCGACGACGACGCCGGCCCCGAGTCCCCCCGGGAGACGCCGACCGGCCCGCCGCGGATCCGGGCCGTAGAAGTCGGAGGGCTGACCTTCCTCCGGCGAGCCGCCCCTGAGCCTCTGCCTGGCGACGAGCCGGACAGCGACGAGGACCACTACGAGCCGCCGCCCCCGCCGCCGATCCCGCAGCTGTCCCCGACGGCTCGGTGGGGAGTACGCGCGATTGTGGCCGGGCTGGTGTTCCTGCTGCTGCCGGTCGTCGCGGGATGGGAGGCCTCCGCCCTGCTCCTGACGCTGGCGATCGGCTGCATCGCGGGCGGGTCGGTCGCGTTGCTGTCCAGGCTCAGAGACGGCCCGTCGCAGGACGACGGGTGGGACGACGGCGCTGTCCTGTAGTTGCGCCGCGAAACATAGTCCTTTGGTGCCAAGCTGCGCGGCCAGCCGCGACAAATCGGACTTTCCGCCACCAAGCGGGCTGTGGCTCGTCACACTGAAGTACGCGGTCGGCGACGATTTCCAGACCGCAGGTGAGCGCGCCGCGGGTCCGTACGGACCTCGCTTCTCCACGGCCGACGGGGCTTGGGGGGGCGGCCTTGGAGACACGGTCCGACCGGGCCCGCGGGCGTGCCACCACCCCTAGCCGGTATCACCGCCAACCTGCCCGTACGGGCTGCACCGCCCCCGCTGAACTGGCACCCACTGGGCTGGCACCCACTGGGCTGGCACCCACTGGCAGCTGGCCCCCACTGGGCTGGCCCCCGTCAGCAGCCCGAACGACCTACGGGGCCTGACGGCCCGCTGACGCTGCGAGGTCCGCAGCCCCTATGAAGCCGGCTCGATTGCCCAGCGCAGCCAGGCGCACATCGGCCAGTTGGCGGTGGCCACGGCCCGTGACACTGTTGGCATAGACGGCCCGCGCGGGCGCTGTCAGCAGCTCCCCCGCCGAGGCCACTCCGCCTCCGATGACGAAGACATCCGGGTCGAGGTGCGCGGCGAGGTCGGCAAGCCCCTGACCCAGCCACTCTCCCACCTCCGTCAGACACTCGATCGCACCCGGATCGCCCTCCTGGGCAGCCTGAGTGACGTGTCTGCCGCGGACGTCGGCGATGCCGCCGCCAGCCAGCTCCAGGATCCGTGCGGCCGCCAGGGGTGCTCCGGAGGCGAGGTCGCGGGCCTCCCGTTCCAAGGCCTTCCCGCTGCAGTACTGCTCCCAGCAGCCGCGGTTGCCGCAGCCGCAGCGGCGACCGTTCGGTATCACTCGCTGGTGGCCGAACTCCGCAGCCAGCCCGAAGGAGCCCCGGAACAGTCGACCCTCGAGCACGATGCCGCCCCCGATGCCGGTACCGACGGCGACCATGACGACGTTTCGCGCGCCCCGACCCGCCCCGAACCGGTACTCGGCCCACGCGCCCGTGTTGGCGTCGTTGTCTACCAGCACCGGGAGATCGAGCCGGGACGTCAGGCGCGCTTTCAGCGGCTCGTTGCGCCACGCCAGATTGGGCGCGAAGAGCACGGTGGCGCCCGCCGCGTCGACGAAGCCGGCCGCCCCGACGCCGACGGCTGTCACGTCCGGGTGCGACATCGCGCAGCTCTGCAACAACCTCGGCGATCGCCTCGGCGGTGCGGTCGACGTCGTCGCTGGGCGTGTCGCGGAGGGCCTCGATGAGCACCTGACCGTCGCCGTCGACGACACCCGCGGCGATCTTCGTGCCGCCGATGTCTACTCCGATGCTCAGAGTCACACGGACCGTCCGTCGTCACCCGCTTGCGGACATCGGCTCATCGCCGAAGCCCGCAGCGTCCCTCTCGTCGGCCCAGTCGTTCGGCTCACCCCGCTGGGTCGAGGGGGTCGGGCGGGCAGCGTCCTCCCGAGGTGCCACGGCGGCGGCGAAGGCGGCGGCCAGAGCCCCTGCGGCATCGGAGAGGTGAGCCATCACGTCAGGACGTTCGCCCCGAACCAGTGCCATGAAGCGGCAGACGGGACAGACCTGGCACTCCTCCGACCCGCCGAACTCCTGCGCCATCGGAAGCAGGTGCTGCGACGCCCAGTACTGCAGGGCCTCGGCCAGCTTCGCCGCCTCGTCCTCGAGCGGACCGGGTCCATCGTAACCACGGGGACCACCGGGGCGGCCCGGACCGCTGGCGCTGCCCGCCGGGTCGGAGTCATGCACTGTCATAACGCTCTCCTCGTGCGATCTTCCCTGATCTTGTCAGAGCCGACCGCCGTACAGGTGTGGAACCCCGACACCATGGAGCCGGTCGTGCGACCCGGGCTCTAGACCCGGCTGGTCTCGACCCACTCCTTGAACGCGGTCAGGGTTCCCTTCATGACCGTGTTGGTGATGGGCTTGAGTACGAAGGCCGGGGTCGGGACACGCGCCTCAACCGTGATCTCCACGCTGAACGTCGACGTACCGTCGCCGTTGTCCTTGACCTTGTACGCGCCGAACTGCTCCTTCTGCAGGGAGCTGTCCGTCGTGCGGTACCGCATCTCGTTGGGGCCGTACTCGTACTCGTTGAAGTACGTGTCGGAGCCGAGCTTGACGATGTCGACGGTCAGCTGGGCCTTCTTGACCATGCCGTCGTCATAGTGCTCGACTGCCTCGATGCTCTTGAGCTCCTTGATCCACTCCCCCTCGCCGATGATGTCCTTGATCGCCGCCTCGCAGACGTCGACAGGAGCATTGACGACGATCGAGCCGTCGGTGGAGATACGTGCCACGGTTGACCCTCCCTGTTCGGTGCCCTCCGGGCGCGATGCCCCGGCCGAGCCGATCACTACGACGCGGGAAGCCTATTGGACGGCCTACCATTCCATGACGTGAGGTCGTCCGGTCGCCCGGAAGTGGCCCACGTTCACGCACTCGGTCCGACCGATCCTGGTGCGAGAGACCAGCGGCTGGTGCACATGCCCGAACAGCACCAGCTCGGGCCGGCTGTCACGGATCGCGTCCAGTACCGCGTCGCTTCCGGTCTCGAAGCGGCGGGCCACGACGTCATAGGCAAGGTCGGGGATCGCAGGGGGGATGTGGCAGCACAGGACGTCGACGGCGCCCAGTGCGGCCACCTTGCGCGCGTACTCCTCGTACGGGACCTCGAACGGCGTGCGCAGCGGCGACGGAAGGCCCCCTCCCACGAACCCGACGCTTCGCCCGGCAACCTCGACGACCTCGCCGTCGAGTACCCGCATGCCGTCGCGCACGTAGTCGGGCCACAGCGCCGGCACGTCCACGTTCCCGTACGTCAGCAGTGCCGGAGTGGGCATCGCGGCGAAGATCCGCTCGTACTGGGCCCGGACCTGCTGCTCGATCACCGCTCGAGGGTCGGCCTCGCCCGTGCGCTCACCCAGCGACGCCCACAGGCGCCGGGTCAGGGCACGCGCTTGTTCGTGTCGACCCGCGGTGCGCAGCTCGACGAACTCACGGACCACGTCGGCGCCGAACAGGTCGGCCATGATGCCGTTGGACGGGTCGGTGTAGTCGATGAACAGCAGCAGGTCACCCAGGACGAACAGCAGGTCGGCACCCTCACCGGCCCGCGCGAGCGGTTCGACCGCGCCGTGCACGTCGGAGACGACATGAATACGCACCGGAGCTACCTGGCGGCGGTGGCGAGACCGGGGGTCTGGTGAGCTCCCACAGCGGGCTCACCGGGCCTGCGACCAGCTTCGATCTCGTCCTTGAGGCGCCAGAACAGCCGCCGGGCTGCTGCACCGCGGGCGCGCCGCTCGCGCTCGGCCCGGCGTGCGTCGTACGCGGCTGCCTCCGTGCTCGAGCCTGGCACGGTCGGGTCAGTCCGCAGGTAGTAGTGCACGATGACGCCGTCCCCGTGGGCCTGCAGCCAGATCTCGGCGCTACCGACCAGTGCCCCGGTGACATTCCAGCGCACGCCCTTCTCGCCCCGGTCCTGGAACACGGACAGCGCCAGGTCGGGCCACCACGACCGCCAGTTGGCCGCATCGCGCACGACGGCCGCCACGACTGCCGGAGTGGCTGCGATGAATGACTCCTCGACGAGATCGATACTCGGCATCTCTCGATCCTGTCACGCCACACGTGGGGCGGACTTCCGTAACCGCCACCCCACCTGTAGGTTTCCTCGTTAGGAGGGCACGCACACGCTGCCCGCTGACACCCAGGGAGTGGACTGGTGCGCGAGTACTCGGTACCGCCCAACGTGCAGTTGGGACCCAACGACAACCTCACCGACGCGGTGTGGAAGAACGAGAAGGAGAACGCCAACCGTACGGCCTTCCGCCGCTGGGACGGCAGCCAGTGGAGCGACGTGTCCTCCGCGCAGTTCGCGGCCCAGGTACGTGCGATCGCCAAGGGTCTCATCGCGCTGGGAGTCGAGGCTGGCTCGCGGGTGTCGATCTTCGCGGACACCCGGTACGAGTGGACGCTCATGGACTACGCCATCATGGCGGCCGGCTGCGCCACGGTGCCGATCTACCCGTCCTCCAGCGCGGAGCAGGTGGAGTGGATTCTCGGCGACTCGGGTTCGGTCGCCGTGCTCTGCGGCACGGCTGACCACGCGGCCACCGTCGAGTCCGTGCGGGGCAACCTGCCCGACCTCGCCCATTCCTGGAACATCGACGAGGGCGCCATGGACACCCTCGAAGAGGCGGGCAAGGACGTCGAGGACAGCGCGGTCGCCGAGCGCTCAGCCACGTTGACCCCTGACTCGCTGGCGACCCTGATCTACACCTCGGGCACGACCGGCCGGCCCAAGGGCTGCGAGCTCACGCAGGGCAACCTGGTCTACGAGGCACGCTCGGTGCTCACCGCCGCCTCGGACGTCTTCGAGGCGGGCAACTCCACCCTGCTGTTCCTCCCGCTGGCACACGTGTTCGGCAAGGTCATCGAGGTCGCCTGCGTGGAGGGCGGCATCGTGATCGGCCACTGGGGCGACATCCCGACCATGGCGCAGATGCTGCCGCAGTTCGCTCCGCACTTCCTGCTGTCCGTGCCGCGCGTGTTCGAAAAGATCTACAACACGGCGAAGGGCACCGCGGCGGCCAAGGGCAACGTCGGCCTGAAGGTGTTCGAGTTCGCCGAGCGCACCGCTATCGAGTACTCCAAGGCGCTGGACACCCCGGCCGGGCCGAACGCCGGTCTGCGCGCCAAGCACTCGATCGCCACCCGACTGGTCTACTCGAAGATGCACGAGAAGACCGGTGGCAACGTGAAGTACGCCATCTCCGGTGGCGGGCCGCTGGGTGAGCGGCTCGGCCACTTCTACCGGGGCGCCGGCATCAACATCCTCGAGGGCTATGGCCTCACCGAGACCGCAGCCGCCATCACCGTGAACCTGCCCGAGCAGCAGAAGATCGGCAGCGTCGGCCCGCCGATCCCGGGCTGCTCGGTCCGCATCGCCGACGACGGCGAGATCCTCCTCAAGGGCCCGGTGGTCTTCAACGGCTACTGGCACAACGAGGAGGCCACCGCCGAGGCGATCGAGCCCGACGGCTGGTTCCACTCCGGTGACATCGGCAAGCTCGACCAGGACGGCTTCCTGGCGATCACCGGGCGGAAGAAGGAGATCCTGGTGACGGCCGCCGGGAAGAACGTGGCGCCAGCGGTTCTGGAGGACCGGATCAACGCCGACCCGATCGTGGGGATCTCCATGGTCGTCGGGGACGGCAAGCCGTTCATCGCCTGCCTCATCTCCATCGACATGGAGAACTGGGCGGCGTGGAAGCAGAACAACAACAAGCCGGAGAGCGCCTCGGTGGCCGACCTCAAGGACGACCCGGACCTGCGCGCGCAGATTCAGACCGCGATCGACAACGCCAACAAGGCGGTGTCGAAGGCCGAGTCGGTCCGCAAGTTCGAGATCCTGCCCTTCGAGCTCAACGAAGAGAACGGGGACCTCACGCCGACGCTGAAGCTCAAGCGCAACGTCGTCATGGAGAAGTACGGCGACCTGGTGGAGTCGCTCTACTCCTGAGGTAGCCGTCAGTCGCATCAGGTCCGTTCGTGGGGGCCGCCGGGGTGGGTACCCGGCGGTCCCTTCGTTTGCGCGGGGGCGGGAGCCGGCCCGCCTGGCCCCGGTGATCATGGCATTCCTGCGCCCCCGTCGCCGTGATCATGGCGCTGGGTCCCCAACTACGGCGCGCCACCCCAGCGTGTCGTGCCCGAGTGCCATGATCACGAGGATCATGGCGACCTTGCGCCATGATCACGCCGTGGCGCACGCAGGATTCCGTACGGTTGCCCGGCGACCCCGCGGACTGCCCGTCATCGCCCTATGGCTGACCCCGGTTCCAGGCCCTGGTAGTACCGATGGGCCATCCGATGATCACAAGGGCTCATTTCAAGCGGGATGAACCACACAGAACTGGACACACCGGACACTTGGGACAGATGTCAGAGGTGCGTCTAGTTGGAGGAGTCCCCGTGGGTCGCCGATCTTTGGTGCTCGTCGTAGCACTTGTAGTAGCAGCGCTGGGAACAGCGCTCGTGTTCTTGTACGCCAACAACGCAGACCAGCGCGCCCTTGCCGGGCAGGAGACGGTCGAGGTGCTGGTGGCGAAGTCAGAAATCCCCGCCGGGGTCTCGGGCGCCGACGCCTCCGAGCGCGGCCTGTTCGAAGCCAAGGTGATCACAGCCGACTCGGCCGCCGAGGGCGTGCTCTCCCCGGCCGACCTGGGGTCCATCGCAGACAGCGTTGCGGTGACCACCATCTACACCGGCGAGCAGATCGTCGCCGCGAAGTTCAGCTCGGTCGGCGAAGCAGCCACCATCCCGATGCCCGCCGGCTCCATCGCGCTCAGCGTGGACCTTCCGTACGCCAGCCAGGCAGCTGGGTTCGTCCGTCCCGGGTCCGAGGTCGCCGTGTTCAACACCGCCGATGAATCCACCGGACTGATCGTGCAGCGCGCCCTGGTTGTCGCGGTGGGCCAGACCGCCGCCAACGCCACCGAGACGGAGCAGGCCGAGGTTCCCCGTACGGTCCTCACGCTCGCCGTGGCGCAGGCTGACGCCCAGAAGATCATCTACGCGGCGAACAACGGCACGGTCGATGTCGCACTCGTGAACTCCGAGTCCAAGATCGGCCCCGCGCCGCTCACCAACGACGGGAACGTCTGGGCCTGAGCTCGGTCGCGGGGTCCGGAGCCACCGTCACAGGTGGCGCTCGGACCCCGTACCGGACTCTCGTCCAGCGATCCCACTCACCGGCGTTAGCCCCTACCCGGTTGGAGCATCAGTGACCTTTCTTCTCGAGCCGGACAGCGTTGCCTCGCAATCGCTGCTCGGTGTCCTGGGATCGAACACGCAGGTCGTCACCAGCGCCGAGGCGCTGCGGTGGAGCCTGCGCGACGACACCCACACCAGCGCTATCGTCGTGGGTCCCACCGTGGACCTCGACACCGCTCTCAACACCGCCGACTCTGTTCGCCTCACCAGGCCTGACATCAGCGTCATCCTGGTCCGGCGACGTGTCGAGACCACCGTCATGGCCGAGGCGCTGCGCGCTGGCGTACGTGAGGTCGTCAACGAGCGTGAGCCTTCGGACCTGCGGGACGCGGTGCGCCGCGCATCCGAGCTCGCGAACGCCGTCCGGCACACCACAGCAGGCGCCGAGCACGCCCAGGGCCAGGCCCCTCGGACGGCCGGTCACGTGGTGACCGTCTTCAGTGCCAAGGGCGGAGCCGGCAAGACGACGTCCTCGATCAACCTGGCTGCCCAGCTGGCGGCCGGCGGCCGTCGCTCGGTGTGCCTGGTCGACCTCGACCTCGCGTTCGGCGACGTCGGAGTGGCCCTGAGGCTGAAGCCGCAGCACACCATTGCGGATGCCATCGCCATGGGCGATGACCTGGACTCCGTCGGGATCAAGGAGATGCTGACACAGCACTCCCCCGGCCTGTCGGTCCTGCTGGCCCCCACGGAGCCTGCCGTGGCCGAGGCGGTGTCGCCTCAGCTCACCTCCTCCGTGCTGGAAGAGCTGCGGCGTGAGTTCGACTACGTTCTCATCGATACGCCGCCGTCCTTCACCGAGCACGTGCTCGCCGCGTTCGACATCAGCGACCTGATCGTGCTGATCGCGACGATGGACGTGCCGACCCTGAAGAACCTCAAGCTCACGCTCGAGACCCTGGATGTTCTGCAGTACCCGAAGGAGCGCTGGCGGCTGCTGCTCAACCGCGCCGACGAGAAGGTCGGACTGAGCGTCGCTGACGTCGAGAAGGTGCTGGGTACGCGGGTGAGCGCGCAGATTCCGATGTCGCGTGAGGTACCGGCCGCGGTCAACCGTGGCGTAGCCATCTCCCTGGAACACCCCAACCATGCGGTCGCCCAGGCCTACAAGCGCTTCGTCGACACGCAGATCCTGCCCGCGACAGGTGGGGAAGCCGCACCTGCTGCGGCAGCAACGGTTCCCGCTCGTCAGACCAAGGCCGCAACGGATCGCCGTCGCTGGTTCGCTCGCAGAAAGGCGCTCGCATCATGAGCCTGTCCGAACGCATCGCTCGCAAGAAGACCGAGGCGGGTGAGGTCGAGAGCACTGTTGCCGCCGCCTCGGAGTGGACCAACGGCGTCAGCGCCCCCCCGACGGGGGCCGCCGCGGTACACCAGACCTCGGTCCCGAAGCCTCGCCCCGCCGCTGCGGTGGAGCCGACGTCCGCCGCGACAAGCGGCAAGGGTGCCCCCCGCCACGCGCGGGCACGACAGCGTCGCACCGGTGACCCGTTCGCCGAGGTGAAGCGAAGCATCCACAGCAAGCTGCTGGAGAACATCGGGCCCCGGCTGTACGACGCGTCGATGACGGAGAGTGAGCTCGAGCAGCGGGTACGCCTCGCGCTCAACGAGGTCATGGCTGCCGAGGACACGCCTCTGACGGCGCTCGACCGCACCCGTATCGCCCAGGAGGTCGCCGACGACATCCTCGGCTACGGGCCGCTCGAGCCCTACCTGCGCGACCCGGACGTCACAGAGGTCATGGTCAACGGACCCGACACGGTGTACATCGAGCGTGCCGGCCGCATCGCGGAGGTCGACGCCCGCTTCGCGGACGAGGCGCACTTGCGCCGTACGATCGACAAGATCGTCTCGCGCGTGGGTCGTCGCATCGACGAGTCCAGCCCGATGGTGGACGCCCGGCTCGCTGACGGCAGCCGTGTCAACGCCATCATCCCGCCGCTGGCCGTGGACCACCCGCTGCTGACCATCCGGAAGTTCTCCGCCGACCCGTTCCAGTCCGATGACCTGGTGAGCTTCGGCACGCTGACGGCAATGTCTGCGCAGTTCCTCGAGGCCTGTGTGCGGGGCAAGCTGAACATCCTGGTCAGCGGTGGAACCGGCGCCGGAAAGACCACGACGCTCAACGTGCTGTCCAGCTTCATCCCCGAGGACGAGCGCATCGTCACCATCGAGGACGCCGCTGAGCTCCAGCTGCACCAGTTCCACGTACTGCGCCTGGAGTCCCGCCCGCCGAACATCGAAGGTCGGGGCGAGGTTCAGATCCGTGACCTGGTGAAGAACTCGCTGCGGATGCGGCCGGACCGCATCATCGTGGGTGAGGTTCGCGACGCTGCGGCGCTGGACATGCTGCAGGCGATGAACACCGGCCACGACGGGTCGATCTGCACCGTGCACGCCAACTCCCCGCGGGACGCGATGGCGCGTCTGGAGACCATGGTCCTCATGGCCGGCATGGACCTGCCGTTGCGGGCCATCCGGGAGCAGGAGGCCAGTGCTCTGGACCTCATCGTCCACCAGTCCCGGTTCAAGGACGGCTCCCGCCGGATCACCAAGATCTCTGAGGTGGTCGGCATGGAGGGTGACGTGATCACGACGCAGGACCTCTTCGTCTTCGACTACGAGATGGGCTTCGACGAGGAAGGCCGCAACCTGGGCGTGCTGCGCTCCACCGGCCTGCGCCCGAAGTTCCTCGACAAGCTCGCGCACAACGGTGTGGTGCTCGACCCGGCGATGTTCGCCTTCGAGAAGCGGGGAGGCGGCAGGTGAGAACCCTCGACAGGCCCCTCATGAGGCGACGTGCGGCCGGTGTCGCGGCTGCGGCCCTGACCGGCTCGGTGCTTGCGCTCGCCGCGACTCCGGCTCTGGCCGACGGCGCCCTGCGAATCACGCAGGTCGACTCCCAGGACGGGGCGGTCAATGTGGTCGTCTCCGCCACGAGCGGAGCCATCGACCCCTCCTCGGTGCAGCTGAGCATCGACGGCACGACGGTCGCCAGCACCGCAGAGACGGCCGGGGACTCGGGAGTCTCCCGTACGACGGTGCTGGCCATCGACGTCAGCGGCAGCATGCAGGGTGACGGCATCGCGGGCGCCACGGCCGCGGCCACGGAGTACCTGCAGACCGTTCCCGACGACGTCGCGGTCGGTCTGGTGAGCTTCGCCGACACCGCACGGGTCGTCACACCACCCACCACGGACCGCGCCGCGGTGCGCCTGGCTCTCAACGGACTGCTCGTGGGCGGGGAGACAGCGCTCTACGACGGTGTGAGCACCGCTGTCACTGCGGCCGGCTCAGAGGGCATTCGCTCCGTCCTGCTCCTCTCCGACGGTGGTGACACCGCGAGCAAGACCACCCTGGCCGATGTCACGACCAAGGCTGCCGAGTCCGGGGCGGTGGTGGATGCCGTCGCCTTCCAGACCGAGGAGTCCGTGGGCCAGACGCTGACCGGCATCGCCGACGCCACCAACGGTCGAGTCATCACGGTGACCGCCCCAGGAGACGTCTCCACCGCCTTCGCAGCGAGTGCTCAGGAGACGGCGAACCAGGTGGTGGTCACAGCTGACGTACCGACGCAGTTCTCCGGCGCGTCCGCCACCGTGACGGTCGCTGCCGATGTCGCGGGATCCACCGACAGCGACTCGGCCGTGGTGACCCTGGGCACAGCGGCACCGCAGGGGGCCACCAGCGCAGTGGCACAGACCGGTCTGTTCGGCTCCACGTGGGCGCTGGCGCTGGCGCTGCTGGCGATCTTCGCCGGCATCGCGGCAGTGATCTGGTACTCGACCAAGGCCGTGGCAGCCCGGCGGACCACCGGGAGCACCGTGCAGCGGGAGCTCAAGAGCTACCGGGTCGGGAACGGCACCGCCGCACCCGTGGAGACCAAGACCGAGACCCGGACCGCACTGGGCAATAGCCAGGTGGCGACCAGCGCAGTGGACTTCGCCGGTCGAGTGATCAAGAAGCGCAACCTCGAGGGCGAGCTGGAGCGCAAGCTGCAGGCGGGTGCGATCGCGCTGCGGCCGGGTGAGTGGTTCCTGATTCACACCGTCGCCACGGTCGCGGGCGGACTGCTCATGTTCGCGCTGACCACACGCCTCCTGCCGCTTCTGATCGGCCTGGTCATCGGCTTCCTCCTGCCGCTGGCCTACCTGTCCCGCAAGGAGCGCAAGAGGCGCGATCAGTTCATCGAGCAGCTCCCCGACACCCTGACGCTGCTCGCCTCGAGCTTGAGCGCCGGCCACTCCTTCCCCCAGGCGGTGGATGCCGTCGTCCGCAACGGACAGAAGCCGGTTGCTGACGAGTTCGGCCGGGCTCTCAACCAGTCACGAGTCGGTGTGCCGATCGAGGACACCCTCGAGGAGGTCGCCGAGCGCATGAAGTGCGAAGACCTCTCCTGGGTCGTGATGGCGGTACGGGTCAACCGCGAGGTGGGCGGCAACCTCTCCGAGGTGCTCAACAACGTCGCGAACACCCTGAGGGAGCGCATGTACCTCAAGCGTCAGGTCAAGGCGCTGTCGGCGGACGGCAGGCTTTCCACGTACGTGCTGACGGCGCTGCCGATCGTGCTGGCGCTGTTCCTGCTGGTACGCAACCCGACGTACATCGAGCCGCTGTTCGGCACGGTGGTCGGCCTTCTCATGCTCGCAGCGGGGACTGTCCTGCTGGTGCTCGGCTGGATCTGGATGAAGACACTCTCCAAGGTGGAGGTCTGACATGGGAACGCTCGTACTGCTCCTGGGCCTGGGAGCTGTCTTCGCAGCCCTGGTCCTCGCTGTGGCGGTGATCGCACAGGGTGCCCGCGAGAGAGCCCAGCTGCGCTCGTCGCTGGCAACCGTCGGGGAGTTCCACGTCACGGGACCCCGCGCGCCACAGCCGCAGAACCTGCCCTTCAACGAGCGGGTGGCGGCGCCTGCTTTCGAGCGGGCGGTCTCGCTGGGCCGCAAGATCACTCCGGGCGACCGGGCTGGTGCCTACCGCCGCCGGATCGAGCTCGCAGGGGTCGCGGAGACCTGGGACGTCAACCGTGTCCTGGCCTTCAAGGCCATCGGACTCGTGGTTGGCATCCCGGCAGCGTGGCTGCTCAGCTTGGTGCTCGGCACTGGTGGGCTGTGGACGATCGTGGCGCTGGCCATCGGCGGTGTCGTCGGGTACTTCGGTGTCGACCTGTGGCTCTACAACACGGCACAGCACCGGCAGGACGAGATCCGCAAGACGCTGCCGGACGCCATGGACATGATGACGATCGCCGTGGAGTCCGGGCTCTCCTTCGACGGAGCGCTGTCGGAGGTGGCCAGGAACACCACCGGCCCGCTCTCCCAGGAGGCGTTCCGCACGCTGCAGGAGATGCAGATCGGCGTGGGCAGAGGCGAGGCGCTCGAGAACTGGGCCGCCCGGTGCGAGGTCGACTCGCTCAACGCGTTCGTCTCCTCCGTGGTGCAGGCTGACAAGTACGGCGTGCCGATCGCTCAGGTCCTGCGAGTGCAGTCCAACGAGATGCGGGTCAAGCGGCGTCAGGCCGCTGAGGAGAAGGCGCAGAAGGTGCCGGTGAAGCTGGTATTCCCGCTGGCCCTCTGCGTGCTTCCCGCGATGTTCATCGTGATTCTCGGCCCCGCCGGCATCTCGATCTATGAGAACCTGGTGCGATGAGCGAACGACCTAACAGGTCGCCAAACGCCGCGCGCCCGATCGACCCGCGCCTCGCTCTGATTCCTGAAGAGCTGCGCATGGGTCGGCCGGGCGCGTCGGCCTACCCCGAGCCGGAGATTGCGCGCCCCCGATCGGATGGTCCGCGGGCGAGCGGAAGTGGTGCACCGTCACGGGCCGGATCGACCCCGTATCGCCCCGGACTCGGGCCCGCCGCAATCTTCGCCGCGCTCGACCGGCTGCGGGCACTCCAGCCGACGCTGCTGACCGTCTCCGCAGCTGGCTCCCAGGTGCTGGCGATCCTGGACAGGCAGGTTCCGTTCACGGCGGCCTGCGTCATGCTTCCCGACGATCCCGAGGTCCTGACGCTCGCATGGGAGTCGGAGCATCAGGGCACGACCTCGCTCGTGCCCGGCCACGGTTACGGTCACGGTGCGTCCTCGACGAGTGCCCGGCTATGGCGTGTCGCGCATGCCGTCGGGACGCGCAAGCTGGAGCACCGCATTCAAATCCAGGAGACCCACTGGCTGGTATCCGAGGTCATCCACGCGGGACGCTCACTGGTGATCGCCCAGTCGGACATCGCACGTGCCCGGCTGTCAGGGGCTCCGCTTGCCGCCCGAAACCACCTGCTGGCGGTTCCGATCCCCGAGGTGGACGGGCTGCTGATCGCCGCGCGGGACGAGACTCCCTTCACCGATGACGAGCTCGTTTCCGCCGCCGGGGTCGCGGGGTCCCAGTCATCGGCGCTCGCAGCTGCGGTGGCGGTGCGTGAGCTCGCTCGCGACCTCGAGGGACACCTCGACTACCCGGACTGACCTGCGAAAGGCCGGCTGACTCTAGAAACACACGAGCCCGGGGCCACCCCTACGGGGACCCCGGGCTTCGTTGTGTGTGTGCAGGAGCTGTGAGCTGGTCTGCTCGGGGGGGCCTCAGGCCCCTTGCACCCGCTCATCGACCAGTCGCTCGGCGACGGACTGGCCCTCCGGGTCTAGCCGACCCTGCTCCAGACGCTTGCGGAACTCCACGTCGACACGAGCGAGACCGGAGCGGTTCTTCTCGATGGTGAAGACGACCCAGTCGTGGTAACGCTCAGCGTTCTTGCTGCCGAAGACGATGTGCTCCCGGGCCACCACGTCGTACTTGTCGTTCATGACGAGGATGACGTCTGCCTCGTAGGCAACAGCTGACGTGCCCCTCAGGTGGTGGGAGCGCATCCGCGCCCCCGGGGCGATTCCCTCGCGCTCCGACGCGCTGATGGCGAGTACCGGGACCGCCGCCTCGAGTGCCAGGTCCTTGAGTGCCTGGACGACCCGAGTGATCCGCTCCGACTCGGCGTCGTGGCCGTTGCCGTCGGGGATCTTCTGCAAGTAGTCGACCACCACCACGGGAGGCTCGTCCTTGGCCAGCCCCAGCACGAGCTCGCGGATGGAGTCGGTGCTGGTGTCGCGAGTCTGCGCGGAGACCACGAACAGCCGGTCCCCGTACTCCGCGATCGCCGCGACCGCCGCGGCGCCACCACGCTCCGTCCCGAGCCGGGCCGAGAGCCCACCAGGAGTCTCGTCGGTGGACGCGAGCGCCTCACGCACGTTGCGAAGCGTGATGCCCTCGTCGTGCGCGTACTCGCCCGCCTCCAGTGCGACGAGGCGCTCGAACATCGTCGCAGCGTCGTGCTCGAAGGTCAGGAACAGTACAGACCCACCTGCGGCTGCAACGTTTCGAGCCACCTGCAGGGCGAAGGTCGTCTTGCCCAGCCCCTGCGGACCGCCGAGGACGGTGAGCTCACCGGCCCTCAGTCCCCCGCCAAGGTAGGTATCCAACGGGGAGAACCCCATCGGCCATACCCGGGCGACACCCGAGGAGCCCTCGCGGACCCTGTCTTCTGTCTCGGCCAGCACATCGCTGACCCGCACCACGTCATGAGCCATAGTTCAATGATGGTGTAGCGAGGGCGACGATACGGGCATTTTGTCAGAATTGGGGTAGGTATGGGTGCTTCGACTCCGTCAGACGTCGAACGCACGGCGTTTGCGTACGCCGCCCGCCTCGTTCGCGGCGCCGTGACTGCCGGCTTGACCGACGTCGTAGTCGCCGCCCCAGCGTCGACCCTGCCTCTCGCGTGGACCCGGCTGCCCCTTGCCGGAGCGAGCCCTCCCGTCGTAGCCGAGTCCGGTTCCGGGCACGATCGGCTGGTGGTCCTCGCACGAGGTGAGTCCCCGTGGGATCCGCCTGCTGAGGATCTGGTCTCGGCCAGGGTGGCCGCCCACCAGGAAGAGGCCTTCCATCTGGTCCTGACCGAGAGTCTGGCTGCACTGGCCGCTCGGCTGCACGATGGCCCGGCAGCCGATATCGCCGGCCTGGGCTACGCGCTCGATGCAGCGCGGCATGGACTGCGCACGAGCGGCGACAGCGAGACGCTGGCACTCATCAGCCGTGCCCGCCGGCAGGCCAGCGGCACGGCTGACGGGCTCCGACGCGAGATCCTCGTGCTCCGCGAGAGAGTCGCTGCTGACCGACCGCTCGCCGAGGCACTGCAGCGAGTCACCCGGTCGACGGATGTCAGCCTGCGAATGCCCTCCGACGTGCACGACGTGCCACGCCTCCCGCTGCGCCGCGAGCAGGCCTGGCTGAGCGCCGTCGTTGCGGCGCTGGGAGTGCTGAGAGCTGGCGGGGAAGCGGGAGCGGGTGCGCCTGTGACCGGAGAGCTGCGGTTCGTGCATGCCCAGGGGCTGGGCCCGGAACTGACCCTGGACCTGGCAGCCCCACGTGACGTGCCGGACGTCGATCTCTGGAACCCAGGCGCACTCGGAAGCGACATGTGGGCAGAGCTGCGGCACACCGGCACCCACTGGGCGCTCGAGCACGGCGAGGGGCACCTTAGGCTTCGACTCGTGACCCAGAACCCGCTCTCAGGCCCCGACTCGGGGAGCGAGGCGCGCTGATGGCCATCCGGGTCCTCCTCGTCGACGACAACGAGCTTGCTGTACTGGGACTGCGGTACGCCTTCGAGCGCGACGACCGGTTCGACGTGGCCGGCACGGCCGGGACCGTCCGGCAAGCCATCGCAGCCGCTGAGGATCTGCGTCCCGACGTGGTAGTCCTCGACGTCAGACTTCCTGATGGGGACGGACTGCAGGCCTGCCGACAACTGAGGGACAGCTTCCCCACGATGGGCGTCGTCGTCCTGACCATGCATCCGACGGACGAGGCGATGCTCGGGGCCCTGAACGCGGGGGCGTCCTCGTACGTGGTCAAGTCTGCCCCCGTCGGCTCCGTCCTGGAGGCGGCGGCACACGCAGCGACGCAACCGGGTTCGTTCTCGGCCGAGGGGCTTGCGTCGGCAATGGCGCGGTCCCTGCAGGGCGCCGCCATCAGGCTGACCCCCCGGGAGCAGGAGCTGCTGGAGCACCTGGCAGAAGGCGGCACGCTCGCCGACATCGCGCGGGCGATGTACGTGAGCGAGTCGACGGCCCGCAGTCACGCCGCCGCGCTCTACCGCAAGCTCGGGGTGGCCAACCGCAGTCAGGCCATCATGGCCGCGGTGCGCCATGGGCTCATCACCACGCCGCCTGCAGGCCCGTGACCAGGCAGTCCGTAGGGCGATGCGCCCGATCTGGACCGCCGTCTAGCACACCACTGGCAACGGTGCAACCGATGTGGCCCCCACAAACCATCTGAATTCTGGGCGAATGTGTCGAACCCGGACAAAGGCGTGCGAACCGTTCGTAGCGCACTCTGAATCTGTCGCGCTAACCGGGCGCGCAACACGACTCCAGGAGGAGCCATGCTGCTTTACACCTACCTGCACAACATGGTGCAGGACGCCAAGGACGCCGACAAGGGCGCCACCATGGTGGAGTACGGCCTGCTCGTCGCCCTGATCGCCATCGTCGTTGCGGTCGGCGCTGCCGTCCTCGGCATCGCGATCGACGGCCTGTTCGACGAGGCCGCTGCCAGCCTGTAGGTCTGACTCGACTGGCGATGGCCCCGGCTCCAGGTCTCCTGGAGCCGGGGCCATCGGTCTTTCGGCCACAGGAACTCAGCCCCAGGAGGACTGCATGGAACCACTCATCTCTCCACTGCCAGTCGGCAGCTCCGACGATGGCGCGACCATGGCGGAGTACGGCCTGCTCATCGCCCTTGTCGTCCTCGTAGCGCTGGTGGGTGCCACGGTGTTCGCGGTCGCCACCGACGACCTGTGGGACCGCAACTGCGATCAGGTGGTTATGCACGCTTCCCAGGGGACGTGCAACTGACAGACGGCCACGCAACCAGCCCTGCCTCACGGGGGGCCGAGCAGCCCCGCCAGCCGCTGCGCCAGCACTTCCCAGCGCCATTCGGCCACCACCCACTCCCTACCGGCGGCACCCATACGCCGGGCCAGCACCCGGTCACTGAGCAGCTCGGCGCACCGCCGGGCGATCTGCTGCACGTCGCGACCGTCGACGACGTACCCGGTCTCGCCGTGGCGCACGGCGTCCGGAGCACCACCGGAGTCCCCCGCTATCACCGGCAGTCCGGTCGCCGAACCCTCGAGGTAGACGATCCCCAGCCCTTCCACATCCATGCCGGCGAACCTGGTCCGCGCAGGCATGGCGAACACGTGCCCAGCCGCGTAGTGGGCGGGAAGCTCCCTCCAGGGCACTCCCCCGGTGAACACGACGTGATCGGCCACGCCGCTCTCCACCGCCAGGCGCTGCAGCCGGGGCATGTCCGGCCCACCGCCGACGATCAGCAGGATCGCCTCCGGTAGCCACCGCCGAATCAGCGGCATCGCCTCGATCAGCATGTCCTGGCCCTTGCGCGGCACCAGCCGGGAGACGCACACCACGGTGGGCCGGTCCCGGAGGTTGTGGCGGCGGCGGATCTCAGAGCCGTCCACCCAGGGGGTGAAGGCCTCCGTGTCCACACCGGGGGGGAGCCGGACGAACTCCGGGTGCGGCCCGAAGGCCGGCTGAAGCCGTTTGCGGGTGTACTCACCCAGGTAGGTGACGATGTCGAGGCCCTTGCCGATGCGTCGTACCACCTGCCTGGCGCCCGGGGTCATCGCCCACCCGGTCTCGTGGCCATGCGTGGAGGCGACGAAGCGGGTGACGCCGTACCGGCGCAGCGACGGCGCCATGAGTCCCAGCGGCGCGGCAGCCCCGAACCACACAGTGGTGCACCCCTCGGAGCGCGCGATCTCCCCCGCCTGCTTGACCACGTCAGGGGTCGGCAGCATGAGCGAGGTCCGGTACCTCACGACAGGGTGAGGCTGCCGGGCATCGAAGGCCGCGGAGTGCTTCCAGTCCGAGGCGAACACCACGATCGACCCGGGGGGCTGACGCACCGCGAGGGAGTGGACGAAGGCTTGGATGCCTCCCGCGCGTGGCGGGTAGTCGTTGGTCACGACGAGCGTACGAGTCACGGTGTCGGCACTCCGTTGAGCCGGGCCCAGTCCCTCGCCATCGCGATCCGCTCGGGGGCGGTGGGATGGCTGGCGAACCAGACGTAGGCCAGTGCGGGCGGGTCAAGGTCAGACAGATTCTGCACCGCCAGGCGCTGCTGCATCGACACATACCCCTGCGGGTCGCGGGTGAGATCGAGCGCGTGCACGTCAGCCGTGGCCTCCACCCGCCGTGAGATGAGGTTCTCCACGGGCGAGACGAGCAGGCCGGCGATCGCCGCCAGAGCGAGGACGAGCGCGGCGACCCGGCCATCGGCCAGGCCCGACACGCCGGCACGGGCGGCCAGCCACCCCTCGGGCCGCACGATCAGGGCCAGCAGCCCGACGGCCAGGGCTGCACCGAGCGCCCCGACCGCGGTCCCCCTGGCTACGTCCCGACGTGCGGCATGCCCTAGCTCGTGCGCGGTGATGAGCAGGACGTCCTCCCGCGGGGCGTCCTCCACCAGCGTGTCGTAGAGCACGATGCGACGGGTGGGACCGAACCCGGAGACGTAGGCGTTGTGGGCAGTCGTCCGGCGGGATGCCTCCGCTACCAGAACGTCCTGGGCAGGCACGCCGTCACGCTGCGCCATTGCCAGGATCTCGGTCCGTAACGTTCCTTCCGCCATCGGTGTGGCCTTCAGGAACAGGGGTTCGACCAGGACTGGCCACAGCAGACTTCCGACGACGACCAGCCCCGCGGCGGCGCCTGCCGCTGCCAGCCACCACGTCGTTGGCAATGCCCGTACCAGTCCCACAAGGACCGTGATGGCAACCGCGGCGATCACCGCGGTGAGAGCCAGCGACTTGGCCCGGTCACTGAACCACAACGGCCAGGAGCGCACCGACAGCCCGTACTCGCGCAGGACTAGCTCGACTTTCATCGCCAGCGGAACGGTCGCGAGCCGCGAAATCGCCACGACCAGAGCTGCTCCCAGCGCGGCTTGCGCTGCCCAGTGGCCTCCGAACGGCCGCGCCACCAGCTCAGCGAGCCGGGCGCCGAGAGGTGTCAGACCCAGAAGGCAGACGACCGCGAGTCCCAGAAACAGGGTCGCGTAGCTCCAGGGACGCACCGCGGCGTGGAAGGCATCCTCGCGGGCGATGACCTCGGCGGAGAAGTCGCGGGCGGGATCCACCGACGTTCCCCCACCGGGGGGTGTCGGCTGCGGATGCCACGGGACCAGGAGGACCATCGCGGCAAGAAACGCAGCGGTCAGCACCGCCGTCCAGGAACCGGGTCCCAGCCTCCGCGCGGTGCGCACCCGCGTTGTCACGGCGTCCACCTCAGCGCGAGCGGCTGGCCCGAGGCCGGATCACTACGAGGCTCCGACATCCCGGGCGACTCCTCAGCCTCTACCGTGGCCGCTACCTGCGCCCCCGCAGCGGCCGCTGCCAGCACCGTTGCCACCGCCCCCCGCGACCATGCGCAGTCGAGGGACCATCCCGGCAGACGCGAGGTTGTGCAGAGCCTGGGCCTCCTCCCGCTCGAAGCCGCTCGGCGGCGGCGGCCCGAGAAGAACGCTGACGACGCAGTCGCCGCATGCGTCACCCCGTACCGCGCATGTCCCACAGTCAACGATCATGTCACCCTCCCGGCGAAGCTCCTACGCGAACAAGGCAGACCGTAGGCGGCGGGTATGACATGTGGGGCGCGTCGTGTCGTCCTGTCGGGTCGACGGTCGGTGCCGGAGAGCCGCGCTCAGGAGCGCTCCACCAGGGCCGAGAGGACCTGGGAGGGAACGGTGTAGCACCCTGCGCGCCGGCAGTCGTCGACAACCTCGCGGTCGGAGCTCGCCACCACAACGACGCGGCCGCGCGGCTCGGCGCGTACCAGCTCCCTGATCAGAGAGTCCGCATTCTGGCCGCCCATGCTGAACATCACCTTCAGTCCTCGGGCCTGGACCGAGACTCCCGGTGGCCGGCTCGTACCGTCGAAGACGCAGGTGACGTCAGCCCCCGTACGGGCCGCGAGGGCGCCCAGACCCGCGGTGAGCCGACTGCGCTGATCCTCGAGCGCGAGATCGCCGTAGCTCGACATGGTGACGTTGTACCCGTCCACGACCAGGTGAGCCCTCGGCTGCCCGAGCACCTCGCGCAGCACCGCAGGGTCGCTGAGACGTCGCCCCGCAGGCGGCTCCTGGTCGGCGTCGTGCGCCGCAGCCACGAAATCCCGAGGCAGGCTCTCAGGAGCGATGAGACTGAGCTCGGTGCGGAGTCCCCTGACTGCACGCTCAGCCGTGTCGATCAGGAGGTAGAGCCGAGCATCTGCCTCAGCCTCCCCGGTACGGGCCAGCCGCCGGACCTCGTCGCGCTGCCGGATCGCCTCCGCCAGCTGGCGCTGCGTCGCCGTCTCCTGCCGTTCGGCCTGATCCCGCTGAAGGTCGAGCTCCGCCGAGAGTCTGCCGAGCTCCGCCCGCAGGTCGTCGCGCTCCCTCTCCAGTCTCCGCCCGCGCGCCTTCTCCTCGGCGAGGGAGGAGCGGACTCGGTCTGTTTCGGTCCTTGCCCGAGCCAATTCCTCCTTGTTCCGTACCACCGCGTTTCGGTGCTGGGACTCGCCCTTTTCGAGGCGTTCCTGCAGCTCGGCAACGCGGTTGCGGAGCCGTGCCATCTCTCCGCTCTCCCGCAGCTGGCCCACGTGCGCGGCGACAGCCTCCACAATCCCCTGCCACCCCTCGGAACGGCGCAGGAAGGCAGCCGCCGTCAGGTCCACGAGGTCGATCCCGGCACTCGCGGCCTGCTCCACGAGCTGCGCGGGATCCAGCTCGGCTTCGGGTTTCGGTGCGGTGTCGGCGGTATCGGTATCTGCGGTACCGGTATCTGCGGCGTCCGCGGTGTCGGCTCCCACGAGGGACGGTCCTGCGAGCAGGGCCGCGGCACCCGGGGCCTGCCGACGCAGCTCCTCGAACACCTCGGCGCGAAAGTCGCCGTCCGTCTCCGTCTCCGCAAGGAGGTGCGTAGCCGCGTGCTGCTGTCGCCGCCTCGGAGTGAACTTCCGGAACGGTCGCAGAGCGCGGGGCGTGTCCTGATCCGACAGGGTCCCCAGCACGTCGGACGCTAGGGCCACCAGCCGGGACCGAACCTGCTCGGGCACCGTGGCCAGCACGTCCGCCGGATGCGAAGCCGGCTCCGACGGCGTGTCAGACACACCCTCGCCGGCCGTCACCCCGCCTCGGCCTCTGGGCGCGGTACGAGCTCTATGCTGTCCGACCGACCGCACCAGCGACAGGTGACGCGCTCCACGGTCTCGCCCACCACCTCCCGCTCCTCGACGAACGGGTGGCCGCTCAGGTCGGCGTGCACGTACTCCCGCGTACGTGTGACGCGGTCGACGTCGAAGCGGGTGAGGTTGCCGCACTGCGCGCAGCGCCATCGAGTGGTCTCGGTAGGCGTCGGTACGGGCACGACGAACTCCTCATTGGACGTGGGGGGCACGATCAGGGTACTCGTCAGGGAGCTGTGACCTCCGGCCCCGAAGCCGGCGTGGGCGGTCCGGCGTGGGCGGTCCGGCGTGGGTTGTCCGGCGCGGCACCTCGGAACCTGTCACACCCCCGACCTAGCGTTCGCAGACATGGCACGCAGTCAGTCGCCTCCGGGTGAGTCGCCCTCAGGCGCCCACTACCGTCAGGTCACCCTGGACGACCAGGACCTTCTGGGTCATGCCCTCCACGAGGTCACGTTCGTCGTCGTAGACCTCGAAACGACGGGCGGCAGCCCTGCCGACTCGGAGATCACAGAGTTCGGGGCTGTCAAGGTCCGGGGCGGCGAGGTGCTGGGCGAGTTCCAGTCCCTCGTGCGACCCCGGTCCCCGATACCGGCCTTCATCTCGGTACTGACCGGGATTACCAACGAGCTGGTGGCCGACGCAGAACCCATCGAATCGGTGCTGCCCGCCTTCCTGTCGTTCTCTCGCGACACCGTGCTGGTCGCGCACAACGCCCCGTTCGACATCGGGTTCCTGAAGGCCGCCTGCGCACGCACAGAGCGCGCGTGGCCGGGCAACGACACACTGGACACCGCCCGGCTGGCGCGTCACGCCTTCCTGCGCGACGAGGTACCCAACTACCGTCTGGCCTCCCTGGCACGGTTCGTCGGGTCCGGCACCGAGCCGAATCACCGGGCACTCCAGGACGCCCGCGCCACCGTGGACGTGCTGCACGCAATCCTGGAGCGACTCGGCAACCAAGGCATCCGTACCCTCGAAGACCTCCGCGCGTACACCAGCAAGGTCACAGCGGCGCAACGCCGCAAACGTCGACTCGCCGACGGACTGCCCAGCTCCCCCGGCGTCTACATCTTCCGCGGTCGCGACGGCTCGCCCCTCTATATCGGCAAGAGCAAGGATGTCCGCTCGCGGGTGCGCCAGTACTTCGTGGCCAGCGAGCCTCGAGCGCGCATGCGTGAGATGGTCGCCCTCGCCGAGTCTGTCGACGTCGTCCCCTGCGTTCATGACCTCGAGGCACAGGTACGGGAGCTGCGGCTGATCGCCGAGCACAAACCTCGGTACAACCGCAGGTCGCGCTTCCCCGAGCGGGCGGCGTGGCTCACCCTGACCGACGAGCCCTTCCCCCGCCTGTCCCTCGTGTCGCGCCAACCTGACCCCGGTCGGCTGGCCCTGGGCCCGTTCGCCTCCCGCAGAGGGGCCGAACCCACAGTCCAGGCAATTCACGAGGCACTCCCGTTGCGGCAATGCATGAGCAGGCTCTCGGCACGACGTCGCAGCCCCGGCTGCGTGCTCGGCCAGATCGGCCGGTGCGGCGCACCCTGCGAGGGCAACGAGAGCGAGGCCGAGTACGCCGAGCACGTGACCACCCTGATCGAGGCGGTCACCGGCGACCCCACCGCCGTCCTTCGACCTCTGCGCACCCGGATGGACGAGCTAGCCCGCAACGAGCGGTACGAAGACGCAGCCGTCGTACGGGACCGTCTCTCGTCCTTCATTCACGCATGCGTGCGCTCGCAGCGGCTGTACTCGCTGACGTCTCTCGATGAGCTGGTGGCAGCCCGCCCTGCCGCAGCCGGCGCCTGGGACCTCGCCGTCATCCGTCGTGGGCGGCTGGTGTGTGCGGGAGAGCTGCCACGCGGAGCAGCCAGCGCCCCTGTCGTCTCGGCACTGCGAGCCTCCGCCGAACGCCCACCTACGGGGGAAGCGGCCGCAGTGGTAGAGGAGACCGAATGCCTGTTGCGGTGGCTCGAGCAGCCGGGTGCCCGCCTGGTCTCCGTCGAGGGCACCTGGTCGTTGCCTTCGAACAGCCCCGGGCGATGGCTGGCCGAACTGAGCATCCCCCGGGAGTCGCGCACGCCAGGGAAGAGGTACGAGACCGAGTCGGCTGCTGTTCCTCGCGCCCGACAACCAGGTGCAGGTAGGTATGCCAGTGGCTCGTACGGTCGGAGCTCGTACGGTCGGGGCTCCTACGTCGAGGGCTCCTACGTCAGGGGCCCGTACGGCCAAGGCGTCACCGACCCGACCCTGGCCGGGGCCGGACGGAAGGCTCTGCGCGGCACATCGGGCACGTGAGCGTCCTCGGGGTTCTCCGCGGGGGCAGATTCAACCGCGAACTGGTCGCCCGCCATCCCGGCTCGGTGATCATGGCGATACTGCGCCCCCACTGCGACTCTGCCCGCTTCGCCTTCGGTGATCATGGCGATACTGCGCCCCCACTGCGATGATCTTGGCGCTGGGTCACGCAGCACGGCGTGTCAGCCCTGCGTGTCGAACCCCAGCGCCATGATCACCGGGATCTTGGCGCAAGAGCGCCATGATCACCACGGCAAGGGGGTGGATACCGACCGCTACAGGCTGCTACCGGCCGCTACCGGCTGCCACCCAGCGCTCGAGCACACCGGCGGCGGCGCCGCTGTCGAGCGACTCACTCGCCCGGCGCCAGCCCTCCCGCAGTGCGCTCTCCAGGCCGGCCAGCGAAGGCCCGGAACCCGTGGCTGCTCCGTACGCCGCGAGCCCCGCGGCGGCATTGAGGACCACCGCGTCGCGCACCGGTCCCTCCTTGCCTGCCAGCACCTCACGAGCCACCAGCGCATTCTCCTGGGCGTCGCCGCCCTGCAGATCCTCCAGCCGGGCCCGAGGCACTCCGATGTCCACCGGGTCGAACGAGCGCTCCAGGGCGACGTGCCCGTCCGTCACGACCCAGATGCGACTCGGACCGGTGGGCGAGAGCTCATCGAGGCCATCCTCGCCACGAAACACCAGGGCTGTCGTACCCCGGTCGGCCAGCACGTGCGCCATCACCGGAGCGAGTCGCGCGTCAGCGCAGCCGACTGCCTGGGCAATGGGCCGGGCCGGGTTGGTCAGGGGGCCCAGGATATTGAACACGGTCGGGACACCCAGCTCACGGCGGGTGGGGCCGGCGTGACGCAGCGACGGGTGAAAGACGGGCGCGAAACAGAAGCCGATCCCCACGTCGGCCACTGTGGCCGCGACCCCCTCCGGACCCAGGTCTACCGGGGCCCCGAGCGCCTCTAGCAGGTCCGCGGAACCAGAGCGGGACGATGCTGCCCGGTTGCCGTGCTTGACGACCGGCACTCCCGCGCCCGCGACCACGATGGCGGCCATAGTGGAGATGTTGACCGTGCGGGCCTGGTCACCACCGGTTCCGCAGGTGTCGACAGCGTCGGACGGCACCGACAGCGGCTCAGCCCGGTCCAGCATGACCCGGACCATGCCCTCTACCTCACCCGCCGTCTCACCCTTGGCTCGCAGGGCGATCAGGAAGCCAGCGATCTGCGCCGACGTGGCGGTGCCGGACATGATCTGGTCCATCGCCCAGCCGGTGGAGCTGGCGGACAGGGTCCGACCGGCGAGAAGGTCACCCAGCAGTCCCGGCCAGGTCAAGACCTCATTCGTCTCCGAACTCGCCACTGAGCCCGGCTCTGAGCCCCGTCCCGCGCTTGCGCTCACGAGGTCCTCCCCTCACACGGCTGCGCGGGCCCGCAGCACCTCGGCGACAGTCTCCGCTGCTGAGACCGGGTCGACCGGCCTCGCGATCACGGCATCCGCCAGTGACCAGGTGGCGAGCCACCGATCGTCGCGGCGAGCGATGAGCACCACGATCGGAGGGCAGGCAGGCAACTCGTACTTGAGCTGGCGGGACAGACCCATACCGCCTGTCGGCTGCGCCTCCCCGTCCAGGATCAGCACGTCGGCGGTGCCGCTGTCGGCCACCTCCAGCACCTCGAACTCGGTCGCGGCCTCCAGGAAGCGCACCCGCCCGACGTCCGGGGCCGGCCGCCGACCCACCGCGAAGATCACCGACTCGCGTACGGCGGCATTGTTGCTGTATACGAGCACGGAGGACACTGGGCTCTCGGTCACGTCACCGTCCCCGACGATCGGCGGCATCAGCGACGCTCAGGGTACCCGCCGAAACGCTCCCACACGCGGCGCAGCACACCGGGTGAGTGATCGGCTCGGTGTGGCGAATCTCGCCCTGGCCAACTATGGCTCTGAGAGCGGAGAAATCGCTCCCGGCATGCAAGGATGCACGTGTGTCATCTGCGAGTGCTGTAGCCACTGAGGCGCCTCCCGGAGGTCTGCACGAGCTCAACCGGCCCAACCTGGTGAGCGTCGGCACGATCGTCTGGCTGTCGTCGGAGCTCATGTTCTTTGCCGGACTGTTCGCCATGTACTTCAACGTGCGGGCAGCCAACGGCGAACCGTGGCCCCCCGAGGGCGTCGAGCTCAACCTCCCCCTGGCCACCTTGTTCACCGCGATTCTGGTGCTCTCCTCCGTCACCTGCCAGTTCGGAGTGTTCGCGGCCGAGCGAGGCGATGTGTACAAGCTCAGGCTGTGGTTCGTCATCACCTTCGTGATGGGCCTGATCTTCGAGCTGGGCCAGGTCCTGGAGTACGTGACGCTGATCGGCGAAGACGTGACGCTCTCGTCCATGGCTTGGGGCTCGGTGTTCTACCTGACCACCGGCTTCCACTGGATGCACGTCGCGGGCGGTCTCGTCGCGTTCATCCTGCTGCTCATCCGTACGACGATGGGTCGGTTCACGCCGGCCCAGGCAACCTCTGCCGTAGTGGTCTCCTACTACTGGCACTTCGTCGACGTCGTGTGGGTCGCACTGTTCACGATGATCTACATCATCCAGTAGGCCGGATCCGGGGGAGGCTGACGAGGGTGGAGCAACCTGACATGACTGAGAGGTCGGAGATGGCCGCGGCATCCGAACAGCCGGACGAGGCTTCCGAGAGATTCGGACACGTGCCGGGCGGGAAGAGCTCCCGGGCCCCGTACGGACCGCGGGCGACGTCCCGGTCCGGCCCCGGCCGCGGCAGAACCCGTCGACCCCGCCGCCGCAAGCGGATTCTGGGGGCGCTGGGTCTGCTCCTGTCCCTGACCTTCCTGGGAACCCTCTACGCGGTGGCTGCCCCCGCCGCGGAGGAACCCGCGACAACGACGACTGAGACAGCGCTCGACGTCAGCCAGGGAGAGCAGCTCTACCTCACGGGCTGCGTCTCCTGCCACGGGATCAACGCCCAAGGGGTGGAGGACAGAGGTCCCACCCTTATCGGCGTCGGATCAGCGAACGTTCAGTTCCAGATGCGGACAGGACGTATGCCGCTGGCTGCTCAGAGCACGCAGGCCGAGCCGAAGCGGACGGACTACACGCAGGCTGAGATCGACGCCATCGCCGACTACATCCAGGGTCTCGGAGGAGGACCGGAGATCCCGGCCGGCGACCTCCGAGACGGAGACCTCGCCCTCGGCGGGGAGCTGTTCCGGCTGAACTGCGCGTCATGCCACAACTTCGCCGGCCGCGGTGCGCCGCTGTCCTCGGGCAAGTTCGCACCGAACCTCGCGGACGCCGACGACGAGGTCATCTACTCCGCCATGCTGGTCGGCCCCGCGAACATGCCGGTCTTTGGCGACACCCAGCTCACGCCCGAGGAGAAGAGGGCAATCGTCAACTACGTCCAGAGCCTCAAGGAGACCCAGGACCCCGGTGGCGCCAACCTCGGTCGCCTCGGGCCGGTGCCGGAGGGACTCCTGGTCTGGGTTGTCGGCATCACCGCGCTGGTGTTCATCGTGATGTGGATCGGAGCTAGGGCATGAGCGAGGGCAGCGACCAGGGGCGTCGCATCGACCCGTTGGACCCGGACGTCTCGCCCGAGGAGCTGGCCGCTGAGGCGGCTCGGGATGCGGGCGTCGCGGTGCACGTCAGACCGCGCTTCGAGCCGGGGAGCAAGCAGGAAGCTCGCGCCGAGCGCCGCGTCGCACTCGCCTTCACAGTCACGCTGCTCGCAGCGCTCGCCTTCGCAGGCATCTACATCTTCTGGCCCTGGGAATGGGGCGACGACCTCGCCTGGCTGTACACGCCCCTGCTGGGGCTGACCATGGGCATCGCCCTGGCCGGGCTCGGCTTCGGTGCGGTCCTGTGGGCGAAGAAGGTCATGCCTGAGGAGGAGGCTGTCCAGGAGCGTCACGGCGGGTCGTCGCCGGCTGAGGAGCGGGCGCTGACCAAGGCCTTCTGGGACCAGCAGTACAACGGTGCGATCCGTCGCCGCCGGGTGCTCGGCGGGCTGGGTCTGGGCGGCCTGGGCGTCGCCATCCTCGCCATCATGCCGCTGGGCGGCCTGATCAAGCGCCCGGGGGACGCGCTGTTCACGACGCTCTGGGGTCCGGGAGTCCGACTGGTCCGCTCCGACGGAACACCCGTCTCCCCTGCGGACCTCAGGCCGGGGGCCATCGAGACCGTCTTTCCCGGAGTACCCGGGGGCCTGCGACCCGCCGCCGCCGACTCCCCCACGATGCTGATCCGGGTCCGCTCGAGCGAAGAGGTGATCATCCCCGAGGGCCGCGAGGACTGGCACTACGAGGACTACTTCGCCTACTCCAAGATCTGTACGCACGCTGGCTGCCCGGTCTCCCTGTACGAGCAGCAGACCAACCGGCTGCTCTGCCCGTGCCACCAGTCGCAGTTCCTGCTGACCGACGCATGCCGCCCGGTGTTCGGGCCGGCGTCGCAGCCCTTGCCACAGCTCCCCATCGCGCTGGATGACGAAGGCTTCTTCATCGCTACGAGCGACTACCGCGAAGCCGTCGGCCCGGCGTTCTGGGACTCCGGGAAGGAGATCGCATGACGCAGGCGGCACCCAAGCCCACGAAGGTGGACGACGCCATCGGTGGTGTCGCGGGCTGGGCCGACGACCGTTTCGGCGCGGCCCAGGGCCTTCGGCGACAGCTGAACAAGGTCTTCCCGGACCACTGGTCGTTCATGCTGGGCGAGATCGCGCTGTACTCCTTCGTGATCCTGCTCCTCACCGGCACGTACCTGACGCTGTTCTTCGACCCCTCGCTGCGGGAGGTCGTCTACGACGGCAGCTACACACCCCTCCGGGGGGTGGAGATGTCCGCCTCGTACGCGACGACGCTGGACATCTCCTTCGACGTCCGCGGCGGGCTTGTCATCCGTCAGATCCACCACTGGGCCGCGCTGCTGTTCATGGCAGCCATCGTGGTCCACCTGCTACGTGTCTTCTTCACCGGCGCATTCCGGCGGCCGCGCGAGGTCAACTGGATGATCGGCGTGACGCTGCTGGTGCTGGGTATCGCCGAGGGCTTCGCCGGCTACTCGCTGCCGGACGACCTGCTCTCCGGCACCGGACTGCGAATCATGAGCGCGATCGTGCTGTCCATCCCGGTCGTGGGGACCTGGCTCTCCTTTGCCATCTTCGGCGGTGAGTTCCCGGGCGAGCTGATCATCGGACGCCTCTACATCGCCCACGTCCTGCTGATCCCGGGCATCATCCTGGCGCTGATATCCGCCCACATGGCCATCCTGTGGGTGCAGAAGCACACCCAGTTCCCCGGCCCCGGTCGAACCGAGACCAACGTCGTGGGAGAGCGTGTCTTCCCCGTCTTCGGTGCCAAGACGACCGGGTTCTTCATGCTGGTCTTCGCCGTCTTGGCGTTCCTCGGCGGGTTCGCCCAGATCAACCCGATCTGGCTGTACGGCCCGTACAACCCGGCGGTGGTGAGTGCGGGTTCGCAGCCGGACTGGTACGTCGGGTGGCTGGACGGTTCCACGCGGCTCTTCCCGTCCTGGGAAACACGCATAGGCGACTACGTGCTGCCCGCCATCTTCTGGCCGACGGTGGTGATGCCGGGCATCGTCTTCACCATCCTGGCGGTCTATCCGTTCTTGGAGCAGTACTTCACGAAGGACCGTGCACCGCACAACCTGCTGCAACGGCCGCGTGACGTGCCGGTACGGACGGCGATCGGCATGATGAGCATCGCGTTCTACGTCGTGCTGTGGATCTCGGGTGGCAACGACATCATCGCCAGCCGGTTCCAGATCAACCTGAACCTGATGACCTGGGCGGGACGAATCGGCGTCCTGGTGCTACCCGCCATCGCCTACTACGTCACCTACCGCATCTGCGTCGGCCTGCAACGTCATGACCGAGAGGTGCTCGCGCACGGCATCGAGTCCGGCATCATCGAGCGCCTGCCCAGCGGTGAGTTCGTCGAGATACACCAGCCGCTGGGTACGGGCCCGCACGGAGAGCTTCAGTACGACGGCGCGCCTGTCCCGAAGAAGATGAACGAGCTGGAGCATCCCGACCGGCACAGGCAGCCTGGCTTCTTCCGAGCCAAGCCGTCGGAGGAACAGCCCTCACTCGAGACAGGTGAGCAGCCCGGGGGCCCCGGGTCGGACAAGGAGCTGCCAGCCGGCAAGCACTGAACGTGCTGAGGCAAGGCCTCAGCTACGAGCGAGGAAGGCCTGCGGAGTCCCCCGGGATTCCGCAGGCCTTCTGCTGTACCGGAATGGGCTGTGCCTCTGCCGGGCTTGCGGGCTTGCCGGGCTTGCCGGGCTTGCCGGGCTTGCTGGGCCCGGTGTACGCCGGGCTTGGGCCGGGTCAGCGCGACTGCACGTGTACGGGGGTCAGCGCGACGACAGGCCGGGCTGACCATAGGTGTCGGCGCTGCTGAACTCCAGGGCGACCAGTGGGTCGTTGCCGACCACCCAGGCGTCGTGCCCGGGTGCGATGACGTACGCATCACCCGGCCCCAGGTCGGCCTCACTGCCGTCGTCGTGGACGACCTTCATGCGGCCGCTGATCACTGATCCCAGGTGATTCGACTGGCAGGAGTCGGTGCCGGCGACCACCCGTAGACACTCCGACCACCGCCAGCCCGGTCGCAGGGTGATCAGCGCGACCGAGGTCCCCGTCAGGCGGACAACCTCGATGCGGGTCTTGTCCAGGGTTCGGACCTCGTCCGGACGGAAGAACGAGCCGACCTCGAGCGACCTCATCACGTACCCCTCCAGCGGCGAAGGCGGAGGGTCAACCGTAGCGGAGCGGACGGCACGGCTTCCTTCGCTCGGCCCACGACACGACGTCTATGGTCTCCGGGCGATGGGTCGGATGGGTCCGATGGGTCCGATGGGTCATGGGTCGAGGAGTCCACCCGCAGACCGGGAGCGAACGACCGGCCAGACGCGGGTCCCCGGTTCCACGACGAGTGGGGTTGGGCTAGAGACCCACTGGGGACCGACTAGGGACCGACTAGAGACCCACGTAGTACTCGAACAGCCATCCCGCCACGCCGATGATCAGCATCACGACGCCGATGGCCACGAACCACATGGCATAGAACGGAAGCGCGAAGGCGATGACCGCGACCGAGAACGCGACGAAGACCGGCCAGTAGCTCCATGGGCTGAAGAAGCCCACCACTCCCGCACCCTCGTGCGGCTGTGCGTTCTTGCGGTCCTCCGGACGAGGCTCCAGGCGTCGGGAGATGAAGCCGAAGTACGCGGCGATCATGCCGCACAGCCCGCCGGCCAGAACGAGGCAGACCGCTCCCACCGGCTCCTGGGCCCATACCCCGTACACGGCGGCCGCGATGAAGAGGAAGACCGCGACCGCGGTCAGGATGTTCGTTTCGACCTTCATGCGTCTCCCTCCTCGTTGGAGTCTGTGGCTGCGGCTGGTCCGTCGAGCGGCTGTGTGGTCTGAGCGAGCGGCTCCTGCCCGATCTCGATGAGAGCCTCAGGGTTGGTCAGCCCTCGCTCGCGCGCTGCCATGTACGTGTCGAAGTCGGCCGGCGAGACCGCCCGTACCTCGAAGTTCATGAAGGCGTGATACGCGCCGCAGAGCTCGGCGCAGTGGCCGACGTAGGCCCCTTCCTGGGTGATGTTGTACTGGAAGCTGCTGTTGCGGCCCGGGATCGCGTCACGCTTGAAGAGGAACTCCGGCACCCAGAACGAGTGGATGACGTCCTCGGCCTCGATATTGACCTGAACGCTCTCGTCAGTGGGCAGCACGAGGACCGGGACGACCGCGGTCGTGCCGATGGTTGTCACCGGGTCACCCGAGGGCGCTTTCGCGTCGTCGTAGGTGAACCTCCAGTTCCACTTAAACCCGGTGACCGTGACGCTGACGTCCGGCTCGGGGTCCTCGTCCAGGACGTCGTTCTGCGCGACCACGGTGGCGTACATCAGTCCGACCACGATGAGGAACGGCACGACGGTGTAGATGACCTCGATCGGGATGTGGTACTGCACCTGCGTGGGCAGATCTTCGCTGCGCTTGCGGTACGCCACCATCGCAAAGAGGATGAGGAAGTACGTGAGGCCACCCACGATGGCGGCAGCGACCACCGCGATGAACCACAGTCCCTCGATGCTCTCGCCCTGGGTAGTCATCGCCTCGGGGATGCCGAGCCGCCAGGCATCCTCCGCTGAGCATCCGCTCACGGCCACTGCGAGCAGCCCGAGCACCATGGCCGCCAGTACGCCGCGGCGCTTCGTCCGGTTCCCACCCCTGCTAACGCCAGCCAAGTCCGCGCCCTCCCGTGAGCGACGTCGCCCCGGGTCAGCGCCGCGCGACGTGTCGACGGGTGAAGACTACTCGACATCCGGCCCGAGAATCTCGCCCACGAGGGCATGCGAGCCGTTTCATAGGTGCGAGTTGCGTCATGTTCCGCTCCGGCGGGGCGCAAGACTGGTCCCGTGAACGAACCTCGCCCGCCCGCGTACCTCGACGCGGCGGCGGGCAGCCCCTGGCATCCGGTGGCCGTCACGGCGTGGCACGCGGCTCTCGAGGACGGCTGGGCCGACCCGACCAAGCGCTACCAGGCGGCGCGCCGAGCACGCCTTCTGCTCGATGCGTCCCGAGAGTCCGTCGCGGAGGTTGTGGGCGCGCGCCCGGAAGAGGTCACCTTCTGTGCCAGCGGGACCGAGGCAGCTCACCTGGCCGTACTGGGCACACTCGCGGGGCGGACCCGCGCCGGGGACGTCTTCGTCCACTCCGCCGTCGAGCACTCGGCGGTCCTGCAGGCCGCGCTGTGGCATGCCGACGCGGGGGGAACAGCAACCGCCTCGCCCGTGGACGGCGGTGGCCGCGTCGATCTCGACGCCTTCTCCGAGCTGGTCGGCCGATCGCGGGTAGCCGCAGCCGCAGTGATGAGCGTCAACCACGAGGTCGGTACGAGACAGCCGCTCGATGACGTGAGCGCGGTATGCCGAGAGGCGGGCGTACCGCTCGTCGTCGATGCTGCGCAGTCCCTGGGCCGCGAGACGGTCCCGGACGGGTACGCGGTCCTGTCGGCCAGCGCCCACAAGTGGGGCGGGCCGGTCGGCGTCGGAATCCTGGTGGTACGGACGGGGACCCGGTGGAGCCCGTACGGACCCACCGACGAGCGGGAACGTCGCCGCCATGCCGGGGTGGCGGACCTCCCGGCAGTCGTCGCGGCCGCCGCGGCTCTGCGTGCCGCCCACGCGGAGCGGGACGAGGTCGGCGGCCGGCTGCGCCAGCTCACCGACCGGCTGATCGTGGGTGTTCCGGCCGCGGTCCCCGACGTCGTGGTGCACGGGGACCTCACGCACCGCGCCGCCCACATCGTGTCCTTCTCGTTCCTCTTCGTGGCAGGAGAGGCACTGCAGCAGGAGCTCGACAGCCGGGGCTTCGCGGTGTCCACCGGGTCGTCCTGCTCCGCCGAGCGGGTGGGACCGTCCCACGTACTCGCCGCGATGGGTGTGCTGACCCAGGGCAATGTACGCATCTCACTGCACCGTGACAGCACCGAAGGCGACATCGACAGACTGCTCGCGACGCTGCCCGAGGTCGTGGCCCGGCTCAGACGTGACGCCGGGGCGGAGTCGCTGTGAGCCCGCTAGTACCACCGCCCGACGGAGTCCCCCTGGAGTTGGCCCGCATCGTGGACTCGCGGGGCAGACCATGTCCGACGCCGATCATCGATCTCGCCAGAGCGGCCGCCGGGGCACCGCCCGGAGCCGAGCTGCGGCTCCTGGCCGACGATCCCGCGGCACCCGGAGATGTCGCCGCATGGTGCCGGATGAGGGGTCACACGCTGCTCGAGACCCAGGAGCGCACCGCAAACAGACCGTGGTTTGTGCTGCGGGTAAGGATGTCTGGAACTACCCGCCAGTAGGGTCTTTGCGTACCGCGGGTACGCACCTAGCGTTCTGAGTATGCAAGATCACAACACGCACACCACAGCCACGCAGCGGATATCGGGCACGGGATCGCCCGCCCACGCAGCTGCAGTCATCACCGACACGACCACAGCCCGGCAATGGGCACCCACCAGCCCCTCTGCAGGGCTCGGCTCCTACGACGACGACTCCATCGAGACCTTCATCGAGTCACTGGCGGCGCTGCCGACCCAGATGGACCCGACCTGGCTGCTGGAGACGCGCACCCGCCACGGCCGCGGCTGGAGGCCGGCACGCGACCCCGCGAGCCTGGCCCGCAGCTTCGCCGGCATGAGCGACTACGGAGCCTAACGGGGCCCTAACGGGGCGCGTCGCCTTCCACCATACACCTGTATGCACTGGCGTGGGTCTCAGCGAGGCCCACGCCAGAACCAACTCGCCCCGCAGCCAGAACCAACTCGCCCCGCAAGAGGGGGCGAGACCCAGTCTCTGCCAGTGACCGGCCACTCCCAGTGGCTACGGGCGTTTAGTGGAACGAGTCTCCACAGGCGCAGGAGCCCGTCGCGTTGGGGTTGTCGATCGTGAAGCCCTGCTTCTCGATCGAGTCGACGAAGTCGATGGTGGCGCCCGCCACGTAGGGAGCGCTCATCCGGTCCACCACGATCCCGACGCCCTCATGGTCGTCGACGATGTCGCCGTCCAGGCTGCGGTCATCGAAAAAGAGCTGGTAGCGCAGCCCGCTGCAGCCACCCGGCTGTACCGCCAGCCTCAGCCGGAGGTCGTCCCGGCCTTCCTGCGAGAGAAGGGCCCGCACCTTGTCGATCGCGGGCTGGGTCACGTTCAGGCTGGTCCTCGAGTCCCCGGCGGCGTCAGAATCGGTACTCGCCGGGCCAACGGTGGTCTGGTCCTGGACGGACATAGGGCTCCTTCGTAGGACGTGTCGAGCTGGGACTTGCCGGGTCAAACTGGGTCGAGCTGCGTCTGGCTGGGTCGAGCTGGGAGTGCCTGCATAGCACCATTTCAGACAACAACGCTACTCGCATGCCCTGACATTCCCCGACCTCTGCCGCGATCATCCCAGCGGTCGGCCGTGCCCGCGCGTCGAGGCCAGGAGGGGCCCGGCGGGCCCGGCGGGCCCGGCGGACCCTGCGCACTCGTAGGCCTCCTCGGCCAGGAGCTCGCAGGTTCTGCGCATCGCCTCGGGGACGCTGCCGCCGACGCGTGCGAGCAGGGAACGGACAGCCACAGTGCGCTGGCCTGAGAGGTGGCTCGCGCCGGTGAGGCGTGCGGGCAGGTCGTCCGATGCCAGATCCGCCTGCCCGGCGATGACGAGCACCGGCGGTCCCCGGCGGCCCCGCGGCTCGTCGGCACCTGCGACAGCGGCGGCACGGCTCAGGACGCCGCCCACCACCTTCCCCCGCAGGGACGTACGGTCGAAGCGGCCCTCCCCCGTCACCACCAGGTCGGCCTCGCGCATGCGCTCCTCGAGACCCACCGCCGAGGCGACCAGCTCGAAACCGGACACGACCCGACCTCCCAGCGCGAGCAGGGCCGCCCCCATCCCGCCGGCGGCCCCCGACCCCGGTGTCGAGGCCAGGCCGGCCGGCGCGGTCGCCAGGATGGCCTCCAGCGCGCGTGCCCACCGACCCAGTCCGGCGTCGACCGGCGCGATCCATCGGCGGTCCAGACCCTTCTGTGGCCCGTACACCGCCGCCGCGCCCTGCGGGCCCACCAGCGGGCTGGTCACGTCGGAGGCGACCAGAATCTCGGGTCCTGCAGGTAGTGCGGGCGTCCCCGTCACGCTGTACACCTCGCAGACTCCGCTGGCTCCGTCCGGGACGGGCTGGGAGTGGCGGTCGAGGGCGACCAGACCCAGGTGCCGCATCAGGCCCAGCCCGCCGTCGACCGTGGCCGACCCGCCGAGCCCGACCACCACGCGCCCGTCCGGGGGTACCGACCGAGCGGCCGCGAGCAGCAGCGCGCCCACGCCTGCGGTACTGGCACGCAGTGGGTCCCGCTCTGATTCCGCCAGCAGGTGCAGGCCCGCCGCCTGGGCGCTTTCCACGAACGCCGTACGGTCGTGGATCACGACCTGTGCCGGCGTCGGACGACCCAGCGGGTCGGTCACGACGACGTCTCGCACCCGGGCATCGGGCAGGCCGCGCCGGATCGCCGCCACGAACCCGGGGCCGCCGTCGGACAGCGGGAGCAGCTCGACATCGTCCTGCGGCCGCGCCCGGCGCCACCCTGCAGCCAGCGCCTGCGCCACCTCGAGGGCGCTCGCCGTACCGGCGAACTTGTCGGGCGCGATCAACACCCGCAGCCGGGTATCCACACCGGCACTGTCCCAGAGAGCGTGCTGCTGGCCGGCAGTGGGACACTGGGTGCTTCCGCAATGACTTGGGACTGTCCGCCGTCGCAGGAGGTGCGTCGTGAGCACGCTCGACGATCTCGAGCTGCCGACCGGGGTGAGCGCCACGCCGGCGGCTCTGCTCCTGCTCGGGCACGGTAGCGACCCCGATTCCGAGCGAGGCGTGCAGTGCCCCGGTGACCTGCCCGCACCCTCCGACCCCACGCTCGTGGCGCGCGCCCGCGCGGCCAAGGACAAGCTCGGCGAGCGCCTCTTCGTACTGGGCCACCACTACCAGCGCGAAGAGGTCATTCAGTTCGCCGACGTCACCGGGGACTCCTTCAAGCTTGCGCAGCGCGCCGCCGCCCGTCCGGAGGCCGAGCACATCGTCTTCTGCGGCGTGCACTTCATGGCCGAGTCCGCCGACATCCTGACCACCCCGGACCAGACCGTGGTGCTCCCCGACCTCGCGGCCGGGTGCTCGATGGCCGACATGGCCGACATCGAGCAGGTCGAGCAGGCCTGGGAGGTCCTCGAGGAGGCCGGCCTGGCCGAGCGGACGGTCCCCGTCACGTACATGAACTCCACGGCCGCCATCAAGGCGTTCACGGGGCGGCACGGCGGCACGGTATGCACCTCGAGCAACGCGCGGCGCGCCCTGGAGTGGGCCTTCGAGCAGGGTGACCGGGTGCTCTTCCTGCCGGACCAGCACCTGGGACGCAACACCGCTGTCCTCGAGCTCGGGCTCGGTCTGGACGACTGCGTCGTGTACTCGCCCCACCGTGCTCACGGGGGACTCGACGCCGAGCAGATGCGCACGTCGAAGATGCTGCTGTGGCAGGGGCACTGCTCGGTCCATGGTCGCTTCTCGGCCGACACGGTGGACGAGGTGCGCGAGCGCATCCCCGGGGTGAACGTGCTCGTGCACCCCGAGTGCCGCCACGACGTCGTGACCAAGGCCGACCTGGTCGGCTCGACGGAGTTCATCATCCGTACCGTCGACGCCGCCCCTGCGGGTTCGGCGTGGGCCATCGGAACCGAGCTCAACCTGGTCAAGCGACTTGCGCTGAGACACCCGGACAAGACCGTCGTGTTCCTGGACCGTACGGTCTGCTTCTGCTCCACCATGAACCGGATCGACCTCCCCCACCTGGTCTGGGCCCTCGAAGCGCTGGTCGACGGCCGAGTCGTCAACCCGATCCGGGTCGATCCCGACGTCGCGCACTGGGCACGAGTCGCGCTGGAGCGCATGCTCGCGCTCCCGTGATCGCCTTACCCTGGAGGGGTGTTCGAACGCTGGAAGAAGAACCCCGACGGAGCCGGTGCGACAGGCGACGGAACGGACAGTGACGCCCTGACCCCGACCGGTGACCTCGGCGACGACCCGCAGGCACCCAAGGGACGACCGACGCCGCGCCGCAGCGACCACGCCAAGCAGCGCATCTACGAGCGTCCGCCGTCCAGCCGCAAGGAAGCGGCGATGCTGCAGCGGCAGCGCAAGAACGAGCAGAAGCAGGTCGTGCAGGCGGGCATGGACCGGGGCGACGAGAAGTTCATGCTGGCTCGCGACCGGGGCCCCGCCCGTGAGTACGCGCGTACCTACATCGACTCCCGCCTCAACGTCGGCACCCTTCTCATGCCCATGGCACTGGTCGTGCTCATCAGCATGATCACCGGCATCACGGGGGTGTACGCGATCCTCAACACCGTCTGGCTGGGCATGATGATCATGGCGGCGATCGACTGGACCATGTCGTCGGTCAAGGTGAGCCGGGTCGTCAAGCGCGACTTCCCCAAGGAGAAGCGCGGCTTCGGTCTGACCTGGTACGTCGTCCAGCGCTCCCTCATCCCGCGCCGGTGGCGCCAGCCCAAGCCGCAGGTAGCGATCGGGACCAAGATCGACTGAGCCGCCGTTGCCCTCGGACTTCCAGCACTCAGCTAGCTTGAGCGGGCAGGAAATGCCGGCCCTGACTAGGCTTGCCGCCCGTGGAACACCGACACCTCGGCAGCAGCGGTCTGCTCGTCAGCGAGATCTCGTACGGGAACTGGATCACCCACGGGTCCCAGGTCGAGGAGGACACGGCCGTCGCCTGCGTACGGGCGGCACTCGACGCCGGGATCACCACCTTCGACACCGCCGACGTCTATGCCAACACCCGCGCCGAGGAGGTACTCGGTAGGGCGCTGGCCACATCCCGCAGGGAGAGCTTGGAGATCTTCACCAAGGTCTTCTGGCCCACCGGGCCCTTCGGACCCAACGACAGCGGCCTGTCGCGCAAGCACATCATGGAGTCCTGTCATGCCTCGCTGCGGCGGCTGAAGACCGACTACGTCGACCTCTACCAGGCGCACCGCTACGACCACGAGACGCCGCTGGAGGAGACCCTGCGGGCCTTCGACGACCTGGTGCGCCAGGGCAAGGTGCTCTACGTCGGAGTGTCGGAGTGGACCGCGGACCAGATATCGCGCGCGGTGACGCTCGCCGGCGAGATGGGACTCGACCGGCTCGTGGCGAACCAGCCGCAGTACTCCATGCTCTGGCGGGTCATCGAGGCCGAAGTCGTACCGGTCTGCCAGCGGGAAGGAATCGGGCAGATCGTCTGGTCGCCGCTCGCCGGCGGCATCCTGTCCGGGAAGTACCTGCCGGGCCAACCCCCACCGGCCGGCTCGCGAGCGACGAGCCAGGAGGGCGCCCAGTTCATCTCGCGCCGACTCACCGACGACCTGCTCACCACGGTTCAGGGCCTCAAGCCGCTGGCGGAGCAGGCGGGACTGACCATGCCCCAGCTCGCAGTGGCGTGGGTGCTCCAGCGACCCGGGATCTCCAGCGCGATCATCGGCGCGAGCCGCCCCGAGCAGGTCCTCGCCAACGTGGCAGCCTCGGGGGTGGTCCTGGAGGACGACCTGATGCAGCGCATCGACGAGGTGCTCGGTGACTTCGTGAAGCGGGACCCCGGCATGACCGCGAAGCTGGCGCCTACCAAGCGACCTCGCTAGCCGGCGCGGCTCAGTCCGGCGGGTGCAGCGACATCGGCCCGTAGACCGTGCGCTCGTCATCGAGCAGGACCACCTGGTCGACCCCGTCCTCGAGCAGGTCCCGCCACACCTCGCCCAGCCAGGTCTCAGCGTCGGACTGGCTGGGGAACACCGGGTGATCCGGCAGCGACACCGGCGAGCCGTCCCGACTCTCGTAGCGCCATGTCCATGCCACGTGTGAACCGTATCCCGCCCGCCCTCAAGCGGGCCAGCACACGCCAGTGGTGTGGTTCACTGAATGCGACCAGCACCTGGTCCAGGGGAAGCCCGGTCAAAGCCCGGCACTGACCCGCAACCGTAGGTTCGCCGCCCCGCAGGCACGAACGAGTCGGAACACCTGGCCAGGTGGGGCTCCACAACCATCGCCGCGGTGTGCGAGGCGGAGCCGGGTGACGCTGATCCCAGCGACGCGCGCGGACGCGCCCGCCAGGGCCACCTCCCCCGGCCGGCATCACCTCCCGGCACGACAGATCGGGAGAGTCAGTTGGCCATCAGGCCTATCAGTCCCGCCCAGCTCACAAACCCCGCCATGCGCGCCGCAGTCCGAGGACTGGCCGCGGCCGTGACAGCAGGAACCGTGTTGGCGCTGGGCTCCGGACCCGCATGGGCCTCGGACGAGGGACTCTACGGAGCACAGGACCCCACCTACGACGGCGTGTACCGGCAGTCGGTCTCGCTTCTTGCGCTGGATGCCAGCGGCACCACCCCTGCCGCTGCGACGGTCCAGTGGCTGCTGGACCAGCAGTGCGCCAACGGTGCCTGGACCTCCTACCGCCCGGACCTGACCGACGAATGCGCGCCCGGTACGGAGGACAGCAACGCCACGGCGGCTGCTGTCCAGGCGCTCGCTGCGCGCGGCGTGAGCCCCACCCACGACGCGGTGGCCTGGCTGCGCTCGATCCAGAACGACGACGGGGGCTTCCCGTACGGCCCCGGCGGCGCCAGCGACGCCAACTCCACCGCCCTGGCACTAGGCGCGCTCACCGCTGCCGGCGTCGACCCAATGACCGTGACCTCCGCCTCCGGCGCCTCCGGCTTCGACGCGCTGGCCGCGCTCCAGCTCAGCTGCGGGACGGAGGCGGCAACCCTGGGGGCCTTCGACTACTCACGGGTGGACTTCGCCGGCAACCCGAAGGCCAGCCTCGAGGCCAACGACTTCGCAACCGTCCAGGCGGTACCCGGACTGCTCGGTCTGACCCTCGTGACGCCACCGGCCGCGACGCCGGTCGCGACCGTGCCGGACTGCCCGGCGGGACCCGCGGACGACCCGCAGCGGGCCGCATGGGGTGCCGACTACCTGCAGCGGACCATCACGGCGAACCCGGACGGTCCCTTCCTGTCCAGCGTGTTCGGACCGGGCGCCGACTACGGGAGCACCGCGAACGCCGTGCTGGCACTGACCGCGACCGGGGTCAGCCCTGAGACCGCCACGGCCGCTGCCGACTGGCTGTCACGCAACGCCGTGCCGGACTGGGTCCCCGATGCCGATGGGGAGGACCGGCCCGCCGCTCTCGCCACGCTGATCCTGGTAGCCAGGGCGACCGGGATGGACCCCACCGACTTCGCGGGCGCAGACCTCCTGCAGCGACTGGTCGACACCGGACCCGCCGCACCCGCCGAACCTGCGGGTCCCGGTCAGACGCCCGGGCAGGCTCCCGGCGAGACGGACCCGGACAGCGCGCCAGCCCCAGTGGCCGCCCCCGTCGAGCTCAGCGGGACCCCCACACTGCCCGACACCGGAGTGAGCTCGGCGCTACTGCTCGCCGCTACTGTGGCCGGGGCAACCCTGACGGCGGTGGGGGTCGGGCTGCAGCGCTGGGGCACCGAGTCGTAGCGGGGACACGATGCCCACTCACCCCAGTGCCCGAGAACTGCGAGTCGCGCGGGCTGTGCTCGCCCTCGCGGTGGCGCTCCTGACCGCCGCGGGCGTCATCCTGTTCGCGCGCACAGCGGAGGCTGCCAACTACCGCTACTGGTCGTACTGGAAGTCCTCCGGCGGAGCGTGGATCTACGCCACCGGCGGCCCGTCCAGCAAGCCCGCGGACGGCGCCGTCGAGGGCTGGCGGTTCGCCGTCGGCGCCAGCGGCACCTCGGTACCGCCACGTATCGGGCCCGACTTCCAGTCGGTGTGCGGCTCGGTCGCCGCGCAGCCGGGGTACAAGCGCGTCGCGGTCGTTGTCGACTTCGGCACCCCCGGCGACGCGCCGCCCGGGGAGAGCCCGCCGGCTGGAGTCACGAGCGCCTGTGCGCGCGTGCCCACCGGCGCCAGCGGGTACGAGGTACTCCAGGCCGGGTACCGCTTCCGGACCGCCACCAGTGGTCTCGTCTGCGGCATCAACGGATACCCCGCCCGGGAGTGCGGAGCCCCGGTGACCAGCTCGTCCTCGCCCACACCCACGAGCTCAGCTACGGCGTCGCCCCGCCCGACGGCACCTCAGCCAGGATCGTCGGGCTCAGCGGCGTCCGGCTCGCCCGCGCCGGGGACCTCCCCGGGCACCGACTCAGCCACGGGCGCACCATCACGGTCGGCCGCGGCCTCGCAGTCCCCCTCCGGGTCATCGGGAGGCTCTGGATCCGACGCAGGATCTGGGTCCGACGCAGGATCTGGGTCAGACCCGAGCGATGCCTCAGAGAGCTCGGACTCGGCACCCCCCGAGGACGGATCCGCACCCGACGCAGGGCCCACGGCAGGCTCCCCAGCCCTCACGCAGGCGGCCGCTACCGCGCCGGGCCCGACCGCCGGAAGTCTTGTCCTGCTCGCGACCGCAGGGGTCGCCCTGGTGACCGTCGCGACCGCTGCGATCCTGCGGTCCCGACGGAGAGGAAGGGCGGACCCGTCGTGACGCTGCTACGGAGCAACCGGTGAGCCGGCCGACAACCTTGCACCCGCACCCGTACCCGCGGGCGCTGCACCCCGCGGCGTGGTGGGTGTGGGCGCTGGGCATGGCCGTCGCCGCGTCCCGGACGACGAACGCGGTGCTGCTGCTGCTCCTCATCGCGGCTGCCGGCTTCGTGGTCAGCCACCGCCGCAGCGATGCTCCCTGGGCCCGCTCGTTCCGTACCCTGCTCGTCCTTGGAGCCTTCGTGGTGGCTCTGAGGGTGGCGTTCCAGGCGGTGGTCGGCGCGTACATACCTGGCCACGTCGTCTTCACGCTGCCTGAGCTGCCGCTTCCCGGCTGGTTCTCCGGGGTGACCTTCGGCGGTCCCGTCACGCTCGAGGGACTGCTGGCGGCGCTGCGCGAGGGCCTCCGCCTCGCCGCCATGATCGCCTGCGTGGGAGCGGCGATGTCGCTGGCCAGCCCACACCGGATGCTGGCCAGCCTGCCGGCAACGCTGTACGAGGCTGGCGTCGCCGTGGTCGTCGCGATCTCCTTCGCGCCGGAAGCTGTCGCGTCGGTGGGTCGGGTCCGTGAGGCGCAGCGGCTGCGCGGGCGTCGCGTCCGGGGCGTACGGGGGGTGCGCAACGTCGCGGTGGCCGTCTTCGAGGGAGGGCTGACCCGCTCGGTGTCGCTGGCGGCCTCGATGGACTCGCGGGGGTACGGCCGCCGCGGGGAGAGATCAGCACGCGCCACCCGGCTCGCAGGCGCCTGCCTCCTCGCCGGGCTGCTGGGCGTTCTCCTGGGCTCCTACGGCCTGCTCGGCAACACGGTTCCGCTCGGCGTGACCGTCACCCTCCTGGTAGCCGGGCTGGCCGTCGCCTCGGTCGGCTTCGTGGTCTCCGGTCGCACCAGCGTGCGCACGCGCTACCGACCCGACCCGTGGCGCTGGCCGGAATGGGCCGTGCTGGCGTCCGGGCTCGCCGTCGCGGTGGCGTTCGTCGCAGCCACGCTCGTGTGGCCGGTCGCCATGAACCCCGCCGCCACCCCACTCACCTGGCCTGTCGTCGCCCCCGTGGCACTGCTCGGCTTCCTCTGTGGCCTCACGCCGGCCTGGCTGGCGCCCCCGCCGCCGGGATCTGCGTCCGCCGCACCCACCGTCAGGGGACACCCACCGTCACGGGGACACCCCCCGGCTCCGAGACTCGTCCCGCTCCCCTCGAGGAGGTGGGCGGATGATCGACTTCTCCGCCGTCTCAGTGCGCTATCCCGCCTCCCCCCGGCCCGCGCTGCGGGAGGTCTCCCTGCACATCGCGGAGGGTGAGCTGTGCCTGGTTGTGGGCCGGACGGGGGCGGGCAAGAGCACGCTGCTGCGCACGATCAACGGCCTGGTCCCTCACTTCAGCGGCGGCACCATGGCGGGCCGGGTCACCGTCGCCGGTCGCGATACGCGTACCCACGCCCCGCGCGAGCTGGCCGACGTCGTCGGCGTCGTGGTGCAGGACCCGGCTGCCGGATTCGTCACCGACACCGTCGAGGCCGAGCTCGCGTTCGGGATGGAGTGCCTGGGTGTGGCACCGGACGTCATGCGCCGTCGCGTCGAGGACGTCCTGGACCTGCTCGGTCTGGCGGAGCTGCGGAGCCGACCCCTTGCCTCGCTGTCCGGGGGGCAGCGCCAGCGGGTGGCGATCGGGGCGGTCCTGACCGCCGGACCGCAGGTACTGGTGCTGGATGAGCCGACCTCGGCACTGGACCCCGCCGCGGCTGAAGAGGTGCTGGCCGCACTGCAGAGACTGGTCCACGACCTCGGCCTGACCGTCGTCATGGCCGAGCACCGCCTCGAGCGCGTGGTGCAGTACGCCGACCAGGTCGTCGTCGTCGACAGCGACGGAGCGGTCACCGAGGGGGCCCCGTCGCGCATGATGGCCACGGCCCCGGTCGCCCCGCCCGTGGTCGTACTGGGTCGGCTGGCCGGCTGGGACCCACTGCCCCTGAGCGTGCGCGACGCCCGAAGAGCGGCAGCAGGACTGCGCCAGACCCTGGGCGGTCCCCCCGAGCCGAGCCAGCCCGGCCAGCCCGGCCAGCCCGGCCGGCCGGCCCGGGACCTGCCGCTGACCAGCGGTCAGCCTGGCGGCTGCGAAGCGCCACCGAGCTCCCGAACCCGTCCAGACCCGAGATCCTCCGCAGCGAGAAGGTCACCGTGCGCTACGGGGACGTGCGTACCGGAGTCGTTGCGCTGCGCGACGTCACCCTGACCCTGCACGCCGGGGAGGTGGTTGCGGTCATGGGCCGCAACGGATCCGGCAAGACCACCCTGCTCACCCAGCTCGCCGCGCTCCGCTCCCCGACCGCCGGCCGCCTGGTGGGCGACGTACGGGCCGGTCTGGTCCCCCAGCAGCCCGGCGACCTGCTCTACGAGACCACCGTGGACGCCGAGTGCCGGTCCGCCGATCGGGATGCGGGGGCGCCCCCGGAAACCTGCTGGACGCTGCTCGCGGGCCTGGTTCCGGACGTCTCGCGTGAGACGCACCCGGCCGACCTCTCCGAAGGCCAGCGGCTGGCCCTGGCACTGGCCGTCATCCTGGTCTCGAAGCCACCCCTGGTACTGCTGGACGAACCGACCCGGGGGCTCGACTATGCGGGGAAGGCGTGGCTGGCCAGGGTCCTGCGACGCATGGCCCAGCAGGGCCACTGCGTGGTCATGGCGACTCATGACGTCGAGCTCGCGGCCGAGTGCGCGCACCGTACGGTCGTGCTGGCGGACGGAGAGGTCGTCGCGGACGGGCCCACCGGCGAGGTGGTGCTGCACTCCCCCGCCTACGCGCCGCAGGTCACGAAGATCCTTGCCCCACAGCCGTGGGTCAGGATGTCCGAGGTGGTCGAGGCGATGGCCGGATGAGCACGCGGAGAATGGGCGCGTCGCAGCCCGGGTCCCGGGTGTCCGTCGTCCGGCTCCGACCCCGGGCGGTCGCCGCTCTGACCCTGGTCTCGCTGGTCGGCGTGGTCGCCTTCACGTGGCCCCTCTACGTCTCTCAGGGATCTGTTCTAGCCGACGGCAGGGACGGCCCGTGGCTGTTCGCGCTGCTGCTGCCGCTGCTGCTCGCGCTGCTCGTCGCGGAGGTCTCCGATCGCGGCCTGGACGCGAAGGCCGTCGCCATGCTGGGCGTTCTGACTGCCATTGCCGCAGCGCTGCGCCCGCTCGGGCCGGGTGTGGCCGGCCTGGAACCGATGTTCGTGGTCTTCATCCTGGGCGGCCGGGTACTGGGGCCCGGGTTCGGGTTCCTGCTCGGGTCGCTGGGCATGTTCGCCTCGGCCCTGCTCACCGGAGGTATGGGACCGTGGCTTCCGCTGCAGGTCATGGCCGCCGGGTGGGTGGGCCTGGGAGCTGGCCTGCTCCCCAGACGCGACCTCATCACGGGACGCGCAGAGATTGGGATGCTGGCGGGGTACGCGATGCTCTCGGGGATCGGGTACGGGGTGATCATGAACCTGTGGGCCTGGCCCACGATGACCTCCGGCATGATCGGGGGCGACCTGGCGTTCCAGCCCGGTGCCTCGGTTATCGAGAACCTGGGTCGGTTCGTCGTGTTCAGCCTCGCCACATCGGTGGGGTGGGACATCACGCGGGGGGTGCTCAACATGGTGCTCGTGGTGCTGGCCGGACCCGTGGTGCTGCTGGCACTGCGGCGCGCCTCACGACGCGCCAACTTCGCGCCGGTCACAGCGTTCTCGGACAGTGACGAACTGGAGGCCTCGAGATGACCATGCTGTCGCAGCCGCGCCGTCGCTTCGAATCGGCGAGCTACCCGCTGGAGGTTCCCCGTCCTGATGCGGACGCCGCCGAGCAGGCCCGCGTACGGCAGACTTTGCTGGCGAAGCCGGTGGGTTCACTGGGCCGGCTGGAAGCTCTCGGCGCCTGGGCGAGTGCCACGCAGGAACGCTGCCCCCCGGAGCCGTTCGACGACGTACGTGTGGTGGTCTTCGCCGGCGACCACGGCATCGCCGAGCTGTCCGTCTCCGTGCATCCCCCGGAGGCCACTCGGGCGATGGTGGCCACCATCGCCCGCGGCGGCGCGGCGGTATCGGTCCTCGCGCGAGGCGCGCGAGCCGCTGTGCGGGTGGTCGACGTGGCTGTCTCGGCGGACACTGCCGTGACCGACCCGGACTACAAGGTCCGCCTCGCCAGCGGCCGCCTGGACCGCGAGGACGCGCTCAGCGACAGTGAGGTGACGCAGGCCCTGTCGGTGGGACGCAGCGTCGCCGACGAGGAGATCGACTCGGGAGCCGACCTGCTCATCGCCGGAGATGTGGGCGTCGGGAACAGCACGACCGCCGCGGCGGTGGTGGCCGCGATGACCTCTGCCGAGCCCAACCGCGCGGTAGGACGAGGCAGTGGCGTCGACGACGCGGGGTGGATGCGCAAGACCGCTGCGGTACGGGACGCGCTTCGCCGGGCCTCCGGCAGCACTGCGGACCCGCTGGCGCTGATGCGGATTCTTGGCGCGGCCGACCTGGCGGCGCTGGCCGGCTTCCTGGCCCAGGCATCGCTGCGGCGTACCCCGGTGCTGCTCGACGGGCTGTACTCCGGCGCGGCCGCCCTGGTGGCCGAGTCGCTGGCACCAGGGGCCGCGCGGTGGTGGACGGCCTCGCACCGCTCGTCCGAGCCGGCCCTCACCCTGGTCCTGCGTCGCCTCGAGCTCGATCCGCTGCTGGAGCTCGACATGCGGCTGGGCGAGGGCAGCGGCGCCCTGCTGGCGCTGCCCCTTCTGCAGGCGTCGGTGCGGATTCTCGCCGAGATGAGCGGGCCGGAGGCCTAGCCCGCACTGGCCCGCCTGTCCCCGCCGCCAGGCCCGCATTGGGCCAGCACGAGTCCGCAGCCCCGCGCTAGGCCAGTCAGGTCCGCGAAACGGCTCACTGCGCCATTTCGCGGACCCGCCCTTCAGAGCGGCCAGCCGCGCCTCCACCTCGAGGTCCTCCGCGGCTTCTTCGAGATCCTCGAACTGGGCATCCAACGAGGAAGCCGCCAGCTCGGCCTGTCCCCGTACCCGTGCCTCCTCGCGCCGGATCTTCTCCTCGAACCGCGACACCTCACTCGTCGGATCCATCATGTCGACCGACTTCAGCGCGTCGTGGACCTGTGACTGCGCCTCGGCCATCTTGGCCCTGGCGACCAGCTCACTGCGCTTGCGCTTGAGCTCCTCGAGCTTGCCGTGCATCTTCTCGAGGCCGTCCTTGAGCTTCGCGACAATCTCGTTCTGAGCTGCGATGTCCGGCTGCATGTCGGCAACCTGCGACTCGAACTCGATCTGTCGCCGCAGCGCCACCCGGGCGAGCTTGTCGAAGCGGTCTGCCTCGGCCGCACTGCCGGACTGGCGCACGCTGTCGGCCTTCTGGCTGGCGGCGCGCGCCTTGCCTCCCCACTCGGCAGCCGCTTCCCCCGCCTCGCGGGCGTCCTCCTCCATCAGCCGGAGGTTGCCGATGGTCTGGGCGATGGCCGCCTCCGCCTCGCGGATGTTGGCGGTGTAGTCCCGGATCATCTGGTCGAGCATCTTCTCCGGGTCCTCCGCGGCGTCGATCAGCGCGTTGATGTTGGCCTTCGCCAGCTGATTGATCCGTCCGAAGATCGACTGCTGAGCCATCTCTGTCTGCCACCTCTCGTCTGGGCCTCGGTTCGAAGGGTCGGGCCACCCTCGGCCGTACCGCTCACGCGCCCCTTCCGCACCCATTCTCCCCCAGTCGGCGCGGCTAGAAGCGACCCCCGCCGCCTCGGCGCCGGGTACCCGCACCGCCGAAGCTGCCGGGCCGTCGGCCCCCACCGCCGCCACCGCCGCCACCACCGAACCCGCCGAACCCGCCCCCGAACCCACCGGAGTAGCCCGGGCCGTAGCGTCGACCGCGACGACCGCCCCCGAGTGCATCGACGAGGATGCCACCCAGGATCAGGGCTCCCAGCGCGTCGCCGCCGCCGGAGCTCCCACGCCCCTCGTACCGTGCCCGCTCCGCCTCGGCCACATCCGCCCGAGCCAACGAGGACGCCTGTTCGGCCAGGCTGTCCGCGCGCTGAGCCGCCGCCAGAGCGCCGGTCGGATCGCTCGAGGCGACGGCCACGGCGTGCTCGTAGGTGCGCTGCGCCTCGGCCAGTCGCGTTCGGGCCTGGCTGCCCACCGCCCCGCGACGCGTGGACAGGAAGTCGGTGGCAGCGTCGATCTCGGCTCGGGCGGCGAGCAGTGCCTGGTCCAGGGCGGCGCGCGCACGCTCCGCACGCCGTGCGGCGTCCCGCAGGCCGACAAGCCGATCGTCGAGTGCCGTGTCGGTCTGCTGCAGTCGCCGCAGCGATCCGATCGGGTCGAACCCCGGAGACCGTGACTCCTGTCGGACCTGCTCTGCGGTCTGCTCGGCGGCAGCCACGAGGCCCGCGAGGTCCACCGGAGCCTCTCCCGAGGCCTGCCACTGTCGTGCCTCCGCGACGTCCCGGTCGGTCTCCAGCAGCGCAGCAGGGATTGCCTCCCTGGCCTGGACGAGGTCAGTCTCGAGTCGTCCCACCCCGTCCAGCAGCGTGGCCGCCTGCCCGAGCGCCTGTTCCGCGGTCTGGACGATGAGTGCCGCCGCTCCCCTGTCGCCGTCGGCGACGCGCCTCTCACCCCTGGTCAGCGCCTCCTCGACAGCCGCGAGCCGGTCGGTTGCCTGGGTGATGTTCGCGCTCGCCGTACTCAGCGCAGCAGCGGCGTAGCTCTGCTCGAGGCGCTCCATGGTGGCCTGCGCCTCCGGCACCCTCGCCTGCTCGGTCGCCACCTGTGCTCGGAGTCGCTCCAGGGCGGCAGGCGCACCCTGCGCGAGGTCCCGCAGGGTGTCGAACTCCTCGGAGACGCTGTCGAGACGGTCGTTGGCGTCATCGAGCCTGCGGATGATTTCCGTGAGCATCGCACGACGGGTCGGCTCGTCCTCCGGCTCGTCGTCATCGAGCTGCTGCCGAAGCTGGAAGGACGCCTGAAGATGGCCGGTCGCGACCCGGATCGCCGCGTGGAACGGCTCGGCGGCATCCTCGCCGAACTGTGCGATGGCAAACCCGAGCTCCTGCTCACTGGTACGGATCGCGTCGTCGGTCTCGATGAGCAGGGTGTTCGCGGCGGTCTCCAGCTCCTCAGTGGCCATCGAGTCGAGCGGATCCGGGGGTGGGGCAGACTGCTCCGAGGTCTGACCGTCAGGTGCACCCTGAGACTTTCCGCCACCGGACCCGCCTCGCGAGCTCTTGCGACGCGAGCCGACGAAGACCACCAGTATCGCGACCGCCGCGGCGCCAACGACGGCCAGCAGGACGAGCATCCCCAGTCCGATGCCCCCTGGGAGGCGCTCACTCAGGCCGTTCGCTCCTGAGATCACTGCCCCCGACCAGTCGTCGAGGATCAGGTAGGTCTCCACGTCTACCTGGGCCCAGCGGCTGAGCTCGGAGTCGCTGAGGGGGAAGTCCGCATCCACCGAGTAGGCGTACTGACGAGCGGTGACAGCAACGCACAGCAGCAGGTCGTTGGTGCCGATCCCACTGAGGTCGGCAGTCTGGTCACACCACTGCTGGCGCTCCGTACCGTCGAAGTCCTCGACGAAGACGGCAAACATCTGCACCGAGGTGTCCGTCGACAGCTGGGCCAGAGCCGCCTCGGCCTCGGCCCGACCGGAATCCATCGCGCCGGAGGGATCGGTGATGCTCCCGGTGAGCTCGAGCGGCGGTTCCGCGCCCGCCGTTCCGGGGACCGCCAACGCGGCCGTGGCCAGCAGGGCCACCAGCAGTGTCTGCAGTGCGCGCACCGAACCTCCTCAACGGACGTGCGACTCCACGAACGGTGGCCGGACCACGCTGGCCCGGCACGTACGGCCGCGGATGTCCACGAGGACCTCGTCACCCTCCTGCGGAGCGTGCGGGCCCGTGGTCAGCAGCGCCAGCGCGATTCCGGTACGCAGGGTAGGAGAGAAGGTGCCCGAGGTCAGGTAGCCGAGTTCGCGACCTGCCTGGTCCCGTACGGGCATCCCCGGCCGCGGTACGCCTCGATCCTGGCACAGCAGACCGAGCAAGCGGCGGGACGGACCTCGTGAGCGCTCCGCAATCAGGGCACTTCGGCCGCGGAAGACCGGCTTGTCCCAGCCCACCGCCCAGCCCAGGCGCGCCTGCACGGGGGTGATCTCCTGCGACAGGTCCTGGCCGTGCAGCGGGTATCCCATCTCCGTACGCAGCGTGTCGCGCGCGCCCAGGCCGCACAGACGCCCGGAGTGTTCCGACACCGCCGCCGCGAGACGGTCCCACAGCGCGGGGGCCTGGGCAGACGACACGACCACCTCGTACCCGTGCTCCCCGGTGTACCCGGTACGGCACACCAGCACCGTTCCGGTGGGCTCGGCGCGCTCGTCGGTGCGCTGGACATGCATGTAGGGCATCTCGTTGGGGAGGCCGACCTCCGCCATGACCTGCGTCGAGCGCGGTCCCTGAACCGCCAGGAGGGCCCTGTCGGTGTGGAGGTTCTCGACGACCACGGTCCCGTCGGAGCCGGCAGCACGGGCAGCGGCGCGGACCTCCCGCGTCACCACGTCCGCGTTGGCCGCGTTGGGTACCAGCAGGACCTCGTCCGGTCCGAGGCGATAGGCGATCAAGTCATCGACCACTCCGCCGTCGTCCTGGCACAGCAGCGTGTACTGGGCAGCACCCGGGGCGAGGGCGCCCATGTCGGCGGTGAGCAGCGAGTTCAGCACGGCGACACTGCCGGCGCCCCGAACCAGCAGCGTTCCGAGATGGGAGACGTCGAACAGCCCGACCGCTGCCCGTACAGCCCCGTGCTCGGCCAGTACTCCGCCGCCGGCGTACTCCAGCGGCATCAGCCAGCCGGCGAACGGGACCATCCGCGCGCCCGCCGCCACGTGCCGGTCGTGCAGCGGCGACCTAGTCGTCGTAGTCGCCGTCGATCCGTCGGTATCCCCCACCGCTCCCCCGCTCCTCGCTGCAGCCACCACCGTACGATCGGTGGACGTGACGGACCTGCTTCTCACCCCGGAGTCGGCAAGCGCCCTCGAACAGTCCTCGGGACCCCTCGTCATCGGAGCCGCGCAGTCCGAGCAGCCCGACGGCGCTGTGACGATCGTTCCCTCAGGGGTGCTGCCGGCTGCCGACGAGGCCGCCCTCGTCGCAAGCCTGCGCTCACTGCACGCCACCGGGAAGGCCGAGGAGCTGTCCACGGTGGTACTGCCCGGCTCCCCTGCGGTGCCGTCGAACGGCACGACGGGCCGCGTCGTCGTGGTCGTCGGTCTCGGCCGGCCGCGGGCAGGCACCCCCGCCTTCGACCCCGACCTGGTGCGGCGCGTGGCCGGAACGGCCTCCCGCAGCCTTGCCGGACACAGCTCCGCCGTGTGCTCTTCTCGGTCTGGTGAACGGGCGGACCGACGCTCTGGCTCCGACCGCGGCCGCTGCCGTGGAAGGGACACTGCTCGGCGCGTACGCCTACCGCCGGCTCCGTACGCCCAAGCCTGAAACAAAGGACCCGGTAGCGACCGTGTCCCTGGTGGTACCGGACGCGGCCGCCGATCCCGCCCGAGACGCCGCCGAAGCCGCGGTGGTCGTGGCCCGTGCCGTGGAACGGGCGCGCGACTGGGTGAACGCGCCTCCCAACCTGCTGGCTCCCGCGGACGTCGTCGCGCTGGCGCAGGGTCTGGCCGCCGAGCACGGGCTGGAGGTCACCGTCTGGGACGGCGAAGCGCTGCGTGCGGAGGGTTTCGGCGGCATCACGGCAGTGGGCCAGGGCTCGGAGAACCCCCCTCGCCTGCTACGGATCCGGTGGTCCCCGGGGACGCCGCAGGCTGCCGCGACGCGACTGGCGCTGGTCGGCAAGGGCATCACCTTCGACTCCGGCGGAATCTCGCTGAAGCCGCCGACCTCGATGGTGACCATGAAGTCGGACATGGCCGGGGCGGCGGCCGTGCTCTCCGCCACCGTGGCCGCCGCGCAGCTCGGACTGCCGGCAGAGGTGACCGGCTGGCTGGCACTGGCGGAGAACATGCCGTCCGGGCGTGCGCAGCGACCCGGGGACGTCATCACGATGTACGGCGGACGTACGGTCGAGGTGCTCAACACCGACGCCGAGGGCCGCCTCGTGCTCGGTGACGCGATCGCGAGAGCATTCGAGGACACCCCGGACCACCTGGTGGTCGTGGCGACGCTGACCGGAGCGCAGGGAGTCGCGCTGGGAGTGCGCACCTGTGGCGTGATGGGCGAGGCGGGGCTGCGCGACCGTGTCGTGAGCGCAGCCGACAGCGCCGGTGAGCCGATGTGGCCGATGCCGCTCCCCGAGGACGTCCGACGAGCCATGGACTCCGAGGTGGCCGACATCGCCAATATCGGTGACGGAGCCGGGGGGATGCTCGCCGGAGGCCTGTTCCTGCGGGAGTTCGTCCCCGAGGGGGCCTCCTGGGCCCACGTGGACATCGCACGTCCGGCGTTCAACTCGGGCTCGCCGTTCGGCTTCACCCCCAAGGGTGCGACGGGCGTGCCGGTACGGACTCTCGTCAGCCTGATCGGGATGCTGGCCGCCGACTCCGGCGACGAGTAGCAGGCTGGCGGTCTGGGTCTGGCGGCTCGGGGCCTCGCCTCCCTAGCCTCTCGGGCTCTGGCGGCTCAGCCTCTGGCCTGGCGCGAGGTCCACTCCCGCATGCGCTGCGGGTAGCCGACGATGTTGGCGTCGTAGACCGGGATCTTCAGTCGCTGGCCCAGGTCACGAGCGCCCTCAGGTCCGTCGATGCGGCGTCGCGTCCACTCCCCGTCGTGCGCGACGAGGACCACCGTGGTTTCCGTGACCACCGTCTTGGGCTCGACGAAGGCCTCCACACCCCGGCGAGTCGCGACGAACTCCTCGAGGTGCTTGGTGTCGGCCTTGGTGGCCGCACGCCCACCGGCGGGCACCGTCTTGCGACGGCGGAAGAGCCCCATCGTCACCTCCCGAAGTTGCACCCCAGAGTGCACCCATGCCCGGTTTGATGCAATGATTCGCAAGGTCACCCCTCGCACGGGAGGAGCGAACGTGACAGACGTGGATCTGATCGTCCTGGGTGGCGGCAGCGGCGGCTACGCGTGTTCCCTACGGGCCGCCGAGCTGGGCCTGAAGGTGGCCCTGATCGAGCGCGACCGACTCGGCGGCACGTGTCTGCACAAGGGCTGCATTCCGACCAAGGCGCTGCTGCATACCGCTGAGATCGCCGACGGTGTGACCGAAGGCGACGTGTTCGGCGTCAACGCCACGCTGAACGGCATCGACATGGGTGGGGTGAACTCCTACAAGGACCGGGTCGTCTCCCGCCTGTGGAAGGGCCTTCAGGGTCTCGTCGCGATGCGGAAGATCGAGCTGATCTACGGCGAAGGGCGGCTGGAGTCGCCCACGTCGGTGCGAGTGGGAGACCGCGTCATCACCGGCCGCCACGTCGTCCTGGCCACGGGATCGACGCCGCGGTCACTGCCGGGGCTCGACATCGACGGCGTCCGGATCATCACCTCGGACCACGCGCTGCAGCTGGGCTACATCCCCAAGAAGGTGATCGTGCTGGGCGGCGGGGTGATCGGCCTGGAGTTCGCCAGCGTCTGGCGCAGCTTCGGGTCGGACGTGGCGATCATCGAGGCACTCCCCAGGCTTCTTGCGAACGAGGATGAGTTCTCCTCCAAGCAGATCGAGCGGGCCTACCGGCGCCGCAAGATCAGGTTCGACCTCGGTGCCCGGTTCAGCAGCGCAACCGTCACCGACGACGGGGTCAGCGTGACGCTCGAGAACGGGACGGCGATGGACGCCGACCTGCTGCTCGTCGCCGTCGGCCGGGGGCCGGTCTCGCAGGGCCTCGGGTACGAGGAGGCGGGGGTGGCGATGGAGCGCGGATTCGTCCTCGTCGATGAGTACTGCCGTACGAACGTGGAGACGATCTCCGCGGTCGGAGACCTGATCCCGACGCTGCAGCTGGCGCACGTCGGCTTCGCGGAGGGAATCATGGTCGCCGAGCGGGTCGGCGGCATGAGCCCCCCTCCGGTGGACTACGACGCGGTGCCGCGCGTCACGTACTCACGCCCGGAGGTGGCCTCGGTCGGGCTGACGAGCGCGCAGGCGCACGAGCGCGGATACGAGACCGAGGAGTTCACCTACGACCTCGCGGGCAACGGTCGCGCCCAGATCCTCCAGGAGGCCGGCGGAGTCAAGGTCATCGCGACGAAGGGCGGCGGCCCGGTGCTCGGGATTCACATGGTCGGGCCCCGAGTCGGCGACCTGATCGCGGAGGCACAGCTGATCTACGGGTGGGAGGCCACCCCGCTCGACGTGGCACAACACATCCACGCCCACCCCACGCTGTCCGAAGCCGTCGGCGAAGCACACCTGGCGCTGGCCGGCAAACCGCTACACGTACACGGCTAGGGACACCATCACACAGACACACCCACAGGACGAAGGAGTCCGGTCCGCATGTCGACCTCCGTCACAATGCCTCGCCTCGGCGAAAGCGTCACCGAGGGCACCGTCACCCGCTGGCTGAAGAACGTCGGCGACTCGGTCCAGGCGGACGAGCCCTTGCTGGAGGTGTCTACCGACAAGGTCGATACCGAGGTTCCCGCTCCCACCAGTGGCGTACTGCTGGAGATCAAGGTTGCGGAGGACGAGATCGTCGAGGTAGGCGCGGAGATCGCGGTCATCGGCGAGGCGGGCGCGGCTCCTGCTCAGGCGGCGGCCCCAGCGGCCCCGGCGGAAGAGGCGCCCGCTCCAGCGCCCGAGCCGCCCGCAGCGGCACCCGCCAGCCCCGGCACCCGCCGCCCCGCCCGCCGCGGCCCCCGCCCCGGCACCTGCTGCCGCGCCGCCTCAGGCAGCACCGGCTCCCCCCGCCCCGGCACCGTCCGCGCCAGCACCGGCCGCGCCGGCACCAGAGGCCCCGGCCGCCGAGGCCGCGGCCGCACAGCAGGGTGGGCCCAGTGAGCTGTACGCGACGCCGCTGGTCCGACGACTCGCGGCGGAGCACGGGGTGGATCTGGCATCCGTCACCGGTACGGGCGTGGGCGGTCGCATCCGCAAGCAGGACGTCATCGACGCCGCCAAGGCCCCCGCCACCCCAGCGGCGCCTCCCGCGGCGGCACCGGCCGCACCCGCGCAGCCCGCAGCCCCCGGCGCGGCCGGCACGGCAGCCCCCGCGGCAGCAGCACCAGCGACAGCAGCCCCGACAGGAGCCAAGGCTGCGGCGCCATCCCCCGCGCCGGAGCGCGGCCGCACCGAGAAGATGTCTCGGCTGCGCCGCGTCATCGCGGAGCGGATGGTCGAGTCGCTGCACGTCAGTGCCCAGCTGACCAGCGTCGTCGAGGTCGATGTCACGCGGATCGCCCAGCTGCGGCAACGCGCCAAGGCGTCATTCGAGGCCCGCGAGGGGGTCCGGCTCACCTTCCTGCCGTTCTTCTCCCTGGCCGCCGTGGAGGCGCTCAAGGAGCACCCCAAGCTGAACTGCTCCATCGACATGGAGGCCGGCACCATCACCTACCACGACGCCGAGCACCTCGGCATCGCGGTGGACAGCGACCGCGGACTCGTGGTCCCGGTGATTCGGGACGCCGGGGAGCTCAACCTTGGCGGGCTCGCGCGCCGCATCGCGGACCTGGCACAGCGCACGCGGAGCAACCAGATCGGCCCCGATGAGCTCACCGGGGCGACCTTCACGCTGACCAACACCGGCAGCCGCGGGTCCTTGCTGGACACCCCCATCATCAACCAGCCCAACGTGGCCATCCTCGGTACGGGCGCCGTCGTCAAGCGTCCAGCGGTGATCTCCGATCCCGAGCTCGGCGAGGTGATCGCAGTGCGCTCGATCATGATGCTGGCGCTGTCCTACGACCATCGCATCGTCGACGGGGCGGATGCGGCGCGGTTCCTGGCGAGCGTCAAGGCACGACTGGAAGGTGGGAGCTTCGGCGCCGCCCTGGGCCTGGAGTGACTCCGCGAAAGGTCGAGAATCTGTAACAACCATTGCCGTTTGCCAGGACAGGCGGGCAGAATCGACGCAAACTGACATGTGTCGGCTGTGACGTAGGTCGCAGTCCGGGCGCAAGCCACGACGGTGAGGCTGACTATGGGGTGGGCAGGTCTTCGTGCCTCGCACAGGCGTGTCGGCCGTGACCTCATCCGTTCTCGCGAGCCTGGTGTGTCGACGGCTCCGCTCGTTCAGCCCGCGGGCGCTGCCGAGTCACCCGCTCCTGCGGCGACCGCCGAGCCCGCACCCGCTCTGGGCGCGCCGGCGGAGTCCGCCGCTCCCGAGCCTGGCCGAGCGGCCAGCCCGCTCGCGGCCCACACCACACCCAACTCAGGCCTCGAAGGTCAGTAGCCGGGAAAGCCGGGCGATGCCGACAAGCCTGAGAAGTCGCAGCCCAGCCGCCTCCGCCCCCGGCCTGGACCAAGCCGCTGGACCTCAGCGGCCGCAACACCTGGATCGGCCGCGCCTCGGACTCCTCGCTGACGTACGTGGGCCTTCCGCTCCCGGACAAGGACAGCGCCGAGGCCGACCAGATGCGCGAGGACCTGCTCGCCCTCGATGATGATCTGGCAGCCGTCTACGACCGCTACCTGAAGGCCCAGGGCGAGTACGACCGCACGCAGCGAGAGCTGCTCGGTGTTCGCGAGCGGCTCAAGGAGGCACAGCAGCGGCGCGACGATGCCCAGGACGTGGTCGACGTCTACATCAGGGCTGCATACCAGGGAGATCCTGCCGCGTCAGGAACTGCCGAGCTGGAGATCCTGCTCACCGACGGCGGTCCGGACGCACTGCATGCCGCGAGCCTGCTGCGCTACGGAGGAGTCGCCAACGCCCGCGCTCTTGACCGCCTCATCGAGGCGGAGAAGCAGGTGAAGGAGGCCGAGGCGGAGACACAGCGAGTCCTAGACAAGCGGCGGGAGACCTCGACTGCGATCTCCGACGAGATGGCGAGCATGCGCGTACAGCTCGACGAGCTCTCGATCGTCCTCGGCGACGAGGTCACCGCCCGGCTGGCCGACAGCCTCGGTCAGATCCCCGCAGCCGTCGTCTCACAGAGCGCCTCCGGCGGCGAGGTCGAGCCGCTCACGACCCGAGTGACCCACTTCATCCTTCTCGAGGGCGTGCCCGACGCCGTGGTTCCGGGGCTGTCGAAGCTGGGCGTACCGATGACGGCCGCGTGGTTCGGCAAGGCCGACGTCGGCGACCGCACCGTCGGGGTCGTGGGGATCGACCCGAACACCGCCCGGTCGTTCTCCGCTCCCGGCATGGCCGAGAACGATGCCCTGTGGCGTGTCATCGCGCGCGACGACATCGTCGCAAGCCACGCCTTGACCGGAGCCGCCAGACTGAAGCTGAACCAGAAGCTGACCTTGACGGGGGCGTCCAACAACGCCGTCTCGCGGGGATCGCTCGGCGCGCTGGCCACGCTGGGATGGCCCGACTCGGATGTCGTCACCTCGATCGCCACGAGCCCAGGCCTTGGGCGCCGGCACCCGACGGATCCTGCTGTCCTCCGACGGCACGAGCTCGGAGGAGCTCAAGGCGCGGGTGCGGAGCATCGTCGGCCCGGACGTCTCCATCAAGACCTCAGGCTCCATGGCTCCCCCGGCCTCGGCATTCCTCTCCGGCAACGAGGCCAGCGCGATGTTCGGCACGTTCCGCTACGTGCCGAACGCCAACGGAACCGTCGCTCCCGATCCCGGATGGGTGGCCCGCAACATCGTGACGACCACCGTGCCCATCCTGGGCCGGGTCACCTGCCACCGCCTGATGATCCCCCAGCTGAACGGCGCGCTGACCGAAGTCGTCGAGTCAGGGCTGGCTGCCCAGATCCATCCCGGCCAGTACGCCGGCTGCTACTACCCCCGCTACATCGCGTACAACTCCGCGCGGGGTCTGTCGCTGCACACCTGGGGGGTGGCTCTCGACATGAACGTCCCTGGCAACCTGCGAGGCACCCAGGGCGAGATCGACCGCCGCGTCGTATCCATCTTCAAGCGCTGGGGCTTCCGCTGGGGCGGCGACTGGTCGTACACGGACCCGATGCACTTCGAGCTCGGAGCGCTGCTCCGCTGAGTCGCTGAGTCGGCCACCCGTCTCCTGAGGTGCAGGGACCCGGCTCAGCGGGCATCATCGTCGGCATGCGGATAGCGGTCACGGGCGCGTCGGGCCTCATCGGCTCCGCCTTGGTGCCTCTCCTCGAGAGAGACGGACACTCGGTCGTACGGCTCGTACGGCGGCAGCCCACGTCCCCCGCCGAGATCCCGTGGGACCCCGCGGCTCGCCGCCTGGACCCGGCTCACCTGGCGGGAGTCGACGCGGTGATCCACCTTGCGGGCGCCGGCATCGGGGACAAGCGCTGGAATGCCGCGCGCAAGGCCGAGATCCTCAACAGCCGGGTGGATGGGACGACCACCGTCGCCACCGCGGCCGCCGCGGCCGACAACGGCCCCACAACACTGATCTCGGCTTCCGCGATCGGCTGGTACGGAGACACCGGGGACCGCGCGGTCGACGAGAGTCAGCCGGCAGGAACGGGCTTTCTCGCTGAGACCTGCCTGGCCTGGGAAGCCGCGACGGCTCCGGCCTCCGAGGCAGGCGTACGGGTGGCCGCGATGCGCACCGGACTGGTGCTGTCCCGCGAGGGAGGGCTCCTCAAGCGCCTGATTCCCCTGTTCAAGGCCGGGCTGGGGGGGAAGGTCTCGTCGGGCCGGATGTGGTGGTCGTGGATCACCCTGCAGGACGAGGTGGATGCGATTCGGTACGTGCTGAACCACGACAGCATCGCCGGGCCTGTGAACGTAGTGGCACCGAACCCGGTCACCAACGCCGAGTTCACCAAGGCCCTGGCTGCTGCCTTGCACCGACCCGCCGTCTTTCGCGCGCCGTCCCTCGGGCTTCGGGCCTGGCTGGGTGAGTTCGCCGACGAGGGCGTCCTCGTGGGACAGCGCGTCATCCCCCGTGTCCTCAGCGATGCTGGCTTCCAATGGTCGCATCCAGACGTTGACTCCGGCCTGACCTGGGCCATCACGCACCCGTGACGTCGTAGAGCAGCCAACGGGGGCCGACCCGGGCCAGCGTCATCCGCACCTGCCGAACCTCAGGGGCCGAGGACTGACCGGACGGCACCGTTTCCTGCACCAGGAGCGCGACCCGGTCGACCTCCGCCGGCACCCCCGCCGGTCCCCCGTCGAACGACTCCGCGGTCGCGGCCAGGATCTCGTGTCGCATGGTCACCGGCCTTGCCTGCCGGGAGAGCGAGGCGATTCGCTCCGCCTCCGCCGGCAGCGCAGGCGCGTCCGGGGCATAGACATCAGCCAGCAGATCCACCTCGAGCGTTGCGTAGGCTGCGGTCCGAGCCTCCACCAGGGCCCGAACCGCGGCAGTCCAGGCATCGGCGCGGGGGTCGCGCCCGCCGCCCGGGCCGTCCGCAGCGGGTGAAGCCGACTGTGCCGTGAGCTCGCTGCTCGGGGTGGCCGAGGGCGACCCGGTCGAGGGCACGGGCGAGGACGCTGTTGCTGCCGTTCGCCCGGTCGCTGAGCCCATCGGACCCTCGAGGAGCATGCTGTGAGCCACCAGTCCCAGCCCCGCGGCCGCGCACGTCGTCGCGATCACCAGGACGACTCGGGCCCGGCCCGTACGGGGCAGGCGCGCCCGGTACTGCCTGGGCTCCCTCGGCGATCTCGGCGACTCGCCTCGGCGGCCTCGCCAGGCCACCCAGTCCTCTGCCAACCGCTCGCGCTCCCCGCATCGTCCGCGTGCGGAGTGTGCGGCGGGGCTCCGCCGTCTGCGGCGCCTCCTCCCGCTGGCCCGGTACCTCGATGGTCACCGCCGGCGCGGTCGACACCGTCGGCGGTGTCGCGGACGTTTCGACCACCACAGGTGTGGGCTCGCACACCGCTCCGACTCGCTCGGCGAACTCACGGGCCGACGCTCGCACCGCACGGTAGGGAGCGAGGGTGTCGAGCAGGACGTGTCTGAGGGACTCCGGCAGCGCCGCCCATGCACCGGGATGGGTTCCGGGCCCGGGCGAGGCACCGGCAGGGGCGTCCGCGCTGAACGCGGCAAAGACGGAGGCATCGGCGTCCGACAGACTCCAGCGACGGGCCAGGTCGACGACCTCCTCGGGCCGGGCCGCATCCCACAGCGGGCGGCCAGTCGCCATGTGCCATCCCACTGCAGCGAGCCCGAACAGGTCGGCTGCCGGGTCGGGCTCGGCCCCCGCCGCCACATAGGGGTCCGCGTAGGCGCAGGTCACTAGTGTGCGATCCCGGCTGCGTCCCATCAGCCGCGCGGTGCCGAGGTCCCCCAGTACCGGCGTGCCGTCGGCCCGTAGCAGGATGTTCGCCGCCGACACGTCGCCGTGCACCATCCCGGCCGCATGCGCCGCTGCGAGCCCCCGGGCCACCGGCTCGAGAACCGCGACGATCTCGGGCACAGTGAGTGTGCCTCGCTGCTGGAGCAGGGCGGCGACATCACCCCCCTGAGCGAGCTCGAGGACGAGGACCAGTCCGTCCCCGGTCGCGAGGACCTCGCGCAGGTCAACGATGTGGCGATGCCGAACCGCCACCAGTGCGGATGCTTCGCGTCTCAGCAGCGCGCGGTCGGCGGGCTGGGCGCCGGGGCGCAGTCGCTTCAGGGCGACCTCCTCGCCGCTCTCCCGCACCCGAGCCCGCCAGACCTCACCGGTTCCTCCGCTTCCGAGCAGCTCGACCGCCTGGTAGCCACCCACCGTCCATGCCTCGGACCCCGTCACGACCGCAGGCTAGGTGCGCAGCCCGCGTGGCTGGATACGCTGGCCCAATCTGTGGATAACCGACCAGGGGTGGTGCTGTGTCGCGCTCAGAACTCCCCGCTCGCGCCGATGTCGTCGTCGTGGGTGCCGGACTCGCGGGCCTGGCGGCCGCCCGCCACCTGCTGCGGCACTCGGTGGAGACCGTCGTCCTGGAGGCGCGGGACGCCGTCGGGGGCCGGGTCGCCACCGCCGAGACGGACGGCTTTCTGCTGGACCGCGGCTTCCAGGTGTTCAACACCTCCTACCCGGAGGCGCGTGCGGTGCTTGACCTGGAGCGCCTCGACCTGCACCCGTTCCTGCCGGGGGCGCTGGTCCGGCGCGGGGACCGGCTGCACCGGCTGGCCGACCCCCGCAGACTCCCGTCCGCCCTGTGGTCGGACCTGGCCGCTCCGGTGGCGACGCCGCGCGACCGCGTGCGACTGCTGGCGCTGACCGCCCGGCTGATGGGAAGCGACGGGCCTCGGCTCACGTCCGGCCCGGACGTCACCACACTCGAGGCACTGCGTGCCGCAGGGCTGTCCGAGGTGATCGTCGAGCGCTTCCTGCGACCGTTCCTCAGCGGCGTGTTCCTCGAGGAGGACATGCAGACCGCGGCGCGGTTCTTCGCCGTGGTGTGGCGGTCCTTCGCACGGGGCACGGCCGCCGTACCCGCCCGCGGGATGCACGCCATCCCTCGACAGCTGGCCGGGCACCTCCCCGCGAACACGGTCCACACCGGAGTCCCGGTGAGCCGGGTGACGGGTTCCCGGGTGGCGTGCGAGTCCGGCGAGGTACGGGCGCGGGCGGTGGTCGTTGCGACCGACCCGGAGACGGCGAGCAGCCTCCTCCCGGGCCTCGCGAGGACTCCGATGCGAGGGGTGACCACCTACTACCACGTACCCGAGGAGCCTCCCACCCCCGAGGCCCTCATCGTGCTGGACGGAGAGCAGCGTCGGCGGATCGCCAACTCGGTCGTCCTGACCAACGCGGCGCCGAGCTACTCGCTCAGCGGACGCCCCCTGGTGAGCACGTCGGTCCTGGGGACGTCGCCGCCGCCCGAGCCGGCCGTACGAGAGGAGCTGGCTCGTCTGTACGGGTGCGACACCCGGAGCTGGGACCCGCTCGCAGTGGTCGCTGTTCCCCAGGCACTGCCGGCTCTGGTCCCGCCTGCCGGGTCGCTGCGCAGACCCGTACGGCTGACCGACGGCCTGTACGTCGCCGGCGACCACCGGGACACGCCTTCGATCCAGGGAGCGCTGGTCTCCGGACGCCGCGCGGCTCACGCCGTACTCCACGACCTGGGAGTGACATGAACATCCTCGCCACCAGCGGCGGCTTCACCGTCCGTGAGGACAACCCGTACCGGCTGCGACCAGCCCCCCTGATGCGGTACGCACTCGAGCTCTCCGGAGCGGCGCGGCCTCGCCTGTGCTACCTCGCCACAGCCACCGGAGACGACTCTGCGCGCGTGGCCGCGTTCTACCACGCCTTCACCGACGCCGAGCAGACCCTCGACCTCGATGTGAAGGTGAGCCACCTCGCGCTGTACCCCATGCCGAACGTTCCTGACATCCGCGCCCACCTCCTCTCTCAGGACGTGATCTGGGTCGGCGGCGGCAGCGTCGCCAACCTGCTGGCCGTGTGGCGGGTCCACGGAGTCGACGAGCACATGCGGGAGGCGTGGGAGGCGGGTGTGGTGCTGGCCGGGGTCAGCGCCGGCAGCATCTGCTGGCATGCGGGCGGCACAACGGACTCCTTCGGCACCCGCCTCAGAGCGGTCACCGACGGACTCGGGCTGCTCCCCTTCGGCAACGGCGTGCACTACGACAGCGAGGCCGGGCGCCGTCCGCTGCTGCACCAGCTTGTCGCCGCGGGCACGCTGCCCGCCAGCTACGCCACCGACGACGGCGTGGGACTGCACTACCGGGGCACGGAGCTGGTCGACGTGGTCTCCGAGCGACCCGAGGCTGCCGCGTACCGGGTGGAGCGGACCGCCACGGGTGCCGCCGAGACCCGTCTGGAGCCCCGTCTGCTCGAGGACCGGCCGACCCGTGGGTGACGGCCCGACCCTCCGAGATGAGCCGCAGGGCGCACCCTCGTACGCTCAGGGTGTGGAACTGACCGTCGTGGAGGCGGGCCTGGTCCCCTACCAGCAGGCGTGGGACCGGCAGCGGATGCTGCACGCCGAGCGCGTCGCCGGGCGCATCGGGGACACGGTGCTGCTGCTGGAGCACCCTCCGGTGTTCACAGCGGGCCGACGGACAGAGCTCTGGGAGCGCCCGATCGACGGAGCTGCCGGGGCTGCGGTGGTCGACGTGGACCGCGGAGGCAAGATCACCTGGCACGGTCCGGGGCAGCTGGTCGGCTACCCGATTCTGCAGCTGCCCCACCCGATGGACGTCGTGGCCTACGTCCGGCGCCTGGAGGCCATGCTCATGGCCGTGTGCGCTGACCTGGGGCTCCAGACCCAGCGCGTCGAGGGCCGCAGCGGGGTCTGGGCGGAGGACCGCAAGGTGGCCGCCATCGGCGTACGGGTGGCACGTGGGGTCACCACCCACGGTTTCGCCCTCAACTGCGACCCCGACCTGTCGTGGTTCGACCGGATCGTGCCCTGCGGCATCGCCGACGCCGGTGTGACGTCACTGTCCCAGGAGGTCGGTCGACGCGTCACCGTGGCGGAGGTCCTGCCTGTCGTACGGGCGCGTCTCGGCAGTCTCGTCGATATCGCGGCGCCTGTCGCGGCGAGCCCTGTCGCGGCGAGCCCTGTCGCGGCGAGCCCTGAGGCGGAGGCGGCGCGGTGAGCCCCCCCACCCCGCCGCCCGACGGCACCGCCCCGCCGGGGCGCAAGCTGCTCCGACTCGAGGTCCGCAACAGCAGCGTGCCCATCGAGCGGAAGCCGCCCTGGATCAAGACCCGGATGCGGACCGGCCCCGAGTACCGGGACATCCGGTCCCTGGTGGACCGCGAGGGGCTGCACACCGTGTGCCAGGAGGCCGGCTGCCCCAACATCTACGAGTGCTGGGAGGACCGGGAGGCAACCTTCCTCATCGGGGGCGCCTTCTGCACGCGGCGCTGCGACTTCTGCCAGATCGACACCGGTAAGCCGGCGGAGTACGACACCGACGAGCCGCGCCGGGTCGCGGAGTCCGTCGCAGCCATGCAGCTGCGCTACGCGACCGTGACCGGCGTTGCCCGCGACGACCTGGTCGACGGCGGGGCCTGGCTGTACGCGGAGACCGTACGCCAGGTGCACGCAGCCGTACCGGGCTGCGGGGTCGAAGTCCTCATCCCAGACTTCAACGGTGAGCCGGCGCTGCTGGCGGAGGTGTTCGGGGCCCGCCCGGAGGTCCTCGCGCACAACATCGAGACGGTGCCACGGGTGTTCCGCCGGGTACGCCCGGCCTTCTCCTACGAGCGCTCCCTGGATGTGCTGAGGCAGGCGCGGACTGCCGGACTGGTCACCAAGAGCAACCTCATCCTCGGTATGGGCGAGACCGACGACGAGGTGGAGCAGGCCATGCGGGACCTGCGGTCGGTCGGCTGCGACCTGCTGACAGTCACTCAGTACCTCCGCCCCACGCCCCGGCACCACCCGGTCGAGCGCTGGGTACGTCCGGAGCAGTTCGCCGACTGGCAGCGCACCGCGGAGGAGCTGGGCTTCGCCGGTGTGCTCAGCGGGCCTCTGGTGCGCTCGTCGTACCGCGCCGGCAGGCTCTACGCACAGGCCCGCGAGGTCTCGGCGTCCGCCGCCGGCACCCCTTCCGGTGCCGTCGCGCAGTGATCACGCACATCTGTCTGAGCCTTCACTCCAGCGCAACCCACCTGTCACAGCTACCGGACACGATGAGTCGCGTGAGCATCCTCACCGTCCTGCCTCAGTCCGCGCTTCGCAGCGTCGACATCCTGGGCACCCTTGCCGTCTCGCTCCTCCTGCCTGACCTGGGCCAGCGGGGAGCACGCAACAACGCACGAGACAGTCTTCACATGTCCGCCTACGAAGCACTCCTGTCCCGCGAGGCGAGCCGCGGACGACGCGAGCCGCCCGCCGCCCCCGAGTTGCGCCCCGGCGCGGCCTGATGATCGTCGCGTCGCGAACGGCTCCCTAGACTGGATCCATGGCCCGCGGCGATAAGAAGCAGAAGAAGCCCCGCAAGTCCCTGAAGGAACGCATCGCACCGTTCCGCCAGGCGTACAGCTTCACGGCGGAGCGCGACCCCAAGCTGAACTGGATCCTCCTCGGGTCGCTGCTGGTGCCGTTCGCGCTGGTGCTCGCCCTGGGGTTCGTGCTCGGCGCGCCGATTGCCTTCGGGGTCACAGGCTTCCTGGTCGGTGTGCTTGTCGCGACCGTGGTGTTCGGTCGACGTGCCAACCGGGCCGCGTACCGGGAAGCCGAGGGCAAGCCAGGGGCCGCGCTTGCCATCGTGAACTCCCTGCGGGGTGACTGGCGGGTGACGCCTGTCGTCACCGCCAACACACAGCAGGACATGGTGCACCGCGTGGTGGGACGGCCGGGCGTGATCCTGATCGCCGAGGGCGCCCCGCAGCGCGTCCGAGGGCTGCTCGCGCAGGAGAAGAAGCGGACCGTACGGGTGGCCGGAGACGTACCGGTCTACGACTACATCGTCGGGGACGACAAGAGCGCCGGTGAGATCCCGATCCGCAAGCTCAGCAAGACGCTGACCAAGCTGCCGCGCAACATCTCCCCCGGTGAGCTGAACAAGCTCGAGACTCGTATGAAGGCTGTCTCGCCGACGCCTCAGCGTCAGATGCCCAAGGGACCCGTCCCCAAGGGGGCTCGGGTTCCCAAGAGCGTCAAGGGTATGAAGGTGCCGCCACCACAGGGTCGCTAGCGAGGGCGCGCCTGCCCGCCCAGTCGCCCGCCAGCCCAGTCGTCCCGCGAGCCCCGTCGCCCCGCCAGCCCCGTCGCCCCGCGAGCCCCGTCACCCCGCCAGCCCAGCGGCGCGGCACTCGCGTCGAACGCCGGATCGCCCTGCCGCTGTCGCCGCGTCCCGGCCGTGATCATGGCGTTGGATCAACCCCCGGGCCGTGATCATGGCAGCAGGTCGCGAAGCGCGGCGAGTCCCCCCGGCGAGTCATTCCCTAGCGCCATGATCACGAGGATCATGGCAACGGAGCGCCATGATCACGACAGCCTGTCGGTCGAGAGCCTGTCGGTCGAGAGCCTGTCGGTCGCCAGCCTGTCGGTCGGCAGCTCCTCAGCGAGCGCGTACCACGACCGCCGCCGACGCCTTGTCGTGCAGTCCGCGGTAGTCCCGGTCCCAGATGAGCGCGGGAATGAGCAAGCACAGCAGGACCGTACGGATCAGCGCGCGCACGATCCCTAGCGGCCCCCGGGTGTCGATCCGAACCACCCGCAGCCCGGTGACGTACATGCCAGGGGTCTGCCCCAGCAGCGACGTGAAGAGCACATACACCACGAAGAACACCAGCAGGCTCACGTTGCCGGGCGGGTCCGGCAGCGTGAACAGGCCTGCCACCAGCGCGCTGCCGAGTGCGTCCACGGCGAAAGCGGCGATCCTCCGCCCCACGGGCGCGACCGAAGCGACTCCCTCCTCAGGAAGTCCCAGTCGCTCGCCTGGCCAGTCCTCGCGCGGCGGGGTCAGGCCCGCGGAAGAGGGGCCTCCGAGCCACGATCCGGTCCAACGTCCCACAGCATCCGAGGGTACGTCCCAGAACTCGGCGAGGCGCACCCTCGGAAGCGCTCCCTCCCTGCGTACGACGACATAGGCTGTCCCGCAGGGGTTCCAGGCACGGCCGAGCCACGGGGTGTACGTCCCGACTGCCGGACTGCGTAACGTCCGCGCAACACGAGCGACACCGTCGGGCAAAGCCGTACGCCTAGGCTCGTGTCGATTGTCCACTGCCGACCGGAGGACGGATGTTTTCCAACGCTGACGAGGTCCTGAGCTACATCCGGGACAACGATGTCGAGTTCATCGACGTACGCTTCTGCGACCTGCCCGGAGTCATGCAGCACTTCAATGTGCCTGCATCGTCGTTCGACGAGGACGTGTTCACCACGGGCCTGATGTTCGACGGCTCGTCGATCCGCGGGTTCCAGGCGATCCACGAGTCGGACATGAAGCTGATGCCCGACCCGTACACCGCCTTCGTGGACCCGTTCCGCAAGGCCAAGACGCTGGCCATCAACTTCTCGATCCGTGACCCGTTCACCGACGAGCCCTACAGTCGCGACCCGCGTCAGATCGCCGCCAAGGCCGAGTCCTACCTCAAGCAGACCGGGATCGCGGACACCGCGTACTTCGGCGCCGAGGCCGAGTTCTACGCCTTCGACGATGTCCGGTTCGAGACGAAGCAGAACGCCAGCTACTACTTCATCGACTCCGAAGAGGCCGCCTGGAACACCGGACGCGAGGAGCCGGGCGGCAACCTCGGCTACAAGACCCGCTACAAGGGCGGCTACTTCCCCGTTCCCCCGGTGGACCATCACGCGGACATGCGTGACCAGATGACCCTGGCACTCCAGCAGGTGGGCATCTCGGTGGAGCGCGCCCACCATGAGGTCGGTACCGCTGGACAGGCCGAGATCAACTACAAGTTCGACACCCTGCAGCACTCCGGCGACATGCTGATGCTGTTCAAGTACGTGATCAAGAACGTCGGCTGGGCCCACGGCAAGAGTGTGACCTTCATGCCCAAGCCGCTCTTCGGTGACAACGGCTCCGGCATGCACACCCACCAGAGCCTGTGGAAGGACGGGGAGCCGCTGTTCTACAGCGAGTCCGGGTACGGCGGGCTGTCCGACATCGCGCGCTGGTACATCGGCGGGCTGCTGGCCCACGCCCCCTCGCTGCTGGCGTTCACCAACCCCACGGTGAACTCCTACCACCGCCTGGTGCCGGGCTTCGAAGCTCCGGTGAACCTGGTCTACTCGGCCCGCAACCGTTCGGCCGCAGTGCGTATCCCGGTCACCGGCACCAGCGCGAAGGCCAAGCGGGTGGAGTTCCGGGTGCCCGACCCCTCGTGCAACCCGTACCTCGCCTTCGCGGCGATGCTGATGGCGGGTCTGGACGGGGTGAAGAACCGCATCGAGCCGCCGCAGCCGGTCGACAAGGACCTCTACGAGCTGCCCCCGGACGAGCACGCGGCCATCAACCAGGTGCCTGGCTCGCTGCCCGAGGTGCTCAGCGAGCTCGAGGAGGACCACGACTACCTCACCGAGGGGGACGTGTTCACCGAGGACCTGATCGAGACCTGGATCGACTACAAGCGTGAGAACGAGGTCGACCCGATCCGGCTGCGTCCCCACCCGCACGAGTTCGAGCTGTACTACGACATCTGATCCGAGGCTCTTCGGCCTCTTTCGGTAGCCTTCGAGAACGGCCTCTGACCTGCGAAAACGTCTGTGGACGTCTTCCAGCGTCAGGGGTCGTTCTTCGTTGTTCTGCGTACGCGGTTCCACTCTCCGGCGAGCTGCCTACGAGCGATCGACCCCAGCAAGCCGTCGGTTGTGACTCGCTCGCCACGTCGCCGATCGGCGACCGAGGCCTCTGGCAGGCCTGCCGCCCATGCTCACGTTTGCCGTTAGTATCGCCGCGCGATAGCGTTGAGCCGTGATCCGGTCCTTCAAGAACACCGACACAGAGAAGGTCTGGAACCGCGAACACGTCCGATTTCTCGGACCCGAACCACAGCGTGCCGCACAGAAGAAGCTCCGCCTCCTCAACGCGGCCTCAGAACTGAACAGCCTGCGGGTGCCACCCGGCAACCGCCTGGAGAAGCTGGTTGGCGACCGCGCCGGCCAACACTCCATCCGCGTCAACGACCAATACCGGATCTGCTTCGTCTGGACCGACACCGGCCCGACTGACGTCGAGATCACCGACTACCACTGAACATCACGAGAGGAGACGAGCATGGCCACCACGACGAAGGCACATGACCCGATCACGCCGGGCGAGATCCTGCTGACGGAGTTCCTGGAACCCCTGGGCATCACGCAGTACCGCCTCGCCCAGGCCACAGGTCTCCCTCAGACCCGGATCAGCGAGATCGTCCGCGGCAAGCGCGCCATTACCACCGACACCGGCCTCCGCCTGTCGAAGGCGCTCGGGGTCGACGACCGGTTCTGGATCAACATCCAGACCGACTACGACCTCGAAGTCGAGCGCGACCTGCACGCCGATGACCTGGCCAAAGTCACCACCCTTGTCGTGAGCTGAACGAGGCAACGTGCGGCTCCACGGAGGCCCCAGCGCAAGCCACAAGGGTGGTGAGCAGATCCCTGAGAAGCTCCGGTACTGCGATGCGTGCCTGGCCGCTTCGCTTGACGGCTACGGGCAGGCAATCCGGCAAGGGGCCAGGGGCAGGCCGTCACAGCCACGGATCCGGCACAGCGGTACGGTGGGCTCGGCCGTGCGGGAAGCGGGAGGCGATGCTCCATGACCACACCACCACCCGAACGACCGGAGCCGCCCGAGGACTCCGGCGAGACCCCCGAGACCCCGGGCCCGCAGGGACCGCCGCCTGAGTCGGTGCCACCCCCGCAGTCGCCACCATCGCCCCCACCACAGCCGCCGCAGTCTCAGCCGCCGCCACCGCCGCCCCAACAGCCACCGCCCCAGCCCCCCGGCGGATACCCACCGCCGTCACCACCGGGGGGATACCCGCCTCAGCCGCCGGGAGGCTATCCGCCACCGCCCGGCGGGTACGGGCCGCCACCGCCGGGGGCTATCCGCCACCGCCCGGCGGGTACGGGCCGCCACCGCCGGGGGCTATCCCCCGCCGCCCGGCGGATACCCGCCCCAGCAATACGGACCGGTCCCGCCCCCTGGCTACGGGGCCGGCTACCCTCCCGGGCCCGCCTCGCCGCGGCTGTCCGTGGGCGACGCACTCGGCTACGGATGGCAGGGGTTCACCCGCAATGTGGGCGCTTTCCTCGTCATCGCCCTGGTCATCGTGGGTGTGGAGGTCGTACTGGGAGTGGTGGGCACCCTGCTCCAGGACCAGTTCTTCCTCAACGTGGCCTGGAACCTGGTGACCTGGCTGATCGGCGCCCTCCTCGGGCTCGGACTGATCCGCGCGGCGCTGACGGTGGTGGACGGAGGTCAGCCCTCCGCGGACATGCTGTTCCGGGGCGACGGTTTCCTGACGTACCTGGCAGCGTCCATCCTGGTGACTATCGGGGTCGTCTTCGGTCTCCTGCTGTGCATCATCCCCGGCCTGATCCTCGGGTTCCTATGGGCCTTCTTCGGGTACTCGATCGCTGACGGCGTCACCACCGACCCGATCGATGCCATGAAACGGTCATGGGCTCTGGTCTCCGCCAACGTCGGGCCGCTCCTTCTCCTGATGCTGGCCGCGATCGGCATCAACGTGCTCGGCGCGCTGCTGTGCCTGGTGGGTCTGCTGGTCAGCCTGCCCGTGACAGGTGTGGCGTACGCGTACTCATGGCGGTTGCTGACCGGCGGGCGCATCGTGCCGCTGGGCTAGGTTCCGCTCGGCAGGGCCGCTGGGCTCGGTGACCGGAGAGGCCTACCGCGGGACGACGACCACTTCGTACGCGGCGTCCCCGGGACCGGGGATACCCAGGTCGAAGCGCGCGTTCACGACGGCGAGGTCGTTTCCGTGGCGCGCCACGGTCGTCGGGATCCGGAAGTCCGGGCTCGCGATGACTCCGACAACCGCGCCGGACAGGTGGTCGGGCGCCAGGCGCACCTCGCTGACCTGGTTCAAGAAGTTCTGAACCACCCACAGCCGCGGACCGTCCAGCAGGATCCCGTCCACGTTGGGCAGCGATGCTCCTCCCAGGTCGATCGTCGTCGAGTCTCCGGTAGCGGGATCCACAGCGATCACGGCTGCCAGTGCACTGTGGGCAACGATCAGGGTCTTGCCGTCGGGTGTCGCGGCAATGCCGTTGACGTTGAAGGCACCGGAGGTGTCAGCCGCCGGCCCGCTCAGCGACACCGTACGAACCTCATCGTAGGTACCGTTCCCGGTCGCGACGAAGTACAGCACCGGGTTGACCGAGTCGGTCACCCAGACGCCGTCGCGCGTCACGGCGACGTCGTTGAGGAAGGTGGCCCCCGGACTCGCCAGCGGGACCTGCGCGAGCAGTGCGCCCGAGGTCAGGTTGTAGACGGCCAGCACGCCGGTCCCGCCGCCCGCAACGAACAGCCGGTTGTGGGCCACGTCCGCTTTCAGTCCCACGGCCACGCTGCCCACCGGGGCGTCGATGAACAGCTCGCCCGCGCCGGTCCGCAGGTCGGCACGGTAGATGTCGCCGTCGCGGAGCGACCCGACGTACACCGTGTTGCCTGCTCCTGCGGCCACCCCCTCCGGGCTGAACCCAGCCGGCAGCGGCACCACCGCCGGCCGGGGCGCCGCCTGGGCGGAGGATGCCGCGGCGAGCCCGATGCCGAGAGCGATGCCAGCTGCGGAGAGCGCGATCTTCTTCGAGGACGTCGTCATACCCCGCGATCCTTCCCGCGGCCGTCCATGATGGCAACCCGCGACGCGCGGTGGCCGTTGCCCCCCGCCCTAGGATGAGCGCCGTGCGCCGGATGCCCTTGACGTTCTTCTCCTTCGTCATGGGCACCTCAGGCGTCTCGATCATGCTGTTCCAGGCCTCCGAGTACTGGGGACTGCCCCAAGCGCCCGCGGTGGCGGCCTGGCTCGTCGCCGTCGGGCTGTGGCTCTGGCTGGCTCTGACCCACGTCATCCACGTACGAGCCAGCATCAGGGCGCTCTCCAGCGAGCTACGCGACGAGAACACCGGGGTCTTCGCAGCGCTCTCCCTGATGTCACTGATCCTGATAACGATCACCCTGGAGCGGATCGCACCCACGACCGCCCACGTGATCTGGGCGTTCGCCGCAGTGGGCCAGTTCCTGCTCGGTGCCTGGATCTACAGCCGGTGGATCACCAAGGAGATCGACGTCAGCAACATCTCCGGCGCCTGGCTGTTACCTCCCACCAGCGGAAACCTGGTCGCCGCAGTCGGCGCCGCCACGTTCGGCTACGACACGATGGCGATCGTGCTGATCGGCGCCGGCTTCCTGTCGTGGATCTTCGTCAACGCGACCATCACCAACCGCCAGATCACGCACCGGACGTTGCTCAATCCTGACCAGCGCCGCGTCGTTCATCCAGCTCAACCCACCGGTTCTCACGGTCAACGCGATTCTGCCGGCCCTGAGCGCAACCCCCAATGTGATCGAGTACGGACTGTGGGGCATGCGATCTTCCTGTTCGCCATCCTGCTGTTCACGGTGCCGGACCTGGCGCGGATTCCGTTCGGGACCTACTGGTGGTCGGCGACATTCCCCGTCGCAGCGTTCGCGCTGGCAACCATTCGGCTGGCCCAGTACGGGTCCGACCCGGTCTCCCCCGTCCTCGCACCGCTGCTCGCCCTGCTCGCGATCGGTCTGCTGCTCTGGGTGGGCGTCATGACGGTGATCAGCGCCGCCGTCACACGCTGGTGCCCAGCATCCCCAGCCGCGGCACGCCCCGCTAGCGGCATCCGGTCTCGGCATCCCGCAAGCGGCGAGACGTATGATCGGGCGGCCCGCACGCGGACCGCCCGATCTGGGGGACGTCACCCCTCGGGTCTCAGGAACCCTGCCGACCCAGCCGGGAGGGCTCCGACGCCTGACGCCCACCACGCATGTCGAAGACCAGCCGAGCCGGAACCGAGCCCGACAAGATCTCCTCGAAGCAGTCGTTGACGTGGTCGAGCTGACGGGTCTGGTAGATCACCTTGGTCCGACCCTTGGCGTGCAGGTCGAGGACCTCGGCGAGGTCCTGCCGGGTGCCGACGATCGACCCGATGATCTTCTGCCCGAACAGGGTCGTGGCGAAGACGTCCACCGGGAACATGTTGTCCTTGGGCAGTGCGACCAGCACCAGTCGACCGTTCGGGTTCAGCGCCGCGGTGGCCGACTCCATCGCCGCCCGGGCGACCGCCAACGTAATCGCTACGTCGGCGCCGCCGAGCTTCTTGACCTCCTCGACGACATTCTGCTCACGACCGTGGATGACCGCGTCCGCGCCGAGGCTCTTGGCCAGCTCGAGCTTCTCCTCGGTGACGTCGACAGCGATCACGTTGGCCCCGAAGATCTTGCCGTACTGGATCGCGAGGTGCCCCAGCCCGCCGACGCCCATGATCAGGACGTTCTCGGTCGGGCGCGTCCCGGCGACCTTGATCGCCTTGTAGGTGGTCACGCCGGCGCAGGAGATCGGCGCTGCTTCAGCAGGGTCGATTCCTTCCGGGACGATGTTCACGTGGCTGGCGTAGGCAGCCTCGTACTCGGCGTAGCCACCGTCCTTGCTATATCCGTTCTGCTGCTGATTGGGGCACAGCGTCTCCCACCCACTGATGCAGTAGCGACATACTCCGCAGGCGTAGCCGAGCCACGGCATGGCGACCATGTCGCCTTCGGAAACGTTGCTCACCCCTTCGCCGAGTGCCACCACGCGTCCGATTCCCTCGTGGCCCGGGATCAGTGGGAGCTTCGGCTTGACCGGCCAGTCGCCGCGCGCGGCGTGGATGTCTGTGTGGCACAGTCCGCTGGCAACCAGCTTGACCAGGACCTGACCCCGATCCGGCTCGGGGACGGGCACGTCTTCGACGCTGAGCGGCTTCTCGAAGTCGTGAACGACGGCAGCCTTCATGAGTCCTCCTTTGGGGCGTCAGGGAGGAATCTACGCTGGGGCAACCGCGCCGCTGCACGCACCCCCCAACCCGAAAGGTCACCTCAGGACTGCCGGAGGAAGTCCGCGACCGCACCCACGACGTAGTCAGGTAGCTCCTCAAGGGGCCAGTGCCCGACCTTCGGCAACGTGATCATGGTGAACGGGTCACGCATCTCCCGGCACACCGCCTCGCCCACCGAGATGGGCATCACCGGGTCCTCGGCACCCCAGACCACCAGGTGCCGCTCGCAGTGGATGCGCGGCTCGGCGTTCGCCTTACCCGCCGTAGCCGCCTTGAACATCTCCCCGCGGCTGGAAACCGCACCAGCGATCGTCGCGGGAGCGTGCAGGACAGTGCGGCCCGCTTTGCCAGCACCTGCGGTCACCCGGTGACGAACGCTGGCCCGGTAGTAGCCCAGCATCGCCTCGACCCGCTCGGGGTCGGAGTAGGCCTCCCGGTAGTGCGCTCGCACGTCCTCCCGTACGGACCCCTGCCGCCAGGCCAGCCGGAAGAGGTCGTCCACGAACGCGCCGCCGCGCACCCGGAAGGCTGCCTCGGGCAGCAGGGGGAGTGCGAAGAACGGCATGTGCGGGGCGTGGGCGTAGCTCACCTTGCGGTACGGCGCAGAGATGACAGCCAGCCGTCGGATCCTGCCCGGCAGCCGAGCGCCCAGCGAAGCGGCCAGCGAGCCGCCCCAGTCGTGGCCGACGAGGTCCACCCGGTCGCCTCCGCCCAGCTGGGCGAGAAGGTCGGCGAGCTCATGGAGCAGCGTCGGTACGTCGTAGGGGCCCTCGACCTGGCTCTCCCCCAGACCCTTGAGGTCCACGGCGAACACGTCGCGGTCCCGGGCCAGTGCCGGCATCAGGGCCCGCCAGCAGGCGGAGGTTTCCGGGACTCCGTGCAGCAGCACCGCCGGTGGCTGGGCGGGCTCGGGATCCGTCGCAGGGCGGTGGTAGACGGCGTAGCGCGCGCCCTCGGCGGTCATATCCAGCTGACGGGAGCCGGCCAGCAGCTCCGCAGTACTCGGCACAGCCGCGCTCATTCGTACAGCACCCTCTCCGCCACTGCTCGGGCCCGTCGGGTGGTCCGCCGGTACTCGTCAAGGAAGTGTCCCGAGTCGAAGTCCGCAGGGTATCCCATCGCCGTCATCACCCCGGCGAGCTGACGTCCCGGCTTGGGCAGCGCGTCCGACGGCCGACCGGTCACCAGCATCGTCGCGTTGCGCGCCTCGCTCGCCATCCGCCACGCGGCCGACAGCCGCTCGCCCTCCGCCACCTCGAGCAGCTCTGCCGCCACGGCTGCCCGCAGTGCCGTCAGCGTACGGGTGGTGCGCAGTCCCGGTACCGCCGCAGCATGCTGCAGTTGCAGCAGCTGGGCGCTCCACTCCACATCGGCCAGCCCGCCCCGGCCCAGCTTGGTGTGAGTGCTCGGGTCGGCGCCCCGTGGCATGCGCTCGGTGTCCACCCGCGCCTTGATGCGCCGGATCTCCGTCAGCTGCTCACGTGACAGACCGCCGACGGGGTAGCGGATCGGGTCGATGAGCGCGGTGAAGCTGCGCGCGAGCCTCTCGTCCCCCAGGAACGGCCGGGCCCGCAGCAGTGCCTGCGACTCCCACACGCTCGACCAGCGCTCGTAGTAGGCGCGGTAGGACTCGAGGCTGCGGACCAGCGGGCCCTGCCGACCCTCCGGTCGCAGGTCGGCGTCCACCTGCAGGGGTGGGTCCGGTGCGGGCAGCGCCATCAACCGGCGCATCTCCTCCGCGATCCGCAGGGCGACGTCGGCCGCCAGCTTCTCCGCCACGTCCCCCACCGGCTCGTACACGAACATCACATCCGCATCCGAGCCGTAGCCGCTCTCCTCCCCACCCAGCCGCCCCATGGCGACCACCAGGAAGCGCACCGGGAGCTCGTCGAGGCCGAAGTCCGACAGCGTCTCGCGCCGGGCCAGGTCCAGCGCCGCCGCCAAGGTTGCGTCGTTGACCTGGGACAGCGCCTCGCCGACGGTCTCCACGTCCGCGAGGCGGAGCAGGTCGGCCGCCGCTATGCGCAGCAGCTCGACACGACGCAGCGCCCGGGCGGCGGTGGCAGCCGCCTCCCAGTCGTCCCGCCGTCCGACCGCGGCCAGCAGCGCCGTGTTCAGCGACTCCGCCTCCCGCGGTGCGATCTTCTCCTCGCTGAGCAGCTGCAGCGCCTCCGGCGCCCGGACCAGCAGGTCGGAGATATACCGAGAGGACGCGAGCAGGAACGCCAGGCGCTCGGCGACCAGTCCCTCGTCCCGCAGCAGCCGGAGATACCAGGGAGAGTCGCGCATTCCCTCCGAGACCTGCCGGTACGACAGCAGCCCCGCGTCCGGGTCGGCGCACACGGAGAAGGTCTCGAGCATCGCCGGCAGGATCGCGCGCTGGATGGCCGCCGTACGGGACACTCCCTCGGTCAGAGCAGCGATGTGCCCGATGGCCCGGGCCGGATCGGCGAACCCGAGCGCGGCCATCCGGTCCTTCGCCGCCTCGGGCTTGAGACGGAGGCGATCCGTCGGAACGGCAGCCACAGCCGTCAGCAGAGGCCGGTAGAACAGCTTCTCGTGGATGCGCCGCACTTCGCGGGCCACCATCTGTCGCTCCCGCTCGAAGGCCGCCTCGGCGTCGCCCCGGTCGTCGGGCCGGTACCCGAGGCTGCGAGCCAGCCAGCGCCGGGACCGGGCCGAGGTCGGGATCTCCGCGGTACGGCGCAGCCGCTGCAGCTGGAGCCGGTGCTCCACGGTGCGCAGCCAGCGGTACGCGTCGGTGAGCGAGGCGGCGTCGGTACGGTTGACGTACCCGCCGTCGCACAGCGCATCCAGCGCGCGCAGCGTGTTGCCGCTGTGCAACGTGTCGTCCGCGCGCCCGTGCACCATCTGGAGCAGCTGTACCGAGAACTCGACGTCGCGCAGCCCGCCCTTGCCGAGCTTCAGCTGGCGGTCCGCCTTCTTGGTGGCAATGTGCGCCTCGACCTTGCGCCGCATGGCCTGGACGTCCTCGACGAAGTTGGGTCGGTCCGCGGCGGTCCACACCAGCGGGGCGACGTACTCCACGTACCGCTCCCCCACGGCGATGTCACCCGCCACCGGACGCGCCTTGAGCAGTGCCTGGAACTCCCAGGTGTCCGCCCACCGCCGGTAGTAGGTCTCGTAGGACTGCATGCTGCGCACCAGCGGTCCCTGCTTGCCCTCGGGGCGCAGGGCGGCGTCGACCTCCCAGGCGGCCTCACCGCAAACGCGCATCAGGGTGGACGCCAGCGTGGTGGCCGTGGCCAGGTAGCCACCGTCTTCGTTGCCGTTGCCCTTGCTGTCGTCGTCCACCTCCAGCGGCTCGGCCACGAAGATGACATCTACGTCGGAGACGTAGTTGAGCTCGCGCCCGCCACACTTGCCCAGGCCGATCACGGCCAGGCGGCATCCCGGTGCCCCCTCAGGCAGCTCGGCCCACCCGATCGCCAGCCCCGCCGTCAGCACCGCACCCGCAAGGTCCGACAGCTCGGAGGCGACCGACTCGAAGGCCATCAGCCCCGCCAGGTCCTCGGCTGCCAGGTCGAGCACCAGACGCCGGTAGGCACGGCCCAGCGCGGCCACGGTGTCTGGTCTCCCGTCCCGGGCACGTCCGCCGCCGGAGCCCCACGGCGGCGGTTCGGAGTCCGGTACGCCCACGGCGCGCAGCAGCTCGCGCTGCAGCTGCGCCGCTGTCCGCCGGGGTCTCACCATCAGCTCGCCCACACCGGTGGTGCCGTCGTCGAGGACGTGCCAGTCGGCGGGGTTCGTGGCGAGGTGGTCCCCCAGCGCCGCACTCGTGCCCAGGACTGCGATCAGCCTGGTCCGCAGCGCGCCGGACTCCCGGAGACGCTGCAGCAGTACGTCTCGATCATCGGCTGCCTCAGCCAGGCGGGCCAGGGCGAACACCGCGAGGTCGGGGTCGGCGGCCCTGCCGAGCGCGGCGACCAGCGCGGAGTCTTCCGCGCTCAGGGGCCTGTTCGAGGCGAGGTCCCACACTCCCAGACCGTCAGGTCCGAGCAGCTACGCGGCGCGGTCCCGGTCCAGGAAGCCGAGCCGCACCAACCGGGCTCGGATGCGATCCTCGTCGGGGGCGCTCATGCCGGTGTCCTCACCCGTTCCCGGTCGGCTCGGACAGCATCCCCGCGAACCGCTCCACGGCCGGCCGCCACGTGGCCTCCATCTGCTCCTGAACCTGCACGATCCCGTCCAGCAGGCGCTGCACGTCCACCTTGCCTGTGGCGCCTGTGGCACCCGGCGCGTCCTCGCCCGTCTTGCCCAACCGACCCGGCTTGCCCCCGTCGGCGAGCTCGCCCGCCCCGAGCAGGTCGGCGTCGTGGGCTGCCCAGCCTGCCACGATCTCGGGCGTCGTCTCGATGTGGAACTGCAGGCCGTAGGACCGCCCGATCCGGAACGCCTGGTTCGGGTACGTGGGCGAGCTGGCGAGCAGGGTGGCACCGGGCGGCAGCACCGCGATCGTGTCCCAGTGCCATTGGACGACGTCCGGCGTCATCGGGAGCGGACCGAACACCGGGTCGCCTGCGGCGGCGTCGCGCTTGGCGACCAGCCGCGCCCCGAGCTCACCCCCCGCGTCGCCGGGGCGCACCAGTCCCCCGCAGGCCTCGGCGAGCAGCTGCGCCCCGAGGCAGACGGCCAGGACGGGAGCGCCCGCCGCGGTCGCTTCCGCGAGCAGCGCCTTGACGTCCGGGAGCCACGGGGAGTCCGGCTGCAGCGTCTCCCGGTTGTCGTAGGCGGACTGCGGTCCGCCCATGACGATCAGCCCACGGGCACCGGCATCTCCGGCCTCCCGCCAGCTGCCGGGCAGCGGGGTTCCGTCCCAGGCAGGCACGGTGGACACCGTCACACCGGCGGCCACCAGCCAGGGCTCCAGCAGCCCTACCGGCTCGTGCTCGGCGTTGGTGACAGCCAGCGCGGTGACGGTCACAGGACCGGGAGGTCCTTCTTCAGCTCGTACTCGGTGACCACCCGGCGGTACGCGGACCACTCCTGTCGCTTGTTGCGCAGGAAGAAGTCGAACACGTGCTCACCCAGCGTCTCGGCGACCAGGTCACTGGCCTCCATCGCACGCAGTGCCTCCGCGAGGTTGTGAGGCAGGTCCTGGTAGCCCATGGCACGACGCTCGGCATCGGAGAGGCTCCACATGTCGTCCTCGGCCGGCGGAGGCAGCTCGTAGCCCTGCTGGATACCCCTCAGCCCGGCCGCGAGCATGACCGCAAACGCCAGGTACGGGTTGACCGCCGAGTCAGGGCTCCGGATCTCCACCCGCGTGGTGTGCCCCTTTCCGGACTTCTGAGCCGGTACCCGGACCATTGCGGAGCGGTTCGCGTGGCCCCAGGAGACGGCCGGCGGAGCCTCGAACCCGGCGACCAGCCGCTTGTAGGAGTTCACCCACTGGTTGGTCACTGCCGTGATCTCCCGGGCATGGTGCAGCAGCCCGGCAATGAACTTCTTGGCGGTCGGCGAGAGCCCGTAGGGGTCCGAGCCGTCGTGGAAGGCGTTCTGGTCGCCTTCGAAGAGGGAGAGGTGGGTGTGCATGCCCGAGCCGGGCTGGTCGGTGAACGGCTTGGGCATGAACGAGGCGTAGACGCCGTGCATGCGGGCCACTTCCCGGATCACATGGCGGAAGGTCATCGTGTTGTCGGCCATGGTGAGCGCGTCGGCGTAGCGCAGGTCGATCTCCTGCTGTCCGGGCGCCACCTCGTGGTGGCTGAACTCCACGGAGACGCCCATACGTTCCAGCGTGGCGATCGACGCGCGCCGGAACCCGTGCGCCACGTCATGAGTGGACAGGTCGAAGTAGCCGCCGTGGTCGGCCGGCACCGGGATTCCCCGCTCCGCCTCCTCGCGACGGAACAAATAGAACTCGATCTCCGGGTGGATGTAGAAGGTGAAGCCGAGATCGGATGCCCGGCTCAGGGCACGGCGCAGGACGTGACGCGGGTCTGCCCAGGACGGGGAGCCGTCCATCGAGTGGATGTCACAGATCATTCGTGCCGAGCCCGGGCCTCCGTCGTCGGCTCCCCACGGGAGGATCTGGAAGGTGGAGGCGTCCGGCCGGGCGAGCATGTCGCTCTCGTAGACGCGGGTGAAGCCCTCGATCGCGGAGCCGTCGAACCCCACGCCCTCCTCGAACGCCTGCTCGAGCTCGGCGGGTGCGATCGACACCGACTTCAGCGTGCCGAGTACATCGGAGAACCACAGTCTGACGAAGCGGATGTTGCGTTCCTCGATGGTCCGGAGGACATACTCCTGCTGTCGATCCATGCCCCACAGCCTACGGCGCCGCAACCTCGCTGTGAGTCGGCTGAGCCGTGCCGCGGCAGGAGGCGTCTTGTGTGTCCTCTGCTCCCTTGTCGACACACAAGTCTCCGCGACACGCCGCGTCCACGCCTGAGCCACCTGGCGTGTCGCGACGGCATGTGTGCTCCCTGCCCACCACACAGCACACACCTCACGCCCCCAGCAGCCACCCGGGGAACGTGGACAGCCACGGGTACTTGGTGCGCAGCGTGGGGATGTCCGCCTCGAAGCCGTACTCGCGTACCCAGTCGAGCAGCCCGGCGAGGTCGTCGGGTGGGCGGACGTCCCGGCGCCCGACCCAGCCGGGTGCCTGCCTGCCGGTGATGTCCTGGTAGGCCTGGGCGATGTCCGGCGCGGTCAGCTCATCCCCCGCGAGGTCGATGGCGAGGCCGACATACCTCTCGGGCGTTTCAAGCGCCAGGCGGGCGACCGTGGCCACGTCCGACGCCGCCACGACCTGCACCGGCACGTGCTCGTAGCGGGACCGAACCCGCGCCACGAGCGGCGCGAGGAGCGAGCCGGGCCGGCTCTCTGTCGGGTCGGGCTCATGCCGCGCGCGCTGATCGGGAGGCACGGCCAGACGCAGGGACTGGTACAGCAGGCTCAGCAACGGGCGGCCCTGGTACCCGACCACGCGCTCCATCAGGAGCGCCGGACGAAGCACTGTGGCGGCCAGCCCGAGGGCCCTCAGATGAAGCTCCACCGCCCGCTTGCGCTCCAGGTGCGCAACGCCGGTGGGAGCCCCCGCACCGGACAGCGACGAGAACACCACGTGCTCGACCCCGGCGCCCGCTGCCGCGTTGGCGACCGCAACCCCCGCGGTACGGGCCCCGTCTGCCCCATCCGGACCGTCCAGGCGCCACGGCTCCAGCAGGTAGATCGCATCCACCCCGTGGACCGCCCGCCCCAACGCGCGCGGGTCCCGCACGTCCGCCGAGACGACCTCCACCCGGGGCCCCGCGATCGCGCGGGCTCGCGGCAGGTCGGGGCGGTGGGTCATGGCCCGGACCCGCCACCCGTGGGTGACAAGCTCGCGGACCACATGGCTGCCCAGGACACCGGTCGCCCCGGTCACCAGGACCAGGCCCTTCCCCCCGGCCCTCTTCGGTACTGCGCTCTTCGGCGCGCCCTTCGGCCCACCGATCGGCGCATCCGTGGGCAGCGTGCCCCTCAGTACTGCACCCCTCGGTACTGCGCCCTTCGCCACTGCGCACTCCCCCCGAGCATGCCTCGCGTGACGAACCCCGATGTAGGCACCATAACCTGATCCCATGCCTGGCATCCGCATCGCGCTGGCGCAATGCAATCTCGTTGTCGGTGACGTCGCCGGCAACGTCGACACCGTCGTGGCGTGGTCCCGACAGGCCTTCGAGCAGGGCGCCGATCTCGTCGCCTTTCCGGAGATGACTCTGACCGGGTACCCACCCGAAGACCTGGTGCTACGCCGCTCCTTCGTCGACGCGAGCACCACAGCAGTGCCCGGACTGGCACGGCGGCTCGCCGCGGAGGGTCTCGGTGAGATCGCTGTCGCGGTCGGGTACCTCGACGACGACCACCCGGACAGCGGGCAGCGCCGGAATGCACTCGCTGTGCTGCACGGCGGCGACGTGCGTGCCCGGTACTTCAAGCACCACCTGCCCAACTACGGGGTGTTCGACGAGTACCGCTACTTCGCGCCGGGGTCCGAGTTCGTCTCGGTGTCCATCGCCGGGCTCGACGTCGGACTGTCCATCTGCGAGGACGCGTGGCAGAGCCGCGGCCCCTTCGCAGTCGCCGCGAGCATCGGCGTCGATGTGATGCTGGTCGTGAACGGCTCGCCGTACGAGCGGAACAAGGTCGACGTACGTTTCCGGCAGTGCCAGGAGCGGGCTCGCGAGTGCGGTGCGGCAGTGGCCTACGTCAACACCGTCGGTGGCCAGGACGAGCTTGTCTTCGACGGGGACTCACTCGTGGTGGCACCGGACGGCGAGCTGCTGGCCCGGGCTGCGCAGTTCTCCGAGGAGCTGCTGGTCATCGACCTGGACATGCCCGGCCGGGGCGACAGCACGCCTCCGCACGCGGCAGGCATGGACGTTCGCAGAGTGAGCATCACGACCAGTCCCTCGTCCGCGGCCCCGCCGGAACGCCCGGCGCCCCCGGCGGTGAGCCCCGCGGCCCCGGCGGAACTCCCGGCGGAAGACCAGCCAGGCGCCGCAGACCCCGCCGCTCGGGCAGCGGCAACGGCCCGGGTGGCACCCCGACTGAGCCCGCTCGCGGAGGTCTGGGCCGCTCTGGTCACGGGCACCCGCGACTACGTACGCAAGAACGGCTTCTCCTCGGTGATCCTGGGCCTCTCCGGTGGCATCGACTCCGCGCTCGCGGCCACGGTGGCGTGCGACGCGGTAGGCGCGGATGGCGTCCACGTGGTCGGCATGCCCAGCCCCTGGTCCTCGGAGCACTCGGTGGCCGACGCCGAGGAACTGGCCCGGCGCCAGGGCCTGCGGTGGCGGCTCGTTCCGATCGCACAGGTGCTCGAGGCGTTCGGCGCCACCTACCCCTGCGAGGGTCTGGCTCTGGAGAACCTGCAGGCCCGTATCCGCGGACAGCTGCTGATGACCATCTCCAACGCCGAGGGGCCCCTGGTGCTGGCGACCGGGAACAAGAGCGAGCTCGCGACCGGCTTCTCCACCCTCTACGGTGACAGCGCCGGTGGGTTCGCTCCGCTGAAGGACGTACCCAAGAGCCTGGTCTGGGAGCTCGCGCTGTGGCGCAACACCCAGCAGCCGGGCCCGCTCGGACTGCCGCCGATACCGGAGAACAGCATCTCCAAACCACCGTCCGCGGAGCTGGCCCCCGGACAGCTCGACAGCGACCGGCTCCCTCCGTACGAGGTACTCGATGCGGTCCTGGAAGCCTACGTGGACGCCGACACCGGTCGGGCCGAGCTGCTCTCGCGGGGCTTCGCCGAGTCCGTGGTGGACCGCGTGATCCGGTTGACCGACCTGGCCGAGTACAAGCGGCGCCAGTACCCGCCGGGGCCGAAGATCTCTCCGAAGGCCTTCGGCCGGGACCGCCGCCTCCCGATCACGAATCGCTGGCGGGAGCAGAGCGGTTGACCGTGCCCTCCTCGGAGGGCGTCTTCCCCTCGGCTACCTCGGGCGGCCTGGGCGTCGCCCGGAAGGCCTCGGCAGCGTCCACGCGGGTAGGCATCCAGATCAACACGACGAGCACGCCGACCGCCGCCACCCCTGCCGCGACCAGGGACGTCACGTGCATGGCAGTCACGAAGGCGTCGGTGCCAGCCTCCGCCAGGCCCGGCAGCCCGAGCTGATCGGCCACCTGCTGGGTCCCGAACAACGACTCCTGGGCGACTGCGACCACGTCCGGCTGGGAGGCGGCGACACCGGCAGGGATCTGGTCCAGCGCGGGCTCGATGTGCCGGCTGTAGGTGCCGGACAGCACCGATCCCAGGACCGCGATCCCCAGGGCACCGCCCACCTGCCGGGTGGTGTTGTTCACGGCCGACCCCGCGCCCGCCTTCTCGGGCGGCACGACCGACATGATGGCGTTCGTCGACGGCGCCATCGCGTTGCCCATGCCTGCCCCGATGAGAACCATCAGCAGCGCCACCAGCCAGGTGGTCGTGGTCGCGGTGACCAGCTGGAAGCCCAGCATGCCGAGGGCGACGAGAGACAGCCCCGCGGCCGCGACCGCCCGCACCCCGAAGGCGTCGACCCACTTGGCCGACGTCGGGGCCGAGAACGCCATCGCGATCGCGATCGGGACCAGCCAGAGACCCGCCTGAAGCGGCGAGTAGCCCTTCAGAAGCTGCAGGTAGAAGGTCAGCACGAAGGTCACACCCATCAGGGCGAAGAAGACCAGCGCCACTGCCCCGGCGCTTGCCGAGAACGCTCGGTTGGTGAACAGCCGTACGTCGAAGGAGGGGTGGGTGCTGCGGTACTGCACGACCACGAAGACCGCCAGCAAGGCGACGCCGCCCACGATCGAGGCGAGCACGACCGGGTCGGTCCACCCCCGCACCGGACCCTCGATGATCCCGTAGACCAGCGCGGTCAGTCCGACGATGGACAGCAGGACACCCAGCGGGTCCGGTCGGCCCGGTCTCGGGTCCTTGGACTCGGGGACCACCGCGATCACCGCGATCGTCCCGATGATCACGACGGGCACGTTGACCAGGAAGACCGACCCCCACCAGAAGTGCTCCAGCAGCGCACCACCGATGATCGGACCCGCAGCGATGCCGATGCCCGAAATTCCCGCCCAGACCCCGATGGCGCGGCCTCGCTCGGCAGGAGGGAACACGTTGGTGATGATCGACAGCGTGCTAGGCATGATCGCCGCGGCTCCGATACCCATCAGGGCGCGCGAGGCCACCAGCTGGCCCGAGGTCTGCGACATCGCAGCGAGCAGCGACGCCAGCCCGAAGGAGATCAGGCCGGACAGCAGCAGCCGCTTTCGCCCGAAGCGGTCGCCGAGCACACCCATGGTGAACAGCAGGCTGGCGAAGACCAGGATGTACGCATCGATGATCCACTGCTGACGCGACGGGCTCGCAGCCAGCTCCGCCTGAATGGTCGGCAGCGCCACGTTCAGGATCGTGTTGTCGAGCATGACCACGAACAGGCTCACCACGAGCACTACGAGGATTGCCCAGCGGCGGGGGTGGCCGGCTCCCGTCGCCGTCATGGCGTGATGCTGCGAAGACTGCCGGTGTGAGGGCTGTTCAGCAGAGGCCCGATGTTGGGAGCTCACGCGAACACGCTACGCCCGTGCTGTGACAGGGCGCCGGACGGAAGCCTCCCCGGAGGCCTGTCAGGATGGAGGCATGACCGAGCCACGGCTGTACGGCGGGCCGAGCGACCGTCGGGTCACGATCCGTGACCTGCAGGCGGCGAAGGTACGGGGTGAGCGCTGGCCGATGCTCACCGCCTACGACGTGACGTCCGCGGAGGTCTTCGACGCCGCGGGCATCCCGGTGCTGCTGGTCGGCGACTCGGCCGCCAACGTCGTCTTCGGCTACGACTCGACCCTGCCGGTCACCATGGACGAGATGGTGCCGCTGGTGCGCGCGGTGTCGCGAGGTGCGCGCCGCGCCCTGGTCGTGGCGGACATGCCCTTCGGCTCGTACCAGGCCGGGCCGGCGGAAGCTCTCGCCGGCGCCGCCCGGTTCATGAAGGAGGGCCGGGCGCACGCCGTCAAGCTCGAAGGCGGGGCTCGGGTGGTGCCGCAGGTGTCGGCCCTGGTAGCGGCCGGCGTGCCGGTCATGGGCCACGTGGGGCTCACCCCGCAGAGCGTGAACGTCTTCGGCGGGTACCGGGTCCAGGGGCGGGGTGACGCTGCTGAGCTCCTGATGGCCGACGCCCTCGCGCTGCAGGAGGCGGGAGCCTTCGCAGTTGTGCTGGAGGTCGTGCCGCGCGATGTCGCCGCACGGGTGACCGAATCCCTGGAAATTCCCACCATCGGCATCGGGGCAGGCACGGCGTGCGATGCTCAGGTACTCGTGTGGCAGGACATGGCCGGTATGCGGCCTGCCCCGTACCCCAAGTTCGTCAAGCCCTACGCCGACCTCCACGGCACCCTCACCGACGCGGCCAGACGGTTTGCCAAGGACGTGGAGAGCGGCGCCTACCCGGACGACGCGCACTCCTACGAGTGACGTGCGAGTGTCGCTCAGCCACGCGGCCGCGTGACTGAACGTGGGAGTGGCGTACCCGGCCCGCCAGGGTCCCCGGCTCCCTCCCCCTTGAACTCGTAAAATACTGTCAATGAGCACGCAACCAGGCGCCGAAGGCTGGCCGGACCGCAGTCAGCTGCGGGTCGGCACCGCGGAGCGTGAGCAGGTAGCGCAGATCCTCGCCAAGGCCCACGGTGAGGGTCGGCTCGCCGACGACGAGTACCTGGACCGCGCCGCGTCAGCGATGTCGGCGGTCACGTACGCGGATCTCGACACGTTGCTCACTGACCTGCCGGTCGGTAGCGGAAGCCTGGTGCCTGACTCGCAGCGCCGCAGTCCCGCTCCCCCGGTCGGTCCCGTTGAGTACCGCCACGCCCGGCGCCAGCGCCGGCGCGACGAGGGGCTCACGGGGGCGTGGCTCGCGTGGGCCATCGCGTCCGCGGTGAACCTGATCATCTGGGCTCTCGTGTCGCTGTCGGCGGCCGAGTTCGTCTACTTCTGGCCGATGTGGGTGATGGGCCCCTGGGGTGCGGTGCTGCTCGCCGTCACGCTGTTCGCACGCAACGAGTGAGGCCGCAGGCCGACCCCGATGCGTCCCGGGAGGCGTCGTTCTACTGCTACGAGTCCCGTATCGCGCTGCTGGTCAGGCCCACGAAGACCAGCCCGGTCAGAATGAGAAGGAGCGCCATCAACGCCTGATGACGGGTGTCCGTCCCGGTCGCGGGCAGATCCGGCGGCTGCTGCGTGGGCGGCACGGGGTGCTGGGTCTGACAGGGGCTGCAGTGTCCGCCCGGACTGCTCGGCGACGCAACGTTGAGTACCGTGACGTCCGCTGCGTCCGCCTTGACGGTGACCTCGAAGCTGACACTCGCCGAGCCCCCCACTGGAATCTCGGGCATGGCCCAGACCAGCGTCGTACCGGACAGGCTGAGGTCGGCAGGGAGGGGTTCGCTCAGGGTCGCGTACGGCAGGACGTCGCTCAGGTCGTCTTCGGCAGTGGCACCGACGACCGGCCCGCCGCTCTCATGCTCGGCGGTAAGCGTGTAACGGATGATGTCGCCAGGCTGCACCGTCGACCCGGACTCGGGGTCCGAGGTCTTGGTCAGCTCCCATGTCGGCACTACTGCCGTGTTGGTGAACGCTGCGGTTGCTGCTTGGCCGTCCTCCACCGTTACCACCACCTCGCGGCTGGCCGGAGCGACTGTCCAGGACGGACCAGGGTCGGTCTCGGCGACGGTGTACTCACCCGGGTCCAACGTCGGCCAGGACGCCGTGAACCCGTTGCCCTCGTCGAGCTCCTGGCACTGCGGGTCAACCGCACCGGCACCGGTCACACACACCTCGAAAGCCTGAGCCGGGTCGGGGGTGGTCCCGTTCCAGTCCACCGTCTTGGTCACCGTCAGACCACCCGAGAGCCGGGTGTTCGTCACCGTCACCGGACCCGCCTGCGACCCGTCCGCCGGGCACCACCGGCGCGGCGTTGTCGATCGAGGTCGCCCACAACGGCCCCGCGTCCGTCTCCGACACCACGTACTCCCCGGGCACCAGATCCGACCAGCTCAGATCCCCACCCGCAGAACCGACCGTCTGGCAGTCAGGCGTGTCCGGGTAGCTCGGACCCTCCACGCAGACCTCGAACTCCTGCCCCGGGTCCGGCGTCACCGAACCCCACACCACGTCCTTGGTCACGACCAGCGAGCCCAGCTTGCGGGTGTTGGTGACGTCGACGGACACGGTCGATCCGTCGATGTCCACGACGACCTGGCCCCCGTCCGGCGTGACGAGCACATCCCACTCGTCTCTCACTCCCGTCTCGGTCACGCTGTAGGTGCCCGGAACGAGGCTGCCGAACGATACGGTCGCTCCGTCAACGATGGGTTGACACGCGGGCGTCTCCGGGTAGCTCGGCCCCTGGATGCACACGGTGAAGAGCGTCCCGGCCTCGGGAGTGACTCCGTTCCAGTCCACCGTCTTCGTGATCTCGATGCTTCCGAGCCTGCGCTGGTTCGTGATCGTCGCCGTCCCCGTGCCGCCGGAGTCGGGGGCGAGGACCGTGATCCCCTGGCTCAGCGCCGCCTCCGGCGTCACAAGCCAGGCTGAGCCAGGATCGTTCTCCGTCACGACGTACTGGCCCGGAATCAGGCCTCCCCACCCCACCAGACCTCCGTCGAAGTCCACGGTCCGGCAGTCCGGCGTGGCATGGCTCGGCCCGGTCAGGCACACCTCGAACGTGCTGGCCGAGTCGGGCGTGACCCCGTTCCAGATCACGTCCTTGATCACGGCGACACTGGCGAGCTTGCGGGTGTTGACCACCGTTCCACTCACGGTCGCGCCGTTGTTCGGGACGATCTGCACCTGCGGCGAGCCAGAAACCGTCCACTGCGCTCCGGGGTCTACTTCGGCGACGACGTAGGACCCGGGCTGGAGATCAGTCCACTGCAGCGTCTCGGACCCGTCGCCGGTGAAGGTCCGGGTGGGGAGGCAGGCACCCACTTCCGTGCCAGTCGGGTACGACGGGCCGGCAATGCAGATCTCGAACTCCTGACCCGGCCCCGCTGGGATGCCCTGCCAGTTCACGATCTTCTCGATGCTCAACGCTCCGAGTCGCCGCGTGTTGGACACGCTGACCGGACCGGCCTGACCGCCGGTCTCATCCACCGTCACCGGGACGTCAGGTACGTCGACCTCCCACGAGGAACCTGGGTTCACCTCGCTGACTGTGTAGTCACCCGGGATCAGGCTGCCCCAGGACAGGTCCGACTCTCCGTCGCCGGAGAACGTGACGTCCTGGCACCCGCCGTTGTCCACCGATGGTGACGGGAAGCTAGGACCGGTGATGCAGATGCGGAAGGTCTGTTCCCCGCTTGGTGTGATGCCGTTCCAGTCCGCAGCCTTGGTCACCACGAGGCTTCCGAGCTTGCGCGCGTTGGTGAAGTCCGCCCGGGCAGTCTCACCCTCAGCCACGGTTACCTGGACCTGTCCGGTGTCGGGCGACACGGTCCACTCATTCCCAGGGGGGCTCTCAGTGACGCCGTAGTCGCCCGGGTCCAGCGCGGGCCACGAGACCGTGAACCCGTTGTCGGCGCTGAGGAGCTGGCACTGCGGGTCGACGGTGACCCCCGCGGGGCCGGTGACGCAGACTTCGAACGTCTGCGCGGGGTCCGGCGTCACGCCGTTCCAGTTCACCGTCTTCGAAACGACCAGACCGCCGGCCAGTCGGGTGTTGGTGATGGTCGTCGACCCGGTACCACCTGCAGGAACAGCTGTCGTGACCCCGCTGCCTGTGACGGCCCACTGCGCGCCGGGGTCGCTTTCGGAGACAACGTAGGCACCAGGGATGACATCTGCCCACGACAGGGTCTGCGAGCCGTCCGCTGCAAAGCCGACGGTCGTCTGACATGCGCCCGCCTCGTCACCGTTCGGGTACGAAGGCCCGGCGATGCAGATCTCGAAAGTCTGGTCAGGATCCGGGGCCACGCCACTCCAGGCCACGGTCTTCGTCACGTCCAGGCCGCCGAGCTGCTCGTTGCTCAGCTGGCAGGTGAAGGCCTCACCCGCGTCGGCCGGGTAGTCCACCGTGAACGTGCAGTTCTCAGACGAGACCTGTCGCCAGCCGTCCTGAACTACCTCGGTGATCGTGTACTGGCCCTCCTGCAGCGGGAACTCACCGCCGGCCCCCTCGAATGTCGCCCTCCCATCGGCGTCCGTGCTCGCCACGACGCCATCCGGTCCCGTCCCGGGACCGGCCAGAGTCACCGTCCAGCCCTGCTCCTGACCCGGTGGTGTCGTGGTCTTCAGAGCCACCGCGGTCGCGGGTGGGACGTCGTTGGCGAACGACAGGCTGGCCGAGCATCCGTTCGTGGGATTGATCGTGATCTGCTGGCTCGCCGGCGTCGCGACCCACGGACTCTGCGGTACCTCCGCCACCGTGTACTGACCGAGCAGCAGGTCGGGGACGGTGGCAGACCCGGTCGTCTCTCCGGCACCGAAGCTGATGGCTCGCTGGTCCGAGAAGTTGCCGTCCAGCCCCCCTGTCGTGTCGAAGAGGAACACGACCTGCTCGTCGCCCTGCAGGATGTCAGGAATGGTCTTGTCGATGGTCAGGTCGACCAGGGCAGTACTGGTCAGCGCGGCACTCGCCGAAGCGGACGTGGTGAAGCCTTCGGACGCTGTGATGGTCGCCGTGTCTGTCAGCGCCCCGGCTGGCTGGGTAATGCGCGGACGGTCCAGATACAGAGTCTTGTCGAACCGGACGGACCCACTCCCGGACAGCTGGTCACTGGTCCAGGTGACGTCCTCCGTTGTCGGCGTTCCCAGCGTGTAGCCGCCGAACGAGCCGCTCGCCCCGCTCGCCGCATCCACCGAGTAGCTCCATCCCGCACCGGATACCGACTCGACGTCGACGAGAGTGGCGACTGCGTTGTCGTTCGCACCCGACGGCTGGACAGTGGCGCTGGCGGTCGCCTCGTTCTCACCCGGGATCGGGTCGTTGGGATTGACCGGATCGGTGTAGGTGGCGGTGGCGATGTCGTTGAGTGCGATCTCCGTCGCGCCAGCCGGATCCCATTCGAAGGCGTGCGTCACAGTGACGGAACTGCGAGCCGGAATCCGAACGTCCTCGAAGGTCCGGGTGCCCCCGGGGATCGGAGTCGCTGCGTTGCGCATTACGTCTGTGACGTCAGCACGTATCTCGCGGGACGCGGGATTGGTCAGGGTGATGTTCGTCCCGATCACAACGGATCCCGCGGCTGTGGGACCGACACGCTGCCATTCCACGTCCACGGCGACCTCCTGGCTCAGGGCCGCGTCGGCTCGGCAGGTATCACCGAGGTCGACGGTGACCGGGGTCACCGACTTCGTCACGTTCCAGGCGTAGCCGCCCCCCTGGGTCGCCGTCATAGTCTTGCTGAGCTGCTGCGGCTGTAGCTGGTTCACGGGGATCGACACCGTTCGCTGCCCAATTCCGGAGCTGGTGCCCAGCTGATTGAACAGGTAGAACTGCAGAGACGCGCCGGGGTACTCCGAGGAGCCGAGAGAAAGCCGGGCATAGAAGTCGAACTGGCAGCTGGTGTCACTACTTTGGGCGACGGTGTACTGGCGACCGAACGCCACGCCCCCGCCGCCGCCGCTCGTGATCGTGAACACCGGGAGGTTCGGAATTGCAGGGTCATCCGGGTAGGCAAACCCGGGCTCCCGAGGTTCCTGGCCCAGATCAACCCAGGTCGACTCGTCGTTGGGGTCGGGAAACTGGGTCAGCGCGCAGTTCCCCGCCATCGGCGGCGTGGAGGTCACCTTCTGCCCACCGATGACGTCGTAGCCGGTCCTGCCTCCGTCCCGGGCGTCCACCGCGAGCATGACGGTGTAGTTCTGACTCGCTGGGGCCTGGGCCTTCGCATCTGCCGTGACCCGCAGCGGGACCAGGTCCAGCTCGTTCCAGCCCTTCTGGAGGTTGCCGGTGGTGTAGGCCGCGTCGGGGCAGATGTACTCATTCGATCCGTTCGGCAGGACTATCGTCCCGTCATTGCGGCAGCCTTCGAGAGTGAAGCCCACCTGGTCTGGATCCGCAGCCTGCGCGGGTGGCGCGGTGACGGCCGTCTGAACCAGTGCAGCCAGCAATGCGAGCACAGCCAGTAGCGCCACCACACGCGGTCGGTGACGAAGTACCTGAGGCACGGCTGCCTGGCCCGGATCCCGCACAGTTCCTCCCCGCGAGGACACGTTCCTCCGCGCGTACCCTAGCGGGCGTCAAACACGAGCCACCAGCCCCAGGTGGTGCATTGTGGCCGAACCGAGACTGACCGAGGCGAGGCTGTTCGTCGAGTGCCTACACATCGGTCACGCGAATCCCCGCGTGCACCTTGTAGCGCCGATTGATGGAGATCAGGTTGGCGGTCAGCGCCTCGACCTGGCGGGCGTTCCGCAGCCGTCCGCCGTAGATCCCCCGTACCCCGGGGATGCTGTCGGCCAGGCCCTGGACGAGGTCCGTGGCCGCCCGGTCGTCGCCGAGCACCAGCACGTCTGTGTCGACCTCGTGCACGTCCAGGTCGTTCAGCAGCACTGCGCTCACATGGTGGAACGCCGCCACCACCCGGCTGTCCGGGAGCAGCGCGGCGGCCTGTTGAGCGGCCGACCCCTCCGGCACCTCCAGTGCGAACGCCCCCTGCTTGTCGAACCCCAGCGGGTTCACGCAGTCGACGACCACCTTGCCCGCCAGCTCCGCGCGAAGCGACGCGACCGTTGCCTCGTGGCCGGACCAGGGCACGGCGACGATCACCACGTCCCCGGCCTGCGCCGCCTGGGCGTTGCCAGCACCGGAGACCAGCCCGTCGATCTCCTCCTGCCCCGCGGCCTCCTCGAGCAGCTCCGCCGCCACCGCTCGGGCACGGGAGGCGTCGCGCGAGCCCAGCACCACCGGATGGCCGGCCATGGCCAGCCGCAGAGCAAGGCCGCGGCCCTGTGGTCCGGTACCGCCCAACACCCCGACAGTCAGTGCCTCACTCACCGGCATGCTCCCCGCCCTCGTCGCGGCGACCGTCCCGGAATGCCTTCTCCTCCTCGTCCCACACCTCAGCCCGCTCGTGAGCGAGCTCGATCGCGTGGGAGGCGTCCTCCTTGGTCTCGTACGGCCCGAGCCGGAACTGGTTGGCACAGCCCTCGTCCGGCTCCACCCGAGCGTGCTTCAGGCACCACCACCAGCGCGCAGGTATCTCGTCGCTCATGCCGCCCATCCTGCCATCCTGCCGGTCGGCTTGGCGCTACGAGAACTCCGGGAACCCGCGGGTCGTGCCGGGCTCCGTCACCACCCGCCCGGTCTCCAGGAACTCCCGTACCAGCCGCATGGTGATCTCGGGGTGCTCGAACTGCGGCACGTGGCCGCAGTCCTCCAGGATCACCGAGGTCGCCTCCGGCAGGCAGCTCTCGACATGCCGTGCGAACCCGGCGGGCACCAGGCGGTCCTCGCGCCCCCACAGGAACAGCGCGGGGGGCGCCAGATGCGGGAGGCGGTCCCAGAAGCCCTGGGCTCCGAACGCCTCCTCGACGTAGACCTGGCGCAGCGCGGAGAAGAAGGCGTAGCGATGGTCCGCGGACCGCATGACGGCCGCGAACTCGTCAGCTGCCGCGTCGTGGGAGGAGTCGGGCAGCCGGTGCGGGTCGGCGAACATGCCCCGCAGGGCCCGTACCACGATGCCGTGGTTGACCGGCAGCGGAAGGCGGCCGAGCCGGGGCGGGATCAGCCGCACTGCCGGCACCATCTGGCGCAGCTTGCGGAACGCCGCCGACGGGCAGAACAGCACTAGCGAGGAGACCGACTCCGGGTACCGCAGCCCGGTCTCCAGTGCTACCCGTCCCCCGAGGCTGTTGCCGACGATCACCGCATGCTCGACGTCCAGACGGTTGAGGAACGCGTACACCCAGTGCGCGAAGTCAGCCGGCTCGTAGTGCCAGCGGGGGGCCTCGCTCATGCCGTGGCCGGGCAGGTCCGGCGCGATGACCCGATAGTCGCGGGCCAGGTCGAGGATGGCCGGCATGAGCGAGGCGTTGGTCGCCCCCAGCCCGTGCAGCATCAGGGCCACCGGGCCCTCCTCCGGCCCGGCGTCCAGGAACGTGGTGTCCACGCCCATCGCCGTCACCCGGTCCGAGCGGGGCGAGTTCACCGGCCGTACGGCAGGTGGCTCGAAAGCCCCGTCGAGGACCAGGCCGAAGCCGATCCGGCCGCGCATGGTGAGGCGGCCCTCGTGGAACGCCGCGGCACCGCTCTCGCGGCCGTCTATGACCGCGGCCAGCGTGTCGAGGTCGCACCGCACGGACACGGTCGGGTGCGGCTGCGCCCCTCGTGCCACGTCCACGTGGTCCGCATCCACGGTCAGCGTCCAGGCGGCACGCCCAGTATCGAAGACGGCCGTGCCCTCCAGTCCCGCCATCGCCGCGCCGGGGCGGGAGCGCATGCGGGCACGGAAGAGCACATCGAGCGTCTCGGGAGTGACGTCATGGGTGAGGCTCATAGCGTCTCCGACGCCTTGCGCAGGGCCACGTGCAGCGACTGGGCACCGCTGCCGAGCGGGCCGCGGATGTCCCCCAGTCGTGTCGTCGCCAGGCCCACCCCGGACGGGTCCACGACCGTGACGGCATCCATGAACACCCACTCGCCGACCGGCTCCCGGACCAGGTGCACCGTGAGGTCGGTGTTCACATAGCTGTACGCACGCTGGTCGAGCATGCCGCTGATGCCGTTGCCGGAGTCCGCTACGGCCATCACGCGCTGGAGTCCGCTGGGCTGCTCGTCGGGCACCAGGGGCACCTGCTGGCGCATCCACGCGGCGGCCGGGCCGGCCCGGGCCACGTCACCCGAAACCATGCGCAGCTCCATCGCGGAGACGTAGCCCTCAACGTGTCCCGGGAAGTCCTCGGCAGGCAGGCGCCGAGCGGTCTCCGGCGCGTGCCGGTCGTCCCCACCGCCCGGCTCCCCGTCCCGCGGCAGCGGCAGGTCTTCGGTGCGCATCCGCCAGGCCGTGGCCCGCAGCGCGACCCGTCCCCGTACGGTCATCTCCGCCTCCAGCAGGGACACGCTGCGCCCGTCCCGGAGTACGCGGCTGGACACCTCGACCACGTCCACCGGAAGGGGGCCGAGCACGTCGATGCTGAGTCGGCTGAACAGCCACCCCGTCCGAGGATCGGTACGTTCCAGTGCCCTGGCGAGTAGCGCACTGGGCGGCCCCGCGTGCATCAGCTGGGGGTGCCAGGGCCCCGCGGTAGCGGACGTGGCCGCCCAGCGGCCCTCTCCCAGCGGCTCGAAGAACGCCGGGGCGAACGCGGAGTACACGCCTGCACCGTACCCCGGCGCCACCAGCCGCCCCCGCCCCCGGCACTGCCCCCGGCACTGCCCCTCGGGTATGCCTCGGCCCGGCTCGGACTTCCCCCGGCACAGCCTCGGCCCTGCTCCTGCCCCGCTCCTGCCCCGCTCCTGCCCCGCTCCTGCGCGGCTCGGACAGCGGAAGCCCCCGGTCGCAGCCGCGATCCGGGGGCTTCCAGAGACTGCTGACGGAGTGGGCCCTACAGCTGCAGGGCAACGTCGAAGGCCACGTCCATCATGTCGGTGAAGGTCGTCTGCCGGTCCTCCGGCGACATCGCCTCGTGCGTGACCAGGCTGTCCGAGACGGTCAGCATCACCAGCGCGTTCTTGTCCAGCCGCGCGGCGTTCGAGTACAGCGAGGTCGCCTCCATCTCCACCGCCAGCACGCCCAGCTTGGCCCAGGCCTTCCACTGGTCCGGGTCGTCGTCGTAGAAGATGTCGTTGGCCAGGATGTTGCCTACGTGGTGGGTGATGTTGCGCTGCTCCGCCGACGCCACGGCCTTGCTGAGCAGGCTCCAGCTGGCCAGCGGTGCGAAGTGGCCCTTGACCCCGTACTGGTCCTGCCAGCTCGAGTTGGTGGACGCACCCTGACCGATGATCAGCTCCTTGAGCTTGACGTCCTCACGCAGCGCGCCGCAGGAGCCGATCCGCATGATGTTCTCGACGCCGAAGAACTTGAACAGTTCGTACGAGTAGATGCCGACGGACGGGATGCCCATGCCGTGGCCCATCACCGAGACGCGCTTGCCCTTGTGCGTGCCGGTGAAGCCCAGCATGCCGCGCACGTCGTTGAACTGGCTGTAGTCGTCCAGGTAGTTCTCGGCAATGAACTTAGCGCGCAGCGGGTCGCCGGGCATGATGACGGTTTCGGCTACGTCCTCCGGTTCGGCCTTGATGTGCGCGGTGCCAGCCATGGGCCCTCCTCAGGGTCGGCAAGGTCTCGGGTGCAACTGGTTGCCTAAGAGTCCTACCACATCGGCGCGGCGCGACACCGGGCGGCCCCGAGGGCTCGGGCTCGGGGGTCATGGCCCCGCCTGCCGGAAAGTGACGGGGGACGAGCCGGCCTGTAAGCCGGGTTCTGTGACCGCGACCCGTACGGCTCCCGGCGCACCGGGGACCGGTCAGGGGCGCGGCCGACGGCCATCCATCTAGACCTGCCGTTGCCGACAGGCTCCAGCGGCCTACCCGCAGGCTCGGGCGGGCCGCCCTCTAGCGCCTGCGCAGGCGCCGCAGTCTCCTGCTGCGCCCTCTTGGCCTTGCTCCGGGTGGGGTTTACCGAGCCGCCCCGGTCACCCGGGACGCTGGTGCGCTCTTACCGCACCGTTTCACCCTTACCCCCAGCAGCCACGCATACGCGCAGTCGCTGGGGGCGGTCTGTTCTCTGTGGCACTGTCCCGCGGGTCACCCCGGGTTGCCGCTAGCAACCACCCTGCCCTGTGGAGCCCGGACTTTCCTCGGCGACACCGTGTCGCCCGACTCCGGGTGACACAGCACCGACGCGACCGTCCGGCCGGCTCGTCCTAGGCCATCGTCCCGCACCAGAGCCGTTCGGTCCACGGCGCGTTCGCGCGAGATGCGGGTTCAGGTGAGTTATCGGGCCCATATCGCGCCACAACCCGCATCTCGTGGGGCGCGGGCCAGCTGGACGGGCGGCCGCGCGGGAGGCGCAACGGATCAGTGCCCGTACGTCGGCGTGTAGTGCGCCGTGTCGTTGAAGCGTCGCAGCACCGCAGGACCGTCCTGGTGCCAGTCCACCTCGGTGAGGGACACGAGGTCGACGTGCATCCGGAACACCGCCTCGTGCGGGGCATGCAGCGCCATCCGCACCAGCGACTTCACCGGGGTCACGTGGGAGACCACCACGACGGTACGTCCGGGGTAGGAGGTGATGAGCCGGTCCCTGGCCTGGCGTACCCGGCGGTAGGTCTGCGCGAAGCTCTCCCCGCCCGGCGGCGCCACGTCGTCGGATGCCAGCCAGTCCGCGAGTTCCCGCGGCCAGCGCTCGCCGACCTCGGCGAACGTGAAGCCCTCCCACTCGCCAAAGTCGGTCTCGGCCAGACCGTCGTCGAAGCTCAGCGGCTTCCCCGTCGCCGCCGCCACGGCTTCGGCCGTCTCCCGTGCCCGGCTCAGCGGCGAGGACACCACTGCCGCGACCTCGGGCCAGTCCGCCAGACGCTGCGCCACGGCCGCCGCCTGGGTACGGCCGAGCTCGGACAACGCCGTGTCGCCCCGTCCGCTGAAGCGCTTGGCCACCGACAGCTCGGTAGCACCGTGGCGGACCAGCAGGGTTACGGTCGGCGCCTGGTGGGGGTCCATCCATCCGGAAAGCCGACGGGTTACCCCCAACCCACCGTCGGCCGACCTGCTCCCCCTGGCCATCGCCCGTCCGCGGGCCAGGGCCGCCTTCCGTCGCGTCCACCCGGTCGGCCCGCACGTCCCGTGCGGAGGCGTCCATCGCCTCGTTGGCCAGCCGGTCCGCGTGGGTGTTCTTCTCCCGCGGAATCCACGTCCAGCTCACCGACGGCAGCGCCTGCGCGAGGTCCCTCGCCCGCAGCGCCAGGGGCCTGAGGTTCGGGTGCTTGATCTTCCAGCGGCCGGACATCTGCTCGACGACGAGCTTGGAGTCCATCCGGACGGCGACTTCCGAGGCTCCCAGCTCCGTGGCAGCCTCCAGGCCGGCGATCAGCCCCTCGTACTCGGCCACGTTGTTGGTCGTCTCGCCCAGCGCAGCCGAGCGCTCGGCGAGCACCTCTCCCGTCGCCGCGTCGAAGACGACCGCCCCGTAGCCGGCCGGCCCGGGGTTCCCCCGCGACCCTCCGTCCGCCTCCATGACAACGCGCAAGCCACTGAGGGCACCAGGCATCTGAGCGCTCACAGCCCGGACGTCTCGTCGCGTACCAGGATGCGCTCGCACTCCTCGCAGTAGGCGACCTCGTCGGCCGCCAGGTGCCGCACGTCGTCCAGGGCGGTGGCGGCCAGTTCGAGATGACACCCTTCGCACCGGCCCCGCCTGAGCATGGCAGCGCCGGGGTCGCCCACCCGTACGCGGACCCGCTCGTACTCCGACAGCAGCCCCGCGGACACCGTCGCGCACACCTCCTCGCGGCGGGCCCGCAGCGACGCCTCCTCCGCCGCGACCGACTGCAGCGCCGCGTCGCGACGCGACAGCACCTCGTCACGCGCCTGAGACCCGCTGGCGAGACTCTCCCGGGCAGTCGTCAGGACCGCCTCGGCTTCCTCGACCTGCTCCATCACCTCGAGCTCGGCGTCCTCGAGCTGGGTCTGGCGCTCCCTCAGGCTGTTCATCTCGTGCTGCAGCCCCTCGAGCTCCTTGGCCACCCGCACGGTGTCCATCAGGGCGCGGTTGCGGTCGATGCGGGACCGTACGGCCTCGACCTCGGCGTCGGCAGCCTCCTGCTGGGCCGACAGCTCCGCCACGGTCCGCTCGGCCTCCTGCACTGCCGCGGAGCGGGTCGCGACCTCCTGCTCCGCGACGTCGAGCTCAGCCTGCTCGGGAAGGTGGGACCGCCGGTGGTCGGCCTGGGCCAGCCCGGTGTCGATCTCGGCCAGGGTGATCAGCTGGTGCTGCTCGCTTGGCTCGGCCTTCATGTGTGCCTCCTACGCCGTTGCTTACGTCTCCCTCGGCCGAGGGCCGCTGTCGCCGGGCTTGCCGTCACTGGGGTTCACTGCCCACGGACCGGCCCTCACGGCGCCGGTCTCGCCCGGTCTCGCCCGGTCTCGCCCGTCTCGCCCGGCAGATGCCGTACCCAGGGGTCGGTCGGCATCTGAGAGACCACGCAGGTCGGCGCGGCCAGTCCCAGCGACGTGAGCTCCGCCCGGAGCCGATCCGCCGCCTGATCCAGCCAGGGACGCTCGGTCGCGTAGTGGCCCGCGTCGATCATGACGAGCCCGTCCGCCACGGCGTCGGAGGTGACGTGGTGTCGCAGGTCGGCCGTGAGGAACGCGTCCGCCCCGAGATCGAGTGCCCGACCGACGAGGCTGTCTCCGGCGCCCCCGCACACCGCCACGGTGGACAGGAGGCGGTCGGGATCACCGGCCATCCGCACCCCGCCGGCACCTACGTCCAGAGCCTCCGCGACGCGACGCGCGAACACCCGCGCCGGTACGGGGCCGTCTGTCGTGCACAGCCGACCCATGCCAGGTCCTCCGTTCGTGCGGTCCTGGTCGCAGTCCTTCGCAAGCAGATGGAAGGGCACCTCCTCGTAGGGGTGTGCCTGCCGCAGTGCCGCCACGACCTCGCCCCGCAGGGTCCTGGGGAGCACCATCTCGAGACGTGTCTCGGGCACCTCCTCCTGGGTGCCCACGACTCCGATCGCCGGCCTGGCCCCCGGACCGGGGAGGAACGTCCCCACCCCCGAGCCCAGGTACGCACAGCGCGTGTAGTCCCCCACCACGCCGGCACCGGCCTGCGCCATGGCGTCCACGACGTTCTCCACGTCGCCGTTGGGCACGTAGGTGATCAGCAGGTCCTCCTCGGGACCGTTGCCCGGCAGCGGCTGGAGCGGGCGCCCGGGCACCAGACCCACCGCGACTGCCAGCGCGTCGGAGACGCCCGGCCGGTTGGAGTCGGCGTTGGTATGGGCGGCGTACAGGGCAAGCCCGTGGGTGCCGGCCCGCATCGCGCGGTGCAGCAGGCGACCCCGGAGGCTGTCGGCCGCCACCGACTGGACCGGACGGAACAGCAGCGGGTGGTGCGTGAGCAGCAGGTCCGCATCGGCAGCGATGGCTTCCTCTACCGTCGACGCCGTCACGTCGACCGCCAGCAGCACCGTACGGACCGGTGCCTCCGGGTCTCCGCAGCTCAAGCCGATCCCGGTGTCCCAGCTCTCGGCGAACGCCGGTGGGTACAGCGCGTCCAGGACCGCGGCCACCTGGGCCACCGTGGGAGCCGCGCCGGTGCGCGGCGGGTCAGAGGCGAGGAGGGGCTCTGGCACGAGGCCAGAGTATCCACGGCGTCAGGGGTGCAGGTCGGATTGCCGCGTCCGACCGGATCGGGTGGGATGGACACGTGCCCGCACACGTTTCGATGCCCCTTCAGCTCAAGGACGGGACCCGGGTCTACCTGCGGCCGCTGCGCAGCACCGACCGCGAGCAGTACGTTGCGGAGCTGCTGCGACTGTCACCGCAGTCGCGCTACGAGCGCTTCCTCACCGTGTTCGACCACGTTACCGACGACATGGCCGACCAGCTGGTCGACGACGTGGACGGGGTGTACCACGTTGCGGTGGTACTGCTCACCGACGAGGGTGACGAGCCGGTCGCTGTCGGCCGCTTCATCCGCGACCGGGCTCAGCCGGACCACGCGGAAGTGGCCTTCGGGGTACGCGACGACCGACATGGCGAGGGTGCGGGAGGGATCATCGCGGCAGCGCTGAAGGGTCTTGCGCTGGAGCTCGACGTCCGGTACTTCACGGCAACGGTGCTCTCCTCGAACCGCGCGTCCCTGCGGATGATGTCGGGGTTCGGGCGAACCGTGCAGCAGGAGCAGGCCGGTCACGGCGTCGTCGAGATGGTCGTGGACCTGCACGCCAAGCCCCACACCGGCGCGAGGTCCGCGTCGGGCGGAGCGGACGGTGGTGAGACTCCCGATGGCAGCGACACGGCCGACACCGTGGCGCCGACTCAGGAGATCCCGGTCACCCGCCACAAGCGGTCGCAGCGCGAGCCACGTCAGGGCGGGGGCTGACCTCTCCCCCGCGAGAAGGCACCCGCCGTGCTGTCGGGCCCGGCTCCGCCACCCGTGGTGGCAGCGACGGCGTCAGCCGCCCCGCCCTCGGCGTGATCCCGGTCCGGATTCTGGGGGCTCGGGAGGTGCACGCGGAGCACAACCCGGCTGCCCGCGATCTCGGCCGCAACGGTGCCGCCGTGCGCCTCGGCCAGCCGTCGGACCAGGTACAGACGCAGGGACGAGGGATGCCCGGTACGCGCGGCCTCTTTGGAACCGAACGGCTCGAACAGGTGGGCCAGCTCCGTCGAGGAGAGTCCTCCGCCGTGGTAGATCAGGCTGACCTCGACCGAGTCGGGCTCGGGCAGAGCACGCAGCTGCACGGCGCGGCCCCGGTCGGCGTTCTCCCCGGCGTGCGAAGCGAGCGCCGCGAGTATCTGATGCAGCGACGACGGTCGGACGGCGGCCGAGAGACCGTCGGGCGCACGGACGACCATCCCCAGCGAGCGCACGGTCGGATCCTCGGCGAACTCCCTCAGCTCCGCGGTCACGTCGCTGATCTCGTCCGGGCGGGAGATTGTGGCCGAGGCAGCCGCGAGCATGTCCTCCAGCAGCGCCGAGAGCCGGTCGCCGGCAGCGGCGATGTCGTTGAGCAGCCGCGCCCGGTCCGCCCGCGAGAGTCGCTCGTCGCGTGCGATGAGGGTCGCGGTGTTGCCCTGGATGGCCGTCAGCGGCGTACGGAACTCGTGGGAGACCGTGGCGATCAGGTTCTCCCGCATCTCCTCGGCCTCGCGCAACCGTGAGGCCGAGAGGGACTCGATCTCGTGCAGCTGCTCGCGGTAGGAGGCTTCGGTCCGGTGCCCGCGCTCCATCGCCGCCCAGAAGACCCGTGCCACTGCCATCGCGCCGGCCAGGAAGCCAAGCCGGACAAGGGAACGGACGAGGACGTCCAGCCAGGTCCCGGAGCCCGAGCCGAACACCACCGGGTAGTCCAGCATCCCGACCACCAGGTACCACACGGCGAACGTGGCAAGCGCCACGGCCTGGACCCGCCAGTCCTGGTACAGCGAGACGAGGATTGCCACCAGCATCGCGTGCAGCACCATCTCGGGTGCTCCGAGGGTGACCGCCTGCATCGTCACCGACGCGAGAACCAGCCCCATCGCCGCGGCACTCTCCCGGACCAGCCCGCGCGGTGCGAAGATCGCCACCGCCAGCGCGACGAGGACGGCGGCTGCACCCACGGCAGTCCAGCCCAGCGCACCCTCCAGCAGCCCGAGGACCACGATCAGCGGGAGATGAAGCGCCAGGACGACGAGCACGACCCGGTGGCGGTCATCCGCCTCGCCGGTCGGACGACCGACGCTGCGCGGCACGGCACGGGTCAGCAGCTCGGCGGAGCGCGCTGGACCCAGCGAGGCGAGTGACCGGGCCGTCCCGGTACTCCCCTGACCTTCGGTGGGCACAGTGTTACTCACGATCTCAGAGTGGCCCATAGGTGAGGCATCGGGCTATGACACAGACGGGCTATGACCGAAACGGACTACTCCGGGGCGGGCCGTGCGAGTCGGCCATGGCCGGCAGCCTACGATGCTCAGGCGAAGCGGCGCTGCCGCGTCAGCCGGACTCACCGAGGAGGAACCGTGGAACTGGACGCCCAGACGATCATGAAGCAGGAGGTCGCCCGCGCTGCCCTGAGCTACGTGGAGCCGAACACGGTCGTGGGCCTGGGATCCGGTTCGACCGCCGCGCTGTTCATCGAGTACCTGGGCGAGCGCGTCTCGTCCGGAGACCTGTCGGGGGTCGTCGGCGTACCGACCTCCTTCCAGGCCCGCGTCCTGGCCAGGGAGTTCGGCATACCGCTCAAGACGCTCAACGAGGTCGACACGATCCATGTCGCGGTGGACGGCGCGGACGAAGTGGATCCCAACCGCAACCTGATCAAAGGCGGCGGAGCGGCTCACACGCAGGAGAAGCTCGTCGACGCCAGGGCCGAGACCTTCGTCGTCGTGGTGGATGCCAGCAAGCTGGTGGATCCGCTGGGATCGACCTTCAAGCTCCCGGTCGAGGTGCTGCCGGACGCCTACGTACAGGTAGCAGCCGCCCTCGAGAAGCTGGGCGGAGAGCCGGAGCTGCGGATGGCGGTTCGCAAGGCCGGCCCGGTGGTGACCGACCAGGGATTGCTGGTGCTGGACGTGGACTTCCGACGCATCGAGGATCCGGCGTGGCTGGAGCGCGAGATCAACAACATACCGGGGGTGCTCGAGAACGGGCTGTTCGTGGACACTGCCGACGTCATCCTGGTGGGTGACGTCGTGGACGGACAGCCGTCGGTACGGGAGATGTGAGCCGACACGCGGCCGCTAGTCGGGTTGCGGCCGTCCGGCTGCCCGTGGCGCAGACTGGGCGGTAACGCGCGACAACGGGAGTAGCGATGCCTCTAGGGTGCGGGTGCCTGTTCCTCCTGGGCGCATCGGTCGCGCCACGCCTGGCTCTGCTGTTCGCGTGGCTGTTCACCCCCTACGTCGGCGACGCCATCGACGAGTGGTGGATGATCATCCTGGGAATCCTCTTCCTGCCCTTCACCACGATCATGTGGGTGCTGGTATGGAGCTCGGGCTCGGGAGTCGAGGGCTTTGACTGGTTCTGGGTCGGGCTCGGGTTCTTCTTCGACCTGGTCTCCTACGCGGGCAGCGCGTCCAAGCGCAGCTACCGGCAGCCTCCGCCGACGTACCCGCCGCCGGCCCAGTACCCGCCGTCGGGGTACTAGCCGCGGCCGACTGCCCGGCTCACGGAGTCAGCCTCACGGAGTCAGCCCCAGTCAGCCTCAGCGGGGTCGCGCGTCACCGTGCCGCCTCGCGTACCGCCTCGCCGAGCAGCGCCACGTCCTCGTGGTAGCGCGACGGCGCCGCTGTGGCGGACCAGGGCAACGTGGGCGGTACGCGACCCGCCGCAACGGCGTCCGCGAGAGTCTCCAAGCTCTCGGCGAGCTCCGCCGCCCCTCTCGTCGTGATCTGCGGCTGGGTGTCCTCCGGGCCTGACCGGGTCGCCATCCTGACCCCCGCTCGCATTGACAGCATGGCAACGGGCCACAGCCGCTGCCGGTCAGGCCATCGCGCGCGCGGCTCACTCAGCGACCGCTCCAGGAGGCTCTGGATGTTCAGCAGTACCAGGAGCAGCCTGCGTCGGTCCTGGGCCAGGTGCGGCACCAGGCCCGAGCCGGTCCCGGGCCCTGCCGGCACGTCGGTCGCTGCGGGAGCCACGTCCGGCGGCACGTAGCGCGCCCGTACCAGCCTTGCCTCGGCCCGCATCGCCGACGCCAGGGCCCGGGGCAGGCGGCGGGTCGCCGCGCGCGGCCAGAGCAGCTGGATGGCGACGACCGCGATCACACACCCGAGGACGGTGTCCGCGATGCGTTCGGCCAGCACGGAGACCGTGATGTCCTCGGTCACCGCGGCATCCGTGAGCTGCAGCGCGTACAGCGTGAGCAGAGTTGAGGCCGACAGGTACGAGCGCGCGAAGCCTCCGGGCAACAGGTACCCGACCGTGATCATGCCCAGCGCGATGAGCCCGTCGTCGGGGTGCAGCAGCAACAGCGGACCGAGCAGAGCCACGCCGGCGACGGTGCCCAATGCCCGCTGCAGGGCGCGCATCCGGGTGTTCGACGGGTCCGGCTGCAGCACGAACAGCGTGGTGAGCGCTATCCAGTAGCCGCGCTCGATGCCGAGCAGGATGCCGATCGTCTGCCCGAAACCGAGGGCCAGTCCCAGTCGCAGCGCGACGCGTACCTGGACCTCGCGCACCGGCCGCATACCCGCCATCCGGTCGGCCAGAGTCTCCCGCAACGGAGTCGGGCTGGAAGCGGGCTCCACGGCCGCGTCGCCAGCGTCGCTCAGCGCCTGTCCCACGAGGCGGTAGAGGCGAACCAGAGCCGAGGACGCGTCGGGCGGCGCCTCCGGCCGGGCCATGACGGCCGCGATGTCGGGATCACGCACCGCGAGCCCCGCGGCACGCACCAGGGTGGGCAGCTTCTCCGGCACCGGGTCGGGCATGCGGAAGGCGACCGCGACCGAGCCCTCCAGGATCCGCTGGGCGTCCTGCAGCAGCACGTAGAGACGCTCCCGGGCGGAACCGTGCGGCGGGCGGTCGGGGCCCAGTGCGTCCCAAGCCTCGAAGATGCGTCGCCGCGCCGTGATGCGTGCCTGGTCGTGCCCCTCCGTACCGATCGTGGTCAGATAGTCAGCCACCCCGGCATATGCCGCGGTGACTGCGTTGACCTGCGGCTCGACTCCCCGCGGAGACAGTCCGATCACGTTGGACGCCGCCACCCACAACCCTGCGAGCAGGACCAGCGCCCCGCCCTGGACCGGACTCGGGTCGCCGGGGCCAAACGCGGCGCCCAGACCCGTGCCGAGAATCGCGCAGTTGGCGGCGATGACCGCGAACGGGCTGGCCCAGGCCCCGAAGAGACCTCCGACCAGGAAGGACACGGTCGCCACGACCGCGAGGACCGCGACCGTCAGCGGCGGCACATGCGCCGTAGCCGCACCCAGCGTGTAGGTGACGGCCATGACCCCGGCGTGGGCGCTGAGACGCACGGCGCGCTGTCGGAACGTCCACCGCCCGACGAAGGGTGCGGCGAGTGTGCCGACCGAGGCCACCGCACCCCAGGTGGGATGGCCGAACAGGGTGCCGACCAGCATCGGAGCGCCCATGGCGAACATGCAGCGGACCGAGGACTCGAACTCCACCGGTGAGGGCAGGATGCGAAATGCCGAGGACGCCGACGCCCGGGGGGCGGGAGGCGCGGCCGCTCCGGTCGGAGTCGCTCCTGCGGATGTCACGCGGGGGACGCTACCGCCCGTCGCGCGCCGGACTTCTCTTACCCGTTCCTTCCCTTCCTGGTGCCCGAATCTGGTCGGCTCCTGGGCAGAATGGGCCAAGAACACGTCGTTTACGCCGACCCTCCTGACGAAGGTCGGGCAGCGTGAGCTCGGGACAGGGAGACAATGATGCAGCGTCGTACGGTTGCCTTTGCGGTAGCTCTCGGGACAGCGGCCGCGGTCGTCGGCGCAGGGGTGGCCGTTGCCGGAGCCGGGCTCGCCGGAGACGACTCAGACGTGCTCCAGAACCTGGTCCAGGACGGGACGCTGACTCAGGAGCAGGCCGACAAGGTGGGCCAGGCCCTCGAAGAGCATCACGAGCAGCGTGCGGCCGAGCGGGAGGCCGAGCACGAGGCCAGACACGCGGAGCGCAACCAGCTCATCGCGGACACGATCGGAATCAGCACCGATGAGCTGACGCAGCGACTGGCGGACGGCGAGACGCTGGGCGAGATCGCGGGTGACAAGCGCGAGGAGCTGGCCGCGGTCCTGGTGGACCAGATGGTCGAGCAGGCCCAGAGCCGGTCAGGAGAGGACATGACCGAGGAGCAGCTCGCCGAGTTCCGGACACGTGCCGAGGAGCGGGTCAACGCCATGCTCGACGGGGAAGGCCCCGGCCTGGGTCGCCACGCCGGCGGTCCCCACGGGCCGGGCGGACTCGGCGGCCCCCACGGGCCGGGCGGACTCGGCGGCCCCCACGGTGGAGGTCCCCTCAGCGACAACGACGCGACCGACTCCGACGGTTCATCGACGACCTCGACCGCGGGCGTGTAGCGCAGTCCCGGCCCCCGCTCCCCGGCCAGCCCTACGCACCCCGGCCGGGGACTCCCGGACCTGGCGCTACGGACGCATCTGGTAGGCCGAGTCGTACCCGAGCACCTCGTCGACGAACGCCGACTCCTGCTCAGGGTCCACTACCGGCGCCGCGACCAGCCGGAGCGCTCCAGCCCGTTGCCCGGCAGAGGCGGAAGCCTGGCCGTGGAGGTTGACCGCGTACTCGGACACATCCCGTACGAACAGGCCGAACATCCGGTCCACGTGATGCTCGGTCAGGCCCTCGCAGGCGGAGACCGAGCCTGACCTGGTCCCGTTGGGAGCTCCGTCGAGTGCCAGCGCAGCGCCCTCGGCGATCAGCTGGGCGTAGACGACCTGCGTGAACAGCTGCCCGAGACTGAGAAGGAAGTCCAGGTCCTTCTGCTGCTCTCCACTGGGCGGCGCGGTGACGACCAGCTCGCTCAGTGCCGCGACCTGCTCCAGGAACCGTGCGACGTTCGGCAGGTGTCCGAACCTGGCGAACGCGGGACGCCAGTCGGGGAACTGAATGCGACTCAGCCCCTTGGCCGGTCCCTGGGAGAACAGGTAGGCGTCATCGGAGTGATCCAGACGTACGGGCACGTCCTCGTACTCGCCGGCATGACCCGCGGCCGCGCCGAGATACGCCGGGAGGAACTTCAGGACCAGCGCCAGGTTGACGTGCACCGTGCCCTCGAGCTTGGGAAGAGCCCTGATCTCCGCAGCGGCGCGCTCGAAGTAGGTGTCCTTCTCGAAGCCTCGTGCGGCGATGACCTCCCACAGCAGGTCCACGGTCCGCTCGCCCTCGGTCGTCACCTTCATCTTGGTGATCGGGTTGTAGAGCAGGAAGCGCCGGTCGTCCGCGGAAGCGGACCGGAAGTAGTCGGCGGAGCGGGCCGCGTAGAGCTTCATCGCCAGGAGTCGAGCGTAGGCGTCACCCAGCATCCGGCGCACGTGCGGGAACTCGGTGACCCGCTTGCCATACAGCACGCGGTTGTTCGCATGCGTGATCGCCTCGTAGAAGGAGTGCTCGCAGATGCCGATGCTCGCCCAGCCCAGGTTGACCTTGCCGACGTTCACCGCGGCCAGCGCGGCGTCCCAGGCAGCGGTTCCGGTGTGCAGCACGTCCTCGGGGCGTACCGGGTAGGAGTCCAGGTGGAACTCCGAGACGTACATCTGGCTGTGCACGACGTTCTTGACCAGCGTGTAGCTGGGATGCTGGGTGTCCACGGCGAAGAACACGTAGTCGTCGGTGTCGGAGAACTTGCCGAACACCGAGAGGCGGCCGGCGATGTTGCCGTTGCCGATGTAGTACTTGCCGCCGGTAGCCGTCCAGCCACCCTGGCCGTCCGGAGTCAGGATCATGTCCGTGGAGTAGATGTCGGCCCCGTGCTCCTTCTCGGAGAGTCCGAAGCCGAAGATCGCACCCTGCTCCAGGAGCTTGCCGACCTCCGCCTTGACGGTGTCGTTGTCGCTCGACCAGATCGGGCCGAGGCCGAGAACGGTCACCTGCCACGCGTACCAGTGGGCCAGCGAGTAGAACGCCAGGATCTCATTGAGATCGTTGATGCGCGCGGTGTCCCACCGCGCGGTGTCCGCCCCGGTCTCGCCACCGAGCAGCTGCCCGACCGCGCTGGGCGTGCCACAGCTGGCGAAGATGCCCTCCCGCCCCACGAACTCCAGGAAGTCGTCGTACCAGACACCGGAGTGGTACTCCGACTTCATCTGCTCCTTGCCCTTGGACTCGAAGAACTGAACCAGGGCGAGCATCTGCTCCCGCGACCGGGGATCCAGGTGCGAGGCGTCGTACGTGGCGGGGTTGAAGAGCATCCGTACCTCCTGAAGGGATTGCGCCCCAGGCTAACCCGAGCCTGCGACAGACCCACGGACTCCGGGCACAGACCTTCAGACTCGCTGCACACGCCGACCGAACCCGTGGCACGTGCCCATCGACTCGTGCCCATCGAGTGGGTCGATACAGCCCACCTACTCCGCGGCACCTGCCCGACTATGGTGGCGGTATGAGTCCGGTTCCCCTGCCACACAGTGACCGGGCACGTGTCGCACTTGACGCGCTCACAGCTCTGGGCGACGGGCTGAGGCAGAGCGTCAAGATGTCCGTCACCTGCTCGCGCAGTCATCATCTCGCGAAGGTCTACGACACTGCGAAGGGCGCGGTCTTCGCCTCCGAGCTGTCCTCCCGCGGGCACGGTCAGCGCGACCGCGTCTCCACGGGCCACGGGCTGGAGCAGGGCAAAGGCCAGCAGTGGCTCGACCTGCTGCGACCCGGCGAGGGGCCGACCGTCGACGACGCCCTCCCGACCTGGTGCGCCTGCGGCCAGCACAACCTCTCACGCGCGGCGGTCTCCGAGTGGCTGGATGCCGGCGAGAAGCGGGTAGTGGTGCGCTGACCCAGCATTAGGTCCGCGAAATGTCGCGTACGCGGGCCGTTTCGCGGACCTAATCCGTTTCCGTACGGGGATCCAGGCTCCCCCGGATGTCGAGTGCGCGTTCTGCAGCCGCGCGGCTCCGCCGCATACCGCCCAGCCAGCGATCCCGGTCGGCGGCGCGCTGCTGCTCGTACTCCGCCACCTCGGTGTGCGTGAGGATCAGGAACTGCTGCCCGGCCAGGCCGGCGAGGATGCGTCGCGCCGCTTCGTCCGCCCCGATCACCCCGAGGGCCGCCACCGACTCCCCCGCCAGCGTGCCCCGCCCGGCGCGCAGCATCGGGGTGTCCACCCCCATCGGGGCCACCAGGCGTACGTCGAGCCCCTGGTCACCGTAGGTGATGGCGAGCCACTCAGCGAAGGCCACGGCGGCGTGCTTGGTCACCGAGTACGGCGCGTTGCCCAGGTTGGTCAGCAGACCGGCGGCGCTCGCCACCGAAACGAAACGGCCCCCGCCGCGGTCGACCATGCGCGGTACGACGGCGCGCGCGAGGTACACGTGCGCCATCACGTTGACCTGCCAGCACTCCTGCCATACCTCGGCGCTCGTCTCGAGGCCGCCACCACCGGGGACCCCGGCGTTGGCCACCACGGTGGTCAGCGGTCCGAGGTCGCTCTCCACCTGGTCGACCAGGTTCCGCAGAGCCGCCTCGTCGGCCACGTCCACGCCGTAGACCCGCACCCGCGTACGCGCCTGCTCGGGCAGGTGACCGACGGCGGCAGACACGGCGCTCGAGGGGTCGGCCGCCGCAAGGCCGGCCAGTGCCACCGCAGCACCGGCGTCCAGCCAGGCCCGGGCCAGCGCCATGCCCAGACCGCCGAGCCCTCCCGTGATGAGTACGACCTCATCGTGTGCCATCTCGTACCTTCCCCTCGCGCCTCTCGTGCCCCTCGTGTCGGCGTACCCAGCCGCCCGGAGCCGCAGCCGGAGGCGCGTCTATCGTCGCGTATCTCCCCCGCGGAGACGGATCAGCCACGCACCGAGCTCGAGGACCGCGGCGCCGGTACCTCCGCACACCACGGCCGCCACCAGGCCGTCCCTGGTCACGTCCAGAGCGAAGAACTCCGCCGCGGGCGGCCACAGCAGGACGGCGACGAACAGCGCCGCCATCGAAGCGGCCATCGCCGTGCGCCACCGGTTCAGGGGCCGCGCCACCAGCAGCATGATCCAGTAGGCGACCATGAAGAGCGAGATGACCGCGGCCGTACGGGTCTGCTCACGGGTCTGGGTCCCCAGCCCGATCGCCAGGCTGTAGGCGGTGTACGACGCGGCCGCCGCCACCAGGCCCGACGGTACGGCGAAGCGCAGCACGCGGGGCACGAAGTTCGGCCGTACCCGCTGGTTGTTGGGCTGCAGCGCAAGAAGGAACGCCGGTATCCCGATCGTCAGGGAGCTCACCAGGGTCAGGTGGCGGGGCAGGAACGGGAACACCAGGCCGGACAGGCCGATGCTGATCGACATGGCGAACGCGTAGATGGTCTTCGACAGGAACAGCTTGGCGACCCGCTCGATGTTCCCGAGCACGCGGCGGCCCTCGCCGACGACGGCCGGCAGCTCGGCGAACCGGTTGTCGAGCAGCACCACCTGGGCGACCGCACGGGTCGCTTCCGCCCCACTGCCCATCGCGACACCGATGTCGGCGTCCTTGAGCGCGAGGACGTCGTTGACCCCGTCGCCGGTCATCGCAACGGTGTGTCCCTGCTGCTGCAGGGCAGCGACGATACGGCGCTTCTGCTGCGGACTCACTCGGCCGATCACCGTGTGGCCACCCAGGGCGTCGGCGAGACTCTGCTCGTTCTGGTCGTCGGCGGGCAGCGTACGGGCATCGAGGGGCTGGTCGGCACCCGGAAGGTCAAGCCGGGCGGCAATCGCCCCGACCGTACGAGGGTTGTCTCCGGAGAGGACCACGTTGGTGACGCCCTGCTCGCGGAAGAAGCGCAGGGTCTCCGCCGCATCTTTGCGGATCGGCTGTTCGAGGACCACCAGCGCGGCCGGTTCGAGGGAGTCCGGGAGGTGCTCAGCGACCAGCCGATCGTCCCCATCGGGCTCGGCGCGCTCGGCGAGCTCGGCGGGCACGGCATGTACCAGGGCCAGCACGCGCAGCCCCCGCATCGCCATCTCGCCGGCACGCCCGCGGAGCGGCTCACCCTCCGCCAGCAGCACATCCGGGGCCCCGATCACCCAGACGCCATGCACACCGAAGTCCGCGCCGCTCCACATCCGTCGGGAGGCGAACGGCACGGCGGAGCGCGCTGCCCAGCCGGGCGGATCGGGCCACCGCCTTGCCACCGCTGCCATGCTGGCGTTCGGCCGTTCCTCGACCGCGGCCAGCGCAGCCAGCGCTTCCTCCGCAGTCCCGCGACCGGGCGAGCCGGGCTGCCCGGGTTCTCCGATCCCCCCGGGCCCCCCGGGCTCCGCGATCCCCCCGGGCTCCCCAGCGAGCACAATCTCGCTGACCACCACCCGCGGCTCAGTGAGCGTGCCGGTCTTGTCGGCGCACACCACGTCCACCCGGGCGAGGACCTCGATCGCGGGCAGCTCCTGCACCAGGACGTTGCGCGCCCCCAGGCGGACGACTCCGACCGCGAACGCGATCGAGGTCAGCAGGACCAGTCCCTCGGGCAGCAGGGTGACCACTCCGGCTACCGAGCCAGCGAGCGCGTCATGCAGATCCTCGTTGTTGCGCAGCTGGGACCCGACCAGCACGATCGCGGTGGGGACCAGCAGGATCGACACCACCTTGAGGAACTGGTTGATGCCCGTCATCAGGTCTGACTTGGTGAGCGTGAACCGTCGTGCCTGCTGCGCCAGCTCAGCGGCGTACGCTTCCCGCCCCACCCTGGTCGCCTGGTAGACCCCGGTACCCGCGACGACGAACGTCCCGGAGAGCACGCGGTCCCCCACGGAGCACGCCACCGGCTCGCTCTCACCGGTGAGAAGGCCCTCGTCCACCTCGAGTCCCGCGGTCTGACGTACCACGCCGTCAACGACGATCTTGTCTCCGGGCCCCACGACCAGCAGGTCGTCGAGCACCACCTCGGACGGGTGGACCTCACGCTCCACACCGTCCCGGCGTACGTCGGCGGTGACCTCGCCCAGGACGGCGAGCCGGTCCAGGGTGCGCTTGGCCCGTACCTCCTGAACGATGCCGATCGAGGTGTTGAGCACGACGATCAGGCCGAAGAGGGCATCCTGCCACGGCGCAACCAGGACGACGACCACGAACAGGATTCCCATGATCGCGTTGAACCGGGTCAGCACGTTGGCCCGGACGATCTGAGACACCGTACGGCTGGGGCTCCGTGGCACGTCGTTGACCAGGCCGGCAGCCCGCCGCTGAGAGACCTCTTCGGCGGTCAACCCCCGAGTCACGGGCGGTGTGGTCCCTGACGCGGGGGCCGCCGCGAGCTCCGTCCCTGACGCGGGCAGGTTCGACTGCTGCGTCATCCGTACGACCCCAGGCGGACCGCGACGGTCCTCGGGCCGCAGCGCCTGCCGGTTCGACTGCGAGTGCCGGGCACCCATCCATCGTCCCTCACGCGGCGGGTGTGGGGTGGGCGCGCCGGCCCCCTCCCCCGATGATCATGGCGCTCCATCGCCAATGCCGTGGTGATCATGGCGCCAGGTCGGGTGGCGCGGCGTGTCGTACGGGCGCGCCATTCCCTACCGCCAAGATCACGGCCAGACGTGCGCCCGATTGCCATGATCATCGCTCAGCGGGCGGACGGAAGGGGCGGGGGTCAGCCGCCTCCTTCGCGGGGTAGGCCTCCGGCGATCGGCGAGGGTGCGGTACGCGTCGTGAGAGGGTGCGGTACGCGTCGTGACCTCCAAGACTCAGTGCGGGACGGCAACCGGCACAGGATCGACGGACGCGACTTCCGGCGCCTCGCTATTGAGATTGGAAGCGACGCCCGGAAGAGCGCTCCGTCCTCCGGAAGGGTCTGGAACGGACGGGGGAGTTGGTGGGCGCGGCTGGGTTCGAACCAGCGACCCCCCGCTTGTAAGGCGGGTGCTCTTCCGCTGAGCTACGCGCCCCGACTCAGTTCCGGCGCAGAGCAGGAAGCCTGCGGCACATGCCTTGACGACCGCCGGGAGTGGGCATGGCCTTCCGGCGTGGCTCTTCAGCCCTCGCGGATGCCTCCCCGAGTATGTCAGAGACCCGCCGGGCTCGTACTGTCACAGTTCCTCCGCGAATGCCCGCACATCGCCTCGACTCGGATACCGACCGCGCGAACCGCGCGGTCGACCGGCAGGATGGACCCATGCCCCAGGCCAACGACAACAGCCTCCCCCCCACCGGTTTCGAGCCGCACGTCGCCTTCGGTGGACGACCACTGGGCCTGATGGACGAGGGCGTCCCCGCAGTCCGGCGGCGCGTCGAGGCTTCCTGGGACAGCTTCATTGCCGCTGCCCGTGGGTCAGACCTCGACGCTCCGTCGCGACTGGCCGGCTGGCAGGGACGCGACATTCTGGCCCACCTCGGCACCTGGCCCGACTATCACCCACTGGACGCCACCCTGGAGTCGGCGCGCACCGGTCAGGCATCCACAGACGCTGGACCAGGACCGCATAGACGCGGAGGTCCGGCAGCGGCACCGCGACAGCAGCCGCGACGAGTTGCTTGCCGCTCTGGAACGCGGCCGCACGGCAACTCTGGGATGGCTCGACTCGAACGAGGCGGAGCAGCTCGCGGCGACCCCCGCCGCCACCATCGTGGGACCCCTGCCGCTGCTGACAGCGGTCCAGTGCCTGTGCTTCGAGCTAGCGGTCCACACGATGGACCTGGAGCACTGCGGTGCCGAGCCCTCCGACGAGCACCTCGCTGGAGAACGGGCTCGCGGCGATCTGTGATGCCTCCGCCGCCATCGCCTACCGTGTCGCGACCCCTGCAGCCATCAACGTCCAGACGCCCGACGGTGGCTGGCAGATGTCCATCGACCACGCGGGCTGGACGACCCGACCCACTCCCCCCCAGCCGGTCCAGGGAACGGGGGTCTTCGGCACGGTACGGGACCTGCTCGACGTCGCCGGAGGACGGGCGAACGTCCCCAAGCTCTACACCTCCGGACGCATCAAGATCTACGACCTGCCCGGCTTCCTCGACCTCGCGCCTCTGGTGGAGCACATGCCGGGAATCCCCAACCAGCGGGCTCTGGCGAACGCAGCCAACCGACTCAATCGGGTGAACCGACTGCTGGGCCGACGCCCCCGGCGGCGGACCAGCGGCGGGGACTGACCTACGGCGGCAGATCTGCCGAGATCTGGGTTTGGTACCGATATGACCCCCGTATTCGCACCCGAACCCACCTCTCGCGAAGGGTGAGCGGGCAGGGCGCCCGAGAGGGCGCTGCCTAGCGCCGTCCGGACGTGCGGGGCGGCACCAGCCGTACGCCGGACCAGTCGCGTGATGCGCTGATGCTGGAGGTCTGCATCAGGCCGGCCGTCGGTGCGGCCTCGCTGATGTCGCCCGCCGCGACGTGGCCGTCACGGCCCTGCTTCGGCGTGAGGACCCAGACGACGCCATTGTCCGCCAGCGGCCCCAGAGCATCCACCAGGATGTCGACAAGGTCGCCATCATCGGCTCGGTACCAGATGAGGACGGCGTCGACGACCTCGTCGCTGTCCTCATCCACCAGGTCCGCGCCGGTAGCCTGGGCCACCTGGGAGCGCAGCTGCTCATCGACGTCCTCGTCGTATCCGATCTCCATCACGACCATGCCGTCGGAGATGCCGAGCCGGCCAGCCGCACTGCGCGGGCCAGTTCCTGTGCTGGTGGAGGTACCTCCGCCCCCAGCGGACGAACTCACCTGACTACCCTCCGTTGTTTCATGTCCGCAGGGGCGCGGATGCCCTCACGGTCGCTCGGGACTGCAGCGCCCTGTTGGGCCTACAGTCCACACACTGGGCACAGTATGCGCAAGCCTTTCCTCATCACAATGCCGGCACCGGTTCGACACCGCGGTCAGCCAGCTACGAACGACAGCCGCACCTTCCGCAGCGGATTGTCGCCGTTGGTGTCCACCAGGCAGATGCTCTGCCAGGTGCCGAGGGCCAGGCGACCGTCGATGACCGGGACCGTCGCGTACGGCGCCACCAAGGCCGGCAGCACATGGTCGCGGCCGTGCCCCGCAGACCCGTGCCGGTGCCGCCACCGACCGTCGGGCGGCAACAGGTCGCGCAGCAGCGCCAGCAGGTCGGCATCGCTCCCAGCGCCGGTCTCGAGAATGGCCACGCCGGCCGTCGCGTGCGGCACGAACACGTGCAGCAGTCCGTCGCCGGACCCGGTCGAGGAGAGGAACGCGCGGCACTGGTCGGTCAGGTCCACGACCGCCTCGCGGGTGCCGGTGCGCACGCTGAGCACTGCGGTCTCCACGCTGGCAAGTCTGCCAGGCAGCTTCAGCCGCCAACAGCGACGCACGCCGACTCAGGCCGACTCAGGCCGACTCAGGCCGACTCAGGTCACGGCATGCCGGCAGACCGACCCCGTACTGCCGGACTCGGCCATGCGGGGCAGGATGTACGGCGACGCAGTGTCCTGAGACACAGCGTCCTGCGACACAATGTCCCGCGACACGGTGTCCTGCGACACGGTGTCCCGCGACGCGGTGTCCCGAAACGCAGTGCCCGGCGACGCAGTGTCCTTGACCGATAGCCCTGATGGAGGCATGTCGTGGTCCCCACCGACCCCCGCCGCTTCAACGTGATCACAGACGGCCTGGCCAGCCAGCTGCCGGACACCGACCCCGGCGAGACCGCGGAATGGATCGACTCACTGGACCAGACCGTCGCCGCCGCCGGTCGGACCCGGGCGCGCTATCTGATGCTGCGGATGCTGGAGCGCTCCCGCGAGCTCGGCGTCGGGGTGCCCGGTCTCACGGCCACCGACTACATCAACACCATCCCGACGGAGCGGGAGCCGTGGTTCCCCGGCGAGGAGGAGGTGGAGCGCCGCATCCGGGCGTTCATCCGCTGGAACGCCGCGATCATGGTCACCCGAGCCAACCTGGAGCTCGGTGTCGGCGGGCACATCGCCACGTACGCCTCCAGCGCGTCGCTCTACGAGGTCGGCTTCAACCACTTCTTCCGGGGCAAGGACCACGGCGAGTCCGGAGACCAGATCTTCGTCCAGGGCCATGCCTCCCCCGGCATGTACGCCCGGGCCTTCCTCGAGGGACGACTGACCGAGACCCAGCTCGACGGCTTCCGCCAGGAGCTCTCGGCCGACGGCATCCCCTCCTACCCGCACCCCCGGCTGATGCCGGACTTCTGGGAGTTCCCGACGGTCTCGATGGGACTGGGACCCATTCACGCCGTCTACCAGGCCCGCTTCAACCGATACCTGCACGCCCGGGAGATCAAGGACACCTCCCGCTCCCACGTGTGGGCCTACCTCGGCGATGGTGAGTGCGACGAGCCCGAGGTGCTCGGCAGCATCGGACTGGCCGGCCGGGAGGAGCTCGACAACCTCACCTTCGTGATCTCCTGCAACCTGCAGCGGCTGGACGGCCCGGTACGGGGCAACGGCAAGATCATTCAGGAGCTCGAGGCCCAGTTCCGAGGCGCCGGCTGGAACGTCATCAAGGTCGTATGGGGCCGCGAGTGGGACGACCTGCTGGCCCGCGACACCGACGGTGCTCTGGTCGCGAAGCTCAACGCGACGCCCGACGGACAGTTCCAGACCTACTCGCTCTCCGACGGGGCCTTCGTCCGGGAGGACTTCTTCGGCGACGACCCGCGGCTGCGCAAGATCGTCGCCCACCTCTCCGACGACGACATCCGGCACCTGCCGCGAGGCGGGCACGACTACCGCAAGATCTACGCCGCGTACCAGGCTGCGATGGAGCACGAGGGCCAGCCGACGGTGATCCTGGCCCACACCGTCAAGGGCTGGACGCTGGGTACGGAGTTCGAGGGCCGGATGGCCAGCCACCAGATGAAGAAGATGAAGACCGCCGACCTCAAGGTATTCCGGGACCGGCTGAACCTCCCGATCCCCGACTCCGAGCTGGAGGAGGGTCCGCCCCCCTACTACCACCCCGGCCCGGACTCCCCCGAGATCCAGTACATGGTGCAGCGTCGCTCCGCGCTCGGCGGAGCGCTACCGCGGCGGGAGGTACGGGCGCAGCCGCTGCCTCAGGTGACCTCACGCGGCTACGACGCCCTGAACAAGGGCTTCGGCAAGCAGCAGGTAGCGACCACGATGGCCTTCGTACGGCTGCTGCGGGACCTGATGAAGGACAAGGAGATCGGGCACCGGTTCGTCCCGATCATCCCCGACGAGGCCCGCACCTTCGGCATGGACTCGCTGTTCCCCTCTGCGAAGATCTACAGCCCGTTCGGCATGACGTACGACTCCGCCGACCGCGACCTGCTGCTGTCCTACACCGAGAGCACCTCGGGTCAGATTCTGCACGAGGGCATCAACGAGGCGGGCTCGATGGCCTCCTTCAACGCCGCGGGCACCGCCTACGCGACACACGGGGAGCACATGATCCCCATCTACATCTTCTACTCGATGTTCGGCTGGCAGCGCACCGCCGACCAGATGTGGTCCGCGTTGGACTCCATGACCCGCGGCTTCCTGCTCGGTGCGACCGCCGGACGTACCTCGCTCAACGGTGAGGGTCTGCAGCACCAGGACGGTCACTCCCCGCTCATCGCGGCCACCAACCCGGCGTGCGTGCAGTACGACCCCGCCTTCGCCTACGAGATCGGGACGATCTTCGCCGACGGACTCCGGCGCATGACGGGCCCGGACAACGAGGACGTCTTCTACTACCTCACGGTCTACAACGACCCGATCAACCAGCCGGCCCGCCCGGAATGGGTCACCGACGAGGGCATCCTGCGCGGGATCTACTCCTTCGCCGGCCCCCCGGAGGGTGTCACGGGGCCGGCCACGCAGCTGCTGGCGTCCGGTGTGGCACTGCCCTGGGCCCTCGAGGCCCAGCGACTGCTCGCCGAGGAGTGGGGCGTGGCGGCGTCGGTATGGTCGGTCACCTCCTGGACGGAGCTGGCACGGGACGGGTACCGGTGCACCGAGGCGGCGCTGCTGGAGCCGAGCGAGGCGCCCACCCCGTACGTCACGCAGGCGCTGGCCGGAGCCGAGGGACCTGTCGTCGCGGTCAGCGACTACATGTGCGCCGTACAGGACCAGATCTCCCGCTGGGTGCCCAACGACTTCGTCTCGCTCGGAACGGATGGCTGGGGCCACTCCGACACCCGGGCGACCCTGCGTCGCTTCTTCCGGGTGGACGCGCAGTCGATCACACACGCCGCACTGGCGCGACTCGCCGCTGCGGGGGCGGTGCCGGCGGAGGCACCCGCACAGGCCCGGGAGCGCTACGGGCTGTAGCCCGACCGGGGTCACGACCGCCGCTGGGACGTCATTGGCCTCACCCGCGGGGGTCTGTCCTCGCGTGTCGGGCGTCAGGTCTCCGTACCGCGCCCCTGCCGGTCGCGGATGCCCTCGATCTCCTTCCAGGGCTGGACGAGCAGCAGCGACAGGCACACCCAGGCGAGGCCCCAGGACAGACCCGCCAGCACGTCGGAGAGGTAGTGGGCGGCGAGGAGGACCCGGGACGCGGCCACGACCGTCAGCATCCCGACGCTGAAGAACCCGATCCAGGGCCACCGAGGCCTCGGCTCCCAGGGGATGATGAGCAGGAAGAGGGCGAGCCACAGCAGTGTGCTGCCCGTGGCGTGACCGCTCGGGAACGAGGGGCTGAACTCCTCCAGCCCGTACTCCGAAGGCGGACGAGGCCGGTCCACCACGTACTTCATCACAAACGCGCCCAGGAAGCCGACCCCCAGGGTGACGAAGAGGAACCAGAACGAGCGCCACAGCCGGTGGCCGAGCAGGATGACGGTCGCGAAGCCCGCGAACACCCCGACGGAGAGGAAGTCGCCCAGGTGGGTGACCATCGAGACGATCTCCTCGTACCGCTCGTGGGACTTCACGAACTCGTCTGCCCAGGAGGCGATCCGGGCGTCCAGCCGGAAGCCCGACTCCCAGCCTGCGTCCACGAGCAGCGCGAGGGTCAGGAACACCGCTCCCGACACGGCCGCCACCGCTGCCAGGACCCGGGTACGGCGTGCCCAGGACGGCCACGCGAGCGGAAACCGCCACCAGGTAGCCCCCCGGTCGGGCTGGGCCGACCGGCCGGCCGCGTCCGGACCGGCCGTGCCGGCCGTGCCGGCTGGCCGCGGACCCGCGGGACCCGCGGGACCGGCTTCAGAGGAGTGGCTCATCCGAGCGATTCTGTCTCATCCGCGGCACGCGGACGACGGCAGCCCCCCGACCGGCACGGGAGAGCGGCCCTGGGCGCTCGCCCGTCCCGCAATCACCTCGGCGACCGCTCGCAACGATGCCGGGACGTCGCTGAAGGCTGCCAGCCGGGTCGGAGCCGACCCTCCTGCCAGCCGGAAGGGAACGTCGAAGGCGACAGACACATCAGCCGTCATCGCCAGGTCTGAGGAGTCGGAACCGCCCCGCCCGTACAGGCGGACCACGGTTCCGCCCGCCGGGACCACCCGCACGCCCGCGTCCCACAGCGCGGAGGCGAATCGCACTCGTAGCCCTGCGCTGCCTCCGACCAGCGACACCGGGGAGCCGGTCGGCACGAGCGGGGTGGTGCACGGGCCGGAGAGCTCGGTGACGGCGCCCGCTGCGGCACGTACGGCCGTGTCGCGGTGCTCCTGTTCCCCGAGGATCTTCGGATTCTCCGCCGGGGGTGCCACCTGCTGCTCCAGGGACAGCGCGACCACACGCTCCGCGGATCGACGTAGCTGAGCCTGCGGGATTCGCCCGGACCTGACCGCAGCCAGTACCGCACGGACTGCCCGGTCGAGTCGGGCAGGCATGAGGATCAGGTCCACCCCGGCGGCCACCGCCCGTACGACTGCCTCCTCGGGACTGGGAACCAGTACCGGCGCCATCTGCATCGAGTCCGTGACGATGACGCCCTCGTACCCCAGCCTCTGGCGTAGCAGGCCGGTGACGACCCGGCGGCTGGTGCTCGCGGGCACGCCCGCGTCCACGGCGCGCACGTCGAGGTGGCCCACCATGACAGTGCCCGCACCGGCCGCCACCGCTGCCCGGAACGGCGGCAGCGCGGAGCGTTCCAGCTCGGCCAGGGAGGAACCGACGACGGGCAGCGTCACGTGGCTGTCGGCCGTCACAGCACCGTGACCCGGGAAGTGCTTGACGGAGACCGCCACGCCGGCATCCCGGTACCCGTACACCGCCGCGCGAACCTGCTCGGCGACCTGCGCCGGGTCAGAGCCGAAGGCCCGCGAACCCACGACCCAGTTGCGCGGGTCGGTGAGCACGTCGGCCACCGGCGCGAAGGTGAGGTTGACCCCCAGGGAGCGCAGCTCCACTCCGGAGACTCGCGCCGCTTCCCGGGTCAGGACTGGCGAGTCGGCCGCGCCCAGAGCCATCGCCCCCGGCAGCGGCGTCGCCGGCAGCCGGATGCGGGTGACCACACCGTTCTCCTGGTCCGTCCCGACGATCAGCGGGACGTCAGGGTGCACCTCTGCGGCGACCTTCTGGAGGTCCCCGGTCAGCCTCGCGAGCTGTGTCGGGCTCACGATGTTGCGCCCCGGCTGCTGCGTCGGGTCCCCGTCCGGGCTGGACGCTGCGAACAGGATCACCCCACCCACGTGGTAGCGACGGATCATCTCGGTGACCGAGTCCACCCCCGCCAGAGCGCGGTTGCCCGCCGCCTCCGCCGGCGTCGGCGACGCCGCCGTGGTGCCGTTGAAGGACGTCATGAACAGGCGTCCGACGACGGTCTCCAGCGGCCACCTGGCGACGATCGCCTTGGCCCGGTGCAGCGGGGTACGCGCCTGCGGACCGGCGGCCGCCAGCGCCCAGTCGGTCACCTCGAAGTCCAGGTCTTTCGGCGCGGGCGGGTCCGGTGAGGCCATCGGGGCGAGGTCGAGGCGGTCGGCCGGCTCAGACCCCGACGCGGACCCCGACGCGGACCCCGAGGAAACGGCGGCCGTCCGTTCACCGAGGCCGTCGCCCGCAGCGCAGGCGCCCAGCAGCACGGTAGCGGCTAGCGACGACGCCGCCAGGCGGGCGAGTCGGGTCTCCCGGTGCGGGCGTGCGGCGGTAGAAGCACCGCGCCTGTCGGGCCGGCTAGACCACCTGGTGGAGCCAGGTGACCTCGCCACCTTCGCCCGCGTGCCGATACGGCTCCAGATCCGCATCCCATTCCTCACCGAGGAGTCGTGCCAGCCCCTGCGAATATCCCTCGGCTCCGACCACATTGGCCAGCAGCGCGCGTACCTGGTCCTCGCCGACCATCAGGTCACCGTTGGCACCGGTGGTCGCCCGATGGACCCCAAGTCCCGGAACGTACATGATCCGCTCGCCGTCATTGCCGGGAGAGGGGTCCTCGGTCACCTCGAAGCGCAGCAGCGGCCACGCCTTCAGCGCATGTGCCATGCGTCCAGCCATGCCGGGACTGCCCCGCCACACGCACTCGGCGCGCAGCGCACCCGGAGAGACCGGCTGGGCCGTCCAGGACATGCTGACCCGCACGCCGATGGCGCTCGACACGGCCCATTCGACGTGCGGACACACTGCCGGCGGGCAGGCATGCACATACAACACGCCTCGCGTCTTCACGGCGAACCTCCTCCAGGACTCAGGACGCCTTCCCCTGCGCCTGTCCTAGATGCCAGGTACGCCAACCCGGGCATGCCACATATCACTGTTCGCCACCGGCGATCCTGCGTCAGTTTGCCCTACCGAGCGGCAGCGGCACCAGGTTCACCGCGGCGTGTCGCCGTTCGCGAGCCTCAGTTCGCGAGCCTCAGTACGCGCCCCTGCCGGCCACGACCGCGCCCACGGTACGGGCGAGGATGGACACGTCACTGGCCACCGACCAGCGCTCGATGTATCGCAGGTCGAGGTCCACGCTGGTAGCCCAGTCCAGGTCGGACCGGCCCGAGACCTGCCACAACCCGGTGATGCCGGGCTTGACCGAGAGCCGACGCTGGGTGCGCTCGTCGTAGGCCGCCACCTCGTCGGGAAGCGCCGGACGAGGACCCACCAGGGACATCTGGCCGGTGACGACGTTGATCAGCTGCGGAAGCTCGTCGAGCGACAGCTTGCGCAGCACGCCGCCCACTCGGGTGATGCGGGGGTCCTTCTCCATCTTGAAGAGCACCCCGGCACCGTGCTTGTTCTGAGACTGCAGCGCCGCCTTGACGGCCTCGGCGTCAGTCACCATGGTGCGGAACTTCAAGATCGTGAACACGTGGCCGTCGCGGCCCACCCGCTCCTGACGGAACAGCGCCGAGCCCGGGCTGTCGAGCCGGATCGCCAGCGCGATCGCGGCCATGACCGGGAGTGCCAGCAGCAGTGCGATGCCAGCCAGCACGCGGTCCACCAGGCCCTTCACCCGGAATCCAACCGGATGGTCGCGTCTGCTCCGGACGACCATCGGCATCAGGCCGGAAATGTGGTCGATCCGCACCCGGTGCGGTGCCACGTCCCAGGTCACGGGCAGCACGCTGAGCGCGATCCCGTTCTCCTCCAGCATCCATGTCAGGTCGCGGTAGTCGGTCGAGGTCAGGTCGGAGCCGCCCAGCACGACGACTTCGTCCGCACCTGCTCGCTGCGCCTGGGTGACGAGGTCCAGCGCTGTCTCGGACACCGGCTCCACGACGCTGCCGTCGTCGGCGTCCTCGAAGTCCGACACGGCGCTCGCGTCGAGAATCGCTTCTGGGAGTGAGAGGTGGACACTCCCGGGAGCCGCTGGGGGGCCGTCCACGCGGTCGGCGACTGACTCGGGTGTCTCGCGCGGGTACGGAAGCGGCAGTTCCCGGGAGGCCCGGGATGACGCGAGCGAGGCCGGCGGCAACGGGTCGGTCCGGGGGGTGGCCGTCGCTACGACCCGTCCCTCGTGACCGCTGTCGTCGTTGACCCGCTGCGCGTACTCGTGGACCGAACGCGGTGAGCCAACCGCGAGTATGCGATGTGTCGACAGGTGGCCGGACCGTCCCCGCGCCGCACGCATGGCCCGCGCGGTCCAGCCGAAGGTCAAGGACGTGATCAGCATGATGCCGGTCACGGCCAGGGAAGCCAGAGCGAAGGTCCGGGAGTCGGCGACCACGGAGATCACCATCGTCGCCGCAAGGAGCCAGGCCGACGCATGCAAAAGCAGGCGCGCCCGCACCCCGAACCTCTGGCGTTCCGGCGACCGGTAGCCGCCCTGGGCAGCGACCGAGCTGATCCAGGCCACGGGAAAGAACGCCACGAAGGCCAGGCCCGCGGTGACGCCTGACTCCGAGACGACCCTGAGCAGGCTTCCCACAACGAGAGCACCGACCAAGGCCGCGACCGCGTCCAGCGCGATCAGCGTCCTGCGGCCGACGGCCCAGGAGTTGTACGACCCCTTGGTGCGTCCTCGCGCGGTGGCGCCGGACGAACGCGTCGCGCCGGGCTCCGCGCGGGTAGCCCGAGACACGGGCTCCGTTCGCTCCGTAGCCCGGTCCGGTACCCCCCGTAGCTGCCCGGGTACATGAACCCGTACAGCGTCCACTGCTTCTGACACGTCGCCCCCCCATGACGTTGTCTCAGACGCCGTCAGTGTATGCCGCGAGATGTGACGAGAGGACGCTTTCTCACGATTAGGGGCCTCCGGTTACCGCTCGGACACTCACGAATAACCTCAGGAGGTCCCGTTCCCCCACTGGATGACCCACTCGATGATCAATAGCATGACGACCGTCTTCGGCGTACCCGCCCATCCCCTGCTGATCCACATCCCCGTGGTCTTCATCCCGCTGGCGGTGCTGGGAATCCTGGTCAGTGCGGTCTGGCCGCGGGTGCTGCAGACGTATGGCTGGATGATCGTGGCGGCCGCTGTCGTCGCAGGCCTGGGGGCGGTCGCCGCGACGCTGAGCGGCGCACAGCTGTTCGCCAGCCTCGGTCGACCCGAAGCGCTGGAGCAGCACCAGCACTGGGGGGAGATCACCCGCGCGCTCTCGATCGCCCTGGCTGCGCTGGTAGCCGCCTGGTGGTGGTACGGGCGGCGGTCCGGCGGCTCCGGCCCGCTGGCGTGGACACTGCGGATCGCCGTGGTGGTGGTCGCTCTGGCGACTCTCGCGGCCGTGGTCTACACGGGGCACCTGGGGGCCCGGGCCGTCTGGGGGGGCATTGCCGGTTAGGCCGGTTAGGCCGGTTAGGCCGGTTAGGCCGGTTAGCGGCGGGGCGCCGTGGCCGGGTGTTGTCGCGTGACGTGACGTGACGAGCGGCCGACCAGCCTCCCGCGCGCGACACCGAGGTGCTGACTACCCTCGGGACAACAGCCGATCGCACCCCGGGAGCCACAGCATGGCCGAGCCGCCCGCCGTACTCCGACTGAGCGACCGCGAGATCGAGCTCCCTGTCGTGGAGGGGACCGAGCACGAGCGAGCGCTCGACATCACCAAGCTCCGGGCCCAGACGGAGTACATCACCCTGGACAACGGCTACATGAACACCGGCTCCTGCGAGTCGTCGATCACCTACATCGACGGCGACCGGGGCATCCTGCGCTACCGCGGTGTCCCCGTCGAGCAGCTCGCCGACCGGCCGGAGCCGTCCTTCTTCGAGACCTCGTACCTGCTCATCTGGGGGCATCTGCCCAACCACGAAGAGCTGGAGGACTTCCGGATGTCGGTGCGGCGCCACACCCTGCTGCACGAGGACGCGAAGCGGTTCTATGACGGCTTCCCCAAGGACGCCCACCCGATGGCGGTCCTGAGCTCCGTGGTGAGCGCGCTGTCGACGTTCTACCCGGACTTCCAGGACCCGCACGACCCGGAGCAGGTCCACAAGTCGATCATCCGGCTGCTGGCCAAGCTGCCCACCATCGCCGCGTACTCCTATAAGAAGTCCATCGGCCAGCCGTTCCTCTACCCGGACAACTCACTCGATCTCGTCGAGAACTTCCTGCGGATGATGTTCGCCGTTCCCAGTGAGCCCTACGAGGCCAGCCCGGTCGTCGTCCACGCGCTCAAGCAGCTGCTGATCCTGCACGCCGACCACGAGCAGAACTGCTCGACGTCGACGGTACGACTGGTCGGCTCCTCGGGCGCCAACCTGTTCGCCTCGATCGCCGCTGGGATCAATGCGCTGTGGGGACCGCTGCACGGCGGGGCGAACCAGGCCGTGATGGAGATGCTCGAGCACATCCGTGCCGACGGCGGCGACGTCACCAGCTACGTCGCCCGCGCCAAGGACCCCGCCGATCCCTTTCGGCTCTCGGGCTTCGGGCACCGCGTCTACCGCAATTACGACCCCCGGGGTCGCATCATCAAGGAGACCGCGCAGCGCGTGTTCGACGAGCTGGGCACGGGTGACGACCAGCTGTTCGACCTGGCCCAGAAGCTCGAGGAGGTTGCGCTCACAGACGACTACTTCATCGAGCGCAAGCTCTACCCCAACGTCGACTTCTACTCGGGCTTGATCTACCGGGCGATGGGCTTCCCCACCAACATGTTCCCGGTGCTGTTCTCCATGGGCCGGCTGCCCGGCTGGATCGCCCACTGGAAAGAGATGAACGAGAGTCCCAAGACCAAGATCGGACGCCCGCGGCAGGTCTACCAGGGCCCGGTGGAGCAGGATTACGTACCGCTGAGCGAGCGCTGAGACGACCCGGGCCGAGCGTGAGCCCGGCCCGGGTCGTACAGCTGAGCGCCAGGCGCTACTCGCAGAACTTCTTCAGGCCCTGCGTCGCACCTTTGAGGGTGTCCTTGAGGGTCTTCTTCTGGACGAATCCCGGCAGCGGCAGGGAGGTGTCGATGGAGAGGTTCATCGTCGCCTCGGTCTTGCCGCCCTTGTCCGCCAGGGTCCACGAACCGGAGTTCGCCTTCTGCACCTTGCTCGAACCGGGCACCAGGTCCCAAGTCTGACCAGCGTCTGAGTGCGTGAAGGTCACCTCGAAGGTGTCCTTGGCGACCTTGACGTCGTTGGTCTGACGAGCCTTGGTGGTCCGGCCCTGGTCGTCGGTCTCCAGCACCTCGGCCGAGACGAAGCCGGGGAACCAGGCTTCCTGACCGGGCAGGTCGCGGATTGCCGCGAGCACCTTGTCCAGCGGGGCGTTGATGGTTACTGACTCTGATCCTGAAACGGCCATGCGCGCAACTTACCGCCCCTGCAACCGCGCGCGGAAGGGGGGTACGTGTCCCCGACTGCTGGCAGGATGACCGCATCGGTCCGTGCGGGACCGACCCGAGGACGCTCCTGGGAAGGTGAGCACGTGAGCCAGCACAAGTACCTGCTCGACGAGTCGGAGATTCCCACCACCTGGTACAACATCATCCCCGACCTGCCGTCCCCGCCGCCACCGCCGCTGCACCCGGCTACCTGGGAGCCGATTGGACCGGACGCGCTGGCACCGCTGTTCCCGATGGCGCTCATCGAGCAGGAAGTCTCCACGGACCGCTACATCGAGATCCCTGGACCGGTCCTGGACGTGTACCGGCTGTGGCGGCCGACCCCGCTGTTCCGGGCCCGCAACCTGGAGAAGGCGCTCAAGACGCCGGCACGCATCTACTACAAGTACGAGGGGACGTCCCCGGCCGGGTCGCACAAGCCGAACACCTCAGTCCCGCAGGCCTACTACAACGCCATCGACGGGGTCCGCAAGATCACCACCGAGACGGGGGCTGGCCAGTGGGGCACCGCGCTTGCCTTCGCGTGCTCGCTGTTCGGGCTGGAGTGCGAGGTGTGGCAGGTCCGGGCCTCCTACGACGCCAAGCCGTACCGGCGCACGATGATGGAGGTCTTCGGCGCCGAGGTGCACCCCTCACCGTCCGACCTCACCGGTGCCGGCCGGGCGGTTCTCGCGAAGGACCCCGACTCCCCCGGCAGCCTCGGCATCGCCATCAGCGAGGCCGTCGAGGTCGCCGCGCAGGACGAGACCATCCGCTACGCCCTGGGCAGCGTCCTCAACCACGTCCTGCTGCACCAGACCGTAATCGGCGAGGAGGCGCTGCTTCAGCTGGAGAAGGCCGGCGACACCCCGGACCTGATCGTCGGGTGCACCGGGGGCGGGTCCAACTTTGCCGGGCTGTCCTTCCCCTTCATACGCGAGAAGCTGGCGGGACGGATCTCGCCCGAGGTCCGGGCGGTCGAGCCGGCCGCCTGTCCTTCGCTCACCAAGGGCGTGTACGCCTACGACTTCGGGGACACCGCCGGCATGACCCCTCTGATGAAGATGCACACCCTCGGGCACGACTTCATCCCCGACCCCATCCACGCCGGTGGGCTCCGGTACCACGGGATGTCGCCCCTGATCAGCCACATGTACGAGACCGGCCTGATGACGGCGGAGGCAAGGCCTCAGACCGAGTGCTTCGCAGCCGGGGTGCTCTTCGCCCGTACCGAGGGCATCCTCCCCGCACCCGAGCCGACCCACGCGCTCGCGGTCGCCGTCGACGAGGCACGGAGGTGCGCGGAGACCGGTGAGGAGAAGGTCATCCTGACCGCGCTGTGCGGGCACGGTCACCTCGACCTGCCCGCGTACGCGAACTACCTCGGCGGCGGCATGGTGGACTACGACTACCCGGCCGACAAGGTTGCGGAGTCACTGGCCCACCTGCCGCAGGCATCGGTGTAGGCGCTCGGAACGGGCTCGAGCGCGGCGCCGCGGGACTGCCGGCTGCCGCGCTCGAGACAGCGACTCCTACGACGCACCCCCCTCGAGTGCGCCGCAGGAGAGAGAGTCTGAGCCCGTACAGGACCGGCTGGTCGGGCCGACGCGGTTCACGACCGCCCCGGCCTCGGCTCGCAGCTGCGCCGCTGAAGCCACCGGGTACATGGGACAGGTCTCCAGAAACCAGGATCGCGGCCCTCGGGAGGAAATCTCGCAATTCCGGGTGAAATGCCCCAAACGGGTCATCCGCTCGGCGGCAGGCTGCGGAAGCCATCCACTGGGCTCTGGATGCTGGGCCAGGCTGGGCGATGCTGGGCCATGCTGGGCAATGCCACCACCGTCCGGCACGCTGGGTGTCGTGCTCGCACTCGATGGCATACCCGTGGATCCGCCAGTGGTCCTGGCTCCCATGGCGGGCATCACGAACCGGGCGTTCCGAGCCCTGTGCCGGGAGCAGGGCGGCGGGCTGTTCGTCTCCGAGATGGTGACGAGCCGGGCGCTGCTGGAGCGAAACCCGAAGACCATGCGCATGGTCACTTTCGGCCCAGACGAGCATCCCCGCTCGCTGCAGCTGTACGGAGTGGACCCGGCGGTCGTTGGGCGCGCGGTTCGCATGGTGGTCGAGGAGGACCTCGCCGACCATGTCGACCTGAACTTCGGCTGTCCAGTCCCCAAGGTGACCCGGCGTGGCGGCGGAGCCGCGCTGCCCTGGCACGGCCGGTTGTTCGGCGCGATCGTGGCCGAGGCCGTGGCGGCAGCGGACTCCGCCGTTCCGGTCACCGTCAAGATGCGCCTGGGCATCGACGAGGAGCACCTGACCTATCGGAGTGCCGGCCACATCGCGGCGGACGCGGGTGCGAGCTGGGTGGCTCTCCACGCCCGTACCGCCCTGCAGCGCTACTCGGGAGCCGCCCGATGGGAGGCGATCTCCGATCTGGTGGCCGATCTGGACATTCCGGTGCTGGGCAACGGTGACATCTGGGAGGGGTCGGACGCGCTGCGCATGGTGCGCTCCACGGGCTGCGCCGGCGTTGTCGTGGGACGCGGCTGCCTGGGACGTCCGTGGCTGTTCGCCGACCTCGCTGACGCATTCGCCGCGGCCGTCCGGGACCAGCCCGCTCCCCCCGCCCGCAGGCCACCGCTCGGCCAGGTAAGCCACGTCGTGCGCCGACACGCAGAGCTCCTGGTTGCCATGTACGACGACGAGCTGGCGGGGTGCGTGGATCTGCGCAAGCACATCGCCTGGTACCTCAAGGGATTCCCGGTGGGCGCCGAGGTTCGCCGCCGGCTGGCCATGGTGAGCTCACTATCCGAGCTCGACGATCTGCTCGCACACCTCGACCCGATGGCGAGCTTCCCCGACGAGGTCCTGGGCGCCCCGCGCGGCCGTACCTCGGGCTCTCGCTCGGTGGCGCTGCCCGAGGGATGGCTCGACTCCCCGGACTCGCTGGTCGTCCCGTACGCGGGGGAGCTCGGCGACTCGGGCGGCTAGCGCGGCTCGCCCGCAGCGCGGTCCTCGCTCGCCGCGCGGCGCAGCCGGTCCCGGACCGCGTGGCCGATCCCCTCATCCGCCGGCAGCACCGCGACAATCGCCTCGAGGGCCTCCTCGTCGGCGCGCCGCAGCACGGCATACAGCATGCGGGCATACGCCTGGGTGTCCACGGGCGCGCCGAGTCGCCGCACCCCGGCAGGTGTGGCCATGCCGACCGGCGCGATGAGACCGACCGTCTCCCCCCTGGGCGCGCCGGGCCGGACCGGTCTCACCCGCCCCACCGGCCTGCCCGGGCTGACTAGCCTGCCGACCGTAGGACCGGACCAGGTCCTCGGCGAGGTCAGCCGCCTGGGCCGGCTCGGCGAGATAGACCCGCGCGCGGGGGGCGTAGTGCGACGCCAGCGACCCCGGGACGCGGGGAGGTTCCGCGGCAGGCCGCCCGTCACCGGTGAGCATGCTGCCGGCACGCGCCGCCGTCGCTTCGACCTGAGCCGCCGTGACAGCACCCGGGCGCAGAACCCGAGGGGCACCGCCGGTGCAGTCGACGATGGTGGACTCCAGCCCCACCTCGCAGCTGCCGCCGTCGAGGACCACATCCAGACCCGGGACGAGGCGGTCTCCCAGCTCCTCGAGCACATGGTCCGACCGAGGTAGGGCTGACGCGTCCGAAGCGGTTCGCGGACGGCGCCGCCACGCCCCCTCCGAACTGGCGCAGCAGTGCCGCGCCACCGGATGGGACGGACAGCGCAGTCCTACCGAGGGCAGGCCACCGGTGACGTGGTCCCCGACCCCCGCAGCCCGGTGCAGGACCAGGGTCAGAGGTCCCGGCCAGTACTCCTCCGCCAGGACGTAGGCGTAGTCCGGTATTCGTGCCGCCCACTGCGGCAGCGACGCTGCCGAGGCGAGGTGCACGATGACCGGGTGACCGGAGGGCCGCCCCTTGACCTGGTAGATGCGCCCGACGGCGGCCGGGTCCGAGGCGTCCGCGCCCAGCCCGTACACGGTCTCGGTGGGGAAGGCCACCAGCTGGCCGTGGCGCAGTGCCTCAACCGCCCTCGGTACGTCGGCGGTGACGATCCCTTCGGCCCTGGACATGTACCCAGTGTCCCGCCAGCTGGGGGCGGTCAGCCGCTACTCGGTCCGTGCGACTGGGCCTCAGCCACTCAGCCCACCCTGTGCGACCACCATCGCTCCAGGTCCGCGACGGAGTCCAGCACGGCATCCGGTGTCACCCCGGACTCCTCGAGGTCCGCCCGGCTGAACTTCCCGGTGCGCACCAGAACCCCCGTCATTCCCGGCCGCGTACTCCAGTGCCCGTACGAAGGGGCCGGTGTCCAGTCGCAGCCCGTCGCTCGCGCGCCAGAACCGGGTCATGCCCAGTGCCACCAGATCAGGCCGCGGCTGCCTCATGAGCAGCTCGAAGGCCCGGTTCAGAAGCGGGAAGGTCCACGCGCTGCCCGGTCGGACTCGGCGAGCCGGTGTACCAGCCAGTCTCCGGCAGCCAGCGCCGGCGTGAGGAGATCGTCCTCCCCGACCGCGATCCCGAGCCGGTCCAGTCGCTCGACGATGGCAGAGCGGGGTCTGGACGTGGTGTTCGTGACGAACATGTGGGGGATCTCGGCCCTTCTCACCCAGGCGATAGCCTCGCAGGAACCCGGGACGGCCCTGTCACCCACGTAGAGCACCCCGTCGAGATCGAACAGGATCCCCTTCATGGACCAGAGTGTCGCCCCGCAGGTGGCCCTGCGTCGAGTGGGTCTCGAGCGCAGCCGGGACAGCCGGGACAGCCGGGGCAGCCGGGAGAGCCGGGAGGCGCACGATGCTTGAGGGTCTTTCCGTCCAGCTCGGGGAGGACGGCTCGTGCGAGACGGTCGTTCCGGACGGGTGGGGTCAGGGCCGATGGGTGTTCGGTGGGCTGATCGGGGCTCTTCTGGTGCGCGCCGCAGACTCGCTCACGCCGAAGGACCGTCGGCTGCGCTCGCTGACCGTCAGCTTCGTGGGGCCGGTGACTGCCGGCCGCGTCACACTTCGGGCGCGGGTGCTGCGCGCGGGCCGGGGCGTTACCCACCTGCGGGCGGAGCTGCTGCAGGGCGACTCGCCAGACCCGGATCAGCACGCGCTGTGCGCACACGCTCTGCTGACCTACGGCGTTTCCAGACCGAGCAGCATCCGGCTCCCGTCCCTTCAGGCACCTGCCGTACCGGGTCCCGAAGGTATCGCCGACATGCCCGTGATCCCAGACGTCGTCCCGGAGTTCCTCAGCAACTTCTCGGTTCGCTGGACGGTTGACTCCCTGCCGTTCACCGGCTCGGAGGCGAAGGTCCAGGGATGGATTCGGCCCCGGTTCCCCGGCTCCGTGGACTCCGCGATTCTCATGGCCGTGATCGACGCCTGGCCCCCGCCGCTGCTCTCGGCGGCTGACCGCCCGGTGGCAGTCACCTCGCTGGTCTGGCAGGTTGCCCTGAGCGACGCCTTCGAGCCCACTGCTGAGGGCGACAGCCCCTGGTGGCTCTACGACGCGGCGCCGGCCTTCGGAGGTCACGGCTACTCCGATGTCGAGGCACGCCTCTGGGATGCGGACGGCACGCTGATGGCCTGCTCTCGGCAGGTCTACGCCGACTTCTCGGGCGTCTAGCCGGCGTCAGAGGAGCTTGCCGGGCTGGCCGGGCTGGTCAGAAGTTCAGGGTCACCTTGCCCGTGGCGCGACGCTCGGCCAGCTCCCGCAGCGCGAGGCCCGCTTCCTCCACGGGGTAGCTCGAGCCCAGCACCGGGTCGATGGCGCCGGAGCGCAGGAACGGAACCAGCTCCTGCCACTGATGCTGCAGGAACCCGGGGCGACCCAGCGCGAACGCGCCCCAGGCCACCCCGACCACGGAAGTGTTGGCCAGAAGCAGTCGGTTCACCCGGACGGTAGGGATCTCTCCCGCCGTGAAGCCAACCACCAGCAGCCGGCCTTCCGGGGCCAGCGCCCGCAAGGAGTCCGCGAAGCGCGCGCCGCCCACGGGGTCGAGGATGACGTCCACGCCCGCGCCGTTCGTGAGCTCGTGGACCGAGTCCAGGAACCGGTCGGCCAGCACGACCTCGTCAGCGCCCGCTCGGCGCGCCACGTCAGCCTTGGCGGCCGTGGAGACCACCGCGACCACGCGAGCTCCATAGGCCTCTCGCGACCTGCACCGACGCCGTACCGACGCCGCCCGCCGCGCCGTGCACAAGGACCGTCTCCCCGTGCTGCAGGCGACCCCGCCGCATCAGGGCGAAGTGCGCCGTCAGGTAGTTCATGGGCAGTGCGGCACCCACCGAGAAGCTGACGCCCCCGGGTAGCGGCAGGACCGCCTCGGGGTCGGCTAGTGCGAGGTCTGCGAAACCCCCGAGGCCGGTGAATGCCACCACGTGATCCCCCGCGGAGAACGGCGAGTCCGCCGGAGCCTGGCGCACGACGCCTGCGACCTCCGTGCCCAACGTGAACGGCAGCGGCGGCTTGACCTGGTACTGGCCGGAGCTCAGGAGCAGGTCGGGGAAGCTGACGCCGGCAGCCTTGACATCGATCAGAACCTCGGTCGGGCTGGGCGCCAGGTCGGGCACGTCGCGCACCACGACCGCGTCGGGGCCATCCAACCGCTCCACCAGGACCGCTCTCATGACTACCTCTCATCCGTCGCCGGCAACTACATGCAGTCTGCCTTGCTGCACCGACACGTGGGTGACCCGTGCGTCGTCCAGCCCGAGGGACAGCGCCCTGCTCAGGGTGGCGCCGAAGAGTCGGAACAAGGGGCCGGGCACGGGCATCCGACCCACGTCACCGGTGCGAAACCCCAGCTCCATCCGGCCGTTCGAGGCGGTCGGGACCACCACGGCACGGGTAGGCACCGACAGGAAGCCGACCCGCGCCGTGCCCCGGGCCACGATGTCGCCGTCCGCGGAGAACCGCACCTCAGGGTCCCGAATGCCCGCAAGGACGCCGGACATCTGCGTCAGCACCGACGAGTAGCCGGTGGCCGATGTCGACAACGAGTCCCAGAACTCGGCGGCCGCCGCACTCTCGCCCTGCGCCGTGATGGCCGAGACCGGCTGCTGCGTGAGGGACGGGTTCCGCGACAGCACGGACCACAGTACGAGGAAGCTGGTCACCTCCTCCTCGGAGACCCAGAAGTCTGCCGGCTTCCCGTCATTGAGCCGCTCCGCTGCGGCGGAGGACTTCGCTACGAATGACAGGGCCGCGGCGGGCGTGACCTCGATCGGATCGCCGTCGTCCGGAAGCCCGGATCCAAGGGTGACGGCGAACAGCGCGACCACGACCAGCACGACCACCACGGATATCAGGACCGTGATCGCGACCACGCTCCTGGCAGGGCGAGCAACCGGTCTCGCAACCCCAGAATGTTCTTCGGAGCCTTCGCTGGAATGATCGCCGGAAACGAGCATCCCCCCGCCTTCCGCCGAAGCTCACCGCTCCGGCGACCGTTCGCGCCGCTTCCTTCTACTGCCCTCGCACCCCAGGAAACTGCTCGACTCTGCGCCTACGTGACGTGACGTCCTATCGTACAAAGGGTCACACTCGGCGACCGCACCTTCGGATCACCGTCCGAGACATGCCGGACAATTCACGCCAGCAACACATCGAATGTCGGAAAAGTCAGGAAGTAGGCCTTGATGAGTACACAGGGATTGCACGGGAGCGAGAGCGTCGAGGCTCCGCTGGTCACCGTCGACCGCGACGGGCACGTCCTGCTGATCGGTCTGAACCGGCCGCGCAAGCGCAACGCGGTGAACCTGGCGGCCATCGACGCCATCGGCGAGGCGTTCGAGCAGCTCGGCAACGACCCGGACCTGCGGGCGGGCGTCGTCTTCGGGCACGGCGACCACTTCTGCGCGGGTCTGGACCTTGCGGAGGTCGGGCCCGCGGTCGCCGAGCGGGGGCCAGGGGCACTGGTGGGCTCGGCGCAGTACGACCCGTTCGGTGTCTGGGGTACGCCGGTGCCCAAGCCCGTGGTCATGGCTGTGCAGGGAATCGCCTACACGCTGTCCATCGAGCTCGCTCTCGCCAGCGACATCGTGGTCGCCGGCGACGACGTGCGCTTCGCACAGCTCGAGATCGCGCGGGGCATCATGCCCTTCGGTGGTGCCACCTTCCGCGCCGCCGGGCGGCTGGGCTGGGGGAACGCGATGCGGTTCCTGCTCACCGCGGAGGAGTTCGGGGCAGCGGAGGCGTTGCGGATCGGCCTCGTGCAGGAGGTCGTGCCGGCAGGAGCGCAGCTCAGCCGGGCCACCGAGATCGCCCGGCGCATCGCCGCGCAGGCGCCGCTGGGTGTCCAGGCGACGCTGGCCAACTCCCGGCTCGCCGAGCAGCGCGGACCCGCAGCCGCCATCGAGCAGCTTCCCGAGGACCTCGCCCGCATCCTGCGCAGCGAGGACGCCGGTGAAGGCCTTCGCAGCTTCGTGGAGCGCCGACCGGCCACGTTCCAGGGGCGGTGAGACCCGCGGTCCCCGGGACCTTGGACCCGTGTCCCGGGCCGCCGGACGGCGCATCCTGAACATGTGGAGACGGCGTTGCAGGACACGACACGTCGGCGGCGGCCATTCGATGAGCGCACGATCGACGATGCGACCACGGCAACGCTGACGCGGGTGGCGCTGTGGTGGGGACCCGGCGCCGTGGTGGTCCTTCTGGCGGGCGCGTGGCGAGTAGGGGTGCCCGCCTCAGGGGAGGCGCACTTCTGGGAAACCGCAGCGCAGGTGGCGTTGCTGGCGGTCTACGGGGTTGCCAGCCTGCTGGCTGGCCGCTGGCCGATGCCGTCGGCGACCGCGATGACGGTTGCGGCCTTCGCCATCGGAGTGCTCAGCGACCTGGAGTACCGCCCCGCGTGGGGTGTCGCCCTGGCGATCCTGCTGTGGCTGCCGGCAGGGATGCTCTGGCTTGTCTGGCAGCGTCGTAAGCCACTGATCGACATCGTCGTGCTGGCCAGCGCGCTCGTGCTCTGTCTGGGTGGTGCCGCCTGGGCGGGCAGCACCGTCTACGGCCACTTCCAGGGGCCGCAGACGGAACAGTCGCAGCGCGCCCCCTACCCGGACACGTCCGTGCGATGGGTGTGGGCGGGAGCGGTCACACCCACGTCCTTCGACGTGGTTGCCCGGCTCGACAGCGACGTCACCGAGGCCCGGCTGGTCTACGGGCGTACGGCCGCCCTCACCGGAGACGTCGTGCGCACCGAGGTGGTGCGTACCGACACCGACACCAACGGCGCGCGCTTCGTGCTCTCGGGGCTGCAACCGGGGACGACGTACTACTACGCGGTCGAGTCCGCAGGCCGCATCGACCTCTCCCGCACCGGGCGGGTCCGCACGCTGGCCGAAGGGGCCCATTCCTTCACGGTCGCCTTCGCCTCGTGCGCCCGGAACGGTTCCAACGCGCAGGTCTTCGAGTCCATCCGCGAGGCCGAGCCTGACCTCTGGCTGCTCACCGGTGACCTGCACTACAGCGACATCGCCGAGAACCGCATCGTCGACTACGTACGGGCCTACGACCAGCAGCTGATGGAAGGTGCCCAGCAGGCGCTCTACCTCGCCGTCCCCGCCGTGTACATGTGGGACGACCACGACTACGGTCCCAACGACGCCGACCGCACGACACGGAGTCGGCCCGCCGCGCTGGCCTCGTACCGGGCGCTCGCTCCCCACTATGCCTTCCCTCTGGAGGGGGAACAGGCGCCGGTCGCCCAGGCGTTCACGGTCGGCAGGGTGCGCTTCATCGTCACCGATCTCCGGTCGGCACGGGACCCGAAGAGCGACGCGGACGGACCGTCCAAGAGCATGATGGGCGCGGAGCAGCTCGCCTGGTTCGAGAGCGAGCTGGTCGCGGCTGCCGACTCCCACGCCCTGGTCGTCTGGGTGTCGAGCGTTCCCTGGATCGTCCGCCCTGCCGACGGCGGCGTCGGCGACTCGTGGGGAGCGTACGCCGCCGAACGCGAGCGCATCGCCGACGTCATCGCCGACAACGGGATCGACAACCTCCTCATGCTGGCCGGTGACGCCCACATGGTCGCGGCCGACGACGGCAGCCACAGCGACTTCTCCACCTCCGGCGGTGCCGGCTTCCCGGTACTGCAGGCGGCCGCCCTGGACCGCCAGGGGAGCTTCAAGGGAGGGCCCTACAGCCAGGGGTCGCACCCAGGGCCTGGGCAGTACGGACACCTGGAGGTCACCGACACCGGCGGGGACAAGATCTCCGTACGGTTCGAAGGCCGCAGCTGGGACGGGGAGGTCCTGGTCTCCTACCAGGGCAGCTTCGGCACCGGGTGAGCTGCTGGCAGTGTGGGTCGGGTATGGGTCGGGTATGGGTCGGGTGTCGTCCGTCAGTCGGCGACGTCGCGGACAGACAGGACCCGCGCCAGATGCCGGTCCATGACCAGGTCCTGGAGACAGCCCGTGTACCGTCGCTGCGCCTGGGGAGCCAGTCGGGGATACACCGTGAGCCTGGCCTCGTACTGCGAGACGTACTCCACGCTGTCGACCACGATCGGCGCCTGCATCTGCTCCCGGCAGTACACCGCGAGCGCAGCGACGGTGTCCGTCGCCTCCACCGCGACCCGACGGGCGTCCACCTCGATCACCATCTCGCGTCGCCCGGGGGTCGGCTCCTCTGGGTCGTAGATCACGTCTTGGATCCCGGGAACCAGCAGCCCTGCCAGCGCAGTCGCCATCGCGAAGGCGGCCACTGCGAGCCCGGCCATCCGCAGCGGAGACCTGCGCCGCCGGTCAGGCGGGTGCAGGGCCCCGACCCGGGCCGGTCCGCCCCCCGAGGGTGCGCCGACAACGAAGCCCGCGAGCCGCTCGACGGCGACAGCCAGCAGCGAGACCAGGACGCCGAAACCCAGCAGCAGCGGCACGAACACGTACGTGCCATGCGGCGGGCCGAGCCAGGCGAAGTCCTGGGCCGGCTGGGCGGAGACTCCGTACCCGGGTCCGCCCTCGCCCGGAACCCGCCCACTCCCCACCGTCCCCGCTCTGCTCGCACTGCCGACCTGGTCGAGCCTGCGCTCGAGTCGGTCCAGCCGACGCAGCAGGGCGAGGAACAGCAGGACTCCCAGCGCGCCCAGGAACGCGAGCGCGGCGAAGATGGCTCGCTGCCACTCCCAGCGGTACATGGACAGCCCGACGTACGCCGCCGAGCCAGCCAAAACGACCAGCAGCAGCAGCCGTCCGAGTGGGGCGGCGATCTGGTGCTTCATGCCGACACCTCCGGAGCTGCAGCTGCGCCGCCGTCCAGCCGCGCGATCTCTCCTGTCGTGCCATCCACCAGAACCCGGGATCCGACCGGAAGCCGGGTCAGCGCGTCGGGTACCGCGACCACCGTCGGAACGCCGAACTCCCGCGCCAGGATGGCCAGGTGTGACAGTGTGCTCCCGGTCTCCGAGACCAGGCCGGACAGTCCGGGCAGCCACGTCGCGAAACTGGGGTCCAGGCTCCGCACCACCAGGACGTCACCCTGATGGGGCGGGTCCGCCAGCGATCCGTGACATACGGTGCCGGCGCCTCGACCGCCGCCGGCGCCCACGCCCATCCCGTCTCCCGACCTACCTCGCCCGGCGGGGACGACAGTCCCGTCCGGGGTCAGCCGGAACTGGGCGGGCAACGGCGGCTCCTCACGCTGTGCGGCGGCCCGCTCCGCCCGCTCTGCCAGGTCCCTCGGAATGTCGGCGCGACCGGCCGCGACGGCAGCCAGCTCCTCGCAGGACAGCAGAGCAACCTGGTCGGGGACCTCGACGACGCCGCGCCCAGCCCATCGCCGTCCGACCAGCCCGGCCGCGCGTGCGGTGAGCTCCTGCACCCACCGGGCCCGCAGGCGTAGCGCCTCGCGCGCGTCGAGCAGATCAGCGACACCGGACCGCTCCAGCAGTACCGAGCCAAGCCTTCCGCTGGGGGGCAGCGGGGTGCCCGTACCGATGCGCGGTGGCGTCAGCGCAAGGACGACCGGAGAGCCTCGGACCACCTCGTCGTCGTCATGCCCCAGGCTGCGGCCCCGCGCGAGCGCACCCAGGGCGATTGCCGCGGCAGTCCGCTGGCCCCCCGGTTGCCCTCCAGCCTCCCCCGGCAGCAGGGTGCCCGCGAAGACCTCGTCGCGGTGCAGGCGGCGCAGCAGCGGCTGCGCGGCCTCGAGCAGTGCTGCCAGGTCGCCGTCGCTCAGGGTCTCCAGCTCCGGCACCGCAGCCAGCCGAGCGTCCACATCCGCCACAGTCGAAGCGACCTGCTGGGGCAGCGTGGCTCGCAGCCACCCGACCTGCCAGGCCGCGTGCAGCCGCCGCACCCCCACGCGGGGGTCGAGCACGCGCCAGCCCGTCCCGTGCCGGCCGACGTAGCCGAACAGCGCCAGGTCCGCCGCCACCCGGCCGTCCACGACCGTGACGACCGGGGAGCTGGCCAGACGCTCGGGGGGTACCGCTCGGGTGACCCGGAAGGCATCGCGAATCCCCTGGGACAGCGGCCGCACCCAGAGATCCACCTCCAGCGGCCGCAACGGGTCCGGGAACGTCTCAGCCACCGGTCCGGGTCCGAGCACCGGGCCGGTAGCTGCGGCGCTCTGGCCGGTTGCCGTGACCGGACGGCTCTGCAGCAGCCAGAGCGTTCCGGACCGGTCGAACGCCCATTCGATGTCCTGCGGAGCACCGAACGTCGACACCGCAAGTCGCGACAGCTCGGCGAGTGCGTGCAGGTGGTGCCGGTCCAGCAAGCGCGCGTGACCGGCCGTGTGCCGGTGCTCCCGAGGGGAACGGTGGTCGACCGAGCGCAGCCGCCCTCGCGTGGAGATGACGTAGTGCTGAGCAGCCACGCGTCCACTGACGAGGCTCTCGGGTCCGCCGGCGACCGCTTCCACCACGACGTTGCCGGACTCCCCCGTGACCGGGTCCACGCCGAAGAGCACGCCGCCGCAGTCGGGCCGAAGGAATGGCTGCACCAGCACGGCCATCGGCCGCGAGGTCGGGTCGAGGGCGGCGGGCCCTCCCGGCGCATCGCCGGCCAGGCGTACCGCTGACTCGGAGACCTCCCCAACGGCCTGCAGGAAGCTGTCCCAGCCTCGTACGTCCAGCACGGACCGGAACTGCCCGGCCATGGAGGACACCTCGGCATCCTCCACCGTGGAGGACGACCGGACCACCACAGGCCGGGCGCCACCTCCGGTGAGGCGGTGCCAGTGCTGTCGCGCCTCCTCCAGCGCCATTGGCGGGAGCGGGTCACCTGCCTGTCGCAGCAACGCATCGCAGGCCGTGGTGATCACGAAGCCCGGCTGAGCGGGCAGGCCACCCTGACGGGCCCGGGCGAGGTTGGCCGCCTTGCCGCCGCACATCGCCGGGTCGCGTGCCCGCGCGTCATCGAGGTCGAGCACGAGTGGCTCGACCGGTTCCGTTCGCCGTACGGCCATGTCGTTCCCAGGGTCTCGCATCACACCGCGCGCCGGAGCACGTTCCGAAGGTGACCCGCCGACACGGTCGGGGCGACGCTGTTGATCCGCAGTCCGGTGCCCTGCTCGAAACCGGCGTGTGCATCCCTGCGGGGCCGCAGGTGCACGTGCCAGTGGAAGTCGGAGCGTCCCCCGTCCGGCCCGACGTGCCAGATGACGTTGTACGCCAGGTCCGGCCCACGGAGCCGCGCCAGGGCGGCCAGGATGTCACGGACCGCGGTACCGGCCTCGGCCACGGTCCCACGGTCGAGCGGCTCCTCCCGAGGACGGGCAGTCGCGCTGTGCCGCCGGGGAACCACGATCACCTCGTCGTCCCACTCCGCCCAGAAGGGACACACAGCGACCACCGACTCGCGCTCGAGCACGCGCAGGTCCGGCTCGTCCTGGTCCAGACCGCACAGCACACACCTGGCGCCGGACGTGCTCCGCGCCTCGGCCACAAGCTCCGGAGGGATCATCGGCGTGGCCATCACCTGGGCGTGCGGGTGCTCCCGAGACGCACCAGCAGCACGGCCGTGGTTGACGAAGCCCACGACGGCTCGGACATGCGGTCGCTCGCCCAGGTCGACGATGCGCTCGCAGAGCATCTGCGCCGCGGCCCGCACGGCAGCGTCCGACAGCTGTGACCAGTCGCGGGCGTGGTCCGGCGAGAGCACGACCACCTCGCTGTGACCGAAGCCGGGTTCCACCGCTGCCTCGTACGGCGACGGGTCGGTGGGCAGGCCGTCGGTCCAGCCCACGGGCACCGGGCTCAGTGCGGCGTACCGGTTGGGAAACACCCGTACCTGCCACGGGTCGCCGAAGCGGGTGATTTCCGGTGGGGTCTGGGCCTCGGCACCCGGGCAGAAGGGGCACGCCTGGTCCGGCTCGAGATGGTCATGCGTACGCTCCGCCCGCACCGGGGCGAGCAGCACCCAGCGCTGCGCAAGCCGGTTCCACCGCCAGGTGCCCGCCGTGTCCGTGCGGGAGCTGGCAGGGGAAGCCACACAGTGACTCTAGTGTTCCCGGTCCTCCGCCAGCGGCAGCCAGACCCGGAAGCGCGACCCCTCCCCCGGCGTGGACTCCACCTCTACCCCGCCCCCGTGTGCCGCGACGACCGCCGCAACGATCGACAGGCCCAGTCCGGTTCCTCCCCGGCTGCGCGACCGTGCGGGGTCGGCCCGGTAGAAGCGTTCGAAGACCCGCTCGGACTCCTCGGCGGAGAGCCCGGGACCCTCGTCGGCCACCTCGACAACCGCCCACTGCTGCAGTGTGGCGGGCGGGTCGCCGTCCTGCGGACGCGCGTCCACGCCGACGACGACGCGTGTCCCTTCGGGCGTGTGCACCAGGGCGTTGCCCACCAGGTTCGCCACCACCTGCCGCAACCGGGCCTCGTCGCCGAGCACGACGACCGCGTCGTGGGGTTCCCGCAGCTCCACGGGCCGGCCCGGATCCACGGCTGCGGCGTCGGTCACCGCGTCAGCGGCCAGGACCAGCAGGTCGACCGGAGCGTGCGCCATGGGGCGGTGCTCGTCGAGCCGTGCCAGCAGAAGCATGTCCTCCACGAGCAGCCCCATACGCGTGGCCTCCTGCTCGATCCGCGTCATGGACCGCTCCACCTCGGCGGGCTCCCTCGTGCCCCCCCGGCGGTACAGCTCCGCCCACCCTCGGATCGAGGTCAGCGGTGTACGCAGCTCGTGGCTGGCGTCGGCCAGGAAGCGACGCATCCGGACTTCCGCCGTCACGGCCTCCGCCTTGGCGCGCTCGCTCTCGGAGAAGGAGCTCTCCACCTGGGCGAGCATCGTGTTCAGCGCGGTTGCCACGCTGCCCACCTCGGTACGGGGGTCGGTCCCGGCAACCCGCTCGGTCAGGTCGCCGGCCGTGATCGCGGCAGCCGTCGCCTCCACCTGACGCAGGGGTCTCAGGCTTCGTCGTACGAGCAGGTAGCCCACCACCCCGAGCGCAGCCAGCACGGCCACGCCGACAACGACCTGGACGACAACCATCCGAGTGAAGGTCTCGACCACCGGCGACAGGCTGGTGGCGACGGTGAGACTGCCGGAGCGGTCCACGAAGGGGAAGGTGACCACGCGCCAGGCTTCCCCGTCGGAGGTGATCGTGTAGGGCTCCCCGCTGCGTTCCTCGGCCTCGTCGACCGGGAGCCCGGGCAGCGTCGGCGTGGTTCCCGCACCGCCTTGCGGGCTGCTCAGCACCTGTACCACCGTGCCGCTGGCGTCGTTGATCTGGACGACGTAGGCGGTCGGCAGCCGGTAGGGGTCGTCGGAACCGAGCCCTGGCGGTGGCTGAGTGGAGCGAATCCGCTCGACGGCGGCATCGGTGGCTTCGAACAGGCGCTCGTCGAGGCGGTCATAGAGGTATCCGCGCAGGGAGGTCGTCACGACGATGCCCGCGATCAGCAGTGCCGTCGCCACCAGCACGAGGATCGTTGCCACCAGCGAGATCCGCAGCGGGGTGCGCTCCAGCCACCGGCCCCCGGGCGTGCTCATCCGGGGGGCACCCGCAGCACGTATCCCACACCTCGCACTGTGTGCAGCAACCGGGGCTCGGTGGTGTCCACCTTGCGACGCAGGTAGGACACATAGGACTCAACCACGTTGCCCTCGCCACCGAAGTCGTAGGCCCAGACGTGGTCGAGGATCTGCGCCTTCGACAGGACCCGGCCCGGGTTGCTCATGAGGTAGTGCAGCAGCTTGAACTCGGTCGGGGACAACGGGACGAGCGTGCCTGCCTTGCGCACCTCATGGGAGTCGTCGTCGAGCTCGATGTCCCCGAGCGTCAGGCGTGACGTGGAAACGGCAAGGCCGGCCCCGGTACGGCGCAGCACGGCGCGGATCCTCGCGACCACCTCGGCAAGGCTGAACGGCTTGGTCACGTAGTCGTCGGCACCCTCGGTCAGGCCCCGCACGGCATCCTCGGGCGTGTCCTTCGCCGTCAGGAAGACCACCGGCACAGCCTGCCCCGACTGGCGTAGTCGCCGCACCACCTCGAAGCCGTCCATCTCCGGCATCATCACGTCGAGGAGGATGAGGTCGGGGCGCGAGCGGCGGACCGACTGCAGCGCCTCTGACCCCGTGGTGGCCGTCTCGACGACAAACCCTTCGTAGCGCAGGCTCGCCGCTAGCAGCTCCACGATGGTGGGCTCATCGTCCACGACGAGAAGCGTCACCTCGCCCGGTCCAGCCGCGACCCCCACGGGGTGCACCGTAGCCTGATCGAGGCCGGGGTCGAGGCGGACACGGTCGGTCATCCGCCCGAGACTCCGAGGGTCACCGAGACGGTGGCCTCGGACCCGTCCCGTACGTAGGTCAGCGACACCGTTTCGCCCGGCTGGCTGCTGCGTACGGCGGAAACCAGGTCCGCGGCGCTGCTGATGGTCGTCTCGTCGAACGTGGTCACCAGGTCACCCGCTGCCAGTCCGGCCTGCGCGGCAGCACTGCCGGGTGTGACCGACTGCAGGTACGCGCCGGTCCCCGATGCGTCGGCCACCCCGACTCCGAGCACGGCACGCTCCGGCACCTGACCCTCGGCGAGCTGCTCGGCGACCACCCGGGCTGCATCGATGGGGATCGCGAACCCCAGGCCGATCGAGCCCGACTGCCCGCCGAACGCGCTCCCCAGCGTGGCGATCGCACTGTTGACGCCGATGACCCTGCCCTGGGTGTCCACCAGCGCTCCGCCGGAGTTCCCTGGGTTGATCGCCGCATCGGTCTGGATAGCGCCGTCCAGGCTCCCGCCAGAGACATCGACCGTACGGTTCAGGGCCGAGACGATGCCCGAGGTGACCGACCCCTCGAGGCCGAGCGGACTGCCGATGGCCAGCACGGTGTCACCCACCTGGACGTCGGCGCTGCTGCCCAGCGTGGCCGGGGTCAGCCCGGACAGACCCTGTGCCTTGATCACCGCCAGGTCGGAATCCGGGTCGCGGCCGAGAATCGTGGCCGGGGCCTCCGTACCGTCCGAGAGGCGGACCGTGAGCGAACCGCCCGAGGCCGCGGCCTCGACGACGTGGTTGTTGGTCAGGATGGTGCCCTCGGAGTCCAGAATGATGCCCGACCCCTCGCCACTTCCCAGCGCACTGCTGACGGCAATCGATACGACGCTCGGCTGCACCGCGGCTGCGACCGCCGCCAGTTGCTCGCTGTCGGAGTCTGCGACCCCCGACACGACCGGCGCCGCGGCTGGGGACGCCTCGGTGGTGCCCGACCCGGACAGGGCACTGCCCACCGCACCGCCGACCACGCCTCCGAGCAGGGCCGCGACCAGCGCCACCGCCACGCCCGAGGCACGCAAGGGGGCGCTGGGTCGCCCTGACGTGCTGGGCGGTGTTGCGGGCCCCTCCGGCGCCGGAGAGAAGGGCGGCGCCGGAGGGGCCGGGGGACCGGCCTCGATACCTGCGATCCAGCCGGAATCGTGGAGGGGGGATGGAACCGGCTGGGTCACGGGCGCGACCGGGGGTCGGACAGCTTCGGGGGTACCGGAGGCTTCGAGGGCGTCGGAGGTGGACATGGGACCACCATCCGACGCCGGTCTGCGAGGGCGCTGCGGGCAACCTGTGATTTCGCTGTGAGTGCTCGTCCGCGGCTGGAGCCCGCCCTGACGTCAGGGAGTCAGGGCGTCAGGGAATCAGGTACTGGCCCAGCACGACGTAGGCACCCGTCGGGTCGAAGATCCCCACGAAGCGCATCGGCCCCGCCTGCATCGGCCCGAACACCACAGTGCCCCCGAGCTCTCGCGCCTTGGCCAGTGTGGCATCGCAGTCCTCCACGGCGATGTAGGCACTCCACGCGCTGGGGATCTCGTCCGGTACCCCCTCCGGTGTCGTCAGCGCTCCCGCCGTCGACTTGTCGTCGCCCTCCTTGGCATCGACGTTGGCCACCTTGTAGCTGGGATCCGGACCGTCCTCCCAGCGCCATCCCAGGACGTCGGCGTAGAAGCGCATCGCCGCAGGAAGGTCACGGGTCTGCAGCTCGCTCCAGCTCAGCGCCCCGGGCGCATTGAACAGTTCCGCGCCCTGGTGCTCCGCGGGCTCCCAGAGGCCGATCACCGCGCCCGAGGGGTCGGCGACCATCGCCATCCGTCCCTGCGTCATGACCTCCATGGCAGGCATGTGGACCACGCCGCCGGCTGGCTCCACCTTCGCCAGCACCTCGTCCAGGTTCTGGACGTTGACATAGGTGTTCCACAGGGACGGCACGCCCGCCGCTGCCACCTCGGGCGGCTGCGGCCCCATGCCAGCCACCAGCTGGCCGTCCTTGCGGAACATCGTGTAGGGCACGCCCATCGGGGTGGGAAGGTCGGTGGACTCCCAGCCGAGAAGCTCCTGGTAGAAGGAGCGGGCACGCTCGACGTCGGTGGTGGACAGGTCGATCCATGTGATCAGTCCGTGTGGGTACTTCATCGTGAGCTCCTCCGCCGTGACCGGATGAATCTGGATGCTTGCCTCCTGCGCTGGATGCGACGCTACCCCGGTGGTACGACACTGACCGCTACGGTCACGGGCGAGCAGGGAGGGTTCCAATCCAGCCCACCATCACCACGCAGGAGCGCCGGCGTCGCCTGGGAGTGCGGCATCACCTGGCTCTCCCCGCGAGTACCCCGGAGCAGGTGGCAAGCGACCTCGTCGGGCTGCACTCCTCCGACCCGGCGACCGTCCATCTGTCCGCGCGGGCCCGGATCGCCGACTACGCCCCTGAACAGCTCGAGGCGGACCTCTACGAGCGACGGAGCCTGGTGCGCATGCTCGGCATGCGGCGCACCATGTTCGTCGTCCCACGGGACCTGGCGGCCATCATGGACGCGGCCTGCACCCGGGCTCTCGAACCCGGCGAGCGCAGACGTCTCGTGGGGCTCGTGGCGGGCCAGGGCCTCGCCGACGAGGGCGAGCCATGGGTCGGGCGGGTGCTCGAGGAGACCCTGACCGCCGTACGGCGCCGCGGCCAGGCCACTGCCACCGAGCTCCAGGAGGATGTTCCCGAGCTATCGCTGAAGCTCCGCTTCGGGGAGGGCAAGACCTGGGGCGGCGAGGTCGGGATGTCCACCCGCGTGCTGTTCCTGCTGGCCACGCAGGGACGGATCATCCGGGCTCGACCCCTGGGAACCTGGCGGTCCAGCCAGTACCGCTGGGCCGCCACCGAGGACTGGCTGGGAGGGCCCCTGCCGGCGCTGGCCGCCGAGAGCGCCCGCACGGAGCTGGCCCGCCGCTGGCTGGCGTCCTACGGACCTGGAACGCTGACCGACCTCAAGTGGTGGACCGGATGGACGGTGGCTCGTACCCGGTCCGCACTCCAGGCGGCGGATGCGGTCACCGTCCGTCTGCCGGAGGAGGGATCGGAGGGAGTGGGGTACGTCCTGGCGGACGATCTGGAACCGACGCCCGACCCGGGACCCTGGGTGGCGCTGCTGCCCTCCCTGGACTCCACGGTCATGGGGTGGCAGGAGCGGGCCTGGTACCTGCAGGGTCTGGCACCCGAGCTGTTCGACCGCAACGGGAACGCCGGTCCGACCGTGTGGTCCGAGGGGGTGGTCGTGGGTGGCTGGGCCCAGCGAGCAGACGGCGAGGTGGCCGTACGGCTGCTCGCCGACATCGGGACGGAGGCATCGGCTGCCGTCACCGAGGAGGCGGATCGCCTGAGCGGCTGGCTCGGCGAGCACCGCGTGGTGTCCCGCTTCCCGAGCCCGCTGGAGAAGCAGTTGCGTGGTTGAGCGCCCGGGGAGACTTACCCTGAAGGGAGCACCACCCTTCCTGCGAGTTCTCCGAGGTACCCCATATGCCAGGCAGTCAGCCCACCCTGCCCGAAGTCCAGCCCTTCACACCGCTCGAGTCGGTGATGTGGCACATGGACTCCGACCCGTCCCTGCACAGCCGGCTCGTGAGTGTGGTCCGGCTCAGCTCGGTCCCGGACCGAGCTGTCCTGCGCGACCGCCTCGAGCGGATCAGCCGTTCCGTGCCGCGCTTCCGGCACCGCGTCGCGGCTGCCCCTCTCCCCGGCCTCCGCCCGCACTGGGAGCTCGATCCCCACTTCGACATGGACTTCCACCTGCGGGTTGTCAGCCTCGCCGACGCGAGCGACCCGAACGGCGAGGACCCGGTGTTCGGCTTCGCGGCCCGTGTCGGTCAGGACACCTTCCACCCCGGCCGCCCGCTGTGGCGTGTCTACCTCGTGACCGGCCTGCCCGACGGTGCGGCCGCCCTGGTGATGAAGGTGCATCACGTGGTCACCGACGGCATCGGTGGCATCCGCATGGCTGCGTTGCTGTTCGACCTCGACGAGACCGGTCGGGCGCCCGATGAGCTGGGACCCATGCCCGAGGTGCGAATCCCCCGTCCGAGGGCCGCCGCGGATCGTTTCCTCCAAGGCCTGACCCAAGAGGTCGACCAGGTCGGCGGGCTGCTGAACATGGCGTACGGAGCGGTGCGCGGCGGCGTCGACCCTCTCGCCACTGCGCACACCGCCGTGGAGTCCGCCCTGGCCGCGCTACAGCTGGTGGACCTCCCCATCGGCCGGCGCGGGTCTCACGTCGTGTCCCCCCGCGACCGGTACGTGACACTGCACGCCCCGCTGGACGCGCTCAAGCGCGCCGGCCACGTCGGCGGTGGCAAGGTCAACGACGCCTACCTGGCCGTCCTGGTGGGGGGCATGCATCGGTACCAGGAGCGCGTCGGAGCCGTGACGCCAACCCTTGCCATCGGCATGCCGGTGAACACCCGGGCCCGGGACCACGCCGAGCACGGTGGCAACGAGTTCGCCTCGAAGCGCTTCACGCTGCCGGCCCAGATCAGTGATCCCGCCGAGCGCATCGCCGCGATCCGGGCGGCCTCACAGCGGCAGCAGAACCGCGGATCCCACCTGGTGAGCCAGACGCTGGTCCAGGCCGCCAGCCGGGTGCCGGGCCAGGTGGTGCGCAACCTCACCGGTTCGCTCGTCGACGGCCTGGACATGAACACCACGAACGTCCCGGGCGTGCCGGTACCACTCCACATGGGAGGAGCGCGAATCGAGAGCTTCCACGCCTTCATACCCCGGCTGCGAGCCCCGCTGAGCTCCGCGCTGATGAGCTACGCCGGCAGCGCGCACATCGGACTGAACATGGATCCGGCGGCGATCCCCGACCCCCTGGCGCTGACCGACTGCATCCGGACCGAGCTCGCCGAGGTGCTGACACTGGGCGGCTCGGCAGTCTGAGCCGGTGCAGGGCCGGTGCAGGGCCGGTGCAGGGCCGTGCAGGGCACGTTTCAGGGGGTCACTAGCATTCACCCGTGGACCTGTCCGTGTTCCCCGTGCAAGCCGTACTGCGCTGGGACCTGACCATCCGGGCAGTGCTGGCCATCGGCGTCCCACTCGCGCTCGCGCTCGTCCTCCAGGGGTCCTACGTCAACGCCCTGGTCATCGGACTGACGGCGGCCATGGTCTCGCTCTCCAGCCTGGGACCCGACATCGGATCCACCCGTTGGTCCGTGGTGGCGGCAGTGGCGACCCCGGTTGCCGCGCTCGTCGCGGGCGTGACGTCGAACGTGGCCATCGGCGGCCTGCTGTTCGTCTTCCTCGCCTACACCGCCCTCGGGGCATTCATCCAGGCCGGGATCGTGGCCCAGATGGCGTGGTTCCCCGTCGCGACGTTCGGTCTGCTCGTCGCCGTGCTCGCCACCGGCGGACCCACGGCGGGGTTCGTCGCCGCGACGGTCGTCGGCTCAGCCTGGGCACTGATGCTGATCATCGTCGTGCCCCGTCTCGTGCACGTGCCGAGACTGCCCATCCCCATCGAGGCGACCGCTCCGAACACCGCGCTGCTGCGATCGATGCTCACGCGCCCCTCGCTGCGCGCCTGGGGCTTCCCACTGCTGCTGGGGTCACTGTCGGCCGCACTGCTGCTCGCCGCCGACATCATCACAGGAGGCTTCCGTCCGTACTGGGCGGTGTTCGCATTCGCCAGCGTGCTGGGCCCGATCGCCTCCAAGACAAGGGCGTCGGCCTGGGAGACCGTGCTCGCCACCGTGCTGGGACTGGTCCTGGCGGCGGTCCTGGCCTCCCTGGGCCTGCCCAACTCGATCGTGATCATGGTGACCTTCGCCCTGGTGGTCCCCGGGGCGCTGCTGATGCTCAGAAACGGTCTCGTTTCCAAGATCCTCCTCACGCCTCTCCCGGTCATCATGGTGGCGCTGCTCATCGACGAGGACCTCACGCTCGTGGCGGGCTTCCGGCTGGCTGAGTACCTGATAGGGGCCCTGGCGGCGGTCCTGGTCGCCGGGGTGGCCGAGTGGCTCACCCAGCACATGGGGGAGAAGCAGGAGCATCGCGACGAGGTGCCAGTCGCCTGAGACGGGCGGCTCACCCGACCGGCGCCTCCTGGGCATCCGGACGCTCACTCTCCAGACGGGTGGCCAGGTACTCGGCGAGGCCCGCCGCCAGCAGTGCAACGCCCGCCCCGAACACGTACTCCAGCAGCCGCAACGACGCCACGCCCGTGAGGTCGTCACCCAGACCCAGAGCGATGAGCACCAGCGGCAGCGGCGTCAGCAGGACCTTCGACGCGAAGCCGTTCGAGATGAGGATGAGGCCGCCGACAGTCGCCATGACCAGGGACAGCCCGACGAGCACGCCCTCCGGAAGGCCCACTCCTGCCAGCGCGACGGACACTCCCACGCCGGTCACGGTGGCGACAACGGTCTGCCAGCCCGCCTTGCGGGTCTTCTCCGCCACCGGTCCCATCACGCTGATGAAGGCGAAGACTGCCCAGTAGGGGCGGTTGTTGTCGGTCATGAGGGCTGCAGCAACGAGGACCGCACCGGAGAGGACCCCCAGCATCAGCGGGAACGACCACGCGGCGAGCGTGGGGTGTCGAAACATGGTCCTGACGGCGTCCGATCGGATGTCCAGGACGCCCGGCGGTACCGGCAGTCGACGGAAGCGCACCAGCCCGTGCAGCACCGGGATGAGTACGAATCCCCAGGCAGCGCCCAGTACGGCCCCCAGTGCGATCTCACCTGTCATTCCGCCTTCCAGGATCACCGCTGCGACGAGGCCCGCGCTCGCGACGGGCGAGAAGGCCAGCTTCGGCAGCAGGCCTGCGAGCGTCGCCACCCCGAGTGCCGTGAACAGGACGACCACATATGCCAGGCCGATCGATCGGGGTCCGTCGACAATGACGCCTCCGGCGACGAAAGCGAGGGGAACGCCCACCGCCGTCATTGCGGACCACCGCACGGACCCCAGATCCGGACCCAGGTTGGACAGGGTCACGAAGAGCGCCATAACGGCTGGGATGAATCCCGAGACCTCCCCCGTCACCGCCGAGAGAACCGCCACGGGGACTCCCACCGCCAGAAAGAGCCTCAGCATTACGTCCCAGCGCAGTGCGGCCCGTCGCACTGCCTTGCCGGCGTCCGGCCCCTCCGTCACGTGAACCCCTCTCCTCCCACGACCGGCCGCCACGCGTCGCCACTCCGGCTGCAGTCCGCGTAATGTCCTGCGGCGTGCGATTCATCAGCCGCCAGACACCGCCGTACGACCTGACGTATGACGACGTCTTCATGGTCCCGCGCCGGTCCGACGTGGGGTCCCGCTTCGCCGTGGACCTCAGCACGGACGACGGTACCGGAACCACACTGCCGGTCATCGTCGCGAACATGACCGCGGTGGCCGGCAGGCGCATGGCCGAGACCGTCGCGCGGCGTGGAGGGATGGCGGTGATCCCGCAGGACATCCCCGTCGCGGTCGTCTCCGAGGTGGTGAGCTGGGTCAAGCGCAGGCACCTCGTCTACGACACACCTCTGACGCTGGGCCCGGACGAGACGGTGGGCACCGCGCTGCACCTGCTTCCCAAACGGGCACACAACGCCGTGGTCGTGGTACGGGAGTCCCGGCCGGTGGGCATCGTCACCGAGGCCGACTGCGCCGGTGTGGACCGCTTCACCCAGCTGCACCGCGTCATGTCGCGCGAGCTGACGCTGCTGACGGACCCGGTCTCACCCCAGGCCGCGTTCGGTCGACTCGACCAGGCCCGTCATCGGCTGGCTCCGGTCGTCGACTCCGACGGCCGACTGATGGGGCTGCTGACCCGCGTGGGGGCGCTGCGCGCAGGTCTGTACTCGGCCGCGCTGGACCGCAGTAGCCACTTGTTGGTCGCGGCCGCGACCGGTATCAACGGTGACGTTGCGGGACGGTGCTCGGCACTGCTCGACGCCGGGGTGGACGCGCTGGTCGTGGACACCGCACACGGCCATCAGAACACCATGCTGAAGGCGCTCACCTCGGTGCGGGCACTCGACCCGCCGGTTCCGGTGGTAGCGGGCAACGTGGTCACCGCAGACGGCGTGTCCGCTCTCGTCGATGCGGGTGCGGACATCGTGAAGGTCGGTGTCGGCCCCGGCGCGATGTGCACCACCCGGATGGCGACCGGCGTCGGACGGCCTCAGTTCAGCGCCGTGCTGGAGTGTGCCGACCGGGCCAGGGATCTGGGCGCACACGTATGGGCGGACGGAGGCATCCGCTACCCCCGTGATGTCGCGCTGGCCCTGGCGGCGGGCGCGTCACAGGTGATGATCGGGTCCTGGTTCGCGGGAACCATGGAGTCCCCCGGCGACACCATGACCGACGAGCGAGGCCGGCAGTACAAGGAGAGCTTCGGGATGGCCTCGGCGCGCGCCGTGCGAGAGCGCACGACGGAGGACTCCCCGTACGAGCAGGCCCGGAAGATGATCTTCGAGGAGGGCATCTCGTCCTCCCGCATGTACATCGACGCGCAGCGACCGGGGGTTGAGGACCTCCTCGACGCGATTGTCGCCGGGCTGCGCAGCTCGTTCAGCTACTCGGGGGCAAGGACGATCGCGGAGTTCCAGGCCGCGGCCATGGTCGGCGTGCAGTCAGCGGCCGGGTACGCGGAAGGGCGACCGCTGTTCACCAGCTGGTAGCCGCTACAGGGCCAGCAACGGGCTCGCGGCCAGCGCGGCGAGGACCACGACCCAGCTCGGCAGCCGCCCGAGCTGCAGCCCGAGGAACAGCGCGCCGGCGAAGGCGACGTCGCGCCAGGTGTGCACGGTCCCGGTGATGATCGGGTCGTACAGCGCTGCTGCCAGCACCCCCACCACCGCCGCGTTGACCGCGACCAGTCCCGACCGGGCCAGCCGGCGATCCCGGACCGCGGACCAGAACGGAAGCAGCCCGAGCAGCAGCAGCACGCCCGGGAGGAAGATCAGGACGGTGGCGACCACCGCACCGGTCCAGCCGGCCGACACCTCTCCGACGTAGGTACCGAAGCTGAACAGCGGACCGGGCACAGCCTGCGCCACGCCGTAGCCCGCGAGGAAGGTGTCCTGGTCCATCAGGTCCGGGACCACCTCGGACTGCAGCAGAGGGAGGACGACGTGCCCGCCCCCGAAGACGAGCGCGCCCGCCCGGTACATCGCGGCTGCTGTCTCGCCCAGCTCGCCGAGCCCGGCGAGTGCCGGTGCGAGGAGGAACAGCACCGCGAAGAGCCCCAGGCTGAGAATCCCGGCGCGGCGGCTGACGGACACCGGCGCCATGATCGGACCCCGCGGCGCCGCGTCGGCAAACAGGAACACCCCGGCGAGGCCGGTCAGCACGAGAGCCAGCGGCGCCGACCAGGGCCTGTCGGTCAGAACAACCAGCAGAAAGGCAGCGAGCGCCACTGCGGCCGTGCGCCGCGTCCGGGTGAGCCGGGAGCCCATCTCGAGCACCGCCGCAGCCACGACGGCAACCGCCACCAGCTTCAGCGCCTGGACCCAGGCGGCCCCCGACACGTCCAGCCCGAGAGCCAGGGCTGCGAAGCCTCCCATGACCAGCGCAGACGGGAGGGTGAAGCCGAGCCATGCGGCCAGCGCACCCGCCCCACCCGCACGGGCGAACCCCACTCCGACGCCGACCTGCGAGGACGTGGGACCCGGGAGGACCTGGCACAGCCCGACCAGCTCGGCGTACTGCTCGTCGTCGAGCCACCGGCGACGTTGTACGTACTCCTCGCGAAAGTACCCGAGGTGCGCCACCGGGCCACCGAATGAGGTCAGGCCCAGCCTCAGTGCCACGAGGAAGGTCTCAGCGGGGCTGCCCGGCACTCCTCATGACTATCACTCCACGGTGAACGGCCGGGCGCTCCGAACTCACACGGGTGCCGACACGTAGTGGGTCTCGCCGGTCCAGGTGTCCTTGACGACGTAGGTCCGGCCGTCGACACCGCTGGTACGGACCGAGCCGAGGAACTCTGCCACGGCCTCGGAGGGCCCATCGGCAGTGCGGCACCAGTTCTACGGCTCCAGCTCGTCGTGCAGGTAGGCCAGCGGCGCCCACCATGATCCCTGGCAGGCGGAGCACTCAACCCTCAGGCGGTACTGCGCTGCCTGCACCGTCGGCGCATCGCTCGCCCGGCACAGCGGGCACGGCTCACCACGCTTCCACTGCACGGAGGGAATCGCGGCTTCCTGCCGCGCCCGTTCCTTGCGTTGGCTCGCCGCGTAGCTGACCCCGGCGATGCCGGCGAGCACGACGGCGACCGGAAGCATGACCAGCAGCAGCGGCACGTGCTGCCAGAGCCACGTCACCGCCGCAACGAAGAGTCCGACGACGATGAGCCCGCCACAGCCCCACGCCGCGGACGTGTCCTCGTCCACCTCGGCTCCACCTGCCTCTATCTGACCTTCAGCCGGCTCTGACAACCGCACCGTGCGCCAGAGGTGTGACAGATCCCGGTCGGCCTGCTGCACCCGGACCCAGCCGACACTTGACCGTCCATACCCAGGGGGGTATATTTTGAACCACGTCACCCCCCCACTCGGAGGTCACATCCATGTGCAGTCCTGCCACTTGTAGCCGTTGCGGCAAGGTCACCTACGCCGGTTGCGGCATGCACGTCGACCAGGTCATGCGCGGTGTCCCCGAGGACCGGCGCTGCAGCTGCGACGCCTCGGCGAAGTCCCAGTCGCGGTCGCGCTGGAGCATCTTCCGCTAGGTCGCATCAGTCGCATCCGCGGCACCATCGTGTTCTACGGCGGAGTCGTGTTCCACGCGGCGTCGTGGCACCGACCGACGGGAAGGGTGGCGGCGTGAGCGCGTCGGGGCGCTGGCAGTTCTGGATCGACCGGGGTGGCACCTTCACCGACGTCGTCGCCCGGCGACCCGACGGGCGGCTGCTCGCACACAAGCTGCTGTCCGAGGATCCCACCCGCTACCGCGATGCCGCGGTGGCCGGCATCCGAGCCCTCCTCGGTGTCTCCGACGGAGCCGTGGTCCCAGCCGCCGACCTCGACTCGGTACGGATGGGCACGACCGTCGCCACCAACGCGCTGCTCGAGCGGACCGGTACCCGCACCCTTCTGGTGATCACGGCCGGTTTCACCGACGCACTGCGGATCGGCTACCAGAACCGGCCCGACATCTTCGCCCGCCACATCGTCCTTCCCGAGCTGCTGCACGAGCGCGTCGTGCCGTACGTCGAACGGGTCTCGGCGCAGGGCGAGGTCCTGCGACCCCCCGATCTCGAGTCCCTCGCGGCCGGGCTGCAGTCCGCCTACGACGCGGGCATTCGCTCGGTCGCCATCGTCTGCCTGCACAGCCACCTCTTCCCCGCGCACGAGCGCGCCGCGGCAGACGTGGCCCGACGCATCGGATTCGACCAGATCACGCTGTCCAGTGAGGCCAGCCCGCTGATGAAGCTCATCCCGCGGGGTGACACAGCCGTCGTCGACGCCTACCTCTCACCGGTCCTGCGCTCCTACGTCGAGCAGGTCGCGGACGAGCTTGCAGACGTACGGCTGATGTTCATGCAGTCCAACGGCGGCCTGGCCGAGGCCCGCCACTTCCGCGGCAAGGACGCCATCCTCTCCGGGCCCGCCGGGGGGATCGTGGGCATGGTGCGGCTGTCCCAGCTGGCCGGGTTCGACAGGGTGATCGGATTCGACATGGGGGGCACCTCCACCGACGTCTCGCACTTCGCGGGTGCCTACGAGCGGGTCTTCGACACCCACGTGGCAGGGGTACGGCTGCGGGCGCCGATGCTCGACATCCACACCGTGGCAGCCGGCGGCGGCTCCGTCCTGCACTTCGACGGCAGCCGCTACCGGGTCGGGCCCGACTCTGCCGGTGCCGATCCCGGCCCCGCCTGCTACCGCAACGGCGGGCCGCTGGCTGTCACCGATGCCAACGTGATGCTCGGCCGGGTCCAGCCGGACCACTTCCCGCACGTCTTCGGACCCGACTCGGACGCACCCCTGGACGCCGACCTGGTGCGGGCGCGGTTCACCGAGCTGTCCGCGCAGATCCGCTCCACGACCGGCGACACCCGTACGCCCGAGCAGGTCGCGGAGGGCTTCCTGCAGATCGCCGTGGCGAACATGGCCAACGCGGTCAAGCGCATCTCTGTGCAGAAGGGCCACGACGTCACCTCCTACGTCCTGACGACCTTCGGTGGCGCCGGAGGACAGCACGCCTGCGCGGTGGCCGACTCGCTGGGGATCAGCACCGTCCTGGTGCCTCCCATGGCCGGTGTGCTCTCCGCGCTGGGCATCGGCCTGGCCGACACGACAGCCATGCGCGAGCAGGCCATCGAGGCGAATCTGACCCTTGAGGTCATGGCACGGCTGGACCAGACGGCGGAAAGGCTGGCCGCAGCGGCCACCGCCGAGCTGCTGGCGGAGGACGTCCCAGCGGACCGGATCCGGGTCAGCCGCCGCGCCCACCTGCGCTATGACGGCACCGACACGGCCCTTGCCACAGATCTCGCCGACCCCGAGATCATGCAGCGGGACTTCGAGGCGCAGCACCGCCTCACGTACGGATTCCTGCTGGAGCGGCCGCTGGTCGTCGAAGCGGTCTCGGTGGAGGCGGTCGGCGTCACGGAGGCTGTCGACCTGCGCCACCTCGGCGGCCGGGAATCAGAGCTGGACGAGCTCCCGGGGCCTGACGCAGCCGCCGCGACCCCACCGACCGTCCCGCTCTACGCCGACGGCCGGTGGCAGCAGGTCGCGCTGCACCGCCGCTCGGCATTGCGGCCGGGAGAGACGGTTGCCGGTCCCGCCGTCATTGCCGAGGCGAATGCCACCACAGTGGTCGACCCGGGCTGGCAGGCCGGCGTCACCGAGTACGGACACCTGGTCGTCGAGCGGGTGGCCCCGCGCTCCGAGGCGGCCGTCGGCACGCAGGCCGACCCGGTCCTGCTGGAGGTCTTCAACAACCTGTTCATGTCGATCGCCGAGCAGATGGGTGCCCGGCTGGAGTCCACCGCTCAGTCGGTCAACATCAAGGAGCGGCTGGACTTCTCCTGTGCGCTGTTCGACCCCGAGGGCAACCTGATCGCCAACGCACCCCACATGCCGGTGCATCTCGGGTCGATGGGCCGCAGCATCCAGGAGGTGATCCGCCGCAACACCGGCCGGATGGCCCCGGGCGACGTCTACGCGATCAACGACCCCTACCACGGCGGCACCCACCTGCCCGACGTCACGGTCGTGACGCCGGTATTCGACGGCACGGGCACCGCGGTGCTGTTCTACGTCGCAGCCCGCGGACATCACGCCGAGATCGGCGGGCTCACCCCCGGTTCGATGCCGCCGTTCAGCCGCACCGTCCACGAGGAGGGCGTGCTCTTCGACAACTGGCTGCTCGTGGAGCGGGGCAGGTTCCGGGAGTCAGAGACGCGGGCACTGCTCACGGGGGCGCAGTACCCCTCCCGCAACCCGGAGACCAACCTGGCAGACCTGCGGGCCCAGATCGCCGCCAACGCCAAGGGCGTGGCGGAGGTCGGTGCGATGATCGACCACTTCGGCCTCGACGTCGTGCAGGCGTACATGCGTCACGTCCAGGACAACGCGGAGGAAGCCGTACGGCGGGTCGTGGACCGCCTCGAGGGCGGCTCGTACACCTACAAGATGGACAACGGCGCCCAGATCGCGGTCCGCATCACCGTGGACCGGCTCCAGCGCAGCGCCACCATCGACTTCACCGCCACCTCCCCCCAGCTGAGCAGCAACTTCAACGCCCCCGAGTCCGTTGCGACGGCCGCGGTCCTGTACGTCTTCCGCACCCTCGTCGCCGACGACATCCCGCTCAACGACGGCTGCCTGCGCCCCCTGGCCATCGTCGTGCCGGAGGGCTCGATGCTCGCGCCGGCGTACCCGGCGGCCACCGTGGCGGGCAACGTGGAGACCTCTCAGGCGGTCACCGGAGCGCTGTACGCGGCTCTCGGCGTGCAGGCAGAGGGGTCGGGCACGATGAACAACGTCACCTTCGGCAACGAGCGACACCAGTACTACGAGACGGTCGCGTCCGGCTCCGGCGCCGGTGAGGGCTTCGACGGAGCGTCCGCGGTCCAGACCCACATGACCAACTCCCGGCTGACCGATCCCGAAGTGCTGGAGTCCCGGTTCCCGGTGCTGGTGGAGGACTTCGCGATCCGGGCCGGCAGCGGGGGGGCGGGGCGCTGGCGCGGTGGCGACGGAGCGGTACGCCGGCTGCGCTTCCGGGAGCCGATGACCGTGAGCGTGCTGTCCAGCCACCGCCGGGTGGCCCCGTACGGGATGGCCGGCGGTGAGGTCGGGGCACTGGGACACAACGCGGTGGAACGGGCCGACGGCGAGGTGGTGGAGCTCGCGGGCGCGGACTCCGCGCAGGTGGCGGCAGGCGACGTGCTGGTCGTGCAGACCCCGGGCGGAGGCGGGTACGGACCACCCCCCGAGCGGGGCTGATCCTCCCACCGACCCACGGATGCGGTGCCGCGGCCCAGCCTCAGCGGCGCCGGCGCAGTCCGCTGGCGCGCAGCACGGGACGATCCACGGCGGCGCGCACAGCCTCCTCGGTAGCGACCACGCGTACGAAGGTCTGCGCCCGGGTGACGGCGGTGTAGAGAAGCTCCCGGGTCGCCAGCGGCGAGTCCGCCGGTGGTAGCAGGACCGTCACCCGGTCGAACTGGCTGCCCTGCCCGCGATGCACCGTCATCGCGTAGACCGACTGCACCGCCGACAGCTGGTGCGGGGGCAGGGTGATGACCTCCCCGCCCCGCCGGAACGCGGCGCGCAGCCCGAGCGGCCCGGCGTCGACCACCACACCCGTGTCACCGTTGAACAGCCCGACCTCGTAGTCGTTGGCGGTCACGAGCAGCGGCTGGCCGACGGAGAGCTCCAGCGGCGCGTCCGGGGTGTCGGGCCGCCGCGGCGGGCTGAGCCCGCTCGACCGACTCGGCCAGCCAGGCCTGGACGCGCCAGTCCCAGGTCGTGACCCCGAACGGGCCGCTGCGGTGGGCGCACAGCAGTCGGTGGCCGCCGAGCGCCTCCAGGGCGGCCTCGGCCTCCCCGCCGGCCGCGGCCTGGAACACCGCCGTCCCGACCGCGACCACGTCCGCGTGCAGACCGCCCAGCTCGTCCGCGCTCGGGCCTGCCGGGTCCGCCGTCTCGACGAACTCAATGCTCGGACTGCCGCCGCGCATCACCCCCAGCGCCGCCTCGGGGTCTCCGGTACGGACCGCCTCCGCCAGCTCGCCGATGGCTCCCCCGAACCGGTGGACCGTGCGGAGCCGGACGGTGTCGTTGCCGAGCTCGGCCGACACCTCCGGGTCTGGTTCCAGGTCGGCGGGAAGCAGCAGCCGCAGCGTCGCGACCCGCGCCGGCTCGATCGCCGGAGCCGGCCGGTGGACCAGGTCGCCCAGGACCGCCCCGGCCTCCACCGAGGCGAGCTGGTCGGGATCCCCGAGCAGAATCAGCCTGCTCTCCGGGCGGATCGCCTCGAGCAGCCGCGCCATGAGGGTCAGCGACACCATCGAGGTCTCGTCGACCACGACCACGTCGTAGGGAAGCCGGTTGGAGGCGTCGTGCCGGAACCGGCTGCGCGACCCGGGCTTGGAGCCCAGGAGGCGGTGCAGCGTACGGGCAGGCGCCACCTCCGGCAGCGGTACGCCGCGGTCGGCTAGCGCGGCGGTCTGCTCCGCCACGGCCTCCTGCATGCGCGCTGCGGCCTTGCCGGTCGGTGCCGCGAGCGCGACCCGTACCGGTGCCTCGGAGATCATCGCCAGCAGCGCCAGCAGGCGGGCCACGGTGGTGGTCTTTCCGGTGCCCGGTCCGCCCGCGATCACCGTGAAGCGCCCGGTGGCACAGGCGGCAGCCGCCAGCCGCTGATGGTCGGGGGCAGCGCCGTCGAAGAGCTCCTCCAGCGCGGCCTCCAGGCGCGAGGAGTCGACCGGGGGCGGGGGCAGCGCTGCCCGGTCGTTCACCGCTGCGCGGACCAGCTCCTGCTGCCGGAAGTAGCGGTCCAGGTAGAGCAGCCCGTCGACGAGCCGGAGTGGTCGGTCCGCATGGCTCTCCGACCCCACAGCAACCATCGGGCTGGCTTCGCAGCGGCCGATCCAGTCGCTCGGGTCGGGCCAGTCAACCTCGGCCTGCGCAAGCTCGGTCCAGGGGTCGGCCACGGCGGAGTGCCTGACCTCGGCGAGGTCGATGCAGACCGACCCACTGCGCACCGCCTTGACCGTCAGTGCGGCGGCGAGCAGGACGCGGTCGTCGCTCTCCCCTGCCAGGCGCCCCAGGGTCGCGGCAACGTGGACGTCCGCGCTGCTGAGGAGCGCACGCTCGGCGAAGACGCCCAGCAGGCCCGTCGCCCGCTGCGGTACTCGGGCGTCGAACGGGTCGGGCAGCTCTGCGGCGCGGCTCACGTCGCACCGACCTCGAGCAGGTCCGACACCGCGCACACCAGCGCGCTGGGCGGGTGCCAGCTGAACACCCCGCACGGGACTCCGTCGACGGAGGGGGTGTCGGGTCCGCACATGCCCCGTACGAAGAGGTAGAGGACTCCGCCGAGGTGGCGCTCCGGGTCGTAGTCGATCTGCCGCCAGCGCAGGTACCGGTGCAGCGCCACCGCGTAGAGCAGTGCCTGCAGCGGGTAGTGGGACCGGCGCATGGCGACCGCGAGAGCGGCGGGGCGGTAGTCCCACGCGGTCAGCGGCGCCTCACTGCCGAGGCGGTTCGTCTTGTAGTCCACCACCAGGTATCGCGGACGGTCCTGCTGGTCCCGTACCCGCAGGACGGCGTCGATGCTGCCGGTCAGGTACCCGCGCAGCCGCTGGCGGGCGACGCTTGGCTGGGCCACCAGGTCGGCGTCGTACCCCGCCAGCGGGTCCTCGGGAGGCAGGTGCACCCGCACCAGCTCGGCGATGTCGCGCACGGTCGCGTCACCGGGTCGCGGACGGTCTCCTCCCGCCAGGGGCAGCTCGAACTGCATCTCCGCGAGCCGGTCCCGGCGAGGCAGGTCGCGCAGCCTCAGCTGGCCGGCCAGCGGCCCGAGGGGTGTCTCCATCACCGCGTGCAGCGCGGCAGCCAGCTCCGCCGGGTCCAGCGGGCTGGAGAGCCGGCGTGCCAGCACCTCGGCGCTGCGGGACTCCAGCTCCCGCCCCAGCGGCGCGTGCCCGTACGGGTCGACCAGCTCGAGCACCTCGTGGACCACCGTGCCGAACCACGCACCGGCGGGTAGGTCGGCCATCGGTGACGGCACCGACCGCATCGCCTCCTCGGTACCCGACCCGCCCTTCTCGACGGACTCGAGAGGGGCGTCGAGCTCATCGTCGCGTTCGGTCTGCTCAGGCTCGCTGCCGACACCCGCGACGGCACCCCCGTGGTGCGCTGCGGAGGTGAGCGCGGAGTAGGAGGTCCGGCGCCACGTGGAGTCCAGCGAACGGTCGAACGACGCAACTGCCAGCGTGACCGGCGCGCCCTCCGGCACGGTCCAGCGATCGGCACCGGGCTCAACACCAGGCTCGGCACCGGGCTCGGCCACCGGCTCGATGGCGATCGTGCCGCCGGAGCCATCGGTGAGCCTCTGCAGATCCCGCCACGCCTGCCCGTCGGTAGGCACCGCGACGCTACCCGGAGGCTGCTCCTCGGAGCCGAAGTCCCCGAACAGCAACCGGTGCAGCGGCGAGGCGTCAGTCGTCGTGGCGGGCACCCACCAGGTCACCACCTGACACTGTGCCCGGGTCATCGCCACGTACAGCAGGCGCAGGTCCTCGCCCGCCTCCTCGGAACGGTGCGTCGCCCGGCGCTCGCCGTAGCCGTCCCCCTGCGGGCCCCCGACGTCGAGCAACCGGGTGCCGTCCGGGGCGTGCAGCTTCAGCGGGTCCGGGGTGGCCGGGACGTTGCGGTCCCACCCGTACGGGACATAGACGAGCGGAAACTGCAGGCCCTTGCTGCTGTGGACCGTGACGACCTGCACCGCCTCCGCGTCGGACTCCAGGCGGCGACTGCGCTCCTCGCTCGGGTCCTCCCCCGCCTCCGCCACCCGTCTGCCGAGCCACTCCACGACTGCGCCGGTACCCATCCGCTCCCGGGTGGCGGCGCCGTGCAGGATCTCCGCGACGTGCCTGAGGTCGGTGAGGTCGCGCTCGCCGTTGATACGCCCGAGCAGCCGAGCGGGCAGGCTGGTCGCCTCGCTGGCCGTTTCCAGCAGCGCAGCGACCCCCCGATCGGCGAGCACCTCGCGCCAGTCCCTGACCCGCTGCGCGAGCTCCTCCAGCTGGTCGTCGGTGGCTACGGCGAGGTCCCGGGCGGACCAGCCCACGAAGCATGTCAGCGCTGCCGCACGCACGGTTCCGACCCGGTGGGGCTGTTCCAGGGCCCGGAGCAGAACCAGCCAGTCCTGGGCCATCGCGGTGGCGAACACGCTGCTGGTGCCGGCGATGACGGCCGGCACCCCCACGTCCGCGAGCGCGTCCCGGACCAGCGCGGCCTGGTCGTTGGTCCGTACCAGGACGGCGATGTCCCCCGGGCGGACGGGAGCCGGCGGTGTCCGCAGCGACAGCACGGCGTCCTCGGTCAGCCTTCGGACGATGTCCCTGGCCACGTCGGCGGCGACGAGGCCACGTGCTGCGGGGGCGAGCAGCAGCCCGCTGCGCGCTGTGCTGGCCTGGTCCCTGGTCGCGACGCGGATCCGCAGCGGCGCCATGGCCGGTCTGGCCGGTGCGCCATCCCCGAACCGCAGCCGCCGGTGCGAGTGGTGGGCGTCCACCGGGCGCACCACGATCCCCTCGTCCCCGAGCGCCGCCCTCCGGAACAGGTGCTGCAGTGCTGCCACGAGCGGCGCGTCGCTGCGCCAGTTCGTCCCCAGGGTCTGCTGCGACGTCGCGTCCCGGACGGCGCCGAGATAGGTCATCACATCCCCGCCCCGGAAGGCGTAGATCGCCTGCTTGGGGTCTCCGATCAGGACGAGGGTGAGGTGACCGTGGAAAGCGGTACGGAGAATGTCCCACTGAACCGGATCGGTGTCCTGGAACTCGTCGACCATCGCCACCCGGTAGCGGCTGCGCAGCCGGCGGCGGGCGGCAGCACCGGACTCCGGGTGGTGCAGCGCGTCACGCAGCAGCGTGAGCTGGTCGTCGTAGCCCATCAGGTGACGGGTCCTCATGCGGGCGGCGACCTGCCTTCTGCCCGCGTCGGCGAGCGAGAAGCGCTGGTACGCGCACGCGTCCAGGTCCGCTCGATGCACCACCAGGCGGGCATGCGGGTCACCGACCGCGGCCGCGACCGCCTTGCGTGCTTGCGCGTAGTCGAGCTCGGCAGCGGCGGCACCGGGAACCCCGAACGTGCTCAGGAACAGGTCGTCGGTGACCTCGGTCACCAGGTCGTCGACGCTCTCGACGAACTCCACGTCGCGGTCGAGGTCCCCGGCCAGTCCGAGCTCGGTGAGCATCTGCTGGCAGAAGCCGTGCGTGGTCTCGATCGTCGCCGCGTCGATCTGCACGATGGCTCGCTGGAGCCGCTCGCCGCGGGCCTGGACCTCGGCCGGGTCCCCGTCAGCCAGGAATGTCACCAGGGGATCGTCGGCCGCGCCTCGTGCGAGACCGTCGGCCACGGAGGCGAAGCGCTCCCGTACCCGGTCGCGAAGCTCTCTGCTGGCCGCGCGACCGAAGGTGACGAGGAGAAGCTCGGACAGGTCGACGTGACCCTCCGCCACGAGCCGTACGGCGAGCGCCGCGATCGTGTAGGTCTTGCCCGTTCCGGCGCTGGCCTCGAGGACGGTCGTGCCCTGCGGCAGCGGCGCGAGCAGGTCGAAGGGAAGCGGACCGGTGCCCGATCGACCGGCCGTGTCCCCGCGCGGCGAGCTCATCGGCCCACCAGCGACTCGTACCCGAGGAGCGGCTCCCAGAGGCGAAGCGCCAGGACCTCGAACGGGGTCGGCCGGCGACCGCCGGTCAGCGCTCCGAACGGGGCCTGCTTCCCGTACACCTGCTCGTGCTCGGCATCGGCCCGCTCGCCGGGCAGGGTCCAGCTCCCCTCCCACACCGTGGCAGCCGCTCGCAGCGCGTTGTCGGCGTTCATGCCACCGTCGCGCTTCTCCGCGTAGCGGGCGCTGGTCTTCGCCGCCATCGGGAGCACCTCCGCCATGCCCCGGTCGTACAGCGCGACCAGGTCGGTGAGCAGGGCTTTCGCCTGAGTCGGTGGTACGGAACCCAGCCGGGCCGTGCGAGCGCCCTTCTGGCCTCGCCCGATGGTCACCGCGGTCCACTCCGCGGCTGGGGGGGAGCCGATCTCGGACGCACTCAGCGCCAGCAGCTGGACCCAGGCCCGCAGCCGGTGCTTGGCGGCCAGGCGTGAGTACACCACCCGCAGCAGCACGGACCCGTGCACCGTGACCGTTCCGACCAGCCTCCGGGTGCCAGCGTCGAGGGCCACCGCCACGTCCACGGGGTCCACGGCGCCGCGGCGTGCGGACCCGTACGGCTGGGCGGCCGTCACCAGGAGGCCGACCTCCGCGCCCACCTGCTCCAGAACGCCGCTGCCGAGGGCACCCGGCGGGAGGGTGCCGCGCCGCCACTCCGCCTGCTTGGCCCGGTCGAGGTCGGATCCCGACAGCGCCGCCTGCAGCATCCGGTCGCCGACTTCCCATCGCTGCAGTCCGTCGAGCTCGACCGGCAGCTCGTCCGGGAGGTCGTCCTCCTCCCGGAACAGCGAGATCCCGAGCCGCCCGCGCAGGAAGCCGCGCGCGGGGGACTCGAGGAACGCCACCAGGTCGTCGAGCTCCAGATCAGGGGCGTCAGGTGCGACACCCGGCGCGGCGGCCGGGGGCGGCACCGGCTCGGCCAGGAACGGGGGCCGGGGCTGTCGCGGCTGCGCCATCCGCAGTGCGCCCCCGTACGCCTGGCGGTCGAAGCTGAACGGTCCCGGCCTGCCGAGGGCATCCGCGATGAAGTTGCGGCGGTCGAACGGCTGGAGCGGATGGCGGATCAGGACATGGGTGACCACCGGTTGTCCGTCCGGAGCCGTGGCCAGCGCGTCCACGGCATCGAGGACCTCCGCGACGGGTACGGCCGGAGGGTGGTGGGCGTTGGTGCGCGGGTCCGATCCGGTGTACAGGACGACGAGGCGCTCGTCCGCGGCCAGCACGGCGTCCAGCAGCAGCTGCCGGTCCTCGCCTCGCGCGTCCCGCTCCCCGACGTGCGGACGCACGCCCAGGAGGTCGTCACCGTCGGCGTTGCCGGCCCGCGGGAACGAGCCGTCATCCAGTCCGAGGAGGCACACGACCCGGTGCGGTACGGACCGCATCGGCACCATGGAGCACACCGTCAGCTCCCCAGTACGGAAGTTCGCCCGGGTGGGGCGGCCCTGGAGCCGCTCGGAGAGCAGGGTGCGGATGTCGTGCAGCGTGAGCGGAGCCGCAGAGCTGGAGCTGGCGGCGCTCTCGGCACCCACCTCGGCGAGTACGCGCCGGGCCTGAGCCGTCTGCCAGGCATCCTCCTGGGACACCTCGGTCAGCAGGTCCAGCGCTGCCTCCAGCGCGGCCAGCCACGCCGCCAGCGGGCGGGTCCCGGTTAGCTGCTCCGTCACGGTGGTCAGCCGGTCCAGGAACTCGGCGAACCGACCTGCGAGCTCGATGTCGGTGCTGTCCACATCGTCCAAGGGCAGCGCCAGACCAACCCAGCGCGACCCGTCGTCATCCATCGCGGCCCCGAGCAGTATCCGGTCCAGGCCCGCCCGCCAGGTGTTCTGGGCCAGATCCAGGCCGTGCGACCTGCGGTGGCGCAGGTCCAGGCCCCAGCGCACGCCGGACTCCCGCAACCACCCCGCGACCGTCTCGTAATCCTCGTCGTCGAAGCGGAAGCGGCGCCGCACCGGCGGACGCGAGGCGAGGTCCAGTACGGGACCCGCGGCCAGTCGCGAGTCCGCAAGGTCGATGACCGACGCAAGCGTGCCGAGGACGGGGTTGGTCTGCCGCAGGGACCGGTCGGCCAGCCGTACCCGCAGTCGCTGTGCAGGGTGCACATCCACCTCGTCGGGCTCCGTCCACAGGGCGTGGAGACCGAAAGCGGCGGAGATCAACGGCGCGTACTGCTCGATGTCGGGACACATGACCACGATGTCCCGCGGCTCGAGGGTCGGGTCGTCGGCGAGCATGCCGACGAGCTCCTCGCGGAGCACCTCCACCTGGCGGCCGGGCCCGTGGCAGGCGTGCACAGTCACGCTGCGGTCCGTGGCAGCCAGTGCGGTGCGCTCACCCGGAAGGGGTGGGGGCCGGTCGTCGCGCACCGCTCGCTGCAGGAGTCCGAGCAGGTGCGGCGGGGCGGCTCCGTCCCCGCGGGGGTGATGGTGGTCCGCGGTCGGAACGTGTACCGCAGCCAGCCGCAGCTGCAGCTCGCGACTGTCCCGACCGAAGCTGGACAGCAGCCGGTTGCGCGGCACGGACCTGGTGGGATCGAGGGCCCGGCTCGACCGTGCGGCCTGCGCGGCCAGCGGCTCAAGGGCAGCCCAGAGTGTGGGCGAAGGATGCGGCAGCCACAGGTGGACGTCCCGGTGCCGGCTCAGCGCCGCCAGCACCGACAGCTGCGCCCTGCTCAGTCGGGTGGGGCCGAAGACCGACAGTCGCTGCGGGAGCGCGACGAGGTCGGGCTCGGCGCGCAGCCGGTCACACCCGGGACCAAGGCGCTCCGCCGGACTGGGAGAACCAATGCGGTCGCGGAGTCGCTTCCACAGCTCCACCTGCCAGCGCACATCGGGCGCGAGCGGTACGCCGAAACCGTCCAAGGGATCCGGACCAGGCTCAAGACCAGTCTCCGGACCAGCGTCAAGCCCCGCCCACTGGCAGACCATCTCCGGCCGCTCGGCGCCGTACGTCGCAAACAGCCCTGCCAGGTGGCCGGCGACCCAGAGCCGACGACCGCGCCGGTGCGTCTCACCCTCACCAGCGCCCAGATACCCGGACAGCGCCTCGCACCAGGGCTCCCCGACGGACTCGTCGATGACGTCCAGCAGGGGCCAGCGCATCCGATCCGGCTCCCACGGGTCCGCCTCGGCGGCGGCTCCCACTGCTGCGAGAGCCTCGCTCACCACCAGCGACGGGGACGGGAACCGTACGTTGGCGCAGATGCCGTCCGACGCGGGCGCCCTCTCGGCCAGCCCGCCCGGCGAACGCGGCCGGACACCCAGCGAGTGGGACAGCCGTTGTGCCAGCCACCGCTCCACTCCCCTGGTGGGAACAGCCACCACATCGGCCACGAAGGGGTCCGCCAGGGGAGGCCCGAGCTCGAGGGCCAGCGCCTCGGCCAGCACGTCGGCCCGCTCGGCCCGGTGTACGTGGAGCACGTCCCTCCCCCTGGCGAATGGACGGGGTCAGCCGAGCACCATCAGTACCACGCCACCGGCAGCCAGCAGTAGTCCCAGCATCTGGGGCGGGTGCAGGTCCTCCCGTAGCACCACCCTCGCCAGCAGCACCGTGCCGCCCGGGTAGAGGGCGACGATCACGCCGACGACCGAGAGCAGTCCGTCCTCCAGCGCGTTGAAGTAGGCGACGTTGGCGGCGGTGTCGAGGATTCCGGCGCCCAGCGCCAGCGGTAGCGCGGCGCGAGGCGGCACTCCGGCCGATCCGACGATCAGCGCCACGGCCAGCACGACCAGCCACGCGACGACGCGGTTGGCCGCCACGGGCCACAAGCCACCCTCGTCGGCCACCCGGTCCAGGAACACCAGACCGGTACCGATCAACGCACCCGCCGCCAGCGCCAGCCCGACCCCCTGGCGGGTCGCCACGGGAGAGGGCTCGGTGGCCTCCGGCGGCTCGCGGCTGATCAGCACCACCGCGCCACCAGCGATCGCCATCCCGACCAGGGCCCAGGGACCAGGGCGTTCTCCCTGCACCAGGCCCGCGACGACCGGCACCACCGCCGAGGCGACAGCGGACAGCGGCGCGACGACGTTCATCGGCCCGATGCCGAGCGCGGCGTACAGGGCCGCGATACCCAGACCACCGGCGACTCCTGCGGCGCCACCCCAGACCAGTGCCCGGGTGCTCGCCCCTACATCGCCCAGCGCAAGGATCGGGATCAGGCACAGCAGCCCGGCCGGCAGCCCGACCAGCAGGACGCGCAGCGCGGGCGTACGACGTGAGGCCAGCCCGCCCAGGAAGTCGGCGGTGCCCCAGAACGCGGCTGCCCCAAGGGCGAGGACTACCCACACGTGACGTGATCCTGTCAGAGAGTCCGGCGACACAGTCGTTCGGGGCCATCCGCTCCCGCTCTGAGTGGCACGCTGTGCTTAGACGTGGATCTCACGTACCGATCGGACCTTGAGGAGTGGACATGGCCAGCGGAACGCATCGCATCATGGCGTTTGTCGCAGGAACCGCCGCCGCGGGACTGCTGATCACGGGTTGCTCGCAGAGCACCGAGGACGCCAGCGAAGCCTACTGCTCCAGCGTCGACAACCTCGAGGCCGAGCTCGCGGAGCTGCAGACGCTGATCAGCTCCAACGCCACCAAGGAGGAGGTCTCCGACCAGGCGGACAACGTGCGTGACGCCTACGAGGAGACCCGCAACGCCTCCGAGGACCTCAGCTCGGCGGTCAAGGACGAGGCGAGTGGCGCCTACGACGACTTCGAGCAGACGGTCTCTGACATCCCCGATGACGCGTCGGTCAGCGAGGCACTCGACGGCTACGCCGATGCAGCCCAGGCCTACGTCCAGGACCTGGCGAGTATCGCCGAGGGAGCCGGCTGCAGCTGAGGCCTGGCCGCCACGTCCGTCACGCCCCGCCCCTCGGTCACAGGTGCCGACGAGCGAGCAGCACAGCGCTGACGGCCCGGCGCGCACCGGGGCGGCCCATGCGCCGCCGCACCTCGTCGATGGCCGCGTTCCAGGGTCCGTCCCCGTACGTGGGGTAGGCGTGGACCGTGGTCACCAGGTCCGTCAGCCTCATCCTCTTGCGTACGGCGAGGGTGAGCTCGGCCAGTGACTCGCCCGCCCGGGGACCGACGAGGGTCGCACCGACCACACGACGACCGGCGGAGTCCAGCACCAGCCGCGAGAAGCCTTCCGTACGACCGTCCGTGACCGCCCGGTCCACATGGTCGTGCGGGCGCGTCAGGGTGCGCGGCGGGCTGGCACCGTCGGGAGCCCAGCTGGGAGCGCCGACCGAGGCCACCTCGGGGTCGGTGAACGTCACGCGCGGGATCGCGGTCACGTCCACCCGGCGTCGCAGGCCCAGCAGAGCGTTGCCGGTCGCCAGACCGGCGTGCACGCCTGCCAGATGCGTCAGGTGCGGGTACGCGGTGACATCCCCGGCGGCCCACACCCGCCCGTTGGTGGTACGCAGCTGCTGGTCGGTCACCACGAATCCGCCTCGGTGCACCGCGACACCTGCGGCGTCCAGCCCCATGCCGCCGGTACGGGGTCGTCGGCCCACTGCGAGCAGCAGGGCGTCGTAGCCGATGACCCGCTCCTCCCGGGCAGCACGGTCCTCGACGACGGCCTCTCCCCCGCCGCCCGCGCCAGGGAGGACCCTCACAACCCGGCTTCCCAGCAGCACCTCGACACCGTCGGCTTCCAGGGCCCCCCGAACCACCGCCGATGCCTGCGGGTCCTCTCGTGCCAACAGCCGGTCGCGTACCTCGACGATCGTGACCTGCGAGCCCAGCCGGGCGAACGCCTGGCCCAGCTCGCAGCCCACGCTTCCGCCGCCGAGGACTGCGAGTCGCGGAGGCAGATCGCCGAGCTCCCACACGGTTTCGCTCGACAGGGGCTGTGCCTGCGCCATTCCCGGGATGTCAGGCACCGCGGGCTCGGCACCGGTCGCGAGCAGTGCCCGACGGAAGGCGTGCGTCTCACCGCCCACGGTCACCGCCCGCGAGGCCACGAACCGGGCGTGACCCGCGAGCACCTCGACTCCGGCCTCCCGCAGGGCCGCGGGGCTGTCCACCGGTTCGATGGTGTCGATGGCGACCCGCACGCGGCGCATCACCGCCGGGAAGTCCACGGACAGCCCCTCGACGCGCAGGCCGAGAGCGGAGGCGCGACGTACGTCCGCTGCCCGGCCCGCAGCCGCGAGCAGTGACTTGCTGGGTACGCAGCCGGTCCACAAGCAGTCGCCCCCGGTACGCGCCCGCTCCACCAGGGCGACTCTGGCGCCGAGGTGTGCCGCGACCTGGGCGCCGACGAGCCCGGCCGTCCCGCCGCCGACGACCAGGAAGTCCCACTCACGCCTGCGACGACTCACCGCACCTCCCGGGAACACCTGCAGCGTACGGGTGGCTGTGATCCGAGTCACACCGTCATCGGCATCACGGAACCTCCCACCAGTCGTCCTAGGTACGGAGGGGCGAGGGAAGCGAGACGATGTCGAAGTCACCTGGCAGAGATGCAGCACCCGCGATGGAACGCGTCCTCAAGCTCCTGGCGACGCTCGCCGACCGGCCCAGGACCGGGTGGACCACGTCCGAGCTGGTGGAACGCTGCGGCTTCGACGCCGCAGACCCCGATGACCGAAGTCGCCGCCTCAACCGCGAGCTGAGCTACCTCCGCTCGCAGGGCTGGATGATCGAGAACATCGGTCGCCGTGGTGAGGAAGCGCGCTACCGGCTCACGGCCGGGGACAACCGGCTGCGCGTACGGTTCACAGCCGCCCAGCGCGTCGCGCTGCGTCGGGCCGCCGCTGCGACGCACCACAATGCCTTGGTCCGGCATCTCGAGGACGCTCAGCCCGAGCTGCCCTCGCTGACCGTGCGGGTTGTCCCCAGCGGTGCCGCGGAGAACCTCGACGCGCTGCTGCGAGCGGTCACCCATCGGTGTCGGGTCACCTTCGACTACAAGGGCAGCGAGCGCAGCGTCCACCCGTACGCCGTGCAGTCCGGGGCGTCCGGCTGGTACCTGGTCGGCCGCGAGGACTCGGGCGACACCGTCAAGACCTTCGCGGCCTCCCGAATGACCGCGGTGCAGGTAGGCGCCCCGTTCACGGCCGAGCCCGCTCCCACGCACACCCGGGCCTCCCTCGACCCCCTGGGCTGGGAGATCGACCCACCCGTCGAGGTGACGGTGCTCACCAGGGCCGAGCACCGGGCCCTGGTCGACCGGCTGCTCGGGGTGCCCATCGCCATCCAGTCGGTGCCTGAGCAGCAGGCACTCACCTACCGGGTCACGCACCGGGCCGCCTTCCGGGCTCGACTGTACGAGCTCGGTCCGCGAGTCCGCGTCGAAGGACCCGCGGACTTTCGCGACGACATGCTCGACGAGCTCACCAGGAGTGCCTCATGACCAGCCTGCCGGTCTACATCAAGCGGATCGCACGGCTCCCCGAGGTGCTCGCCATCCTCAGCCAGCACCCGGCGGGGCTGCCCCTGGACCAGGTTGCCGAGGAGCTCGGCGTCGACCCGGCCCTGATCCGGGAGGAGATCCGACTCTTCTACATGCTGGAGATTCCCGACGACCCCGCCCCGCCGGAAACCATCGAGTTCATTGCCCAGGACGGCGGGCTCGCCGAGCCGCACGACGCCCCGATCATACGGTTGGCCCGGGGCGCGCCGATGCAGGAGCTGGGGGTGCAGTACCTGTCCGCCAGCGAGCTGGCCACGCTCTACCGGGCAGCACTCGCGCTGCTGGAGCTGGACCCGGACGACACGGTGCTCGAGAGCGCCATCGGGGTCCTGGAGCGAAGCCTTCTCCCCGGGATTGAGGAGTCGCCGTCCGAGGAGGAGAGCCGGCAGGCGGCGCTCGCGGCGAGGCTGGACGATGCCATCGAGGAGCGCCGCTGCGTGCGCATCCACTACACGCGGGCCTGGGAGCCGGGCACGATCGTGCGCGACGTCGCCCCCTACTTCATGGTCAGAACCCGGCGCGGGTGGGAGCTGGACGCGGCCTCTGTCGACGACGGCTCGGGGGGGCACTCCCCCGACGGCGCTGCGGCAGGTGCCGCGGAAGTGCGTACCTACCTGCTGTCCGGGATCACTGCCCTGCATGACCTGGACACCACCTTCGAACGCCGCGCGGACGTCGAGAAGCGCATCACCGAGGACCGCATCGAAGTGCCGGTGACCGTACTGCTGCCCGTCGCGCAGCTGTGGGTGGCGCAGCGCTTCGCCGAGCATGTGGAGGTCGTTTCAGCCGATGCGGTCAGCGACGCCTCCCAGGGCGAGGCGGAGGCTCTGGTCCGCGTGCATCTGCTGCCCCCGGTTGAAGAACGGCTCGGCCTGATGCTGCTCATCGCCGGCGACCAAGCCACCGTGGATGAGCCCGTGGACTTCGACTCCGCGCGCGCCGACGTGGCACGGGCACTGCTCGAGCACCACCGCCAGGTCCCTGGTCTCTTCCTCCCTGCCCAGAGTTCTGTCCGCTCCGGGACCAAAGTCCCTTCCCTGCCTGAGCTCTCAGTAGTTCTGTGAGATTAGGAGGAGTGTGTCCTCCGGGTCGCAGCCTGAAGGAGGTGCGTGATGACTGTTCCTGCGAAGCGCCACAACCTGATGACCGAGCTCCTCTCGGCGTGGCCGTTCGAGGGATCTCCGTTCCGTGCTCCGATCACGTGGCCGGAGTTCGAGCGCATGGTCTCCGGGTCCCAGGCGGCACCGATGCGGGTGGAGGAGCGTGTGGAGGATGACACGTACATCCTGCGCGCCGAGCTGCCCGGTATCGACCCCGACAAGGACGTCGAGATCTTCGTGCAGGACGGGATGGTGACCATCAAGGCCGAGCGGCACGAGGAGGTCAAGTCCGAGGACAAGGAGGCGGGCACGTACCGGACCGAGTTCCACTACGGGTCGTTCTCGCGCAGCCTGCCGCTGCCGGCGGGGGCTGACGAGTCCGCAGTGAGCGCCACCTACAGCGACGGAATCCTCGAGGTGCGGGTGCCAGTCGGCGCGCCCGAGGCACCCGAGCCGCGTACGGTCCCGATCACTCGCGGGTAGGCCACAGCGTGGGGGTCCCTCGTACGGCGGGGGTTCCCCACGTCTTCGTGCACAAGAGGGATAACGTGCCCGGGTGGACCCCGACGACGACCTGGAACCTCTGCCGGAGGCCGAAACGGCAGAGCTGACTCGACGAGTCGAGGCAGAGTACCGAGAGCTTCTCGAGGCATCTCCCGACGCATCCGCGCGAACGCCGTCGGAGGTGGTGCTCCAGCGACCGCAGCTGACCCTGCGTCACTACGGGCCGCAGCAGCCCGCCGCAGGAATGCTGCCGGTGCTGATGGTTCCGCCCCTGGCGGCGTCGGCGACCTGCTACGACCTCCGTCCCGGCTACTCGCTCGCGGCTCACTTCGTGCAGACCGGTCGACCCACCTACCTTGCGGACTACGGCGACATCAGTCTGCGCCGCGATCAGGATCTCGGGCTGGAGCACTGGGTCGAGGACGTGCTGCCGACCTCGGTCGAGGAGGTGTCACAGCGCCACGACGGCGCCGCGGTGCACCTGATCGCCTGGTCCCTGGGCGGAATCCTGGCGGTGGCAACGCAGGCCGAACGCCCCGACGTCCCGATCCGGTCCATCGCCATGGTCGGCACGCCCTTCGACTTCGACGTGTCACCGGCGTTGAAGCCGGTACGGATGGCGCGCCGGGTCACCGGCGGGCGCGTCGGTGGGTCCCTGATCAGGATCGTCGGCGGCACTCCCCGTCCGGTGAACATGGCGGCCTTCTACCTCACCGACCCGGTTCGGCTCGCGACCAAGCCACTGTTCAAGTACCGGCATCGGGAGGACGAGGAGGTCATCGCACACGTCGAGGCCATCGATGCGCTGATGGACCGGATGGGCACCTACTCCGGCCGCACCCTTGCCCAGCTCTACCACCGGTTCGTGGCGATGAACGAGATCGCGGGAGGCACGGTGACGCTGGGTGAGACGGTGATCGACCTGGCCGCCGTCTCAGTGCCCGTACTCGCCATCGCCGGCGAGGGCGACCAGGTCCTGGGTCCGAAGAAGTCCATCTTCCACGCGCGCGAGGTGCTGCCGAATGCCGAGGTCACTCTCACCACGGTGCCGGGCGGGCACGTCGGTGCGCTGACCGGTCGCTCCGCTCCCGGCACGACCTGGGTCACCGTCGATGAGTACTTCGCCGCCCACGAGGGTGTCTAGCCGCCACCGAGGGTCGGGCTACCGCCACCCAGGGTCGGGCTACCGCCTCCGCGGGTCACGCTGCCGCCGAAACCCCCGGGCGGAGGCCAGGTCACCTCGGGCCGGGACGTTCCGCCGCCGATGTCCACGAAGGCCGGGGCCGACTCGGCTTCGGCAACGTTCGGAGAGCTGACCGTCCTTGCGATCACCTTGAACCGTCCCGTCAGCCCCCGCGTCGGCACGACGGCCTGGAAGTGGCCCCCGGTTGTTGTCGTAGCGTTCACGTACTCCGTTCGCCCGTCGGGGGCGTGCGTGTCCACGCGGACAACCTCACCCGCGCCGGCCGGAGTAACCGTCCCGGTGACCACCAGGGCGTCGCTTCCCTCCGGCTTGCCGGTGACCCGGATCTCCGCGCGCCGCTTGGGGCGCACGATCGCGGTCACACCACCGATGGGCAGCATGTGTGAGCTGACCTGACCCTCTCGCTGGTAGGACTGCGGCAGGTGGCCGATCACCCGGATGTGCGCCTCTCGCGGGAGCTCGTCGCCCTTGAGGTAGCGCCCGTAGTCGAGAAGAGGCACGGCATGCAGCCGGATGGTGCGCTCCGCGCGCGGTCCCAGGCGCAGCCATGCGTGGGACAGACCGGCCGCCCAGCCCTCCGGCACGCCGACCAGTGACAGCAGGATGACGGCCTCGGTGTCGAGCGGGTTGCGAACAGCGAGGGGCGTGGTCACCGCATCCGGTACCGATGCGGCAGGAGCTTCGAACTCGAACACGTTCTCCTGGGCATGGTTGTTGCCGTAGGCGACCTCGCCGAGCTGCTCACCCAGGAACACCTTGAGGCAGGTGTGCCTTCCGACCAACGGCACCCAGCTGGCGGCCACGTCGCTGAAGCTGTTCGCCGCGACCGAAGACACCGTCTCGGTGTGGATCGGCGCCCAGTTGCCGTTGTCGCCGACACCCGGTGGCTCCACGGTGTAGAAGGTCACCTTGACGTCCGAGGCGGCATCGGTGCCGTCGTTGTGGACCCGGGTGAAGAACTTGTTGATCTCGCCGGGGCGGGGCTTGTCCCCGTTGCCCTGCGGACGTCCCTCGCTGTCGGTCGACTTGTCGAAGCTGCCGTACGGCTGACGGTCGACCCAGATGTCCGGGGTCTGGTAGCCGGAGTCCCAGGGCTCGATGTTCAGGTCGAAGCGGCCGGACGGATCCGGCGACAGGGACTGGGCCCACTCCACCCGTACGCGGCAGACCATCGGTCGGGCCTGAAGCACGTCCTCGACCGTGATGGTCAGCGCACGCGCGGGGTCGGTCGCGGACTGCCCCTCAGCCAGGACCTGTTTGTCGTGCAGCAGCGTGATGAAACGCATCTGCTGGTTGTTGTTGACCGTCTCCGACAGCACGGTCGTCACCACGACGCCCCCGTCGTCGGCGGCACCCGCGGTCGGGATGCTCGGGTCGAAGATCTGGCTGCTCGAGGCCGATGGCTGCTGGCGGACCTGGACGAAGTAGCTCAGCCCGGTCGCCACGTTGATGCGCAGCACGTGGAACCGCGCGGCGTTGGTGTTCTGGGCTGTGCCATGAGCCACCAGGTCGAAGGTTTGCGAGCCGGGGTTGCGGTCCCACTGGATCTCGGCGATGTTGCCGGCGTCGTACCAGCCCAGCTGCTGCATGTTGTAGCCGGTGAACAGCGGATGGTCGTCGTGCCGGCCCATCATCTCGAACACGTCTGCGGTCGCGGTGCCGGAGTCCACCAGGTCGGAGCCGTAGACGTCCTCGCCGAGGGCGCTGGTGTCGTCCCCGCTGAAGGACGGCGCGTCCACGAGGGCATGGCCCAGCTCGTGTGCGCAGCGTCCCCAGTTCGCCGTCTCCTGGATGGCGATCAGCGCGATGGCATGGTCTGCGGTGAGGTTGATGCCGCCGTCCGGATAGCTGAAGTTGCTCTGCGACCAGTTGCCCCAGGCCCGGATGAACCCGCCGTCCAGGAAGATGGTGCCGGCCATCACGTCGTAGTCGTCGAGGTCCATGCCGTCGTCGACCGCCGCCTGGGCGGCTTCGGCTACGAACCGCGGCAGCACGTCCGGGTCGAGGTTGTTCACCGACGGGGACGAGTCGACGTAGTCGGCCTCCGTACCGGAAAGCTCGGCCCAGCTCGACGTGACGTCCACCTGGACGGTCAGGTCACCGTAGCTGGCCTGGTCGTAGAAGGTGGTCACGTCTGCCCACTGGTCGATCACGGCGTTGCGGGCGGCCGTGGGGTCCGACACCGTGCGGTCGGAGGGTCGTACCAGCGACACCAGTACACGAAGCGTCCCGCTGGTGGGGGCTCCGGCGTCCGCCCCGGTGCCTCGCCCCTCGAACACCACCGGCGGTCCTTCGCCGCGAGCGGGTGAGGTCACGGTGAACGGTCCGGGGGCCACCGCCGTCCGGCCTCCCACCTTGACCGCGATCGGTCCCGTACGGGTGCCCGGGCCGGTCAGGACGACCAGGCGCGTCGGCGAGGACTCCAGGACGAGTGCGCGGTCCCCGCCCACCTGCACCTCGTTGTCCTGTGCTCGTGCCTGGAACCGTGCTCCGGTGAGCGTCACGACGGTCCCCGGGGGCCCCGCCGAAGGGTCGGCGTCGGTGATGGCCGGACCGCGAGTGGGCAGCACGACGCCGGGTCTCAGACCGGGCGGAACTCGGCGCCGCAGCAGGTCGGGCAGGCGGCCCCGCGGAATGCTGGGGCGAACGCGCCGGATGGGACTGTCAGGGGGGATGCTGAAGCCGCTCATTGGGGTCACCCCCGGGGGAAGCGGGTTGTCTCAGGCTTCTGTGCCCTCTCCCTGGATGCTATGCCCATCCGACCGGCTTGCGAAGCCCGCTGAGGTGTGCGGAGCAGGCGGAAATGCACACAAACTCGTTGCGACACGCCGCTTGCGTGGCCTGGCTTAGGCGTGTCGCCAACACTTTGTGTGCAGTCCGAGGGTTGGCGCGGGCGCCCTGTGCCCCGGCGCGCTGTCCCCGGGCGCCCTGTGCCCCGGCGCGCTGTCCCCGGGCACACTGTCCCTGTGCCAGGCGACTATCCGCAGCTGCTCCGCGAGGTTCGCGCCGCCTACGCCGCCCTCGATCCCGGCGAGCCGGTCCGCTTGCGCAAGCGCACGTCCAACCTCTTCCGCATCCGAGAAGCGGACGCCGGTAAGGGTCTGCCCGTAGACACCTTCGAGGGCGTGCTCTCGATTGACGAGAGGGCCCGCACCGCGGACGTACTCGGCATGACCACCTATGAGCACCTGGTCGAGGCCACGCTCCCGCACGGACTGGCGCCGCTGGTGGTGCCTCAGCTGAAGACCATCACCCTGGGCGGAGCGGTGACGGGTCTGGGCATCGAGTCCACCTCGTTTCGGTCCGGCCTGCCGCACGAGTCCGTACTCGAGATGGATGTGCTCACCGGGGACGGGCGCGTACTGACAGCCACCCCGGACAACGAGTACGCCGACCTCTTCCACGGCTTCCCCAACTCGTACGGGACCTTGGGCTACGCGCTGCGGCTGCGCATCGAGCTCGAGCCCGTTCCGCCGTACGTACGGCTGCGTCATGTGCGCTTCGACAGCGCCGCTGCGGCGGCCGCCGCTCTCGACGCGATCGCGCGCACGGGGCACTACCAAGACATCAAGGTCGACTACCTCGACGGCGTGGTCGCATCGCCGAGCGCGGTCTTCCTGACCCTAGGTACCGGTGTGCCGGCCGCCCCGTACGTCTCCGACTACACCGGCCGCCAGGTCTTCTGGCGCTCCGTCACCGAGCGGGATGAGGACTTCCTCACGATTCACGACTACCTGTGGCGCTGGGACACCGACTGGTTCTGGTGCTCAGCAGCCCTCGGAGTCCAGCACCCACTCCTGCGCCCGTTGATCCCGCGTCGCTACAAGCGCTCGGACGTGTACTGGAAGGTCACCACCGCTGCTCGGCGTACCGGGGTGGCAGAGGGCTGGAACCGGCTCCGGGGTCGGCCCCCGCGGGAGACGGTGGTGCAGGACATCGAGGTTCCCGTCGACCGCCTGGCGGAGTTCCTCGCAGACTTCCACGAGCAGGTCGGCATGCTGCCGCTGTGGCTGTGCCCGCTACGGCAGCGCGACCGGCGGCACCGTTGGGACCTCTACGTGATGGATCCCGACATCACCTACGTCAACGTCGGGTTCTGGGGCACCGTGCCCAGCCCCTCCGGAGATCCCAGCGACGGGACCGTGAACCGCCGCGTCGAGCGACTCGTGACTCGGCTCGACGGCCGCAAGAGCCTCTACTCGGATGCGTACTACGCAGAGCAGGAGTTCTGGCGGCTCTACGGGGGCGAGGAGTACCAGCGGCTGAAGGCGGCCTACGATCCGCAGGGGCGGCTGCTCGACCTGTACGACAAGTGCGTGGCCCGGCGCTGAGCCAGGAGCCCTGGGCCCGCGTTACCCCAGGTAACGGCCCCGACCGTGGGGGGTCGCAGCGGGTCGCGCCGCTCGCTAGGGAACAATACGGTCGTATGGCGGAGCTCTCAGAGATCTTCGAGCAGGTCGTCGGGGAGCAGACGGCGATAGGGTTCCGTGCCTTCGACGGCTCCCACAGCACCCCGCCCGACCCGGTGGCTGTCATCGAGATCCGACGGCCGGAAGCGATCAGCTACATGGCCACGGCCCCGTCCGATCTGGGGCTCGCACGGGCGTTCGTCACCGGCTCACTCGAGGTGCACGGCGATCTTGTCACCACGCTGCGCCATCTGCTTGCCGCCAGCCACCGGCGCGTCCCCTGGCCGGAGCGGGCGCGCATCTTCCGGCAGCTCGGACCGGGCGTACTCCACAGGCCACCTATCCCGCCGGAGGAGGCTCCGCCCCCCTACCTGCGCGGAGTCCGCCACTCCAGGAAGCGCGACGCGGCCGCCATCGAGCACCACTACAACGCCTCGAACCGGTTCTACGAGATGCTGCTCGGCCCCAGCATGACCTACACCTGCGCGCTCTACCCGAGTGCCGAGGCGACCCTCGAGCAGGCGCAGTGGGACAAGTACGAGCTGGTCAGCGCCAAGCTGAGGCTGCGGCCGGGGGCCCGCCTGCTCGACGTGGGGTGCGGGTGGGGTGGCATGGCGATCCATGCCGCGCGCGAGTACGGCGCCAAGGTCGTCGCGGTAACCCTGTCCCAGGCTCAGGCGGAGTGGGGACGCAAGGCCGTCGTCGAGGCAGGCGTGGAGCACCTGGTGGACCTGCGCTACTCCGACTACCGCGACGTCCGGGAAACAGGCTTCGACGCCATCTCCTCGATCGGCCTGACCGAGCACGTCGGTCGGCACCATCTGGGAGCGTACTTCCGGTTCCTCGCCTCCAAGCTGCGACCGGAGGGCCGGCTGCTCAACCACTGCATCACCCGGCCGACCGGGCGGCAGCGCACCAGGGCACACGGCTTCATCGACCGGTACGTCTTCCCGGACGGTGAGCTCGAAGGGCCGGGGACCATCATGTCGGCGATGCACGACAACGGCTTCGAGCTACGCCACGAGGAGAACCTGCGGGAGCACTACGCCAGGACATGCCTGGCGTGGGTACGCAACCTGGAGGCCAGCTGGGACGAGGCGGTTTCCGAGGTTGGAGTGCGCAAGGCACGTGTATGGCGGCTGTACCTGGCCATGTCGTCGGTGGGGTTCGAGGCCAACCGGATCCAGCTGCACCAGGCGCTCGGCGTCCGGCTGGACGGGACCGGCCGCTCTGGGTTCCCGCTGCGGCCCGAGTACTGAAGCTCTGAGGCTCCGCAGCGCAGTGGCGTCGGGATCGGCCGCGATTCGGCTACTCCTTCTTGCGGTACGAGTCCACGGTCTCGGCGATGCCCTGCGCCATCGGGGTGGGAGCCATGCCGAACGTCCGCTCGAACGCCGAGGAGTCCACCACAAATGGCTGCTCGAACTCGTAGAGCATCTCGCGCAGTTCCCGCACGTCGGCGTTGAACAGACCGAGCAGCCACAGCATGGTGCGAGGGGCTGAGCGCAGCTTGGGCTCGGTGCCCGCCTCGCGGAAGACCAGACCCACGATGTCCCTCATGGTGAGCGCGGGTGCAGTGGGTAGGTGCCACGCGCGTCCCACTGCCTCGGGGCGATCACCCAGCTCGATCAGGCCGCGGGCGATGTCCGGCAGGTAGGTGTAGGAGTGGGGCTGGTCCGGGTCGCCGATCACGGAGGCCGTCTTGCCCGCCAGCGCCTGTGGCACCACCCGGTCGCCGATCATCGACTGGTAGCCACCCCCGGGCCCGTAGTAGTCGGATGCGCGCCCCACAGTCGCCTCCACCCGGCCCTCCCGGTAGGCGGTGAAGAGATCCTCGGTCATGGCCGCCCGAACCTCACCCTTGCGACTGGTGGGTCGGATCGGGGTGGCCTCGGTCATGGGCTCGCCGTGGGTGTCGCCGTAGAGGTAGCAGTTCTCGAGGGTCACCAGTCTCGCCCCGGCCAAGGACGCTGCCTCGACGACGGCGTGCTGCAAGGGAGGGAAGTCCTCCGCCCACCGGCTGTACGGAGCGTTGAGCACCTGGTACACGACGTTCGCGCCGGCGGTCGCCCGGTTGGCGAAGGCCTGGTCGGTCACGTCGCCCGCGAGACCGTCCGCCCCTTCGACGGTCCGGCCACTGCGAGAAACCACGTTGACGTTCTCGCCACGCTCCACCAGCAAGCGCGCCACGGTCAGCCCGGTTGCCCCGGAGCCGAACACGACGTGTGTGGCCATCGCGAACCTCCCTGGACGTCCCGGGTCGCGTGCTCCCGGACGACGCGATCGTATCTGCGGCGCGCAGCCCACGCCCTCCTAGAAGGGCGGCTCGTCGGGGAGGTGGTCCCAGGCCTGGGGGCGGGGGCTGGGGTCGCGGTAGTCGTTTGGTTCGGTCTGATGGGTGCGGCCGGTGGGGGTGGTCCAGGTGAGGGGCCCGTCGCCGGTGCCGGACAACTGCCAACCGGGGGCATGGGTCTTCATCCGGTGGTGGAACCGGCACAGGCTGGCGGTGTTGCGGGTGCTGGTCGGCCCGTCTGGCCAGGGGATGACATGGTCGCCATCGGTGCGGGCGGCGGGCCGCAGGCATCCGGAGAACCGGCAGTGGCAGTCGCGTGCCCGGGTGCTGGCCTGCATCCGCGGGGGATGCGGGTAGCCGCCTGCCAGGGGGATCCGGTGATGCCAGTGCACGTCGTCCAGGTTCCCGTGGGGGCTCAGACCAGCCAGCCGTCCGGTGTCGGCGTCGTAGAGCAGCGCATCGAAGTCGACGCTCGGACTAGCCAGCAGGTCGGCCACGGTGCTGGCGGGGATCAGCCCCCAGCCGGGCACCTCACCTGGGCTGCCACCGTGGCCGGTCACGGTGCGTACCGGCACGGTGACCGTGCACTGCAGGGTCATCCCACCCCCGGCAGGCCTGCCGTCTGGGAGGTCACCGGCCTGCCCGTAGCAGGCAACACTGCCCGTCAGGTGGGCGACCAGTGCGTCGGCCCGCCGCTGGTCGCGGCCGCGGACATCGTCCTCGTCCCGGCTGGCGGTCGCGTTGTCCAGCGCGGCGGCCACGGCGAGCGCGTCGGCCTCCGGCAGCAGCGCCCACATCTCCGCAGTGCCGTCTCCGCGGGAGTCGAACCGCACTGCCCGCCGCGCGTGGGCCGGCGATGGCGGCAGCACCCCGCCGCCATCTGCGCCGGCGTCTGGATCAGGGTCGGTGCCGGGGTCTGGGTCTGGGTCTGGGTCTGGGTCTGGTCTGGGTCTGTCTGGGTCTGCGTCGGCGGCCTGCCGCGCCTCGTACAGGGCGCGGGCGGTGAGGATGATGCGCCGCAGTCGGCGGGTCAGCTCCCCGACCCGCTTGCGACGCCCCTGACGCAGCCAGCCCACCGTCTCCGCCTCCACCCGCGCCACGTGCTTCGCATTGGTCAGCGGTGCGAGCTCGTCGAGCAGCTCGACCAGCCGGATCGCGGGGAAGGCGCTGATGCGCCCGTCCGCGGCCAGTTCCGCCACCCGCGGGTAGCGGGCTAGCCGGTCGGCCTGATGCAGCCGGGAGCGCACCTGTCGCTCCGACAGGCCCAGCACCAGCCCCGCCTCACACGGCAGCCAGCCGTCCTGGTCCAGGTACGCGTCCGGCGCGTCCTCGCCGTGTGCCCGGTCCTGCACCCCTAGGTAGCGGTCCCGCAGGAGGCGCAGATCCTGCCCCGCCATCACCTGCAGCTGGCTGATCAGCCCCTCGATGTCGGCCAGCCGCTCCAGCAGCAGCGCGTCACACGAGGGATCCCCGCTGTCCGGGCCCGGCTCCATGATCCGCGACCACCGCCAGGACGGGGAGTCCCAGTCTCGCTGCGCCTGGGCCAGCCACTCGCTCTCCGGCATCCCCAGCTCCGGGTCCACCGGCTCGGCCACCACGTCAGGATCAGCGCCGGTCACCTCGACCGTCTCGACCGCCTCGGCCACCTCGACCACCTCGACCGTCACCTCGGTCACCTCAGTCGCATCCATCCATCCACCCCGTATTCGAACGTATGTTCGAAGAGTACCAGCGCCACATTCCGCTCGCAACCCCTGAGCAGGGGAAACGGAACGAGAAGGTTCCGCGCGGCAACGCGGCCGGCGCGCAGTCCGTATGGGCGACCCGATGTAGGAGCGAGCCCGATGTAGGGGCGAGGCCGTCCAGGGCTACTGGGAACGCCGCGGCCGGGAGGACCGCGGCTTCATCCGGGTGCCGGGCAAGGGAGGTGCCGGAAGCCGCGGGTGCGAGTCCCCGACTACCTCGCCGAACCGATCCAGCCCGGCCTCCCACGCCTCACGCGCGGCCACGATCTCGTCATGGTCCCGCGCCACGAAGTTCCACCACATCAGGAGCCGCTCGGCCAGCGGCTCTCCCCCGAGCACCAGCAACGTCGTACCGGCTTCAGACTCAACCCTCACCGACTCCCGGCCCCATCCCAGGTAGTGCAAAGAGCCCGCCGGCACACGGGCCCCACCCACCTGTGCGAATCCGTCCGCCGTCAGGACCGCGTACTCGAATCCGCGCTCGAGGGGCAGCAGCGCGGCGCCGCCGGGCGGGACCACCACCTCCGCCCCGACGATCGGCGTGTACGTGGCCGCCCCGGACAGCGCGCCGGCGAACTCGCCCATCAGCACCGTGGCGGTGGTTGCCCCGACCGCCACTCGCGGCAGGTCCGCGTGGTGCTCGAAGTGTGGGCTGCGGCTGCGATGCTCCTCGGGCAAGGCCACCCACAGCTGCACGCCGAACAGCCGCGGCGTGGTGGGCAGCGAGTACTCCGAGTGTGCGATGCCGCGCCCCGCCGTCATCAGATTCAACTCGCCAGGTCGTACGATCGCGTGCCCGCCCACGCTGTCGCGGTGCTCCACCTCCCCCTCGAGAAGCCAGGAGACCGTCTGCAGTCCGATGTGCGGATGCGGCGGCACCTGCATGCCGCGCTCTCCGACCGCCTGCAGATCCACCGGACCGTAGTGGTCCACGAAGCACCAGGCCCCCACCGTACGGATCTCCCGATGGGGCAGCGTGCGCAGCACGTGCACGCCCTTCGGGCCCCCGAGGGGTACCTCGCGGGGAACGAGGGTCTGCTCGGGCGGCGAGGGGTCCAGGGTGGACACGCCACCGCAGGTGCTCTCGTCAGGGCGGGTTTCCAGGTTGCTCATGGCGGCCCCTGATCTTTGACAGCCGAGTGCGACCCGCTAGCCGGCCTGGCGCTCCTCGGCACCCGTCGCGGAGTCAGGCTCGCTCTCCCACTGGCCCGGGCCCCACTCACCGCCCGACTCAGCCTCCGACTCCCCCTGCTCGGCCAGGTATCCCACAGCGGCCAGCGACAGCACGGCGGTCGACGTCATCAGAGCCAGCAACGCCGTCTTGCGCGGGATGTACCCGGCGAGCAGTGCGTGCCACATGATGAGCTGATCGGGCACCTGCATGGCCAGCACCGCTGTCTTCGCCTGCTCGTTGCCGGCCAGCGCGGCGCCACCGATCATGACGTTCCGTACCCCGAACAGCCGCAGACCGAACCGGGCCGCCCCGGTGGCCTGCTCCTCCGGCACCTGGTAAAGCCGCATGGCGAACGTGGGGGTCAGCGTGGTGAGGATGCCGACATCAACGGAGATCCCCGCAGCGAGACGCGATAGCGTCGTGCCCTTCGAGCTCATGAGTGACTCGTACTCCCTTCCGCGCCGGCGACATCGGACCGACTATGACAGGCAGCCTCGTACGAGCCGACGGCACCCCCGGTGGGACGTAGGGTGGCCGGGTGTCCGACTCCGCCCCCACCAGGACGCAACCCGGCAGCAGTCAGGAGGCGCCGGCACCGGAAGCACACCCGCCACGCCGGCCACTGGCAGAGCTGATCGACCCCGGATGGGCCGCCGCACTCGACCCGGTAGCCGACCGGATCGCAGCGATGGGCGACTTCCTGCGTGCCGAGGTCCGCGCGGGCCGGGGCTACCTGCCCGCCGGCGGCAACGTGCTGCGCGCCTTCACCCAGCCTCTCGACGAGGTACGGGTTCTCATCGTCGGTCAGGATCCATATCCCACCCCAGGTCACCCGGTCGGGCTGTCGTTCTCGGTGGCGCCCGAGGTACGGCCGCTGCCCCGCAGCCTGGTGAACATCTTCCGCGAGTACAGCACCGACCTGGACCTGCCCGCCCCCGGCAACGGGGACCTGAGTCCCTGGTCGGCGCACGGCGTGATGCTGCTCAACCGGGTCCTTACGGTCCAGCCGGGCAAGCCGGGGTCCCACCGCGGCAAGGGTTGGGAGGAAATCACGGAGACTGCCGTACGGGCACTCGCCAGCCGGGGCGGCCCCCTGGTGGCGGTGCTGTGGGGGCGGGACGCTCAGACCCTGCGCCCACTGCTGTCGGACATCCCCGTGGTCGCTTCGGCACATCCCAGCCCGATGTCTGCCGACCGCGGCTTCTTCGGCTCACGACCCTTCTCCCGGGCGAATGCCCTGCTGGTGGACCAGGCGGGCACGCCGGTGGACTGGCGGCTACCCGGCTGAGAGGCCGGTCCCGACTGAGAGGCCGGTCCGGGACACGCACCACTCCCACAGCTCCCTGCGGCGCTGAGGGGTGTCGGTCGCCCGGGTCTTCGGCAGGCGATGCGTGGGACGCGGGCGACGGTCGTGCCAGAACAGCCCGGAGGCCTTGAGTGCCTCGTCGTCGGCGACCAGCCAGAGCAGCGTGTCCGCACCCTGCTCCGGGCTGCGCAGGAATGGTCCGGTGAGGCGCCGGAAGGTCGGCAGCGAGGTGCGCACCCCCGGGGTGTCTGCCCAGCCTGGGTGCAGGGAGTGGAAGACCACGCCGCTGTCGGCGTGCCGCTGCGCCCAGATCTCGGTGAGCGTCACCTGCGCCCGCTTGGCCCGCGCGTACTGTTCCGCCCCCCGGTAGTCCGACTCGCCCATCTGAAGGCGGTCCACGGTCAGGCCTGCGGCGTACATCCCGCCCGAGGACATGGTCACCACTCGCGCCGGGGCGGAGTCCACCAGGCGGTCCATCAGCAGACCGGTGAGCAGGAACGGGCCCAGCACCTGGCTGGCCACCGTCATCTCGGTGCCGTCGGGCGCGACCAGGCGACGGTCGCTCAGCGCTCCCGCGTTGTGCACCAGGGTGTCAACGCGCGGATGGCGCGCCAGGATCGTCTCCGCCGCGACGCGCACCGCCTCGAGGTCGCCCATGTCCGCGACGACCGTGTCGATCCGCCCGCCGGCCTCGTCCGAGCCACCGCGGGAGAGCCGCTCACGCACCGCTGCCAGCTTGCGCTCGTTGCGGCCGAGCAGCACCAGGGAGGCCCCGAGCACGTTCAGCTGCGATGCCGCCGCGAGGCCGAGTCCCGAGGTCGCGCCGGTCAGCACCACGACGCGGTCGTGCAGCGTGTAGGAGTCCAGCGGCCGCCACGCGTCCAGCCGGGCCCTCAACCCGTACCCAAGCCGCGTGAAGCTGGGCGCCACCGGTGCCTCTGCCAGCGCGTCCGCCAGGTCGGCCACCGACGTCATGGGACCACCGGGGCCTGCGTCAGGGCCGCGCGCATGCCGCGCTCCGCCCGCCCGCCGATGCGCTGGAAGGCGGGTCGCAGCGCGAGGTCACCGAGCCGCAGCGGCCCCGGTAGCGAGAGGTCGGCGTCGTAGGTGACCAGCGCGCCCTCCCCGGCCGGGGTCACGGTGATCCGGTCCGTCGAAGTGAGCCCGAAACCCCGGCCGACGAGCAGTACCTCCCGACCCGGGTCATGGTGCTCGGTGGCGTAGCGCAGTGTCAGGTCGCGAGGGAAGCCGGCCACGGTCACGTCGAAGACGGCGTCAGGCCCCTCCCCCTCGCCCCGCACTTGGGTCACGCGTGTCACGCCGGGGTCCCAGGTGGGGAAGGTTCGCATGTCCGCCATGAACGCGAAGGCACGCTCCGGGGTCCACGCCGACCAGACGCGTGCGATGTACCGAGCCATGGCCTGACGGTACGGTCACCCGCTCATCCCGGCACGTCGAGCCGCCTGGCGAGCTGCCTGCCAAGCTCAGCGGCAGTGATCAGACCGTCCGTCGTGCCGCGCAGCGTGCAGCACCACCGGGCGCAGACCTGACCGCAGGTAAGGGCAGTCACCAGGTCCCGACCCTGGAGCAGGTGTGCTGACGTCACACCCACCGCCAGGCTGTCCCCGGCCCCATTGGTGTCGACGACCGGGTAGCGCCGATCCGCGTCGGGCTCGGGCTGCAGTGCGACCGGCCCGACGAGCACAGCCGGCTCGTCGCGAGGCACCAGCAGGGCACCGCGGCTCCCCAGCCCCACCACCACGGCTCGGGCGCGGCCCGTCGCCATCGCCTCCCGGGCGTAGGCCTCCGGATCGGGCAGGCCCGCACCCGAGGAGAACAGCAGGTCCGCGCCCGACACGAAGTCCGCGCGGTACGGCTCTGCCACCCCGGGTGGGTCCTGTGCGTCCTGAACGTCCACCACCACCGGGACTCCGGCGGCGTGCGCCACCGGGAGTACGTGGCGCGCCCAGTCTGGGATGTTCAGGTGCACCACCCGGCTCGCCCGCACTAGCCGCTCCGTCGTCGCGGCATCCGGAGGCGTCGCGCCTTCCACCCGCGGGTCGTAGAAGTTGCGGCGGGAGCCGTCCGGGCTCACCAGGTTCACGCTGCGTGCCGTACCACCGGACGTCACCAGTCCCTCGGTCAGGATCCCGTCCTGCTCCAAGGTCTGGCGCACCCACCGGCCGTGCGGGTCGTCCCCGACGTGGCCCAGGTACGCGGTGCGCCAGCCCAGTGCCGCATACCCCCGCGAGGCATAGCCTCCGGCGTGGGCCACGCAGTCCCGGACCTCCACGAAGGCGCCCTCCGCCTGCGTCTGTGCCCCGTCGGAGGAGGGCAGGTACACGTTCGTGTCGACCCCGATCGCACCCACCACGAGCACGTCGATGGTTCTGCGGGAGCCGGTCACGGACTGATCGTGACATGACCCGCACCGCGCGAAGCCGCCGGCACCGGTGATTCGCGACCAGCATGGAACTCCGCCAGGCGCTTGATCTCCTCCATCATCCGGCGGCTCATGACGTGCCCGTCGCTGTGCTCGCTGCGTGCAGTCGAGGTCGCGGTACGAGACAGCACCACAGCACGCATGGAGGGCCACCTTCCGGCAGGTGGCTGATCTGTCAGGAGGATTGTGGACGACCCGCGGTCAGCACCCGGACGAGGGTCACTAGCTGCACGACCGCGCCGACGAAGGTCCCGATGGCCGCGATGATCAGGATCGTCCACACAAGCCAGGTCCAGTCCACGCTCCAGGTGCTGAAGTCGAACGGGAAGACCTGGATCACCCGGAGCACGACCAGGAAGCTCACCAGCGCTGTCAGCAGCTCGCCGGCGGCCTTGAACCAGGCCGGGTCGGCGAACAGGTATACGACGTTGAGCAGCACGCCGAGCGCCAGCGAGAAGTTGACCAGTCCGAGTACCTGGGTGGTCTCCTCGGTGAGGAAGCTCAGCTCCTCCCAGCCGGGCCACACGTTGAGCAGGTAGATGATGGCCGCGTTGATGACTGCTGCGAACGCGTAGCCGGTCCGCCGTACCGCCACGGGCGGGCGCTTGCGAGGGCTCCGAGACGTCGTCGTCACGCTGCTCACCTCGCCTCCGGAGGCTTCTGCTTCAGCGTACGCCGCGCCCCGCTGCCGACAGGACGTACTCCGCCTCCACGGTCACCCACGGGTTGGCGTGTCGTCGGCCCGCGGGGCCCCAGTCTGCGAAGGTTCCGTCGCTGACGACGCGGTCGACGGTACGGGCGGTGCGGCGCTCGAGGGGGAACCCGCCTTCGGGGAGCCGCTTGGACTCCAGCAGGTCCAGCGCGTCGCCACAGCGGGGGTCGGCGATCGCCTCGACCTCGACCATCAGCAGCAGGGCGAGCAAGACGTCGTAGAACCGGATCGGGTACTGGATGAGCAGCGGGTCTCCGCCCCACTCGGGTCGGAGCGCCGCCCCGTCGCGGCGTCGCCACAGCAGTCGGCGGGCGAGCAGCAGCTCGGTGCCGCGCCGAACCGCCTCCCGTGCCGAGGCGGCATGCGCGCCGTCGGCGCGCGCGTACGTCGCCAGGCCCCGCAGTGTCAGCGCGGTTTCCTGGAAGGACGAGGTGCGGGCCTCGGGGCGCCTGTCGCAGTTCCACCCCCCGTCCGGCCACTGCCACTCCACCAGGCGCTCGACCAGCGCGTCGGTCCGCTCGTCGGCGAGCCCGAGCAGCACCGAGGACCAGATCGCGACGCCCTCCATCGAGGCGCAGTGCCGTACCCGATCCTCCTGACCAGGCATCACCGTCGTGCTCGGCGGGCGCAGGTGGCGGCGCGAGAACTGCCAGTCGTACACCTGTTCCATCAGCGGCTGCAACGTCCGGTCCCTGGGCGGGTGGCCGATCAGCGCGAGGAAGTACAGAGTCCAGTGCGGGCCCTGCCACTTCTTGTAGGGGCCGGTCGCGATGGTGCCGTCGGCCTCACGATGGCTCAGCAAGGCGACGGCCGTCGTCTCCCGGTCCGCGCGATACCGCAGGCCCGTGCGGCTCATGCCGGGGCCTGGTCCCGCCAGGGGTCTCGCGCGGCGGCGATCATGGGAATCTGCATGGGCAGCCGGGCCCAGGCCACCGCCTTGTGCACCGGATGCGCGCCGGACCGGCGCTGGGTGGCGATCGCGTACCACCAGTTGCCGGGCCAGACAGCAACCAGGGTCGCGGTAGTAGCGGCCGGGGCCCACCGCGCGCCGGCGAGAAGTCCGGCGGCGGATACCAGCTCGGCCACACCGGAGCCAACGATCCACGCCCGCGGTGCCGGCAGCATCGGCGGTATCAGCGGCTCGAATACCTGCGGCCGGACTAGGTGGGTGGTCCCGCTGGTGAGGAAGGCGAGGGTCACACCCCGCGCGCCGGGGCGCAGTCGCGCCCACGCCCATTCCGCCACAGCGAGATCCTCTCACGCGGGCATCGGGACCACCTGGGGTGCCTTAGTAGCGCAGGGTTTGCCCCTCGTCATCCGGTGCGGCTGCTCCGCCGCAACGCCCACAGCAGCACTGCCGCCAACAGGACCGCCAGCAGGCCGATCAGCGGGGACGCCACCAGCACCCCTCGGACATCGGTGGTCCGACCGAGGTCGGTCACGGGTGTGCCGGCCAGTACCAGCAGCCCGACCGTCAGCAGGACGAACGCCACGCCAGCGACCCAGGCCCGCCACGCACCCGGTGGCACCGGTGGCGGGGGTGGTCGGTGCTCGGCCGGGCGGACCAGGGCGACGATCACGGCCAGGACCAGTGCGGAGACCAGCACCATGCCGAGCGTGGCGAGCCACCACGCTGCCGAGCCGACCGGAGGCGTCGGGTAGCCCAGCGGAAGGAGGACCGCCGCCGCAAGCACGTGGGCTGTCTGGTGCCAGAGGTACAGCGACAGGATCACGCCGTTCACGGCTACGACGGCGAGCCAGACGCGAGGAACCGCGGTCAGCCGCGCGAGCGGTCGGCGGAGCAGCTCGAGCACCCCGATCTGGCAGCACGCGAGGGCGAGCAGGGCCAGGTTGGGCGGGCTGACGTTGGACACCTCCTCCCCGGTGATGCCGATCACGCGAGCCGGGACGGGCCCCAGGCGACGAGTGCTGCGGCGGCCAGCAGCCCACCGGCAGCCAGTGCGGCGGCCACCCGACCGCCCAGCCGTCCCTCCGCGTCGAAGTACCCCATCTGGTGGATCA
>CAVVZQ010000003.1:0-9856 GCA_963752715.1 uncultured Actinomycetota bacterium | reverse complement strand
GGGCCGCCGGCCGCCGGCCGGGTGCTGAAGGGCATCGGCAACGCCGCGCTGCGGCTGATCGGCCGGGTCTCCCCCACCGCCGAGAGCGCCGTGCGCCGCACCGTGCAGCGCGTGGCACGACCGGTCCGAGCCGCACTGTCCTGGATCGCCGGCTTCAGCGTCGCCGTAGGTCAGACCGTGAGCCTGCTGGCGAGGACCTCACCCGTGCGCACGGACGGCGACCGTCACAGCCTCGGTGCTGGGCAGCCTGCAGGCCGTCCACCTGGCCACCAACGGCGTTGCGGTCGCCAAGCTCGCAGCTCTGGTACCGCAGGCATCCGGGGTGGTCGGCGTGCTGCTCAACCCGTGGGCGGCGCTCGGCATCGTCGTTGTCAGCACCCTGGTGGCCATGGGCGTCGTGCTGGTGCGACTGCTGCGGGAGCCGGCCGACGACGTCGAGGTCGAGACCGTTGAGGGGGATGCTGTGCCGGACGAGCAGGCACAGCGACCAGGCGTCGGGCTCGGACCTCGACACCGAGGAGCAGCGCGGCAGCGGACGAGCCGGGCGAGCAAGCCCCAGGAGCAGGAGCCTGTGGATCCGCTCGATGGTGTAGACGGATCTGGCCGATGTGGCCAGGAGGCTGCACGTGCTCGTGGAGCCTGACGGCAGCATCAGGGTCGAGGGCCTGCCGGCCACCTGGTCGGAGGAGGCACGTCAGGCCGTGGCAGCCATCGCGGCCGACGCCGCCGTGGGGCAGCTGCAGCGCATCGTCCGCACCAGGAGGCCCACCACCCGCGACGACCGGAGGCTGCTCACCAAGGTCGCCCGGGAGGCCGTCAGCGCCGAGGCCCGCAGGAGGAAGAACGGGCAGCAGGACATGCCGTTCGCGGCGTGACAGTCCGAGGGGGCGTCCTCCCAGCGATGGGTGGACGCCCCTTTCAGGGCCATTTCTGGCTCTTCACAATCGAGGGTGTAGAGGAGGCTGGCGCGTCGTTGGCGGGGTAAGGGTCGGGGTCTTCCGATGATGGGAGTTCTGACGCTGCCCAGCAGGAAAGCCCCGACGTGCTGACGCTACCTTCGACCGCCCTGACCTGAACACGTTCGCCGCCTGGACGAGTTGGGCAGGTTGTCGGGCAGCGCCTCGAGCCTGATCGTGCGGTGCTGGCTCGCCGGGTCGTCGAGCCGGACCAGTGGTGTCGCCGGCGCGGCTGCCAGGATGCGCCTCGGGACACGGTGATCCGCCGTCTGGCGCACGAGCCGCTGGGCTGGCGCCCGACGACGCTGCTGGAGACGGTGCGCCGCTACCGGTGCACCGGGTGCGGGCACCGTGTGGCGCCAGACATGAGCAAGGCCGCCGAGCCGCGCGAAGCTGTCCCGGCGTGGGCTGCGGTGGGCGCTGGCCGGCATCGTGTGCCAGAACCTGGGCGTGGCCCGAGTCGCTGAGGGTCTCGGGGTCGCTTGGAACACAGCCAACGCCGCCGTGCTGGCCGACGGCAAGCGGATCCTCATCGAGGATGCGCACCGCTCACCGCGCCAACCGCGCTTCCCGCCGTCGAGTCTGTTCCGAGGGCGAAGCGCAGCGCCTGCGGCAACCGCCGACGCCAGGAGTCCTCGTTGTGCTGACCGTCAGGGTCCGCCACCGCCATCATGTCCACGCCGTCGCGGTAGCCATGGTCGCGCCTCAAGATGTCGACCATCTCTTCGCAACGTGAGGTCGCCCACCCCTCGATGAACCGATTATGGACCCCGCCAGCGCGTTCCTGGCCCCAGTCGATGTAGATGCGCGGACGCGTCTCAACACGGCGGAGGTTGTCCGCTGTCCAGCGATAGATGGTGGACTGCCGCAGAGGCTTCATGGTCCCAGCCCAGAGGGATGGCGACATCGCGATCACCTGACCGAAGACCTCGCCATGCGACACACCGGTGAAGAAGGCAGCCAGTCCACCGTGGGATGAGCCGAGGACTACGCGGTGCCGACGGTCGCGGACGGTGCTGTAGTTGGCGTCGATGAAGGGCACGACCTGGTCGGCCAGGTAGTTGCTGTACGGCCCGAGCCCGCCGCCGTGGCGCAGCAGCCCTGGGCCGAACGGCAGTCGCGCAATCGGCTCGTGCAGGTACTCGCTGGACCGCTCACGCGAGTCAACCCCGACAATGATGGGCAGCGGCCACGCTGTCCCGGAGCGTTGAACAACCTCTTGAATCCACCAGTTGTTGCCGAGACCCCCTCCGAAGAAGACCTGTTCGCCGTCGTTGGCGTACAGCACCGGGTGACGTGACGCGCCGCCGTAGTAGCCCGGAGGAAGCCAGACGTGCACCTTGTGCCAGCCGTACTGATCGCCGGGCAGCGCGAGTCGGTCGTACGTGTGGAACGTGCCACCGCTCGCGTGGCTGTCGTCGATCTCGATGCTGGTCGATGTCATGGGCAGTCATCCTTCCTACGGACGATGGACACTGCGTGCCCGCTGCGTGTGGCTGGGCATCAGATCTGGTCCCGACGACGCTGCCGTCGCTTTCGGGCTTCGACACTGGCCAGGTCCTCTGCATACTGAGACGAACATGTGCGCTCCTCCGTGTGCGGACGGCCCACGTCAATCTTGTGATCCGCATCACAGCTGGAGACCACGACGCCTGCTGAGTGGCTCAACGGCTCGGCAACATCCTCCCCAGGCCCGTCACGGAGCGCCCGACGGGCGGGCGCATCGGATAGACAGTCCGATCACCGGCGTTGTGACCGGCTGTGGGATCGCTCGTGCACACGCACGGTCGACGCGATCCCTGCTCCCGTCTCCCCCGCACAAGGCGAACTTCCCCTCCGGGCAGGGGCGTCGGGACAGGGAGGAGCTCGTAGCGGTAGTCGCAGCGGTCCGCACCGCTAGCGAGCGTGCCGGTGCGGGAGAAGCGCAGGTAGGGGCAGCCTTGCTGCAGGTAGGCCTCGGTGGCGCAGAACGCCGGAGCGACCGGAGCGGCATCCAGCTGCCGGAAGGTGTCGACGATGTAGCAGCGGGTCATGTCGAAGCCGACCCGGTTCTGCGACCGTTCGACCCAGTGCCCGGCCCAGGCCGGCGGTGGGAACATGCCCAGCCAGTTCGGTCCCACGCTGCGCAGGTACAGCCGTCGCCCGGGCTGCGTGCGCAGCATCAGCGTCCATGCCTTGCGCTGCGGTTCCGCCGCCGTGATGCTGGCCGCGCGCAGGGTGTCGACGGCGTGATCTTCGGTCCATCCGCGCTCCCGCAGCACCGTGTAGAGGGCCGCGAGGGGCAGCACGTTGATCGCGACGTGGAAGCGGTTGGCGACCTGGTCCGGCCAAGGCACCTGATCGGCCATCCGGTCGTAGGCGGCTCGGGCGTCCGAGGCCAGTCCCGGCTCGGGCAGGTGTCCGGCACGCACGATCGATGTCAGCGACCGGTGTCCGGCCTGCAGCCACAGCCACCGTGTCTGCGAGGTCAACATGACGACCCCCAGTGCGAAGCCTCTACGCAGCACGCTTCCACCGCCCACGCGTGGCGTCCAGGGACCTTCGACCCTGCTGCACAGGCCTTTCGAGGCACTCGGACCGCAAGGGGACGAGACCTAGGGGGACGTCCCCCCTGAGGGCTGCCCGCACGGGTGCCGGCGAGACTCCTCTCCTCACCTTGCCGACGCGAACGCAACGCACCGCCGCGCGCGACGCCGCCACAGAAGCTCTCGAGATCTACCGCACGTACGGGGCGCACCGCTCCGCCACCCTCGCCACCACCCTGCTCAACGACCTCGGCACACCCAGACGCACACCCACCGCTGCCGGCACCAGCCGTGCCAGCCGGCCCAGCACCGGCTGGCACAGCCTCACCCGCACCGAACAGGCCGTCGCCCAGCTCGTCGCCGAAGGCCTCACCAACCGTGAAGTCGCACAACAGCTCTACGTCTCCCACCGCACCGTCGAAACCCACATCTCCAACGGACTCACCAAGCTCGGCGCCCGCTCCCGCGTCAACCTCGCCAAGGCAGCCCTGATGGTCGGTGACTGAGCACTCCGATGCCCTCGGGGCCCCTCGGCGATCCAGGACGTTGCCTGCTGGGCCATTCTCCGGCCCTTGTCAGTCGGGTCAGGCTTGCGCGGCGGCGTTGAGCCCTCGGGAGTGTTCGATGGCGCTTAGTGCGAGCACGTAGGCCCAGACGCGGGCAATCTCCCGTCCGTATACGTCCGGGTGGAGCCCCCTGCTCACCTGGCTGCGCACCCACCTGGCGTCCTCCTGCCACGCGGGATCCTTCATCGCCGACGTGTGGCTCCAACGAAGCACGATATGGACGGGACCCCCATCCGCCGTGTACCGGGTCCCGGCGAAGTCCGTTGCCAGCTCGGCTGCCAACTGCCTCGAGGGAAGCGCGGACGCGACGGCGGCCTCGCTCGCCTCCTGCATGAGAGCCTGTTCGACCGACGGGACCCACGGCACCGCCCAGTCGCGCTCTCGCCGCGCCGCATGACCGTGGCCTACCCACGTTCGGCTACAAGACTGCCCCGAGCGGACAGGATCGCTCCCAGCCAACCCTGGTAGCCATCGTTGCCTCACTCGCCGCGATGCTGATGCTGATCACGCTCGGGCTCATGGCGGGGCTGAGGCCTGGAGGCCTCCCCTCCCAGCAGCTCGCGGATTTGAGTCACGAGGACCTTGCGTACTCGCTGTTCGAGGACGTCGACGAGTTCTGGCAGCAGCACGCTGCGGAAGCCGGTCTCACGGCCCCGCGTGTGGAGCTGGCCTACCTGTCCCACGGCGATTCCGCGGACTGTGGTGGCGCCCGGATTACCGGGCAGGAGGCCAACGCCTTCTACTGTCCGTCCGGAGATCTCATCATCCTGACCGAGACCGACATCGTGAATACCCGGTCCCACATCGGCCCTGCGGGCGTCCTCTACACCGTGACCCACGAGTACGGCCACAACATCGCAGCCGAGAACGGCGGATCTGGCATGAGCAACCCTGGCGCGGAGGGCTCTACGCCGACTACCTCGCCGGGGTGTACGCGGCTGATGCCGTGCGCCGTGGCGAGTTCACGGTCGAGGAGATTCAGGCCTCCGTGGAGTACGCCGGCGATCTCGGAGACTTCCACTACGACGACCCTCAACACCACGGCACACCACGACAGCGTCAGGAGGCCTTCGTCTACGGGTATGAGACCGAGGACATCTCGAGCGGCTACGACGTATACCGCGCCTTCTGATCCTGCCCAACTCAGCAACCACGGGGAGGTGCCGCGTGGCTGGAAGCCCGTACAAGCGAACGCTCACACTCGAAGAGGCGAGGCGCGTTCTACATTGACTTTTGAAGGTCGCAAGGACGAGGCACCAGCACTGCTGGGCTGTGTCTACGACGAGGGCCGCAGAAGACCGGACCTGCGGCGCCTTGTGTGCCGGCAGTACATCCTCGACCCTCACCTGCAGCCGCTCGCAGAAGCGCCGCCCATCTCTGGTCCCTACCTACCGGGATGTTGCTGCCCTGCCAGGCCTGCACCGCAGCGGCCAGCGCGGTGGTCTTCCCCGCCCCGGCGAGCGCGTGCACCACCTGCACCGCGTCCCCCGACGTGCACAGCCGGCGCACCATGCGCTGCTGCTCACCGGACAGGTACGAGCGGCACGCCAGCGCTCCGTCCACTTCGGGCTCGGCGGCGCGAGCAGACCCCACCCCGACACCGGCGAGCGCGGTGGTGAGCAGCCGGGCCTCCACCGCGAGCAGCTCCGCGGTGGAGTACCGGCCCTCCCCCAGCCCGACCGGCACCCGCCCGCTACGCGTGCGCAGCACGTCCTCACGGCGGGCGACCACGTCCGGCCGGTCCAGCCGAACCACGTCCTCCCGTGCCAGCAGCCGAGCGGCCAGCCGCTCCACCTCCGCCACCGGCGCCCCCTCCTCCAGGGCCACCGCCAGGCCGCGCAGCACCTCACGCTCCCCGAACGTCGAGGCGTGCCGGGTCAGCCCCTCCGGCGAGACCAGCCACCCCAACAGCGCCTCCTCCACATCGGGTGGCCGGTGGTCCCGCCGTTCCTGCGCGCGTCGCTGCCCGTCGGCCAGCAGCTGCTCCCGCGCCTGCGCATCCCAGCCGAGAGCGTCGGCGCGCTGCTGCCACTGCACGGCCAGCGACTCCGCCGCCACCCCCGGCCGCTTCGGAGCGCGCGTGGCGAGCACCGCGACCCGCCCGCGCTCATCGACGACACGCCTCGCGCGTGCAGGGCCTGCTCCACCTGCCGGCGCCGCTGGGAGAACTCCCGCAGCACCCCCTTCGGCACACCGCGCACCTCGCCGAGCCCGTTGCGGCCGACCGTCCACTCCAGGCCCAGCTCGCGCAGGTGGTAGCGCAGCGACGCCTGATACAGAAACCCCGCCGTACGGGCCTGCGCGTACAGGGCCCGCCCGTCCACCGCCGTCCAACGTCCGTCCGCGCCCTGCACCCGGTTGGCCACCACCACATGCGTGTGCAGATGCGGGTCCCCCGCCCGGGAGGTGCGATGCCGGAACGCCGCGCCGACGAACCCGCCCCCGCGTACGCGGTCCACCCCGTTGTGCCCGCGGCGGCCGAACGCCGCGGTGCGCTCCAGATAGCCCAGCGCGTCCCGCACCGCCGCGTCATGCGCCTGCCGCACCTGCTCCGGCAGCCCGTCCGGGCCCAGCGCGAACAGCAGCGACACCGACTTCGGCGCAGAGAACGTCAGATCGAAGCCCACCACCCCCGCCGTCCGCGGAGGACGACCCAGCCTCTCCCCGGTGACCGGGTCCACCGCATCCAGCACGGACGCCAGATCCCGGTCGGTCACCTCACCCGACAGACCCAGGGTCGCGGCGCCACCTCCCAGCCACACGCCCGGAGCCTCACCAGAGTGCGTGTAGTACTCCTCCGCACCCCGGGCCACCGTCCCCAGGTAGTACTCCTGCTGGCCCGCAGACAGCTTCCCGATCGACAGCACGCCCACACTCTGACCAGCAGGAACGACAGCCAGAACCAGCCGGAACAAAGGTCCCGTCACAAGTGTCAGACGCATCCGCGACCGGCCGACCCGGCGCGACAGCAGTGGACCTGAAGCGGCCCGGATTCAGGCGGCGGATCGCCGCCGAACCGTGATCCGCCTCGGCGTGTCACAGCGCCCCAGCGCAGGGCGCTCGGCGGCGTCCACGAGGTGGGCGAGTCCGCTGGTCGGCCGGGCCTTCTGACCCTCCCGAGGCGACCACCACCCCCGCATCGCCGAGATGCAACTGTGTGGGATAGCCAAGCAAGATCAGTGCGGATCAAGCAAGGTCGTCGCCCCAGCTTCCTGCTCCGCTGCGTATCGAGGGCTGGACCAGCCGCCGAAGGGACCCTGAGACGGCTCGTCGGCGTGCCGGCCCAGTCGAGCCTTGCCTCTGCGACCGACTGGCCGGCTCCGACTCCCCGTGCTGCCGGACACAATTCGGCTCAACCGGGGGCGTATGCAGTTCAAGTACTCCGCTTGCTCTCCGAGAACGGTTTGCGCTGAGGACGTGGGAGCAGCAGCCAGCCGATGAAGCGCTAGCCGCTTGGGGCGGAGGTCGCGGAGCGGTCCCGGGGCCGACGCGATCGCCGCTAGCTGGCCCGTCCGAAGGCCTCGAATCGCAGCGCAAGGCGATCTCGGTCTGGGCGATCCGCCAAACGCACCGGAACCTCAAGACTGCGACCGTGCATGTCCTGAAGTCCGTGCTTGAGCATCGGTCCATCGATCTCGTGGAGCAGATCCGCATCGAGGTGGACACGATAGTCCGGATCGATCCCGAGGAGGTTCTGGTCGTAGGACGCGTGATGGATCTTGCACAAGGACAAGCCGTTGGTCACGACTGGCTGACCGCGTTCGTGGCTGTCGGGGAGGATGTGAGCGGCATCCAGCAACTCAGGATGTCGCAGGGAGCAGATGCTGCACCGTCGCCGGTAGGCGAGCAGTACCCGACCGCGAAACTCCTGCTGGTGCAGCCGAGCATGTGCAATCCGTTCGCTGTACCGCCGCTGATCCTCGCTCATGTCGTGGAGTGGGTCCGGCAAGAATGCGATGGCTTCGTCAATGGCGATGACGAACTGTCGCGCCCCAGGATCATCCGCAACTGCGTAGACAGGGAAGACCGGAACGAAGACTCCGTCAGCGATCTTGCGCAGCAGGATCAGCGGCGTGCGGGTACGAACCGCCTCCCGGAGCTTGCGGTTGTCCCCCTCGATGGAACCTGCCCGGTAGTCGTACCGAAGGAGGCCACCCTCGACCTCCGTGTCGTCGTACGGACCTGTGGGAGAGGACATGATGGACAGCGTCGAATCCAGCCATCGCGGATTCCAGATTCCTCGGGACTGGTCGATGAGGCGAAACGACCGCCCGTCGACATCCAACGCCTCAAGCTCCCGACGACTGATCACGCCTCCGTTACGGGCAACTCGCTGAGCCAGGACAGCCATGATCTGCTGTCTAAGCGCATTCTCGACCTTGGACATGAGTTGATCATGCCCCCCTCTGGGGTCAGGTACCAGCGTCAGAGAACAGGTGCTGCCGGCAGCCTGGTCGGCAAGCAGACCGCCAAGTCGCCCTGGCTGATGGATTCCGGCCCGCCCCGGTGGTCCTACCGGTGCGCGCGCCAGATCCCGTGACGATACTGAGCAGGGCGCTCCTGCTGTAGGAACCGGGCGAGCTGCTGGCTGACTGGCCACGCCAATCTGAGCACCTCACCTATGCGGCGAAGCGTCAGGACGTCAATGCCTCGGTCGCGCGCCGAAGCCGAGTACGCATCGAGCTCGTTGAGCGCGGGTCCAGGTTCCAAGCGCTCCAGCAGCGGGCTATCGGCGTTCCTGCGGGCCTTCCTCCGCTCGAAGTCGATCTCGGAGTCAAGGCCAAGACCGAGGACCGCCGCCTCCAAGCCCGCGAGATCGTGGGTTTCGGACACAGCCTCGGCGAGGCGGCTCTGCGAGGCCACCTGTGCCGCATCGAGGATCCAGAAGCATGCGGAGGCATCGTCGATTGTGAGTGGAAGGCCCGCATCTCGGACCTCGGCCACTCCTCGCAGTCCCATTGCTGCCGCGAGCAGCAACACGTTGGCGTCGCTGGGGATGCTCTCCACCGGAGGCAGGTATGGCCTGACCGCTTCGGCGGTGAGATTGCCGGCAGGCGGAGACCCGGCAAGTCGCTCCTCGAGCTCTACGGTGGTGAGTTCACCGTCCAGTCCCGGCCCCAGGACGATCAGGTCCACGGGCGCATCGAGATGGGAGCTGGCACTGAGCACCACTGAGTCGGCGATGGGGCTGCGCAGCCCAGGCTCAGCTCCCCGGGCCAGGATGGCTCCCCCCACGTCGACGACTCGGATCTGGTCCACGCCGAGCGTCTCGACCAGTTCTGAGAGCTGACGTGAGACGCCGCGCGAGCCCCCCCTCGGGTCGAGCAGGAGCAGCCCGTTCTGCAGCCTTCCCGCGAGCAGTACGAGTCTGGACTGGCCGGGACCCCGCAGACCAGCAGAACTCGAAACTGCGAAGGTGGAGACGCCGATCTCCTCCAGCCCCACGAAGTCGTCGGGGCTGCCAAGTGGGGGCCGGGTCCAGGGCCAGACGGTCCCACGACCATGTCAGGATGGGCGCTCCTGGGTCTGTCACCCGAGATCCGGCAGGCTCCCCCCAAGTACCTGGCTCGGGTTCCCCGCCTAGTCCCGTGTATGCCCATCTACCTGTGGCAACTGGGCTTGGACGGGGCTAGGGGTTGCACCTGGAACGACCTCTGTCGAGCCCTCTCCCAGTACCCAACTAGTATAGGTGGGACGTGCTCAGGGTAGCCGTAACGGGGCCTAGGACGGCCATACGGGGGCGAGGAGTCGCCGTCAGGTCTGAGTGTCACTCTCGGGTCTGGCGGGGTGTTTCCCCTGGTAGATCATG
>CAVVZQ010000002.1:0-606097 GCA_963752715.1 uncultured Actinomycetota bacterium | reverse complement strand
GTTGGCGTACGCCGGGACCGGACCGAGGACGAAGCACGTGGAGCCGACGACGAACAGCCCGCCGATCCACCAGGTCAGCCCGCGCCGCTCACCGACCTGCCTGACCCGACGCTCGGCGCGCGCTCCCCAGTGTCGACGGCTTCCGTCCGGAAGGTCAAAGCTGACGTGCGTGACGAAGGGGCGCGGCCCGCGCGCTGCAACGTTGGACGCTGCGTCCGGGACCCGTGCCAGGACCGTCGCTGCCGTCAATGGCTGAAGGAGTCGGTGTGGCTCGGGTCGGGGGGCAGTCGAGCAGGCAGGGCCTCCAGGTATGCGGTGGCCGCGCGCAGGTCGTCCAGGAAGAGGTCGGCCGTGTCTCGGCCGAAGCCGTTGCGAACGACGACGCGCAGCCCGGAGGGACGTCGGCTCAGGGCGTCGGGCAGCGAGTAGGCGGGTACCTGCCAGCCGCGCTCACGCGTCTTCGCCGACACGCATACACGGTGTAGTTGGCGACGTCTGGCTTGAGGCGGAACAGGAACACCGGCAGCTGTGAGCCGTCCGAGAAAGCTCGTACGGCCCGATCGCGGCCACCTGCTGCGCGGTATACGTGGCGGCATCGCGACAGGCCTGCTGAATCTCGCGGTAGCCCTCGAAGCCCAGCCTGATGAAGTTGTAGTACTGGGCGATCACCTGAGCGCCCGGTCGGGAGAAGTTCAAGGCGAACGTCGGCATGTCACCGCCGAGGTAGTTGACGTGGAAGACCAGGTCTTCGGGCAGGTCCTGCGGGGTGCGCCAGATCACCCATCCGACACCGGGGTAGACGAGACCGTACTTGTGGCCCGAGGCGTTGATGGAGTGCACCCGCGGCACGCGGAAGTCCCACTCCAGATCGGGGTCGAGGAACGGTGCGATGAACCCACCCGAGGCGCCGTCCACGTGGACGGGGATGTCGGGGCCACCGGAGGCGGCAAGGTCGTCGAGGGCCTCGGCGATCTCCTTCACCGGCTCGTACAAGCCGTCGAACGTCAAGCCCAGGATGGCGACGACCCCGATGGTGTTCTCGTCACACAGCTTCAGCGCCTCGTCGGCGTTCAGCTGGAGGCGACCCTCCTCGATCGGTGCATACCGAGGCTCGACGTCCCAGTACCGGCAGAACTTCTCCCACACCACCTGGACGTTGATGCCCATCACGAGGTTCGGGCGATCACTGGGCAGCCCGGCGGCCTCCCGGCGCTGGCGCCACCGCCACTTCAGCGCAAGGCCGCCGAGCATGACGGCTTCGCTGGACCCGGTGGTCGAGGTTCCGGTCGCCGTCTCGTGGTCCGGGGAGTTCCAGAGCGCCGACATGATGCTCACACAGCGCCCCTCGATGGCGGCCGTCTGCGGGTACTCGTCCTTGTCGATCATGTTCTTGTCCAACGACTCGGCGAAGAGTCGGTCTGCCTCTTCGTCCATGTACGTGGTGACGAACGTCGCGAGATTCTGCCGGGCGTTGCCGTCGAGCATCAGCTCGTCGTGCAGCAGCCGGTACGCCACCCGTGGGTCCATGCCCCTCCGGTGGCAGCTCGTGCTTCGGGATCCCGTGGCGCATCCCGGGCCGTGCATAGGTGGGCGCGACAGCGAGCCGCTCGAGATCAAGGATTTCCGACGAGTGCAGTGCCATGGGGCCTACAGTACGGCTGGAGGGGCATGGCTGGCATCGCCCGACATGGATGATGGCGAGCCCGTCGCCGGCGACCACTGCGCGCCCGTGCCCGTCTTGCCGGTCTCAGGATTCGCCAGGGGCACCCGGCGTACCGTGTCCGGCGTGGGAGTGAGGCGGTGCTAGAGATGCGCGCGCAGGCAGACGCACTCACCACCGCTCCGACGCCCCCGCGCCGCTACGTTCCGCCGAGGGTTCCTGACCGCCTTCTGCATCGCGACCGCGTGATGCAGGTGTTGGACGCCGCGTCGGACGCGAGCGTGATCTGCCTCAACGCGCCCGGTGGCTTCGGCAAGACGATGGCACTCGCGCAGTGGGTGGTCCACGACGAACGTCCGTCGTTGTGGCTGTCGGTGCGCCAGTCGGCCGCAGACGCCGACCGGCTGGCGCAGGCGTTGTTGGACGGCCTGGCCGAGCGGGGGCTTGCGGGAGACCGCGTCGTGCTCCGCGGATCGGTGAATCCTGCGGCCTGGCATCTGACACGCTGCCGCTCATCGAGGAGGTCGTGGCCGGCGCTAGCGCAACCGTTCGTCGTCGTCGTCGACAATGCCCAAGCCTCTCTGGCAGCAGGTGGGAGTGCCTGGCGGAGTCGGTGGCCCTCAGCCTGCCGGTCGGGGCACAGCTGGCCATCAGCAGCAGAGGCAGCATGCCCGGAACCCTGTGGCGCATGCGCAGCCGCGGCCAGGTCGCGATGATCGGTCCGGACGCGCTCGCCTTCGACGAGGACGAGTCGGGAGCGGTGTTGCGCCGGCTCGGCCTGGCGCCGACCGAGGACCAGGCTGCGCGCACTGGTCGCGTCAACCCGTGGGTGGCCCGTCACTGTCTACCTCGCTGGAATCGTCCAGAAGGCGGGTGGGCACGCGTTCGCGTCGGCATGGACAGGCGCCGAGACCACCGCGTATCTGCGTGCCGAGATCGTCGGGCGCCTGCCGACCACCGATGCCGACTTCTTGTCGCGGGTCAGCGTGCTCACCTCCCTCGATGCCGACGCGTGCGACGAGGTGGCGGCGACGACGGGTTCGTCGGAGCGCCTGCGGCACCTGTCGTCTCAGGCTCACCTGCTCTGGGCCGACGACGGCGCAGCCACGCGCTTCCGGATGAACCCGTTGCTGGCCGATGCCCTGACCGAGACGTTGCGCGAGCGCGACTCCACGGCCTGGCGACGCGCACGTCGCCGCGAGCCGCGTCGACCAACGGCGAGGAGACTACGACGGCGCCGTCCACCACTCCAAGCTCGGCAGGACGATGCCCGACTCGCTGAGCTGGTCTGGTCGCGTGCCCCGTTCCTGCTAGCCGGAGGGCAGTACGCCGGTGCTGCAGCGGTGGCTCGACGGCCTGGACGAGACCCGGCTGCGGGAGCACTGCGGGCTCGCGCTGAGCGCTGCCTGGGCGGCTCCCACTCCGGTGACATGCCGCGGATGAGCCGGTTCGCGCTTGGCGGCCGCAGAGCGTGCGACGCACGAAGACCCGGGGTTCCGTCTGGACGCCGACTTGCTTGCCGCCACGATCGGGGCGAAGGGCCTGGCTCACATGGAAGCCGCGGCACGCGCCTTCATCGACGGGAAGCCCAGCGACGACCCCTGGCAGACGCTTTCGCACTTCCTGCTGGGGGTTGCCCTGCTTCTGCGTGACGAGCCTGCGCAGGCCGCCGTGGCCCTCGCCGAGGGACGCCGCCTCGCCGTCGCCCATGAGCTACCTCTGATGGTTGCCCATTGCCTGGCTGCCCTTGCCGATGCGGCGATGGCGGCGGGCGAGGAGCCCAAGGCCCTGGCGTTCATCCGGGCGTCCCGGGAGATGGCAGCGCGCTACCGGATGGACACGATCACGACGACGGCCCCCATCTTCACGACGTCGGCCGCCGGGTACGTGCACGAGGGGCGATTCGCCGATGCGCGACGTGAGGCGGCTCGGGCGCTGCGGCTCACCGCCCTCATGCGCACCATCGCGCCGTGGCACGCAGTGCAGGGCCGTCTCGTGCTCGCCCAAGTCAACCTGGCGCTGGGTGATCCCGAGCGTGCGAGGGTGCTCACCGAAGAAGCCGCGGATGCAGGTGGACCCGCCACCTCATCGGTTGTGCTGGATCGCCTGCTCAGGCAGACGACGGAGCGGCTCGCCACCGTCTCGAGCAGCCTGGCCGACTCCTCGGCACCGACCACGGCAGAGGTCCGGGTTCTGCAGTACCTGCCGACGCACCTGTCCTTCCCACAGATCGCCGACGAACTCTTCGTCTCGCGCCACACGGTCAAGACGCAGGCGATGGCGGCCTACCGCAAGCTCGGGGTGCACACCCGAACCGAAGCGATCCTTCGGGCTCGCAGCGCAGGCCTGCTTCCGCCGACCTAGTGGGGGCGGGGTGACCCGTGGCAGTCGGCGAAGGTGCGAGGTCGCCCGCAGGGGCATGGGCTGTCGGGCTCTCGACGTCCGTCCTCGATCGAGACCAGCCTGCGGATGGACTGGCGTCGCTTCCACCTCGTAGCAGCATGCTCATCTGGCGAACGCGCTGGTCGATATGGGTGAAGAACAGCGTGTAGCCGGGGCGCAGGTGGTTCAGACCGGGGTGGTCCCACCGGTCGCGGGTGAACCGGGGTCACCGAGGCGGCACCAACACCGTCAGCGTCGCCGGCCGCCACGGTCGTCCCGCCGGTCGAGACGACGATCCTGACGCCGGTTCACTCCGTGCACCACCACCGCGGCTGTGCCGACAGATGCGACGGTGCGAGTAGCGGGGGCGCCTACGACGCCCCGGCGGGCTGCTCGTGCTGGTCTCAACGCCATCTCACTCATCCTCCTTGTCGGCCTCGAGGGAGGCAGCGATCGCCTGGAGCGGAATGCGGCCGGTGGCGATGAGCTGGCCGCCGGCACGTCGTGCTGCCAAGGCGAAGGGCGTCGCCCAGAGGTTCTCCCACACGACGACGCCGGCCACGCTGCCCGGCTCCATCGCTGCGGCCAGGTGCTCTACGTCGCGTGCGGCAAGGATCTCGGCAAGCTCGGCCTCCAGCGAGCGAAGATCGCCCAGGTCGACGTCGTCGATCTCGAACCCTTCGACGACGCCGTCCGCCGACTTCTGCATGACCAGCAGGTCGAGCACACGGATGAGCCCCTCGTGGGACAGCCGGGACAGCTCGGCCGCCATCTCGCCGGTGAACGTGCTCTGCCCCTGGGGGAACTCCACGACCAGGTAGTCGACCGGCCCCATCTCGTCAAGCTCGGCAAAGGTACTGCTCATCGCGCCTCCCAGGGGCGTCAGGGATGTGCCCAGAGTGCGACCTGCGACTCCACCCCGCGTCCCCCGGATCGAATGAAATCAGAACGATGCCGCCGTGCGGATGGTACGCCGGAGCGACATAGCGTCCAGTCCGACATCGAGCTCTCGGACTGGACGCGTGAGATGGTCCCATCGGGGTGATTCGGCACAGACGTTGACTCGGCAATGTGGTGACAACACACCTACTCGAGAACGGAGACGCTGGTGGACTTCTGGGAGTTCTTCTGGCTGATCGTCGCGTCGTTCATCTTCTTCGCCTACCTCATGATGCTGTTCTCGATCTTCGCGGACATCTTCCGCGACCACGAGCTCGGTGGCTGGGGCAAGGCGCTGTGGAGCATCCTCCTCATCCTGCTTCCCGTGTTCGGGGCGCTCATCTACCTGATCGCCCGCGGCAACGGGATGGCTCAGCGATCGGCCAGGCAGGCCCAGGAGTACCAGCAGGCGCAGGCCGAGTACGTCCGGTCGGTGGCACAGACCGCGTCCACCTCACCGGCAGAGCAGGTGGCGCAGGCGAAGCAGCTCCTCGACTCGGGGGCGATCTCGCCTGCTGAGTTCGACTCCATCAAGGCCAAGGCGCTGGCCTAGCGCCTGCCCACTCCTCGGCGAAAGGAAGACCACGATGACGAGCACACATGACCTGCCGCAGGACGCAGGTCTCGAGACCGGCCCGATCGACTACCTGGTGATCGAGTTCCCGGGCAACAGGCTGAGCGGGGAGGGATGGCCGCTTCTGGTCGACCTGGTCGACCGTGGCATCATCCGGCTGCTCGACCTGGTGTTCGTCCGCAAGGACCTCGACGGGTCCGTCGTCGGGCTCAGCCTGCACGACCTCGGCGAGCAAGGCGTGGACCTCACGATCTTCGAGGGGGTCAGCTCGGGGTTGCTCGACGACGACGACATCGCGGAGGCGGCCAGCGCACTCGAGGCGGGCTGCTCGGCCGGACTGCTGGTCTACGAGAACGTGTGGGCAGCGCCGTTCGCCGCAGCGATGCGCCGGGCGGGAGGGCAGCTGGTGGCGTCCGGCAGGATCCCCATCCAGGCCATCCTCTCAGCGCTCGACGCCGACCTCGACGACTGACCACCCCTCAGGAACAGGAGAACCACCATGCCAGGACTCATTCGTGGCGTCGCCCGTACCGCTGCTGTCGCCGGTACCGCGACCGCGGTGTCCAACCGCGTCTCGCGGCGTCAGGCCAACCGCTGGGCCGACCAGGCCGCAGCCCAGGCCCCGCCACCCCAGCAGGTCTACGCGCCTCCGCCGCCGCAAGCACCTGCCCCCGTGCAGAACGAACAGGATGACATGTTCGCCCAGCTCGAGAAGCTCGGGCAGCTGCACGAGGCGGGCGTCCTCACCGACGAGGAGTTCGCTGCGCAGAAGGCGCGCATCCTCAGCGCCTGACCGATCGACACCGACCCCGCCTGACGCCGCCTCCAGGTAGCGCCGGGTGGGGACGTCGTGTTCCGCACGGCCATGGCCCAGTCGTGTCGGCCGGGTGCCCGACGGTCGTCGGGAAGTCCCCGCTGCGGAAGCAGAGTCGTTCGCTTCGGGTCATGCCCACCACCCCGTCGGGCCGCACAGTCAGCGTCAAACCAGCCATCGCGGGCCAGCCACGGTGCGGGACCGGCTGAGTAGACGTGGACGCCGCGTGTGAACCCACGGAGCTCGCCGTCGACGCCGTCCGTCGCTCGCATCTGGTACAGACGCACCGCTCCGTCCGCGGTCCTCGACCCAGCCGATCCCGACCGGCGACGTGCGCCTCACCATGCTGTTCGAGGCGGACGAGCCGAAGCCCGGCACCGGGGGTGACGTGACGACACGGTGGTGTTCGACCTCAAGCCGCACGCTCTCGAGGACGAGGCCGAGCTGCACCGGACCAACGCCCAGGTCGGCTTGGCCCATGGGGCAGCAGGCTGACGGGGACAGAACCACCCTCGGTACTAGCGTCGTCGGAGTTGCCCAGGCGGCGGGGAGGCATCTCGCCGACTGGCCTCCCTCACTGGACCTTGGTCGCTCGGGCCTGGCCTAGCGCCGGCCCTCAGTCAGCGCACGACCCTGCTCCTCATGCACTGACCTTGTCGAGGCCAGGTCCCCTATCGGAGGGCCCGACAACAAGCATGCGAGGGTGTGTCCTTCTGGGCGGTGTGACGCAGGTCTTCAGCGCCCGAGAAGACGTCCTGCGAACGCCCTCAACTCGGCAGATCCGGTAAATGCGGAGCGCGCGATTCGAGGCCCGGATCCGGCTTCACCTGACCACGCGGAACTCCCGGGCGACAGCGAGGCGGGCGGCACGGAACCGAGGTGGGGGAGCAGGTGGCGCTCGAGCAGCCCGCCGTACAGCTCTCGCGTGCGTGGCCGCAGCTCGACCCGCTGGGCCAGCCACTCTGTCGCGTAGTCGGCGAAGAACTCTCGTCCTCGGGCGGGGTCGGCCCACGCGCCGCGCGCCAAGTCGGTCTGCAGCGCGGCCAACCACCGAGCCGCGCCCTGTCGGCTGGCGAACGTCTCCGGCGCCGGCCTCAGCCGTCCATCGACACCGGGGTAGCGGGCCTGCCATCGTCCGGACGGCAGCTGCCGCACCGACCCGAACTCCCGTCTGCGCATCGCTCCTCCTACAGAGCCAGTACGCAGAAACACCCCGCAACATGGACACCGGAGCGAAACTCGTGCCAGACGTAATGGCACGCGAATGGCACGCCGGGCCCTATCGCTGCCCCGAGACGGCCTTCCGAGCAGGTCCTCAGCCCGCTGACCTGCACTGATACACAGAGCGGGTGACCGGGATCGAACAGGCATAACCAGCTTGGAAGCTTCGCCGAGGCGTTGTTCGGCCCGCTGGTCAGAGACCCAATAGTGCCTCTGACCAGCACGAATGCTACACCATGGTTGTCCGCCAGTGGCCGTAGATGCCCCCGTTATCGGTCACGATTGGTCACGTTTGGTCACGCCGACGGCGTGGGGCGGGGGCGTCATGAACCAGCGGGCGCCAGTGGGACGGTCACAATAGGTTAGTATCTACTTTGATACAGGAGGTGCTGCGATGACCGGGGTGATGCTGCGGGACGCGCGTCGCGCGGCGGGCCTGTCGCAGACCGACTTGGCTCGTCGGGCCCACACGTCCCGCCCCACGCTGTCGGCCTACGAGCACGGGCGCACCGTGCCCACCTTGCAGACCGCTGAGCGCATCCTGGACGCGGCGGGCTACGACCTCGTCGCGGTGCCGCAGATCGTGTTCCACGACGTGGTGGGTCGGCGTGGGCGGGTGTTCTCCGTCCCGAACCGGCTGCCGCGGCTGGCGCCTCGTCGTGCACTGGCCACGGTGACCCTGCCCTCGCACATCGTGTGGTCGGGGGAGGTGAGGGTCGACCTGGCTGACCGCCGCCAACGTGCGCGGGCCTACGAGACAGTGCTCCGGGAGGGCCGCGGCGAGGACATCGCCGCGCTCGTCGATGGCACCCTGCTGCTCGAGCTCTGGGACGACCTGGTCCTCCCACCGGACATCCGGGCCGCCTGGCAGCCTGTCGTCGACGACGCCTGGGCGGCCGAGTGAACGAGAAGGTGCCGGGCGAGCCGCCGACCCCGGACACGACACCCCTGACCCCGTTCCAGATCAAGGTCTCCTCGGCGTTCTTCGACCTTCCCGAGAGTCGTGGCTTCCTGCTGGCAGGCGGGGCGGCACTGGTCGCTCAACACCTCATCTACCGGCCAACCCGAGACCTGGACTTCTTCACGTCGCTGACCGACGCCGTACCCGTCGCGGCAGATGCCTTCCGAGCACTGGCAGGCCGTCGAGGGTGGCAGGTGACGACGATCCGTGAGGCGCCGTCGTTCGTGCGGGTGCACATCCACCACGGCGCCGACGAGGTGTTGGTGGACCTCGCGGTCGATGCGGCACCGGGACTCCCGCCCAGCATGACGGTGGCCGGACCCACTCTGGATCCGGTCGAGCTCGCCGGACGCAAGCTCATCGCCCTGTTCGACCGGGCAGAGCCGCGCGACTTCGCCGACGTCTACGTACTGGCGCAGCGGTATGGACGAGACGAGCTGCTCGCTCAGGCCACGCGCATCGACATCGGCATCACAGTCGAGGCGCTGGCCGAGATGTTCGAGACCCTGGACCGATTGAGCGATGAGGACCTCCCGCTCGAGCAGCACCGCGTCGATGACGTGCGCCGATTCTTCGCAACGTGGACCGGCGACCTGCGCTCACCGGGCTCGCGCGACTGACCGCAGTCCGCCGGGGACTCGCTGTGGTGTGCCTCAGCGGGGCCGAGGACGAACGACGACTGGCTCGACGCGGCCGGCGGCGATGAAGGCGTCGATGTCGTGGGTGTAGAAGCGGACGTGGCGGCCGATCTTGTGGAAGGGGATGCGACGTTCGGCGATGAGGCGGCGGACGAAGCGCACGGGGGTGTCGAGTCGTTCGGCGGCTTCGGTGACGGTGAGCAGCTGTCCGGGGGTGGTGTGGCTCATCGTGGGGGTCCTTCCGGAGATGGGGGTCAGCGGCTGAGGCCGGGCGCGGAGTGGCCGGCTGCGCCCGGCGCGGGACGGTGGCTGGCGTGGGGCCGGGTCGGGTGGGTGTGGAGCCAGCTGGACTGGGCGGCTCGGTGCAGGGTGTCGAGCTGCTCGGTGGCGGACGGCTCGACGCTGGTGGTGGCGAGGGTCTGCCTGAGCAGGTCGAGGGGGGCGAGGGGTTGGTGGTGCAGGCCGGGGGTGTCGTGGTCGCCGCTGGTGGGGGTGGTGGTGACCCAGGTGTGGTTGGTGTCGCGGCCGCGGGTCATGCCGAGGTAGAGCGCCTCGCGAGAACTTCCCGGGGTGAGGACGAAGTGGGCGGTGTCGGTGGTGAGGCTTTGCGCCCGATGGGTGGTCAGGGCGTAGCCGAGGTCGACGTGCTCGGCGACGTAGGGGGCGGTCACAGCGGCAGAAATGCCGTGTGACCTGCGAAGATTCCGAGAGCGGGTGACCGGGATCGAACCGGCATGACCAGCTTGGAAGGCTGGGGCTCTACCATTGAGCTACACCCGCGTGCGCCGGTGACTCCGACGAGAACCGCGCAACGCTGCCAGGGTACGTGACTCTCTCGACTCTCTCGCCCGCGACGGCCCAGCGTGCCGTTGCGCTGCCATCTCCACGAACCTGCTGATTGCCCGGTGGCATGGCGCTGCTCGTGGGTTATCGTGGGGCGGGCGCGGGGCGTAGCGTAGTGGCTAGCGCGCCTGCTTTGGGTGCAGGAGATCGGGAGTTCGAGTCTCCCCGCCCCGACGAGACGGCAGCCTGCAGGACCATGGGGATCTCCGGTCAGGTTGTCGCACCAGTCAGCCCATCGTTGTCCACGGCGATGGCCACAGAAGGAGCGCCGTACGTGAAGAGCACTGTGGAGACCCTCAGCCCGACGCGAGTCCGGCTCTCCATCGAGGTGGCGACCCCTGAGCTCAAGCCGGCCATGGACAAGGCCTACCGGTCTCTGGCCGGCCAGATCCGGGTCAAGGGCTTCCGTCCGGGGCGTATCCCACCGAGGATCGTCGAGCAGCACGTCGGCCGCGGGCAGGTGCTCACCGAGGCGGTCAACGAGGCGGTGCCGCACTTCTACACCGACGCCGTACGGGAGCACGACGTCAAAGTGATCGGGCAGCCGGATGTCGAGGTCACCGGCATCGACGACGAAGCCGGTCTGAGCTTCACCGCGGAGGTCGACGTACGACCGCAGATCACGCTCCCCGACTTCTCCTCCCTGAACGTCACCGTCGATGATCCGGACACCTCCGACGAGCGGGTCGAAGAGCAGCTCTCCGGACTGCGGGAGCGCTTCGCCATCCTCAAGGCCGCCGAGCGCCCGGCCCAGGAGGGCGACCACATCTCCATCGACCTGTCGGCAACCGTGGACGGGGAGAGGGTCGAGGAAGCCGAGACCAAGGGGCTGTCCTACGAGGTCGGCAGCGACACCCTGGTTCCGGGCCTGGACGACGCCGTCACCGGGCTGGGCGAGGGGGAGTCGGCGACCTTCTCCTCCGCGCTCGTTGGCGGCGAGTACACCGACAAGCCCGCGGAGATCACGGTGACGGTGCGGTCCGTCAAGGCCAAGGCGCTGCCCGACTTCGACGACGACTTCGCCCAGACCGCGAGCGAGTTCGACACGATCGAGGAGCTGCGGCAGGACGTACGCGAGCGGATCGCCCGCACCGCGCGCATGCAGCAGGCCATGGAGGCTCGCGACCTGGTTCTCGAGGCTCTCATCGCTGCGGTGGAGATGCCGCTGCCGGAGTCGCTGCTGGAGTCCGAGACCAAACACCGGCGCGAGAGCATCGTGGCCGACCTCGAGGCGAGTGGCTCCTCGCTGGAGAGCTACCTTGCACAGACCGGCTCGAACGAGGACACCTTCGAGGGCGAGCTGAGGGAAGCCTCGGAGAAGGCGGTACGCAACCTTCTAATCCTCGACGCCGTCGCCGACGCCGAAGAGGTCGAGATCGGTGACGCCGAGGTCAGCGAGGTGCTGGTCCGCCGGGCCATGAACGCGGGGATGAGTCCGGACGAGTACGCACGGCGCGTGATCGAGGCGGGCAACCTGCACGTACTGGCGGCCGAAGCACGGCGAGCCAAGGCGTTCGCGATCGTCATCGACCAGGCCAAGGTGCTCGACTCGGAAGGCAACGAGATCGACCTGGAGGCGCTCGTCGGGCGGGCCTCAGGCGCGGCGGCACCGGAAGCCGTGCCGGCTGACTCCGGCGCGGCCGAGGCTGAGCCCGAGGCTGAGCCGAGGCTGAGCCCGAGGCTGAGACCACGTCCGCGCCAGCCTGAGCAGTCTCGCCTGACGGGCCGGTCGCCGGCTGGCGCGGCATGCGCCGTGAGCGAACATCGGCCTTCTCGGGAACTGACCGGCACCTTGTGGGCGTTACTGTCGGGCGAAGGCTCGCGTCACGAGACCCGGGACGCGTGACGGGCACAGACACAGACCGACCCCTCAGGTCGTTGAGGATGACCCAGGCGAAGGGTGGAGACCGTGAGTGACTCGCTCTCCCCGACCGGGCGGGCGCCCGGTGGGACGAACAACCTGTTCGACGATGCGGTGTTCAACCGTCTGCTCAAGGAGCGCATCGTCTTCCTGGGATCCCAGGTGGACGACCAGATCGCGAACATGATCTGCGCCCAGCTGCTGCTGCTGTCCGCGGAGGACCCCCACCGCGACATCTACCTCTACGTGAACTCACCCGGCGGATCGGTCAGCGCTGGCATGGCCATCTACGACACGATGCAGTACGTACCCAACGACGTCGCGACGGTGGGGCTGGGACTGGCGGCGTCGATGGGTCAGTTCCTGCTCTGCGCCGGTACCAAGGGAAAGCGGTACGTGCTGCCGCACACCCGGATCATGATGCACCAGCCGTCCGGAGGGATCGGCGGTACGGCCAGCGACATCGCCATCCAGGCCGAGCAGATGCTCTACACCAAGAAGAAGATGGCCGAGCTCATTGCGTTCCATACCGGTCAGTCCCTGGATCAGATAGAGGCGGACTCCGACCGCGACCGGTGGTTCACCTCCGACGAGGCCAAGGACTACGGCTTCATCGACGAGGTGGTCAAGGGTGCTCACGAAGTGACCTCCGTCGAGCAGCCGTCCAAGAGCGAGAAGTGAGGAGCCGCGCGATGAGCAGCCTCGAAATCCCAGCGGCGTCACACCGTCACCCCCAGGGGATCAGCCCGGCAGGACTCGACATCCAGAGCCGGTACATCCTGCCCTCCTTCGTGGAGCGGACCTCGTACGGGGTCAAGGAGTCCAATCCCTACAACAAGCTCTTCGAGGAGCGCATCATCTTCCTCGGCGTGCAGATCGACGACGCCTCGGCCAACGACGTGATGGCCCAGCTCCTCACCCTGGAGTCGGCCGACCCGGACCGGGACATCTCGATCTACATCAACTCCCCGGGCGGCTCGTTCACCGCTCTGACGGCGATCTACGACACGATGCAGTTCGTCCGGCCGGACATCCAGACCATCTGCATGGGTCAGGCGGCCTCCGCCGCGGCGGTCCTGCTCGCCGCGGGAACCCCCGGGAAGCGCTTCGCGCTGCCCAACGCGCGCATCCTCATCCACCAGCCCTACTCCGAGGGTCAGGGGCAGGGCTCCGACGTGGAGATCCTGGCCAGGGAGATCCTCCGGATGCGGCACATGCTGGAGGAGATGATCTCCAAGCACAGCGGTCGGTCCCCGGAGCAGGTCCGCAAGGACGTCGAGCGTGACAAGATCCTCACGGCGGAGGAAGCGAAGGAGTACGGACTCATCGACGAGGTCGTACGGTCCCGGAAGGCCTCCCTGGCCGACGCCTAGCCCGTCTAGCCCGCCGCTACCGGTTGCGGGCGATCCTCGCGAGCAGTCGGAGCATCTCCAGGTACACCCACACCAGGGTCGAGACCAGCCCGAGCGCGGCGTACCACTCCATCTGCCGGGGAGCGCCGAGGCGGATGCCCTCATCGATGAACTTGAAGTCGATAAGCAGGTTGGACGCGGCGACGCCCAGGATGATCAGGCCGACCACGATGGACGCGGGCGAGGAGCCGTACAGGATGTCGAAGCTGCCTCCGAACAGGGTGACGAAGAAGCCCACGAGGTAGAGCAGGCCCACGCCGATGCTCAAGGCGACGATCACCTGGACGACCCTGGCAGTGACCCGGTACGGGGCGATCAGGTACAGCAGCAGCACCGCGCAGCAGACCGCGACGGTGCCCGCGAGCGCGAGGAAGACGATGCCGTCGAAGGCGGTCGCGTAGTAGCGCGTGATGGAGCCGATCCACAGTCCGGTGAGCAGGGCGTACAGCAGGCCTGCGACGGCGGCGAGGCGAGGGTTGTTGGCCGCCGCGATGGTGATCGCGATCAGCAGGATGAACCCGAGCAGGTAGAGCAGCCCGAAGTTGACGCCGTTGAGCGTCTCGGAGACCTGCCAGCCCAGCGTGGCGAGGGCGGCGACGATGACGAGCAGGAACAGAGCCTTGACGATGACCCCGCCGAGGGTCATGGTCGAGCGACGCTCGGCGACCGGATAGGCCTCCCGAACCTGCTCGCTGTTCCAGACAGTCTCGTTGAGCATCTCCTGGGACATCACGCCTCCGCACACGCTGCAGGTCGATCGGCAGACCAACCCTAGGTCCCGGGAAGCCGAATCCGCCTCGTTGCGGCATTCTGAACCCGGGCGCGCCGTCGCCCCGGCGGGCAGCTCGCCGTGCCAAGGTACGAGTGACACACCGTTTACCCGGTGGATGCCCGTTGGAGCACAACAGGGAGTACGGTCGGGAACACGATCCGCGGCCGAGCATCCGGTCCGGTGGATCGGGATGGCGTACGGCAAGGAGGACGACTCGTGGCACGTGCGGGCGAAGGCGGAGACCTGCTCAAGTGTTCCTTCTGTGGCAAGTCTCAGAAGCAGGTCAAGAAGCTGATTGCCGGGCCCGGTGTCTACATCTGCGACGAGTGCATCGACCTCTGCAACGAGATCATCGAAGAGGAGATGGCGGAGACCTCCGACCTGAAGTGGGACGACCTCCCCAAGCCTCGCGAGATCTATGAGTTCCTCGACTCCTACGTGGTCGGCCAGGAGGCGGCCAAGAAGGCACTGTCGGTCGCGGTCTACAACCACTACAAGCGGGTGCAGGCGGGCGGTGAGCGACCCGCCAAGGACGATGTGGTCGAGCTGTCCAAGTCGAACATCCTGCTGCTGGGCCCGACCGGGTGCGGCAAGACGCTGCTCGCCCAGACGCTGGCCCGGATGCTCAACGTCCCGTTCGCGATCGCCGACGCCACGGCGCTGACCGAGGCCGGCTATGTCGGCGAGGATGTCGAGAACATCCTCCTCAAGCTGATCCAGGCGGCTGACTACGACGTCAAGCGGGCCGAGACCGGCATCATCTACATCGACGAGGTCGACAAGATCGCACGCAAGAGCGAGAACCCGTCGATCACGCGCGACGTCTCGGGTGAAGGCGTGCAGCAGGCGCTGCTGAAGATCCTGGAGGGTACGACAGCCTCCGTGCCGCCCCAGGGCGGGCGCAAGCACCCCCATCAGGAGTTCATCCAGATCGACACGACGAACGTGCTCTTCATCGTGGGTGGCGCGTTCGCGGGGCTGGACAAGATCATCGAGTCCCGGGTGGGGCGCAAGTCGATCGGCTTCACCGCCTCGCTGGTCGACACCACGAACACCAACCCCGGTGACATCTTCAGCAAGGTGCTGCCCGAGGACCTGCTCAGCTACGGGATGATCCCGGAGTTCATCGGCCGCCTGCCGGTGCTGACGAGCGTACGGTCGCTGGACCGCGACGCCCTGGTCCAGGTGCTGACCACGCCCAAGAACGCCCTCGTCAAGCAGTACGAGCGGCTCTTCGAGCTCGACGGTGTGGGGCTGGAGTTCACCGACGACGCCATGGAGGCGGTAGCCGAGCAGGCGATTCGGCGCGGCACCGGGGCGCGCGGGCTGCGGGCCATCATGGAGGAGGTGCTGATGTCGGTGATGTACGACATCCCCTCCCGGGCGGACGTGGCCCGCGTGGTCGTGACCCGCGAGGTCGTGCTGGAGAACGTGAACCCGACTCTGGTACCGCGCGAGCAGCAGCGCAGCTCGCGCAAGGGCTCCCGCAGCGAGCCCCGCGGCAAGACCGCCTGACACCGCAGCGGAGCGCTCCGACCGGCGATGCGCCGCTGCGTCGCTACCCTTGAGTGTCGTGACCAGCGAACCCGGACAGGCGCAGCCCAGCGGCGAGGCGCTCGCATCGCAGTACGTTCCCGGCGACGTCGAGGGGCCGATCTACCAGCGGTGGCGCGAGCTTGGAGTGTTCACGCCCACCGGGGAGCCGGGCCGCGAGCCGTACTGCATAGTGATCCCGCCGCCGAACGTCACGGGCAGCCTGCACATGGGCCACGCCTTCGAGCACACGCTGATGGACGCGCTGGTCCGCCGCAAGCGGATGCTCGGCTACGACGCGCTGTGGCTGCCGGGGATGGACCACGCCGGTATCGCCACCCAGAACGTGGTCGAGCGCGAGCTGGCCAAGGAGGGCGTTTCCCGCCACGACCTCGGACGTGAGGCCTTCGTGGAGCGCGTCTGGCGCTGGAAGGAGCAGTCGGGCGGCCAGATCCTCGGCCAGATGACCCGCCTCGGGGACGGTGTCGACTGGACCCGGGAACGCTTCACGATGGACGAGGGCCTGTCCCGGGCCGTGCTGACCATCTTCAAGCGCCTGTACGACGACGACCTGATCTACCGCGCGGAGCGCATCATCAACTGGTGCCCGCGGTGCCACACCGCACTGTCGGACATCGAGGTCGAGTACTCCGATGACGAGGGCGAGCTGGTCAGCATCCGGTACGGAAGCGGCGAGGACAGCGTCGTCGTGGCCACCACCCGGGTGGAGACCATGCTGGGCGACACTGCTGTCGCGGTGCACCCCGACGACGAGCGCTATGCCCACCTGATCGGCCGTACGGTCGAGCTGCCTCTGACCGGACGGCACATCCCGGTCGTGGCGGACCGGCACGTCGACCCGGAGTTCGGAACCGGCGCGGTCAAGGTCACGCCCGCCCACGACCCCAACGACTTCGAGATCGCGCAGCGTCACGACCTGCCGGCGATCACGATGATGGACACCTCCGCGAGCATCACGGTGCACGGCCCCTTCGAGGGGCTCGACCGCTACGAGGCGCGGCCGGCGATCACACAGGCGCTGCGTGAGATGGGCCGCATCGTCTCCGAGGTCCGTCCGTACCTGCACTCCGTGGGTCACTGCTCGCGCTGCAAGACCACGGTCGAGCCCCGGCTCTCGCTGCAGTGGTTCGTCAAGGTCGCGCCGCTGGCGCAGGCCGCCGGGGACGCGGTGCGCGACGGTCGCGTCGCGATCCACCCGCCCGAGATGGCGCCCCGCTGGTTCGCCTGGGTCGACAACATGCACGACTGGTGCATCAGCCGGCAGCTGTGGTGGGGGCACCGCATCCCGGTCTGGTACGGGCCGGATGGTGAGGTCCGGGTGGTGGGTCCGGACGATCAGCCGCCGACCGGACCCGGCTGGACCCAGGACGAGGACGTGCTGGACACCTGGTTCTCCTCCGGGCTGTGGCCGTTCTCCACGCTGGGCTGGCCGGACAGCTCGGAGGACCTCCAGCGCTTCTATCCGACGGCCGTGCTCGTCACCGGCTACGACATCCTGTTCTTCTGGGTCGCCCGGATGATGATGTTCGGCCTGTACGCGATGAGCGACCGGGGGCCGGAGCAGTCGGTTCCGTTCCACACCGTCGCGCTGCACGGCATGGTGCGGGACGAGCGCGGCAAGAAGATGTCCAAGTCCTTCGGCAACGTCGTGGACCCGCTGGACTGGATCGACCGCTTCGGGGCCGACGCGGTGCGGTTCACCCTCGCCAAGGGCGCCAACCCGGGGACCGACGTTCCGATCGGCGAGGAGTGGGTCCAGGGCTCCCGCAACTTCATGAACAAGCTGTGGAACGCGACCCGGTTCGCACTCATACGGGGAGCCACGACCGCCACGCCGCTGCCGCCCCCGGAGCAGCTCACCAGCGCCGACCGGTGGATCCTCGCGCGGCTCACCCAGGTGATCGCCGAGGTGGACGACCTCTACGCGGACTTCCAGTTCGCACGCTGCTCCGACGTGCTCTTCCACTTCGCCTGGGACGAGGTCTTCGACTGGTACATCGAGATCGCCAAGGTGCAGCTCGACCTCGCGGAGCGGGCCGGCGACCGCGATGCGGCCGGACGCACCCGGGCCGTCCTGGGTCACGTCTTCGACGCCCTGCTGCGCATGCTGCACCCGGTGGTCCCGTTCGTCACCGAGCAGCTGTGGCGGACCCTGACCGGCGGTGGGACGATCGTGACCGCACCCTGGCCCACGGTCGATCCGAACCGCCGTGACCCGGCGGCGGAACGCGAGATGTCGCTGGTGCGGGACATCGTCACGGAGGTCCGCCGGTTTCGGGCGAAGCAGGGGCTGCAGCCCCGGCAGAAGGTGCCCGCGGTGATCGTCGTGGAGCCCGGCCACCGCGAGGCGGCACACGCCACGCAGGTCCTGCCGGCCCACCTGCCCGTACTCGAGGTGCTCGCCGGCGTCGAGCAGCTCTCGGTCGCGGAGACCATCCCGGCGGGCTGGGTCGAGATCCCGGCGTCTGGGGTGCGGGTTGGTATGGACCTGTCCGGCACGGTCGACGTCGAGGCGGAGCGAACCCGGCTGGACAAGGCCATCGGTGCCCAGCGCAAGGAGCTCGACCAGGTCCGGACGAAGCTGGCCAGCGAGGCCTTCGTCGCCAAGGCGCCTGAGGCGGTGGTCGCCAAGATGCGCACCCGTGAGGCGGCGGCGCTGGCCGAGATCGAGCGGCTCGAGGGCCTGCGCGGAGCGCTCACCCATGGCTGACTTCGACCCGGAGGCGGCCGCGGCCCTGATCGGTGTGGAGGCGGCGCTGGCCGCGCGCGGTCCGGGCCGTATGGTGCCCGACCGCACGCGCATCACCGCGCTGCTCGACCTGCTCGGCGAGCCACAGCGGATGTATGCCTCCGTCCACGTGACCGGGACGAACGGGAAGACCTCGACGGCGGTCATGATCGACGCGCTGCTGCGCAGCCACGGGCTGCGTACCGGCCGATACACGAGCCCGCACCTGTCCAGCGTCCGGGAGCGCGTGGTCGTCGACGGCGAGGCGCTCTCCCCGGAGGCGTTCGTGCGCGCGTACGCCGATGTCGCCCCGTACGTCGAGATGGTCGACGCCAGTGGCCCTGATCCCGTCACCTACTTCGAGGTCGTGACCGCCCTGGCGCTCGCCGCCTTCGCCGACGCGCCGGTCCAGGTCGCCGTGGTCGAGGTGGGCATGGGCGGCGAGTGGGACGCCACCAACGTGCTGTCGGCGCCTGTCGCGGTGGTCACCCCGATCGCGGCGGACCACGTCGAGCTGCTCGGGCCCGGGCTGGCCGACATCGCCCGGGAGAAGGCGGCGATCATCTCCGAAGGGTCGGTGGCGGTACTGGCCGCACAGCCGGTGGAGGCCGCGACGGTGCTGCTGGAACGTGTGTCCGCGGTGGGAGCCACGGTGGCGCGGGAGGGACTGGAGTTCGGCGTGCTCGAGCGTCAGGTCGCCGTCGGCGGGCAGATGCTGACGCTTCAAGGTCTCGGTGCGACCTACGAGGAGGTCTTCCTCCCCCTGCACGGGGCGCACCAGGCTCAGAACGCAGCGGTCGCGCTGGCCGCGGCGGAGGCCTTCCTGGGCGCCGGATCGGATAAGGCACTGGAGGCTGACGTGGTACGGGAGGCCTTCGCGTCGGTCAGGTCTCCGGGCCGCCTGGAGGTGGTGCGTCACTCACCGACGGTCGTGCTCGACGCGGCGCACAACCCCGGTGGCATGGCGGCCACGGTGGCGGCGCTGCAGGACTCCTTCCAGTTCGACCGGCTCGTCGCCGTCCTCGCAGTGCTGCAGGACAAGGACATCGACGGCATGCTCGAGGCACTGGAGCCCGCGGTGTCGACCGTCGTGGTCACGACCAGCTCCTCAGCGCGGGCGCTCCCGCTCGAGGCGCTCGCCGAGCGCGCTCGGCGCACACTGGGAGTGGACCGGGTCCGCGTCGCGGCGACCCTTGACGAGGCGATCGACGAGGCGGTGCGCATCGTGGACGAGCATCCCGATGCCGTCTACGGCGGAAACGGCGTTCTGGTCACCGGGTCCGTGGTGACGGCGGGGGAGGCCCGCGTGCTGCTGACAGGGGAGCAGGTGGCATGACGCAGACACTGGACACCGCAGCGGCGAAGCGGGGTCTCCACGGCGTATTCGCTGCGACCCTGACCATGGAGGCCATCGTGGTGTGGATGGCGATCGCCCCGCTGGCAGTTCTCGGTGAGCTGCCGGGCTGGGGGATCGCCGTGCTGGGGCTGCTGGGAGCCGCGCTGGTGGCGCTGGCTGCGCTGCTCAAGCGGCCGTGGGCCTACGCCGTGGGCACCGGGCTGCAGATGGTCGTGCTGCTCACCGGGTTCTTCCACCCCGCCATGTTCGTCCTCGGAGGTGCCTTCGGAGTCCTCTGGCTGGTCGAGCTGCGGATGCGGGCCAAGCTCCGCGCCGGGACGCTGGGACGCCAGCAGGTCAGCTAGCCGGCCAGTCGCGGATTGGTCGCGTAGGTACCGGAGAACGACGCCTCGGCGAGCACGTGTCCCTCCAGGGCGTCGCGGAGCGCCGGCGCGTCGAAGTCCTCGGGGAGCGGCAGGCGCTGCACGTCCAGCGCGTACACGGTGAAGACGTACCGGTGCGCCACCGCGTCGTTCCACGGCGGCCCAGGCCCGTCGTAGCCGTGATAGATGCCCTCCATGACCGGGTCCCCCAGGAACCACGACGTGTAGTCGTTGCGGCCCTGCCGCACCCCGCCGGGGCCCCGCAGGCCGGGCTTGCCCCCGGGCACGACCCCGTCGGAGTGCGAGCCCTCGGCGATCCCGCCGGCGGCGGGATCGCAGTCCACGACCAGCCAGTGCGAGAAGTCGGCACGCGGGAGGTCGGCCGGCACCTCCCGGTCGTCCTTGTTGACGTCCTCGGCGCTGCTCGGGGCGCTGATGTCGATCACCATGACTGCCACCGACCGGGTGCCGTCGGGCAGGTCCGCCCATCCGACGTGCGGGTTGATGTTGTCCGACAGGGTGACGTGATCGGCAGGGTCGTCGGCGATCCGCGCCAGCGCGTATCGGGCCGGGATGGCGGAGCCGTCGGCGAAGCTGTCGCTCCACGCTCGCATCGAACCCGTCATCGAGACGATCTCCTTCCGCCTGCGGTGTGGTGCTGCGCTCAGCACCGATCCTTGCCGTCGGGACCGCCGATGTCACCCGAATCGCCTAGCCTGGCATGCGGCAAACCACCTGCCGCACCGACCTTTTCACGATCCCTGGAGCTGTGGTGTCCGAGCGAACGCTGGTTCTGGTCAAGCCCGACGGGGTCCGTCGTGGACTCATCGGCGAGGTGATCGGCCGCCTGGAGCGACGGGGCCTGGCAGTGGTGGCCCTGGAGCTGCGCACGCTGACCCGGCAGACCGCCGAGGCCCACTATGCCGAGCACGCCGGCAAGCCCTTCTTCGGCGAGCTGGTCGACTTCATCACCGGCGGTCCGCTGGTAGCACTGGTGGCCGAGGGCCCGAGGGCGGTGGCTGCCACGCGAGCCCTGATGGGAGCCACGGACCCGGTTGCCTCGGCGCCCGGTTCGATTCGGGGCGACTACGCGCTGGAGATCGGCGAGAACATCGTGCACGGCTCCGACTCGCCGGAGTCCGCAGCGCGGGAGATCGGGATCTTCTTCCCGAGCCTGTAGCGGCCCCGGTCAGGATTCGCGGCCTTCCTCGGGGCTGCACGCGATGCTGGGCGGGGACAGCGAGCAGCTCTCCGGCGGGCAGCGCAGCTGGCGACGCTGGCCCGGCTGCTGCTCGCGACCCCCGGCAGCCTGATGCCCCCGGACTCGCCGGGGGCATCAGGTCAACGCATGCCAGACGTGGGCGCCGTCAGTGCGTCGTCATCCACTGCTTGTTGAACTCGAACTCCTTGACCAGGTTGTCCTTGGTCTCTCCGGCCATCACACCTTCGAGCTTCTTCCCGATCATCGGGACGCCCGCATTGACCGTGAACTCCAGCTCCCAGTCCGCCTCGTTGTCCCGGGCGGGCGTGATCTTCATCCAGCCCTTCATGTCGCCCGGCACACCCTTGATCTTGACCAGCACGTCGACGAGGTAGCCGCCCGAGCCGTCGGACTTCCACTTCTCGGTCTGGGTGATGATGTTCTGCTCACCCACGATCTTCTTGGCGAAGGCGGGCAGGTTGGCGGGCACCTCGCGGGTCGTGGAGACGACCCACTCGTCACCCTGCTGCTCGAAGGTGTGCCAGGTGACGCCCTTGGCCCCGATCGCGGGGTACTTGGCGTCCCAGTACGCCTTGTCCTTCGTGCACTCCATGATCTTGTCCGGCGGCACGGGGTACGGGTCGAGGTTGGGGATCTTGGTTGCCATGCGACCTCCTCGCGGGTTCTTCGCCCGGCCCCACCGCCGGGTATTCCGTGGCGGGTAACTTACACGCCGCCGCGGGAGGTCCCGGCGGCGGATCACCAGGGACACGCCGTGCTGGCCGCCCGTCACCTACCCTGGCTGCATGCCCGTTGCGTCCCTGTTCGACCGGCTCGAGCCGCTCCTCCCGCGGGTCTCCAAGCCGATCCAGTACGTCGGCGGGGAGCTCAACGCCACCGTGAAGGACTGGGACTCCGTCGCCGTGCGATGGGCGCTGATGTATCCCGACGCCTACGAGGTGGGCCTGCCCAATCAGGGACTGCAGATCCTCTACGAGGTACTCAACGAGCGTGCCGACGCACTCGCCGAGCGCACCTATGCGGTGTGGCCGGACCTCGAGGCGCTCATGCGCGAGTACGGCGTCCCGCAGTTCACCGTGGACGCACACCGCCCGGTCGGAGCGTTCGACCTGCTGGGGGTCTCCTTCGCCACCGAGCTGGGCTACACGAACCTGCTGACCGCGCTGGACCTCGCGGGCATCCCGCTGCACGCGTCGGACCGCACCGAGGAGCACCCGGTCGTGCTCGCCGGGGGCCACTCGGCGTTCAACCCGGAGCCGATCGCGGACTTCGTCGACGCCGCGGCGATCGGTGACGGCGAAGAGGTGGTCGGCGAGATCACCGACGTCGTCTCCGCCTGGAAGGCTGCGGGCCGTCCCGGGGGACGGGAGGCGCTGCTGGTACGCCTCGCGACCGTACCCGGCGTCTACGTGCCCCGGTTCTACGACGTGGAGTACCTGCCGGACGGCCGGATCCGGCGGGTCGTCGCCAATCGCCCGGACGTGCCGGCGCGACCGGCCAAGCGCACGACGATGGACCTCGACTCCTGGCCGTACCCGCGCTCGCCGCTGGTGCCCAACGCCGAGACGGTCCACGAGCGGGCCAGTGTGGAGATATTCCGGGGGTGCACCCGCGGGTGCCGGTTCTGCCAGGCGGGCATGATCACCCGCCCGGTACGGGAACGGTCCATCACCGGGATCGGAGAGGTGGTGGCGAGCTCGCTGGCCGCCACCGGCTTCGAGGAGGTGGGGCTGCTGTCGCTCTCCAGCGCCGACCACTCCGAGATCGGGGAGGTCGCCTCCGGGCTGGCCGACCGGTACGAGGGCACCCACACCTCGCTGTCGCTGCCCAGCACCCGGGTCGACGCGTTCAACATCACGCTGGCCGAGGAGCTGGCGCGCAACGGCCGCCGCAGCGGGCTGACCTTCGCTCCCGAGGGCGGCTCCGAGCGGCTGCGTCGGGTGATCAACAAGATGGTCAGCAAGGAAGACCTGGTCCGCACGGCTGCCACCGCGTACGGCAACGGCTGGCGCCAGGTGAAGCTCTACTTCATGTGCGGGCTTCCCACCGAGACCGACGCTGACGTGCTCGAGATCGCCGAGATGGCGCACGCGGTCATCCGGGAGGCCCGCCGCGCGTCCGGCCGCTCGGACGTGCGCTGCACCGTCTCCATCGGGGGTTTCGTCCCCAAGCCCCACACACCGTTCCAGTGGGCGGCGCAGTGCGACCACGAGACCGTGGACCGGCGGCTTGCCCTGCTGCGCCAGGCGATCAACGCCGACCGTTCGCTCGGCCGTGCCATCGGGTACCGGTACCACGACGGGCGGCCCAGCATCATCGAAGGACTTCTCTCCCGCGGGGACCGGCGCGTGGGTGCGGTGATCGAGCAGGTCTGGCGCCAGGAGGGTCGCTTTGACGGGTGGAGCGAGCACTTCTCCTACGAGCGCTGGGAGCGGGCGGCTGCCGAGGTTCTGGAGCCGCAGGGGGTGAGTCTGGACTGGTTCACCACCCGCGAGCGGGACCACACCGAGGTGCTTGCGTGGGACCACCTCGACAGCGGCCTGGACCGGGAGTGGCTCTGGGAGGACTGGCAGGACGCCCTCGAGGAGGTCGAGCAGGACGACTGCCGCTGGACCCCGTGCTTCGACTGCGGGGTCTGTCCCCAGATGGGAACCGAGATCCAGGTCGGGCCGACCGGGGCCACGCTGCTACCGCTGACGCCGGTCCCACCGGCCCCAACCGACCCAACCAACCCAGCCGCCCCGTGACACGATCTCGACCTCAACCTGAGGGTCAGTCTGACCCGGTGGTGCAGCGTATGAGCCTGCGCTACGCCAAGCGCGGCCGGCTTCGCTTCGCCTCCCACCGCGACTTCGCCCGGGCCTTCGAGCGTGCGCTGCGGCGCGCAGACCTTCCTGTGGCCTACTCGGGCGGCTTCACGCCCCACCCCCGGGTCTCGTACATGGGCGCCGCGCCGACCGGCGTGGCCAGTGAGGCCGAGTACCTCGAGCTCGGGCTGACCCGGGACGTGGCTCCTGAGCTGGTCCGGGACAGGCTCGACGCGGTCCTTCCGGAGGGTTTCGACATCCTCGACGCGGTCGTGGCGGGCGACGGCAAGCTGGTGGACCGTCTGACGGGTTCCCGGTGGCGCGTCGTGGTCCCGGGCGTCGCACCCGAGGCGCTCGCCGACGCGCTCGAGGCCTTCCTGGCCGCGGACGAGGTGCTGGTAACACGACTGACCAAGTCAGGACGGAAGAACGTGGACGTACGTGCTCCGGTCGTGGTCGCCAATGCGACTCAGCGCGGGTCGTGGCCGGGCGATCGTGACGAGGAGCCGGACTCTGCCATACTCGAACTCGTCGTACGACATACGACGCCCACCGTCCGGCCGGACGACCTGCTCTCTGGGATCGCCGCCGTAGCAGGTCTGGACTTCCCGGACCCTGCCCGCGCCACCCGTGTGGCGCAGGGGACCGTGCAGGACGACGGAACCGTGGGTGACCCGCTCCACCAGGAGCGGTGACACCTCCGGCGAAGGGTCGGCTGTCGTACGAAGAGATTTCCGGCGGCCACGACGTGGTCGGCGAGCGACGTGACCCCGCGCGGCGGCGCCCCAGGTGCCGCCCGGGGCTGGACGGAGACTACCCGCATGGGTGACGAGACGAAGCAGGGCGCGGACAACGGCAGTGGTGAGGCGACCCCACCGAGCCCACCAGCAGGCGCGCCGGGAAAGCCCGTGGGCGCGCTGACGGTGGCATTCGTGGCGCCCGAGCCGGTCCCGCCACCCCCTGAGCCGGCCAGGCGGGTACCTGACAGGTCAGATGAGGCTGGTGGGTCGTTCGACGGCGAGCGCCCCGAGGCGCGCCCGGACGGACCCGAGGGACCCGAGGGACCCGACGGACCCGACGGACCCGAGGGGCAGGGCACCGCGGCGCGCAAACGGCGCCGTCGGCGCCGTCGGGGTCGAGGCGGTGCGGGTGGCGCCGGGTCGTCTGACGGCGAGGATCTCGACGACGACGAGGAGGGCCCGGACGGCGGCGAGGAAGACGCCGACGCCGGTTCCCGAGAGAAGTCCGGCGCCGAGAAGGCGCCCGAACGCGCCCAGGACCGAGGCCAGGAGCGAGGCCAGGGCAAAGGCCAGGCCAGACCCAGGGCCAGGGCAAGACCCAAGGCCAGGGCAAGACCCAGGGCCAGGGCAAGACCCAGGGCCAGGGCAAGACCCAAGGCCAGGGCAAGACCCAAGGCCAGGGCAAGGATCAGGGAGAGAGCCGGGAGCAGGCCCCCGGCGACAGCCGCGCTGAACCCGAGACGGCAGAGGGCACCTCACAAGGTGGTGGTGAGGGACCGCGTCGCCGGCGCCGACGGCGGGACACCGAGCAGGGCGACACGGGCTCTGCTGCCGAGGGCGGCACTTCCGATGACGAGATCCAGTCTGTCAAGGGCTCGACCCGACTCGAGGCCCGACGCCAGCGCCGCAAGGAGGGTCGAGGCCAGTCCCGGCGTGCGCCGGTACTGACCGAGGCCGAGTTCCTCTCGCGTCGCGAGTCGGTGGAACGTGTCATGGCGGTCCGCCAGGCGGACGGCATCACCCAGGTCGGCGTCCTGGAGGACGACGTGCTCGTCGAGCACTTCGTGGCATCCGAAAGCTCGCGGGGCATGGTCGGGAATGTCTACCTCGGCCGGGTGCAGAACGTACTGCCCAGCATGGAGGCAGCCTTTATCGACATCGGGCCGGGCCGCAACGCGGTGCTCTACGCGGGCGAGGTCAACTGGGACGCCTCTGGGCTGGAGGGCAAGCCACGCCTGATCGAGCACGCGCTCTCACCGGGACAGCTGGTGCTGGTCCAGGTCACCAAGGACCCGGTCGGCACCAAGGGCGCCAGGCTGACCAGCCAGATCAGCCTCGCCGGCCGCTTCGTGGTCTTCGTCCCGGACGGGTCACTCACGGGCATCAGTCGCAAGCTGCCGGACGCCGAGCGCAAGAGGCTGCGCGAGATCCTCGAACGCACCCTTCCGGAGGAGGCGGGGGTCATCGTCCGCACTGCCGCGGAAGGTGCCTCGGAGTCCGACCTCACCCGCGACATCGAGCGGCTCCGAGGGCAGTGGGAACGTATCCAGTCCAAGAGCGAGAAGGCGACCAGTCCCACGCTGCTGCACCAGGAGCCCGACATGCTGCTGCGGGTGGTACGGGACCTGTTCAACGAGGACGTCTCACGCCTGGTCGTACAGGGCGGCAAGGAGTGGTCGACGGTCAGGAAGTACGTCGCCGAGATGGCGCCAGATCTCGTGGACCGTCTGGAGAAGCACACCGACGAGGTCGACCTGTTCACGGCGTTGCGCATCGACGAGCAGATCGCCAAGGCGCTGGAGCGCAAGGTGTGGCTGCCCAGCGGCGGATACCTCATCATCGATCGCACCGAGGCGATGACGGTGGTCGACGTCAACACCGGGAAGTTCACCGGACAGGGCGGCAACCTCGAGGAGACCGTCACGAAGAACAACCTCGAGGCGGCGGATGAGATCGTCCGCCAGCTGAGGCTCCGCGACGTGGGCGGGATCATCGTGATCGACTTCATCGACATGGTGCTCCCGGCGAACCGGGACCTCGTCCTGCGACGACTGGTCGAGTGCCTGTCCCGGGACCGGACCCGACACCAGGTGGCCGAGGTGACATCGCTCGGCCTGGTGCAGATGACCCGCAAGCGCGTCGGCGCCGGGCTGCTGGACACCTTCGGCGAGCCCTGCTCCTGCTGCAACGGCCGCGGGATCGTCGTACACGGCACGATCGCGGCGGCGGAGCAGAGCCGGTCAGGGGACTCCGGTGGCGGCGGCAAGGGCGGCGGCTCCCGCGGTGGGTCGCGCAACGGACGCAAGCGAGGGCGGTCCGAGTCGGCCTCGGAGGCGGCTTCCGCGCCAGCGGCGGAGGAGGCAGTCGATCCGGAAGTGGCGCGCCGCAACGCCCAGGCGGTCGCCGCCGTGGCGGCTGCCGCGGCCGGGGCAGCCGAACCGGCAGGTGAACCGGCAGGTGAACGGCGGGTGAACCGGCTGGTGAACCGGCACCGAGCGGCGAGGACAGCTGACGTTTCGAGTGCCGCGGAGCGCTCAGACCTGGATCTCGCCGCGAACCAGGCTGTCCGAGGAATGGGTCGGATCGCCGTTGAACGGCTCGAACGAGATGTCCACCACGGAGTACGCGGTGAGGTCGACGCCATCGGGCAGGCGGAACAGCCCGTGGTTGGTACGGTCCAGCGCCCCGACCGAGATCATGTCCGTCACCGTCGGGGTCAGCAGCCAGACCTCGTAGTAGCCGTTCTCCGGGGATGGTCCGTCGACCGAGATCGACAGGACGCGCCCGGTGTCGGACTCACCCAGCTGGGCGACACCCACGTAGGGCTTGCCCGGCAGTGGCTCGAGACTGGCGTTCGCGACCACCGACACGGTGACGGAGTCGTCCCCGGTGGTCACGACCGACGTCAGTACGCCCCCGGCCACCACGCCGAGCACGGCCGCTGCCGCGACCGCCAGCAGTGGTGCGCGTGACCAGCCACCCCGGGCGGCGCGGGTGCGGCGCCGCCCGGCCAGCTCGTCGGGCACGACCGGCACGTCTGGTACGTCCGGCTTCGAGCTGAGGGCCAGTTCGGCGGCGATGGCCTGCCAGACCCTGTCCGGCGGCGGCGTCGGGAGGTCCTCGGCTGTCACTTCGCGGCAGAGCTCCACAGTGCGGCGCAGTGAGTCCAGCTCGGACCGACAGAACTCACACCGTTCGAGGTGACGCTGGAGCTCCGCGTCGTCGGCTGGCTCGCCGAGTGCTATCAGCGCCAGGCTCTCGCCGTCAGGGTGCGACATGCTCCACCTCCAAGCGTCGGCGCAGCCGTTCCAGGCTTCGTCGGATATGGCTCTTCACGGTGCCCAGCGGCAGGTCGGTCGCCTCGGCGATCTGCTGGTGGGTCAGGTCCTCGTAGAAGGCAAGTCGAAGAATGCGCTCCTGGGGTTCCCCCAGCCGCGCCAGTTCGTCGGCCAGCAACACCCGGGTGGCGACGCGGTCCGGCTGCCCGTCAGCCGAGGTCTCCGCTCCCGACCGCAGGGCGTGCTCAGCGGCGGGAGAGGAGGACTCGAGCACGGAGTGGTCGCGTCCGCGGGAGCGCATCCGGTCGACGACCTTGTGGCGGGTGATACCGAGCAACCAGGCGGGAAGCGGGCCCGCGGAGGCGTCGAAACGCTCCCGAGCCTGCCATGCAGCGACGAAGACCTGCTGGGTCACGTCCTCCGCGTCCTGGTCGTCCCGCAGCGTGCGGCGAGCGACGGAGTAGACCTGTGCACTCCACAGCTCGTACGCCGAGCGCAGGGCGGCTTCGTTGCCGGCGCGGAACTCCTCCTCGAGCCCGCCGTCGCCCGGGCCGGCGACTGCCCCCAGCCGATCACGAGGGGGGAGCTCGGCGTCGAGACGGTGACTGCGCTCGAAGTCCAGCCAGGCCTGCGACGGCGTCGGCTGCGAGTCGGTCACGGGCCCTCGTCTGATCGGTTCGCGGACTGCCGTGATCATTGCACACCCACCGGTACGGCGGTGACCACGACGTTGTCGGTGTATCGGCCGGTGTCGCGGTCAAACGCACCGCCACACGTCACCAGGGTAAGGCGGTGTTCACCGGAGGGCCGGAACACCTCGGCAACGGGCAGCTCTGCCTTGTTCCACTGGCTGCGTCCCGACACCTGGTACTCGCGGGTTGACCCGTCGGCCAGGGTCACGATCACCCGCTGTCCGACGACGCTGTCCCGGAGCGGGAAGAAGGCCCCCTTGCCCTCGGGTGTCGCGACGTGCGCTGCAATGACGGCCGAGCCCTGGTCGTCACCGACGGCCGGCCCGTAGCGGTACCAGCCCGCCTCGCCGCGGCCAGGCGGAATCTCCATCTGGCCGTCGTCCTGAACCCCGGCCGAAACCACGGTGGCCGTGACTCCCAGTGCCGGCACGGACACCGACACAGGAGCCGGCAGCGGGGCCGCCGCAGGAGCTGCCCCCTTAGCTAGCTCCCGGGCGCGTGCCCGGGCCTCCTGCTCGGCAGGCGTCGTCTCACCCTGAGACTGACTGAGCTGTGCCGGCCCGGTGGCCGACTCGAGGGTGGTGCCGACATTCGCCTCGGGCCGGGTCAGGGCCCACGCGGCGGGGATGCCGACCAGGAAGGCGAGCGAGGCCGCCAAGGCGACCACCGGGAGGCGGCTGCGCCGCCGACCTATGGTGCGCTCTTGCGCGGGGCCTGGCTCGGGGGAGGCGTTCATGACTGTGTCCCAAGTCTGCTGTTCGGGGTGAGCGTGGCTGCTGCTGGGTGCGGGGGTCGGGTGACCGCCCGCACCCAGCAGGAGCTGGGGGATGTGTGACTGTCAGGAGCGGGAGCGCGCCCGGGCGACGGCCGCACCGGAGGCGGCGACGCCGACCGCGGCGATCGCCATCGCGCCAGCGGCCCAGACCGGGAAGCTCTCGTCCGCAGCAGCACCGGTGCCGCTCGGGACACCGTGCGGGGCGCCGCCAAGACCGTCGACGGTCTGCACGGCCAGGGCGAGGTTCTCATCGTCCAGCGAGCCCCAGGCGTAGACGATGGTGTTGGTGCCGGCGGTCAGTGCCACATCCGCCGGGCCGAGCACCACGGGCTCCGTCGCGCCAGTGGGTACGACGCTGGCGGAGTACGTGCCCTCGGGCACGTCGCCCTTCGCCTCGTTCGGGTTGGTCAGGTTGGAGAAGAGCACGTCGCCGTTGGCCAGCACGTCCACCGCGGGGGCGGCAGCGGTGTGACGAACGGTCAGGCGCGCCTCGCCGGCGGCGACCTCGGAGGTGTCGTTGACGAAGGTGGTCAGCGTCGGGTCTCCACCCTCGCTCAGGTGCGCCACGACGGATGCGTTGGCTCCACCGGGAACGTCGACCGTCTGAGGTCCGAGGATCGGGTCTTCCGGACCGGTAGCGTCCGACGCGGTCAGCGCGATCTCGTAGCTGCCTTCGGGCAGGGCAACCGGGTCGGTCACCGTGCCGGGGGCGAAGTCGTCGAGCAGGATCTCGCCGTTGGCGTAGACATCCACCGTGACGTCGGGGATGCCGTGGACGACGGTGACCTGGGCGTCGGCGGCCAGGGCGGGTCCGGCGAGCGCCACGGAAGCGGCGGGGACCATCAGGGTCGCAGTCAGGGCTGCGGCGGTACGGAATCGCATGGGACTTACCTCCATCGGTAGTTGCTGACACCCCCTCTTCGCGGAGGGGTCTCAGTCTGGATGCACCTTCGCTTCAAAAGTTGTGCAACTACCTACAGCTCGGCGTTTCGCTCCTGTTGTTGACCGGCTGTCTCGCGCTGACGTACCCTGCCTGAGGTGCCTTCATCGGCACTGGTTCCGCGTGTGTCATGGATGTCGCACGCATGGGACCCTCTCCACCCAGACGTGACCCCAGCACCCAGAGGACCGCAACCGATGTACGCCTATGTGCAGACCGGCGGCAAGCAGTACCGTGCCGCGCCCGGTGACGTTCTGACCGTCGAGAAGATCGACGCCGGCGTCGGCGATGCGGTGAGCCTGCGCGCAGTGCTGATCGTCGACGGAGCCGAGGTCACCAGCGACGCCGCTGCCCTCGAGGGTGCGTCGGTGACCGGCGAGGTCGTCGGACACGTCAAGGGCCCCAAGATCCGTATGCATCACTTCAAGAACAAGACCGGCTACCACCGCCGCCAGGGTCACCGCCAGCAGCTGACCCAGGTGAAGGTCACCGGGATCGACACCAAGTAGGGCAGGAGAGACGACTCATGGCACACAAGAAGGGTGCGTCCTCCTCACGCAACGGACGCGACAGCAATGCGCAGCGGCTGGGTGTGAAGCGCTTCGGCGGCCAGGTCGTCAGCGCGGGAGAGATCCTGGTTCGCCAGCGCGGCACCAAGATGCACCCCGGCGCGAACGTCGGCCGGGGCAAGGACGACACGCTGTTCGCCCTGGCCGCCGGCACGGTCTCGTTCACCCACTCACGTGGTCGCATGCTCGTGAACGTGGGGCCGGTCGACGCCGAGACCTCGGCCTGAGCTCCGTACCGCCCCCCGGCTGTACGACGCAGCCGGGCCTGAGAACGTGAGCCCGTGACTACTTTCGTCGACCGTGTCGTGCTGCACGCCGAGGCAGGCGGCGGCGGACACGGCTGCTCCTCCATCCACCGGGAGAAGTTCAAGCCGTTCGGCGGACCCGACGGCGGCAACGGCGGGCGGGGCGGCAACGTGGTGTTGGTGGTCGACCCCAACGTGCACACGCTGCTCGACTTCCACTACCGCCCGCACGCCCGAGGCACGAAGGGTCGCCCGGGTCAGGGCAGCAACCGCCATGGAGCGCAGGGGGAGGACATCCGCCTGTCCGTCCCGGACGGGACGGTCGTGCGCAGCCTGGACGGCACGGAGCTGGCAGACCTGGTCGGCGAGGGCACCGAGCACGTCATCGCCCACGGAGGTCGCGGCGGTCTCGGCAACGCCGCCCTCGCCTCGGCTCGGCGCAAGGCGCCCGGCTTCGCTCTGCTGGGGGAACCCGGGGAGCAGGTCGAGGTGGTGCTCGAGCTGCGGAGCGTGGCGGACGTAGGTCTCGTCGGCTACCCGAGCGCCGGCAAGTCTTCCCTCATCGCTGCGCTGTCGGCGGCCCGTCCCAAGATCGCCGACTACCCGTTCACGACCCTGGTCCCCCATCTCGGCGTGGTGGCGGCCGGTGAGGACACCTTCACCGTCGCAGACGTGCCCGGTCTCATACCGGGGGCGTCGTCCGGCCGGGGACTCGGGCTGCAGTTCCTGCGTCACATCGAGCGGTGCGCCGTCCTGCTGCATGTCGTCGACTCGGCCTCGCTGGAGTCCGAGCGCGATCCGCTCTCCGACATCGATGCCATCGAGCACGAGCTCGCGGCCTACGGAGGCCTCGAGGAGCGCCCACGACTGGTCGCACTCAACAAGGTGGATGTGCCGGACGGGCGCGCCCTCGCCGAGATGGTCCGGGCCGACATCGAGGCTCGGGGCTGGCCGGTGTACCTGGTCAGCGCCGTCACGCACGAGGGACTGCGCGAGCTGACCTACGCGCTGGCGGGCGCCGTCGCACAGCATCGCAGCCTGCAGCCCGCCCCGGCGGCCACCCGGGTCCGGCTCCAGCCACGGGGCGTCGACGAGGCCGGGTTCACCGTGACGGCGCGCACCGACGGCTTCGACGTGCGCGGCCCACAGCCGGAACGCTGGGTGCGTCAGACCGACTTCGACAACGACGAGGCGGTGGGCTACCTGGCGGACCGGCTCGCGCGGCTGGGGGTGGAGGAGGCGCTCGCCGAGGCGGGCGCACAGCCCGGTGACGCCGTGACGATCGCGGGGGTGACGTTCGACTGGCAGCCCATGCTGGCGGCAGGGGAGGACGAGGTGCACGGGGTACGGGGCTCCGACGAGCGGCTCGAGGCCTCGCACCGGACGAGCGCCGCGGACCGCAGACTGGCCCGGGACGCCCGGCGGCGGGCCTCCGATACCTCCGAGCATGAGTAGGACGCGATGAGCCGGCCCGGCATCTCCGACGCCCGCCGACTGGTGGTGAAGATCGGATCGTCCTCCCTGACCGAGACCTCCGGCGGGCTCGCCCGCGAGCGGGTGCTCGCGCTGGTGGAGGCGGTGGTGGGCCGCAGGGACAGCGGGGCCGAGATCGTGATGGTCTCCAGCGGTGCGATCGCCGCCGGGCTGGACCCACTGGGCCTCTACCGCCGTCCGCAGGACCTGGCGACACTGCAGGCCGCCTCGACCGTCGGCCAGTCGCTGCTGGTGGGTACCTATGCGATCGGGTTCGCGCGGCACGGAATCGCCGTCGGCCAGGTGCTGCTCACCGCGGAGGACGTGATGCGTCGGGCGCACTACCGCAACGCTCAGCGCACGCTGGAGCGGCTGCTGTCCCTCGGCGCGGTTCCGATCATCAACGAGAACGACGCCGTGGCCACCGAGGAGATCCGCTTCGGGGACAACGACCGGCTCGCCGCACTGGTCGCGCACCTGGTCTCGGCCGACGGACTCGTGATCCTCTCCGATGTCGACGGGCTGTACGACGGGGATCCGCGTCGCGGGGAGGCGGAGCTGGTCGAGGTGGTCGCCGGTGAGGACGACCTCACGAGCGTGCGGCTGGGCCGCACCGGCTCGACTGTCGGTACGGGGGGCATGGCCAGCAAGGTCGCTGCCGCGCGCACTGCGACGCAGGCGGGGGTGGCCGTGGTGCTCACCTCCGCCGGCCGGGCTGCCGCCGCACTGGCCGGTGAGCCGGTCGGGACCTACTTCGTCCCCACCGGCCGACGCCACTCCTCGCGGCTGCTCTGGCTGGCGCATGCGAGTGCCCCGACCGGGCGTCTCTACCTGGACGCCGGCGCGGTTGCCGCGGTGGTGGAACGGGGTGCCTCCCTGCTCGCCGCGGGGATCACCGGGGTCGAGGGCGAGTTCGCCGCCGGGGACCCGGTGGACATCGTCGGGCCGGAGGGGCACCGGGTGGGCCGGGGACTGGTCGGCTACGACGCGACGGAGATGCCGATGCTGCTGGGCCGCTCGACCCACCAGCTCGGGCCTGGGCACCAGCGAGAGGTGGTGCACCGGGACGACCTTGTGCTGCTGCCTCGCGAGGTCACGGTGCTGCCCTGACGGGATGCGCTGCCGTACCCTCGCAGCAGGCATCGATCCGACACAGGAGAGTCCAGTGGGCACAGTTGCCACTCGTGAGGAAGTCCTCGCTGCGGCAGGCCGCGCCCGGGTGGCCGCGGCGGAGCTGGCTCCTCTGACGCGCGGGGAGAAGGACGCGGCGCTGCACGCGATGGCGGAGGCGCTCGTCGAGCGAACCGAGGAGATCGTCCTGGCGAACGCCCGTGACATCGCCGCGGGCCGCGAGGCAGGCCTCTCCGACGGGCTGATCGACCGCCTCACGCTCACCCCGCAGCGGATCGCCGCGATCGCCGCGGCACTGGTCGAGGTGGCGGCCCTGCCGGACCCGGTGGGGGAGGTGGTGCGGGGCTACCGACTCGCCAACGGACTCGACCTGAGACAGGTACGGGTGCCGCTGGGCGTGGTCGGCATGATCTACGAAGCGCGCCCGAACGTGACCGTGGATGCGGCCGGTCTGTGCCTCAAGAGCGGCAACGCCGCGCTGCTGAGGGGATCTGCCAGCGCGTACGAGTCCAATCAGGCCCTCGTGGAGGTGCTGCGCGAGGCCGCGTCCAAGGCCGGCATGCCGCAGGATGCGATCCAGCTCGTCCCCGGGGTCGACCGTGACTCGGTGCATCATCTGATGAGCGCCCGCGGACTCGTCGACGTGATCATCCCGCGAGGGGGCGCCGGCCTGATCCAGACCGTGGTGGAGAACAGCACCGTGCCGGTCATCGAGACCGGGGTGGGCAACTGTCATGTGTACGTCGACGCTTCCGCGGAGCTGGACATGGCCGAGCGGATCGTCGTCAACTCCAAGACGCACCGCCCCAGCGTGTGCAACGCGGCGGAGTCACTGCTGGTGCACGCGGACCTGGTCGGCTCCGGCGGCCTGGACCGACTGCTGCGGGCGCTGGATGCGGCAGGGGTGACGCTGCACGCCGACCCCGCGGCACTGGCCCGGGCCGAGGCCGTCGGGGTGCCCGCCGTTGCCGCCACGGACGAGGACTGGGGGGCGGAGTACCTCTCCCTGGACATGGCGGTGGCGGTGGTCGACGACCTCGACGCCGGCATCGAGCACATCCGGCGCTGGACGTCGCGTCATACCGAGGCGATCGTGGCTTCCGACGAGCGGGCCATCCGCCACTTCGTCTCGCGGATGGACTCCGCCGCGATCATGGTCAATGCCTCCACGCGGTTCACCGACGGCGGTGAGTTCGGACTCGGCGCCGAGATCGGGATATCGACTCAGAAGATGCACGCGCGGGGCCCGATGGGTCTCGCCGAGATGACGAGCACGTCCTGGATCTGCGTCGGCGACGGCCAGATCCGGAGCTGATCCGGCCCCACACGCCCGAGGAGCACAGCGGCTGATGGACATCAAACCGCGGAGCAAGGATGTCACCGAGGGGTACGAACGTGCCCCCGCCCGCGCGATGCTGCGCGCGGTCGGCATGACCGACGCCGACTGGGAGAAGCCCCAGATCGGGATCGCGTCCTCCTGGAACGAGATCACGCCCTGCAACCTCTCGCTCAAGCGTCTGGCGCTCAAGGCGAAGGAAGGTGCCTTCGCCGCGGGGGGCTTCCCCATGGAGTTCGGCACCATCTCGGTCTCGGACGGCATCTCGATGGGACACGAGGGGATGCGGGCCTCGCTGGTCAGCCGGGAGGTGATCGCGGACTCGGTCGAGACGGTGATGCACGCCGAGCGCCTGGACGGCATGGTCACCTTGGCCGGCTGCGACAAGTCGCTGCCCGGGATGCTGATGGCTGCCGCCCGGCTGGATCTCGCCAGCGTCTTCGTCTACGCGGGATCGATCCTGCCGGGCCGGATAGGAGACCGTGACGTCACCATCCAGGACGCGTTCGAGGGCGTCGGCGCGTGCGCGCTCGGGCGGATCACCCGCGCGGAGCTCGACGAGATCGAGCGCCAGGCCTGCCCGGGCGAAGGTGCCTGCGGTGGCATGTTCACGGCGAACACGATGGCGAGCGTGGCGGAGGCCCTCGGCATGTCCCTGCCGGGCAGCGCCGCCCCCGCGGCCGTGGACAAGCGACGCGACGAGCACGCCTTCCGCTCCGGCGAGGCGGTCGTGGAGCTGTTGCGCCGCGGCATCACCGCCCGCGACATCCTCACCACGCAGGCCTTCGAGAACGCGATCGCTGTCGTCATGGCCCTTGGGGGCTCCACGAACGCGGTGCTGCACCTGCTCGCGATCGCCCACGAGGCGCGGGTGGACCTCACCATCGACGACTTCAACCGGGTCGGGGACCGCACGCCGCACCTCGCCGACGTCAAGCCGTTCGGCCGGTTCGTCATGAACGACGTGGACCGGGTCGGCGGCGTCCCGGTGGTCATGAAGGCGCTGCTGGACGCCGGTCTGCTGCACGGCGACTGCCTCACCGTCACCGGCCGCACCGTGGCGGAGAACCTGGCGGCTCTCGATCCGCCCGCCCCCGACGGGACGGTCATCGCGCCCACGGACGCGCCCATCCATGCCACGGGGGGGCTGGTGATCCTGCGGGGCTCGCTGGCTCCTGACGGAGCCGTGATCAAGGCGGCAAGCATCGACACCCCGGTGTTCGAGGGCACCGCGAAGGTGTTCGACGACGAGGTCGACGCGATGGACGCGCTGACGCACGGACACATCGCGGCCGGGGACGTGGTGGTCATCCGGTACGAGGGCCCGATGGGCGGCCCCGGCATGCGCGAGATGCTCGCGGTGACCGCGGCCATCAAGGGCGCCGGCCTGGGCAAGGACGTCATGCTGGTCACCGATGGGCGCTTCTCGGGCGCCACCGCGGGCTTCTGCATCGGCCATGTCGCACCGGAGGCACCGCACGGTGGTCCGATCGCGCTGGCGCGACACGGTGACCGCATCCGTCTGGACATGGAGACCCGGACGCTCGACCTGCTGGTGTCCCCGGAGGAGCTTGCGGCCAGGCGTGCCGACTGGAAGCCGCGCGAGCCCCGGTACACCACGGGAGTGCTCGGCAAGTACGCGCGCATGGTCGGGAGTGCTGCCCGCGGGGCCGTTTGCGACTAGGGGATAGAGTTGGTGCGCTGAGCACGGGAGGCACGCCATGGCGAAGAAGGCGGACGGCGCAACGACATCCAAGGGATCCGGGAAGACGACGGCAGGTGATCCCCAGGGCGTTCTCGACGAGCTTGGCATCAACCCGCCGAAGCACGCCCAGCAGCTGATCGCCGACCAGCCGCGCGTGGTGCCGGCCGCACCCGAGGTGACCCTGGCCGACATGGAGGCCGGCCCGCCGTACCCCCAGCCGATCAAGAGCAAGGCCTACAAGCGTGAGCTGCTGGCGCTGCAGGTCGAGCTCGTGAAGCTGCAGACCTGGGTGAAGCGCGCCGGGGAGCGAATCGTCATCATCTTCGAGGGCCGTGACGCGGCGGGCAAGGGCGGGGCGATCTCGCGGTTCAACGAGCACATCAACCCCCGCGGCGCGCGGCACGTGGCCCTGGCCAAGCCCAACGAGACCGAGCAGACCCAGTGGTACTTCCAGCGGTTCGTCGCGGAGCTTCCGAGCGCCGGTGAGATCGTGTTCTTCGACCGGTCCTGGTACAACCGTGCCGGCGTCGAGTGGGTGATGGGCTACTGCAACCCCGCCCAGTACGGCGAGTTCCTCCGCCAGGCGCCGCAGTTCGAGCAGTCGCTGGTGGCGGACGGAATCCGGCTGTTCAAGCTCTACTACACGGTCTCGCGCGAGGAGCAGCGGGAACGGTTCAAGATGCGCTACACGGACCCGCTCAAGCAGTGGAAGCTCAGCCCGACCGACGTGGCGTCGCTGGGGAAGTGGGAGCAGTACACCGCCGCCCGGGACCAGATGCTGATCGCCACCGACAGCCACGCGGCGCCATGGATGATCGTCAACTCCAACGAGAAGAAGCGGGCCCGACTGGAGAGCATCCGCCTGGTGCTCAACGCGGTGCCCTACGACGACAAGGACACCTCGGTGGTCCGCGACCCGGACCCGCGCGTGGTGCAGAACGCTGCGGCGCTGTCGCAGTACCTGCGACCCGAGTACGTCGTATGAGCGCCGCCCGGCCGTTCCCGCTTGACTGCGGCGCTGTGCTCAGGCACTCTTGAGCGCGTGCGAACCACTTCGCTCGTACGCTGAGCGCATCAGGCGGCCCGACCGCTGATGCGCTGACCCCGACGTGCCATCGCGGCACGCGGGGTTTTTTCTTGGACCCGCGACACAGGCAGGTAACGATGACCACCCAGCCGACGCCCGCAAGCGCAGCCCGACCCGAGGCCTACGACGGCCAGACGATGACCGGGGCCCAGTCCCTGGTGCGCTCCCTGGAGGCCGCCGGCGTCGAGGTCGCCTTCGGCATCCCCGGCGGGGCCATCCTGCCGGCGTACGACCCGCTGTTCGACGAGACCCACATCCGCCATATCCTGGTCCGCCACGAGCAGGGCGCCGGACACGCCGCCGAGGGCTACGCCCAGGCGACCGGACGGGTCGGCGTGTGCATCGCCACCTCGGGGCCCGGCGCGACGAACCTCGTGACTCCCATCGCCGACGCCTACATGGACTCGGTGCCCATCGTGGCCATCACCGGCCAGGTGCCCCGGCCGGCGATCGGGACGGACGCCTTCCAGGAGGCGGACATCGCGGGGATCACCCAGCCGATCACCAAGCACAACTACCTCGTCCAGCGGGGCGAGGACATCCCGAGGGCGATCGCCGAGGCATTTCACATCGCCTCTACCGGGCGCCCCGGCCCCGTGCTCGTCGACCTCCCCAAGGACCTGCTGCAGGCGGAGACGGTCTTCCACTGGCCGACCACGATGGACCTGCCCGGCTACCGTCCCACGCTCACGCCGCACGGGCGGCAGGTCCGGGAGGCGGCCCGCATGATCGTGGACGCCCGGCGTCCCGTCCTCTACGTCGGCGGCGGGGTGCTCAAGGCACGTGCGGCCCACGAGCTGCGGGTGCTCGCCGAGCTGACCGGGATCCCCGTGGTCACGACACTGATGGCCCGGGGGGCGTTCCCGGACAGCCACCCCCAGCACCTGGGCATGCCCGGGATGCACGGCACGGTGGCTGCGGTGGCGGCACTGCAGCGCTCCGACCTGATCATCGCGCTGGGTTCGCGCTTCGACGACCGGGTGACGGGGAAGCTGGACTCCTTCGCACCGGATGCGGCAGTGATCCACGCCGACATCGACCCCGCCGAGATCGGCAAGAACCGTACGGCGGACGTCCCGATCGTCGGGGACGCCCGCAACGTGATCTCCGAGCTGTCGGTCGCGGTGCAGGCCGAGCACGACGCCGGCCGGCGTGCCGACCTCACTGAGTGGTGGCAGAAGCTGGAGGACCTGCGGACCACGTTCCCGCTCGGCTACGACTGGCCCACGGACGGCCGTCTCGCCCCGCAGTACGTGATCGAGCGGCTGGGCCACATCGCCGGCCCGGACGCCCTCTACGTTGCGGGTGTGGGTCAGCACCAGATGTGGGCCGCGCAGTTCGTCTCCTACGAGAACCCCTACACCTGGCTCAACTCCGGCGGGCTGGGGACCATGGGGTACGCCGTCCCCGCGGCCATGGGCGCGAAGGTCGGCCGCCCGGAGGCCACGGTCTGGGCGATCGACGGCGACGGCTGCTTCCAGATGACGAACCAGGAGCTCGCCACCTGCGCGCTGGAGGGCATCCCGGTGAAGGTCGCGGTGATCAACAACGGTGCCCTGGGCATGGTGCGGCAGTGGCAGACGCTCTTCTACGGCGAGCGCTACTCCAACACGAGCCTGGGTACGGTCAAGCAGCGCATCCCCGACTTCGTCAAGCTCGCCGACGCGCTGGGCTGTGTGGGCCTGCGGGCGGAGAGCCGCTCGGAGGTGGACGCCACCATCGAGAAGGCGATGAGCATCGACGACCGGCCGGTGGTCGTGGACTTCGTGGTGGGCGAGGACGCTCAGGTGTGGCCGATGGTTCCCGCCGGTACGAGCAACGACGAGATCATGGCGGTCCGCGACGTGCGACCGCTGTTCGACACCGAGTCCTGACCTGACCTGACCTGACCTGACCTGTCTTGAACAGAGGAACCCAGATGAGCATGCACACCCTGTCCGTCCTGGTGGAGAACAAGCCCGGCGTGCTGGCGCGCGTCGCGGGCCTGTTCTCCCGGCGCGGCTTCAACATCCACTCCCTGGCGGTCGGCCCGACCGAGCAGGAGGGCGTGTCGCGGATGACGATCGTCGTCAACGTGGCTGACCTCCCGCTGGAGCAGGTGACCAAGCAGCTGAACAAGCTGGTCAACGTCCTCAAGATCGTGGAGCTCGACAACGACGCCTCCGTGCAGCGCGAGCTGCTGCTCATCAAGGTCAAGGCGGACCTGACCACGCGATCGCACGTGCTGGAGACGGTGAACCTGTTCCGGGCCAAGGTCGTGGATGTCGCGCCCGATGCTGTCACCGTCGAAGCGACGGGCACCCGCGACAAGCTCGAGGCGCTCATCCGGGTGCTCGAGCCCTTCGGCATCCGTGAGCTCGTGCAGTCCGGCATGGTCGCCGTCGGTCGTGGAGGACGTTCCATCACCGGGCCGGCCGCGCTGCGCTCGGTCTCTGCCTGACACCAGTAGCTAGCCGCAACACCCCGCCACGACGAGAGGAATCCATGGCCGCCACGATCTACTACGACTCCGACGCCGACCTGTCTCTGATCACCCGACGACGGGTCGCCGTCCTCGGGTACGGCAGCCAGGGCCACGCCCACGCCCTGAACCTGCGTGACTCAGGAGTGGATGTCCGCGTCGGTCTGAAGGCAGGCTCGCCGAGCCGCGCCAAGGCCGAGGAGGCGGGCCTTCCGGTACTCGACACCTACGACGCCTGTGCCGACGCCGACCTGATCATGGTGCTCGCTCCCGACACCGCACAGCGGCACATCTTCGCCGAGGCGATCGCCCCGAACCTCGCCGACGGCGATGCGATCTTCTTCGGCCACGGCTTCAACATCCGCTACGGCCTCATCGAGCCGCCCTCGGGCGTCGATGTGGCCATGGTGGCGCCCAAGGGACCGGGGCACCTCGTGCGTCGGCAGTACGTCGACGGCAAGGGCGTTCCGTGTCTGGTGGCCGTCGACCAGGACGCCACCGGGCAGGGCCTGCAGCTTGCCCTGTCGTACGCCTCCGCGATCGGAGGCGGCCGCGCCGGCGTCATCGAGACGACCTTCACCGAGGAGACCGAGACCGACCTGTTCGGCGAGCAGGCCGTCCTGTGCGGTGGCACGACGGCGCTCGTGCAGGCCGGCTTCGAGACCCTCGTGGAAGCCGGCTACCAGCCGGAGATCGCCTACTTCGAGTGCCTGCACGAGCTGAAGCTCATCGTCGACCTCATGTACGAGGGCGGGATCGCGCGGATGCGCTACTCCGTCTCCGACACCGCCGAGTACGGAGATCTCACGCGCGGGCCCCGGGTCATCAGCCCGGCGGTCAAGGAGGAGATGGGCCGCATCCTTGGCGAGATCCAGGACGGCCGCTTCGCGCAGGAGTGGGTGGCGGAGGACGACGCCGGGCGCCCCACCTTCACCCGGCTCGAGCAGCGGGGCCAGCAGCACCAGATCGAAGAGGTCGGTGCGAAGCTGCGTGCTCTGATGTCGTGGGTGGACCGGCCGATCACCGAGACGGCCTGACGCCAGCCGCAGCTGACCGCCAGGCTCAGCTCCCGCCGAGACAGGTCCGGGCGGCGTCGATGTCGGCGCCGTCCGGGTCGACGGGCGGGTCGAGCGAGGTGGCCGACTGCCACGTGGTGAACTGGTCCGCGAACGAGCTCGCCCAGAGCACCTCGTCTGCGGCACCCGAGAGGTCGCTCACCCACCAGTAGCCGAAGCCCACGTCGATACCCTTGGCCTTGATGCTCGCGGCCACGATGTAGCCGGAGCCGTGCTCCTCGGCCGGCACGGAGCTCCCTTCGGCGAGCGCGAACTCACCTTTGACCGCCGGGTTGACCCGGGTGGATATCTGATCCAGTACGACGGACTCGGCGGCGGCGCACCCGGTGTCGGGCTCGCCCTCGTCGCCGGAGCAGGCAGCCAGGCCGAGACTGGTCAGCCCGGCCAGCAGGACCAGAGAGCACCCCTGCCACGTCATGCGGCCAGGCCCACGTCGGCCGCCAACCGGTCCAGGGCGTCGCCGGCCACGGCGCAGATCTCCTGCGAGCCGGGGACCAGCCCGGCGTCCGCGGCGACCCCGATGGTCACCTCCCCGGCGTAGGAGACGATGGTCATGGTCAGCGGCTGGTGTCCGTTCGACGGCGCGAAGCCGGTCAGGCCCGCGACCCGGTGGCCCGCCAGGTACATCGGGCCGCGCGGCCCCGGCACATTGGTCAGAACGCCGATGGCCATGTCGGCGAAGTGGTTGACCAGACGGGTGTACACCTCTGCTGGCGCGTAGGACATGGCCCGCTGCAGTCCGAAGGTGAGCGCGGTCTCGTGGGAGATCTTGAGCTGTCGAAGCCGCGTTCGCACCTCCATGAGCCGCTCGCGGGGGGTCGCGTGCGCCACAGGCAGGTGCATGTAGATGAGCGCGAAGTAGTTGCCCAGATCGGGCGGCAGTGCCTCGTCGAGGGGCCGCAGGTTGACCGGCACCATCACGGTGATACGGCCCGGGTCGGCGCCGTGGTGGGCCAGCCAGCGGTGCAGACCCTCGGCAAGGAGGGTGACCAGCACGTCGTTGACCGTGGTACCCGTGACCCCGCCGACCTCCTTGACCCGCTCCAGTGGCAGCGGGTCCGACCAGGAGAGCGTCTTCGGGATGCCGGGCTGGCCGGTCCACACGGTCTTCGGCGTGCCGCCGATGAGCAGGTCGGGCAGTGTCGCCCGGTCGGCCGAGAGCAGCTCTGCCACGTCCGCCGCGCGGCGGGGCCCCCGTCGCAGGGTGTCCACCGGGTGACGGACGGCGCGCGCCGCGCCGCCCACGGCTTCGCCCGCGACGTGCCCGAGGCCTGCGACCGCCCCCCACGCGAGGTGCCCCACCTCGCTGGACAGGGCCTGTGCCTGGCTCGCCGCGGCCACGGCACTTTTCCTGCCGACCTTCGGCGGGGGCATCAGTGGACCGCCGGCGGCGTCGTCCATGAGCCCGAGAGCGACCTGCATCAGGCGGATTCCGTCGGCGATGGCGTGGTGGGTGCGCAGCACCATCGCCGAGCCCGTTCCGTAGCCGTCGATGAGGTGGTACTGCCAGGGGGGGCGATCCGCCGGCAGCGGCTCGCGGCGCCGTGCGCTGGCGTATGCCTCGAGGGCCGCCTTGTCGCCCGGCTCGGGAAGCGTCACGTGGATCAGGTGCTCGTCGAGGTCGAAGCCCGGGTGGTCGACCCAGTGGGGCGCCTCGAACCGTCCGGTGTCGGTGACCGGCACCCGACGGAACACCGGGAAGCGCTCCACGAGTCGCTCGCCCACCGTGCTCCGTACCAGCTCCCAGTCCACCGGCGCGTCGAACCACAGGACCGAGTCCACGATCATGAGGTTGGTGGGGCGGTCCATGTGCAGCCACAGCAGGTCCTGGGAGGACATCGGGCCGCGGGTGGTCACGGCGTGGGTCCTGTCCCGTCCAGCACGGATACGTCCTCGGCCAGCCGCGCGAACTCCTCGGTCGTGTACGCCGCAAGTGCGCTCGGGTCGTCCACCTGGGAGGCGTCGACGGCGAATCCGACCCGCAGGCCTCCGTCGTAGCTGACGATGCTCACCGACAGGGGCTGGTCCCCGGCGGTCGGGGCGAAGCCCATGACACCCACGACCCGGGTCCCGGCCAGGTACGCGGCCCGCCGCGGTCCCGGGAGGTTGGACAGCAGGCCGACGGACCGCTCCGCGCCCCGTTCCATCACCCTGCGGGCCGCGCCCCCCCGGACGTACGGAACCAGGTAGGCCAGCCCGAAGGCGAGCATCGTGGCGGGGCCGGAGCGGAGGTCGGCGAGCCGTCCGTGGATCTCGGCCAGCCGGGGGATGGGCTCGTCGAGGTCGACCGGCATGTCGAAGGGGATCAGCGCGAACAGGCTGCCCAGCTCGTGGGGCAGCGCCTCGCCGAACGGGCGCACCGGGACGGGCATCAGCCACCGCGCCGTACCCAGTGCGCGTCCCCGCTCGGTGGTGTAGCGCCGTAGTGCTCCGGCGAGGCTCGCGATCACCACGTCCGGCACGGTGGTACCGGTACGGACGGCGACCTTCCGGATCTCCCGCATCGCTACCGGCTGCGACCACGCCACCTGCTTGTCGATCCCGGCCGGCCCGGTGAGAACGACGTCCTCCCCGGTGGAGAACAGCAGGCCCCGCAGTGTCTCGGCGTTGTCCCGTACCGCCGCGAAGTAGTCGGTGACGCGTGACGGGGAGAGCAGGCGCAGGTCTGCCGCGTCGGTCCAGGCCTCCCGTACGGCGGCAGCGGCCCCGAGCGCCGAGGTCCGCGCCTGGCCCAGGGCTGCCTCCACAGTGTCGCCGGGCCGGGTCGCGGCATCGGTCAGCCGGCTCGCGAGCGACTCGGCGCCCGCCGAGACCTGCTCGGCCACTCCCGCGGCGAAGGCAGGTATCTCGCCGACGCCCCGCTGCAGGCTGGCGGTGAAGCTGCGGCGCATCCCGGTGACGAGGTTGGAGGCCTCCGGGCTCGGTGCCGGTATCAGCGGTCGCCCCCGGGCGTCGTCACACAGGCTCATGACGATCTGCGAGACCCGGATGCCGTCGGCGATCGAGTGGTGCACCCGGAACAGCACCGCCCCGCCCTGGGGGGGTCGCTCGATGAAGTGCACCTGCCACAGCGGGCGGTCCGTCGGGAGCGGCTGCGAGCGGGTACGGGAGAGGTAGTCCTGCAGGCCCCGCTCCCCGCTGTCGGCCGGCAGCTCGGTACGGACGACGTGGTGGGCGAGGTCGAAGCCGGGATCGTCCTCCCAGTAGTACGGGCCGTGGTCGCCGTACTCGGAAACCGCCCTGCGACGCAGCCCCGGGAAGCGGTTGGCGAACTTGCTCGCGACGACCTGCTGGATCGCGTCGAAGTCGACCGAATCGTCGAACCACAGCAGGGCATCGGTCACCATGAGCGCGGTCGGACGCTCCAGGTCGAGCCAGATGGCGTCCTGGGGAGCGATCTCCGTCCGCGTCGTCACCGTCTCCTCCGCACTCAGTAGCCCTACGTCCCCCGGGGTAACCCTACGTCTCCCGAGCCGGGTGGGCCTCAGAGGACGCTGGCGGGCAGCTCGATGGACGCCTCCTCGATGTCGAGAACCTCGCGGCGCAGTGCGTCCAGGCTCTCGCGGTACAGCCGCGGGAGCTCGTCGATGTCGGGCATCAGCCCCTCGTCACCGGCGAAGCCGACCCGTACCGAGCCGTTGTAGCTGAAGATCGTCACCGTCATGGGCTGCTCGCCGTTGCAGGGGGCGAAGCCCACGATCATGTCGGCCTCGTGGCCCGCCAGGAAGACCGGCTCCTGCGGGCCGGGCACGTTGGAGAGCACCCCGACCCCGCGGTTGGCGAAGAACTCCACGCCGACGGTGTAGATCCGCTTCGGGGCCCGCGCGATGGCGCTCTGGATTCCGAACGTCAGCTGTCCCTCCAGGGAGTTCTTGATGTCGTCCATGCGGGCCTTCATCTCGGCGAGCGTGACGACCGGATCCTCGATGTCCAGCGGCATCTGCAGCACGATCAGCGCGAAGGAGTTGCCCAGGTCGGGGGGCAGGTTCTGGTCCAGGGGCCGGACGTTGACGGGGACGAACCAGGCAACCTTGCCGACCACCTGGTCCCGCTCCGCGGCGTAGCGGCGCAGCGCGGAGGACAGCACGCTGATCACCACGTCGTTGACGGTGGTGCCGGTGGCCCGGCCGATGCTCTTGATCTCCTCCAGCGGCAGCGCGTCGGACCAGGTGAGCACCTTGTCCACGCCCAGCTCGCCGGTCCAGGGCCCGGGATCGGAGTCGGCGAGCAGCAGCTTGGGCAGGATCTTCGCATTCCGCTCGACGGAGAGGCTGTAGTCCTCGAAGCGGTCGGCATCGAGCAGCTCGGAGGACATCGTGCTGCTCAGCACACTCTCGGCCAGGCTTCCGGCCATGCCTCCGGCAAGATCCCCCACCGCCCGCGCTCGCTGGCCGGCCCCGGCAACCGTCTCCACGACCGTCTCCTTCGGGGAGGTGGCTAGTCCCAGCGCCTTGTCCTTGGCCGCGCCCACGGCGGCTCCCATGGCTCCCACCGCCCCCATCGCCTTGCCGGGCAGGCCCTTCCCGCCGCCAGTGCGCTTCGGCTTCCCGACGGCGGTCGGTGCGCCCAGCCGCCCGCCCTCGGCGTTGTCGCACAGCGAGAGCACGACCATGGTCAGCCGGATGCCGTCGGCGATCGCGTGATGCAGCCGTGTGAAGATCGCCGAGCGACCCTCGAAGTTGTCGATGTAGTGCACCACCCACAGGGGCTTGTCGCGGTCCAGCGGCACGCTGCGCTGACTCGAGACGTAGGCCTGCAGCTCCGCCCGACCGCCCGGCTCCGGGAGGGTGTGGCGAACGATGTGGGCCTCGATGTCGAATCCGGGGAAGTCCACCCAGTGCGGCGTCCCGGTCGGCGTCGAGGGCATCGCCGGCACGCGGGAGAAGACTGGGAAGCGCCCCACCAGCCGCTCCTGCAGCGTCTCGGTGACCTTGTCCCAGTCTGCGCCGGTGGTGAACGTGACGAGGGAGTCGACCACCATCAGGTTGGTCGGGCGGTCCATGTTGAGCCAGAGGACGTCCTGGGGAGTCATGCTTCCCGTGCTCACTGCAGCCTCCTGTGATGCTGGTCGCAGGCCACCTTATCGCCGCGCCTCCCTTTACCATGGGGGGCCCTGTCCGACCCCGACCCACGGGAGCTGGTACGTGTCGAAGCCCGTCGTCCTCGTCGCCGAGCAACTTGCACCGAGTGCCTTGGAGGTGTTGGGGCAGGACTTCGACGTCCGTCACGTGGACGGGGCCGACCGGACAGCGCTGCTTCCTGCGATCGCCGACGCCGACGCGATCCTGGTGCGCAGCGCAACCACCATCGACGCCGAGGCGCTCGAGGCGGGTGCCCGCCTGAAGGTGGTCGCGCGGGCAGGCATCGGCCTGGACAACGTAGACCTTGCGGAGGCGACCCGGCGCGGAGTCATGGTCGTCAACGCGCCGGTGTCCAACATCACCTCGGCCGCCGAGCACGCCGTGGGCCTGCTGATCGCCACCGCCCGCAACATCCCGCGGGCGCACGCGTCGCTGACCAGCGGCGAGTGGAAGCGCTCCCAGTTCACGGGAACCGAGATCGCGGACAAGACGGTCGGAGTGGTGGGGCTCGGCCGCATCGGCCTGCTGTTCGCGCAGCGCATGAGTGCCTTCGGGGCGCGCATCGTCGCCTACGACCCGTACGTGCAGCCCTCGCGGGCGGCCCAGATCGGGGTGCGGATGATGTCGCTCGACGACGTGCTCGCCGAGTCCGACTTCATCTCGGTGCACCTGCCCAAGACCGAGGAGACCCTGGGACTGATCGGGGCGGAGGCCCTCACCAAGGTCAAGCCCTCGGTCATCATCGTCAACGCCGCACGCGGCGGCATCGTGGACGAGCAGGCCTTGGCCGACGCAATCGCGCAGGGCCGCGTCGCGGGAGCCGGCATCGACGTCTTCATGACCGAGCCCTGCACCGAGTCCCCGCTGTTCCACCTGCCCCAGGTGGTGGTGACCCCCCACCTGGGCGCCTCCACCCGGGAGGCCCAGGACAAGGCGGGTACGGCGGTGGCCCGCTCGGTGCGGCTGGCGCTGCAGGGGGAGTTCGTACCGGACGCGGTGAACGTGCAGTCCGGGGGGCCGGTCCCCGAGGAGGTACGGCCCTACCTGCCGCTGGCAGAGAAGCTGGGCCGGGTGTTCACCGCTCTGGCCGGCGGCCTGGCGGCGTCGGTGACGGTGGCGCTGCAGGGGGAGCTGGCCGACGTCGACGCCTCGGTGCTCAAGCTGGCAGCGCTGAAGGGCGTGTTCTCCGGCGTGGTGGAGGAGCCCGTCTCCTACGTCAACGCCCCGCTGATGGCGGCGGCGCGAGGACTGGACGTGGCGCTGGTGAACGAGCTGGACACCGACTTCCGCAGCGCGATCCAGCTGCGGGGGACACTGGCGGACGGCACCGCCGTGTCGGTGTCGGGAACCCGGGCCGGGCACCAGCCGCTGGAGAAGCTGACCGAGGTCAACGGGTACGACCTCGAGACCGCGCTGGCCGAGCACATGGCCTTCCTGACCTACGAGGACCGGCCCGGTGTGGTGGGTATGGTCGGCACGGCGCTCGGGGAGGCCGGCGTCAACATCGCAAGCATGCAGGTCTGCCGCACCTCGCTCGGGGAGGCCGCGCTGATGGTGCTGGCCGCTGACGGGCCGATCCCGGCCGGTGTGACCGCGCGCATCGTGGACGTCGTCGGCGCCCAATCGGTGCACGCGGTGAGTATGCCCACCGAGTAGCTTCGTGCCAGAATGCCCGCATGACGGACTCCCCGGTGCGGCAGGAACATACCGAAACAGGCGGCTCGAGGGGTGTGGCCGCCGACCGGCGGACCGTGCTGCTCGGGGCCGCGGTCGCGGCGGGCGGCCTGACGCTGGCAGCCTGCGGCTCCTCGGACAGCGGCTCCGGCTCCGACGGCTCCAGTGGGTCCGACGGCGCCGACCCTGAGCTGGCCCTGCTCAGTGACATCCCGGACGGCTCGGCGCTAGTCGTCTCCAGTGCCAGCGGACCCGTGATCCTGGTGCGCGAGGGAAGCACAGTGAGCGGGCTGTCCGCGGTGTGCACCCACCAGGGCTGCACGGTCAGAGTCTCCGACGCCGAGCTGCCGTGTCCGTGCCACGGGTCGGTGTTCGCCCTCGACGGGTCGGTGCTGAGGGCTCCCGCGACGAGGCCGCTGCCGGCCGTACCCGTCGTGGTGGTCGACGACCGGGTGCTGCTCGCCTGAGGCCGCGGCAGCGCCTGACGCGCGTCGTGTACCGTGGAACATCATGTGGTCGGTACTGCTCCTTATCGGCCGCAGCGAGGCCTGACAGCCGGCACCTCGCTGCGGAGTCCGATGCTGGCGTCCTGCCAACCGACTCATTGACACAGAACGAGGAGCAGTTCCATGAGTTCCGACGCACCTGAGAGTGCACACATCTCCGATCCCAACAGGATCATCGTCTTCGACACCACACTGCGGGACGGGGAGCAGTCCCCGGGCATCGCCTACTCCGTACGGGAGAAGGTCGAGATCGCCGAGCAGCTGGGCCGGCTGGGCGTCGACGTGATCGAGGCCGGCTTCCCTGCCGCGAGCCCCGGCGACTTCGAGGGCGTGCAGGCGATCGCCGAGTCCGTGACCACGTCCACGGTCGCGGCCCTGTGCCGGACCCGCGAGCAGGACGTGGAGACCGCGTGGAACGCGATCTCGGCCGCGGCCCGCCCGCGCATCCACACGTTCATCTCCACCTCGCCGATCCACCGCGAGAAGAAGCTGCGCATGACACCGGAGGACGTGCTCGCCGAGACCGTCCGAGCGGTCGCGCAGGCCTCCTCGTACACCTCCGACGTGGAGTTCTCCGCCGAGGACGCCACCCGCACCGAGCTGCCGTTCCTGGTCGACGTCTTCGCCGCGGCCATCGAGAACGGCGCGACCACGATCAACGTGCCGGACACCGTGGGCTTCATCCTGCCCCAGGAGTTCGAGCGCATCCTCACCGAGCTGCACGAGCGGGTCCCGGGTGCGAGCGACGTGGTGTGGTCCGTGCACTGCCACAATGACCTGGGCCTGGCGACCGCGAACTCGCTGGCTGCGATCCGGGCCGGGGTCCGGCAGGTCGAGGTGTGCGTGAACGGTCTGGGGGAGCGGGCCGGCAACGCTGCGCTGGAGGAGGTCGTGATGGCGCTGCGCACACACCATCCGACGCTGGGTCTGAACACCGGGATCGACACCCGCGAGATCATCCGTACCTCACGCCTGGTCTCCATGCTGTCCGGGTACGGCGTGCAGAACAACAAGGCGGTGGTCGGTGCCAACGCCTTCAGCCACGAGAGCGGCATCCACCAGCACGGTGTGCTGATGGAGCGGACCACGTACGAGATCATGAACCCGGAGGACATCGGCCTGACCGGGTCCACGATCGTGCTGGGCAAGCACTCCGGCCGGCACGCCTTCGTGGACGCTCTGCGTCAGCAGGGGATCGACCTCAGCCAGGAGGCCATGGACAAGGCCTTCGTGCGCTTCAAGGAGCTGGCCGACCGCAAGGTCGCCATCACCGACGCCGACCTGGTGGCGCTGGCCACCGAGGAGGACCCGAGCGCCGCACCGGCGGGAGTCTGGGCGTTCCGCTGGCTGGCGGTTGCGGGCGGGACCGACACCACACCGCGGGCCACCGTACGGCTGTCCCGGGACGGCGAGGAGGTCGAGGCCGACGCCACTGGCGACGGCATGATCGACGCCGCGTGCCGGGCCGTGGCCGAGGCGGTCGGGGTCAACGCGTCGCTGGTGTCGTTCCAGGTAGCCGCGGTGACGCCCGGCTCGGACGCCGTCGGGGACGTGTCCGTCCAGGTGGACGTCAACGGCCAGGAGGTCAACGCGCGGGGCGTGAGTACCGACGTCGTGGAGGCCTCCGCGCGGGCGTTCCTGCATGCCGTGAACAAGGTGGTCTCGGGTACCGCGGTGCCCAAACGAACTGACAAGCCGTAGGAGTGAGCGTGCGCCTTGCCGTGATACCGGGAGACGGGATCGGGCCGGAGGTGGTGGCGGAGGGCCTGCGGGTGCTGCGGGCGGTGGCCCCGTCCGTGGGCCTGGAGGTCTCCACCACCCCGTACGACCTGGGAGCCCGTCGCTATCTCGCGACCGGTGAGACCCTGCCCGACAGTGTGCTCGAGGAGCTGCGGGAGCACGACGCCATCCTGCTGGGAGCCGTCGGGGACCCGTCGGTGCCTCCCGGGGTGCTGGAGCGGGGGCTGCTGCTGCGGCTTCGCTTCGCGCTCGATCACCACGTCAACCTGCGGCCCGTGCGCCTGTACCCCGGAGTGGCCACGCCGCTGGGAGCCGACCCGGTGACCGGGGCGCCCCCCGCCATCGACATGGTCGTGGTCCGGGAAGGCACCGAGGGCCCCTACGTCGGCAACGGCGGGGTGATGCGCGCGGGTACGCCCCACGAGGTCGCCACCGAGGTGAGCCTGAACACCCGGTACGGGGTGGAGCGGGTAGTACGGGACGCCTTCCACCGCGCGCAGATGCGCCGCGGCCACCTGACGCTGGTCCACAAGACCAACGTGCTGGTCAACGCGGGCGGGCTGTGGCACCGCACGGTGCGCGAGGTGGGTCTGGAGTTCCCGCAGGTTCAGGTCGCCTACCAGCATGTGGACGCCGCGGCGATGTTCTTCGTGACCGATCCCGCCCGCTTCGACGTGGTGGTCACCGAGAACCTCTTCGGCGACATCATCACCGACCTCGGTGCGGCGATCGCGGGTGGCATCGGTCTTGCCGCCAGCGGAAACCTGGATGTCTCCGGCACCAACCCCAGCATGTTCGAGCCGGTACACGGCTCGGCCCCGGACATCGCAGGCCAGCAGAAGGCGGACCCGACCGCGGCCGTGCTGTCCGTCGCGCTGATGCTCGAGCACCTCGGGCACCCGCTTGCCGCCCGGCGCGTCGAGCAGGCCGTGGCCGCCGACCTGGCGCAGCGGGCGCAGCTCGGCCCGCGCGGCACGGCTGAGATCGGCGACGCGCTGGTGAGCGCCCTGACCTGAGGGCTCTCCTACGAGCACGTCGTGTGGTCCAATCAATCTGAACACCACGAACCGCAGGAGCCCTCCGTGCCCTTCGAACCGACCAAGAAGATCTGGATGAACGGCGAGTTCGTCGACTGGGACGACGCCACCGTTCACTTCCTCACGCCCACGCTGCACTACGGCTGGGGGGTGTTCGAGGGCATTCGGGCGTACGCGGCCAAGGACGGCACCGCGGTCTTCCGCCTGAGCGACCACATCAAGCGGCTGTTCGCCTCGGCCCGGATCTACCTGATGGAGCCGGACTTCACGGTCGAGGAAGTCGTGGAGGCCACCAAGGAGACAGTCCGCATCAACGGCCTCGAGGCCGGGTACGTGCGGCCGCTGATGTTCCTCGGGTACGGGGAGATGGGCCTCAACCCGCTGCCCAGCAAGGTCGAGGTCGGGATCGCCTGCTGGCCCTGGGGTGTGTACCTGGGACAGGAGGCGATGGAGAAGGGTGCCCGGGTGGCGGTCTCGTCCTGGCAGCGGATCGGGATGAACACGATCCCGCCGGCCGGGAAGGCGACCGGCCAGTACATCAACTCCTCGCTCGCCAAGGTAGCCGCGCTGAAGGCTGGGTACGACGAGGCGATCATGCTGAACCCGAACGGCACCGTTGCCGAGGGCTCGGGCGAGAACATCTTCGTGGTCAGCGACGGCACGCTGGTGACCCCGCCGATCGTGGACGGCGTGCTCGCCGGGCTGACCCGCGACAGCATCATCACGCTGGCCACCGAGCGGGGCATGGCGGTCTCCGAGCGCAGCATCGTGCGCTCCGAGCTGTATCTGGCCGACGAGGTGTTCTTCACCGGGACGGCGGCGGAGGTCGTTCCGGTGACGGAGGTGGACGACCGCCCCGTCGGCACCGGCCGGCCCGGCCCGGTGACCCGTCAGCTGATGCAGGACTACCACCGGGCGACCACCGGCGAGCTGCCTGAGCACGCGGAATGGTGCGAGTACGTTTGATCCCGCTGCGTGCCGCCCTTCCCTGCGCACCGATTCGGCCGTACCATCTGTGCAAGTCGCGGGCGGGAGGCTGCACTATGAAGGTCAGTGAGGCGATGAGCCCGATGGTTCTGATCATCGGGCCCGATCACACCCTGCGTGACGCATCCCGGCTGATGAGCGAGCGCAAGGTGGGTGCCGCCGTCGTGGTCAACGTGGACTCCAGCGGTCCGGGAATCCTCACCGAGCGGGACATCCTCAACGCGCTCGGGCAGGGCCTCAACCCCGACGAGGAGGTCGCCGGCGACCACCTGACCAGCGATCTGGTCTTCGCCTCGGCGGAGTGGGACGTCGCCCGGGCGGCCGCGGCCATGGTGCGCGGAAACTTCCGCCACCTGGTGGTGACCGACGAGGTCGGCGAGGTGGTCGGCATGCTCTCGGTGCGCGACGTGGTCCGGGTCGGGGTGGCCGCACAGATGCTGTCTCCCTCGGCCGGAGCGGCGTGAGCGTCGTCGGTGGACAACACGCCCTCCAGCGTGCATGCTGATACCCGATGTACCACCTGATTATCGGCTGAAGCGCGACCGCCCGGGGCTTCCGGGGCCGTCGCGCAAACCTCTCGCACCCGCGGGAGGTTTTTTTGTTGAGGTGAGAGATGGACGACGCGTTCCACGTGTACGACACGACGCTGCGCGACGGTGCCCAGCGGGAGGGCCTGTCGTTGTCGGTGTCGGACAAGCTGACGATCGCGCGCCATCTCGATGGCCTCGGTGTCGGCTTCATCGAAGGCGGCTGGCCGGGCGCGATACCGACGGACACCGAGTTCTTCAAGGTGGCGCAGACCGAGCTTGCGCTGCAGAACGCCCAGCTCGCGGCCTTCGGTGCGACCCGCAAGCCGGGGCTGGTCGCCGCGGACGACCCGCAGGTGGCCGCCCTGCGGGACTCGATGGCCCCCGTCGTGACGCTGGTGGCCAAGTCGGACGTCGAGCACGTCAGGCGCGCCCTGCGGACCACCCCGGAGGAGAACCTGGCGATGGTCCGCGACACCGTGGTCCACCTGCGCGAGGAGGGCCGCCGGGTGTTCCTCGACGCGGAGCACTTCTTCGACGGGTATCGCCGCGACCCCGGGTACGCGGTGGAGGTCCTCTCGGTGGCCTACGAGGCGGGCGCCGACGTGGTCGTGCTCTGCGACACCAACGGTGGCATGCTGCCCTCCGAGCTGGTCGACGTGGTCGGTGCCGTGCTCCACAGGGACCTTCGGGTGGGCATCCACGCGCACAACGACGCCGCCTGTGCCGTGGCGAACAGCATGGCGGCGATCGATGTCGGCGCCACGCACGTGCAGGGCACCGCGAACGGGTACGGCGAGCGCTGCGGCAACGCGGACCTCTTCCCGATCATCGCCAACCTCGAGCTGAAGCGGGGCCGCAAGGTGCTCCCCTCAGGCCGGCTCGCCGACCTGCAGCGCGTCTCCCACGCCGTGGCCGAGGTAGCCAACATCGCTCCCGACAGCCACCAGCCCTACGTCGGTGCCTCAGCGTTCGCCCACAAGGGCGGGCTGCACGCCTCGGCGGTCAAGGTGGACGCGGACCTCTACCAGCACATCGACCCGGCCGTGGTCGGCAACGAGCGACGCATGCTCGTCAGCAAGCAGGGTGGGCGCGCGAGCCTGGAGCTGTGGGCGGCGGCCCGCGGCGTCGACGTCTCCAGCGAGCGGGAGGCGGTCGGCCGGGTGGTCGACCGGGTCAAGTCCCTCGAGGACGAGGGCTGGTCCTTCGAGGCCGCGGAGGCCAGCCTCGAGCTGCTGCTCCGCGAAGAGCTCGAGGGGCACCGGGAGGTCTTCTTCGAGGTCCTGTCCTGGCGGGTGATCGTCGAGCGTCTGGTGGACGGCGAGGTGATCAGCGAGGCAACCGTCAAGCTGCGCGTGGACGGCGAGCGGGTGCTGGCCGTGGGGGAGGGCAACGGCCCCGTCAACGCGCTGGACCGGGCGCTGCGCTCGGCGCTGCTGTCGAGCTTCCCCGACCTGGCCCAGATGGAGCTGGTGGACTACAAGGTGCGCATCGTGGAGGGCGCCCTGGGCACCGGCGCGGTCACCCGGGTGCTGGTGGAGACCAGCGACGGCCTGGGGGAGTGGGACACCGTCGGCGTGCACGAGAACGTCATCGCGGCGTCCTGGCATGCCCTGGTCGACTCCCTGGCCTACGGACTGCTCCGGCAGAAGGGACGCGTGTAGCCGCTACCGCACCAGCAGGTAGACGGCCACGGCGAGGCCGAAGACGCCGACGGTCCAGCGCAGCACATCCGGCCGGAGCCGGGCGGCGGTCCTACCGCCGACCCAGCCGCCCAGCAGCGTCATGGGCGCCACCAGTGCCACCGCCGACCAGGCGATCAGCCCGGACGCCACGAACACCACCAGCGCGACGGTGTTGACCGTGAACTGCAGCAGGTTCTTCACCGCGGGAACGGCTGCTCCGGCGAAGACGCCCGACAGGGAGACGATCGCGAGGTACAGCACGCCCACCACACCGCCGAAGTAGCCCCCGTACACGCCCGCGCCGACCAGGGCCGGGATCAGCCACCGGGGCTGACCGGCGCCTTGGGAGGAGCTGCTCCGCCGGCGCAGGGCGGGCTGGGCGAGCAGCAGGCCGCTGGCGAAGGCAACCAGCGCCGGGACCACCCGCTCGAACGTCGTGGCCGGCAGCACCAGCAGGAGCAGCGCGCCCGCGAGGCCCGCAAGTGCGGAGAGCACGACCCAGGCCCGTACGCGCTCCCAGGTTCCGGCCAGGTCACGCTTCATCGCGGCGACGCCGGAGAGGTAGCCGGGCCACAGCGACACCGCGTTGGTGACGTTCGCGGTCACCGGGTCGAGCCCCACCCACACCAGCGTCGGGAACACCAGGAGCGACCCCCCGCCCGCCACCGCGTTGACGAAGCCGCCCGCGAACCCCGACGCCATGAGCACGACGACGGTCAGCGCCGAGTGGTCGAGGTCCACCCCGAGAATCTAGCCACTAGCCTCGAACGGTGAGGATCGCACGCTTCGCCCACCAGCAGGGGATCTCGTGGGGAGGCCTGCACGGCGACGCCGACGCCGGCGCCGACCATGCAGACCAGGTTCGCATCGCGGAGATCAAGGATCACCCGTTCGGCACTCCGGAGTTCACCGGACGTACCTGGAGCCTGCCGGATGTCCGGCTGCTGTCCCCGGTGCTGCCCAGCAAGGTGGTCGGGGTGGGCAGGAACTACGCGGACGGCAGCCGCCCGCAGCGGCCCCTGATCTTCCTGAAGCCGTCGAGCTCGGTGATCGGTCCGGGAATGCCGATCAGGCTGCCCTGGGACAGCGAGCAGGTCGACTTCGAGGGCGAGCTCGCCGTGGTCATCGGTACGGTGCTGCGCGAAGCCACGGAGGACTCGGCGCTCGACGGCGTGCTCGGGTACACCTGCGCCAACGACATCACCGCACGGGACCAGCAGAAGGCGGACGGCCAGTGGACCCGGGCCAAGGGTCACGACACCTTCTGCCCCCTCGGACCCTGGCTGGAGACCTCGCTGGACCCCTTCGACGTGTCCGTGCGTACCGAGGTCGACGGGACTCTGCGCCAGGAAGGCTCTACGTCGGACATGATCTTCGACGTCCGTGAGATCGTTGCGTTCGTCTCGTCCGTGATGACCCTGCTCCCGGGGGATGTGATCCTGACGGGCACGCCCGCGGGGATGGGTCCGCTGCGCCCCGGGCAGACCGTGTCGGTGACCATCGACGGCATCGGCACCCTGAGCAACCCAGTGGAGGAACGGTGACCGTACGGGTCCGCTTCGCGCCCAGCCCGACCGGAGACCTGCACGTCGGGGTCGCGCGCACCGCGCTGTTCAACTGGGCGTACGCCCGCAACAGGCAGGGCACCTTCGTGCTCCGGATCGAGGACACCGACCTGGCGAGGTCCACCGAGGAGTCCTACCGTGGTGTGCTCGACGTTCTGCGCTGGCTCGGGCTGGACTGGGACGAGGGCCCGGAGGTGGGCGGCGGGTACGGCCCGTACCGGCAGAGCGAGCGCATGGACAGCTATCAGGAGACGCTGCAGCGCCTGCTCGCCGACGGGAGCGCCTACCACTGCTACTGCACCCCCGAGGAGCTCGCCCAGCGGCGGGAGCAGGCCCGGGCAGCCGGTGGACCGAGCGGGTACGACGGGCGCTGTCGGACCCGGACCGCCGCCGAGGTCGCCGCCTTCGAGGCGGAGGGCCGCCCGGCCGTCGTCCGGTTTCGGATGCCGGAGGGCTCCACCACCTTCGACGACCTCGTCCGCGGCGAGGTGACCTTCGACCACGCGTACGTGCCCGACTTCGCGCTCGCGCGCAGCGACGGTGCGCCGCTGTACACGCTCACCGCGCCGATGGACGACATGCTCATGCAGATCAGCCACGTGCTGCGGGGGGAGGACCTGCTGTCCTCGACGCCGCGCCAGATCCAGCTGCTGCTGGCGCTGGGGCTGGCGCCCGAGCAGGTGCCCAGCTACGGCCACCTGCCGTACGTGATGGGGGAGAACAACCAGAAGCTCTCCAAGCGGCACGGCGAGGTCAGCGTGTCCTGGTTCCGGGAGCAGGGCTACCTTCCCGAGGCGATGCGCAACTACCTGGCGCTGCTGGGCTGGTCGCTGCACCCGGACAACGAGATGTTCACCCTCGAGGAGATGGTGGCGGGGTTCGACGACATCCGTCGCATCTCCAAGAACCCGGCCCGCTTCGACCACCGCAAGCTCCACGCGATCAACGCCGACTGGATCCGTCGTCTCGACGACGCGGACCTGCTGGCCAGACTCACCGAGATCTTCGAGGTCAAGGGTCTTGTGGGGCACCCGCCGACCCCCGACCAGGCCGCGCTGCTGCAGGGCGGCGTCCCGCTCGTACAGGAGCGCATCACGACGCTCACCGAGGCGGTCGAGATGCTGCGCTTCCTCTTCGTGTCGGAGTCGGAGTTCATGGTCGACCCCGCGTCGGCGGCCCGCGGGTTCGGGGCCGACGCGCCCGAGATCCTTCAGGCCGCCGGTAGCGCGCTAGCTGCCCTGGCGGAGTGGTCCGCGGCGGACATCGAGCGGGCCCTGAAGGAGTCGCTCGTCGACGGACTCGGGATCAAGCCACGAAAGGCCTTCGCGCCGGTACGGGTGGCGGCCACCGGCCGAACCGTCTCGCCGCCGCTGTACGAGTCGCTCGAGCTGTTGGGCAGGGAGCGCACCATGGCTCGCCTTGCCGCGGTGAGTCGGACACTGTCGGGATGAGCTCGTGATCGGGCCGCTCGTGGACGATCGCGCTGGCGCTCAGGTACCCTGCTAGGGCGCCGTCGATACGGCGCATTGGGGTATGGGGTAATTGGCAGCCCGACTGGTTCTGGCCCAGTTAGTCTAGGTTCGAGTCCTGGTACCCCAGCGCTGCGCAGGACAATCGCATAGCAAGGCCCCGTCGTCTAGCGGCCTAGGACGCCGCCCTCTCAAGGCGGTAGCGAGGGTTCGAATCCCTTCGGGGCTACATCTACAGGGGTCCGGTTCGCCGGGCCCCTATATTCTTGCGTCATGGCCTGGTCGTGGGCCCGCTCCCCGTACCGGACAACCGCGGACCTCGTCGAAGCCCTCCGGGTGATGTTCGCCGAGGTGCTGCGCGACCTGCCCGAGGGCACTGCGACGATCAGGGAGACCCGCCACCGGCCCACGCTGGAGGGGGACGCCGACTGGGCCTGTACGATCTCGCCGAGCCGCCCCGGCTGCTCCCCGGTCGAGGTAATCGTGATGGGCCCGCACCGGGTGTCGATCCGGATGGGCGCCTACTCTCATCTGACGGTCGACGTACTGCCCTGGCGCTGGAATGCATTGGTCCCACGGATCCGACGCGTCGTCGCGGCTGTCGTCGACGGCGGCCTGTTCGAGGTCTACTGGGAGCGCTGGGGAGCGCCCTGCAACTACCGTTCCTACCTGCGTGACGAACGCGGGCGGCTGCAGTCCCTGCAGGGAATGGAATCGACTGTGTTCGGGCTCACCCCTCTCGACCTGCCTCGCGTGCAGCTGTCGTACGAGCCGTACGGCCCAAGCTGAGCCGTACGCTGTCATTGGACCCAGCGACGAAGGGGCAGTCCGTGGCGAATGTGAGCGAAGTCAAGGACCGGGTACGCGACCTGCTGAGCGACTTCGTGGAGGGCGACCTGGCGGTCGACGACCGAGGCGCATTGACCTTCCGGTTCGACTCGGCGCAGGTCTACGTCGACGTGGCCGAGACGGACCTGGACAGCACCGTGGTGCGCATCGTGGCCCCGCTGATGTTCGCGGTGCCGGCCTCCGCCGACCTCTTCCGCTGGGTGGCGACCCACAACGTCTATGACTACGGTCACCTGCGAGCGATCGGCTCCGGCTCCGGCTCCGGCTCCGGCGAAGCCCGCGACTCGGTGGACCTGGTGTTCCAGCACTCACTTCTGGGCGACTACCTCGACCCAGAGGAGCTGGCGCAGGCTGTCACCTCCCTGGCGGCCACCGCGGACGAGCTCGACGACGAGATCAAGATTCGCTTCGGTGGTTCCCGGTTCCACGAGGACGCGGCCTGGGGCCGTCCGCTGAGCTGACAGCGGTCACAGCGTGAGCCCGCGGAGGGCGTCGGCGGCACGCACCAGCGCGGCAGCGTGCACCGGCCCGGGCTCGGTTCCCAGCCTGCTGATCGGCCCGGACACCGAGACTGCCGCCACGACGCGGTTGTCCGATGAGCGCACCGGGACCGACACGGAGGCGACTCCGGGTTCCCGCTCGCCGACACTGGCCGCCCAGCCCTGGGCCCGTACCTGGGAGAGGTCTGCCGCGTCGAACCGGGCCTGGCGGAGCAGGCCGGAGCTCTTGCCGCTCTCGTCCCACGCGATCAGAGCCTGTGCGGCCGATCCTGCGGTCATCGGCAGTCGCGACCCGACGGGCACCGTGTCGCGCAGTCCGGTGGCCCGCTCGACAGCCGCGAGGCAGACGCGCTCGTCGCCGTCGCGCCGGTAGAGCTGCGCGCTTTCACCGGTCTCCGTCGCGAGCTGGGCGAGTACGGCGGGTGCGGCTGCGAGCATGCCGTGCGGAGCGTGGGCCGCGAGCTCGGGGATCCGCTGCCCGAGCCGCCAGCGTCCCTGTGCGTCGCGTCCCAGCATGCGTTGCGACTCCAGTGCGACGGCGAGACGGTAGGCCGTGGCCCGGGGCAGTCCGGTCGCCTCGACGAGGTCGGCGAGTGAGCAAGGGCCACCGGCGGTCGCGTCCAGCACCAGCACGGCCTTGTCGAGAACGGCTATTCCGCTAGACTGTCCCATAGAGCAATACTACTGTCTCATAGAGCGAGATGGAACGGGGACGACATGGGCCGGACGCTGGCCGAGAAGGTCTGGGACGCGCACACCGTACGCAGTGCCGAGGGAGAGCCCGACCTGCTCTACATCGATCTTCACCTGGTGCATGAGGTCACCAGCCCACAGGCGTTCGACGGCCTGCGCCTCACCGGCCGTACGGTCCGGCGGCCCGACCAGACGCTGGCGACCGAGGACCACAATGTGCCGACCGACCTGCTGACTGGTCAGGTGTCCGCGATCAAGGACCCCGTTTCCCGCAAGCAGGTGGAGACATTGCGCGCGAACTGTCGCGAGTTCGGAGTCCCGATTCATCCGATGGGCGACTCGGAGCAGGGGATCGTGCACGTCATCGGACCCCAGCTGGGTGTCACGCAGCCAGGTATGACCATCGTCTGCGGAGACTCCCACACCTCCACGCACGGAGCCTTCGGCGCTCTCGCCTTCGGGATCGGAACCTCCGAGGTGGAGCATGTCCTGGCCACCCAGACGCTGCCGCTGCCGCGGCCGAAGACCATGGCCATCACTGTCGACGGCGAGCTGCCTGCGGGCGTGACCGCGAAGGACCTGATCCTGACGATCATCGCCACCATCGGCACCGGCGGCGGCCAGGGTCACATCGTCGAGTACCGTGGATCCGCGGTCCGGGGCCTCTCCATGGAGGGCCGAATGACCGTGTGCAACATGTCGATCGAGGCCGGCGCCCGGGCAGGGATGATCGCGCCGGACGAGAAGACTTTCGAGTACCTCAAGGGCCGTCCGCACGCTCCCCGCGGCGAAGAGTGGGAACGCGCTGTGGAGTACTGGCGGTCGCTGCGTACCGACGAGGATGCCGTCTTCGACAGCGAGATAGTGATTGATGCCGCGAGCGTGACACCTTTCGTCACCTGGGGCACCAACCCCGGTCAGGGGGTTCCGCTGGGCTCCGCCGTACCGGACCCGGAGAGCTTCCCGGAGGGGTCCCAGCGAGAGGCGGCCCTGCGGGCACTGTCGTACATGGATCTGACGCCCGGCACCCGGATGCGCGACATCGCAGTCGACACCGTCTTCATCGGTTCGTGCACGAACGGGCGGATGGAAGACCTTCGGGCGGCGGCTGCCCTGCTGGAAGGGCGGCGCGTCGCGGACGGCATGCGCGTGCTGGTCGTACCCGGTTCCATGGCCGTACGGATGCAGGCTGAAGCAGAGGGCCTCGACGAGGTGTTTCGAGCAGCGGGAGCGGAGTGGCGCAACGCCGGCTGCTCGATGTGCCTGGGCATGAACCCGGACATCCTCACGCCGGGAGAGCGCAGCGCCTCCACATCGAACCGCAACTTCGAAGGTCGTCAGGGTCGCGGCGGCCGTACGCATCTGGTCTCACCCCAGGTGGCGGCGGCATCCGCAGTACTGGGACATCTCGCGTCACCGGCCGACCTGCAGCCGGCACCGGCAACCGTCTGAGAAGGGCGAATATCGTGGAGAAGTTCACCGTTCACACCGGAAAGGTGGCACCGCTGCGGCGCAGCGACGTGGACACCGACCAGATCATCCCCTCGGACTGGCTCAAGCGGGTCGAGCGCACCGGGTTCGGAGCGGGCCTGTTCAGCGAGTGGCGCGAGGATCCTACGTTTGTGCTCAACCACCCGGAGCGGGCTGAGGCCAGCATTCTCGTCGCGGGCGAGAACTTCGGTACGGGCTCCAGCCGCGAGCACGCCGTATGGGCTCTGCAGGACTACGGGTTCCGCGTCGTGATCAGCCCGCGGTTCGCAGACATCTTCCGCGGCAACTCCCTCAAGGGGGGGCTGCTGACGGTGGTGCTGCCCCATGACGAAGTGGAGAGGCTGCTCTCCCACGCGGAGGGCGACCACGAGCTGGAGGTCACCGTTGACCTGGAGACGCTCCGGGTGACCTACGTCCTCGACGGCGAGGCCCACGTCGTCCCCTTCGAGTTCGATCCGTACACGCGATGGCGGCTGATGGAGGGGCTCGACGACATCGGGCTGACCCTGCAGCATGCGGACGAGGTCGAGGAGTTCGAGAGGCATCGTCCGGAGTGGATGCCGACCACGCGCGCTTCCGCGGAAGCGTGAGGGTCGCCGAGCCGGACAAATCGGTACGCCGACGGCTCCCGCGGCGCGTTGTTGCCGAAAGTCGTTGCCTTGCAGCGACTTGCCGAATAACGTACGCCTCACAGCAGTGAACCGTGGGTTCGCGCTCGGGGGAACTGCGTCATCGAGGAGGAGCCTTGAACAAGGCCGAATTGGTGGAGTCGCTGGCCGATCGGCTCGGCGACCGGAAAGCCGCCCAGACGGCGGTGGACGCGCTCGTGGACACGATCATGAAGACCGTGGCCACTGGCGAACGTGTGATCATCTCCGGTTTCGGCGTGTTCGAGAAGCGGTCACGGGCCCCTCGCGTCGCCAGGAACCCATCAACAGGGGAAAGGGTGCCTGTGAACAAGAGAATCGTCCCGAACTTCCGTCCCGGGGTCGACTTCCGTGAGCTCGTCTCCAGCGTGCAGTCCTTCGCGGGCAGCGCCGGTGACCAGGCAAGCCAGGTGGTCAGCAGCGCAGTCGCGGGACCACGCGGAGCCGTCGAAGGCGCTGCAGCAAGGGCAGCCGGTGTAGCGGGCAGCGCGGTGGCCGTGGTCGGCCGCAAGCGCAAGGGCGACGCGGTGCCGCAGCAGGACGCCGTGGCGTCGGTCCCGGTCGTTCCGGCCCAGGAGCCGTCGGCAGCGGCCGAGGTGACCACCCCCGCGGCCAAGACCGCGGCCAAGCCCGCTCCCAAGACCGCTCCCAAGACGGCGACGACCACGGCGACCAAGACCGCGCCCAAGACGGGAACCCGGGCCGCCGCCAGCAAGACTCGTACGACTCGGACCCGCACCACCACGGCCAAGTCGACGTCCACGCGTGCGACGGCTGCGAAGAAGGCCCCTACCGAGGGAACCAGCTCGGAGGGCTAGCCACCCAGCCGACGTCAGCCATCTCGACCCCGCTCCGATGTGAGCGGGGTCGAGTCGTGTTCACCTGGGGCGGCGCCACAGGGCTGTGGATGGACGAGCGGACATGTCAGTGGTCGGTCATACGGTGCCCTCAGGACTCGATGAGCCAGGAGGGCGTGGGTATGACCGCGAACGAACAGGACATGGCGCTGGTGGCGGAGCCAGCGGAGCTGTCGGATGACGAGCTCGTTGCAGCGGTGGGATCGGCTGCAGGCGTGAGCTCCCGTTGGCAGTGCCGGCTGCTGCTGCTGGCGGCGGAGGTCGACAGGCGGGAGCTCTGGGCCGGCTGGGGCATGTCCTCGGCCGCAGCGTGGCTGTCTTGGCGGTGCGGCTTGGACCTGGTGACGGCACGCGAGCATCTCCGGGTAGGGCGGGCCCTGGAGCGACTGCCGCTCGTCCGGGAGGCGTTTGAGCAGGGCCGGCTGTCGTACTCGAAGGTGCGAGCGGTGACCCGGGTGGCGACGGAAGCCGACGAGCGGGGCTGGGTTGACACTGCGGTGGACCTTCCCGCTGCTGACCTGGTCCGGCTGACTCGCGCCTGTCGCAAGGCCTCAGCCGGGCCACAGGAGAAGGCGCGCCCGTCGTTGCGCTGGTCGTGGGACGACGACGGCATGCTGCGGGTGTCCGCGCGCTTGGATACGGAGGCCGGGAACCTGCTGCTGGCAGCGCTGCGACAGGCCGACGATGCGCTTGCGGATGCATCCACGGACGCTTCCGCGGACGCGTCCCAGCCGGAGCGGGGGTCTTCGTGGCTGGAAGCGCTGACCCTGGTTTCGCGAGCGAGCCTGGCGGTCGGGCCGCGGGTCCGGGAGTCCGCCGACGAGTATCAGCTGGTGCTGCATGTCGCGGAGGATCGGATCCACCTGCAGGAGGGCCCTGGGGTGCCTGAGCCGCTGGCTCGCCAGATCGCGTGTGACGCGACCGTCACGGCCGTTGTGCACGGCACACAGGGACAGGTGCTGGGGATGGGCCGGCGTACGCGTCGGATATCCGGGCGTCTGCGCCGTGGAGTGCTGGAGCGTGACGAGCACTGCTGCCGGTATCCGGGCTGCGGGCGCTCACGCTGGCTACAGGTGCATCACGTGGTGCACTGGGTGGACGGGGGACGTACCGACCCGGACAACCTGCTCACGCTGTGCTCTGCACACCATCGGACGCTGCATGAGAGCTCCTACGAGATCACAGGCCACGGCGAGCAGCGGTTCACCTTCTCGCGTGCCGACGGAACTGAGATCCGACCCAGTGGGGAGGACCGGCCGCACAGCGCCGGTAGAGCCACCCTGCACGCCCTACCAGCTCCTGATGCGGCCACGGCTGCAGGCACGTGGGACGGTCGACGCCTTGATCTGGACTGGGCCGTCGCGGTCATCGCGGGCAACGCCGAACTGCGTCGCACCGCTGCCTGAAGCGGCTAGCTTGTCCCGGTATACCGGTTCTCCCCCGAGCGGGCCGGCACCAGCGCTCCTTCCGGCAGGGATCCCGACTCGGGGTCGAGGGTCGGGTGGAAGTCCGAGGCGACTAGCGTGCCGTCGGAGAAGCTGAGGACCCAGCAGCTGCCCTTCGGGCACGCGCGAGGGGGCTGAGGCAGACCTCCGATGGCATGCATGCCAGCGATCACGTCGGGTATGACGCCGCCCTGGCTGCACACGAGTGAGGCCGTGCCGGCGCGAGCGAGACTGGTCAGGATCGGCAGCGCGGCGCCTGGGTCCCGGTCGTGGCTGTGCTCGCTGAGAGCAGGCTCCTGCACCACGGAGGCAGCGATTGTGCGGGCGTACGGCGTCACGGTGTCCACGCACCGTACGAGGTCCGCCGAGACCACCTCTCTGGCACCGAATGACGAGGCCAGGCCCACCAGCCAGCGGGCCTGTACGGTCCCGGCCGTGTCCAGGGGACGCTCCTGGTCTGGGCCGGGCCACGAGCCCCGCGATCCCGCGGACGCGTGACGGGCCAGCAGGACGGTCGTCGTGGGAAGGGGAGCGAGCCGAACCGCATCGAGTACGACGCGGTCCCGGTCGTGCGTCAGGCGCTCGGCCGCCCGTGCCGGTGACAGCCAGACGACTTCGTCGATCTCGCCGGTAGCGGCAGCGGGCGGGTCGATCGCGATGGGGGAGTGATCGGGTCCGGTGGCGACATGCGCCAGCCACCAGCTGACGGCCTTGGGGCGGACAGTCTCCCTGACGGTCACCGGGTAGACCTGGCTCGGCAGCCGCCGGGTCAGCACCGGCGTCAGCCCGGTCTCCTCGTGGACCTCCCGACATGCGGTCGCGGTGAGATGCTCGCCCGGGTCGGCCTTCCCCTTCGGCAGCGACCAGTCGTCGTACTTGGGTCGGTGCACGAGCGCGACCTCGATCGCGCCCTGCAGGTCTCGACGCCAGAGGACCGCTCCTGCGGCCAGCACCGGACCGCTGTCAGCCACGACCCATCCAGCGCAGTGCACCGCGGCGTTTGATGTCCCGCCATGCTTCCGGGAAGGCGCTGCGGGCTGCCCGTACGGCCGCCCGCTCCCGCTCGGCCAGCCGTCCCGCTGTCACCACGAGCTCGGGGTCGTCCCTGTGGTGGCTTGCGATGTCCAGCCAGGTCTGCGCCGCCACCGCCGCGTCCTGGTGCTCCCCGAGGACTGTCTGGACGCGCTGGGCGGCCTTGGCGAACGTGACGGCCCCGTCGCCGAGCGAGGGAGCGACCGCCTCGGAGGCGTACCGTGCCCGCTTGGCGAGAATCCGTACCCGGTGCCACTTGTCGTCGGGAGCGACCGGGGTCAGCTTGCGGGCCTTGCGCTCGAGTGCGTCCCAGGTGACGGCGACCAACGGGGGAAGGGCCTCGGACGAGGGCTCGCCGCGTGCCGTGGGGGTCACCTCTGGGCTGCGGGCCGCCGCGAGGACCTGGTCGAGCAGCCGGCGGTAGCGGACCGATCGAAGTGCCTCGTCGAGCTCGGCGAGCAGGCGACGCTCGCGCTCGGCGAGCTCTGCGTCCATGCGGGCGACCGCGTCCATGTCCATGGGGGCGAGGGGGTCGCGTACGGCCGTCGCGTTCAGTCGCTCTCGCATGACCTCGAGGTCGCGGGGACCGCCCAGGACTCCGGCCAGCCACGAGAGCTCGGCCCGAAGCGACGTGGCCCACTCCTGCTCGACCAGCGGGCTGAAGGTACGGAGGTCGCTGCGCATCCGGCGGCACGCCACCCGCATCTGGTGCACAGCGTCGTACTCGCGGCGGCGGACTCCCAGGTCGTTGCCGATCAGCCGGGCGGCACCTTCTCGGACGGCCGAGCGTATGGCGTCGGCAGCCGGATGGTCCGGCCCCACCTCGATCGGCGGTGGAAGGTCGCCTGCGGCTCGCGCCCGCGGTCCGAGGGCACGGATCACCTTCGGTGTGAACTCCCCGGCGATGGCTCCGGACTCGGCGAGGCGTCGCGCCACCGCAGAGAGCGTCTCGTCGGAGATGGCGCGTCGCTCGACCTCGATCTCGCGGAAGCGCGAGGCAAGTCGTCGGCCCTCCATGACCGAGACGGTGTCGTCGACGACCTCGGCCAGCTCCTCGCCGTCGGCTCCGAGCAGCAGGCGGACCTTCCGGTCTGTGCGCAGCGTCGTGATCGGCAGCAGCTCCGAGTCGCGCACCCAGCCGATGGTCAGGTCGCAGAGGGACTCAGGCATGGTGCCGGCGGGTCCGGCGACCTCGATCTCGTCCCGCACACTCGGTCCCGAGCCGGACACCGGGAGCTTCAGCGTCCAGCGCGGGCCGCCTTCGCCGGTACGATGACGCAGCGTGACGTTGTTGCGGGCGAGGCGAAGATCCGGAGTGTCGTAGTAGGTCGCCTTCAGTGCCAGACGCCCGCCCTCGACGACCTGAGCGACACCGACCTCGGGGTCTGTGAGGTCGGGCAGAGTGAAGACGCCCGGAACGCTGAACTTGAGCTCTTCCTCGAGGGCCACTAGGCGCCCCTCGCCTGTTCCTGCTGGGCCATCAGGTGGACCTGCAGGTCGCGCAGGGGAGCCTCGTCGCTGCCGGCGCGTCGCTGCCATCCGCCGTCCGGCTGCAGGTCCCAGCCGGCGATGTCGTCGGCCATGTTGAGGGTCATCAGCTCCCGGAGCCGGGTCAGCAGGCTCTCGTCGGTCACCCGCACCAGCGCCTCGACTCTCCGGTCGAGGTTGCGGTGCATCATGTCGGCGGAGCCGATCCAGAACTCCTCCCAGTCCCCGCCGGAGAACATGAAGATCCGGGAGTGCTCGAGGTAGCGGCCCAGGATGGAGCGCACCCGGATGTTCTCCGACAGTCCCGCCACGCCCGGGCGCAGGGCGCAGATGCCCCGTACGGCGAGGTCGACGCTGACACCGGACTGGCTGGCCCGGTAGAGGGTGTCGATGACCTTCTCGTCGACGATCGAGTTCACTTTGATGCCCACCCGGGCAGGCTCACCTCGCTGCGCTGCCTCGATCACCCGCTCGACCCGTCCGATGATCCCGTCGCGGATTCCGTGAGGTGCCACAAGGAGCCTGCGGTAGTCGGTCTGGCGTGAGTAGCCGGTGAGCACGTTGAACAGGTCCGTGAGGTCGGAGCCGACCTCCCGGTCTGCGGTGAACAGCCCTAGGTCCTCGTAGATCCGCGCGGTCTTGGGGTTGTAGTTGCCGGTACCGATGTGGCAGTAGCGCCGCAGCGTGCCCGCTTCCTGGCGTACGACCAGTGCGGTCTTGCAGTGCGTCTTGAGCCCGACCACGCCGTAGACGACGTGGACCCCGGCTCGCTCCAGCTTGCGGGCCCAGACGATGTTGTTCTCCTCGTCGAAGCGGGCCTTCAGCTCGACCAGGACCACGACCTGCTTGCCGGCCTGGGCCGCCTCGATGAGGGCGTCGATGATCGGGGAGTCACCGGAGGTCCGGTACAGGGTCTGCTTGATCGCGAGCACCTGGGGATCGGCGGCGGCCTGCTCGATGAACCGCTGGACGCTGGTCGCGAACGACTCGTACGGGAGGTGCACCAGCACGTCGGAGTCGTCCAGCGTCGCGAACACGCTCTTGGGCGTCTCGCCCTGCCCGAAGGCGGGACTGGTGGTGGGTACGTAGGACTCGTCCTTCAGATCAGGGCGGTCGATGCCCTGCAGCTCCCACAGGGACGAGGTGTCGAGGAAGGGGAGTCGGACGACCTTGTCCGCAGTGATGGCGAGCTGCTCCAGGATGATCTGGAGTACGTGGTCGCTCATCGTGTTGGTGACCTCGAGACGGACGGCGTCTCCGAACCGGCGCTGCGCCAGCTCGCGCTCCATCGCCTGGAGCAGGTCCTCGTGGCGGTCCTCCTCGACCTCGAAGTCCGCGTTCCGGGTCACGCGGAAGACCTGCTTCTCGACGATCTCCATGCCCGGGAACAGCTGGTTGAGGTGGGCCCCGATGAGGTCCTCGACGAGCAGGAAGGAGGAGCCGTCCCCGATCGGCACCAGCCGGCGCACGTTGCGGGGGACCTTCACCCGGGCGAAGCGTTCGGCGCTCGAGCTGGCATCGCGCACGATGACCGCGAGGTTCAGCGACAGGTTGCTGATGAACGGGAAGGGGTGGGCGGGGTCGACGGCCAGCGGTGTCAGTACCGGGAAGACCTGTTCCCGGAAGTAGGCGTGCAGGCTGGTGCGGTGCTCCTCGTCCAGCTCCTCCCAGGCGACCAGGTTGATCCCCTCGGCAGCCAGTGCTGGTTCGACGTCCTCGGTGAAACACTGGGCGTGCCGCTGCATGAGCGGACCGGTGCGGGCGTAGATGCGGTCGAGCTGGTCGCGCGGCGACAGGCCGTCCGCCGAGCGCACCCGGAGGCCCAGCTCCTGCCGTCGCTGCAGGCCGGCCACCCGAACCATGTAGAACTCGTCGAGGTTGGTCGCGAAGATGGCCAGGAACTTGGCACGTTCCAGCAGTGGCGCGGAGCGGTCCTCTGCCAGCTCGAGCACCCGGGTGTTGAAGTCCAGCCACGAGAGCTCGCGGTTGAGGAACCGGTCCTTGGGGAGCTCGGAGTCCGGCGTGGCTGCGGAGGTTTCCAGCGCCGGAGCCGCAGGATCAGCAGGACCGGCCCCCGGGGCTGTCGCCCGCTTCCTCACTCGCGTCGTGGCACTGGGAGGTGTCATGTGATCCATCTTCCCCGATCGCGTCGTGGGGGCTGGGCGTCTGTCGACAAGTACCAGTATCGCGTCACACCGGTCGCCCGACTCGGAGGACCCCTCCGTCCGGCGCGATGGTCAGGCTGACCCGCTGCCCGGCCCGGAGGAACCGCCAGCCACCTGCGTGAGCTGCGGCCGTGGAGAAGCTCACGCGGGTGCCGTCGTCGAGCAGCGCCGTACCGGTCTGGCGGTCCTCGTCGTAGCGGGACACCGTGGCCTGCAGCCCCGCGTGGCTGCCGAGCAGATCCTGGCCGTGACGCGACAGGTCGGCCAGCAGCTCTCGGACGTGGTGGCCCAGCCCACCCGCCGCGGCACGTCTCAGGTCGGCGAGGGTGTCCACATCTCCCCGCAGCGTGGGCCACGGTCCGTGCAGCTCGACCGCTCCCGAGGCCCGGTGCGCCCGAGCGCTGTCCCGGCCGAACTCGGGGCGAGTCGGCACGCCCGGCTGGGCGCACAGCAGTGTGGTGCCCGTTCCGTTCCGGTCGGCCAGGAACGCGCGCGGGTGTCGCGAGGCGGCCGTCAGCGCAGCGGAGAGCTCCGTCGGGAGCAGCGCCGGCAGGTCGGCGGCGAGCAGTGCCACGCAGGCGTCGGGGTGACGGGCGAGCGCGACCTCGGCCCCGTGTGCGAGGGCGGGGTTCAGGCCGGCATCCGGGACGTCCGGGACCGTCTCCACGCCGATCCGCGACAGCGCCGCGGCGGCGGCGGCGTCGTCGGTGACCGCGAGCACGGACAGGACAGAGCCGGCAGAGCCGGCGGGGCCAGCAGAGCCAACGACGGCGCTGGCGGTGTCGAGTGCGAGGCACAGGGCCAGGCGGCGGTGATCCTGCTCGGAGAGCCCAGGGGCGAGCCGTGACTTGGCCAGGGCAAGGCGCTTGACGGGAAGGACGACCACGTACCCGGGCATGCCGATCATTGTCGGCCCATCTTCCCGCAGTAGGGTCAGCGAGCACAGGCACACGAGCGGAATGAAGGATGGTGCTGACGTGCAACTGCTGCACATCGACCCGGTACGGATGGCGACCGAGCCACCTGCCGTCGGAATCTCCGTGATGCTTCTCAAGCCGCCGTTCACCATGCTGATGAGGCGGGACTGGTCGGGGATGGAGAACATTCCGCCGACGGGGTACGGGTGCATCATCGCCGCCAACCACGTGTCCTACATCGACCCGATCGTCCTGGCCCACTACATCTACGACGCCGGCCGGGTGCCGTGCTACATGGCGAAGGACTCGCTGTTCGAGCTTCCCGTCGCGGGTTGGATCATGAACAACGCGCGACAGATCCCGGTCCACCGCGAGACCGGTGACGCGCGGGCAGCTCTCTCGGATGCGATCGAGGCGATCAAGGGCGGAGCCGCGCTGGTGATCTACCCGGAGGGCACCGTCACCCGTGACCCGGACTTCTGGCCGATGCAGCCCAAGAACGGCGTGGCGCGGCTGGCGCTGGCCACCGGGGCGCCGGTCATACCGGTGGGGCAGTTCGGGGCGCAGCAGATCTATGACCACTACGACCGCAAGCTGTCCCTCTTGCCGCCGAAGACCGTGCGCGTGAGGGCCGGCGAGCCGGTCGACATCTCCGAGTTCGAGGGGCGCGAGTGGAACCGGGAGCTGCTCGACGCGTGCGCGGTGAAGATCATGCAGGACGTCAAGAAGGTAGTAGGTGAGGTGCGGGGCGAGACCCCGCCTGCTGAGCTCGCGCCGCGTCCCGAGCCGGCCAGGACGCGCCCGGCCACGGAGGCGGAGACGGCGGCAGCTGAGGCGGCCGGCAGGGCCGCTGCGAACCGCCCGCCGCGTCCCCCGTCGGGTTCGTGACGGCGAGCGGCTAGGGTACCGGCAGTACACGAGGTCTCGGGAGGCGCAATGACGCGAGTCGCAGTTCTGTCGGGTGGGTCCTTCGGGACAGCTATGGGCAAGGTCATGTCGGACGCCGGCTGTCAGGTCACGATGTTGATGCAGTACCCGGAGTGGGCTGAGGCGATCAACACCAAGCACGAGAACGCGCAGTTCTGGCCGGACATCCCGCTGCCGGAGGCGCTGCGTGCGACCGCGGACCACCGCGAGGCTCTCGACGGTGCCGACATCGTGGTGATGGCCGTACCGGCCCAGCTGCTCGGGACCCTCCTCCCGCAGTGGGTCTCGGACTTCCCGGCCGACTCGACCGTGGTCAGCGTCATGAAGGGCATCGAGATGTCCACCATGCGCCGTATGAGCCAGGTGATTTCCGAGGCGGGCCAGATCGCGCCCGAGCGCGTGGGTGTGATCAGCGGCCCGAACCTGGCCAAGGAGGTCATCCGGGAGCAGCCCTCCGCCACCGTCGTGTCGGTGCCCGACCCTGACCGGGCGAAGATCGTCCAAGCCGCCTGCATGAACCGCTACTTCCGCCCGTACACCAACCCCGACATCATCGGCGTCGAGACCGCCGGTTCCGTGAAGAACGTGATTGCGCTGGCCACAGGCATGTCGGACGGCATGGGTTTCGGGGACAACACCCGGGGCACCCTGATCACGCGTGGCCTTGCCGAGATGACGCGGTTCGGCCTGGCGCTGGGCGCACAGGTGCAGACTTTCATGGGTCTCGCCGGGGTCGGCGACCTCGTGGCGACCTGTACCTCCGTGCTCTCGCGCAACCACATCGTCGGCGAGGCCCTGGGTCAGGGTCTGACGCTGGAGCAGGCGGTGGAGCGTGCCAAGACGACCTCCGAGGGTGTGAAGTCCGCCCGTCCGATCCTGCAGAAGGCCACCGAGCTCGGGGTCGAGATGCCGATCACCGAGCAGGTCGTCCGGGTGCTGTACGAGGGCGCGTCGCCGCATGACGCGGTCGCCTCGCTGATGGGCCGGCCGTCCAAGTCCGAGGGCGTGTGAGCCGCGCCACTGTCGCGGTCCTGTTCGGCGGTCGCAGCAGTGAGCACGGCATCTCGTGTGTCTCCGCCGGCTCGATCCTCGACGTCATCGACCGCGAGAGGTTCGAGGTCCTGCCTGTCGGCATCACGCGGGCCGGCAGGTGGGTCCTGGCCCCCGACGACCCCGCAGCCATGCGGATCACCGACGGCACGCTGCCCGAGGTGGCGGAGGGCCCGGATGTGACCCGTGTGACCATGGCGGCCGACCCGTCGGTGGGCGGGCTGCTGTGCCTCGACGGCCCGCGGGCGGGCGAGGTCATCGGCGTCGACGTGGTGTTCCCCGTCCTGCACGGGCCGTTCGGAGAGGACGGCACGCTGCAGGGGCTGCTCGAGATGGCGGGGGTGCCGTACGTGGGCAGCGGCGTGCTCGCCAGCGCGGCCGGGATGGACAAGCAGTTCACCAAGGTGGCGCTGCGGGATGCGGGGATCGCGGTGGCGGCAGACCGCGTCCTGCGGCGCGGAGAGTCCCTCACTCCGGAGGACACCGAGGCGCTGGGACTGCCGGTGTTCGTCAAGCCCGCGCGGGCGGGTTCCAGCGTGGGCATCACGCGCGTCACCGACTGGTCCCAGCTCGACGCGGCGCTGGAGACGGCCTTCGAGGTCGACTCCAAGGTCGTGGTCGAGTCCGAGATCAAGGGGCGCGAGATCGAGTGCGGGGTGCTGCAGAGCTCCCCGGTCGGGGGTGCGCCGGAGGCGAGCCTGCCCGCCGAGATCCGCCTGGTGGCTGGGCGAGCGTGGTACGACTTCGAGGCCAAGTACCTCGATGACGTGACGGAGTTCGACGTACCGGCCGAGCTGGACGACGCCACGCTCGCCCGCCTGCAGGACAGCGCGCGTCGCGCGTTCGAGGCACTGGGCTGCGAGGGACTGGCCCGAGTGGACTTCTTCCTGCTCGGCGACGGGTCGCTGGTCGTCAACGAGGTCAACACGATGCCCGGCTTCACCCCGGTGTCGATGTTCCCGCGGATGTGGGCGCAGACCGGTGTTCCCTACGACCAGCTGGTCGATCGGCTGCTCGCCAACGCGCTGGAGCGCGGCGCACGCTAGGAGGGGTCGCCCTCCGGGACAGAGCCGGCCACGATCCGGGAGAGCGGTACGAGGACCGCCTCCTGCGCCTCGTTGTCGGCCGGGACGGTCACGTCGACGTAGATCTCCCGGCCGACCGCCGTCCATCGCACCCCGAACTCGCCGGTCTGCTGGAACCAGTCGACGCCGTTCACGGTCACCAGCGTCGAGGTAGGCGTGAGGTCGACGGGCGCGGGCGCACCACAGCGGAGCGTCACCGGCGGGTCGCCCCAGGCGGCCACGTACGGGGAGGGGCTGTCCACCTCGCGCCGGGCCATCGCGTCGAGCTCCTCCGGCAGGAGCGCCATCAGCCCGGGGCACAGGCTCGCTGCGGCTGCAGTGGGGGGTTCGGCGCCGACATACACCGGGTCGGTCTCCGGTTCGCCGCTGCTTCCGAGCTGCAGGACCAGCGCCATCGTTCCGAAAGCGACGAGTACCGCTGCGAGTGCGGCCACGACGACGGCCGCCGGCCGGGTGGTACGGGTGGGCTGCTGCGTCACGGATGAACGACGGGGCAGGTCAAGGTCCGCACCACGCCCGGCTGCTCCTGGATCGCGGTGACGGTGCTGCCGACCAGAGAGTCCAGTGACTCGCCGCCGGCGCGCACGACGACGTCGTACGGTCCGGTGACGTGCTCGGAGAGTGAGACGCCCGGCAGTGCGCCCAGTGCCGCGGCGAGCTCGTCCGCCCGACCGACATCCACCTGGACCAGGACGTATGCCTCAACCACGGTGCGTTCCTCCTGTGCAGGTGTGCAGCGGAATGTGCCCCTCCGCCACGGTAGCGTACGAGTCTCCGCCGACGTCCTCGGAAAGTGAGCGCGTGTGACAGTGACCGTTGCCGATGTGGGCGAGTTCGGCCTTATCGACCGCATCGCGCGTCGGCTGCGGGGCGGGTCGGCGACTCTGCTCGGCGTCGGGGACGACGCAGCGGTCGTCCGGGCACCGGATGGCCGGGCGGTGGTCTCGCTGGACATCTTCGTCGAGGGCAGGCACTTCCGTCCGGAGTGGTCGGGTGGGTACGACGTGGGGCGCAAGGCGGCTGCCGCGAACCTGGCGGACGTGGCCGCCATGGGGGCGGTCGGTCACACCCTGGTCGTGGGGCTGGCCTGCCCCGGGTCGGTGACCGTGGCGTGGGTGGAGGCGCTCGCCGACGGGCTCAGTGACGAGGCCGCACAGGTGGGGGCCGCCGTGGTGGGAGGGGACGTGGCGGCCGCGGGTCTGACCTGCGTGTCGGTCTGTGTGCTCGGGGACCTGCACGGGCGGGAGCCCGTCACCCGTGCTGGCGCGCGGCCCGGGGACCTCGTCGTCGCGGTCGGTCCGCTGGGACGATCGGCGGCGGGCCTGGCACTGCTCGAGGCGGGGATGGAGGCGCTGTCACCGGGGCTGGTGGAGCGGCACCGTTCCCCACGCCCCCCGTACCGGGCGGGCCCGGAGCTGGCCCGACTGGGGGCGACGGCAATGATCGACATCAGTGACGGGCTGGTGGCTGACCTCGGGCATCTCAGCGACGCCAGCGGCGTGGCGATCGACGTCGCGTCTGACGCGCTGCCGCCCGACGCCGAGCTGATGGCGGCGGCGGCTGGCCTCGGTGCCGGTGCGGACCGCGCTCTGGAATGGGTCCTCGGCGGGGGCGAAGACCACGGGCTGGCGGCCACTGTGCCCGCGGGGACCGTCCTGCCGGAGCAGATAGCGGGCTTTCCGGTGCGGGTGGTAGGACGCTGCGCCGCCGGCGAGGGCGTCACCGTGGATGGGACCGCGTACCGTGGACCGTCAGGATGGACGCACTTCTAGCGCGGGACGCAACGGGAGGGGTCGCAGGTGGCGGTCTACGCACTGGGGGAGTACGAGCCGCGGATCGACCCGGATGCGTACGTGCATCCGGACGCGACGGTGATAGGCCGGGTTCGCATCGGCGCCGGGGCAAGCGTGTGGCCTCAGGCGGTGCTGCGAGGGGACTACGGCGAGATCGTCGTCGGTGAGCGCACGTCGATCCAGGACGGCACCGTCGTGCATGCCACGGCCGAGCATGCGACCGTCATCGGCGCGGACTGCGTCGTCGGTCATGCTGCGCACCTGGAGGGATGCACCGTGGAGGACGGCGCGCTGGTGGGGTCCAACTCCGCCGTGCTGCACCGCGCGGTCGTCGAGAGCGGTGCCCTGGTCGGTGCCGGCGCCGTGGTGCCCAACGACATGAGGGTGCCCGCCGGCGCGATGGCGCTGGGAGTTCCGGCCAAGATCCGCCCGGACGCCGTCACGCCGGGACAGTTCGACGGAGCCGTGCGCCGCTACGTGGACAACGGCGCCCGCTACAAGGCGGAACTGCGGCGCATCTCCGACTGAGGGCGCTGCTAGGCCGCTGCTAGGAGCCTGCTAGGCCCGGGAGACCTTGCCCGCCTTGAGGCAGCTGGTGCAGACCTTGACGCTGCGGGTCGTCCCGGGTGCCACCTCGGCTCGGACCCGCTGGATGTTCGGGTTCCAGCGACGGTGGGTTCGCCGGTGGGAGTGGGACACCTGCATGCCGAAGCCGGGGCCCTTCCCGCAGATGTCACACTTCTTCGCCATGGTTGCTCCTCGGACCCTGTAGCTATCTCCGCACGATGGTACCGGCCTGACGGCGATCTCTCCATGGGCTCGCACGTCTCGTCCTAGCGGGGCGGTAGTGTCAGGCGCACGTGGCAGCACCGGCCCGCCCCGACTCCCCGGAGGCTTTGGTGGCAGATACCCATCGGGACCAGCCCGAAGCCGACTCCGACGACAGTCCCACCCCCGGCGCCAGCGCGGCTCTGCATGTGATCGACGCCATCGGAGTCGGTCACTGGCTTGCCTCCGCGGTGAGCAGTCTCGAGACCCATCGCGACGAGATCGACGACCTCAACGTCTATCCCGTTCCGGACGGTGACACCGGCACCAACATGCTGCACACGATGCGGGGCGCGCATGCCGCTCTGGACCTGGCTCCCTCCGGTGCGTCGGGGGCCGACGTGGTCGACACGATGCGCGCCGCCGCGCGGGGCGCGCTGCTGGAGGCTCGTGGCAACTCCGGTGTGATCCTCAGCCAGGTGATCCGAGGGGTCGCCGAGGCCGTGGACGTGCATGGGCCGCTCGACGCCCATGGGCTCAACGACGCGCTGCGCCGATCCGCGGAGCGGGCGTACGAGTCGGTCGCCAAGCCGGTCGAGGGGACCATCCTCACCGTCGCCCGGGCTGCGTCCGACGGCGCGCAGGCCGCGCTGACCCGACTGGAGGAGCAGGAGGAGCAGGGCCGTACCGCGCTGGACGCTGTGCTGCGGGAGGCGGTCGGATCGGCAACGGAGGCCCTGGCCCGGACTCCGGCGATGCTGCCCGCACTCGCCCGGGCGGGCGTGGTGGACGCCGGGGGCCGGGGGCTCGAGGTGGTCCTGCTGGCGCTGCAGGCCGTGGTCGAGGGCCGGCCCGTCACGGTCCATCGGCTCGAGCGCAGGGCCCGGGGGCGTGAGGTCCTCGTCTCCACCCGTGAGGAGGGCTCCGACGAGTTCGAGTACGAGGTCATGTACCTGCTCCACTCCGACGACGACAGGGTTGCCCAGCTGCGCTCCGAGCTGGCCCAGCTGGGGGACTCGATCGCCATCGTCGGGACCGGCGACGGCCTGTACAACGTCCACGTCCACGTCAACGACGTGGGCGGCGCGATCGAAGCGGGCATTGATGCGGGCAGGCCGGCACGGCTGACGGTGACCCGGTTCGCCGACCAGTACGCGGCCGACGAGCCGGGGGAGGGCGAGGCGGGGGAGAAGCCGCGCAGCGGCCGCGCAGTGGTGGCAGTGGCTCTGGGTGAGGGCATCGAGGGCGTGTTCCGCAGCGAGGGCACACAAGTGGTGTCCGGAGGGGCGACGTTCAACCCGTCGACCGCGGACCTGCTCGAGGCGATACAGCGGACGCGGGCGGCGAGCGTGATCGTCCTTCCGAACGAGGGCAACGTGCTCGGCGTGGCGCGCGCGGCCGCCCGCATGGCCCGCGACGACGGGATCGAGGCGGTCGTGGTCCCGACCCGGTCCACCGTGCAGGGACTCGCAGCCCTGGTGGCCCGCGATGAGGAGCGACCGTTCGAGGCGGAGGTCGCGGAGATGACTGCCGCTGCGGAGGCCTGCGCGTGGGGTGAGGTCACCACCGCTGTCCGCAGCGCCTACACCGACGCGGGGGAGGTCGAGGCGGGCGACGTGCTGGGCCTCGTGGAGGGCAAGGTCCGGGCCATCGGCAGCGACCTCGCCGACGTCACCGGCACGGTTCTCGCGCTGATGATGGACGAGGAGTCGGAGCTGGTGACCCTGGTCCTGGGCGCTGACGCCGACGAGGAACTGGCGGACTCGGTAACGTCACTGGTCGAGAGCCGCTGGCCGGACGCGGAGGTCCAGGTCGTTCCCGGAGGCCAGCCGCACTACCCGCTGATCGTGGGGGTGGAGTGACGGGAGGGGTATGTGGCAGTGGGCGTGGAGACCTCGCTGGGCGAGGTCCTCGGGGGGAAGGGTGCCACCAAGCTGCGTGAGGCGCTCGACCTCCGTACGGTCGGTGACCTGCTGCACCACTACCCGCGCCGCTACCAGTCCCAGGACGCCCTGACCGACCTGGCATCGCTGTCGGTGGGCGACGAGGTCACCGTCCTGGCCGAGGTGCGTTCCGTCGACGTCCGGCCGTACCGCAGCCGGCGGGGGTGGATCGTCAGTGCCGTCATCGCCGACTCCTCCGGCGGCACGCTCGAGGTCACCTGGTTCAACCAGAAGTGGCGGGCCGACAAGCTGAAGCGGGGGCAGCGCGGCCTGTTCGCCGGCCAGGTCGGCGAGTACCGCGGCAAGCGGCAGCTGACGTTTCCCGAGTTCGTGCTGCTCAACGACCAGGGGGAGCCGTCCGGCCGGGACCGGCGTCGCACTATGGAGCGTTTCACGCGGTCCCTGATCCCGGTCTACCCGGCGAGCCGTTCGGTGGCCAGCTGGGACGTGATGAACGGCGTGGCGCACGTTCTGACGGTGCTGGACCGCATCCCGGATCCCGTTCCCGAGTCGGTGCGTCGCGCGCACGGTCTCCCCGACCTGGACACCGCCCTGCGGATGATGCACCAGCCCGACTCGTACGCAGACGTCGCCGCTGCGCGCCGCCGCCTCACCTGGGACGAGGCGTTCGTGCTGCAGGTCGAGCTCGCCAGGCGCCGCACCGTGGCGAACAGCCGTCCGGCCATACCGCGACCGGTACGCCCCGACGGACTGCTCGCGGAGTTCGACTCCCGGCTGCCGTTCGCGCTGACGGCAGGGCAGCGGTCCGTCGGCGCGGAGATCCTGGCAGACCTCGCGCGGCCGCACCCGATGCTGCGTCTTCTCGAGGGCGAGGTCGGCTCCGGCAAGACTGTGGTGGCACTGCGGGCGATGCTCGCCGTCGTCGACGCGGGCGGACAGGCGGTTCTGCTTGCTCCCACCGAGGTGCTGGCGCAGCAGCACTTCCGGACGGTATCGGCAATGCTCGGCGACCTGGGCCGGGCCGGAGAGCTGGGGGGTGCCCCCTTCGGGACGCGGATCGCTGTCCTGACCGGCTCGCAGGGCGCGGCCGCCCGGCGGGAGGCACTGCTCGAGGCGGCATCCGGCGCTGCCGGCATCGTCATCGGCACGCACGCCCTGCTGCAGGACACCGTGCAGTTCGCCGACCTGGGGCTCGTCGTGGTCGACGAGCAGCACAGGTTCGGCGTCGAGCAGCGCGATGCCCTGCGGTGGAAGGCCGACACGCCCCCGCATGTCCTGGTCATGACTGCGACCCCGATTCCCCGGACCGTTGCGATGACCGTGTACGGGGACCTGGAGACCTCCGTGCTGCGGGAGCTCCCCGCGGGGCGGGCACCCATCAGGACCGCGCTGGTCCCTTCCGCGGAGAAGCCGGGGTGGCTCGAACGCGTCTGGGAGCGGCTGCGTGAGGAGGTGGCCGCCGGACGTCAGGCCTACGTCGTCTGCTCCAGGATCGGGGAGAGCCCCTCGGACCCGGACGCGGTGGCCCCGCCGCAGCGTGTCGTGCCGAGTCTGGAGCCAGACGCTGGGCCGACACTGGGCCCAACACGGAGTCCGAGGACGGCGCACGGACCGCCGGGGTGCTGGCGACGCACCACTGGCTCGACACCGAGGTGCTGCCCGACCTGAGGGTGGGACTGCTGCACGGCCGGATGTCCGCTGAGGACAAGGACGCCGTCATGCGCGGCTTCGCCGACGGGGAGTACGGCGTACTGGTCGCCACCACGGTCATCGAGGTTGGCGTCGACGTGCCGAACGCGACGGTCATGGTGGTGCTCGACGCCGACCGGTTCGGCGTCAGCCAGCTGCACCAGCTGCGCGGCCGGGTCGGCCGGGGCGACCACGAGGGCCTGTGCCTGCTCGAGTCCATGGTGGCGCCCGGGGCCCCGGCGCGGGCCCGGCTGGCCGCCGTGCAGTCCACCCTGGACGGATTCGAGCTGGCCCGACTCGACCTGGAGCAACGTCGCGAGGGCGATGTCCTCGGGGCGGTCCAGGCGGGCCGCCACTCCCGGCTGCGACTGCTGTCGCTGCGCCGCGACGAGGAGCTGATCGTGCTCGCCCGGGAGGAGGCCCGCCGGCTCGTTGCGGAGGACCCCTCGCTGGCACACCACCCGGAGCTGGCAGCGGCGGTGCAGCGGATGATCGGTGAGGACCGCGCGGCCTTCCTGGAGAAGGCGTGACGCGCATCATCGCCGGCCGCGCCGGGGGACGAGTGCTCTCCGTACCGGCCTCCGCGACCCGTCCCACCAGTGACAGGGTTCGGGAGGCGCTGTTCAGCAGCGTCGCCAGCCGTCTGGACCTCGACGGCGCACGGGTGCTCGACCTCTACGCCGGCACCGGGGCCGTGGGTCTGGAGGCGCTCTCCCGGGGTGCCGGTCATGTCCTGCTGGTCGAGTCGGACCCGGCGACGTGCGCCGTGCTCACCCGCAACGTCGACACCCTCGCCCTGCCGGGGGCGCAGGTCCGGTGTGCGTCGGTACGGAGTGTGCTGCAGGCAGGTGGTGCCGGCTCTGCTGCCGGCTTCGACCTGGTGTTCCTCGACCCCCCGTACCGGACGGCGGCCACGGTGGTCGACGAGGACCTCAGGACCCTCGTGGAGCAAGGATGGCTCGCCGATGAGTCCGTGGTGGTTGTCGAGCGGGGCAGCCGGAGCGAAGTGGTGACATGGCCGATCGGTCTTGTCGGGGACCGCATCAGACGGTACGGCGACACTACTCTGTACTTCGCCAGGAAAGGAGGGGCATGAGCAACAGCCACGGCACACGACGCGCGGTCTGTCCCGGTTCGTTCGACCCCGCGACCAACGGGCACCTGGACATCATCACCCGTACCAGCAGCCTGTTCGACGAGGTGACTGTCGCCGTCATGGTGAACCGGCGCAAGGCCGGGCTGTTCACCATGGACGAGCGGATGGAGATGCTCCGCGAGAACCTCGTCGACAAGCCCAACGTGGTGGTGGACTCCTTCTCCGGGCTGCTCGTCGACTACTGCCGTGAGCACGGCATCCCCGTCGTGGTCAAAGGGCTCAGAGCGGTCAGCGACTTCGACTACGAGCTGCAGATGGCCCAGATGAACAATGGTCTCGCCGGTGTCGAAACGCTGTTCATGGCCACCAACCCGGAGTTCAGCTTCCTGTCCTCCAGTCTCGTGAAGGACGCCGCGGTCTATGGCGGCGACGTGAGCCGGCTTGTCCCCCCCAACGTGTGGAAGCGGCTGCAGGAGCGTCTCCCGCGGTAGCAGGTACCGTGGAGTCAGACATTCCCTATTCCCGACCTGCCGCCCCCCTGCCGGTGCGCGCGCGGGCACCTGTCTGAGTGAGTCTGCGGTGAACGACGACACATGGTTGATTGACCTGCGCGAGCTGGGCCGCGCCCCGGGGTCGATGCAGCCGCTGCGCCAGAGGCTGGCGAGCCCGGAACGACTCGGGAGCGAGATGATCGCCATCCCCGAGGGCGCGCCCGTGGACCTGGACCTGAGGCTGGAGTCGGTGACCGAGGGCGTACTGGTGTCAGGGACCGTGACGGCGGCCGCGGTGGGTGAGTGCGTGCGCTGCCTGGACCCGGTCACCCGCCAGGTGCGGCTGAGTGTCCAGGAGCTCTACGCATATCCCGGAACCAGCACGGACCAGACCACGGACGCCGAGGAGATCCGGCGGGTCGTCGACGAGCATCTCGACCTGCTCGCCCTGGTACGCGACGGCGTGGTGCTCGACCTGCCGCTGCATCCGCTGTGCCGCGAGGACTGCCGTGGGCTGTGCCCCGAGTGCGGCGAGCGGCTGGACAGCCTGCCCGCCGACCATGCCCACGCCACCGCCGACCCGCGCTGGTCGGCGCTCGCCGCCCTGCTCGACCAGGCCGACCGACGCGACGAGGACTGAGGTGGCTGAGGTGGCGCGAGGTGGCTGAGGTGGCTGAGGTGGCTGACCCGGATGAGCTTGCCCTGGTACTGGGGCTGGACGTGGGGTTCGGGCTGCTCGAGCTGGCGCTGACGCATCGCTCCTTCGCCTACGAGCACGGCGGGCTGCCCACGAACGAGCGGCTCGAGTTCCTGGGTGACTCGGTACTGGGTCTGGCTGTCACCGACCTGCTCTACCGCTCCTACCCGGACTGCGCGGAGAGTGAGCTGGCAAGGATGCGCTCCTCGATCGTGAGCACCAGAGCGCTGGCCGCCCTGGCGCGCACGCTGGGAACGGAAGGCCTCGGGCGACACGTGAAGCTGGGTCGCGGCGAGCAGCTGAGTGGGGGTCGCGACAAGGACAGCATCCTCGCCGACACGCTCGAGGCGCTGCTGGGCGCGGTGTTCGTGCAGTGTGGCTTCGACGTGGCGACGGAACTGGTCGAGCGGCTGCTCGGGGAGTCGGTCCGCAGCGCCCGCCAGCGGTCGGCGGGTACCGACTGGAAGACGGCCATGCAGGAGATCGCCGCGGAGCGTTCCCTCGGCCCGGTGACCTACCGCGTCGAGGGCTCCGGGCCCGACCACGAGCGCGAGTTCACCGCGGTGGCAATGATCTCCGGCGAGCCCTACGGTCGCGGGATAGGTCGCACGAAGAAGGAGGCCGAGCAGGCTGCGGCGGCCGAGGCTTTCGACACGGTCGCCGGGGAGTGACCGGGCCCGGAGTCTCACGTGCCTGAGCTTCCCGAAGTCGAGACCGTGCGAGCGGGTCTGAGCACGCGCCTGCCGGGACGCGTGGTCGACCGACTGGAGTTCCGACACCCGAGGACGTCGCGTCGTCAGTCCGGTGCCGCGGACGCGCCGCGCCAGGATGCCCTGACGGGGTGCGTGCTGCAGGAGCCCCAGCGCCGGGGCAAGTACCTGTGGGTTCCCGCCGGTAAAGACGACGGTGCGTCCGTGGCGCTGACCGCGCACCTGGGCATGAGTGGGCAGTTCCGCCTGTCCGAGGGCGGGTCGCCGGGCCTGGGGTGGGAGCGCCACGTACGCGCTGTTCTGACGTTCCGGGACGACGGGCCGACGCTGTGGTTCGTCGACCAGCGGACTTTCGGATGGATCAGCGTCGAGGCGCTGCAGCCGTACGCGCCCGGCGAGTCCGTGCCCACCTCGGTCGCGCACATCGCCCGGGACGTGCTGGATCCGCTGTTCGACGCCGACCTGTGGAACCGGGCACTGCGGCGCCGGCGCAGCACCGTGAAACGCGCGCTGCTGGACCAGACGCTGCAGTCCGGGGTGGGGAACATCTACGCCGACGAGGCCCTGTGGCGCGTACGTCTGCATCCGGACAGGGCCACGGACCGGCTGACACGTGCCGACGCGGCCGGGCTGCTCGCCGCGGTACGGGAGGTCATGGCGCAAGCCATCGCCGCCGGCGGCACGTCGTTCGACGCTCTCTACGTCAACGTCAACGGCTCGAGCGGCTACTTCGACCGCAGCCTTGCGGTGTACGGCCGTGCCGGCGAGCCCTGTCGACGCTGCGGTGCGCCCATCGTCCGCGAGCGCTTCGCCAACCGCTCGAGTCACTTCTGTCCTCGTTGTCAAAGGCGTCCTCGGTACGCTCCGGCGATGTGAACATCGAGTCGACGGACCCGGATGAGCGGGTACGGGTCAGTGCCGTGGTGCTCGGCAGGGTGCAGGGAGTGGGCTTCCGCTGGGCGGCCCAGGACCGGGCGCGCCGCCTGGGCCTGGTGGGCTGGGCCCGCAACCTCCCGGACGGCGGCGTCGAGGTCGTTGCGGAGGGTCCGCGAGCCGGGTGTGCCGAGCTGGTGTCGTGGCTGCGGGGTGGGCAGACACCCGGCCGGGTCGCCTCGGTCGCGGACCTGTGGGGCCCGGAACAGGGCGGGCTGAGCGCATTTCTGACGCGCTAGCGCCTGGGAGACAGGCACTCCGGATCGGACAGGGATTGACGAGCTGGTAACTTCTGTGTCACATTCGGATGCGTAGGCCCCGTTTCTCGGTTTCCCGCTCCAGGAGTCTCCCGCATGGCGAAAGCCCTGTTCGGACACGTCGTCTCAGCAGGCGACGCGCTGTTCCAGTACGAGGTCCGTCAGCTGCGTGCCCAGGTGTCCCGGCTCGAAGCCGAGCTCGCCCTGCTGCGCGCCGAGAACGAGCGCCTGACCAGCCTGGCCACGGAGATGTCGGAGCCGTCGCCGCTGCATCCGGATCTCGTCGAGGTGTCCGATGAGGCGCTCACGAGGGTGTGAGCCCGGCACGTCGGCGTCTGCCTCGATGACTTCTCCCTCTTCCGCGGCTAGGGTCGGCACGTCCTGACCTACGCCGAGTCATCCTCGGCCCTCGCCACGCTGCGGACGAGCCTTGCATCTGAAGAGCCTGACCGTGAAGGGCTTCAAGTCCTTCGCCTCCCGCACGACCCTGCACTTCGAGCCTGGTGTGACCTGCGTCGTCGGGCCCAACGGCTCGGGCAAGTCCAACGTGGTCGACGCGATCGCCTGGGTGCTGGGGGAGCAGGGTGCCAAGTCGCTGCGCGGCGGGAAGATGGAAGACGTCATCTTCGCGGGCACCCGGTCCCGCCCTCCGCTGGGCCGGGCAGAGGTGCTCCTCACCATTGACAACGCCGACGGCGCGCTGCCCATCGACTACGCCGAGGTGACGATCAGCCGACTGATGTACCGCTCGGGTGAGAGCGAGTACGCGATCAACGGCGAGCGGTGCCGGCTCCTCGACGTCACCGAGCTGCTCTCCGACTCCGGGATCGGCCGCGAGATGCATGTCATCGTGGGGCAGGGTCAGCTCGACGCCGTCCTGCACGCGGCCCCGGAGGACCGCCGCGCCTACATCGAGGAGTCCGCCGGGATACTCAAGCACCGGCGTCGCAAAGAGAAGGCGCTGCGCAAGCTGACGGCCACCGACCAGAACCTGGCCCGGCTGTCGGACCTGCTCACCGAGATTCGACGGCAGCTCAAGCCGCTGGGTCGGCAGGCCGAGGCGGCGCGCACGGCGGCGACGGTACAGGCGACGGCCCGGGATGCCCGGCTGCGCCTCACGGCGGACGACCTCAGCTCCGCCCGGGCGCTTGCGAGCCAGGCCGACGGCGCCCTGCACTCCGACCGGGCCCGGCTGGAGGAGCTGACGCAGGAGTTCGACTCCGCCCAGGTGGACTTCCAGCGCGCCGAGGAGCGGCGGCGCCGCGATGCCCGCGCGGTCAGCGGGCTGCGCGAGACCGAGCACCGGCTGGAGCGACTTCTCGAGCGCTGCACCGGCGTGCTGCGCCTGGCCCGCGAGCGAGCGGTGCCTCCCCCCGAGCCGGGCATGGCTGGCGCCGCCGGCCGGCCCGACCCGGATGCACTGGATGCGGAGGCGTCGGTGGCACAGGCGGAGGCGGACGCTGCCACCTCCGAGGTGAGCGACCAGCGCGCCGCGCTCGATGCGCGGATCCGGGAGCGCGCCGAGGCGGAGACCCGGGCCGCGGCAGCGGAGGCCGACCACCTGGCAGCGGTGCGGGCTCATTCCAGCGCGGCCGAGCGACGCGTGCGGCTGCGGGAGCAGGTCGAGGCCGCACAGCGCCGGTGGGACGCCAGTCAGGGTGAGGTGGCTCGCTGCGCTGCGGAGCTCGCTGATGCCGGGCGCCGGTCCCAGGCCGCGTCGGCGTCCTTCGAGCAGCGCAGCAGCTCGGCGGGCGGACTCGACGCGGATCTCGCAGGTCTGGACGCCCGGTACGAGGCGGCGGAAACCGAGGTGGCCGGCCTGGATGACCTGACGGAGCAGCTGCGTCGAGAGCTCGAGGAGGCACGCCGGCAGCGGTCGGAGTGGCAGGCCAGGGCGGAGGCTCTGGAACTGGGCGTCCGCAGCGGGGACGGCGTCGGTGCGTTGCTCGCCGACGGGGACGCGGACCGCCCGGTGGGTGTGCTCGGCCTGGTGGGTGCCAGTGTGAGCGTTGCCGCCGGGTTCGAGGCCGCGCTGGGGGCGGCGCTGGGTCCGGCCGCCGAGGCAGTCGCGGTGGCGGGAGTGGACCGGGCCTGCGGGGCCCTGGAGTGGCTGCGCGAGCGGGAAGCCGGCCGAGCGGGCATTGTGGTCGCCCGCGGCGTGATGCCCGGGGACTCCCACGCTCCGGTACCGGTGATGGCCCCCGGGGCCGCGGCACTGGTTCCGGCCGGCCTGACCCGGCTCTCCGATCTTGTCTCCGGTCCTGACCCGGTGGCGGGAACCGTCCGTGTGCTGGTCGCTGACGTGGTGATCGCTGAGTCCCTGGGGCACGCGCGGGAGATCGTCACCGACCGGCCCGACCTTCGGGCCGTCACGCGGGAGGGCGACCTGGTGGGCGCGCTGTGGGCCTCGGGCGGAACGGGCACGCCCAGCGTCATCGAGGTGCACGCCGCGCATGAGGACGCTCTCTCGGGCGTCGCGCGGACCAGCGAGCACGTCTCCGACCTCGAGCGTCGCCTGACCGCCACGGACGAGCAGCTGGCGCACGCGCGCCGGGGCAGGGACGCTGCGCTCGCCGAGCTGCACGCCTCCGACGCGACGATCGCAGCGGTGGAGCAGGAGCTGGCGCAGCTGCGATCCGACGCCGAGCGAGCCGAGCGGGAGACGCGACGCCGGGCCGAGGAGCTGCAGCGCGCCGAGTCCGAGGCCGAAGCAGCCACGCGGACGCTGGCCGAGCTGCGCGAGCGGCTGGACCTGTCCGGCTCGGACTCGGCACCCGAGGCCGAGCCGTCCTCCGACGGCAAGGACGAGGCCGCCGCCCTGGCGACACAGTCCCGGGCCCGCGAGACCGAGGCGCGTCTCGAGCTGCGCACCGGAGAGGAGAAGGTCAGGCTCCTGCACGACCGGGTGGAGCGGCTGCGACGGGCCGCACGAGCCGAGCGCGAGGCCATCGCCGAGCGGGAACGAGCTCTGCTGCGGATGCGCCGCGCCGCGCACCAGGCAGCGGGACTCGCCGACGTCGCCTCACATCTGCAGGAGGCGCTCGGCGTGGCGGTGGGGGAAGCGGCGGCCGCCCGCAAGGAGCACGCGGACGACGCCTCCCGGGGCGAGGCGGAGGCGGCGGCACTGCGCTCCCGCACCGAGCAGGCGCGGTCGCAGATGCAGAGCCTGGCCGAGCGCCTGCACCGCCACGACGTCACCCTCGCCGAGCAGCGGGTTCGAGTGTCCGACCTGGAGGCTCGGGTTCGGGCGGAGCTTCGGATGGATCCGGACGACCTGGTTGCGGAGTACGGACCCGAGCAGGCGCTGCCCGACGGTGGCCAGTACGACCGTACGGAGCAGCAGGAGCGGTTGGCCAAGGCGGAGAAGGAGCTGGCCCGGCTGGGGACGGTGAACCCGCTGGCGATGGAGGAGTTCGCGGCGCTCGAGGAGCGCCACGAGTTCCTGATGACCCAGGTGGAGGACGTCAAGACGACCCGTCGCGAGCTCATGACGGTGGTCACGGAGATCGACGAGCGGATCCGTACGGTCTTCGCGCAGGCCTTCGAGGACGTGGCGGCGGAGTTCACGGAGGTCTTCTCGGCGCTGTTCCCCGGAGGAGAGGGACGTCTGGTCCTGACCGATCCGGACGACCCCCTCGGCAGCGGCGTGGAGGTGGAGGCGCGGCCGCCGGGGAAGAAGGTCAAGCGGCTCTCGCTGCTGTCCGGCGGCGAGCGCTCCCTGACGGCGCTGGCGATGCTGGTGGCCATCTTCCGGGCGCGCCCCTCGCCGTTCTACGTGCTCGACGAGGTAGAGGCCGCCCTGGACGACACGAACCTCGACCGCCTGGTGGGCCTGCTGTCCTCGCTGCGCGAGTCCAGCCAGCTGATCGTGATCACCCACCAGAAGCGGACCATGGAGGCCGGTGACGCGCTGTACGGAGTGAGCATGCAGTCCGACGGCATCAGCCAGGTGATCAGCCAGCGCCTGCGGCCGGCTCGAGTCTCGGCATCCTGAGCACGTCCCGTCTGGGACCATGGACGGCCATGGAGATCGTCCTGATCGCTGCTGCCGTCATCGCCGTCCTGACTGTGGTTGTCCTCGTCGCGTTCGTCGGGCGTTCCCGCAGCAAGGGGCCAGGCAAGCCGGTACCCGGTGTCGACTACGCCCCGGGCGTCGGCGACGACGCATCGGTGGAGACCACCACCCCCCGTCGGTCGGTGGAGGTCGCCGAGCTGCCTGACGTGGTCGGCGAGGCGGCTCCGTACCTGTCGGACACGCTGCCGCCGGGTGCGCTGCGACCTGTTCCGGGCGAGCGCGTGCCCGAGGTCGAGGCCCCGGAGCCGACCGCCGGGCGGCTGCAGCGGCTCCGGGAACGACTGGCGCGGTCCCAGACGACGTTCGGCCGCGGTCTGCTGGTGCTGCTCTCGCGCGACCACCTCGACGACGACGCGTGGGAGGAGGTCGAGGACCTGCTGCTGACCGCCGACGTCGGGGTGGGAGCCACGACCGACCTCGTGGCCGCCCTGCAGACCCGTACGCGGGTGGAGGGAACCCGCTCGGTGGGTGAGCTGCGCGCACTGCTCGCCGACGAGCTGGTCAAGGCGCTCGACCCGGACGCCGACCGCTCCCTGCACACCGAGCCGCACCCGGTGCCCGACGCCGGGCCCGACGCCGGACCCGCGGTCCGCCCCGCCGTGGTGCTCGTCGTGGGTGTCAACGGGACGGGGAAGACGACGACGTGCGGCAAGCTGGCCCGGGTTCTCGTGGCGGACGGGCGCACCGTGATACTCGGAGCCGCGGACACCTTCCGTGCCGCAGCGGTGGACCAGCTCGCGACGTGGGGATCTCGCGTGGGCGTGGAGACGGTTCGGGGGCCCGAGGGCGGCGACCCGGCAGCCGTGGCCTTCGACGCCGTGCGGCAGGGCACCGCTCAGGGCGTCGACACGGTCCTGGTGGACACCGCCGGCCGGCTGCACACCAAGGTCGGGCTGATGGACGAGCTCGGAAAGGTCAAGCGGGTCGTGGAGAAGCAGGCTCCGATCGACGAGACCCTGCTGGTCCTCGATGCGACGACCGGGCAGAACGGTCTGATCCAGGCGAAGGTCTTCACGGAGGTGGTCGACGTCACCGGGATCGTGCTCACGAAGCTGGACGGTACGGCCAAGGGCGGCATCGTGATCGCGGTGCAGCGGGAGCTGGGCGTACCGGTGAAGCTGGTCGGACTCGGCGAGGGGGCCGACGACCTGGCACCGTTCAACCCCGAGGACTTCGTCGACGCCCTGCTGGGTGAGACCATCTGAGCCGTGGGGGGAACGTGCCCGACTCTGGGGGCTTGGACCAGGTGGAGCCGTACGCCGCTGCACTGACGCCGGCACGGTAGTCCGTCGGCTTCGACAGGCACGGTCGTCGCGGGTGTTCACATGGACGAAACACAGGTGACGCGGATGTGAAACGGGGCAGCGCCAACCTCGGAGCGTTCCCTGATCCGTCCGACTCAGTCTGTGGAGGAGAGACATGGACGTGACGACCCTGATAGCAAAGGAGGTGGCGCGCGATGGACGTTGTCGACACCGGTAACACTGCGTGGCTGCTCATCAGCTCCGCCCTCGTGCTACTCATGACCCCCGGCCTTGCCTTCTTCTACGGAGGCATGGTGCGCGCCAAGAGCGTGCTCAACATGATGATGATGAGTTTCGTCGCCATCGCGGCGGTGACCATCATCTGGGTGGCCTACGGCTACTCGATCGCCTACGGCAACGACATCGGTCTGCTGTTCGGCGACCTCAGCCTCGTCGGCCTGAGCGACCTGCTCTTCGACGAGTCCGCCGGCTACCCGGCGATGGCAGACGTGGCCTTCCAGGCGATGTTCGCCATTATCACCGTCGCTCTGATCAGCGGCGCGATCGCCGACCGGGCCAAGTTCGGTGCCTGGATCGTCTTCGCCGTCGTGTGGTCGACCCTGGTCTACTTCCCCGTGGCCCACTGGGTCTGGGGTGGCGGCTGGGTTGGCGAGATCGGCGCGCTGGACTTCGCCGGTGGTACCGCGGTCCACATCAACGCCGGTGCAGCGGCCCTCGCGCTGACCTTCGTGCTCGGCAAGCGGCGTGGCTGGCCCAAGGAGCAGATGCGGCCGCACAACCTGCCCTTCGTACTCCTCGGTGCTGCTCTGCTGTGGTTCGGCTGGTTCGGCTTCAACGCCGGCTCCGCCTACGCTGCGGACAACACGGCGGCCATCGCGTTCCTGAACACGCAGGTTGCCGCCGCTGCCGCGGTGATCGGCTGGCTGGTGCTGGAGCGGCTCCGCGACGGACACGCGACCTCGCTGGGCGCGGCTTCCGGTGCGGTCGCCGGTCTGGTGGCCATCACTCCCGCCTGTGCGTACGTAGACGTCTGGGGGGCCATGGCGATCGGTCTGGCAGCTGGGCTGCTCTGTGCCGGTGCGGTGACGCTGAAGTACAAGCTGGGCTACGACGACTCGCTCGACGTCGTGGGTGTCCACTTGGTCGGCGGTCTGGTCGGCTCGCTGCTGATCGGCCTGTTCGCCCGGGCCGCGCTCAGCGACGGCGAGGCCGGTCTGTTCAACGGCGGCGGCCTCAGCCTGCTGGGTATCCAGGCAGTGGCGTCCTTCGGAGTGCTGGCCTACAGCTTCGTCATGAGCTACATCATCGGGATGGTCATCGACAAGACGATGGGCTTCCGGGTCGACGCCGAGGATGAGGCCGAGGGCATCGACGCCGGCGAGCACGCGGAGACCGCGTACGACTTCAGCCAGCTCGGCGGAGGCGGCGGGATCGGCGGCTCGAGTGCCCCGTTGCAGCGCAAGGCCGCTGAGAGCGGGAAGGTGGAGGCATGAAACTCATCACAGCCATCGTGAAGCCGTTCAAGCTCGACGACGTCCGCACGGCTCTGGAGACTCTCGGGATCCAGGGACTGACCGTCAGTGAGGTCCAGGGCTACGGCCGCCAGAAGGGTCACACCGAGGTCTACCGCGGCGCGGAGTACGAGGTGGACTTCGTCCCGAAGATCAAGATCGAGGTGGTGGTGGACGACTTCGACACCCAGCGTGTGTGCGACGCGCTGGTCGAAGCGGCCCGTACCGGCAAGATCGGCGACGGCAAGATCTGGATCACCACGGTCGACGACGTCGTCCGGGTTCGTACCGGAGAGCGTGGGCCGGACGCTGTCTGAGCCGGACGCTGTCTGAGCCGGTCACGAGCTGACACGGTCCGATCTGACCGGGGAGTCGGTGGAGCACACGCTGCTTCGCCGGCTCCCCGGTCGTGTTCCGGGGGGCAGGATGTGACAGGGAGGTCGGAGTGGATCTGTCAGTAGGCTTCGAGGACGAGCGCTCTGCGGTGGTGCAGCACGACGACCTGGTGGGAGCGCCGTTCCGGGATGCGCTGTCCGGCGCGTACGAGCGGTGGCTCGCGGAGCTCCTGCCCGCACGTCCGGGCTACGCCCTGGTGGCCGTGGGGGGCCTCGCGCGGCGCGAGATGACCCAGTACTCCGACCTCGACCTGGTGCTGCTCCACGACGGAGCCCGCGCGGACGTCGCGGAGACCGCCGACCAGATCTGGTACGAGGTGTGGGACCGCAAGCTGCGGCTGGACCACTCGGTGCGCACGGTCACCGAGGCCACCGAGGTCGCCACCGGTGACCTCAAGGCCATGCTGGGCCTGCTGGAGGCCCGCCACCTCGCCGGAGACCCTGATCTCACCCGGGACCTGAGTGACTCGGTACGGCACCTGTGGCGCTCGGAGTCGGCGCGTCGTCTGCCGGAGCTGATGGCGGCGCAGCGAGAGCGGTGGGGGACCTCCGGAGAAGTCGCCTTCCGGCTCGAGCCGCAGCTCAAGGAGGGCCGCGGGGGGCTGCGGGACGTGCAGGCGCTGCGAGCCGTCGCGCTGTCGCAGACCGTGGACGTCCCGGTGCACCGCCTGCGCGAGCCGTACCGTGTCCTGCTCGACGCCCGTGGGGAGCTGCACCGGGTGGTCGGACGAGCGGTGGACCAGCTCCTGCTGCAGGACCAGGACGAAGTGGCGCTGCGGCTGGGCTACCAGGACGCGGAACAGCTGGCGCGCGGGATCTCCGCGGCGGCCCGGACGATCTCCTACGTCTGCGACGGTGTGCAGCGCTCCGTCGCCGATGTCGTGCAAGCGCGTTCCCCCGCGGCGGGCTCGCGGATCCTGGCGCGGCCGCGACGCCGTGCCGGGCTACCGGTCGGAGCGGCTGGGAACCGCCGGCCGCTCGCCGACGGTGTCGTGGAGCAGGCAGGCGAGGTGGTCCTCGCTCGGGACGCCGACCCGGCGTCGGATCCTGTCCTGGTGCTTCGCGCGGCCGCGGCCGCCGCGCGGCACGACCTTCGGCTGTCCCCGTTCACGCTGGAGCGACTCACGCACAGTGCCGCGCTCCCCGAGCCCTGGCCTCAGGAGGCGCGGGACGCCCTGATCGCCATGCTCTCCGCCGGCACCGCGGCCATCCGGGTCGTCGAGGACCTCGACCAGGTGGGACTGATGGTGCGCCTGCTGCCCGAGTGGGAGAGTGTTCGGTTCCGGCCCCAGCGCAACCCTGTCCACACGTTCACGGTGGACCGTCATCTCACCGAGACAGCCGCTCACGCGGCCGGTGCCAGCCACCGGGTGTCCCGGCCCGACCTGCTGCTGGTGGGTGCCTTCCTGCACGACATCGGCAAGGGCTACCCCGGTGACCACACCGAGCAGGGCATGCGGGTCGTCAGCGCGGTGGCACCCCGGCTCGGGTTCGGTCCCTCGGACACCGCGACGCTGGTCCGCATGGTCGAGCACCACCTGCTGCTGCCCGAGGTCGCGACCCGACGGGATCCCGACGACCCCGCGACGATCGCGGGCGTCGTACGAGCCGTGCGGGCTTCCGGGGACCTGCTGGAGCTTCTCAGCGCGCTGACGGAGGCCGACGCCCTGGCGACCGGTCCAGGTGCCTGGTCGGACTGGAGAGCGAGTCTGGTACGGGCCCTGGTACGCCGGACCCGGGCGCATCTGGCCGGTGAGCCGCTGCCGGCAGTGCCCGGCCTGACCCCGCGTCAGCAGGAGCTCGCCGCGCGCGGTGAGGTCTCCGTCGAGGTCGTGGGACGGGACGTCACCGTGGTGGCACCCGACCAGATGGGCCTGCTCAGCAGGGCAGCCGGTGTCATCGCCCTGCACCGGCTCGACGTCCACGCCGCGTTCACCTCGACCACGAAGCAGCACATGGCGGTCATCACCTTCACCGTCTCGCCCCGGTTCGGCTCCCCGCCGGACCCGGCTCTCGTTCGGTCCGACCTGGTGCGGGTGCTGCGCGGCGACCTGGCGCTGGACGAGGCCATCGCGCGACGCGAGTCGGCATACCCCACCAAGGCGCCGTCGGGCCGGGTGGCCAACCCCGAGCCCTGCGCCCTGTGGGTCGACGGGGAGGCCACCGGCGCCGCGGTCCTGGAGGTCCGCTGCACCGACAGCGTGGGACTGCTGCACCGGCTGGCCGCGGCGCTGGAGGACGAGGGGGTGGACATCGCCCAGGCCCGGGTCAGCACGCTGGGTACGGCCGCCGTCGACGCCTTCTACGTACGGGACAGCTCCGGGAACCCGATCAGCGACGCGCAGCGGCGGCAGCACATCTCCGAGCGCGTCCTGGCGGTCGTCCCTCGCTAGCCAGCCACCCCTGGGTTGCCGCGGCGCAGGGGGCTGGAATGCTGAGGGCATGGTGGTTCGGGTCGCGCTGTTCGAGGCCAGCGACATCGTGCGGAGCGACTCGCGACGTGCCGTGCTGCCCATCCTGGAGTCGCTCGACGACATGGGCCGCATCGAGCTGATCCGCCACGAGCGCTTCACCGGGCTGGACGACCTGGCAGCCGGACTGTCCGGTTGGCGGAGCATCGGTCCGTCGCTGGCGTACGTGCGGGCCAACGGACGCGCCGGGGCGCTCACCGTGGAGCGCAACCGCATCGACATCTCCGAAGTTGCCGAGGCGGCCAAGAACAAGCTGGGCAACAAGGCGCTGTACTTCGCCTGGGCCTCGATGCTCAGCGGGCGCAAGGAGAAGGCCCGGTCTTTCCTGAAGACCAGCGGTGCGCTGGGGGTGTACGGCTTCGGGGGACCGGTGGACTGGTGGCAGGGCGTTGCCTTCGACCTGCTCTTCCTGGAGTCCGTCGGCCGCGTCGGAATGGGCTCGCGCCTGGCCCAGGACATGACCTGGCGATACCCGGACCTCGTCAAGCGCCTGGGCTTCACCGGCGAGGCCGGCCGCATGCCCGGCGTGCTGCCGGTCAACCCGCTGCGCTGGCTGCCGCCGTTCGGTGCCTGAGCCGGTCTGTACCCTGGGAAGACGCGGACGGCGCCACGACGGCGTCCCACGAATCCACTGGCACACCCGCATCGGCGGGAGCAGGAGCCCTAGGACGGCACACCATTGTTCGCCACGCTCTCCGACAGACTCGACCAGATCTTCACGTCGCTGCGCTCCAAGGGGCGGCTGACTGAGGCCGACATCGACGCGACGATGCGAGAGATCCGCATCGCCCTGCTCGAGGCCGATGTCGCGCTGCCCGTCGTACGGACCTTCGTCTCGCGGGTGAAGGAGCGCGCTCACGGGGTGGAGGTCTCCGGGGCCCTCAACCCGGCGCAGCAGGTCATCAAGATCGTCAACGAGGAGCTCATCGAGATCCTGGGCGGCGAGACCCGGCGCCTGCGCTTCGCCAAGCAGCCGCCCACAGTGATCATGCTGGCGGGCCTGCAGGGCTCGGGAAAGACCACGCTCGCGGGCAAGCTGGCCCGTCACCTCAGGGAGCAGGGGCACCAGGTCCTGCTGGTGGCCGCGGACCTGCAGCGGCCCAACGCCGTGCAGCAGCTGCAGATCGTGGGGCAGCGCGCAGGTGTGGACGTCTACGCTCCGCAGCCGGGCAACGGGACGGGAGACCCGGTACGGGTGGCGCAGGACTCCCTGGACCACGCTGCCCGCAACCTGAACGACATCGTCATCGTCGACACCGCGGGCCGCCTCGGTATCGACGAGGAGATGATGCAGCAGGCCGCGGACATCCGTGCCGCCGTGCAGCCGCAGGAAGTCCTCTTCGTCCTCGACGCGATGACCGGTCAGGACGCGGTCACCACGGCCAACGCCTTCGCCGAGGGTGTGGGCTTCGACGGGGTCGTGCTCACCAAGCTGGACGGAGACGCGCGGGGTGGCGCGGCCCTTTCGGTCCGCGGAGTCACCGGCGCTCCCATCATGTTCGTCAGCAAGGGGGAGGGGCTCGCCGACTTCGACGTCTTCCACCCGGAGCGGATGGCCTCGCGGATCCTGGGCATGGGCGATGTCCTCACGCTCATCGAGCAGGCGGAGAGGGCCTTCGACCGGGCGGAGGCGGAGAAGGCGGCCAGCAAGATCGCCGGCGGCGACATGTCGCTGGAGGACTTCCTGGATCAGATGCGCTCGGTGCGCAAGATGGGGCCGATCGCCAACCTGCTGGGCATGCTTCCCGGGGCCAGCCAGATGCGCGAGGCCATCGACGCCATCGACGACAGCCATCTGGACCGGATCGAGGCGATCATCCTGTCCATGACGCCCGCGGAGCGGGCCAACCCGAAGATCATCGACGGCAGCAGAAGGCGCCGCATCGCCGGCGGGTCCGGCACCGAGGTCGCCGAGGTGAACGACCTCGTGGACCGGTTCTTCGAGGCACGCAAGATGATGAAGAAGATGACCGGCGGGGGCATGGCCGGGATGGGAGCGATGCCCGGCATGTCCGGCATGCCGGGAGGAGCGGCCGGGGCGCTTCCCGGGGGATCGGGCGGGTACACCGGCCGCGGCAGGCGGAGGCGGAGGCGGCGGCAGTCGCAAGAAGCAGGGCAAGGGCGGCAAGCGCAAGAAGCGGCCACGTCGCTAGGCCAAACCCGGGCGCCCGTCACGCCCTGCCGCGAGAGTCTGGCACACTGGAATGTCGTACGCGCCTGTCCGGGGCCCTCTCTCCCGGGACGGGCGGAGCACACGAGCGTTTCACCCGCGCCGACCCCACAGTGCGGGTGTGCTCACCTGAGGGCTCCGGCTGAGTGTCGGGCCCGAACCAAGAGATCGGGAGCATCAACTACAGTGGCAGTCCGTATCAGGCTGAAGCGACTGGGCAAAATCCGCCAGCCCTACTACCGCATCGTCGTCACCGACGCCCGCAAGAAGCGGGACGGCCGGGTGATCGAGGCCGTGGGCAAGTACCACCCCAAGCAGAACCCGTCCTTCATCGAGGTGGACTCGGAGCGGGTCCGGTACTGGCTGGGTGTCGGTGCGCAGCCCAGCGACCCGGTGCTGGCGATCCTCAAGGTGACCGGCGACTGGCAGGCGTTCAAGGGTCTGCCCGCCCCCGAGCAGGGTCTGCAGGTCGCGGAGGCCAAGCCGTCCAAGGACGAGGTCTTCAACGCGATCGCCAAGACCACGGCCATGGAGCCACCGGCCCCGGAGCCGCGCTCGGGCAAGGCCAAGAAGCCCAGCAAGGCCGAAGCCACGGAGCAGCCCGCCGAGCCGGAGAAGGCGACCGAGTCCTCCGAGGCTCCCTCGGAGGGGTCCTAGCCGATGCTCGAGGACGTGCTGGACCACCTGATCCGCGGCATCGTGGACCATCCCGAGGACGTGCAGGTGACGGCCCGGCAGGGCCGCAGGGGAACGACCCTGCGGGCCAGGGTGAACCCCGACGACCTGGGGCGCGTCATCGGCCGGGGCGGCCGCACCGCGACCGCGCTGCGGACGGTGATGACCGCCGTGGGTGGGCGCGACGTCCTGGTCGACATCAGCGACGGTTCGGCGCGCCGCTGAGCCCCCGCGCGTGAAGGTCGTCACCGGTCGCCTGGTCAAGCCCCACGGCGTGCGCGGGGAGCTGGTGCTCGAGGTCCATACCGACGCGCCGGAGCAGCGGTTCACCGTCGGGAGCGTCCACACCACCGAGCCGCCCGAGCGCGGCCCGATCGTGCTCCGAGCCGTACGTCGTCACCAGGGTCGCTTGCTCGTGATGCTGGAAGGTGTCACCGACCGCACCGCGGCCGAGCGGCTCAGCGGCACGGCTGTCGTTGCGGACGGGGCCACCAGCCCGCGGATCCACGACCCGGACGAGTTCTGGGACCACCAGCTGATCGGACTTGCGGTCGAGCTGCCGGACGGCCGTCAGGTCGGCGAGGTTGCCGACGTGCTGCACCCCCGCTCGCAGGCCGGGCAGGAGCTGCTGGCGGTCCGCCTTGCCTGCGACGGACGGGAGGTGCTCGTTCCGTTCGTCGCGCAGGTGGTTCCTCGGGTCGACGTCGATCAGGGTGTCGTCGTCATCGACCCCCCGGAAGGACTGCTGGAGGTATGACTGGCCTGCGACTCGACGTCGTCACGGTGTTCCCGCGCTACCTGGACCCGTTGCGCGAGTCCCTGCTGGGCAAGGCCTCGCAGCGGGGTCTGCTCCGGCTGGCCGTCCATGACCTGCGTGAGTGGACCACAGACGTGCACCGCAGCGTCGACGACAGTCCCTACGGTGGGGGCCCGGGCATGGTGATGCGCCCGGAACCGTGGGCTGCCGCGCTGCGCGACGTCGTGCTCGCCGACGCCGACTACCCGACCCGGGAACCGACACTGGTCGTTCCCTCGCCGGCGGGCCGGCGCTTCGACCAGGAGACCGCCGCCGCGTGGGCACACCGGCGCTGGCTGGTGTTCGCGTGCGGGCGCTACGAGGGACTCGACGCCCGGATCGGGGAGTGGGCCGCCCGGTCGATGCGGGTGGAGGAGGTCTCCATCGGCGACTACGTGCTCGCGGGTGGCGAGGCGGCCGCCCTGGTCATGATCGAGGCGGTGGCCCGACTGCTCCCCGGGTTCATGGGGAACACCGAATCGGTCCGGGAAGACTCCTTCCATACCGGTTCGTCCGGAACCGCCGGGCTGCTCGACTGGCCCTCGTACACACGCCCCGAGCAGTGGGAGGGCATGACCGTACCGGCTGTGCTGCGATCAGGTGACCATGCCCGCATCGCACGCTGGCGCCGGGACCAGGCACTGATCCGCACCGCGCGACGCCGGCCCGACCTGCTGACCGAGCGGGTGCTGGCGCAGTGCGACACCGCGGATCTGCGTACCCTGCAGGAAGCGGGTTTTCGTCTGCCGCCGGACCTTCTGGCACACTAGGAGGTCGGGCCCACCGGCAGGACGGTCGCTGCTGACCGCATGCCGATCCGCGCGGCGCTCCGCGTCACGCCCACCGACAGTCCAACGGCTCCAGGAAAGTGAACCGCCATGAACCGCCTCGACGCGATCGACGCAGCGTCCCTGCGTACCGACATCCCGAGCTTCCGTCCCGGTGACACCGTCAAGGTGCACGTGCGGGTTGTGGAGGGGAGCCGCGAGCGTGTCCAGGTCTTCCAGGGCGCTGTCATCCGACGCCAGGGCCGGGGGGTCAGCGAGACGTTCACCGTTCGCAAGGTGTCTTTCGGGGTCGGCGTCGAGCGCACCTTCCCCGTGCACACCCCGATCGTGAGCGAGATCGAGGTCGTCACGCGCGGCGACGTGCGCCGCGCCAAGCTGTACTACCTCCGCGAGCGGCGTGGGAAGGCAGCGAAGATCCGCGAGAAGCGTGACACTGTCGGAGCCTGAGCGCCGCGTAGACCTGGCTTCCTACATCGGGCACACCTGCGACTGTGCCGAAGGGAGGGTGCGCGATGCCCGACGGCCCCGCGGCACCCCAGGACTCTGACGAGGAGCCGGCCGACACCAGCTCGGACCAGGACGTCACGCCCCTCTCGCCGGAGCAGGAGTCCGCCTCCCAGGGGAGCTCGATCCTGGACTCCGTCTGGCGGTTCACGCGCGAGCTGGTCGTTCTGGTCGTCGTCTCCGTCCTGATCGCGGCGGTGATCAAGGCCCTGCTGTTCCAGGTCTTCTACATCCCGTCCGGATCGATGGAGCAGACGCTGCTCGTCGGTGACCGCGTCGCGGTGGACAAGATGAGCTACCGGTTCAGGGACGTGGAGCGGGGCGAGATCATCGTCTTCCGCGGACCGGACTCGTGGGTGCCCGGCGTGCCGGAGCCGAGCGGTCCGGGAGCGGCGGTCGGCAACTGGCTGCGCGGGCTGGTCGGCCTGCCCACGGACGACCGCGACTTCATCAAGCGCGTCGTCGGCCTCGGGGGGGACACGGTGGCCTGCTGCGACGCGGAGGGCCGGGTCACGGTCAACGGCCAGCCGCTCGACGAGGACTACGTCTACGAGAACAGCGACATCGAGAACCGCGACTTCGGACCGGTCGTTGTGCCCGAGGGCCGGCTGTTCGTCCTGGGTGACCACCGAGCGCTGTCCGCGGACTCGCGCTACCACCTCACCGACGGGGACAACGGCACCGTCCCCGAGGACAACGTGATCGGGCGGGCGTTCGCCGTCATCTGGCCCGTCGACCACTGGTCGAGGCTGCGGGTGCCGGCGACGTTCACCTCCGTCCCGGATCCGGAGGCATCGCCCCAGACCGAACCCTCACAGACGGAGGAGTCTCCCGTACCCGCCGTCGTAGAGTGAGCCCCACGATGGAGCGCATACCCGTCCCGCGCCGCGCGCTGGTTCCCTCCGACGGAGGCCTGTGGGCCCTGGAGCGCGCCCTGCACCGGCGGGGCTTCGGGCACGTGGCCGGGGTGGACGAGGCGGGCCGGGGCGCCTGTGCAGGGCCGCTGGTGGTGGCCGCCGTCATGTTTCCGCCCTTCCCGCACCGCATTCCCCGGGCGCTGTCCGATCTCACCGACTCCAAGCTGCTGACCGCCGCCGCGCGCCGGGACATCAGCGCGGCGGTGCGACGTTTCGCGCTGGACTCCGCCGTCGTGGTCGTCGACGTGGCGGAGGTCGACCGGCACGGCGTCCACCAGGCCGACCTCGCGGCGATGCGACGTGCGGCCGTCGGGATGAGGGTCGAGCCCGACTACGTTCTCACCGACGGCTTCCCGGTTGCGGGGCTGCCCACGCCGGGGCTCGGAGTCTGGAAGGGCGACCGGGTCGCCGCCTGTGTGGCGGCGGCGTCGGTGCTGGCCAAGCACACCCGTGACGAGCTGATGAAAAGACTCGACGAGCAGTGGCCGGAGTACGGCTTCGCCGAGCACAAGGGCTACGTGACAGCGCGACACCGGGCGGCCCTGGCCCGGTACGGCCCCTGCCCGGAGCACAGGCGGTCGTTCGTCACGGTCAGGCGGGCGCACAATGACACTCAAGTGGGGCACCCAGTGGGGGACCCAGTAGGGCACCCAATGGGGCAGCCGGACGTACTCCCGGGAGGGTGAGGGATGAGCGCCGAGGATCTCGAGAAGTACGAGACCGACATGGAGCTGCAGCTGTACCGGGAGTACCGGGACATCGTCGCGCAGTTCACCTACATCGTGGAGACCGAGCGGCGGTTCTACCTCGCCAACCGCTACGACGTGAAGCCGCGCTCGGCCGACGGTGACGTGTACTTCGAGGTCACGCTCGGCGACGCGTGGGTCTGGGACATGTACCGTCCGGCCCGGTTCGTCAAGAACGTCACCGTGCTGACGTTCAAGGACGTCAACATCGAGGAGCTCGAGAAGCCGGACCTGGAGATGCGGCCGCCGTTCCAGAGCTGAGGCGCAGGCTGGCTGTGGAGGGAGAATCCGCAGCCTGTCCACAGGTGCCGAGCCCGTGCTGGCACGGCTCCTCCTCACGTCACACCCTCGTCACGAATGAGGGGAGACGGCGGTGGGCGGTCACAACAACGCGGTGGGCCGGTGGGGTGAGGACCGGGCTGTCGAGCACCTGGAGAGCAGCGGCTACACGATCCTGGCTCGGAACTGGCGCAGTCCCGTACCGGAGGTCCGGGGCGAGGTCGACATCATCGCAGCCCAGGACGACGTGCTGGTGGTGTGCGAGGTCAAGACCAGGCTGACGGCCGGCTACGGAGACCCGGTCGAGGCGGTGTCCGCCGCGAAGGTGCGCCGCCTGCGGGCACTCGCGGCGTGCTGGCTGTCGCAGCGGCCCGCCGAGGCGGCGAGCCGTCCCCTGCGCGGGCTTCGCTTCGACGTCATCGGGGTGCGCGGGTACCGGGACCCACGCTCCGTGGGGGTGGTAGATCACGTCGTGGGCGCCTTCTGATGGGGGTCGTCGCGATGACCTGGTCGGTCGGGCTGGAAGGCGTCGTGGGCCATCCGGTCCGGGTCGAGGTGGACGTCTCCGCGGGTCTGCCCGCGACGACCGTGGTCGGGCTGCCGGACGCGGCCGTCGTCGAGGCCCGGGACCGGATCCGGGCGGCTGTGCTCAACAGCGGCCATGGCTGGCCCATGCAGCGCATCACCGTCTCGCTCACGCCCGCCTCCGTCCGCAAGCACGGCAGCGGGTTCGACCTGGCCCTCGCAGTCGCCGTGCTGGCAGGGGCGGGTGCGGTCCCGCTCGGCGGGCTGACGGACACCGCCTTCGTTGCCGAGCTCGGTCTCGATGGCAGGGTCCGGGGCGTCCGCGGGGTGCTCCCCGCCGTTCTGGCAGCCGCGCGTGCCGGGCTGCGCACGGTTGTGGTGGCCAAAGACAACCTTCGCGAGGCGGATGCCGTGCCGGGGGTGGTGGCGCTGGGGGCCCCACACCTGACCGACGTCGTGAAGATGCTCAGGGGCGAGCAGTCGGCCGTGGTGTCCGCGGTCGAGGAGGGACCTGCGGGTGCAGGTGGGCGGCCTCCGGTCAGCTCCGGAGGAGACCTCAGCGAGGTCGTGGGTCAGCCCGTGGGGCGTCGCGCCGCTGAGGTCGCGGCCGCTGGAGGCCACCACCTGATGCTGGTCGGGCCGCCCGGTGCGGGGAAGACGATGCTGGGGGCGCGCATCCCCGGGCTCCTGCCGGACCTGACCGACGCCCAGGCGCTCGAGGTCACCGCCGTGCACTCGGTCGCGGAGGTGCTCGACGAGGCGAGCGGGCTGGTGCGGCGACCGCCGCTGCAGGACCCGCACCACACCGCCACCGTCGGTGCCATGGTGGGGGCGGGCAGCAGCGACCTGCGCCCGGGCGCGGCGAGCCTGGCCCATCACGGAGTCCTCCTGCTGGACGAGGCGCCGGAGTTCCCGGTCGCGGTGCTGCAGGCGCTTCGTCAGCCGCTGGAGACCGGCGAGGTCGTGGTGATGCGTGCCCGCTCCCGCGTGCGGTTCCCCGCCAGGTTCCAGATGGTGCTGACGGCCAATCCATGCCCATGCGCGAGCCCGTCGGGCGACCAGATGTGCAGCTGTCCGGCGTCGCTGCGGCGCCGCTACCTCGCACGGCTGTCCGGGCCGCTGCTCGACCGCGTGGACCTGCGGGTCCGCATCGGACCACTGACCAGAGCCGCCCTCTACGACGGACTCGAGTTCAGCGAGCCCTCCGCAGTGGTGCGACACCGGGTCGCGGCGGCGCGGGCCGCCGCCGGTGAGCGCTGGCGGGGGTACGGGTACGGATGCAACGCGGAGGTGCCCGGCAGCCTGCTGCGGGGCCAGGGCATGCCCCCGCGCAGCGCCCTCCGGCCGCTCGAGCGGGCCCTGGACAGGGGTGATCTCAGCGTTCGGGGGTTCGACCGGGTGCTGCGAGTCGCGTGGACGGTGGCGGATCTGGCCGGGGTGTCGGCACCGGACCTGGCTCACGTGTCCGAGGCGCTCGAGCTGCGGGGGGAGGTGGTCACGTGAGCTCCGAGGCACGCTGGTCCCGGGCCTACCTGAGCCGTGTGACGCGCGCCGGGGACTTCGCAACCTGGCGCGCGGTGGAGAGCCTGGGGCCTGCGCAGGCGCTGAGGAAGGTGCTCCCCACCCTGCCGTCGGCTCACGGCTGGGAGGAGGCACGCCGGGTCGCCGAGGACGATCTCGGGCGGGTGCGGGCGCTGGGGGGTCGGTTCGTCGTCCCGGCGGATCCGGAGTGGCCCCGGGAGCGGTGGGAAGGGCTGCACCAGCTGGCGGAGGACGCCGCACACCTAGAGAGGCGCGCCGCCGCCAGCCCTGCCAGCCCGGCCAGCCCTGCCAGCCCGGACGCGGGCAGGGACGGCCTGGCTCGGATGGCGCCCCCGCTGGGCCTGTGGGTACGAGGGTCCGCGGGGCTCGGTGAGCTGCTGGGCCGGTCGGTTGCGGTGGTCGGGTCCCGCGCCGCCACCGCCTACGGCGAGCACGTCGCCAGGGAGATGTGCTTCGGGCTCGCGGAGCACGGCTACTGCGTGGTGAGCGGCGGCGCCTACGGAGTCGACGCGGCTGCCCACCGTGGGGCCCTGGCAGCCCGAGGGTCGACGGTGGCCGTGCTCGCCGGCGGAGTCGACGTCCTCTACCCGCGGGGCAACGCCGGAATGCTGCAGGAGGTGGCGGCCCGTGGCGCCCTGGTCAGCGAGCGTCCGCCAGGGGCGCCGGTGGGGCGCGAGCACTTTCTGGTACGCAACCGCCTGATTGCCGCGCTCTCGGCCGGTGTCGTCGTGGTGGAGGCGCCGGCCCGCAGCGGGGCACTCGCCACCGCCCGCCGGGCGGCGATGATGGGCCTGCCGGTGATGGCCGTGCCGGGGCCGGTCACCAGTGCGGTCTCGGTCGGATGCCATCTGCTGCTGCGGGAGTACGCCGCTGTGCCGGTGACCTGCGTCCAGGACGTGATGGAGGTCGTGGGGGACATGGGTGAGCAGCTCTCCGCCTGGCCGCAGGGGCCGCGCTCCGTGCGGGACGGGCTCAGCGTCGAGCAGCGCAGGATGCTGGATGCGGCCGATCCGCGGCGACCGATGGCACTCGGGGCACTGGCCAGGGCTGCGGGGGTGCCTCGAGCGGCCGACGCCCGGCGGTGCCTCGCGCCCTTGCTGGCACGCGGACTTCTCGCGGAGATCGCGGGCGAGCCCGGCGGGGCGTCGGGATACCTGCTGACGCAGCGCGGCGTCGAGGACGGCAGTGACCGGCTGGGCGTCTGAGAACCGTCGCGCCGGGCTGGCTCCGTCCGGGCGCGTCCGCTTGACCCGGACATGCGCTGAGCGGGACGGTCCTCTACGTGATGGATGCGGCCGTGATGAATGCGGCGTTGGCGCCCTACGAGAGGCACCTCCGTCTGGAACGCGGGCTGAGCCAGCACACCGTCAGGGCCTACGTCTCGGATGCGGCAGGGCTGATCGACCATGCCTCACGTATGGGGGTCTGCGAGCTCTCCGGGGTCGATATCGCCGTCCTGCGCAGCTGGCTGGCGCGGCTGACGTCGACGGGTGCCTCCCGCAGCACCGTGGCCCGGCGCGCTGCCGGGGCCCGCTCGTTCACCGCCTGGGCCTTCCGGACGGGCCTGCTGAGTGAGGACCCGGGTCAGCGGCTGAAGGTCGCCAGCGCCACGGGTGCCCTGCCGTCCGTCCTTTCCGCAGAGCAGGTCGATCGGGCGCTGCGGGGCGTCGGCCGGAGCGACGCCGTTGCCGGCGCCATCCCCGGCGAGGACGAGCGCGACCGCCTCGTCGTGGAGCTCCTCTACGCGACAGCGGTCCGTGTCTCGGAGCTGTGTGCGATAGACGTCGACGACGTGGACAGGACCCGCCGCGTGGTACGAGTGACCGGCAAGGGAGGCAAGGAGCGGACGGTCCCCTACGGCGCACCCGCCGAGGCTGCCCTCGGTTCCTACCTGGCGACCGGGCGCCCGCGGCTGGCGCACGACCGGAGCGGGCCTGCCCTGCTGCTCGGGGTGCGCGGCGGCAGGCTGGACCCCCGTACCGCACGGCGCATCGTGCACCGTCGCCTGGGCGAGGCGGAGGTTCCCGACAGCGGGCCGCACGGGCTGCGCCACGCGGCGGCGACCCACATGCTCGAGGGCGGTGCCGACCTGCGCAGCGTCCAGGAGATGCTGGGCCACGCGTCTTTGGCGACGACGCAGATCTACACTCACGTGACCGCGGAACGCCTCCGCTCCGCCTATCGCCGGGCCCATCCCCGGGCATGACGGTCACCGGCCCCTGGGGAGCAGTCGTACCGTAGCCCCGAGCAGCAGGAACGGGTCGAAGTAGCGGTCATCGGTGCGCAGCCCCCAGTGCAGACATGCCTCGGCGGGGCAGCCGGGATGCCCGGCCTGAAGCACACCGATGACCGTGCCCGCCGCGACCTCGTCGCCAGCCGAAACCCGTGCCGAGACCGGCTCGTAGGTGCTCCGGAGTGCGCCGTGCCGGACGCTGACCACGCCCCTGCCCGCCAGCGGTCCGGCCCACAGCACCACTCCGGGCGCGCTGACGCGTACCGCAGTCCCTGGCCCGGCTGCCAGGTCGACACCACGGTGCCCGCGGCCGTAGCGATTCTGCGGAGGCGCGAAGTCCCGCACGACGCGCAGGGGTGCAGCGACGGGTCCGGGCGGAGATGTGAGGGTGCTCGCGCGGGAGGCGTCAGTCGTCGGCTCGGATGGGTCGACGTGGCGGGCCGCGCTCGCGCTCCCGCCCAGCGCGGCCACCAGCAGGATCACAACGACGGTACGCACCAGGTGAGACTGCCTCGGCCGGGCTGATGCAGCCAGGGATCGGCGCGGCCTGTGGACGGCGAGGAGCGCGTACACTGGTCGGTGGCTTGCTCCGGCAGGCCTAATTCGCGCGCCTCCGCTTCCGTTCGCGGCAAGCCCGGTGTCCTCGGTCCCGTTCGCGGGTCCTCACCGGGCGCGGGGCGCCAGGGCAGCCGTACCCGCGGCTGCAGCCAACCGAGGAACGCGCCCCACGGGGCGCACAGCAGAAAGGGCCCCCATGGCCGTCACAATGCGCAACCTGCTCGAGAACGGGGTGCACTTCGGGCATCAGACCCGACGGTGGAACCCGAAGATGCGGCGGTTCATCCTGACCGACCGCGGTGGGATCTACATCATCGACCTCGAGCAGTCGCTGCGGCACATCAACACCGCCTACGACTACGTGAAGAACACCGTCGCCGACGGTGGCTCGGTGCTGTTCATCGGTACCAAGAAGCAGGCTCAGGACGTCGTCGCCGAGCAGGCAACCCGGGTCGGCATGCCGTACGTCAACGAGCGCTGGCTCGGTGGCATGCTCACCAACTTCCAGACCATCACCCGTCGGCTGCAGCGGCTCAAGGAGCTCGAGTCGATCGACGATTCGGGACTGGTGACGGCGACCAAGAAAGAGCGCCTCATGCTCGAGCGTGAGCGCGAGAAGCTCGAGCGCACGCTCGGCGGAATCCGGACGATGAGCCGGCTGCCGGCTGCGGTGTGGGTCGTGGACACCAACAAGGAGCACATCGCGGTGCGCGAGGCGCGCAAGCTGGGCATCCCGGTGATCGCGATCCTCGACACCAACTGCGACCCCGACGAGGTCGACTTCCCGATCCCAGCCAACGACGACTCGATCCGCAGCGTCTCGCTGCTCACCAAGATCATCGCGGACGCCGCGGCCGAGGGCCTGCGGGAGCGGGCTGCGAAGCTCGTCGGCGGCGCGGAAGGCGAAGGTGCGGCCAGCGGTGAGCTCGGTGCGGACGAGCCGCTCGCCGAGTGGGAGCAGGAGCTGCTCGCCAGCCAGACGGGTGGCAGCGGCGAACAGCAGAAGGACGCTGCCGCGGAGCCGTCGGAGTCGGCCCAGCCGGGGTCGCCGGAGGCCGAGACGGCCCAGTCCCCGGAGAAGGGCGAGGCCCCCGAGAAGGCCGAGTCCTAGCCGGGAGAGCCCTGGAAGCAGCCGGGCACCCGGCGCGGCGTTCAGTTCTGGCCTGAACCAGGCCGACGCAAGAGATGGAAGCATCGAGCCCACCCCTGGCGGTGGCGTCGTAGAGAGGCACGAGATGGCTGAGATCACAGCCGCGGACGTCAAGAAGCTCCGGGAGATGACCGGAGCCGGCATGCTGGACTGCAAGAACGCGCTGGTCGAGACCGAGGGCGACATCATCCGCGCGGTGGAGATCCTCCGGGAGAAGGGCCTGGCAGGCGTCAAGAAGCGCGAGGGTCGCACCGCGTCGAACGGGCTGGTCACCTCGTACTTGCACCGCTCCAACCCCGACCTGCCGCCGACCGTCGGCGTCCTGCTGGAGCTCAACTGCGAGACCGACTTCGTGGCCAAGAACGAGATCTTCCAGATCCTGGCCAAGGACATCACGCAGCACATCGCGGCCATGAGCCCGCTGTATGTCTCCAGCGACCAGGTGCCTCCGGAGGTCGTCGAGGCCGAGAAGGTCATCTACGAGAAGGCCGCGCGCGAGGAAGGCAAGCCCGAGCAGGCGCTGCCGAAGATCATCGAGGGCCGGGTCAAGGGCTACTACAAGGAGTTCTGCCTGCTCGAGCAGCCCTGGGTGCGCGACAACAAGAAGACCATTCAGGCGCTGGTCGACGACTGCGCGGCACAGCTCGGAGAGAAGATCGAGGTACGTCGCTTCGCCCGCTACAAGGTGGGCTCGTAGCGTGATCCGGGGCTGATCCGGTGTGATCCGGGTCTGATCCCGTCTGAGCCGCCCAGAAGGTCCCCGTATCGTGGTCACGAGCCGCGGTACGGGGACCTTCTGGCGTCGTGGAGGTCAGAAGCACGCCACCGCGTAGGGTGGGGCTGACCTGAGGAGGTGCCGGTGGCGGACGATTCGCCGCAGCGCGAACGTGTGCTGCTGAAGCTGTCGGGGGAGGCCCTGTCGGGTGGCCAGGGCATGGGGGTGGACCCGGACACGGTGGCCGGTATCGCCCGCCAGATAGCGGACGTGGTGCGCGGCGGGGTCCAGATGGCCGTCGTCATCGGGGGTGGTAACTACTTCCGTGGCGCACTCCTGCAGGAGCGCGGGATGGAGCGGACTCGCGCCGACTACATGGGCATGCTTGGCACAGTCATGAACTGTCTGGCGCTGCAGGACTTCCTGGAGAAGGAAGGCATCCCGACCCGAGTGCAGACAGCGATCACGATGGGACAGGTGGCTGAGCCGTACCTGCCGCTGCGCGCCATCCGCCACATGGAGAAGGGTCGTGTGGTGATCTTCGGTGCGGGGCTGGGGGTGCCCTTCTTCTCCACGGACACCTGCGCCGCCCAGCGCGCTCTGGAGACCGGTGCCCAAGCGCTGCTGATGGCCAAGCACGGCGTGGACGGCGTGTATGACGACGACCCGCGGATCAACCCCGCGGCGACGAAGTTCGAGTACCTGGACTACACGGAAGTGCTGGCCAGGGGTCTGAAGGTCGCCGACGCCGCATCGATCAGCCTGTGCCAGGAGAACGGCCTGCCGATCATCGTGTTCGACCTCATGGAGGAGGGCAACATCGCCCGCGCGGTGAGAGGTGACAAGATCGGTACGCTCGTGTCGGCCGGTGACGGAATGGGGCCCAGGTGATCGACGAGACGCTCCTCGAGGCCGAGGAGAAGATGGAGAAGGCGGTCGATGTCGCCAAGGACGACATGGCCACCGTGCGCACGGGGCGCGCCACACCCGCGATGTTCAACAAGATCATGGTCGACTACTACGGCGCTCACACCCCCGTGAACCAGATCGCCTCGTTCACCGTGCCCGAGGCTCGTATGGCGATCATCAAGCCCTATGACACGACCTCGCTGGCCGCGATCGAGAAGGCCATCCGCGACAGCGACCTGGGTGTCAACCCGACCAACGACGGCAGCATCATCCGGGTCGTGTTCCCGGCCCTGACCGAGGAGCGCCGCCGGGAGATGATCAAGGTGGCCCGCCACAAGGGCGAAGAGGCCAGGGTGGCGATCCGCAACGTGCGTCGTCATGCCATGCAGGACCTCGACAAGATGATCAAACAGGGTGAGGCCGGGGAGGACGAGGTCAAGCGCGCCGAGAAGGAGCTCGAGGAGACCACCCACTCCTACGTTCACCAGATAGACGAGATCGTCCAGCACAAGGAAGCCGAGCTTCTCGAGGTGTGACGTGACCGACGAGCAGATCGCTGCGGAGTCAGCGGAGACGACGGATGTGTCGGTGCAGCCCACCGATGCCGACGCCGCCGTCCGCGCTCAGGCGGAGAAGAAGTACGGCAAGGCAGGGCGGAACCTGCCGGCCGCCATCGCGGTGGGTGTCGGCATCGGCGCAGTGGCACTGCTCGGCCTGCTGTTCTGGGAGCCGCTGTTCATCCTGATCGTGGTGGCAGCCGTGGTCGCGGGCGCCCGCGAGCTTTTCCGGGCGCTGCGGATCGGCGGTTTCCGGCCCCCGATCTTCCCCGCATACGTCGGCGGCGTCGCGATGGTGCTCTCGGCGTACTTCGCGAGCGCGCCCGGCCTGGCTGTTGCGCTGTACGTCACCCTCGTCGTGGTCGTCCTGTGGCGGATGGTCGGCACGATCACGCGCTTCGGCAGCGACATCGCCGCCGGCGTGTTCGTCGTGGTGTACCTGTTCCTGCTCGGGGGCCTCGCGGTCCTGCTGCTGGAGCCGGACGACGGCAAGAACCGCATGATCATATTCATCGCCGTGGCGGTCTCCAACGACGTCGGGGGATACGCGGCCGGAGTGATGTTCGGCAAGCACCCCATGGCGCCCTCGATCAGCCCGGCCAAGTCCTGGGAGGGCTTCGTCGGGTCGGTGATCCTGTGCACGCTCGTCGCCTCCGGCCTGATGATCTGGCTGCTCGACGCCTCGGCATGGACAGGTCTCGTGCTCGGTCCCGCTATCGCGGCGGCTGCTACGACGGGTGACTTCGCCGAGTCGATGATCAAGCGCGACATCGGCATCAAGGACATGGGTTCGCTGCTCCCCGGCCACGGCGGTGCGCTGGACCGGCTGGACTCGCTGGCGGTGGCGCTGCCGGTGGCCTGGCTGCTGCTGACCCTGCTGGCCCCGATTCCGTAGCGGCGGCCCGCGCGCCGGTGTCTCAGCAGATCCGGGGGAGCTGCTCGGCCACCTGACGACTGATGATGCGACTGCCGCCGATCCCGGTACGGGCCGTGGCCACGCCCGGGTGATCGGCGACCACCTGCCCCACGACCACCGCCTCGGCGCCCTCGGTGCGGCTGCGCATCGCGGCGAGCACGGCGTCGGCCGCCTCGGCGGCGACAAACGCCACGAGGACCCCCTCGTTGGCCACCTGCAGAGGGTCGAGCCCCAGGAAACGGCACGCGGCAGCGACGTCGGCGGGTACCGGCACCGCCCGCTCGTCGAGGACGATGCCCGCCCGGGAGGACTCGGCGACTTCGACCAGTGCCGCGGCCAGCCCGCCCCGCGTGGCGTCGCGCATCATGTGGACACCGGCCCCCCCGGCCGCGAGCATGTCGGCCGTGAGCCGGTGCAGTGCGCAGGTGTCGGAGGTGATCTCGGAGCCGAACTCCAGGCCCTCGCGCACCGACATGATGGCTGTGCCGTGGCGTCCGACCGGACCGCTGAGGATCACCACGTCACCGGGCCGCGCCCGGTCCGGACCCACCGCCACGTCCGCCGCAACGACGCCGATGCCGGTGGTCGTCACGAACAGCCCGTCACCGTGGCCGGACTCCACGACTTTGGTGTCTCCGGTGACCAGCCGCACCCCGGCGGCCCGAGCGGCTGCGCCCATGTCGGCGACGACCGACCCGAGCACCTCCATCGGCAGACCCTCCTCGAGGATGAACGCGGCCGCGAGGTAGGTGGGCACGGCGCCGGCGACGGCGAGGTCGTTGACCGTGCCGTTCACCGCCAGGTCGCCGATGGAGCCGCCGGGGAACCGAAGGGGCCGGACCACGAAGGAGTCGGTGGTCAGCGCCAGCCGAGCAGCTGTGCGGTCCGTGCGTGCCTGACCCGGCCCGGCCCAGGGAAGCACGGCCGAGTCCCCTCCCAGCAGGAGCTGGGCGTCGTCGCCGTCGGGTGTGGCGGTGTGGTCGCTACGCAGCGCGGGGCGGAACAGGTGCTCGATGAGCTCGGCGGTCATCTCTCCGCCGCCGCCGTGACCCATGACCACGGTGGGGTAGGTACGCAGCGGTACCGGACAGGTCCACTCCATCAGGATCGAGCCTCCGCAGCAGCCGCGGGGTGAAGGCTGCGGTAGGCGTAGTAGGCCGCACACGCGCCCTCGCTGGAGACCATCGTCGCTCCCGAGCGGCGTACGGGGCGTGCAGTCGGTGCCGAACGCCTCGCAGTCGTACGGCTTGAGCAGCCCCTGAAGCACTTCGCCGCTGCGGCAGCGCGGCGACTCCACCGGCGCGACGTCGGTGACCGCGAACCGCTCCGCGGCGTCGAAGTCCCGGTAGTCATCCGACAGCCGCCAGCCGCTCGCGGGAATGACGCCGATGCCCCGCCAGGCCGCATCGCAGACCTCGAAGACCCGGGAGAGCATCTCCTGGGCGGGACGGTTGCCCTCCTCGCTGACGGCACGGGGGTAGGCGTTGTCGACCTCCGCGCGGCCCGACTCGAGCTGGATGACCGCCCGACGGATGCCCTCCAGCACGTCGAGGGGCTCGAAACCGGTGACGACCATGGGCACCCGGTAGCGCTCGACGAGCGGCTCGTACTCCCGGGTGCCCATCACCGAGCAGACGTGTCCGGCCAGCAGGAACCCCTGTACGCGGCTCAGCGGGGAGTCCATGATCGCGCTGATGGCGGGAGGGACCCGGACATGCGAGACCAGCATCGAGAAGTTGGACAGGCCTTTGCGCCGGGCGAGGTCGACCGCCATCGCGTTGGCCGGCGCGGTCGTCTCGAAGCCGATGGCGAAGAACACGACCTGGCGGTCGGGCAGCCGCTCGGCGAGCCGCACCGCGTCCACGGGGGAGTAGACGACCCGTACGTCCCCACCCTGGCCCCGTACCGCGAAGAGGTCCTCGTCGCTGCCGGGCACGCGCAGCATGTCCCCGAACGAGCAGAACACCACGTCGGGGCGCGCGGCGATGGCGAGCGCACGGTCGATGGTGACCAGCGGGGTCACGCAGACCGGGCAACCCGGGCCGTGGATCAGCTCCACCGCCTCAGGCAGCAGGTCGTCGATCCCGTTGCGGATGATCGAGTGGGTCTGGCCTCCGCAGACCTCCATCAGCGCCCAGCGTCGGCTGGCTCGGGAGCGGATCTCGGCGAGGACGTGGGCCGCCAGCTCCGGGTCGGAGAACTCGTCGAGGTACTTCATGCCCGACCGACCTCCTCGCCCAGGTTCTCCCGCAGGGTGCCCATCTGCTCGAACAGCCGCAGCGTCTCCAGAGCCGCCTGCTCGTCCAGCCGGCTGATCGCGAAGCCGACGTGGACGATGACGTACTCGCCCACCTCGACCTCGGGCAGGTAGGCCAGGCTGACGTCCTTGACCACGCCGCCGAAGTCCACCCGCGCCGTACGGTCCAGGTCGAGGCCCTCGGTCTCCATCACCCGGCCAGGTACCCCCAGGCACATGGCAACCTCCCTCAGCCTCGCGTGCGGTCAGTCTTACCGTCAGGCTCCGGCTGCGCCACCGTCCCAGCCGGTGCGCCGGCCCGTACGCCCGCCACCGCGGCCTGCCCCAGGCTCAGCCCCCCGTCGTTGGGAGGAACGAGCCGATGGGTGAGGACAGTGAGCCCCCGTGCGCGCAGCGCTGCCGTGGTGAGGTTGAGCAGCGCCACGTTGCCGAACACGCCACCGGTCAGTCCCACGGTGGTCAGCCCGGTCCGCGCCGCGAGGCGGGAGCACACCGTGGCGATCATCTCCGCAACGGCGTCATGGAACGCGAGCGCCACAGCCGCCGGGTCGTCGCCGCGCCGCAGGCTGTCCACCAGGCCGCGGATGACCGGAGCGGAGTCGATGCGCAGCGGGTGATCATCCGGATGATCGATGGCGAAGCCCCAGTCCCGCCGGAGGGAGAGAGGCCGTGGTGCCGGCGAGCGCCTCCAGCTCGATGGCGGCCTGAGCCTCGTACCCGATGACGTGCCGCACGCCGAGCAGTGAGGAGACCGCGTCGAACAGCCGCCCCATGCTGGAGGTGGGCACGCAGTTCAGGCCGGTACGGATCTGCTGGGTCAGGACCGCGGCCTCGTCCGGGGGACACGCCGTGACCGGTGCCAGGTCGGCGTCCCAGGGCAGGCCGGACGCGGACAGGTGCGACAGCGCCATCCGATAGGGACGGCGCACCGCGGCGTCGCCGCCGGGCAGCGGTACGTAGGACAGGTGGGCCGCCCGTGTGAAGCCGGTCAGGCTCGCGAGCAGGAACTCGCCGCCCCAGGCGGCACCGTCGGTACCGTAGCCGGTTCCGTCGCAGGCGACCCCGATGATGCGCTCGGCGGCGTCGGCCCCGCTCTCCGCGAGCAGCGAGGCGACGTGCGCGTGGTGGTGCTGGACGCGGTCCAGGTGCAGACCGTGGTGCTGCGCGTGCTGCCTCGCCCATCGGCTGCCCAGGTAGTCCGGGTGCGCGTCACAGGCGAGCACCCCGGGAGTCACGCCGTAGAGCTCCGACAGGTGGGCGGCCGCGGCGGTGAGGGCATCCAGCGTCTCGACCGAGGACAGGTCGCCGATGTGCTGGGAGAGCCAGGCGTGCCGGCCGGCGGCGAGGCACAGGGTGTTCTTCAGCTCCGCACCGACGGCGAGCACCGGTGCTACCGGAGCGGCAAGCGCGACGGGCAGCGGGGCGTAGCCACGGGAACGACGCACCGGGACGCTGTCCCGCGGGGGGACGAAAGGGCCGGAGCGGACCACCGAGTCGTCACAGGGCACGGTGATCGGTCGGTCGTGGGTGAGGAAGCCGTCGGCGATGCCGGCCAACCGGGTGCGGGCGTCGGCGTCGTCGTAGGCGATCGGTTCGTCGCTGAGGTTGCCCGAGGTCATGACCAGCGTGTCGGGAACCGCTCGACCGTCCGGACCGGGGTGGAGCAGGAGATGGTGCAGGGGTGTGTACGGCAGCATCACGCCCAGGGTGTCGCTGCCGGGGGCCACTGCGGCGCAGACGTCCGCGGAAGCCGCGGCGTGCGTGCGGCGCGGCGCGACCACGATCGGCCGGGCGGGCGAACGCAGTGCGGCCAGCGCGGACTCGTCCAGCTCCACCAGAGCGGCCGCCACCGACTCCTCCCGCGCCATGAGCGCGAACGGCTTGCCCGCCCGGGCCTTGCGCGCCCGCAGCCGCTCGACCGCGCCACGGTTGCGGGCGTCACAGGCAAGGTGGTAGCCGCCGAGCCCCTTGACGGCCACCACGCCACCGGCCCGCAGCATCTCCTGGGCCGCGGCCAGCGCCTGCTCGCCGGTACCCCGCCGTGACGGCAGAGGTGTCACGGCACCATCGCTGGGGTCGGAGTCCTCCCAGGACAGGCGCGGTCCGCATGCCGGGCAGGCGAGGCTCTGGGCGTGGAACCGTCGGTCGGCCGGGTCCTCGTACTCCGCCCGGCAGGCCGGGCACATCGGGAATGCCGCCATGGAGGTGCGTACCCGGTCGTAGGGCAGCGCCGTGATCATGGTGAAGCGCGGGCCGCACTGCGCGCAGGAGGTGAAGGGGTAGCGGTAGCGGCGCGCCGTCGGGTCGTGTGTCTCGGCGAGGCAGGCCGGGCACACCGCCACGTCTGGCGGGGCCAGCGCCGGGACCGTCGACACGGCCTGGCCTGAGGTACTCGGGGTCACCCGGAACAGCACCGTGCCGCAGGGCGGGCCATCGCGGGTGGTCACCTCGTCCACCCGGGCGGGGAAGGGGGCGTCCCGGGGGAGCCGTGCGGTGAACTCGGCGACCGCTGACGGCGTTCCCTCCACCTCGATGTGCACCCCGTGCTCGTCGTTGCCGACGGTTCCGCCCAGACCCAGCCGGGTGGCCAGCGCATGGACGTAGGGGCGGAACCCCACTCCCTGGACGACGCCGGTCACCTGCAGGCGCCGCCGTACGGTCATGGCCCGGACCGCCGGCAGCTCTCGACCCAGCAGTCGCAGCACCGTCTCCGTGGCCGCGGCGACCGCGCCGGCGACCTCGGCGGACATCGGTGCCTCGGGCCGGGCACCGCCGGTCGTCGTCACCCCGACGACCGAGAGTCGGCGGGGCAGCCGGTCGAGCGTGGCGGCCAGGGCGGCGGCCGTCCCCACGCCCATCCCGTGGCTCCCGGCACGATGGGCGTCGTGCCCAAGATCTCGCTCGTCCACCGTCTCGAGCACAGTGAGGCGCCCGGGCTGGGCGTCTGTGCGGACCGCGTCCACGACGACTGCCAGTCCGGCGCCGTCCCAGTCCTCGATCAGGCGTGCCGGGTCACCGGCGCGGGAGCGGACCCGCACCTCGTCCGGGGCCACTCCGGCGAGTCGCAGCGCCTCGGCGACGCGCCGGGCGACCGCGGGTCCGAAGGCGTCGTCACCATGGGCCGAGCCCACTCCGATGACGGCCGCTGCGCTCACCTGCGGTCGACCGTCAGCGTGAGGAAGTGGGTGGAGCAGGAGATGCACGGGTCGTAGTTGCGGATCGCCTGCTCGCAGCGCCACTGCAGCTCCGCGTCGGAGAGGTGGAGGTGGTCGCCGGCGAAGCGACGCAGGTCGTCCTCGATGGTCGGCTGGTTCTGCGCGGTGGGCGGGGTGATGACCGCGTCGGTGATGGTGCCCTCGTCGTCGATGGTGTAGCGGTGGTAGAGGATGCCGCGGGGGGCCTCGCTGATCCCGTGTCCCGTGCCGGCGCGCGGCGGAACGTCCACCGCGGAGCGCTCGGGCGTCTCGTACTGCTCGATGATGCGAACAGCCTCCTCGTAGGCGTAGAGCACCTCGACGGCACGGACCACGATGCTGCGGAAGGGGTTGCGCTCGGCATCGCTGAGCCCCGCCTCACGGGCCACCGCGGCGACCGACTCCGGCAGCGTGTCGGCCTGCAGGGCCCAGCGTGCCAGCGGGCCCACGAAGTAGTGCCCGTCCCGGTGGGAGCCGCCGCTGCGTCGGCGGCCGTGCAGAGCGGTGGAGTGCCGTACGTGGAACTCCTCGAAGTAGTCGCCGAACTCCTGCACCGCGATGTCGATCCCGGTGTTGGACACCACACGGCCGGTGTCGATCGGGTAGCGGCCGTCCGGGTCCGCCAGCGCCACGAACTCGTAGTCGAACTCGAGGTCCGGAAAGTCCAGTCCCGCGACCCACCGGACGGTTTCCGCGGCGGCGTCGCGACCCCACCTCAGGTCGTCCAGGTGTGCCGTGAGCTCGCGTCTGGTGGGCGCCCGGTAGAACCCGCCCACCTTGACGTTGATCGGGTGGATGGCACGGCCGCCCACGGTCTCGAGCAGCTCGTTGCCGATCTTCTTCATGCGCAGTCCGCGGGCGACGACGTCACGGTGGCCGTCCGCGGCCATCTCCATGGCGCTGTGGTAGCCGAGGAAGTCCGGCGCGTGCAGCAGGTAGACGTGCAGCACGTGCGACTCGATCCACTCGCCGCAGTACTGCAGCCTGCGCAGCATGCGGATGTCCTCGGGGATCACGACCCCGCAGGCGTCCTCGATCGCCTGGGTCGCGCTGCTCTGGTACGCGACGGGGCAGATGCCGCAGATCCGCGCGGTGATGTCCGGCGGTTCCGTGTAGGAGCGCCCGCGTAGGAACGCCTCGTAGAACCGGGGTGGCTCGTAGATCTCCAGACGCAGGTCGGTGATGGTGTCCCCGTCGAGGGTCAGGTGCATCGCTCCCTCGCCCTCGACACGGGCGAGTGCCTCGACCGACAGCACCCGGGTGTTCGTTCGGTGGGTCACGCGCGCTCCTCCTGCCGGGCGGCCTCGGCGAACTCGGGGCTGGCGGCGTTGAAGGTCTGGTAGAGGCGGGCGATGTCGCGGCTGGGCATGCCGAGATCCACCAGCGTGGAGCGCAGCGCCGGTGGGTTGGGGTGGTGCATCGGTCCGAAGCACCCGTAGCAGCCCCGCCCGTACGCCGGGCAGAGGGCCCCGCACCCCGCATGGGTCACCGGCCCCAGGCATGGCGTCCCGTGGGCGACCATCACACAGACCGTGCCGCGCTGCTTGCACTCCAGGCAGACGGAGTGCTGGCGAACCCGCGGCCGGCGCCCGGCGAGCAGGGCGGTGATCAGCTCCAGCAGCTGGCCCCGGTCGATCGGGCAGCCCCTCAGCTCGAAGTCCACCGGTACGTGGTCGGCGATCGCGGTGGAGGTCGCCAGGGTCGAGATGTAGTCGGGCCGGGCGTAGACGATGTCGGTGAAGGCCGTGACGTCGGCGTTGTTGCGCAGCGCCTGGATGCCACCGGCTGTCGCGCACGCCCCGATGGTGACCAGCGTCCCGGAGGCTTCCCGGATCTCGTGGATGCGCTCCACGTCGTGCTCGGTCGTGATCGACCCTTCCACCAGGGACACGTCGTAGGGACCCGGCTCTACCTGCGACGAGGCCTCCAGGAAGTGCGCGATGCGGACCGCGCCGGCGACGGCGAGCAGTTCGTCCTCGCAGTCGAGCAGGGAGAGCTGGCATCCGTCGCAGGACGCGAACTTCCATACCGCCAGAGAGGGGACGGCCGCGCCCATCACAGCTCCCGGGTGCTGAGCAGGGGAGCAGCGACGTCGTAGCTGAGAACCGGCCCCTCGCGGCAGAGGAACTGCTCCCGGAGCTGGCAGTGCCCGCACTGCACCACACCGCACTGCATGTTGCGCTCCATCGACACCAGCAGGTCCTGGGCGTTCAGCCCGCGCTCGGTGAGCGACTCCGCGACGAAGCCCATCATGATCTCGGGCCCGCACACCAGTGCGACGGTGTCCTCCGCGTCGACCAGAATCGTGGGCAGGCTCTGGGTGACCAGCCCGACGTGGCCGTGCCAGCGGGGCCCGGCGGCGTCCACGGTCACCCGTACGTCGATGTCGAAGCGGCCTCCCCACTCGCCGAGAAGCTGCGGGAAGAGCAGCTCACGGGGACTGCGCGCGCCGACGACGAGCGACAGGGTCCCGTAGTCCGAGCGGTTCGCGAGGAAGTGCTCGACCGCGGGCCGCACCGGCGCCAGACCGATACCTCCGGCGACCACGATGACGCTGCGCCCGCGGGCCGCCTCGACGCGCCAGTCCGAGCCGTACGGTCCGCGCACCCCGACGACAGCCCCGGCCCGCAGGCTGCTCAGGGCCTTGCTGACCGGACCGACGGCCCGGATCGTGTGCACGATGTGCTCCCGGGTGCCCACGCCGCCGCTGTAGGAGATCGGGACCTCTCCCACCCCGGGCGCGTAGAGCATCGTGAACTGGCCGGGCCGGGCGGCCGCGATCGCACCGTCCACGGGTTCCAGCACCAGCGTGGTGGTGTCGTGGGTCTCGTCGTGGTGTCGGACCACCCGGTAGCGCAGCGGGGTCATGGGTCCCGGACCGCTGACCCGCTCCGGGTCGGCCAGGACGGGTCCCGGCGGCGCGCTGTGCAGGACGTCAGTAGACATCGGCGTAGAGGTCCAGCAGTCGGAAACGGGTCGCGGCAAGCCGCTGGGAGACGACCCCGAGCAGCCGCCGAGCCACCAGGAAGCCGAGGTCGTGGTCTTCCTCGCAGAGCGCCCGGGTGCCGCGGCTGTCCAGGTGGTAGGCGACCGTCGTCTCCAGGGCGACGACGTCGAAGGTCGACCGGTGCGGGTAGACGAGCCAGGACCAGCCGACGGTCTCGTTCGGCAGCAGCGTCTCGACCAGTACCGGTCCGCGGGCGGGCGAGTTGATCTGCAGCGCCACCAGCCCGGAAAGGATCAGGTACGCGCCCGGTTCGGGGTCGCCCACGTGCATGATGTGGTCGCCGGCCTCGAACACCTCCCGGGTGGCCAGCGCCATGACACGCTCGGCCTGCGCGGGGGTCATGCCCTCGAGGAAGCTGTGCGAGGCGACTTCGTCGGGGATGCTGCTCACTGACGCCTCCTCATGGTGCGTCCTCGGCCGTTGCGGCGATGGCGGCCACCTCCTCGGTGACGTCGATGCCCACCGGGCACCAGACGATGCACCGCCCGCAGCCCACGCACCCCGAGGTGCCGAACTGGGCGTGCCAGGTGTCCATCTTGTGGGTGAGCCACTGTCGGTACCTGGCTCGTGAGCTGGTCCGCACACTGCCGCCGTGGATGTAGCCGAAGTCGGTGGTGAAGCAGGAGTCCCAGGAGCGCTCCCGGGCGAGGCTGCCGTCGAGGTCGGTGACGTCCTCGACGCTGGAGCAGAAGCAGGTGGGACAGACCATCGTGCAGTTGGTGCAGCCCAGACAGCGCTCCCCGACGTCATTCCAGCGGGGGTGCTCGGGGTTGGCTGTGAGCAGGCCCGGCAGCAGCGAGGTGTCCAGGGACCTGACCATGGCGGCGCGTGCGGTGTCCTCCTGGCGTGCTGCGGCAGCGTGGTCGGCGTCGGTCGCCTCCCGACCGGGAAGCGTGGCCAGCAGCTGTGCGCCGCGGTCACTGCCCGCGACGGCGAGGAAGGAGTGGTCCGCCGGGCCGGGATGGCCGAGCAGCTCGGTCAGGGACAGGTCGAAGGCGACCGGCCGGTCGCCGACGGAGCAGGACTGCGGGGTGGGCCCGGTGCCCATGGACGTGCAGAAGCAGCTCGGGGCGGGCTCGCCGCACGAGACGGCGACCACGAACGAGCCCGCCGTACGGGCGGCGTACTCGGGGTCGGGATGGCGGGCGTCGAGGAACACCCGGTCCTGGACGGCGACCGCCGCCAGGTCGCAGGACCGGACGCCGAGGAAGGCGTAGCGCGGCCTGGTCCGGTCGGGCTCCTCCGGCTGGAAGTCCGCACCGGTGTCACTCGCGCCCTCCGGACGGCGGGAGCGCCACAGCTGGCTGTGCGGCGGGAACAGGAACTGCTTGAGCGAGCCGGGGCCCACGACGTGGCCGAACGCGGCGGAGTCCGCACGCCGCTGCACGCGGTAGGTCCCCGCGTCCTGGCGGTCGGTCCAGCCGTAGGGCAGCTCGGCGGCGGAGGAGATCTCCCGGTAGCTGATCGCTCCGTCGAGCAGGGTGGGCGCGATCACCTGGTACCCGCGCGCCACGAGAGCGTCCACCAAGGGCGACAGGTCCGGCCCGGGGAGCACCCGGCCGGCGTCGGGACCCGAGTTGCGAGGCGTCCTCACGAGGCCATCCAACCACTCGGGCCCGCAGTCCTGCCAGCGCCGCTGCCGGCCTGGGTGACAATGGAGGGCGATGACTCCTCGTTCCCCCGTACCGCTCCATCTGGCGGACCTTCCGCTGGAGGAGCGCCACCAGCTGCTCACCGACCTCGGTGAGCCCTCCTACCGCGCCAAGCAGGTCTCGGCGCACTACTTCGCGCGGCTCTGCGACGAGCCCGCCGCCATGACGGACCTGCCCGCGACACGACGCTCGGCCATCGGCGCGGCGCTGCTTCCCGACCTGCTCCATCAGGTCAGAGAGGTGGGCTGCGACGCCGGGCGGACCCACAAGACGCTGTGGCGGCTGCACGACGGGGTGCTTGTGGAGAGTGTGCTGATGGCGTACCCGGACCGGGTCACGGTGTGTGTGTCCAGTCAGGCGGGCTGCGCCATGGCATGTCCGTTCTGCGCGACCGGGCAGGCCGGGCTGCAGCGCAACCTCAGTACGGCCGAGATCGTCGACCAGGTCGTGGCCTCGGCGCGACATGCCCGCGACGGTGTGCTGGGGGGAACCTCCCGACGGCTGTCCAACGTGGTGTTCATGGGCATGGGCGAGCCGCTGGCCAACTACGCGCGTACCGTCGCCGCCGTCCGGCGCATCACCGAGCCGCCGCCGCTCGGGCTGGGGGTGTCCCAGCGCTCGGTCACCGTGTCCACGGTGGGGCTGGTGCCCCGCATCCGACAGCTCGCACAGGAAGGGCTGGCGGTCACCCTGGCGGTGTCGCTGCACGCGCCGGACGACGAGCTACGGGACGAGCTCGTGCCCGTCAACCAGCGCTGGAAGGTGGCCGAGGTGCTTGACGCCGCCTGGGGCTACGCGGAGCAGACGGGTCGACGGGTGTCGATCGAGTACGCCATGATCCGCGCCGTCAACGACCAGCCGTGGCGCGCCGACCTGCTCGCATCGCTGCTGCGGGGACACCTCGCCCACGTCAACCTGATACCGCTGAACCCCACGCCCGGCTCCCGGTGGGACGCGAGCGAGCCCGCGGTGATGGAGGAGTTCGTGCGTCGGCTCCGGTCCGGCGGGGTCTCGGTGACGGTACGGGACACCCGCGGCCAGGAGATCGCGGGAGCCTGCGGACAGCTCGCAGCGAGTGGGTAGAGCTAGGGGATCTGGTCCTGCTTGACGGAGCCCCAGTAGCGCAGCAGCGCCTGGTGCGCCACCTTGGCAAGGACGGCGACGGCCGTCAGCACCAGAGCCACGACAGGAGCGATGTCGACGCCGTCATCGTTCTGGTTGCCGAACAGCATCAGGAGCAGGCACAGCGCGACAACCAGGGCCGCGACGAAGCCGACGCCACTGGCATGGGGACGCCACTTCCAGTCGTCGCCGACGTTGAGCAATTCCGGCTCCTCCTCGTGGCTGAGGGTGGCCAGGTCCTTTCCGTCGCCGCTCACGCCGCGTCCTCCTCGCGCTCGCACCGCAGGTCGTCTGAGGACACACTACCGGGCGAGGCGCGCGGTGGGTGCGCTCACGACCAGCCCAGCTCGTCGAGGTGGTCGTCGTCGATGCCGAAGTGGTGCGCGACCTCGTGGATGACCGTGATCCGCACCTCCTCGACCACCTCCTCCGAGGTGTCGCAGATCTCACAGATGGGATTGCGGAAGACCCGGATCAGGTCGGGCAGCGCCCCGCCGTACTCCCAGCCGCGCTCGGTCAGCGGGATCCCCTCGTACAGGCCCAGCAGCTCCGGCTCGTCCGCGGGCGGGTCGTCCTCGACGACGACGGCGACGTTGCGCATCAGCCGGCCCAGCTCGGGGGGCAGTCCGTCGAGGGCGCGCGAGACGTACCCCTCGAAGTCCTCGCGCGTGACCTGCAGCATGCCGGTCGTGCCCGGTCAGCCGTCTTCGTGAGGGTGACGCTCGGGGGCACACCCCTCCAGGCCACGCCGGATGTCCGCGAGCTCGGCGGCGAACATGTCGTCGCTGTGACTCGCGACGAACTGCAGGTGCCCGTAGACCTCCATGCTGATCAGGCCGAAGACCCGCACCCACGCCGACAGGAAGACCTGGGCCAGCTGCGGGGGGATGTCGGGGGTACCCCACAGGGCGGCGAGCGTGCGGAGATGCTGTCGGTAGCTCTCCGACAGGTCCTCCGCGACCCGGGGACGGTCGAGCGAGGCGGCCAGGGCTGCGAACGTCTCGGCGAACATCATCCCGAAGCGACGGCCGGCCTCGTCGATCGCCTCGTTCTGCACAACCTCGACGCTGAGCACGGGGGATCCGAACACCAGGCCGAACTCCGACGGGTGCGCCAGCGCCCAGCTGCGGAACGCCGTGCTGCATTCCTCGAGCTGGTGGAACCCGTCGCCGTCGGCCGACGCCCGGGCGCTGCGCACCGTCTCCGAGAGCTCGTCGTAGAGGTCGACGATGAGGGCGGTGAGCAGTGCGTCGCGGCTGTCGTAGTAGCGGTACAGCGCTGGCGCGGTCAGCCCCATCTCCCGGGCAATGGCGCGCAGCTTCACCGCGTCGTGACCGCCTTCGACGAGAAGGCGGCGCGCGGTGTCCTTGATCTCCTGCGCGATGTGCGCGCGCAGCTCCGTGCCCTGGGCGGGCCCTGCGTCGGAAGAGTTCACCGCAACAAACGCTACCAACGATTCCTGGTCAGGCGGTTTGTGTGCCTGGTCACACCGGGTGTGCCGGACGAGGGCTGAGAACGTGACGGTGAATTCCGGCGATTCGGGCGGCAGCGCCGCGCGTCGGCGACAATGAAGCCTGTGTCCCCTCCCCGTACCGTCGTCATCCTGGGATCCACCGGTTCCATCGGCACCCAGGCGCTGGACGTCGTGCGACGCAACCCGGACCGCCTCCGGGTCGTCGGTCTGGCAGCCGGCGGAACCCGGGTGGACCTGCTCGCCGAGCAGGCCGTGGAGTTCGCCGTCGACACCGTTGCGCTGGCGGCTTCGGAGCAGGTAGCGGGCTTCCGCGCGGCGCTGGCGGACCTGGCGGACCTGGCGGACCTGGCCGGGACGCGTTCCGGTTTTCGCGACCCGGAGCTGCTGGTGGGCCCGGAGGCGGCTGCCGACCTGGCCACGGTGGACTGCGACGTCGTCCTGAACGGAATCACCGGGTCGATCGGGCTGGGACCCACGCTGGCCGCGCTGACTGCCGGCCGTACCGTCGCGCTGGCGAACAAGGAGTCGCTGGTGGCGGGCGGACCCCTGGTCGCGGCAGCGGCGCAGCCGGGCCAGATCGTGCCGGTGGACTCCGAGCACTCGGCACTTGCGCAGTGTCTGCTCGCCGGGGACCGGGGAGCCGTGCGCCGCCTGGTGCTGACCGCTTCCGGAGGTCCGTTCCGGGGACGCACCCGTGCCGAGCTGGAGAGCGTCACCGTGGCAGACGCGCTCGCCCATCCGACCTGGGCGATGGGGCCGGTCGTCACGGTCAACAGCGCAACCATGGTCAACAAGGGGCTCGAGGTGATCGAGGCGCACCTGCTCTTCGACATCCCGTACGCGGACATCGACGTGGTGGTCCATCCGCAGTCGGTGGTCCATTCCATGGTGGAGTTCCACGACGGGTCGACCCTCGCCCAGGCCAGCCCACCCGACATGAGGCTGCCCATCGCTCTCGGACTGACCTGGCCGCACCGGCTGGACCGGGTCGCTCCCGCGGTCGACTGGACCCAGGCACATGCTTGGACGTTCGAGCCGCTCGACGCCCAGACCTTCCCTGCGGTGGGGCTGGCTCGTGCGGCCGGTGCGGCCGGCGGCCTGCTGCCCGCGGTCTTCAACGCGGCGAACGAAGTGGCCGTGGAACGGTTCCTGCACGGCAGACTTCCGTTCGTGGGCATCGTGGAGACCGTCGCCGGCGTCCTGGACGCGGCTCCCCGGTTCGAGCCGCCGCGGGACGTGGGCGAGGTACGGGCTGCGGAGTCCTGGGCGCGCCGGTGCGCCGGAGAGGTGAGCGCGAAGGTGAGCGCACGGTGAGCTCCTTCTGGGTGGGTGTGGTCCTGTTCGCACTGGGGATCGGCCTGTCGATCGCGCTGCACGAGTTCGGCCACTACGCCACGGCCAAGGCGTTCGGCATGCGGGTCACGGAGTTCTTCGTCGGGTTCGGCCCGCGCCTGTGGTCGACGGTGCGCGGCGAGACCGAGTACGGGCTGAAGGCGGTGCCCGCCGGTGGCTACGTCCGGATCGCCGGCATGACCCCGCAGGAGGAGCTGCCGGTCGAGGACTCCGACAAGGCCTTCTACCGGTACCCGCCGTGGCAGAAGGCCGTGGTCATGGTCGCCGGGTCGGCGATGCACTTCCTCATCGCCTTCGTGCTGCTCGTCGTGGCCGGGCTGACGGTGGGGCTTCCGGCACGCGCTGCGGTGATCGGGCAGGTGGCCGACTGCGTCACCCCGGACTGGACGCTCGACGCGGACGGAGCCCTGCGGGAGTGCGTCCCCGGCGTGGACCCGACGGCCCCTGCCGAAGTAGCCGGCCTGCAGGCGGGCGACGTCGTGCTGGCCGTCGGCGCGGAGGAGACCACCTCGTACCTGGACCTGGTGGAGACGGTACGGGCGGCCGGGCCCGGGCCGGTCGTCATCAGCTACGAGAGGGACGGGGAGCCGGCCCAGGTGAGGGTCGACCTCGTTGCTGCGCAGCGACCGCCCCTGGACCCCGAGGTGGACTGGACCGACCCGGACGTTGCGACCGAGACCGTCGGAACACTGGGTGTGCTGCCGGCAGCGACCCAGACCTACGGACTGGTGGGGGCGGTGGGTGGCGCGACGGCCCTGATGCGGGATGTGGTCGTCGGCACCGTCGAGGCGATCGCGACCTTCCCCGCGAAGGTCGCCCTGCTGGTGGAGGCGGTCAGCGGGCAGGAGCGCAGTCCGGAGAGCCCGATCAGCGTGGTGGGGGCCTCCCGGGTCGGAGGTCAGGCCCTGGAGGCGGGCAGCGGTCTGGGGTTCCTGCTGCTGCTCGCGGCGCTGAACGTCTTCCTCGGCATGTTCAACCTGTTGCCCCTTCCACCGCTGGACGGGGGCCACCTGTTCCTGATCATCGTGGACAAGGTCCGGTCCTGGCTTGCGCGCGCCCGCGGTCGCGCCGAACCTGACCCTGTGGACGTGGCACGACTGGTCCCGCTGACGCTGGTCGTCATCGTCTTCATGGGCGGTGTGACGATCCTGGCGGTCCTGGCGGATGTCATCAACCCGATTGCCAACCCGTTCCAGTGAGAAGCGTTCCAGTGAGAGAGGTATCGCCGTGACCACGATAGGACTGGGGATGCCGGCGGCGCCGCTGCCGACCGTGTCGCCTCGTCGTGCCACCCGAGCGCTGCGGGTCGGCTCGGTTCCGGTCGGTGGCGGCGCACCGGTATCAGTGCAGTCGATGACGACCACCGTGACTGCCGATGTCAACGCGACGCTGCAGCAGATCGCCGAGCTGACGGCGGCGGGATGCGAGATCGTACGGGTCGCGGTGCCCAGCGCCGACGACGCAGCAGCGCTGAGCGAGATTGCGCGGAAGTCGCAGATCCCGGTCATCGCCGACATCCACTTCCAGCCCAAGTACGTCTTCGCCGCGATCGACGCGGGCTGTGCCGGTGTCCGGGTCAACCCGGGAAACATCAAGAAGTTCGACGACCGGGTGGGCGAGATCGCCAGGGCCGCCTCGGATGCCGGCGTGCCGATACGCATCGGGGTCAATGCCGGCTCGCTGGACCCGCGCCTGCTGGAGAAGTACGGCACCGCCACACCGGAGGCACTGGTCGAGTCGGCGCTGTGGGAGGCCTCGCTGTTCGAGGAGCACGGCTTCCGGGACGTGAAGATCTCGGTGAAGCATCACGACCCGGTCGTGATGATCCAGGCCTACCGGATGCTCGCGCAGCGCTGCGACTACCCCCTGCACCTCGGGGTGACCGAGGCAGGACCCACCTTCCAGGGGACTATCAAGTCCGCTGTGGCCTTCGGCTCGCTGCTCGCCGACGGCATCGGGGACACCATCCGGGTGTCGCTGTCCGCGCCGCCGGTCGAAGAGGTCAAGGTCGGCATCGCGATCCTCGAGTCGCTGAACCTGCGGCAGCGCCGCCTGGAGATCGTGTCGTGTCCGTCGTGCGGGCGCGCCCAGGTCGACGTCTACACCCTCGCCGAGCAGGTGACGGCCGGCCTGGAGGGCATGGAGGTCCCCCTGCGCGTCGCGGTGATGGGCTGCGTGGTGAACGGCCCGGGAGAGGCACGCGAGGCCGACCTCGGGGTCGCCTCGGGCAACGGCAAGGGCCAGATCTTCGTCAAGGGCGAAGTGATCAAGACGGTGTCCGAGGCCCAGATCGTGGAGACCCTGGTCGAGGAGGCCATGCGGCTGGCCGAGCAGATGACGGGGGACGTCGAGCCCGGGCCTGCCCAGGTCTCGGTGTCCTGACCTAGGCTGATCACATGTCGCTGCTGCGCGCCTCCGGCTCCTGGCTCGCGTCGCGCAAGGCGCAGCCGACCTCGCCGGCCCTGCGGGTACTGAACCCGGGGGACGAGCGGGCAGTGACCGACCTGCTCGATGCCGACCCGCTGGGCGGGGTGTTCGTGGCGTCCCGGATCCAGGCCGGAGGTCTGGTCAGCTGGCGCATGGGCGCGGAAGTGTGGGGCTGGGAGACGGGCGGCCGGCTGGAAGGTGTCTGCTACGCCGGCGCCAACCTGGTCCCGGTTGCCCAGCAGGCCGGGGCACTCGACGCCTTCGCCGAGCGCGCGGTCCGACAAGGCAGGCGGTGCTCCTCGATCATGGGCCGCGTCGAAGCGGTGCTGGGGTTCTGGCAGCGGCTCGAGCAGGAGTGGGGCCCCGCCCGGGAGGTACGCCCCAACCAGCCCCTGCTGGTCACGTCCGCGCCGGCCGCGGTGCGGGCCGATCCCCGGGTGCGACCCGCGCGGCCGGAGGAGCTGGACGTGGTCTTCCCTGCGGCGGTGGCCATGTTCACCGAGGAGGTCGGCGTCACGCCGGTCGGAGCCGACGGCGGGGCGCTGTACCGGGCGCGCCTGGCGGAGCTGATCTCGACCGGCCGCCTGCTGGTGATCGCCGCCGGCGGCGAGGTCATCTTCAAGGCCGACATCGCCGCGGTCTCGCCGCACGCCTGCCAGGTGCAGGGCGTCTGGGTGCACCCGGACCACCGTGGACAGGGGCTGGGAACGGCAGCCACGGCCGCCGTCGTGAACCATGCGCTGGCGCACATCGCTCCGGTCGTGACGCTGTACGTCAACGACTACAACATCGCGGCCCGCCGGTCCTACCGCCGTGTCGGGATGCGTCCGGCAGGTACCTTCGCCTCCGTCCTGTTCTGAGGTCTCCCGCAGCCATGGACCTGTTCGAGACCGCCCTGCCGGAGCCCCACACCCGTCCCGCGGCGGACGTCGCTGCCCGGCTGGACGTGGACCCGGCGCGCGGGCTGTCGGAAGGTGAGGTGACCCGGCGCCGCGCGGCCGTGGGTGCGAACCGGCTGGCGGAGGCTCCGTCTGAGCCCCGCTGGAAGATGTTCCTCGCGCAGTTCGCGAACGTTCTGATCATCGTCCTCCTGGTGGCGGCGCTGGTCAGCCTCGTCGTCACCCGCGAGCTCGCGACGCCGCTGTTCATCGTGTTCGTGGTGCTGTTCAACGCGACCCTCGGCTACGTCCAGGAGTCGCGCGCCGAGGCCAGCCTGGAGGCTCTGCGTCGGATGCTGGTCACGCGCTCCCGGGTGATCCGGGAGGGACAGGTTCTCGAGGTCGACGCCGAGGACCTGGTGCCCGGCGACATCGTGATCGTCGAGTCCGGGGACAAGGTGGGCGCGGACGGACGGATACTCACCGCTGCCAACCTCGAGGCCGAGGAGTCGGCGCTGACCGGGGAGAGCGAGCCGGTCCCCAAGAACCCCGAACCGGTGGACGATGTCGATGCGCCGCTGGGCGACCGACGCTGCTCGATGTTCATGAACACCACGGTGACCCGGGGACGGGGCGAGATGGTGGTCACCGCCACGGGTATGGACACCCAGGTCGGCCAGCTCGCCGGGCTGCTGCGAGAGACCAGTCCCGGGCCCACCCCGCTTCAGCAGCAGCTCGACGTCCTGGGACGGAACCTGGCGATCGGGGCCGGGATCGTCGTGGTCCTGGTCTTCGCCATCACGATCGCCCGAGCGGGTTTCGCCAACCTGGACGTGCTGTTCCTCTCGGCGGTGTCGCTGGCGGTGGCCGCCATCCCGGAGGGCCTGCCCGCCGTGGTGGCGTTCACGCTCGCGGTCGGGACGACGCGGATGGCCCGCCACGGCGCCATCGTGAAACGGCTGGCGTCGGTGGAGACCCTGGGTGGCACCTCCCAGATCTGCTCGGACAAGACCGGCACGCTGACGCTGAACGAGATGACCGCGCAGCAGGTGAGGTACGCGCTGCGGCGCTACACGGTCAGCGGGACCGGCTACCGGACCGAGGGCAGCGTGGTGGCCGAGGGTGAGGACGGGGACCGCACGGCGGATTCTCTCGAGCCTCTCCTGACCGCCTGTCTGCTCTGCTCGGACGCGGTCGTGCGGGACGGCGAGTGCGTCGGGGACCCGACGGAAGGGGCGCTGGTGGTCCTCGGCCACAAGGCGGGACTGGAAGCCGACGAGGTCCGGCGCGCCCATCCACGGCTGGCCGAAGTTCCGTTCGACTCGGCCAACAAGTTCATGGCGACGTTCCATGACTGGCCCGACGCCGAGGGCGGAGTGCGGTGCTTCGTCAAGGGGGCCCCGGATGTGCTCCTCGCGCGCAGCCGCGCCTATGTCGCTGCCGGGGGCGAGGTACGCGAGTTCGGGCTGCCGGATGTCGAGGAGTTCAGCAGGGAGAACGCACAGCTGGCGCGCTCGGGGCTGCGGGTGATCGCCGCCGCCTACCGCGACGTGGCGGCGGTCGGGGCGGAGCCGGTCGACCAGGTGGACAACCTCGTCCTGCTGGGGCTGGTGGGTATCTCGGACCCGCCGCGTCCCGAGGCCAGGGCGGCGATCGAGGAGTGCCGGTCGGCGGGAGTCACCGTACGGATGATCACTGGTGACCATGTCGCCACCGCGCGGTCCGTCGGCGAGGAGCTGGGCATCCCGGGGCAGGCGGTGACCGGCTCGGAGATCGACCTGATGTCCGACGCGGAGCTGACCGACACGCTCGACGACATCGGCGTGTTCGCGCGTGTCTCCCCCGAGCACAAGATTCGCGTCGTACGGCTCCTGCAGTCGCGGGACGACGTGGTCGCCATGACCGGCGACGGCGTCAACGACTCGCCGGCACTCAAGGCCGCGGACATCGGAGTCGCGATGGGGGACTCCGGCACGGAGGTCGCCAAGGAGGCGGCGACCATGGTGCTGACCGACGACAACTTCGCCACCATCGTGCGCGCGGTCCGAGAGGGCCGGGTGATCTTCGACAACATCCTGAAGTTCATCCGGTTCCAGCTGTCCACGTCGATCGGCTTCGTGACCACCTTCCTGGCGGCCGCGCTGTTCAACATCGCCGGCGGGCACCCGTTCAGCCCCATCCAGATCCTCTTCGTGAACCTGATCATGGACGGCCCGCCGGCGCTGGCACTGGGGGTGGACACGCCGGAGGCGGACGTCATGCAGCGTCAGCCGCGGCCCTTGAAGGAGCGCATCCTGATCCCGAGTCGGTTCGCGATCATCGCCTACGCGGCGGTCATCATGGCGGTCGGCACGCTGGCGGTGATCGTGGCCGCACCGGGCCCGGGGCCGTCGCTGACCGATCCCACAGTGGCGGGCACCATGGCCTTCGTGACCTTTGTGCTGTTCCAGGTGTTCAACCTGCTCAACAGCCGAAGTCCGCGGCTGTCGGTGTTCACGGTGCGATCCCTGGACAACCGGGCGCTGTGGGTCTCGCTGGTGTTCGTCGTCGTGACCCTCGTCGTGGTGGTGCACTGGTCCTGGGCGCAGCAGCTGTTCCTCACCATGGGGCTGAGCGGGCCTCAGTGGGCGCTGTGCGCGCTGGTGGCCTCCTCGATCCTGTGGCTGGAGGAGGCACGCAAGCTGGTGGTACGCCTGCGCGTGCGCGTGCGGTAGGCCCTCCGGCAGGCCGTCCTGGCTGCTAGCTCGCAGGCACCTGGGGAGCCGGGAACGCCACGATGGCCCACGGGCGGCCGTCCCATCGGGTCATGGCAAGCAGGGCCCGTCGGTCCCCGGTGAGTCGGAGACGTCCCCGCAGCCGTTCCACGTCCCCCGCCAGGCCGCGGCGTCGGATGTCTACCGCGCCGACATCGAGCCCGTGCAGCACCTCCCGCAGGCGCCGCTCGTGGAACGGCAGCGACGCCGCAACGGCGTAGGTCCGCGCGAACGGCGTGGCGACGGGGTGGTCCCCGCACAGGAACGCGATGGCGGGGTCGATCTGCCAGCAGTCGGTCGCCGCGGCGAGGTCGGCGACGGCCCCGGCCCGGGTCACCGCCGGACTCGGGTCGAGCAGCCACGCTCCCGGCGCGCGCACCGGGGCGGGTGCGGTGGCCGGGTCCGCCCACAGGGTGTGGGTGCGGGCCGCTTCCGCCGGACGGTGGGCGGGACCGGTCAGGACGGTGGCCCATCGGGCCGGGCGAGGCGCACCGCCGGCCCTGGGCTCAGCAGCCCCGGCGGCCTCAGTCGCGGGCGACCACAGCACCGCTTCCTTGAGGCCTGTCCCGACTGCGACGTACTCGACGCTCCATCCGGGCGGTACCGCCTCGTGGGGCAGTCCGGGCGCTGCCTTGACCACGACCGCGGGTACGTACCGAGTGAGTGCGGTGGCCCACTCCAGTGGGGGCTGCGTGTCCAGGGGCGAGGTCCGTCGTCCACCGGAGCGACGCGCGGGATCCAACAGCAGCGCCGTCGCCCCGGCGGCCCGGTCGAGACGGTCCAGACGCAGGTCCCGGATGTCGCCGACCGCCACCGAGATGGGTACCGAGCTGGCCGCCCGGTCGGCCGCTGGGCTGACGTTGGCGCGGCAGCACCACGCGTGCACCTCGTCCCGGTCCAGGGCGAGCACGCGGCCTCCCGACAGGCGCGACGCCATCGCCCGGGTGTCGCCTCCGATTCCGCACCCGAGGTCGACGACGAGCGCGTCGGGCCGCAGACAGCCCCACAGCCGGTCCGCCCGGTGGGTGGCGGTCGCCTCGCTGGAGGCCTGTTCCAGTCCCTCCCGGGTGAGCCACATCCGGTCGGGGTGGGCGAGCTTCGTACCGGCGCGCTCCCGGAGCTCGCGCTGCGTGAATGCGGCGGCCACCAGGTCGGCGCCCCATCGGCGACGCAGCCGTTCCCCCGCCGCGAGCTCCGCCGCTGCCGGGGTCGCGGTCGCTTCCGCCATCAGCGCTGCGGCGCTGTCGGCCAGCTCGCTCAGCAGGCGCGCCTGGTCGGTCCGCTGACTCACACGCCGCGCCGCGCCGAGATGTTCAGCCTGACGTAGTCGATGACGGGACGGTCCATCTGTGCGGCGACCGACGCGGTGAGCCCGTGGCGGTCACTCGCGGGCAGCGCCTCCAGCGCCGCGCCCAGGCACACGGTTGCGAGGTACTCCTCGAGGCGCTCGGGCGGGATCGGCGTGGGCTCCTCGGTGATCCAGCACCGGACGTCCTCGAAGCCCGCGGCCTGCAGGCGCCGCGCGGTGTCTTCCACGGTCGGGAAGTACGCACCGTGGCCGCGTTCGTACCCCACCGCCGCGAGTGCGCCCTCGACGCGGGCGATGTTGCCCGGCCCGCCGCACTGGGCGACCAGACTGCCGCCGCACCGCAGCGCTGCCGCGAGGTTGCCGAACAGTCGCTCGTGGTCGGGCACCCAGTGAAAGGTGGCCGTGGAGAAGACCGCGTCGTACGGGCCGCCGGGGATGGGCTCGAGCAGGTCGTGCACGAGGTACTCGACGCGGTGCGTGCCGAGCCGCTCATGCCGCTCCCGGGCCGCGGCGATCATCGCGGGCGAGGCGTCCAGCGCCACGACCGTGCCGCGGGGCAGGCGCTCCAGCAGCAGTGCGGTGACCTGTCCCGTACCGCAGCCCGCATCGAGCACCCGCTCGTCGCCGTCGAGGTCCAGCCGCTGCAGGACCGCCGCGCCCCATCGCGTCATGGGAATGGGCAGGTCGTCGTACGAGGCGGCGTTCCAGTCCCGCGGCATGTCGCTCTCTGATCGAGGTGAAGGGTGGGCAGGGTCGGACAGGGTGGGCAGGGTCGGAAGGGTGGGTTCTGGGGTGGTACCAGCGGGAGTCTAGGGTCTAGCCAGTCGGACGGAGGGGCTGAGGCAATGAAGATCGTCGTGGTTGGTGGTGTCGCCGCGGGGGCGTCCGTGGCAGCGCGAGCCCGTCGACTGGACGAGTTCGCCGAGATCGTGGTTTTCGAGCGCAGCAACCATGTGTCCTTTGCCAACTGTGGGCTGCCGTACCACATCGGCGAGGTCATCACCGACCGCGACCGACTGCTGCTCCAGACGCCGGAGAGTCTGCGGGAGTCCCTCGACCTCGACGTCCGCATCGGGACCGAGATCCTCGCCATCGACCGCGGCGCCAAGTCCGTACGGGCACGCAACCTGGCCACCGGCGAGGAGTACGACGAGGGGTACGACTACCTGGCGCTGTGTCCCGGCTCCGCGCCGTTTCGACCTGATCTGCCAGGCATCGACCACGCGGGCATCTTCGTCCTGCGCAACATCGAGGACATGGACGCCATCAAGGCGCAGGTGGACACCGAGGTCAAGCACGCCGTCGTCATCGGGGCGGGCTACATCGGCCTGGAGATGGCCGAGAACCTGCACCACCGCGGTGTCACGGTCGAGATCGTCGAGATGTCGGACCAGATCATGCCCCCGATGGACCGCGAGCTCACCACCGCGATGGAGAACTACCTGAGGGCTCACGGCATCACCTTGCACCTGGGCACGGTTGCGGCCGCTTTCAGCGACTCCAGCGAGCACAAGGTCACCGTCGAGCTCAAGAACAACACCTTCATCGACACCGACCTGGTGATCCTTGCGGCAGGAGTGCGCCCCAGCTCCGAGCTGGCCGCCGAGGCCGGGCTGGAGCTCGGTCCCAACGGGGGAATCAAGGTCGACGAGCACATGCGGACCTCCGACCCGGACATCTGGGCGGCCGGGGACGCCGTCGAGGTGCCCCACACCGTGCTGCCCGGATCCTGGCTGATCCCGATGGCCGGGCCCGCCAACCGACAGGGCAGGGTTGCCGCGGAGAACATGTGCGGTCGCGACACCACGTACGAGTCCACCCAGGGCACGGCGATCGTGAAGCTCTTCGACATGGTCGCCGGCGGTACCGGCGCGACTGAGAAGCAGCTGCGGGCGCTGGACATCCCCTTCTCCAAGGTCTCCATCCACCCCTCAGGGCACGCCGGCTACTACCCGGGAACCGCCGAGATGACCGTCAAGGTGGTCTTCGCGCCGGACACCGGGCGCATCCTGGGCGCCCAGGTTGCCGGGTTCGACGGGGTCGACAAGCGACTCGACGTGCTGGCAACGGCACTGCGGGCCGGACTGACCGTCTACGACCTGGAGAAGCTCGAGCTGGCCTACGCACCGCCGTTCGGCTCCGCCAAGGACCCGGTCAACATGATCGGCTTCCTGGCCTCGAACACCCTGCAGGAGGACCTGGAGCTCTGGTACGCCTTCGACTACCCGGAGGCTGTCGACGGCGCGCAGATCATCGATGTGCGCCGTCCCGAGGAGTACGCGATCTGGCACATCCCCGGTGCGGTCAACGTGCCGCTGCAGGAGCTACGAGCCTCCTACGAGGACTGGGACCGGGCCGGGACCTACCGCCTCTACTGCGCCTCCGGGTTCCGCAGCTACCTCGCCTACCGGATTCTCGTGCAGCGCGGCTTCACTGACGTCAAGTCGCTCTCCGGCGGCGTGAAGACCTTCCGTACCTGGCTGGAGCTGGACGAGCCGCAGGTCGAGCCGCCGCCGCCGATGGTCTCCTACGCCGAGACGGCCAGCCTTCCCGCGCCGCTGCCGCCCGCCGAGGCCGCCCCCACCGGGGTGTCCGTCGATCTGGACTGCACCGGTTTGGCGTGCCCTGGCCCGATCATGAAGCTGCAGCAGCGGATCGAGGAGCTGGAGCCGGGCGACGAGGTGCTCGCCCACGTGTCCGACCCGGGCTTCCGGCTGGACGCCCCGGCCTGGGCCGACAAGAACGGGCACTTGCTGATCAGCATCGTCCCCGAGGGTCCTGGCTACGCGGCGCGCTTCCGCAAGGGCGGGCAACAGGCGGCCGGCGGGGTCGCTGCGCGCATGAAGGACAAGAAGTCCTTCGTGGTGTTCTCCGGCGAGTTCGACAAGCAGCTGGCGGCCTTCATCATCGCGAACGGAGCGCTCGCGATGGGCGATGAGGTGTCGATGTTCTTCACCTTCTGGGGGCTCAACGCGCTGCGCCGCGACAAGCCGCCGGCCCGGGAGAAGTCCGCGATGGAGCGGATGTTCGAGACCATGATGCCCTCCGGTCCCGAGCGCATGCCGCTGTCGCAGATGAACATGCTGGGCGGCGGTCCGGCGCTGATCAAGCGGATCATGAAGGACAACAACGTTCCGAGCCTCACAGAGCTCATAGCGGACGCCCGGGAAGGCGGCGCCCGCCTGGTGGCCTGCACCATGACCATGGAGCTGCTCGGCATGGCGGAGGAGGACCTGCTGCCGGGCATCGAGTTCGGCGGGGTGGCGACCTTCCTGGGCGAGGCCAACGAGTCCAACCAGGCCCTCTTCATCTAGAGTGAGCCATGCTTCGGATGTCCACGCTGTTCCTCAGGACGCTGCGCGAGGACCCGGCCGACGCGGAGGTCCCCTCGCACCGCCTGCTGGTGCGAGCCGGCTACATCCGCCGTACCGCCTCGGGGATCTACACCTGGCTGCCGCTGGGCAAGGTCGTCCTCGACCGGGTCACCCGGGTGGTCCGGGAGGAGATGGACCGAATCGGGGCCCAGGAGATCCTGTGCCCGGCCCTGCTGCCCCGTGAGCCGTACGAGGAAACGGGGCGATGGGAGGAGTACGGCCCGGAGCTGTTCCGGCTCCGCGACCGCCGGCACGGCGACTACCTGCTCGGGCCCACCCACGAGGAGATCTTCACGCTGCTGGTGAAGGGCGAGTACAGCTCCTACAAGGACCTGCCGCTCACCCTCTACCAGATCCAGAACAAGTACCGCGACGAGATGCGTCCCCGGTCTGGTGTCATCCGCGGACGCGAGTTCCTCATGAAGGACTCCTACTCCTTCGACATCGACGCCGAGGGGCTGCAGCGCTCCTACGACCTCCACCGGGAGGCCTACGGCCGGATCATGGAACGGCTCGGTGTCGACTACCGGATCGTCACGGCGGTCTCCGGTGCGATGGGCGGCAGCGCCAGCGAAGAGTTCCTCGCTCCGAGCCCCGTGGGCGAGGACACCTTCGTCAGCTGCAGCTCCTGCGACTACGCGGCCAACACCGAAGCCGCCCGAGCCGCGGCTCCTCCCGAGGGCGAGCAGGCGCCGGGCGAGCACTCCGACGTGAGCCACCCCGAGATGAGCGAGGTACACACCCCGGCCGTGTCCAGCATCGAGTCGGTGGTGGAGTTCCTCGGGGGCGACCTGCAGCCGTCGGACCTTCTCAAGACCATGATCTTCCGAGTCGACGGTGACCCGGTCGTGGTCTGCGTACCGGGTGACCGGGACGTCGACGAGGGGCGCCTGGCCGGTGCGCTCGCACCGGCGGAGGTCACCCTGGTCGACGAGATCGACTTCGCCGAGCGCCCCGACCTGGTCCGTGGCTTCGCCGGGCCCCAGGGGATGGCACAGCGCGGGGTACGGGTGCTGGCCGACGTCCGGGTGCAGCCGGGCTCGGCCTGGGTGACGGGAGCCAACCGCCCCGACCATCACGTGCGGTATGTGGTCAACGGCCGGGACTTCGTCGTCGACACGTACGTGGACGTCGCGACCGTGGCCGCCGGCGACCCGTGCCCGCGGTGCGGCTCTCCGCTCGAGATCGACCGCGCGATCGAAGTCGGGCACATCTTCCAGCTCGGCCGCAAGTACGCCGACGCGCTGGGTCTCGCGGTTCTCGATGCGAGCGGGCGCAGCAGGACGGTGACGATGGGCTCCTACGGGATCGGCGTCTCCCGGCTCGTCGCCGCGATAGCCGAGCAGACCCACGACGCAGCGGGTCTGTGCTGGCCTGGTGCCGTCGCTCCCGCGGACGTGCATGTGGTGGCGGTCGGCAAGGGCGCCCAGCGGGCAGCGGCGGAGGCGCTGGCGGAGGACCTCGAGGCGCAAGGGCTGCGCGTGCTCCTCGACGACCGGGGCGCGTCGGCCGGGGTGGCCTTCGCCGACGCGGAGCTGATCGGGGTTCCTGCTGTGGTTGTGGTCGGCCGGACCGTTGCAGAGGGCACCGTGGAGGTCAGGAACCGGGCGACCGGGGAACGAGGCTCTGTGCCGCTGGCGGAGGTGGCTGCGGCAGTCCGAGCCTGAGCCAGCCCGCGCGCAGTTCAGGCGCCCGGCCAGGGCACCGTGACGGGAACCGAAGGATCCCGGGGGCGCATGGCGAGGCGCCACCCGGTGGCGCGCACCGCCGAGTCCGTGAGGGCGGCGGACCCGCTGTCGCGCATGTCGGTGCTGTCGGTCCCGGCGGCTTCCACCACGGACCGCGCGGCCACCGCGGAGCTCTCCTCGAGCTCGACCAGAAGCTGCAGTCCGGACGCCTGGTCCGTGGGCGTGCGCGGCACCTCGTACCAGGGTGCGGCGAGCGGAACCTCGCCACCCCGGTCCCGTACGAGCTGCTCCCAGCCGCGGACCCGACCGACGTGGGCGATCGAGGCGTCCTGTGCCTGGTCGCGGAGCTCTTCGGTCAGGTGTGCCCCTGCCACCCCGATCCCGAAGATCACGGCGTGCTCCACCGCGAGCGCGTCCTGCAAGGCGTGGACCTCGGTCGCTGGGGTCATGTAGCCCCGCCGGCCACGGCGGTGAGCAGGAAGGCGTGGGAGGCCTCGCTGGCACCGATGCTGGCGAAGGTTCCGGCACGATCGCCCTGGGACTGCAGACAGGCCTCGCGCGCGTCCGCGGAAGCGCCGGACTCGGATTCCGCGAGGGCCGCCACAGCCTCCGGAGCGCTGCCAGGTACCGACGGCGCGGACGGCGCACGGGTGGACGGCGACGGGCGACGGGTCACCGGAGGGCGCGGGCAGCGGGTCCAGCCCGCCCAGGCGCCGCAGCTCCGTCAGGTGGGCCTCGTGGTCGGTCACGATGGCCAGCAGGGTGAGGCTGAGCTCGGGATGCGCCACCAGCGTCGCTCGGGTCCGCTCCAGAAGGGACTCCTCCCGGTCCAGGGCCGCACGGAGGTCGTCGGGGAGGTCCTCCACCCGACGGCTGCAGGCTGCGAGCCCCGCAGTGCCCAGACCCACGGTTCCCAGCCCGAGCAGCGCCACTGCCTTGGCGGTCGAGGAGAGCACGACTCGACGCGTCAGGGCCACACGGCGAGTGTCGCACCCCTCCGCAGCGGTGTCCTTGTACCGGGTTGACCCCGCGGGACGGATACCATCAGGCAGGTCCGCCACGCGCGTGGGCCACGACGAGCACGGGAGGTGCCGCGGTGTCCGTACCTGGCTCTGACCGTCGGCCCACCGCGGGGAAGGGTGGCCAGGCTCGGCTCGAGGCGGCCGTGGCCGCCGTCGTCACGCCGCTGGTCGAGGGCGCCGGGCTGGAGTGCGAGGAGGTCCGTGTCCGCAACGCCGGGCGCCGCAAGCTCGTGCGGATTGTGGTTGACGGCGACGGTGGCGTGAGCGCAGACGAGCTCGCTGAGGTCAGCCGTACGGTGTCACGGGCGCTCGACGACGACGATCCCTTCGGGCCCGCCCCCTACACCCTGGAGGTCAGCACCCCCGGCGTGGACAGGCCGCTGACGCGACGCCGCCACTGGAAGCGGGCCGTCGGGCGGCTGGTGGCGGTGGAGATGTCCGACGCCGCACCGCGACAGGGCCGGTTGCGTCAGGTCACCGACCGGGGCGTGGTCCTCGCCGGGGACGGCGAGGACATCTCGCTGGCATGGGCCGACATCGCGCGAGGGAAGGTCCAGGTGGAGTTCCGCCACGCCGACGCCGACGCGGCGGAGACAGCCTCAGGGGAGGCCGGGTGAACCTGGACATCGCGGCGCTGCGGGACGTGGAACGTGAGCGGGGCATCCCTGTGAAGGTGCTCTTCGATGCCCTCGAGACGGCCCTGCTGACTGCCTATCGCCACGGTGAGCGAGCTCAGCGCGACGCCCGGGTGCAGGTCGACCAGCGGACCGGAGCGGTGACTGTCTGGGCCCAGGAGCGGAGCGAGGACGGAGAAGTCTTGCGGGAGTGGGACGACACCCCCGAGGACTTCGGTCGGATCGCGGCGAGCACCGCGCGTCAGGTGATGCTCCAGCGGCTGCGTGAGGCCCACACCGACGTCACCTTCGGGGAGTTCTCGAGCCGGGAGGGTGATCTGGTCTCCGGCGTCGTGCAGCAGCACGAGGGACGACCTTCGGAGCTCGGGCTGGTGAAGGTCCTTCTCACCGACGAGGTGGAGGGGACCCTGCCGCCCCACGAGCAGGTGCCGGGTGAGGAGTACACCCACGGCCTGCGGCTGAAGAGCCTGGTCGTCCATGTCAGCAGGGGACCGCGAGGCATCGCGGTGACTCTCTCCCGGACCCACCCTGGACTGGTGCGCCGGCTGTTCGCGCTCGAGGTGCCGGAGGTGGCGGACGGCACCGTCGTGATCGAGGCGGTTGCCCGGGAAGCGGGCCATCGCAGCAAGATCGCGGTGAGGTCGAAGGTCCCCGGGGTCAACGCCAAGGGTGCCTGTATCGGCCCGATGGGCAGCAGGGTCCGCAATGTCATCTCCGAGCTGCACGGCGAGAAGATCGACATCGTCGACTTCGCCGAGGAGCCCGCCGCGTTCGTCGGCCACGCGCTCTCGCCCGCCAAGGTGATCAGCTCCACGCTGGTCGACCCCGGCATCAAGGGCGTCCGCGTGGTGGTGCCCGCCGACCAGCTCTCGCTGGCCATCGGCAAGGAGGGTCAGAATGCCCGGTTGGCCGCGCGGCTCACCGGGTGTCGGATCGACATCCGCAGCGACGAGGAGCCGGACGGAGCCGGGCCGGCCAGCCCGGCCCGGCCGGTACAGCCAGCCCGGCCAGCCCGGTCGGCCCCGCCCGGGGCAGCTCCCGCGAAATCGGATGCTGAGACGCCCAGCGCGCAGGAGTAGACTTGCAGACGGCTCGTCGTACCGGGCCGGTACGAACCTGCGTGGGGTGCCGGCAGCGGGACAGGCGCGCCGACCTGCTGCGGGTGGTGGCGGTCTCCGGGCGTGTAGTCCCGGATCCCGGTCGCCGAATGCCCGGGCGCGGGGCGTCAGTGCACCTCGACCCCCGGTGTGTTTCCCTGGCGCTGCGCCGGGGCGCACTACCGCGGGCGTTGCGGGTGTCGGGACCTCTCGATACCGAGGAGTTGCTGGCGTACGTGTCCGGCGCGGAGCGCCGCGCGGAGCGGGGAAGCGGTGAGCCGCGACAGGGCGGCAAGCCGGAAGAAGGAAGGTCGACGACCAGATGAGCACACGATGAAGTTGCAGCGATGAGTGCACTTCAGACGTAGTCAATGAGGTCGTGCGGGGAACCGCCCGATCTCGGGAACAGGGAGAGACGTGGCAGGTAAGCCCCGCGTACACGAGCTCGCACGCGAGCTGGGGGTCGAAAGCAGGACCGTGCTCGCCAAGCTGAAGGACATGGGCGAGTTCGTGAAGTCCGCATCCTCGACGGTCGAGGCGCCGGTGGCGCGCAGACTTCGTGAGGAGTTCGCCAAGGAGTCGGCCGGCGCCGGGGAGGCTGCGGTCAAGAAGCCGGCTCCGGCACCCAAGGCCGGTGCCGCCCCCAAGGCAGGCCCGAAGCCCACCGCAGCGCCCAAGGCACGCAAGCCCGTGGCGGAGCCGGTCACCGCCGAGGAGTCCGGTGCGCCGTCGGTCGGACGCGCGGCGGAGGCCCCGGAGAAGACTGTGCCCGCCGAGGCCCCCAGCCCGGCCGTGCCCTCCGAACCCACGTCCGCTCCGGCTGCCGAGGCGGGCGCCCCCGCAGCGGAGGAGCTACCACGGCCGGGCGAGCCCGCCGCGGAGACCCGTCTGCCGCGGCCTGGCGAGAAGCCGCTCCCACGCCCCCCCGCCGCAGCACCCAAGCCCGGTGCACCGACGGGTCCCGGAGCCCGGCCGCGCCCGCCGTCGAACCCGTACGGGGTCGGCAGGCCGGCGTCGCCGTCGGGAGCCGAGGAGGAAGCTCCCCCACGTCCGGGCGGAGCCGGCGGACCACGTCCGCAAGGCCGGCCCGGCGGTCCGCGTCCGCACCCGGGCATGGTGCCGCGTCAGTCCCAGCCCAGGCAGGGTCCGGGCGGTCCCCGTCAGGGCGGTCCCGGTGGTCCCGGGGGCAGGGGCGGTCCCGGCGCAGGCGGCTACCGCGGCGGCCCCGGAGGCCCGGGCGGCGGCGCGAGAACCGGTGGCGGCGGCTACCGCGGCGGTCCCGGAGGCGCCGGAGGTCCTGGTGCCGGCGGCTACCGCGGCGGTCCGGGTGCTCCCGGCGGCGGTGCCGGCGGAGGCCGGGGTGGTCCCGGTGGCGGCTACCGCGGCGGTGCCGGTGCTCCCGGTGCCGGAGGCGGTGGCGGCGGGTACCGCGGCGGTCCCGGCGGCCCTGGTGGTCGCGGCGGTCCCGGTGGCCCGGGTGGCCGTGGCGCGCCCGGCGGTGCGTTCGGCCGCAAGGGCGGCGCGAAGGGTGCCGGCAAGGGTCGCAAGAGTCGCAAGCAGCGCCGTGCCGAGTTCGATCTCGACGCCCCGCGCCAGTCGGGTGTCGCCGGTGTCCTCCGGGGCAACGGCGAGACCGTGCGGCTGTCGCTGGGATCGTCGCTGGCGGACTTCGCGGACAAGATCGACGCGGACGCTGCCGGTCTGGTGCAGGTCGCACTGCGGCTCGGCTACATGGTGACCGCCACCCAGTCGTGCAACGACGAGATCCTGCAGATGGTGGGTGAGGACCTCAACTACACCGTGCAGGTCGTCAGTCCCGAGGAAGAGGACCGCGAGCTGCTCGACCAGTACGGCATCACCCTCGGCTCGCCCGAGGGTGAGGAGCAGGGAGCCGCCCGCCCGCCGGTTGTGACCGTCATGGGCCACGTCGACCACGGCAAGACCAAGCTGCTCGACGCCATCCGGTCGACCGACGTGGTGGCTACCGAGGCCGGTGGCATCACCCAGCACATCGGTGCCTACCAGGTCCACGCCACGGTCGATGGGCGTGACCGGCTGGTGACCTTCATCGACACACCCGGTCACGAGGCCTTCACCGCCATGCGTGCGCGTGGCGCCAAGGCGACGGACATCGCCGTGCTGGTGGTCGCCGCGGACGACGGCGTCAAGCCGCAGACCATCGAGGCGCTCAACCACGCGACAGCGGCTGAGGTCCCGGTCGTGGTAGCGGTCAACAAGGTGGACACGGAGGGTGCGAACCCGGCGAAGGTGCGCCAGCAGCTCACCGAGTACGAGCTGGTGGCGGAGGAGTACGGCGGCGAGACGATGTTCGTCGACGTCTCGGCGAAGCAGCGTACGGGTATCGAGGACCTGCTGGAGGCGGTCTGCCTCACGGCGGACGCCTCGCTGAACCTGCACGCACCGTCGGATGTCCCGGCGCAGGGTGTGACACTCGAGGCGCACCTCGACCGGGGCCGTGGTCCGGTGGCGACCGTCCTCGTGGAACGGGGGACCCTGCGGGTCGGGGACTCGATCGTCTCCGGTATCGCGCACGGCCGGGTCCGGGCCATGCTTGACGAGTACGGCCAGTCCGTGCAGGAGGCCAGCCCCTCCCGCCCTGTCCAGGTGCTCGGCTTCCAGGCGGTGCCCGGAGCGGGGGACAGCTTCCTCGCCGTCGAGGACGACAGGATGGCGCGCCAGATCGCCGACAAGCGAGAGGCGCGAGCGCGAGCGGCAGAGCTGGCACGCAGCCGCAAGCCCACCCTGGAGACCCTGCTCGAGTCGCTCAAGGCCGGCGAGAAGACCCAGCTGAACCTGATCATCAAGGGCGATGTGTCCGGTTCGGTCGAAGCGCTGGAGGAGGCTCTCCTGAAGATCGACGTGGGCGAGGAGGTCGAGCTGCGGATCATCCACCGCGGTGTCGGCGCCGTCACCGCCAACGACGTGAACCTGGCCAGCGCCTCGGACGCGACGATCATCGGGTTCAACGTGCGCGCCGAGGGCAAGGTGCGCGAGCAGGCGGACCGCGAGCATGTCGACGTCCGCTACTACACGGTGATCTACCAGGTGCTCGAGGAGATCGAGCAGGCGCTCAGGGGCCTGCTCAAGCCGGTGTACGAGGAGGCCGTGCTCGGCACCGCCGAGGTACGCGCCGTCATCAAGGTCCCCAAGGTGGGCAACGTCGCCGGCTCCTACGTCACCAGTGGCACCATCCTGCGGGGCGCCAAGGCGCGCCTGCTGCGGGACGGCACGGTCATCGCAGCCAACCTCACGGTCGATTCGCTGCGGCGGTTCAAGGATGACGCCCGAGAGGTTGCCGAGGGCTACGAGTGCGGCATCGGACTGGGCTACCAGGACGTCAAGGAAGGCGACACCATCGAGGTCTTCGAGATGAGGGAGAAGCCTCGGGAGTAGACCGCGAGCAACCGCGGGTGGAGGAGGAGGTCGCCAGGTGTACGTAGGTGCGCTCGAGGCGGACCTCCTCCTCCCTCCTTCCACCCGGTCGCTGAAGGCCAAGAGAGCGGTCGTACGCCCGCTGCTGGCGGACCTACGGCGGCGCTTCGCGGTGACCTGCGCCGAGGTGGGTGAGGCTGATCTGCACGGCCGGGCGGTCATCGGGGTGGCGGCGGTCTCCGGCGAGATGGCACATCTCCGAGAGGTCCTGGACACCTGCGAGCGCTTCCTGGCGGATCGACCCGAGACCACGCTGCTGTCCGTGCGCAGCAGGATCTACCGTCCCGACGACTGAGTGGCTGACCTACGGCGAGACTGACCTACGGCGAGACTGACCTACCGAGAGACTGACCTACGGCGAGACCGGCAAGGAGGACCCATGGCGGACCCGACCAAGACCCGACGGCTCGAGGCGCGTATCCACGAGACCATCGCCCTGGTGCTGGGCAAGGAAGTAAAGGACCCGCGGGTACGCGATGTCACCGTCACGGGAGTCAGGCTCACCGGTGACTGGCGCGACGCCACTGTCTTCTACACCGTCCTCGGCGGTGAGGCAGAGGCCGACGCCGCAGCCGCGGGGCTCGCAGGAGCCACCGGAACCATGCGCTCCACGGTGGGACGGGTGCTCGGGATTCGCCACACCCCCTCGCTGACCTTCGTGTCGGACCCGCTTCCGGATGCCGTCGACCGCATCGACAGCCTCCTGGCGGAGGTGGCCGTGGCCGACGCCGAGCTTGCCAGGCAGTCCGAAGGGGCGCAGTACGCGGGCGACCCGGACCCGTACCGGCGACCTTCCGAGGACACGGGGGACTCGGGGGACTCTGCCTTTGGGGACGCGGAGGACGTGGCCTCGAGGGACGAGGACTCGGGGCGAGCCAGTGGAGGCCGGTGACCTCCCCTGGGACCAGGCGGTAGCGGCGCTCCGCTCCGCGTCGAGCGTTGTGGTCGTGTGCCACGCGGACCCGGACGGCGATGCGGTGGGCTCGCTGGCGGCGATGGTCCGGGGACTGCGCTCGGTGGGACTGACGGCTCACGGACTGGTTCCCGGGGGGCAGGTGCCGCGACCGTACGCCTTCCTGGTTGCCGACCCTGATAGCGACTCCAGTGCCGAGCCGGACCCGCTGCTCACCGACGGTGCCCAGGGCGCGGACGTGCTGGTCACGGTGGACTGCTCCGCGCCTGAGAGGCTGGCCGAGTACCAGGGCCTGATCGACCAGGCCCGCACGGTGGTTGTCATCGACCACCACACCTCGAGCCGACTGTTCGGCGACATCCGTCTGGTGGATCCGACGGCAGCAGCGACGACGGTCCTCGTCGAGCGGCTGCTGTCGGAGCTCGCCGTGCCGTTGGGCGCCCCGCTGGCCACCGCCCTCTACACCGGGCTGATGACCGACACCGGCTCGTTCCGCTACGAGCGGACCACGGCGCAGACACACCGGCTGGCTGCTCGTCTGATCGACGCGGGTGCGTCGCCCACCGCCGTGGCGGAGGCGGTGTTCGAGGGCGTGCCCTACGGGGCACTGCGGCTGTCCGGCCGGGTCCTGGGCCGTTCGGTGCTCGAGCCGGTCACGCCTGATGCGGGGCTGATCTGGAGCTCGGTGGGAAGCGACGAGATCGTGGAGTACGGAGTGGAGCGGTCGGATCTCGAAGGGCTGGTGGGTGTCATGCGCTCGGCCGCCGAGGCGGAGGTCGCGATGTTCCTCATGGAGGACGACACCGGGCAGTGGCGCACGTCCCTGCGCTCAGCGGGCCGTGTCGACGTGGGCGCCCTGGCCGCCGGGCTGGGCGGGGGCGGCCACCCCCGCGCAGCCGGGTTCACCTCGTCGCAGACCCTGGTCAAGACGGTCGGCACGGTGCGTCGTGCGGTGCGTGACGCGCTGTCCGGAGCACAGCGGTGACGAGGACCCCCTCGGGCGGTCCGGACGGGATCGTCGTGGTCGCCAAGCCGCCGGGTATGACGAGCCATGACGTGGTGGCCCGGGCGAGGCGGCTGCTGGGTACCCGCAAGGTGGGCCACGCCGGGACGCTGGACCCGATGGCCACCGGCGTCCTGGTCCTCGGGGTGGGACGAGCGACGCGACTGCTGCACCACCTGACGGCGGACCGCAAGGAGTACCGGGCGGTGGTGCGGCTGGGATGGGCGAGCAGCACCGATGACGCCGAGGGCGAGCCGCTGCTGCCCACCGACCCTCATCAGCGTGACGACGCGCTCCAGCACCTCGACCGGGACCGGATCGGTCGGGCGGCGGCAGCCCTGACCGGGGACATCGAGCAGGTCCCCCCCGCGGTCAGCGCCATCAAGGTGGACGGGCGGCGCTCCTACGCCCGGGCCAGGGCGGGGGAGGAGGTACGTCTGCCGGCGCGCAGCGTACGCGTGACGCGGCTCGCGGTGACGGAGGTGGGCCCGGTGCGCGAAGACACGTCGCAGGGTCCCACTGGGTACCCGTATCGAGACGTGCACGTCGACGTGGCGTGTTCCTCGGGCACCTACGTACGGTCGCTGGCGCGGGATCTGGGCGCGGCGCTCGGCGTCGACGGGCACCTTGCGGTGCTGGAGCGCACCCGCTCCGGCGTGTTCACCCTTGCCGAGGCGCGGACCCTCGAGCAGCTCGCGGAAGACCCGGCCGTGACGCCGGTGGCGGAGGTGCTGCAGCGGGTGTTCCCGGTACGGAAGGTCTCCGCCGTCGAGACCGACCGACTGGCCCACGGTGGACGCATCACGGCCACGGGTCGGGAGGGGCTCCACGCAGCGATCGGGCCGGACCACGAGGCGGTGGCACTGATCACGGACGTGGATGGCTCCTCCCGACCCGTACTCGTCTTCGCCGCGGTCTGAGGCATCCTGGTGGCCATGCAGCGTTGGGGCGGGGTCGCGGAGGCGCCCGGTGACTGGGGCCGATGCGTCGTCACGATCGGGGTGTTCGACGGCGTGCACCGGGGCCACCAGCAGATCATCGACCGCGCCCTCGCCGAGGCTCACGACCGGGGCCTGCCGTGCGTCGTGCTCAGCTTCTCGCCCCATCCGTCGGAGGTGGTCCGCCCCGGCAGCCACCCGCCGATCCTGACCTCCCCGGCGTACAAGGCGCAGCTCCTGGCGGAGATGGGCGTCGACGTGGTCTGTCTGCAGCCGTTCACCTTGGACTACAGCCGCCTCAGCCCGGAGGCGTTCGTGCACGAGACCCTCGTGGAGCAGCTCCACGCCGCAGCCGTCGTGGTGGGGCGCAACTTCCGGTTCGGTCATCGCGCCCGGGGAGACCTCGCCCTGCTCACGGAGCTGGGGGCGGCCTTCGGCTGCACCGTGACCGGAGTGGACCTGGTCTCGGAGGGTCCCATCACGCTCTCGTCGACCTACGTGCGCTCGTGCATCGATGCCGGCGACGTCCGTACCGCCGCGCAGGTGCTGGGACGACCGCACCGGATCGAGGGTGTCGTGGTGCGTGGCGACATGCGGGGCCGCACCCTCGGGTACCCGACGGCCAACATCGAGACGCCGGAACACACCGCGATCCCGGCCGACGGCGTGTATGCCGCGTGGCTGCACCACCGTGGCCAGCGGCACCCTGCGGCGGTCAGCGTCGGGACCAACCCCACCTTCGCCGGGCGGGACCGAACCGTCGAGGCCTTCCTGCTCGACTTCGACGGTGACCTCTACGGGGATCACGTGGCGTGCGAGTTCGTGGACCACCTGAGGGGCATGCACCGCTTCGAGTCGCGCGAGGCCCTCGTCGCGCAGATGGACCGGGACGTGGCCCTGACGCGCACCCTGCTCGCTCGCTGACCGCGCCCAGGCCACCCAGGCCACCCAGGCCACCCAGGCCACCCAGACTCGGTATTGGCCGTCGGCGGCCCTATGCTGGCCGCGTGACACACGGTGCCGCCTTCTACGACCTCGACAAGACGATCATCGCGAAGTCCAGCACGCTGGCGTTCCGCCGCCCCTTCGCCCTGGCCGGACTGATCGGACCGACGGACTCCCTCGCGGGTGCTGCCGCGCAGGCCTACTACCGCGTGGCGGGCGCGTCGGGGGGTCAGCTCGACGAGTCCAAGGCCCGCCTGTCGGACATGATCAGGGGCTGGCCCGTGGCGCAGGTGGAGGCGCTGGTCGCCGGAACGGTCGAGCAGATCATCGCCCCATACGTCTACATCGACGCGCTCAAGACGATCCGGTGGCACAAGGAGAACGGTCGTCTCGTCGTGGTGATCTCGGCCAGCCCGCGGGAGTGGGTGGAGCCCATCGGCTACATGGTCGGGGCGGATCGCGTGATCGCGACCCAGCTCAAGGTGGAGGGCGGCGAGTACACCGGCGACGTGCTCTTCTACGCCTACGGCGAGCAGAAGGCGGTCGCGATGCGCGCCCTCGCCGAGGCCGAGGGCATCGACCTGTCGGACAGCTGGGCGTACTCCGACTCCTTCACCGACGTGGCCATGCTCGAGTCGGTGGGACACCCGGTTGCCGTCAACCCGGACTCCGAGCTCAGGAGCGAGGCGGACCAGCGCGGCTGGGACACCGTGCAGTTCATGCGTCCGCCCAGCTGGGACTCTCCGCTGGCATTCCTCTGGGATGCCGTCTCGGCACTGCCGGACGTCTCGCACGCCACTCGGATAGCCCTGACTGGCTGGTTCGAGCTGCTCGAGGGGGCGGTCATCGCCTCCCGGGACGCCACCGTGGCACTCAGCGGACTCATCACGGGCGCGGAGGACGACCTGCCGTTCTTCCCGAGCGTGCAGCGGCGCAGCGTCCGCGGCCTGCGCCCAGTGTCTGCGGACGACGTCCGGGCCGCGTTCTCCGGTCCCGCTTCTGGCGACCCGATGGAGCTGGTCCGCCGTGCCGCCGAAGCCCCCAGCCAGGCGCTGTCCGAGGCGGTGCACACGGCCGAGGAGTCGGTCAGCACCACGACGGCCGAAGTCGGCGAGAAGGTGGCCAAGGCGGCCGAGGCCGCAGCGGAGGCGGTCCGCAAGGGCACTGCCAAGGAGGCCGTCGCGGGCGAGGAGTGATCCTCGCGCGGCGATGCTCCCGCGGGGGAGCGGCTTGGCTGCTGCGCAGACGCGCTGGTACTCTTGTCCTGATCGCCGGTCGAGGCGATCGTCAGTTGTGCGCTCGTCTGAATCGCGTGACCACAAGGTACGACGGTCCGACAGGTCCACCGAAGCCGGCTGACAGACCAGACAGTTCTGACACCGAGGAGAGCAGTGGCGCTCGCCAGCGACACGAAGCAGCAGATCATCGAGGAGTACCGCGTCGAGGAGTCCGACACCGGCTCGCCCGAGGTTCAGGTCGCGCTGCTGACCCGACGCATCACCGACCTCACCGAGCACCTGAAGGAGCACAAGCACGACCACCACAGCCGCCGCGGGCTGCTGCTGATGGTCGGCCAGCGCCGCAGGCTGCTCAACTACCTGGCAGACAAGGACATCGAGCGGTACCGGTCCCTGATCGAACGACTGGGCCTGCGCAGATAGTCACACACGGGAGCGTCCCTCGCGAGGAGACGCTCCCGTTTCTCGTACGGCGACCGCCGTACGGGTCCCACAGCCGCAGTACCGGCGACGCCAGACCTTCAGACGCCGGTCCTCGGTGGTGGCGGCCGGAGTCACTCCGACCGCCTCGATCGAAGACCGGCCATCATCCGGCCTCGCTCCGCTGTGGCGACAACCCCTAAGGAGCGTCGTGACTGACGTATTTCCCAACGGCCAGCCCCGGCAGCACCACGAGGTGACACGAGCCACGGCCGTTATCGACAACGGTGCGCGCGGAACTCGCGAGATCACCTTCGAGACCGGCCGGCTGGCCCGCCTTGCCGGTGGCTCGGCCACCGTGCGCACGGGCGACACCGTGCTGCTGGCCACGACGGCGGCATCCCGCGGTCCCAAGGAGCACCTGGACTTCTTCCCGCTCACCGTTGACGTGGAGGAGCGGCTCTACGCCGTCGGACGGATCCCGGGTTCCTTCTTCCGCCGGGAAGGCCGTCCCGGGGAGGACGCGATCCTCACCTGCCGGCTGATCGACCGACCGCTGCGCCCCTCGTTCGCCAAGGGCCTGCGCAACGAGGTGCAGGTCGTGGTGACCGTGCTCTCCCTGGAGGAGGGCACGCTCTACGACGTGGTGGCGATCAACGCCGCCTCCGCCTCGACGATGCTCGCCGGGCTGCCCTTCAGTGGTCCGATCGGCGCCACCCGCGTCGCGTTCATCGACGGCGAGTGGGTCGCGTTCCCGACCCACGAGGAGCTGGAGCGGGCGACATTCGACATGGTCGTCGCCGGTCGGGTGCTCGAGAGCGCGTCGGCTCCGGGCGGCGCGCCCGAGGTCGCGATCATGATGGTCGAGGCCGAGGCCACGACATCGACGATCGCTCTGGTGCGGGACGGTTCCCCGGCCCCGACCGAGGACGTCGTGGCGCAGGGCCTCGAGGCCGCCAAGCCGGCGATCCGCGCCCTGTGCGCAGCGCAGGTGGAGCTGGCCGCGGGTACCGCCAAGCCCACCGCGGAGTTCCCCCGCTACCTCGACTACAGCGACGAGGTGTACGCGGCAGTGGAGTCGGCCGCCGGCGACGAGGTGGCCCACGCGATCACCATCGCCGGCAAGGCCGAGCGCGAGGCCGAGCTGGACCGCATCGACGCCGAGCTGGTGGACCGGCTCGGGGTCGACTTCGAGGGCCAGGGCAAAGAGATCAAGGCCGCGCTGCGGGCGCTGACCAAGAAGGCGGTGCGAGCGCGGATCGTCGCGAGCGGGCAGCGCATCGACGGCCGCGGGCTGCGGGACATCCGCCCGCTCTACACCGAGGTCGGCGTGCTTCCGCTGACCCACGGCTCCGCCCTCTTCGAGCGCGGCGAGACTCAGGTGCTGGGCGTGACCACCCTGAACATGCTGCGCATGGAGCAGATGGTGGACACTCTCTCGCCCGACCGCACCAAGCGCTACATGCACAACTACAACATGCCGCCGTACTCCACCGGTGAGACCGGGCGCGTCGGATCGCCCAAGCGTCGCGAGATCGGGCACGGGGCGCTGGCGGAGCGGGCGATTCTGCCCGTGCTGCCCAGCCGCGAGGAGTTCCCGTACGCGATCCGTCAGGTCTCGGAGGCGATCAGCTCCAACGGCTCGACGTCCATGGGGTCGGTCTGCGCAGCCAGCATGAGCCTGATGAGCGCGGGCGTGCCGCTGCGTTCCGCGGTGGCGGGCATCGCGATGGGGCTGGTCTACGAGAACGACACCTACGTCACGCTGACCGACATCCTCGGCGCGGAGGACGCTTTCGGCGACATGGACTTCAAGGTCGCCGGTACCGACGAGTTCGTCACGGCGCTGCAGCTGGACACCAAGCTGGACGGCATCCCGTCGGAGGTGCTTGCAGCCGCGCTGACGCAGGCGCGGGAGGCACGGCTGACGATCCTTGGCACGATGGCCGCCGCGATCACCGGACCGGGCGAGATGGCCCCGACCGCACCGCGCATCATCGCGGTCAAGGTCCCGGTCGACAAGATCGGCGAGATCATCGGCCCCAAGGGCAAGACGATCAACGAGATGCAGGAGCAGACCGGCGCGGACATCACCGTCGAGGACGACGGCACGGTGTACGTGGGCGCTGCCGACGGTGCTGCGGCCCAGCAGGCCGTGGACCGCATCAACGCGATCGCCAACCCGGTGCTCCCGCAGGTCGGCGAGCGCTACCACGGCAAGGTGGTCAAGACCCTGGACTTCGGCGCCTTCGTCTCGCTCACTCCGGGCAAGGACGGTCTGGTCCACATCTCCAAGCTCGGCGGCGGCAAGCGGCTCGAGCGGGTCGAGGACGCGGTCAAGGAGGGGGACACCCTGCACGTCGAGGTCGTGGACATCGACTCGCGGGGCAAGATCAGCCTGACGCCGGTGGACGAGGAGGGCAACCTCGTGCAGGTGCCGGAGCGTCCCCGACGGGAAAACGGGTCGCGCGACGACCGGGACCGGGGGCCCCGTCGTGACTCCGACAGCGAGGGCCGTCGCCCCCGCCGGCGCCACAGCTGAGGTGACGACGACGGCCGGTCCTGGCACCGTGCACGTGGCCGCCGGACAGACCGAGCTGGTGGCACCCGGAGTGCGGCGGACCGTGCTGCCCTCCGGGCTCCGGGTGGTCACCGAGCGTATCGAGGGTGTCCGGTCGGCCGCCTACGGCGTCTGGCTGGACGTCGGCGCCCGTGACGAGCGCCCGGAGCTCGGCGGCGTCTCTCACTTCCTCGAGCACCTGCTGTTCAAGGGAACGCAGCGGCGCAGCGCGCTGGACATCGCCACCGCGGTGGACGCGGTCGGCGGCGAGATGAACGCCTGGACGGGCCAGGAGCAGACCTGCTACTACGCCCGGGTGCTCGACGCGGACCTGCCGCTGGCTGTCGACGTGGTGACCGACATGGTCACCGGAAGCCTGATCCGTCCCGAGGACGTCGACAGCGAGCGCACCGTCGTGCTCGAGGAGATCGCGATGCGCGACGACGAGCCCGCGGACGCGGTCGCAGAGCTGCTCTCCGCGACCCTGTTCGCCGGACACGCGCTCGGGAGGCCGATCACCGGCACGGTGGCGACGATGACAGCGATGCGTCGTGACGACATCTACGAGTTCTGGCGCGCGCGCTACCTCCCGTCCCGGGCGGTGGTCACGGCAGCCGGCCGACTCGATCACGAGCAGGTGGTCGAGCTCGCCGCGGCGTGTTTCGACGCCGCGGTGCCCGGTCCCGGTTCGGGCGCGCCCGAGCCGCTGCGTCCCGGGGCCGAAGGGTTCGGCGGGCCGGTCCCGGCCATGCGGCTGGGTGAGGCCGTGGTCCAGGTCCGTCCCACCGAGCAGGCGAACGTCATGATCGGTACCGCTGGACTGCCGCTCCGCGACGAGCGGCGCTACGTGCTCACCGTGCTGTCCACGCTGCTCGGTGGGGGCATGTCCAGCCGGCTGTTCCAGGAGGTCCGGGAGAAGCGCGGGCTGGCGTACACGGTGCAGACCTCGGTCGACGGCTACGCGGACACCGGCGTGTTCAGCGTCTACGCGGGAGCGGCTCCGGAGCGCATTCCCGAGCTGCTCGACGTGGTGCATGCAGAGCTCGGGGCAGCGGCGCGAGGCGAGATCTCCGACGAGGAGGTTGAGCGTGCGAAGGGGCAGGTCCGCGGCGGCATCGTGATCGGGCTGGAGGACACGGGCTCGCGCATGAGCAGGCTCGGACGCGGGGAGCTGTCCTACGGGGAGATACCGGCCATCGAAGAGCTGCTCGACCGCGTCGCTGTGGTCACCCCTGGTGCGGTGCGGGACCTGGCTGCTGAGATTCTGGGGGCGCCACGCACCGTGGCGCTGCTGGGACCGGACGACACCGCGGAGATCCCGCTGGACACCTACCGCAACGCCGGGTGACCGGCCGGGTATCGAAGGGAGTGACTGTGAGCGAGCGAGTCCGCGTGGGAGTGATCGGAGCGGAGGGTCGGATGGGATCCGAAGTCTGCCGCGCCGTGCGCGAGGCCGACGACATGATCCTGACCGCCACGGTCGACCTGTCCGACGGGCTGCAGGACCTCGCCGACGCCGGCGTTCAGGTGGCCGTGGACTTCACTCACCCCGATGCCATCATGAGCACCCTGGAGTGGCTGGTGGGCCACGGCATCCACGGTGTCGTCGGCACGACCGGTTTCACTGCGGACCGGATCTCCACGCTGGAGGGCTGGCTCGCCAGCAGCCCGCAGGTCGGGGTCATCGTGGCCCCCAACTTCTCGATCGGCGCGGTGCTGATGATGAGCTTCGCCGCCACCGCCGCCCGCTTTCTGCCCAGCGTGGAGGTCATCGAGCTGCATCACCCGACCAAGGCGGACGCGCCCAGCGGTACGGCGCAGCGCACCGCCGAGCGCATCGCGCAGGCCCGCCACGAGGCAGGCCTGGGCCCGGTTCCCGACGCGACCACGCACTCGCTGCGGGGTGCGCGCGGAGCCACGGTGGACGGCGTGGCGGTGCACTCGGTGCGGCTGTCCGGCCTCGTAGCACACCAGGAAGTGCTGCTCGGCGGGACGGGAGAGACCCTGACGATCCGGCATGACTCGCTCGACCGCGCGTCGTTCATGCCAGGTGTGCTGCTCGGGGTGCGAGAGGTCGGGCGACACCCCGGTCTGACGATTGGGATCGACGGTCTGCTGGGCCTGTAGTGCCTGTGGGGGGGCGTGACGGCGGTGCGTGCCAGAGGTGTCGTCATCGTCCTCATGGTCGCGATGGCCGTGTATCTGGGGCTGCTCGGACAGCGTGCTGTCTGGCTGATCGGCCAGGGCGGGGCGGTGTCGGTCCTGCTGGGTGTCGGGGTCCTTATCCTGCCGTTCATCGGAGTGACGATCATCGTGTCCGAGTGGCGCTTCGGCGCCTCGGCCGAGCGTCTCGGCCGCGCCCTCGCGCAGGACGGCTGGACCCCCGAAGCGGACCCGGTGCTGTCCACGCTGCCCCGCCGACCCTCGGGCCGCGTCGACCGTACCGCCGCCGACGAGGCCTTCGCGATCTACTCCGCACGGGTCGAGAGCGAGCCCGGGGACTGGAAGGCGTGGTACCGGCTCGGTGTCGCCTACGACCTGGCCGGCGACCGCCCCCGGGCCCGCCGGGCGATGCGGCAGGCGATTGCGCTGGAGAAGGCGTCCGCCCGTCCGGGTGACCACGGCGAGACGGCTTGAGGGGGAGCTGACATGGCCGACAGCATCGCCGCGGACCTCGCACTGGCTCTGCGGATCGCCGACGCCGCCGACGAAGTGACCATGGCGCGCTTCGGAGCGGTGGACCTGCAGGTGGACTCCAAGCCGGACCGTACCCCGGTCAGCGACGCCGACCGTCAGGTCGAGCGGGAGATGCGCCGGCTGCTGGCGACCCGGCGACCGGGCGACGCCGTGCTCGGGGAGGAGTACGGCCTGCAGGGGGAGGGTCCCCGGGTCTGGGTCCTCGATCCGGTGGACGGCACGAAGAACTACATCCGACGCTCACCGATCTGGGCGACCCTGATAGCCCTCAAGGTCGACGAGACGTTCACGGTGGGAGTCGCGTCGGCCCCTGCCCTGGGGCGGCGCTGGTACGCCGGTACCGGGCTGGGCTGCTGGACCACCCACTCCCGCGAGCCCGGGTCCACCGCTGCGCCCTGCCACGTCTCCCGGGTGACGTCCCTGCGCGATGCCTTCGTCGTCCACTCCAACATCGACCGCTGGCGGGACGCGGGCAGGGAGTCGCAGTTCGCTCACCTGGCCGACAGCGCCTGGTACACGCGCGGGTACGGCGACTTCTGGCAGCACATGCTCGTCGCCGAAGGGGTCGCCGACGTCTCCCTGGACCCAGGAGTATCGCTGTGGGACCTCGCGGCGGTGTCGGTCATCGTGTCCGAGGCAGGCGGGTGCCTGACCGACCTCGAGGGCCGGGCACGCGCGGACGGCGGGAGCGCGGTGTGCAGCAACGGGCATCTGCACGAGGAGGTTCTCGGGGTTCTCGGGGGTTTCGGGGGTCCTGCGAGCCTCCCCTAGCCTCCCCTAGCCTCGGTCGGTCCTCACCGGCGCTCCAGCGCCGTGGCGCCCACGTGTGCGGCCAGCCAGGCGTTGAGGGGGCGGAGCTCGTCCCAGGCGGACCGCACGAGCTCCCGGCACTGTGGCGTATGCAGCCGGTCGTCCGGCTCGAAGGTGCGTCCCGCGGTCATGCCCTTCTGGCGAAGCAGGTCGATGCGCGGGTGCTCGGGGTCGAACCCCCGCGGGGCCCGCTTGAGCTGGTCGTGCCCGCCGGTCTGGTAGCCGGCGGCGTCCAGCCCGGCGACCAGGCGCTGCAGGGCTGCGCCGGCCACGTCGTCGGACACCGCTCGCCGATAGCGGTCGAGCTGGTCGCGAGCCATCTCGTACATGCCGGCCCCCACCATCAGACCGTCGGCTCCGACCTGCAGGTAGTACATGCCCTGCCCGGCGCCGTCGGCGGTCATGCCGATCACCGCGGCGGCGTGGGTCTTGTAGGGGGACTTGTCCTTGCTGAACCTGACGTCGCGGTACGGACGGAAGACCTTTCCCTCGCCGAACTCCGGTTCGAGGTCGGCCAGCAGAGCCTCCAGCGGGGCCCGGATCTCGCTGTCGTAGGTCGCCTTGTGGTCGGACCAGTAGGCCTTGGAGTTGTCAGCTTCCAGCCCCTCGTAGAAGGGGACCAGCCCGTCGCCGAAGCCGTGAAAGGTCATTCCGGTTCCTCCAGTCGAACGTGCATGCAGATCTGGCGCACCGGCGTACCCGCGGCGTCGAGCACGCGAACCGTACCCTCGGCGGCCCAGCCCGCCGACTCCAGGAAGCTGCCGGTGACGTCGTCAGCCTCGACGACCCAGGTCGTGACGTGGCGCACGCCCTCGGCCGCGAGTGTGTCCGTCGCCGCAGCCAGGAGCCGGCTGCCATGGCCGCGACGGCCCCAGCGGGGCTCGACGACCAGGATGCCGATCGAGGCTGAGGCGGCGGCCGGTTCGGTCTCCTCGGTCGGGGGCTCCAGCGTGGCGAAGCCGACGAGCGCGTCGTTCTCGCTTGCGACCAGGACGCGGTGCCGGGGCGTGGGAGGCTCCCGTAGCGCGCGTTCCCAGGGACCTGCCGCCGCCTCGGGAGTCAGCTCCCGCAGCACCTCCGACGGCAGCACACCCCCGTACGCCGCCCGCCACGTGACCGACTGGATCCGGCCGATGGCAGGCGCATCGGCCGGGGTCGCGGTACGAACGTAGGCGTCAGCCACGGGCTGAGGCTATTAGGGATCGGTGGCCGAGACTAATCGTCGGGGTGGACGTCAGCGTGGCCGTCCGCACCGGACTGGCCGTCCGCACCGGTCTGGCCGTCCGCACCGGTCTGGCCGGAGGACTGCGGTGAGACCGGTGCGCCCTGACCTCCCAGTGCTTCCGCGTCCATTTCGGCCTCGTACTCCCGGATGCGCCGCGCCGCGCGAACCCCGGCAGCGAGTGCGGGCGTGCCCAGAGTGGCCCCCCAGACACCGGCAACGATGCCCCCGGCGATGGTGGAGATCAGTACCAGCAGCGGGTTGAGCTGCAGCGTGGACGAGAACACGAAGGGGGCGAAGAGGTTCTGCAGCACGTTCTGCACCACCAGAACGACGATCAGCGCGAGCAGGGCCAGCTGGATGCCACCCGCTCCCAGCGCGATGATCACGGCGAAGGTGCCTGCCGCGAAGGCCCCGATATAGGGGATGTAGGAGGTGATGAACGTGACGATCCCGATCGCGAAGGCTGACGGGACGCCGATCACAGCGAGCCCGAGCCACGTGCCGAAGAGGTTGCTCAGGCCGATCAGCGTCTGGCCCTTGAAGTAGCCGCGCACCGCGTCGAAGGAGTCCTCCACGATGCCCTCGGCGTACTCCCGGGGCAGCGGGATCGCGCGTGCCGCGAAGTTCCAGATGTTGGCGTCGGCAAGCGTCAGGTAGAGGATGATCGTCCCGATCAGGATGCCGAAGAGCACGCTGGCCACTGTCGACACCCCGGAGACAACGCTTCCGAAGAGGCCGCCGGTCAGCCCGAAGCCGTCGGAGGAGCCGGTGGTGCCCAGGTTGATGTCCCATCCGAGGTCCGCCAGCCACGCCTGGAGGTCGTCCAGGGCCTGCTCAATGGCATCGACGATGGCCTCCCACTGGTCCGCGATGGCAATCACGATTGTGGCGAAGGCCCCGACCATGACCGCAATCAGACCCACCAGGACGATGGCCGCCCCCAGCCAGCGGGGCACCCGGTGGCGTGCCAGCCAGGCCACCAGCGGCTCGAACAGCACGCCCACCACCATGGCGATGACCAGCGGTACCAGGATGCCGCGCAGGACGTAGGCCAGGAACAGGAACACCCCGGTGCAGGCCAGGATGCCCAGCATCAGCCAGCTCGAGCGGCCCCATCGCTGCACCAGGGTGCCGCGTGGACTGGCGGTGGTAGGGGACGGGGTCGTTCGGGGCAGCGGGTTAGGCTCCGACACCGGCACGTCCATCCGCAAACCGTAATGGACTTCTGCGGCAGAGACGGCGCAGGGTGCGACTTTCCGACTAGTGTCGCAGGCGTGCCGGAGATAGTCGCCCCTCACGTGCAGGTCGTCGCCAAGACCGAGTTCTATCCCCCGGAGGTGCCCTGGGACACCGATGCCGACGGTGGCCAGGCACTCGCCGAGTTCGCAGGACGCGCCTGCTACCAGTCCTGGAGCAAGCCGAACCCGGCGACGGCCACGAACGAGGGGTACCTGCGCCACATCCTCGAAGTGGGCCACCTGTCCGTGATCGAGCACGCCAGCGTGACCTTCTACATCACCGGCGTCTCGCGGTCCTTCACGCACGAGCTGGTGCGCCACCGGCACCTCTCCTACAGCCAGCTCTCCCAGCGCTTCGTCCCCAGTGGAGACGCCTCCGTCGTGGAGCCGGAGGTCATCGCCGAGGACCCCGAGCTGCACAAGATCTTCGTGGAGGCGGCAGACGCGTCCGCGGACGCGTACCGGCGGCTGCTCTCCCGGCTCGAGGAGCGCTTCGCCGACCATCCGTCCCCGACGCTGCGCCGCAAGCAGGCTCGGCAGGCGGCACGCGCGGTGCTGACCAACGCGACCGAGACACGCATCGTCGTGACCGGGAACTATCGCGCCTGGCGGCACTTCATCGCCATGCGGGCCACCGAGCAGGCGGACGTGGAGATCCGAGAGATCGCCATCCTGATCCTCAAGGAGCTGCAGGCGATCGCCCCCCACGTGTTCGGAGACTTCGCACTGCACCGTCTTGAGGACGGCAGCGAGGTCGCTTCCAGTCCGCTGGGCCTGGAGGGCTGACGGGCGCTGTCAGTCGGGCGGTGTCAGTCGGGCGGGGAGCCCGGTGCCGAGGCGAGCGGAACATCGTGCGTGAGACTCCGACTCAGCTGCTCGCCCATGTCGCGAAGATGTGGGGCCGGTGATGCTCCGGCCACGTCGACGGAGAACGTCGCGAGGTCGCGGCGCGCCTGGAACGGTGACTGACGAGCCGCGGCACTCTGCACCCTTGCGATCGGAACGTGCCACGCCCGATGGGCGAGCACGCCCGAGGCGAGTGTCACTCCGCTGTCGGTGACTGCGTACCCGCCCCTGCGGTAGTAGGCCGCTCCCCAGGGGACGGCGAGGGCGGTCAGCACCAGCGCGGCCACCGCGAACCCGACCAGGAGCGGCCAGCCTGCCCCGGCGAGCGCACCGCCCGCCACGGCGGCCGCTCCGATGGCCAGCGGAGGCCACAGCCGACGTCGGATGGCACGGCCGCGGGCGGCCGGGGGACGGAGCTCGACGGCAGGTACGACGAGTCCCACGGAGGCCAGGACCAGCCAGTCGGCTTCCTCCTTGGTGAGCAGCGGAACCATCAGTCGGCTCGACCGGGAGTTGTCGCCCGATGCCACGGTGGCGGACTGCACGGTCACCGACGCCATCCCCAGTCTGCGTCGGACCGGGTTGTCATCGACAGTGACGAGCTGGACGCGCTGCCGGGGAAGGGTCAGCCGTCGCTGCGAGAGGAGTCCGTACTCGGCACGGACGTGCTCGGGCGTCACTCGCAGCCGGTACCCCCCATAGGTCAGCACGGCGTACCCGGCCCCCAGCAGTGGCAGCGCGACCAGCAGGCCGATCCCGAGTATCACCAGCGCCAACGCCGAGAACGCCGACACTGCCCCCGCAATGTCCGTGCCGTCGGTTCCCAGGGTCTCCAGGGCTGCGAAGACCGCCCCCAGCAATACGACGATGCCCAGCCAGATGCTGCTGCCGGTAGCCCCCGCCAGAGCCAGCCGACCTGCTGACAGCGTCAGTGCGGGCACGGCTTCGTCCGACTCCGCTGCTGCGACCGGCCCGGAGGATGCCTCGGCCGCGGCGTGGCGGGCGCCGGGCGAGGGTGCGCCGGGGACGGCACGGGCGAGGTCGCGCCGGTACAGGATGAGCGTGCGGACATGCTCGGCCTGGCGGGGGTTCAGCGCATCGATATCGACCTGCGCGCCTTCCGAGCCGCCGGCCGTCCCGACCCGGACGGTGACCAGACCGACGAGGCGCTGCAGCAGGGTGGCGTGCAGGTCGACCTGCTGGACCCGCTGGTAGGGCACCACACTGCTGGTCCTCTCGAGCACGCCCGCGGTCACCTTGATCTCGCGGTCGGTGAGCTCGTAGCGTCGGACCGCCCACGCCACTACCCGCGAGACGCCGACGAGCAGGAGGAAACCGCCGGCGAGGGCAATGCCCGTCGCGCCTCCTCCGAGGGCCTGCGAGATGACGGCGAGAAGGACACCGCCGGCGGCGACGATCAGAGCCGGGGCCACTGACATCGGTGGGGTGCGCTCGGGGCCGGCCGTGCCGAAGGCGTCCCCGCTGCCTGGCAGGCCTGGGCCGCCCAGTGGACCCGGCAGTCCCGGCATCTCGGGGGGCAGGCCGGGCGGGATCTCAGACGGCATCGCTCACCCCCGCATGGCCCAGCAGCTCCATCCGCAGCGGCGCGGCTGTGGCCTCCGACAGCCCCGGGATGGTGGCGTCGGAGGTGGCGGCCGCGGTGCGCAGCACCAGAGTGGACAGCCCGAGGCTGCGCTCGATCACCCCGCGCCGAACGTCGATCTGCTGAATCCGGTGGTAGGGAATCAGGGAGACGTGCCGGACGATGACGCCGTGGCTCAGCTCGAGTCCGTCCCTGCCGACGATGTATCGCCAGGCTCCGTACGACAGCGTCGCGCCAACCACGGAGCCGGCCAGCAGGAGGAGCGTTGCGGAGACGACCAGCCCGGTCACCCAGCCGGGGGCGCCCAGCACCAGGGTGAGGGCCACGCCCCCGACGCCCACCAGGAGGGCCACGAGGGCTCCGCCGAGCGCCCATACGGTCCGTACCCGGGGGTCGAGACGGTTCTCGTTCACCACTCCAGCCTATGGCCCGGACGTCGCCCCCCGACCGTTCCCGGTGGGCACTCAGCCCGCTGTGACCGGTCAACCGGTCATGGACGACAATGGCCGGACACAGCTGCTCCAATTCGCGTCGCCCCAGGAGGAGATCCATGTCGTTGACCAGCCTGCCCGCCTGGACCGCCCTCGAGGCTCACCGCGACGAGGTCCGCGACCTGCACCTGAAGGACCTGTTCGCCCAGGACGCCACCCGTGGGGACACCTTCACCGCACGGGGAGCCGGCCTGCTGCTCGACTACTCGAAGAACCGGGTCACCTCGGAGACGATCGGGCTGCTGGCGGACCTCGCGGATGCCGTGGACCTGCGCAGCCATATCGCCGGCATGCTCGCCGGGGACATCGTGAACAACACGGAAGGCCGCGCGGTACTGCACACGGCCCTGCGAGCTCCGTACGACGCTGAGGTCGACGTTGACGGTCACAACGTCATTCCGGACGTGCACAAGGTGCTGGAGAAGATGCAGCTGTTCTCCGACCGGGTCCGCTCGGGCGAGTGGAAGGGCTTCACCGGGGCTCGGATCAGCACCGTCGTGAACATCGGGATCGGGGGCTCGGACCTCGGTCCCGCCATGGCCTACGACGCGCTGCGGCCGTACGCGGACCCACAGATCGGTGTCCGGTACGTCAGCAACGTGGACGGCGACGACATCTGGCAGGCGACCGCGGACCTCGACCCGGCGCAGACGCTGTTCATCGTGGCCTCCAAGACCTTCACGACGGTCGAGACACTCGCCAACGCCCGTACGGCGCGCTCCTGGCTGCTCGAGGGGCCCAGGGGGCTCGGCGATCCCGCGGCGGTCGCCAAGCACTTCGTCGCTGTCTCGACCGCGGAGAAGGAGGTCGCGGCGTTCGGGATCGACACCGCGAACATGTTCGGGTTCTGGGACTGGGTCGGGGGTCGGTACTCGATGGACTCCGCGATCGGTCTCTCCCTCATGGTCGCCATCGGCGCGTCGGGATTCCGGGAGATGCTGGCGGGCTTCCACGCGATGGACGAGCACTACCGTACGGCGCCCTGGAAGGAGAACCTTCCGGCGCTGATGGCGCTGCTCGGGCTGTGGTACCGCGACTTCTTCGGGCTGCAGGCCCACGCGGTGGTGCCCTACTGCCACAACCTGGGCAAGTTCTCCTCGTACCTGCAGCAGCTGGACATGGAGTCCAACGGCAAGAGCGTCCAGCGCAACGGCGAGCCGGTCGAGACCGACACCGGCCCGGTCGTCTGGGGAACTCCCGGTACGAACGGCCAGCACGCGTACTTCCAGCTGCTCCACCAGGGCACGACCGTGATCCCGATCGACTTCATCGGGTTCGTCCGCCCCGGGCACGACGTCGGCGAGCACCACGACCTGCTGATGTCCAACTTCTTCGCGCAGACCGAGGCTTTCGCGTTCGGCAAGAGCGAGGAGCAGGTACGCGCGGAGGGTGTGCCGGAGGAGCTGGTGCCGCACAAGGTCTTCACCGGCAACCGGCCGACCAACACGCTGCTGGCGGACCGACTGGACCCGTTCACCCTGGGAGCCCTGGTGGCCCTCTACGAGCACAAGGTCCACGCCCAGGGCGTCATCTGGAACCTCAACAGCTACGACCAGTGGGGCGTGGAGCTGGGCAAGGTGCTGGCGAAGGTCATCACGCCTGAGCTGACCGCGGCCGAGGACCCTGAGCTGGGTCACGACTCCAGCACCAACGCGCTGATCCGCCACTACCGGGCGCGTCGGGGGGCGACGGGCTGAGGTTCCGCCCCGGCGCGGGTCGCCCGCGCTCAGCCCGGCCCGCCTCAGCCCGCGCCCCCTCAGCCCCGCGCCCCCCTCAGCCCCGCGCCCCCCTCAGCCCAGCGAGATGCGGGTTGCGGTGCGAAATGGGCCCCCATAGCGGTGCGTAACCCGCATCTCGCGGTGGGGGGAGGGGGTGGCCGGGTGACTGGGGTGGCCGACTGAGTGACCGGTACGGCACCGGCCGGCCCCCCAAGTGAAGCTAGCGGTCGGAGTAGACGAACGTCGTCCCCGGGGGCATGGTCACCCAGTGGTCGGTGACTTGCCCAGCACGGCCGTTCCAGTTGTAGTCCATGATGCGCAGCCGGTTTCCACTGACTCCGACGACCCAGCCGACATGGCCGTACCGGCTGTTGAACGCTCCCTTGGGGAACATCGCAACCGACCGTACGGCCGGCTTGGTACCCACGGTCCATCCGGTCCCCCGGAGCGACTGTGGCCACTTCCAGGCGTCTCCGTAGGCCGGCATGTACTTCCCCGTGGCCTGCTTCATGCGCTCCTCGGCGTACCACGTGCACTGGTCGGCGAAGTCGTGATGCGGGTTGTAGCCGACGTCGTAGGCGTTGCTCGGTGGTGAGCCTGTTGCGGGCCGAGGTGGTTTGGGGGCGGGAGCGGGCTTCGGGGCGGCGTGGGCTTCGGAACGGCCTTCGGCTGCGGCGTGCTCCGCACCGTGGGTGCCGGCGGTGGCGACGTCACGCGCCGTGGCGTCGTGGCCGGTGTCTTCACGGTCGGTGTCCGAGGCGAGCCCGGGGCGGGGGACGGTGCTGCTGCCTTGGGTGTGGCTCGCGGCGTGGGAGCAGCCGGTGTCGAGAACGTCGAGGGTTTGCTCGACGTCCTCTTGGCCTTCTGAGGAGTTGGGATGGCCTTGGGTGTCTTGGTGGTCGGAGTGGCTTGGTGGCCTGAGGTGTTCGGACGGGCTGAGGTGCCTGGATGGCCTGGGGAGTCTCGCTCGGCGTCGCCGGAGCGGGCGGCGACGGTGACTCGGGACTGGCGGAAGCGGTCGGTGTTGAGGACGACGCGGTGAACGTGTGCCGCACGGCCTGGTCCGACTGGCTCGCCTGGGTGAGTGTGAGGCCGCCCAGCATGACAACGGTCGCTGCTGAGGCCACGCCGATCCAGCGCGCCCGAGGGGGAATGCGCGTGAGCCGCATGGACGCCCCCTTCGAGCCAGTCTGTGACACCGATGTGCGCGACGCTGACACTGCCACGCCATCCGCCGCGGCATACCTTAGGGCTAGGTGGCGGTACCGTGGCAACCATGTCCGGAGAGTCGCTTGACGTGTCGCAGGCACGCCCGTTTGGACGGATCCTCACGGCGATGGTCACGCCGATGCGTCCGGACGGCTCGCTCGACGCAGCGGGCGCCGCCCGGCTGGCCAGTCACCTGGTCCAGCACGGCAGCGACGGCATCGTCGTCTCCGGCACGACGGGGGAGTCGCCCACGACGACAGACGCGGAGAAGGACCAGCTGCTCCGCGTGGTCCTCGATGCGGTCGGCGACCGTGCGCTCGTGGTGGCGGGCGTCGGCACCAACGACACCGCCCACTCCGTGGAGCTTGCGGTGAGCGCGCAGCGTGCCGGGGCGCACGGCCTGCTGCTCGTGACGCCCTACTACAACAAGCCACCCCAGGCCGGCGTACGGGCTCACTTCCGGTCGGTCGCCGACTCATCCGACCTGCCGGTTATGCTGTACGACATTCCGGGGCGTACGGGCGTAGCCATCTCCAGCGAGTCGCTGGTATCGCTCGCCGAGCACCCCCGGATCGTGGCGGTCAAGGACGCCAAGGGCGACCTCGAGGCGTCGGCCTGGGTGATGTCGCGTACGGACCTCGCCTACTACAGCGGGGACGACTCGATGACCTTGCCGCTGCTGGCGGTCGGTGGCGTCGGCGTGGTCAGTGTGTGCGGGCATCTGGTGGGCGAGCGGATTGCAGCCATGGTGGCCGCGTACGAGTCGGGCGACGTCGTGGCTGCCAGCGGACTGCACCGCGACCTGCTGCCGGTGTTCATCGGCATCTTCCGTACCCAGGGTGTGATCCTGACCAAGGCTGCGCTGACCCTCCAGGGGCTTCCCGCGGGTCCGGTGCGACCGCCGTTGGTGGGAGCAACCGAGGCGGAAGTCCGCCAGCTGCGGGAGGACCTGTCGGCCGGCGGAGTCCTGACATCCTGACCCTCAACCCGAGCTTGAGGCGCCATCGTTCCGTCCGGATGGCATGCCGGACGGTCAGTACCCGAGGAGAATCGTGAGTCACAGCCACCCTGACCTGGGCCCTCCCCCTGAGCTGCCGCCCGGCGGACTGCGCGTCGTGGCGCTCGGGGGCGTGGGAGAAGTCGGGCGCAACATGACCGTGCTGGAGTACGACGGCCGACTCCTCATCGTGGACTGCGGCGTGCTGTTCCCTGAGGACGATCAGCCGGGCATCGATCTGATCCTTCCCGACTTCGACCCCATCCGGGAGCGGCTGGAGGACATCGAGGCGGTGGTGCTCACCCACGGGCACGAGGATCACATCGGCGGGATTCCCTACCTCCTGCGCGAGCGCCCCGACATTCCGCTCGTGGGGTCGCGGTTCACGCTCGCGCTGGTCGAGGCGAAGCTGCGGGAGCACCGCATCGAGCCCTTCACCCTGACCGTGCACGAGGGGAACCGGGAGAAGCTGGGTCCGTTCGAGTGCGAGTTCTTCGCGGTCAACCACTCCATCCCCGACTCTCTGGCCGTCGCCGTACGCACCGGGGCGGGGCTGCTGCTCCATACCGGTGACTTCAAGTGCGACCTGTTCCCGCTGGACGGGCGCAGAACGGACCTCGCGGGCTTCTCGCGGCTCGGTGACGAAGGAATCGACCTTCTCCTGGCCGACTCCACCAACGCGGAGGTGCCAGGCTTCGTCACTCCCGAGCGCAACATCGGAGAAGTTCTCGACCGGCTGTTCCTCGATGCCCCCAGTCGCATCATCGTGGCTTCGTTCGCCTCGCACGTGCATCGCGTGCAGCAGGTCCTCGACGCCGCCTACGAGCATCGTCGCAAGGTCGCCTACGTCGGACGGTCCATGATCCGCAACATGGGCATCGCCCGGGACGTAGGACTGCTGGAGGTGCCCGACGGCCTTATGGTGAGTCTCGACGAGGCAGCTGCACTGCCCCCCCGCGATGTGGTTCTGATCAGTACCGGATCCCAGGGCGAGCCTCTCTCTGCGCTGTCCCGGATGGCCACGCGCGAGCACCGGCAGATCCGGCTCGAGAAGGGCGACGTCGTCATCCTCGCCTCCTCACTGGTCCCGGGCAACGAGACGGCCGTGTTCCGGGTCGTGAACAAGCTCTCCCGGCTCGGGACGACGGTGATCCACAAGGGAATAGCCGGGGTCCATGTGTCCGGGCACGCCCCGGCCGGTGAGCTCGCGCTGCTGCACCAGCTGTGCAGGCCTCGGCATGTCATCCCGGTGCATGGCGAGTGGCGGCATCTGCGTGCCCATGCGGCCGTCGCCACCGCCTCGGGGGTACCGGCCGAGCGGGTGCTGCTGGTCGATGACGGCGTCGTGGTGGACTTGGTGAACGGCAAGGCCGCCGTGACCGGCGTGATCGAAACCGGGTCGACGTACGTGGACGGCGCGGCGGTCGGTGACGTCGGGGAGGTCTCGCTCAAGGACCGCAGGATCCTTCGCGACGAGGGCTTCATCGCGGTGACGCTGGTCGTTGACTCCTCGACGGGGCAGCTGGTGGGACGGCCGACAGTCGCGGGCAGAGGGTTCAGCGACGAGCCCGGCGCGTTCGAGGCCGTCGCGCCGCTCATCGAGCAGGCGCTGCAGCGTGCCGCCGACGATGGCGTGTCGGGCAGCTACGAACTGTCCCAGCGGGTGCGTCGCGTGGTCGGAAAGTGGGTGTCGGACACCTACCGGCGGCGACCGATGATCGTGCCGTCGGTGGTTGAGATCTAGGTGACGGACACCTTCTGACGACCCTCGCCAGCAGGGCGGGCCAGCGGGGCGGGCCAGCGCGACGGGTGTGTCGCGGTCGCTCCTTAGGGGGCAGTGTCGGTGTCCCGCGATACGGTCGGATCCGTGCCGTCCTCGAAGTCGTCCGCCGCCTCCCGGCCCGTGCCGCGGCAGCGGGCACCGGGCTCAGGGGGTCGTTCGGCCCCCCGGGCGGGGGGACCGGGCAGGTCAGGCAGGTCCGCCAAGTCCGCCAAGTCCGGCGCAGGGACCCGCACCGGCTCGGGACGCTCCGGCGGCAGCCGCCCCGGACTGCTGGTTCGGCTGTTCTACGGGATGGGCCGCATCATCGCGTGGGTCTGGGCGGCGCTGGCGTCGGCGGTCGCCGGACTGGTGCGCGCGGTGGGGCGGGGCACAGCCCCCGCGAAGGATCTGGACGTCGAGCACCGCCGGGACGGTCTGGCCCTGTTCCTGGTGGCCGGCGCACTGGTGCTGGCCGCCGCACTCTGGCTCGGTGGTGGCGGGCCTGCCGGAGAGTGGTTGGCCGGCGCACTGCGTTCGCTGGTCGGGGCGGCCGCGATGGTGGTTCCGGCCATCTTGGTCGTGCAGGCCGTCCGCATCATGCGCCACGGCGAGTCCGACCCCGCCGCCCGGGGCCGGCGGCTTGTCGGCTGGACGGCCATCGGCCTGTCCGCGCTCGGGCTGCTGCATGTCGCCCACGGCTCACCCACCACGCCGACAGGCGTGCAGCAGGCGGGTGGCATCGTGGGCAGGGTCGTGGGTGGCGGGCTGGCCGCCCTGCTCACGCCGTACGTGGCAGTCCCCGTACTGGCCCTGCTTGCGATATTCGGCCTGCTCGTGCTCACGGCGACGCCCGTACGTCGCATTCCCGACCGCCTTGCCGAGGTGCGGGAGCGACTGCTGCCGACGAGCCGGGGTCCGGAGTCCGCCGCGGGCGGCGCGGCGGGCGGGAGTGCGCCTCGTCGCGGAGCGGAGCTGCACCAGGAGGCCCTCGACGCAGCGACAGTCGTGCGGGTGGGGGCCGACGAGGAGCACAAGGGCCCATCCAGCCCTGACGAGTCGGATCTGTACTCCGACGAGGATGCGCACGTGGCGGTCGAGGACCTCGACGCCGAGGCGGCCGGCGGCTCGGCAGAGCGCCCGCTGGTGCCTCCGATGCCAGCGGGGCCGCTGCGGGGCGAGCAGCTACCCCTGGCGGACTCCGACTACCAGCTGCCACCCGCCGAGATGCTGGTCACGTCCCGGGCGCGGCGATCGGTCGCCACCGGGGACGAGGTCGTCGTGGCCGCGCTGGAAGCGGTCTTCTCGCAGTTCGGTGTGGACGCCGCGGTGGTGGGTTCGACGCGTGGCCCCACGGTCACCCGCTACGAGGTCGAGCTCGGGCTGGGTGTCAAGGTCGAGCGCATCCTGCAGCTCGCCAGGAACATCTCCTACGCGGTGAAGAGCTCCGAGGTACGGATTCTGAGCCCGATCCCCGGCAAGAGCGCCGTGGGCGTGGAGATCCCCAATGCCGACCGGGACGTCGTGGCGCTGGGCGACGTGCTCCGCAGCGGTGCCGCGACCTCGGACCACCACCCGCTGCTGGTGGGTCTGGGCAAGGACGTGGAAGGCCGCTACGTGGTCGCCAACCTGGCCCGCATGCCGCACATCCTGATCGCCGGCGCGACCGGCTCGGGCAAGTCCTCGTGCATCAACACGCTGATCACCTCGCTGCTGATGCGCTCGAGCCCGGCGGAGGTGCGCCTGGTGCTGATCGACCCGAAGCGGGTCGAGCTCACGCTGTACGGCGGCGTGCCGCACCTGGTGACGCCGATCATCACCAACCCCAAGAAGGCCGCGGACTCCCTGCAGTGGGTCGTTCACGAGATGGAGGTGCGCTACGACGACCTCGCAGCCGCGGGGGTGCGTCACGTCGACGACTTCAACCGTAAGGTCCGGGCCGGAGAGCTCGTGGCCCGGGAGGGCAGCGGTCGTACCTTCGAGCCCTACCCCTACCTGGTGGTGGTGGTCGACGAGCTGGCTGACTTGATGATGGTTGCCCCTCGGGACGTGGAGGAAGCGATCGTACGGATCACCCAGCTGGCGCGTGCGGCGGGAATCCACCTTGTCGTCGCCACCCAGCGGCCCAGCGTCGACGTCGTGACCGGCCTGATCAAGGCGAACGTGCCCTCACGCTTGGCGTTCGCGACGGCGAGCCTGGCGGACTCGCGGGTCATCCTGGACCAGCCGGGGGCCGAGAAGCTCGTCGGTCAGGGGGACGGCCTGTTCCTGCCGATGGGTGCCAGCAAGCCGCTGCGCATCCAGGGCGCCTTCGTCTCGGAGTCGGAGATCTCCGATGTCGTAGCCCACAGCCATGACCAGCGGCAGCCGGAGTACGACCCCCAGGTGACAGCGCCGCGCAGCGCGGGTCGCAAGACCGACGAGGACGACCTCGGGGAGGACCGGGACCTCTTCCTGGCGGCGGCTGAGCTCGTGGTGAACACCCAGTTCGGGTCGACGTCGATGCTGCAGCGCAAGTTAAGGGTTGGTTTCGCCAAGGCCGGACGTCTGATGGACATGATGGAATCGCGGGGCATCGTCGGTCCGTCCGAGGGCTCCAAGGCTCGCGAAGTCCTGGTCAAGCCGGAAGACCTGGCGACCCTTCTCGCGACCTTGTCGGGCGAGGGCGACGAGGAAGTGGAGTAGGTCGCCGCTACCGTCGGGGCACGACCGCTGACCATCGGCTTCGGGAGGCTCGTGGCGTGTCAGTCCGGGATGCCGCAGTGACCGTGGAATGGCCTACACGGGCCGATGGTCACGCCTACCTCGAGGTCCACAGCCTCGCCGAGGCGGTCATGCGGCTCGGGGGAGCGGTCGGGTTCCGTGGCGTACCCTCCCGGGTCGACATCGAGGACTGGCTTGACGGAGTTCTCGAGCGGGTGGCCCAGGGTGTCGCGGAGCTGGCCACCGTACGCGTGGGTGCTGACCTGGTCGCCCTGGGTCGCTGGGAACGCTACGAGGGCCCGCTGGTGGCAGTGAACGCGGATATCCGCCAGGTCATGGTGCACCCCCGGGCACGCGGTCGGGGCGTTGCGACGCTGCTGGTTTCGGCACTCATCGAACGGGCCCGTGAGCAGCGGGTGGAGACGCTCACTCTGGACGTGCGTGGCAACAACCACGTGGCCAGAGCACTGTACGAGGGGCTGGGCTTCGAGGTCTGCGGGCTGCTGCCGGACTTCGTCGCCGTCGGACGCGAGCGGTTCGACCGCGTGAACTACCGCCTGGACCTGCGCGGGCCCGACGCCGATGTGGTGCGTCATGGGAGCCGGCCGGAAGGCGCAGGAGCAGCGCCCCTCGATCGCCCGAGCTGACGCCCGCGCCTATCTGCTCGCCCGCAGTGAGGCCGCACCCTTGTCCCTAGTCTGGAGCCATGACGCAGACGAGGGCACCCGGTTCCCGGCTCCCCGGTGGTACCCCCGGGGGACCTTCCGGGGACCGCAGCGTCGCGGTGGTGACGCTGGGCTGTGCGCGCAACGAGACGGACTCCGAGGAGCTCGCCGGCAGGCTCGAGAGCGCGGGGTGGCGGGTCACCACCGATGCGGCGGACGCTTCTGTGGTTCTCGTCAACACCTGCGGCTTCATCGAGCAGGCGAAAGCGGAGTCGATCGAAACCGTGCTCGACGCTGCAGACCTGCGCGACGAGGCCGGTGGTCGCACCCGGCGCGTGGTGGCAACCGGCTGCCTCGCCGAGCGGTACGGCTCCGATCTCGCCGAGAGCCTGACCGAGGCGGACGCCGTGCTCGGGTTCGATGACTACGGCGCGATCTCCGACCGCCTCGACGAGGTGCTGTCCGGCACGCGCCCGGCAGTGCACCGCCCGCGGGACCGCCGTACCCTGCTCCCGATCTCGCCTGCAGCCCGCCATGCCGTACCCGATCACGAGCGCCGGGACGCATGGGTCGGACCACCGTCGGGGCCGGCGCCGCACCGCAAACGGCTGGGCTCCGCTCCGGTGGCGCCGCTCAAGCTCGCCTCCGGCTGCGACCGTCGGTGCGCGTTCTGTGCGATCCCGAGCTTCCGGGGGGCCTTCACCTCCCGCGCCCCCGACGAGGTGCTTCGTGAGGCCCGGTGGCTGGCCGAGCACGGTGTCCGGGAGCTCCTGCTGGTCAGCGAGAACACCACGAGCTACGGCAAGGACCTCGCCGACATCAGGCTTCTGGAGCGCCTGCTGCCCCAGCTGGCGGCAGTTTCCGGGGTCAGCCGGGTACGGCTGTCCTACCTCCAGCCCGCGGAGATGCGACCGAGCCTGATCGAGGCAGTGGCGACGACACCCGGTGTGGTGCCGTACTTCGACCTGTCCTTCCAGCACGCCAGCGCCCCGGTGCTGCGCCGGATGCGTCGGTTCGGGTCGACCGCGAGCTTCCTGCAGCTGCTCACGGATATCCGCGAGGCAAGCCCGACAGCAGGCGTACGGACCAACGTGATCGTCGGCTTCCCCGGAGAGTCCGAACGGGACCTGGCGGAGCTCGAGCGGTTCTTGTCCCTCGCCCGGCTGGACGCTGTCGGGGTCTTCGGATACTCGGACGAGGACGGCACCGAGGCCGCCGGACTGCCGGGCAAGCTGCCCGCAGAGGTGGTCGGTGAGCGGGTCGACAGAGTCGCCACGCTGGTCGAGGATCTGATGTCCCAGCGGGCCCGGGAGCGCATCGGGGAGACGGTGTCCTTCTTCGTCGACGAGGTCGCCGACGACGGCTCCGCGACGGGACGTGCGGACCACCAGGGTCCGGACAGCGACGGATCGACTACGCTGCGGCCCATGGCCGATCGTGAGCTCCGTCCCGGCGACACGCTGGACGCCATCGTGGTGGACACCGACGGGGTGGATCTGGTTGCTGAGCCCGTGGGCGTGGGGGACGGCGGCGTCCCACGGTGACCGATCAGGAGAAGCGAGCCTCGGGCGAGCTGCCGAAGCTGCCCGGTACGTCGCGGCGCTCCAGACGCAGCCCGGAGCGCGCCTCGTCCTGGAACTTGGCGAACTACCTCACCGCCCTTCGCGTTCTGCTGATCCCGGTCTTCTTCGCGCTGCTTATGTGGGACTGGGGGCAGAACGAGGCCGTTCGGTGGGCGGCTGCTGTGGCATTCGTTCTCGCCATGGTGACCGACTTCATCGACGGGTGGCTGGCGCGTGCCTACGAACTGGTCACGCCGTTCGGCAAGATGGTGGACCCGATAGCCGACAAGCTGCTGGTCGGGTCGGCGCTGGTAGGGCTCTCCGCGATCTGGGTCGAGACCGACGGCGCGGACGGCCTGGTTCCGTGGGTCACCGTCGTCATCCTGTTCCGCGAGATCGGCGTGACCGTGGTGCGCTTCATGGTGATCCGCCATGGCGTGATCCCGGCTAACCGCGGCGGCAAGATCAAGACGCTGCTCCAGTCGATCGCTATCGTGATGTACGTCCTGCCGCTGGACGGCTTCCTGCGCAGCCTTTCGTGGTGGCTCATGCTGGCCACCGTCGTCGTCACGGTCCTCACCGGCCTGGACTACGTGCAGCAGGCGGTCACCATGCGTCGCACCAGCGAACGGGCGCAGGCGAAGCAGGCCGGGCAGCCGGACGGCCCGCCCTCGGCAGGTCCTGGGACGCAGGCCTGAGGCCACGAGCACCGCGCACGTCAGGCCGAGCCCTCCAGCCCGAGCCGTGCGGACGGAAGAACTGGTGCCCCGTCACCGTTGGACAGAGGGAGTCCCACGAGGGGGGAGCCGACTGATCGCCCGAGATGAAAGCACGACACTGTCCGGTTACCGTTGTGTCCGGAGGGAGCGTTCCGAGACGTGGCTGGAGGTGCGACCGTGACCCTGCTCAGAGAGGCGCTGGGAGACATGCTGCGCGCGCGGCGCGTCAGCCAGCGCAGGACGCTGCGAGATGTCTCCGGTGCGGCGCAGGTGAGCCTCGGCTACCTGTCCGAGGTGGAGCGCGGGCGCAAGGAAGCCTCCTCGGAGCTGCTGGGCTCGATCTGCGGTGCGCTGGACATACCGCTGTCCGAGCTGCTGCGGGATGTCAGCGATGTCATAGCGCTGTCGGAAGGGCGTATTCCTGCTGAGCCAAAGAGTGGCTCGCGCCCCTCGGACGGGGCGGTGCGCTCGGACCAGCTGGCGAGCTTCGCGGCTGCCTAGCCTCAGCCGCGCCCCGGCGTGACAAGCCCGGTCGTCCGGGTCGGGTTGGCCCCTTCCGAGTGGGCCCTTGAGACACCTTCAGGCACCATGGGGATGGGCGTGCCGCGACACGACTGTTCGGCACCGTACGCTGCCTGACAAGAAGTCGGGCTGAGGAGGCACGATGTCGAACCCGTTCACCCGCTGGTGGAAGTACACCTCCGCCAAGATGTCGGCCAGTGTGGACGAGAGGGCCGATCCGCGCATCCAGATACAGATGGCCGTGGAGGAAGCCCAGCGGCAGCACCAGATGCTCACGCAGCAGGCGGCCGCCGTGATCGGCAACCAGCGTCAGCTCGAAATGCGACTGTCGCGCCAGCTCAACGAGGTAGAACGGCTCAACGGGGCCGCCCGTCAGGCGATCACGACCTCTGACCAGGCGCGAGCTGCCGGTCAGCCAACCGAAGCCGCCCAGTGGGAGCAGGCTGCACAGGTCTACGCATCCCAGCTGGTGGAGGTCGAGAAGTCGCTGCAGGACCTCAAGACCCTGCACGACCAGGCACTGTCCGCCGCCGACCAGGCGCGCCAGGCGGTCAAGCAGAACGAGGTACTGCTGCAGCAGCGATTTGCCGAGCGGACCCGCCTGCTCTCCCAGCTGGAACAGGCCCGGATGCAGGAGCAGGTCTCGGCCTCACTGCAGCAGATGTCGGAGTTCGCGGCACCCAGCAACGTGCCGTCCCTGGCCGAGGTCAGGGACAAGATCGAGAAGCGCTACGCGGTGGCGTTGGGCCAGTCGGAGCTGGCGCGGGGCTCGATGTCCGGTCGCATGCTCGAGGTCGAGCGTGCCGCCACGGACTACGCGGGCCAGGCCCGACTCGAGCAGATCCGCGCCTCGATGCATCCGCAGGGTGCGGCCGAGCAGCAGCCCGCCGTCGCCCCGCCGCCTCAGGCCCCGGCAGTGGAGGCACCGCGGCCACCGATGGCGCCGAGCACTCCCGTGGCGGAGACTCAGAGCATAAAAAGCCAGCCCGAGCGCGGTTAGCGTCGGGGCGCGATCGATAGAAGGACCATGGGGAGCAAGCGTTCGAGTGATTTCGGCGACCTCGTGCGTGAGGTCGGGGACGCCGTTGTGGCGGAGGTGTCGCGTGCGCGGGCCCGGACGTCCACCGATCGCTGGCGTGCCGAGCAGGCGAGACGTCACAAGACCGCGACCCGTATCGCCCGCCAGCATCGCCGTCAGCGGGAGAAGGCGGAGCGGGCACTGACCCGCAATGTCGTACTGAGCTCGGTGTTCGCCGTGCTGGCTGTCCTGATAGCGGTCGTCCAGTTCGGCACAGTTCCGTTCGTCGTGACGGCGGGAGTGTCGCTGCTCGCGGGCGGTCGCGCCGCCTACTGGGTGGTGGAGCAGCGTCGACTGAAGGCCCTTCCGGCGCCGCAAGTGCCCCCGCCGCTGCCGCCTGCCGCGCCCAGGTCCTCGCAGACCGCCCCCTATGTCCGGCGCGCGGACCGCGTCGCGCGCTCGTGGGCGGCCCTGGAGCCGTTGCTGCACAACGCGGACCCGGTGCCCTCGTGGGATCTGCAGCGCCGCGGGGGCACCGTGCCAGCTCCGGTGGCGGGGGGTACGGCGGAGCGGGCCCAGCAGGCCAGCGCCGTCGGTCGAGACGCCTTGGGCGAGATCCATGCGGAGATCGCGCACGTGCAGGCGCTGGAGGTCGCCCGATCGACGGCACCGCCGCAGGCGACGGCGCACCTCGACGCCGCCGTCAGTGCTGGTCTGGGACAGCTGGAGAGCCTGGTATCAGCCTTCGAGCACTTCGTCGTCGCGGCCTCCGAGCTGGTGCAGGCTGCGCAGGCCCCGCACGCCCCGGGTCGGTCGATGCCGGCTGCTGGCAGCGGAGACGTAGCGGGCAACCTGCAGGACGCCACAGAGGCTCTGGCTGGTCTTGCCGCGGGTCTGCGAGAGGTGCGGGGCGGCGGGCCTGCGTACGGGTCCGCCTGAGCCGTTGGCCGGCCTCAGCCCGGGGACGGCCCTGCTGGCTGCCCGGGGCCCTCCGGGGACGGCCCCTGCTGGCACTGTGGGCACCAGTAGCTGACCCGGTTGAGCTCGCGGAGTACTCGTTGTCCCGATGGCGATCCGGTCGGACTGTCCCAGTCCCGCCGTACGGGGCTTCCGCAGCGGCGACAGGGCTGGCCGGTCCGCTCGAACACCCAGTGGGCCTCGGACCGTCGCAGTGATCCCGTCGTGGGCTGCTCCCATCGGTGCCGGTTGCTTCTGAGCAGCTCGCGGGCGAGGGACACGGTACGGGACAGGTCCGGCACCGCTGCGACCGCAGTCCAGGGGGTGACGCCGACGAGGAAGAGCACCTCAGCCTTGTAGAGGTTGCCGATGCCGGCGAGGTTGCGCTGGTCGAGCAGTGCGGGGCCGATGGGGCGCGTCGGGTCGGACAGGAGCCTGGCCACGGCATCGGCGAGCGCCCGCTCGTCCCAGTGCTCGGAGAGCAGGTCCGGCCCGAGATGTCCGACCACCCGGTCCTCCGAGGCGGTGCGGAGCAGCTGAAGGGTACGCAGACGGTAGCCGACCGCGGCATCCTGCTGCGTCCGCAGGACCCCCCGCACCTCCCACCCCGGTCCGCCCCGCCAGCGGGTCCCGTTCGGATACACCCGCCAGCTCCCGGGCATTCCGAGGTGACTGTGCAGAGTGAGGCCGCTGTCGAGCCTGATCAGCAGGTGCTTGCCTCGACTGAGGACCTCGTGCGTGGTGCTGCCCGAGAGATCCACCGTGGCGAGGCTGGGTACGCGCAGGTCGCTCCCGATCAGCCGCCTGCCAGACAGCGCCGCGTGCAGTCGTCGGGCGGTGAGCCAGACCGTGTCGCCCTCGGGCACGGCATCACACCTGGGCCCGCAGGCGAAGGCCGCGGGGCGTCGCTCGGAAGCCGGCGGCTTCGAGAGCCTCCGCGGCGGGCCCCGCGGCGTGTACCGATGCGCCGTCCGCGCGCTCGACGGACAGCGCCCCGAGGTGTCCCTCGCGCACCGCGGTGGCGAGCGCCGCCGCCGCGACCCGCAGCTGCGACTCGTTGTCGGACCAGGTCAGCAGGGTGCGACCGCCTCGTTCCACGTAGAGCACAAGACTGCCGTCGACAAGAACCACGACGGCACCAGCCGTGCGACCCGGGCGGTGGGCGCGGACGGGCCGCTCGCCGTTCTGCGCCGGTGTGCCGGGCGTCTCGGGGCGGTCCGGCCAGGGCAGCGCTGCGCCGTAGGGGTTGGCGGGATCGGCGGCGGCCAGCACCAGGGTCTCGTGCTCGGTTCGGCCGTGACCGCCGGTCTGATCGTCGCGAGACCCGGCCCGAAGCCGGTCCGCCGCACCTACCAGCGCGAACTGAGCCGCCCCGAGGCCCTCCACGTAGTAGCCGCGGCGGCAGAACCCGGACTCCTCGAGGCGCCGGAGCACTGAGTACACGGCGGAGAAGCCGCCCGCCGCGCGCTCGGCCTCCACGGCACCGCCCGTCACGATGCCGTAGCGGTCCAGCAGGGTCTCGGTGCGCGCCAGGGCCCGCCGGGTGGGGTCGGCATCTCGTTCCGGCAGCCTCGACCAGCGTCCCGCGGCATCGGGGGAGCCGGCGCGGGGCGAGGCACCGGGGCCGGCTGCGATCCGCGACCCCAGCACCGGTCGGGGGCGGGCGTACCGGCCGGTGCTTCGTCGGGGCCGTCGGTGGCTCTCGCGTCGGCCGAGCAGCGCTCGCAGTGGCGCCAGCGTGTCGTTGCTGACCCAGCCCGCCCACACCAGCTCCCAGACGGCTGCGAGCAGCTCACTGTCACTGGGGTCCCCCGGCGGGTCGGGTGGTTCCGGCTGTCCGGCCCGGCTCCCAGAGGGGAGCTGTGGGTGCTGGCGGACCCGCGCAGCGAGGGAACGGAAGAAGAGAGCCTGATCACCGTCGAGCGCGTCCAGCACCTGCTGGTGCAGGGGCGTCCGTACCCCGTCCGCGTCGGGGGGCGCGAGCACCTCGGGTGCGTGCTCGGCGGGCGCGAGCACGATCCAGCCGTCCCGTCCCGGCAGCGAGCCGGCTCCTGCCCAGACCACCTCGCCCGCCGAGCACAGCTCGTCGAGCAGTGCAGGCTCGTAGTCGGCGACCCGGGCGGGGAGCACCTGGCTCTCCAGTGCAGAGGCGGGAAGCGGGCAGCCCTGCAGCTGCGTCACGGCGCGCAGCAGCCCGTCGTAGCCTCGCAGCCGGTGGGTACCAAGGTGCTGCCAGGCAGGCAGGAAGCGCCCGAGAGCGACCTGAGGGGTCGGTTCCACCTCGCTGCGCAGCAGCGCCAGAGACCGTCTCCGGATGCGGCCCATCACCTCGGAGTCCACCCACTCGGCCCCGGCCCCGGTCGGCCGGAACTCTCCGGTAGCCACCCGGCCCCGTGCCCTGAGGCCACGCAGCGCCGACTCGACCACGGCGGTGCCAACCCCGAGCCGGGCGGCGCACTCCTGGGCGGTGAAGGGCCCGTGGGTACGGGCGTAGCGGGCGACGAGGTCCGCCAACGGGTCGGCCACCGGCTCGGTGAACGGCTGGGGGACGCCGACCGGCAGGGCCACCCCGAGCGCGTCGCGATAGCGGGCGCAGTCCTCCACGCCGATCCAGCGATCCTCCCCGGCGACCCTGACCCGGACGGCTCGGCGAGCGCTCTCCAGCTCGGTGAGCCAGTCCGGCTCGGCTCCACGGGCGAGGAGCTCGGCGTCGGTGAGGTCTCCGACGCGCCGGAGAAGGTCGGCGGTGCTCTCGGCGTCGTACGCGCGAAGCCGGCCGTCGATGCCCTGCAGCTCGCTCTCGACGCTGTGCAGGACACCATCGTCCAGCAGCTCCCGCAGGTCCGTGCGGCCCAGCAGCTCGGCCAGAACGGTCGTGTCCACCGAGAGTGCCTGCGCGCGTCGCTCCGCCAGCGGCGCGTCGCCCTCGTACAGGAACATCCCCACGTACCCGAAGAGCAGGCTGCGCGCGAAGGGCGACGGGGTGGGTGTCTCCACCGACACCACCCGTACCCTCCCGTCCTGCACCCCGCGGAGTACCTCGACCAGCCCGGGCATGTCGAAGACGTCCTGGAGGCATTCGCGCACCGCCTCGAGGACCACCGGGAAGTTCGGGTAGTCGGCGGCGACCTGCAGCAGCGACGCGGCACGCTGGCGCTGGCGCCACAGCGGAGCCCGACGGCCCGGATCCCGGCGTGGCAGCAGGAGCGATCGTCCCGCGCACTCGCGAAAGCGGGCGGCGAAGAGCGCGGAGTCGTGGAGGTGGTCGGTGACGACCTGCTCGACGAGATCGGGGTCCGGGAGCAGCTCCTCGGGCCCGGGTGGGTCCGGCATGTCGGGAAGGCGCAGGACGATGCCGTCGTCGCTGTGCACTGCCTGCACGTCCAGCCCCGTGGAGTCGCGCAGGCGGGTGCTGAGCGCGAGCGCCCAGGGGGCGGTCACCTGAGAGCCGAAGGGGCAGTGCACGGCGACCCGCCAGTCGCCCAGCTCGTCTCGGAACCGTTCCACCACCACGGTCCGGTCATCGGGCACGACGCCGGTCGCCTGCATCTGCTCGTCCAGGTAGCGGAGCAGGTTGTCCGCCGCCCAGGCGTCCAGCCCGGATCCCACCAGGCGACCCCGGGCGGCGGAGGGTTCCAGCGCGGTGAGCTCCCGGACGACGGTACCGATGGCGCGTCCCAGCTCCAGGGGACGACCGGGTGCGTCACCCTTCCAGAAGGGCATCCGCCCGGGCTCTCCCGGCGCGGGGGAGACCAGGACGCGGTCGGCGGTGATCTCCTCGATGCGCCAGGAGGAGCTGCCGAGCAGGAACACGTCGCCGACGCGGGACTCGTACACCATCTCCTCGTCGAGCTCGCCGACGCGACGCGCGCCGCGGGAGCCGGCGCCGGATGCCGGTACCGGTGCCCGCCTCGCCGCCGACGAGGAACACGCCGAACAGGCCGCGGTCGGGAATGGTGCCGCCGTTTGTCACCGCGAGGCGCTGCGCTCCGGGCCGTGCCGACAGCGTCCCCGCCACGCGGTCCCAGACCAGGCGGGGACGAAGCTCGGCGAAGGAGTCGCTGGGGTATCGCCCGGAGAGCATGTCCAGAACCGCGAAGAAGGCCGAGTCGGGCAGCGACTGGAACGGTGCGGCCCGGCGCAGCACGGTCTTGAGCGCTTCCACGTCCCAGGGGTCCATCGCCACCATGGCGACGATGTGCTGCGCGAGGACATCGAGAGGGTTCCGGGGGTACCGCATGTGCTCGATCTGCCCGCTCGACATCCGCTCGGCGGCGACCGCGCAGGGGAGCAGGTCACCACGGTGCTTCGGGAACATCACACCGGAGGAGACCGCCTCCACCTGGTGCCCGGCCCGCCCCACGCGCTGCAGTCCTGAGGCGACCGAGGGAGGGGCCTCGACCTGGATCACGAGGTCGACCAGTCCCATGTCGATGCCGAGCTCGAGACTGCTGGTGGCCACGACCGCTGGAAGTCGGCCCGCCTTGAGGGCCTCCTCAATCTCTCGCCTCTCCTCACGGCTCACCGAGCCGTGGTGGGCCCGCGCGACGACCTCGGCCGTCTGAGCGCTGCCGTCCTCGCCCTCTCCGGGCCCCCCGGTGTGCCGTCGCTCCCAGGCCAGCTCGTTGAGTCGCGCGCAGAGCCGCTCCGCCAGTCGTCGGGAGTTGGCGAAGACGATCGTGCTGCGGTGCTCACCGATGAGGTCCAGGATGCGACCCTCGACGGCGGGCCAGATCGATGCTCGGGTCTGCTCGCCGGAGCCGGGGTCGTCCCCACGGCCTGCCTCCGCTCCCAGCTCGGCCATGTCAGGTACCGGGACGACGACCCGGACGTCGATGCGCTTGCCGGTGGGCGGCTCGACGACGGTCACCGGTCGGTGCCCGCCCAGGAAGGTGGCCACCTCCTCGGTCGGGCGAACCGTGGCGGACAGGCCGATGCGCTGAGCGGGCCTGTCCAGAAGCAGGTCGAGCCGCTCCAGCGAGAGCGCGAGATGGGCACCTCGCTTGGTGGTGCACATCGCGTGGACCTCGTCGACGATGACCGTCGACACTCCACGCAGCGCTTCCCTCGCCTGGCTGGTGAGCAGCAGGTAGAGCGACTCGGGGGTGGTGATGAGGATGTCGGGCGGACGGGTGATGATGGCCCGGCGCTCCTGAGGGCTGGTGTCTCCGGTCCGCATCGCCACCCGGACCTCCGACACCGTGCCGCTGTCTCGCTCGGCGGCGTGCCTGACGCCGACCAGCGGTGAGCGGAGGTTGCGCTGGATGTCTGCCGCCAGCGCCTTCAGGGGGCTGACGTAGAGCACGCGACACCGGCGGCCAGGGTCTTCGGGCGGGGAGGTGCCGAGCAGCTGGTCGATCGCCCACAGAAACGCGGCGAGCGTTTTGCCCGAGCCGGTCGGGGCGACCACGAGGACGTCGTCCCCGCCGGCGATGGCGCTCCCAGGCGCCCTCCTGCGCGGTTGTCGGTCCTCCGAAGGACGCCTCGAACCACGATCGGGTCGCGGGTGAGAAGCGATCCAGCGCTGCGGAGGTCACCTCACCAGTGTCCGTCGGGGGTACGACAGTGTCCCTTCGAAGCACAGCGGCGTCCGTACGAAGCACAGCGGCGTCCGTACGAAGCACAGCGGCGTCCGTACGAAGCACAGCGGCGTCCTTTCGGTGTCCGAGGGGCACTCGTCGCAGCCCTCCGCCAGCCGGTCAGGCGTGGCAGACTGCGGGCATGCAGCGGGACATCTACGAGGCGGAACACAACTCCTTCCGAGAGCTGTGCCGCGACTTCATGGCCACCTACGTGGCGCCGTACCACGAGGAGTGGGAGCGCGCCGGCATGGTTGACCGCTCCGTCTGGATCGAAGCAGGCAAGCACGGCCTGCTCGGCACAGACGTGCCCGAGGTCTACGGCGGGGGCGGCATCGACGACTTCCGCTACCAGGCGGTTCTGGGTGAGGAGACGCTTCGCATCGGAGCCAGCGGGATCGGGTTCGGCCTCCACAACGACATCGTGGCCCCCTATCTGCTCGAGCTGGCAACAGACGAGCAGAAGGCCCGGTGGCTGCCCGGGTTCTGTGCCGGAGAGACCATTACGGCGATCGCCATGACCGAGCCCGCTGCGGGCAGCGACCTGCAGGGCATCAAGTCCACCGCCGTGCGCGACGGCGACTCGTACCTGCTCAACGGGTCCAAGACGTTCATCACCAACGGAATCCACAGCGACCTCGTGATCGTGGTGGCGAAGACCGACGCCGCGGCCGGGTACCAGGGAATCAGCCTGCTCGTCGTCGAACGGGGAATGGAGGGCTTCGAGCGGGGCCGCAAGCTCGACAAGATCGGCCTGCGGGCGCAAGACACCGCGGAGCTGTACTTCACCGACGTACGGGTCCCGAGGGAGAACCTGCTCGGCGAGGAAGGCAACGGCTTCGTCTACCTGATGGAGCGGCTGCCCCGCGAGCGGCTGTCGATCGCCATCGCGGGTGTGGCCGCGGCCCGGTCCATGCTCGACCTCACGCTGGCGTACGTGCGGGAGCGGAAGGCGTTCGGCCGTTCCATCGGCTCGTTCCAGCACGTGCGATTCGAGCTTGCCGAGATGGCCACCCAGGTGGAGGTCGGTCAGGCGTTCGTGGACAAGGCGGTCCTCGCCCTCAACGCCGGCACATTGAGCGCCGTCGACGCGGCGATGGCCAAGTGGTGGGCCACTGACCTCCAGAACCGCGTCGCGGACCGGTGCCTGCAGCTGCACGGCGGGTACGGCTACATGATGGAGTACCCGATAGCCAAGGGGTTCCTGGACTCCCGCGTGACCTCCATCTACGGCGGCACCAACGAGATCATGAAGGAGATCATCGGGCGCTCGCTGGAGGTGTGAGTCTCGCGATGGCCGGTCCGACCCCTCGGTGATGCGGGCCTGGGCTACCCTACGGCCATGGCGCAAGACTTCGGGGATCTTCTCCCCGGTGAAGAGGTCATGGTCGAGGCGCACCCTCACTGGTGGTACTTCGCCAAGGAGATCATCGGTGGGCTCATCATCCTGGGCGTCTTCATCCTGATCACGGCACTGTTCGGGATGAGCACGGTCACGAGCACGATTGTCGCCGTCGCCATCCTCCTGTGGCTTGTCCTGGCCGGGTTTCGGTACGCCGCCTGGCGGCGCACCGAGTTCATCGTGACCAACCGGCGGGTCGCCTACCACACCGGCTTGCTGCACCGTACAGGCGTGGGCATCCCGCTGGACCGCATCAACAACGTCAACTACAGCCAGACCCTCATCGAGCGGGTCTTCAGCTCCGGCGACCTTCTCATCGAGTCGGCCGGCGAGTCCGGGGACACCGTCTTCCACAACATCCCCAACCCGCAGGGCGCCCAGCATCTGGTCTACGAGCAGATCGAGGCGTACGCACAGCGCGACGCTGTCCGCGACGCCAACGCGGTGGCCGATGCGCTGCGGGCACAGCAGGTGGCCTCCGCACCCGCCGCCGGAGCCACGTCCGTTGCGGCGCAGATCGAGGAGCTGGGCAGGCTGCGGGACGCCGGGCTGATTACGCAGGCGGAGTTCGACGCGAAGAAGCAGGATCTGCTCGAGCGGATGTAGCGGGCCGGGGCTGGTTCGACGTTCTAGCCTGTTGGGGTGCGGCTCACAGAGTTCTGGGCACGGATGGAACGGCGCTTCGGTCCTTCCTACGCCGAAAGCATCGCCCGTGACCAGGTCCTCCCGTCGCTGCGGGGCCGAACTGCCGAGGAGGCGCTGCGCGACGGCGTGGGAGCCAAGGACGTCTGGCGGGCGGTCGTCTCGGATCTGGGCGAAGGATCGTCGCCCCGCGTGTCGTAGACATTCGAACACACGTTCGGTATAGCGTATCCAGCGTGGGAGATACGCGTTGTCCACAGACCTGGCGTCGTAGACGCGGTTTTCCCCAGGCTCCGCTTCGGACGAGGAGTTGTCGTACCCGGTGGCTACGGTCGGTGTCGTTGGCAGGCATGCAGCGTGTAGAGGTGGCGTGAGATGAGCGGAATGGACCGTGAGAAGGCACTCGAGGTGGCCCTGGGTCACATCGACAAGCAGTTCGGCAAGGGCTCGGTCATGCGACTCGGGGACCGTGCGGCGGCACCCGTGGAGGTCATTCCGACCGGGTCGATCTCCCTCGATGTCGCGTTGGGCATCGGCGGGCTCCCGCGAGGCAGGATCGTCGAGGTGTACGGACCGGAGTCCTCCGGCAAGACCACGGTCGCACTGCACTCGGTGGCCTCCGCCCAACGGGCGGGGGGTATTGCCGCGTTCATCGATGCCGAGCACGCGCTCGATCCGCAGTACGCCGCGGCGCTCGGGGTCGACACCGATGCCTTGCTGGTGTCGCAGCCGGACACCGGGGAGCAGGCGCTGGAGATCGCCGACATGCTGATCCGCTCCGGCGCTCTGGACATCATCGTGGTCGACTCCGTGGCTGCGCTGGTTCCCCGCGCTGAGATCGAGGGCGAGATGGGAGACAGCCATGTGGGCCTGCAGGCGAGGCTCATGAGCCAGGCGTTGCGCAAGCTCGCAGGCGCGCTGAACAACTCCGGAACCACCGCGGTCTTCATCAACCAGCTGCGTGAGAAGATCGGGGTGATGTTCGGCTCGCCGGAGACGACATCGGGCGGTCGAGCGCTGAAGTTCTACGCCTCGGTCCGGCTCGACGTGCGTCGCATCGAGACCCTCAAGGATGGGCAGCAGCCGGTCGGCAACCGGACCAGGGTCAAGGTCGTGAAGAACAAGATGGCGCCGCCGTTCCGGCAGGCGGAGTTCGACATCATCTACGGCCAGGGCATCTCGCGGGAAGGGTCGCTGCTCGATGTGGGGGTCGAGCACGGCTTGGTCCGCAAGTCCGGGGCCTGGTACACCTACGACGGCGACCAGCTCGGACAGGGCAAGGAGAACGCCCGGGCATTCCTGCGCGACAACCCGGACCTCGCCAACGAGATCGACAAGCGCATCAAGGATCTCCTCGGGGTCGGTGCGCAGCTCGACCAGGAGCCCGTGGAGTCGCCGCCCGCCGTGGACTTCTAGGCTTCTCGATGGTCGGCGACGAGCTCGGAGAGCCGAGCGAGCGCGCTGGTGAGCTCGCCCGTGACGCGGCACTGAGACTGCTCGCCGTGCGGGCCCGCACCCATGCTGAGCTGAGAGCGGCACTGGGCCGGAAGGGCTACGCGCCCGAGGTTGTCGACGGCGTTCTGGGCCGGCTGGAGTCGGTGGGCCTCGTGGACGACCGGAGCTTCGCGCAGTCGTGGGTCGAGCAACGCGCGGGGAGCCAGGCGCGAGGGCGAGTCGCGCTGCGGGCCGAGCTGCACCGCAAAGGGGTCGACAAGGGGCTGATCGACGAGGCGGTCTCATCCGTGGACCGGGAGACCGAGCGCGAGGCAGCACGGTCGCTGTGCGAACGGCGTGCCCGCGCCATGGCGCACCTCGGCCCCGAGGTCCGTGCCCGTCGGCTGCACGGCCTGCTGGCCCGCCGAGGCTACCCGGAGGCAATGGCTCGCGAGGTGGTGTCCGATGTGCTGGCCCAGGAGGAGCAGTGAGGTGAGGGGGCGCTGCGGCGCAGACGCTGCGACGCGGAGGGTGTCGCCCCAGGTAGAGCGAGGTGTTCCGACACTCCGCAGGTGAGCCCGGCTTGACCTGCGGCGATGAACAGGAATAACCTGCGGGTCTGTTGGAAGGCGATGTGAGGGCCCCCGAGGCCTGAGCGATAGAGCGCGATACGTACGGCCGTTGAGCTCGGCTCCGGCACGCGAGGTTCGTGCCGATCGCTGCGCTGGGCGTCATGCGAGGTGCAACGCGTCCCTTCCTGCCAGGTCGGCGCTCGACGGTTGGGGAGGAGTCCGGAGTGGTTGAGGTCCTCCTGATAGCGCTTCTCCTCACCGTCTCCGTGGGAGTAGCCATTCTCGTCGTGCGGGTGGTGTTCCCGGCCCGCGCCAGTCGCCGGGCGACCGAAGCGGCGACTGCTGCCCGGCTCCAGGCGGAGATCGACCACCTTCGCGAGGAGAACGAGCGGCTCGACAGGGAGCGGCTCGAGATCCTCACCCACGCGAACGCCGAGGCCGAGGGGAAAGTCGCGCGGATCCGCGCCGAGGCGGAAGCGGAGGCGGACTCCATCCGTCGGCAGGCGCAGCTGGAGGCGACGCAGTCCGCACTGGCAAGCCTCAAGGAGGCCGAGCACGAGGCGGCCGAGCTGGGGGAGCGAGCCCGGGAGCTGATGGCGGAGGTGGAGCGCCGGGAGACCCGGCTCGTCGAGCGAGAGGAACGGGCGGACGCCGACCAGCACCGGCAGGAGCAGCGGGAGCGAGATCTGGCCGCAGCCCAGGACCAGCTCACGCGCAAGGAGGACGACCTGCAGAAGGCGGCCGACGAGCAGCGTGCCGAGCTCGAGCGGATCGCCGGTCTGAGCCACGACGACGCCCGCGCGGAACTGCTGCAGGCCGTCGAGACCCAGTCCCGGCGGGAGGCTGCCATCATCGCCCGGGACATCGAGGACGAGGCGCGCAGGGACGGCGATCGTCGGGCCCGCAAGATCGTTGTGGACGTTCTCGGCCGCGTGGCCAGCGACCAGACGTCGGAAAGCGTCGTGAGCGTCCTCCAGCTGCCCAGCGACGACATGAAGGGGCGCATCATCGGGCGGGAAGGCCGCAACATTCGCGCCTTCGAGTCGGCCACCGGGGTGAACCTCATCATCGACGACACCCCCGAGGCGGTTCTGCTGTCGTGCTTCGACCCGGTGCGGCGGGAGATCGCGCGGGTCGCGCTCGAGAAGCTTGTCGAGGACGGCCGGATCCACCCGCATCGCATCGAGGAGACCGTCGAGCAGAGCAAGGAGGAGGTCGAGGCCCGATGCCGCCGCGCGGCGGAGGAAGCCATGGTCGACGTCGGCATCTCAGACCTGCATCCGGAGATGGTGGCGGTGCTGGGACGTCTGAAGTATCGGACGTCGTACGGACAGAACGTGCTCAAGCACCTCGTGGAGACAGCACACATCGCAGGGCTGATGGCTGCCGAGCTCCACATGGATCCCCACCTCGTGACCAGAGCCGCGTTTCTGCACGACATCGGCAAGGCGCTCACCCACGAGGCGGAGGGCAGCCACGCGACGGTGGGGGCCGAGCTCGCGCGCCGGTACGGGGAGGACGAGGCCGTCGCGCACGCGATCGAGGCGCACCACAACGAGGTAGCCCCTGCCACGATCGAAGCGGTGCTGACGCAGGCGGCGGACGCGTGCTCCGGCGGTCGGCCGGGCGCGCGACGGGAGAGTCTCGAGCTCTACATCAAGCGGCTCGAGCGCATCGAGGAGATCGCACACGAGAAGGAAGGCGTGGACAAGGTCTTCGCCATGCAGGCGGGTCGCGAGGTTCGCGTCATGGTGAAGCCCGAGGCGGTCGACGACCTGGCTTCCCAGCTGCTGGCACGGGACATCGCGAAGCAGATCGAGGAGGAGCTGACGTACCCGGGTCAGATCCGGGTGACGGTCATCAGGGAGTCCCGTGCCTCTGAGGTAGCTCGCTAGACCTCCTACCCTGGAGTGCGTGCCGCTGACCTATGAGCTGCGCACCTACGGGTGCCAGATGAACGCTCACGACTCCGAGCGCCTCGCCGGCCTGCTCGAGGCTGCCGGCTACGTCGCGGCCGAGCCGAACGCGGCCGCGGATCTGGTCGTCTTCAACACCTGCGCCGTACGGGAGAACGCCGACAACCGGCTCTACGGCAACCTCGGCCACCTGCGCCCCGCAAAGCTGGAAAGGCCGCAGATGCAGATCGCGGTCGGTGGCTGCCTGGCTCAGAAGGACCGGGGCGAGATCCTGGCACGGGCCCCGTGGGTCGACGTCGTGTTCGGAACGCACAACATCGGCTCCCTTCCCGCTCTCCTGGAGCGAGCGCGGCATAACCGTGAAGCTCAGGTTGAGATTCGTGAGGCTCTGGAGGACTTCCCGTCGTCCCTGCCCACCAGGCGCGACTCCGCCTACTCCGCATGGGTGTCGATCAGTGTCGGCTGCGACAACACCTGCACGTTCTGCATCGTGCCGAGCCTGCGGGGCCGGGAGCGGGACCGCGCTCCGCAGGACGTCCTCGCCGAGGTCCGGGCACTTGCGGCGGAAGGCGTCGCCGAGATCACCCTGCTGGGTCAGAACGTCAACTCCTACGGCCGCGAGTTCGGACGACCGGAGGCGTTCGCCGAGCTGCTGCGGGAGGTGGGCGCGGTCAGCGGGGTCCGCCGGGTGCGATTCACCTCCCCCCACCCGCGCGACTTCTCCGACGACGTCATCGCGGCCATGGCCGAGACACCCACCGTGATGCCCCAGCTGCACATGCCCCTGCAGTCCGGCTCCGACCGGGTGCTGCGGGCCATGCGGCGCTCCTACCGGCAGCGCCGGTACCTCGACATCATCGCGCGGGTCCGGGAGGCGATTCCCGACGCGGCACTGACCACCGACATCATCGTGGGCTTCCCGGGCGAGACCGAGGAGGACTTCCAGGCCACGCTCGACGTGGTGCGCAAAGTGCGGTTCGCTTCCGCCTACACGTTCCAGTACTCGCCGCGCCCGGGCACCCCGGCGGCGTCGCTGCCCGACCCCGTGCCCCCGCACGTCGTCGCCGACAGGTACCGGCGTCTGGTCGCGCTGCAGGAGTCGCTGTCGCTGGCGGGCAACCGCGCACTCGAAGGGGCCGAGGTGGAGGTCCTCGTCACCGACGGCGGGCGGCGTGACGAGGCGACCGGCCGCATGACCGGGCGGGCCAGGGACGGCAGGCTCGTCCACTTCCGCCCAGGGGCCGCCTCCGTACGGCCGGGAGACCTGGCCACGGTGACGGTCACCGCTGGGGCTCCGCACCATCTGGTGGCCGACGGCGGCGTGCGCTCGGTGCAGCGGACTGCCGGAGGCGACGCCTGGGAGCGCACCCGGCAGGCAGCCGGATCTGCCGGAGACTCGGCCCAGCAGCGGCCCGTCGTGGCGCTGGGCCTGCCCGCGCTGAGAGTCTGAGGCGGCCTCAGCCGCTGCGCTTCTCCGCTTCGGCAAGGGAGGTCCGCCAGGTTGAGGCGGCCTTCTCGGCGCGGTCCGCCTCGTCCGTGCGTCCTGCCGCCCTCGCCTTGGCCGCCTGCGCCTCCAGCCGTTCGATCTGCTCGCGGAACTGTGCTGCCAGGGGGTTCGCGGCCCGCCGGGTGGCCTGCCAGGCGCTCTCCTGCGCTCGGCGGACGCTGTCGTCCAGCACGCGCAGCCTGCTGTCCAGCGGGCGCATCGCCTCCCTGGGAACCTTGCCGATGTCATCCCAGCGGCCCTTGAGGTCACGCAGCTTGCTCCGGGCCTCCTCGAGGTTGGCTTCCAGGTCGATGGCCTCGATCTCGGCCAGCAGGCGCTCCTTCTCGGCGAGGTGCTCCTTGTACTCCGACTCCATTGCCGAGTAGGCCTCCGACCGGCGCCGGAAGAAGGTGTCCTGGGCGGTGCGGAACCGCTTCCAGAGCGCCTCCTCCGCTTCCCGGCCGGTCCGCGGGAGGTGCTTCCACTCAGCCATGAGCTCCTTGAGCTCAGCTGCGGTGGCGCGCCAGTCGGTCGAGTCGGCGAGCTCCTCGGCCTTGGCGATGAGCGCCTCCTTGCGCTCCGAGGCGTCCTTGCGGGCCTCGTCCAGTGCCGCGAAGTGGGCCCCGCGGTGGCGGGAGAACTCGTTGCGCGCGGACTGGTAGCGCTTCCACAGCTCCTGCTCGGTAGCGCGGTCGATGCCTCGTACCTGCTTCATCTCCTCGAGGATCGCCCGCATCCGGTCGCCGGCGGTCTTCCACGCGGTGCTGGTTGCCAGCGACTCCGCCTCTTCCACGAGTGCGGTCTTGCGCGCGATCGCCTCGGTGCGGGCGCGCGCCCGCTGCTCCTCGATGAGTGCCTTGCCTTCCTCCGTCTTCTCGACCACGCCCGACAGACGGGACAGCAGCGCGTCGAGGTCCCCGATGGCGTGTGCGGTGCGCACCGCCTCAGCCAGCTCGGCGGCCTTGCGCTGGCCTTCCTCGGGGTTGACGCGACCCAGCTCCACACGCTGCTGCAACAAATCAACCTGGGCCTTGAGGTCCTCGTACGCGCGGCGGAAGAAGGCCAGGCCCTCCGCGGCATCGCCGGCCTGCCACGAGCCGATCTCCCGCTCGCCCTCGGAGGTCCGTACGTAGGCGGTGCCGTCCTCGGCGATGCGCCCCCAGCGGCTCTCCCCGGGGCCGGTGGGGTGGTCGGAGGTCTCGGCGGTCCCGTGCCGCGGAGCCGCTCCCTGCGATGCCGGCTGTGGCAGCTGGAGGGAGGACGACTGATGTTCCGACTGATGGTCCGACTGGGGTCCCGACACATCCTCCGAGCGTGTCGCTTCCGATGGAGCCGTTCTCGGCGGGGGACCGGGCTTTGCGGGTACGGACTCGCTCTGCGGACTCATCGGACACCTCGGTCTTCCAGGGTCTTCCAGGGCTGTCGGAACAGCCCCTGCGGTTCCACCGGCTCGCGGCGGCTCGGCCCAGGTGTCGTCGTGGGGCCAACGACACCTCCGGATGAGCACCAGACGGGTCATCCTCTCCCACGTACTCTATGCGCTCGGCTATCTCGCCGCGTGTCGCTGCGGAGGCGTGGACACGTGCCGCAGCACCCATCTCGCGCACCCGCGCCCCCGGCGAACCCAGTAGCCTTGATGATCATGCTCGTTGCGCTGGCCTTCTGTCCGCATCCGGTGATGCTCGTTCCCGACGTCTCCCGGGTGGCCGAGGAGTCTCTGGCCGACCTGCGCTCGGCGTGTGACGCAGCGGTGGCGGGCATGCTCGACCCAGCCAACGCACGAGCGCCCGACCGAGTGCTGGTGGTCGGCGGAGGGCCCCGCGCCGAGTCCTACCGCAGCGGCGACTGGGGATCGCTGCGCGGGTTCGGGGTGCCGGTCAGCGCGGTTCTCGGCGCGGGTGCCTGTTCCGGACGGGGCGGGATGCCGCTGTCGATCACCCTGGGAGCGTGGCTGTTGCGGCGCGCCTCCTACAGCGGGGACGTGCAGGGGTTCGGCGTACCTGACGGGGCATCCGGGACCCAGATCGACGAGTGGGCGCGGGAGATCGCCGAGCTCGGCGGCACCACCGGTGAATCAGGACCTGCGGAGCGCATCGGGCTCCTGGTGATGGGGGACGGCTCGGCGCGACGGGACGCCTCCGCTCCCGGGTACGTGGATGAGCGCGCCCGCGGCTTCGACGACCGGGTGGCGGCCGCCCTGCGTATGGGGGACGCACGGACGCTGGCGGAGCTGGACCCGAACGAAGGCCTCGCGCTGATGGCGGCCGGGACGCAGACGTGGCGGCTCGCCGGGCGAGTCGCGGAGGCGGCGCGGCAGCCCCCGGGCCGGCAGCTCGCGGACCGGCAGCCCTGGCAGGCCCGGCTGTTCTACGAGCAGGCCCCGTACGGGGTGGGGTACCACGTCGCGCTCTGGACCGCCCTGACGCGGCCTCGGGAGGCAGCGTCGCGGGGCCCAGCGCAGGCCGCCTCGCAGGCCCCGTCGCAGGCCCCGTCGCAGGCACGGACGTGAGCTCCGCCGACGGGCCCGGCGCCTGCCGGGTCGTGGCGGTCGTCGGCCCGACCGCGACCGGGAAGACCGACCTGGCAGTCCAGCTGGCTCGGGCGCTGGGTGCCGAGGTGGTCAACGCCGACGCGATGAGCCTGTACCGGGGCATGGACATCGGCACGGCCACGCCGACGCAGCAGGAGCGCTGCGGGGTTCCGCATCACCTGTTCGACTTGTGGGACGTGCGCGACTCGGCCAGCGTCGCCGAGTACCAGAGTGTGGCTCGCGAGAGAATCGACGCCCTGCACCGCCGGGGCACCCTCGCGGTGCTGGTCGGAGGCTCCGGTCTGTACGTCCGCGCTGCCGTCGACGACCTCGTCTTTCCCGGCACCGACCCCATCGTGCGACAGCGGCTGGAGGACGAGCTGGAGGCACAGGGTCCGTACGCGCTGCACCGCAGGCTCGCTCAGGTCGACCCCCGGGCCGCGGCCGAGATCCTGCCCAGCAACGGCCGCCGGGTCGTCCGGGCCCTGGAGGTTGTCGAGGTCACCGGAGGCCCTTTCACCGCGACCCTGCCGCAGCCACGTCCGTACTACGACGCCGTGTACGTAGGGCTTGACCTCGCTGCGGACGTCCTGGCGGACCGGATCCGGCGTCGCGTGGACGCGATGTGGGACCGGGGGCTCGTCGCTGAAGTGGCGGGGCTGATTCCTCTCGGGCTGCGGGAGGGCAGAACCGCGAGCCGCGCCGTCGGATACCGACAGGTGCTGGAGATGCTGGCGGGGGAGCGCACGGAGGAGGAGGCCCGGGAGGAGACGGTGCGGGCCACCCGACGGCTCGCACGGCGGCAGCGCGCCTGGTTCCGGAGAGATCCCCGCATCCACTGGCTGCGGACGGACGCCGGTGATCGCCTTGACGAGGCCCGGAAGCTGCTTGCGCCTACGATCGAGGTGTGAGCGAGCATCCGGTGCGCTTCGTGAAGGGGCACGGCACCGAGAACGACTTCATTGTGCTGCCCGACTTCGACGGCCATCTCCACCTGACACCCGCGCTGGTCCGGGCGTTGTGCGACCGACACGCGGGCCTCGGTGCCGATGGCATTCTGCGGGTCGTGCGTACCGAGCGCGTGGACAGCGAGGCCGAGCCCGCGGTGGCCGCGCTCGCCCCGCAGGCCGAGTGGTTCATGGACTACCGCAACAGCGACGGCTCGGTGGCGGAGATGTGCGGGAACGGCGTCCGGGTGTTCGGCCTGTTCCTGGCGCAGTCGGGTCTCGTGCTCACCGGCCACACCGCCAGCGGCGCGCCGTCGGGAGCCTTTCCCGTGGCGACGCGTGCCGGCGTACGGATGCTCACCCTGAACCCGGACTGGACGCTGACCGCCACGATGGGCAGGGCCGAAGGCCCCGAGGGCACCGTCGACGTCGTCACCCCGGGACGGCGTGGTAGCGGGGTGTCCGTCTCGACCGGGAACCCCCACGTCGTCACCTTCGTCTCGGACCTGGCCGAGGCGGGCCCGCTGCTCGAGGCGCCCGTTCTGACGCCGACGCCGCCCAACGGTGCCAATGTGGAGTTCGTGGTGGACAGGGGGCCGGCGCACATCGCGATGCGCGTGTTCGAGCGGGGTGTCGGCGAGACTCGTTCCTGCGGCACCGGGGCATGCGCGGCGGCGGTGGCCGCCGCGGATCGGGCCGGCGACCGGGACGAGTGGGTCTACCGGGTGGACGTCCCCGGAGGTCAGCTGCAGGTGTCCCGTACCGCGGACGGCGAGATCCTGCTCACCGGACCGGCCGTGCTGCTCGCCTCCGGGGAGCTCAGCCAGGACTGGGTGACCTCCCGTGTCTAGAGCCACCGGCTGGGCCGCGGGCTGGCACCCCGCCGCGGCAGAGCCGGGTGGACACGGCGTGGAGAGCGCCCAGGCCGAGGACCGGCAGGCGCTGCGCCGGGTTCCCGGGCTGGCGACCGATCTCACCGACGTCACCGAGGTCGAGTACCGCAGGCTCCGGCTCGAGCGGGTGGTGCTGGTCGGGGTCTGGACAGAGGGGTCAGCTGAGGACGCCGAGAACTCCATGGCCGAGCTCGCCAGGCTGGCGGAGACGGCGGGATCACAGGTACTCGAGGGTGTCGTCCAGAGGCGGGCGAAGCCGGACGCGGCGACCTACATCGGATCCGGCAAGGCACGCCAGCTGAGGGACATTGTCATCGAGACCGGAGCGGACACCGTGGTCTGCGACGGCGAGCTGAGTCCGGGGCAGCTGCGGCAGCTCGAGGACGTCGTCAAGGTCAAGGTCGTGGACCGCACGGCACTGATCCTGGACATCTTCGCCCAGCATGCGTCCAGTCGCGAGGGCAAGGCGCAGGTGGAGCTCGCCCAGCTGTCCTACCTGCTGCCTCGGCTGCGCGGCTGGGGTGAGGCGATGTCCCGGAGCGGTGGTGGCATCGGCACCCGGATGGGCCCGGGCGAGACCAAGATCGAGACGGACCGACGCCGGATCCGTGCCCGGATGGCCAAGCTGCGCCGTGAGCTCGCCGACCGTGAGAGCTCCCGGAGCACCCGCCGCGCCGCGCGGCGCCGTCACCAGATTCCCAGCGTCGCGATCGCCGGCTACACCAACGCCGGCAAGTCGAGTCTGCTCAACCGGCTGACCGGGGCCGGTGTGATGGTCGAGGACTCGCTCTTCGCGACCCTCGATCCCACGGTGCGTCGGGCCCGCACCCCCGACGGGCGGGTCTTCACCCTGACCGACACCGTCGGGTTCGTCCGTCACCTGCCCCACCAGCTCGTGGAGGCATTCCGGTCCACGCTGGAGGAGGTTGCCGACGCCGACCTGATCATGCACGTCGTCGACGGTGCTCACGTCGATCCGGAGGGGCAGGTCGCCGCGGTACGCGAGGTGCTGCACGAGATCGGTGCGGACGACGTCCCGGAGCTTCTCGTGGTGAACAAGCTGGATCGAGGCCGACCCGCTGACGACGGCCCGGCTGCGCCGCGCCTTTCCCGGCCTCGTTGCCGTGTCCGCGCGGACCGGGGCGGGCCTGGAGGACCTGATGGCTGCCGTGCAGGCGGCGCTTCCGGTTCCCTCGGTGCCGGTGCATGCGGTCGTCCCGTACGGCCGGGGCGACCTGGTCTCCCGGGTGTTCGAGGAGGGCGAGCTCACGCAGCTGGAGCACCGCGAGACCGGGACCGAGCTGTGGGCCCGCGTCTCCGCCGACCTCGCGGCCGAGCTCGAACCGTACGACTCGGCGTCGGCGGGCTGAACGGAGCGTTGGTGGCACGGCGCGGGCGGGTGGGGATGTGCTGCGGGCGTCGTGCTGGCGGCGGTCGTCCTGGCAGCCGTGCTCGTCGGGGTGCTGGTCCTGGACTGGGTGGGGTCGGACCCCGAGAGTCCTCCCGCCGGCCCGCCGTACGGGTCCGCCTCCGTCGCGTGCGACGTGCAGGACCCGAGGATCCTCGAGTCGAGCGGGCTCGCCGTCGTCGACGACACCTGGTACACGGTGAACGACTCGGCCCAGCAGCTGGAGATCTTCGCGCTGGACACCGACTGCGCGGTACGTGAGGTCCTGACGTACCCCCAGATCGACCCGGTGGACGTGGAGGACCTTGCGGTCTCCGCCGACGGGGACCTCTGGGTGGCCGACACGGGAGACAACTACGCGCGGCGCACAGAAGTAGCGCTGTACCGCATCCCGGACCTCGGAGCGGGAACCCCCACGACTCTGCGGCTGGCGTACGAGGACGGTGCGCACGACGTGGAGACGCTGCTGCTGTCGCCGGAGGACGTCCCGTACCTGGTGACCAAGACATCCAGCGGCAACAGCAGGGTGTACGCACCGGTGGGCGAGCTGGACCCCGACGGGCTGACCATGATGACGGAGGTCGCCTCCGTTCAGTTCGTTCTGACCGGGACCTCCGGCGGACCCGCGAGCTTCCTGGGGCAGCTGATGGCCACCGGCGGTTCGGTGGCCACCGACGGCGGCCGCTTCGTCGTGCGGACCTACACCGACGCGTACGTCTGGGATCTCGATGGCAGGGATGTGCTCGGTGCGCTGCGCGCGGAGACCCCCCGACGCGTGGCGCTGCCCCCCACCCCGCAGGGTGAGTCGATCGCCCTGACCGCTGACGCGGGCGAGATGTACAGCACGACCGAAGGCAGTCCGTTCCCCGTACACGTGCAACAGCGGACCGATGAGCAGGCAGGCGTTCTGCAGCGGCTGCCCTGAAGCAGGCGCTCCGCGAGGGCGCCATGTGGCGCGTTCCGGCGGGCGGGACGGCGCGGCCTCGTCTCGAAGAGGTCACGGCAGTTTCACGAATCGGCGACAGGGCCTCCGAGGGGGGCGTCGGGGACACCCGGCGCTGGTTTTTGTCGCACCCGTGCGGTAGACATCGAACATGCGTTCGATCGAACGTTTGTTCGTACCGGTCCTGGAGCCGGTACCCGCACAGGGAGGTCTGATGAGCGTCGCGAGCGTTGCCGTACCTGTCGTCCCAGCCCCACGGCGCCCATTGCAGCTGGCGCCGCGGCCGTCACTGCGACTGGAGTGGCCGAGTCGTCCCATGCCCACCCCGGTCGGGTCGTCGGCCCCAGCGGTCGTGCCGATCCAGCCCGTACGTCTGACCAGGCGGGGACGCCGCGTGCGAGCAGCCCTGCTGCTCGTCACTGCGGTGTGCGTGCTCGCCGGCCTCGCCATGGGCCTGCTGGCGGGCGAAAGCACCGTGGCTTCGGCGACATCGGTGACAGCGGCATCCGGGGCTGTCGGGCCCGCCGGAGCGGGATCGGCCCGCCCCGTGGCGACCCTAGAGCTGGCACCGGCGGACTCTCGCGCTCCCGGACCGCGGAGCCGTACGGCGCCCCTGAGCGCCGTCGCTGTCGCGCCCCCCACCGCAGACGTGGTCGTCCACGCGGGCGAGTCGCTGTGGGAGGTTGCGGCACGCGTCGCGCCGGCCCGTGACCCGCGCGAGGTCGTGCTGCGCCTGCGCGAGGCCAATGGCCTCACCAGCCCAGTGGTCCACCCGGGACAGCCGCTAGTGGTTCCGGCTGGGCTGGAGTGAGTCGGGTGTGGGTCGTGGATTGTCGGAGCGGTTCCTCAGACGCGACGTACGACGCTCACGACGCGGCCCAGGATCACCGCTTCGTCCCCGGGGATGGGCTCGTAGGCTTCGTTGGCGGGCATGAGCCAGGTGCGGCCGTCGAGACGCCGCAGCGTCTTCACGGTCGCCTCGTCGTCGATCATGGCCGCGACGATCTCCCCGTTGTCGGCGGTCGGCTGCTGGCGCACCACGACCCAGTCGCCGTCTACGATCGCGGCATCGATCATCGAGTCACCCACGACCTTGAGCAGGAAGGTCGACCCACTGCCCACCAGCTCGCGCGGCATCGGGAAGACGTCTTCGACGGACTGCTCGGCGAGGATCGGTCCACCTGCGGCGATGCGTCCCAGGACGGGGACGTAGACCGGCTCGGGCTCGAACCGACGGCGCGACTCCTCGTCCGCGACGGGCACAGGAGGGGGCATGGCGCCTGCGGCGTCACTGACGGCGGCGGTGCCGTCCGAGGCGTCGGCGGGGCTGGCGGACGATCCGGGCAGCCGCACCTCCACCGCCCGTGGCCGGTTGGGGTCCCGCCGCAGGTAGCCCTTCTTCTCCAGGACGCCCAGCTGGTGAGCCACGCTCGAGGTCGAGGTGAGTCCGACCGCGTTGCCGATCTCACGCACGCTCGGTGGGTAGCCGCGGTCGTGCACGCAGTCCCGGATGTACTGAAGGATCAGGAGCTGACGCTCGGTCAGTCCGTCGGGGCGCAGGCTGACGACCGCGTTCGGGTGGTCGGCGGAGCCTGTCTCGCCCGGTCCTGTCTGGCCCCGTCCTGTCTGGCCCCGTCCCATGTGGCCATTGCCGGATCGCGAACCCACAGCGCGGCCCTCCTGTCCTGTCGGCGTTCGTTACCATTCGACCACATGTTCGAATCCCGTGTCATGCGGCGACACACCCCCGTGCGACGCGACACGCCGGTTCGAGTGCCCGGCTTGCGCTCGTTGACCTGTGGTCGGGGGCTGACTCGTGCGGTCGACCGCTGCGGGGTCTTGCATCGCGGCACCGAGGGCCCTACCTTCAGACCACAACATCTAGTAGTTACACCGGTGTAAGTAATCCACAGGTTGTGGTGACTTACCCACAGCGACAGGGGATTGGCCCACAAGCCATCCACAGAACGTTCCACAGCAGCGAGAGCCGTGGGGTCAAGACGGCCCACAGGCCCACAGGCCGACAGGCCGACAGGGAGGCAGACGATGAGGTGCCCATTCTGCCGCGAGGACGAGACGCGGGTCGTTGACAGCCGAGACGCGGACGACGGGCAGGCGATCCGTCGGCGCCGCGTATGCCTGCAGTGCGAGCGTCGCTTCACGACAGTGGAGGTGGCCGCGCTCGCTGTGGTCAAGCGCAGCGGCGTGCAGGAGCCGTTCAGCAGGGCGAAGGTCATCGCAGGGGTTCGAAAGGCCTGCCAGGGACGACCCGTCGACAGCGACAGCATCGAGCTGCTCGCCCAACGGGTCGAAGAGACGGTCCGGTCGACAGGGCGCGCCGAGCTGCCGTCCCAGGAAGTGGGGCTGGCCATCCTGGGCCCGCTCCGCGAGCTGGATGAGGTTGCCTATCTGCGGTTCGCGAGCGTCTACCGGTCCTTCGACTCTCTTGACGACTTCGAGATGGAGATCCAGGCGCTGCGCGGGAGCCGCGAACCGTCCCTGGGGGCAGCCGGGGAGCCGGACTCACCGCAGGGGGTGAGCGCACGCGAGCTGCGCGTCGGCCTGGGTCCCGACGTCTCGGGACCACCTGTCGCCGCCAGCGACGAGGCCGCGGTGCTGGTGCCGCGGCAACGAGGCATGCCCTGACCACCGGCCCGCGACCGCGGGTCGCACACGCAGACGTCCGCACGACACACCGCCCGGGGGACCACCAATGAACGACCGTACGAGCCCTAGCGCCACTCCGGAGTCCGAGGGCCTGTTCCAGCCCACCGATGCGGCGGAGCCGCCGCGCCCCACATCCGTCGAATCACAGGAGGACCACGTGCCAGAGACTGCCGGCCCCACGCGCCGCACGTCTGCCAAATCCGGTAGGGGACTGTCCCTGCAGCGCGTCTACACCACCGAGGGCGTGCACCCCTACGACGAGGTCGAATGGGCCTACCGCGACGTCGTGATGACCAACTGGCGGGACGGCTCGGTCAACTTCGAGCAGAGGGGAGTCGAGTTCCCCGCGTCGTGGTCGATGAACGCGGTCAGCATCGTCACGACGAAGTACTTCCGTGGCGCGCTCGGCACTCCCGAGAGGGAGACGAGCCTGAAGCGCGTCATCGACCGCGTGGTGACCAAGTACGTGGAAGCTGGCAGGGCACATGGCTACTTCCGCACCGAGGCGGACGCTGACGTGTTCGGTGACGAGCTCACGTACATGCTCGTGCACCAGATCTTCAGCTTCAACAGCCCGGTCTGGTTCAACGTGGGCACGTCCGCCCCGCAGCAGGTGAGCGCGTGCTTCATCCTCGCCGTCGAGGACACCATGGAGTCGATCCTGAACTGGTACCGCGAGGAAGGTCTCATCTTCAAGGGTGGCTCGGGAGCGGGCATCAACCTCTCCCGCATCCGCTCGAGCCGGGAGCTGCTCTCCTCGGGCGGGACCGCCTCCGGGCCGGTCTCCTTCATGCGGGGGGCAGACGCCTCGGCCGGAACCATCAAGTCGGGGGGAGCCACTCGGCGTGCCGCCAAGATGGTCGTTCTCGACATCGACCACCCGGACATCGACGAGTTCGTGTGGACCAAGGCCAAGGAGGAGCGCAAGATCCGGGCGCTGCGGGACGCCGGCTTCGACATGGACCTCGGTGGCAAGGACATCGCGAGTGTCCAGTACCAGAACGCCAACAACTCGGTTCGCGTGAGCGACGAGTTCATGCGCGCGGTCGAGGACGGCGGCACCTTCCAGCTGTGCGGCAGGCAGGACGGTTCGCCTGTCGAGGAGGTGGACGCGGGCACTCTGTTCCGGGACGTCGCACAGGCTGCCTGGGAGTGCGCCGACCCCGGACTGCAGTACGACGACACGATCAACGACTGGCACACCTGTCCGGAGAGCGGACGGATCACCGCCAGCAACCCGTGCTCGGAGTACGTGCACCTGGACAACTCCTCGTGCAACCTCGCCTCCATCAACCTGATGAAGTTCCTCGGCGATCGCGGGGTCTTCGACGTCGAGCGCTTCACCAGGACGGTCGAGTACGTCATCACCGCGATGGACATCTCGATCTCCTTCGCCGACTTCCCGACCGAGTCGATCGCCGCGACCACCCGGGCCTTCCGCCAGCTCGGCATCGGCTACGCAAACCTGGGCGCGATGCTCATGGCGCTCGGGCTGCCTTATGACTCGGAGGGGGGAAGGGCGGTCTCCGCCGCCGTGACCAGCCTGATGACAGCCGCCGCGTACCGCCGGTCGGCCGAGCTGGCGCAGGTGGTGGGTCCCTACGAGGGTTACGCCCGCAATGCGGAGGCCCACCAGCGCGTGATCCGCAAGCACGCGGCGGCCAACGACCTGGTGCGCCCTGTCCCCGAGTCGGCCGAGGTGCTCGACCACGCATCCAAGGTGTGGCGGGAGACGATCGCTCTGGGCGAAGGTGCGGGCTTCCGCAACGCCCAGGCGTCGCTGCTGGCACCGACCGGCACTATCGGGCTGATGATGGACTGTGACACGACGGGCATCGAGCCCGACCTCGCCCTCGCCAAGTACAAGAAACTGGTGGGCGGCGGCTCGATGCAGATCGTCAACCAGACGGTGCCGCTGGCGCTCCACCGGCTCGGCTACCAGCCCGAGCAGGTCGAGGCGATTGTGGAGTACGTCTCCGAGCACGGCCACGTGGTCGATGCACCGGGCCTGCGAACCGAGCACTACGCGGTCTTCGACTGCGCCATGGGTGAGCGTTCCATCGCGCCGATGGGTCACGTCCGCATGATGGCCGCGGTGCAGCCGTTCCTGTCTGGCGCCATCAGCAAGACCGTCAACATGCCGGAGTCGGCAACCGTCGAAGAGGTCGAGGAGATCTACTTCAAGGGATGGAAGCTGGGCCTGAAGGCACTGGCCATCTATCGGAACAACTGCAAGGTGGGGCAGCCGCTGTCGGATGCCAAGCCAGCAGCCGTCAGCGCTGAGACGGCCGCGACTGCCGAGCACGAGGCCCCCGTCCGCAAGCGGCTGCCGAAGAAGCGGCCCTCGCAGACCGTGAGCTTCTCGGTGGCGGGGGCGGAGGGCTACCTCACCGCCGGCTCCTACCCCGACGACGGGCTGGGCGAGATCTTCGTGAAGATGTCGAAGCAGGGCTCGACTCTCGCCGGAGTCATGGATGCGTTCTCGATCGCGATCTCCATCGGCATGCAGTACGGGGTGCCCCTCGAGGCCTTCGTCGCGAAGTTCGTGAACATGCGCTTCGACCCGGCGGGCATGACCGACGACCCGGACATCCGGATGTCCACGTCGATCATGGACTATCTGTTCCGGCGCCTGGCGCTGGACTACCTGCCAGCTGACGTGCGCGCCGAGTACGGGATCCTCGCGGCCGACGAACGGGCCGAGGCGCTGCGGGGTGGCTACCCGCCGGCCCCGGCTCAGGAGGACAGCCTGGATGTCGAGGGCCTTCGCTCCTCCGCACCCGTGGAGAACCATGCGGAGCACGGGGACGCGGACTCCGGCGCAGGTTCCGAGGCGTCGTCTCGACCCGCCCCACCCCCCGCGAAGGCGACTGCAGTCGGCATATCCGTGGACGCGCCGCTGTGTCTCAACTGTGGGGTGAAGATGCGGCAGGCTGGTTCCTGCTACGTGTGCGAGTCCTGCGGCAGCACGAGCGGCTGCAGCTGAGGCTGTGGGGCCCGGCACCGACGGGTGCCGGGCCCCACACCGTCGGACAGGAGTCGGCGAGTGGAGCAGGCTGGGTCCCGCACCCCGGGCTCCGAGGGCGGGTCGCGCGGTGACCGTACGCGGGCTGCGGTCGTGGCCGCCGCCCGGCACCGCTTTCGCGTCGAAGGCTTCGACGGCGCCACCGGCGCCCGGATCGCCGCCGATGCCGGAGTATCGGAGCCGACGATCGCCTTCCACTTCGGGAGCAAGGCCGGTCTGCTGGTCGCCGTCATGCGGGACTACTACGACGACCTCCTGGACGGCATCGACGAGGTCGTCGCGGCGTCCGTGGACCCCCGCAGCAGGCTGCGGGACTTCGCCCGGTGGTGGGTGACCTACAACGCCGAGAACTTCGAGCTGGTGTCCGTGTTCGGGCGGCAGGGTCGTCGCACGGACGGGGACCCGGTGGTCGATGCGTTCCGGGCGTGCAACCGCAGGGTGACCAGCGTCTTCGACCGTCTCGCCGAGGACCTGAGGCACCGCGGCGAGCTCAGACCCGAGGTTCCGGCCAGGATTCTGCGCGACGCGTTCTTCGGTGCCTGCGAACACCTGATGGTCGGGCACGCCCTGACGGGCCGTCCGGAGGACCTCGCCGCCGCCGCGGACGATGTTGTCGACCTGCTGATGACTGGTGCGGCAACCCGTGCGGCTGCCTGGTCGGATGCCGCGGACCTGGAGCGGACCGGAGCGTCCGAGATGTCGGTGGTCGAAGCGAAGCTCGACCGGCTGACCGCGATGGTCGAGGAGATCAGGCTCCAGCCCCCGGCCCCGGCTAGCCGCGCCTTGCCCCCGGCTAGTCCGACTAGTCCGACTAGTTCGATCTAGTCCGACTCGGTGCCGCCCGGTGCCTCGGTCTCGGGCGACACAACCACGCGGGCCACGACAGCGCCGTCGGTCACCTGCTCGCCCACCCGCACGACCTCGGAGACCGTGCCTGCGACGTCGCAGCGCACCGTGTGCTCCATCTTCATCGCCTCGAGCACCACGAGCGTGTCCCCGGGGCGCACCTCATCGCCGGGTGCGACGGGAACCGCGATCGCCGCACCGTGCATCGGAGCGGTGAAGACGCCGACGCCGGCGGCCTCCTCGCGCTCGGGCGGCGCCAGGAGCATGTCGCGGACCTCGAGGTCGCGGTGCGGCAGCCTGACCCAGAGGTGGTCGGGTCCGGCCTGTTCCGCGGCGAGGCTCACCGTCTCCCCGTCGACGACGACACGATCCGCTCCCGCGTCGACCAGGAACTGCTCACCGTCGACATCGACGCGCATCTCGCACCGCCCGGGCGCATCGCGTCCGGACGGCTCGGCCCCGGTGCCACCGGCGGGAGTCAGCCGGATCGCCGTCGTTTCGTCCGCGACCTTCAGCCGCTGCCGCGCGACCAGCCAGCCGGCGTTGGTCCACCCCGCCAGCTGCGCCGACCGGTCCGCGGCATCCGCCTGCCGGCGGGCGTGCAGCCACCCCGCGACAGCTGCCACGTCGCGGGGAGTCACCGGCGGCGCGGCCACGTCGTTCTCGGTCAGAAACGCGGTCGAGACATCACCCGAAGCGAACGCCGGGTGCCGTGCCAGCGTGGCGAGGAAGGCCCGGTTGGTGGTCACGCCGTGCAGCACCGTACGCTCCAGCGCGTCGACGAGCCGACGGCGAGCCTCGGCGCGGTCTCGTCCCCACGCGATGATCTTGGCTAACATCGGGTCGTAGTGGGCCGTGACCGTCCCGCCCTGCGCCACACCCGCATCCACGCGGACTCCGGGGCCCGATGGCGGTGTCCAGGCCACGACCGTGCCCGTCTGGGGCAGGAAGTCACGGTCAGGATCCTCGGCGTAGAGGCGCGCCTCGATGGCGTGCCCCTCCAGCCTGATGTCGTGCTGGTCCACCGTCAGCCGCTCACCGGCCGCGATGCGCAGTTGCCAGTCGACCAGGTCGATCCCGGTGACCATCTCGGTGACCGGGTGCTCGACCTGCAGCCGGGTGTTCATCTCCAGGAAGGCGAAGGTGCCGTCCTCGTCCAGCAGGAACTCGACAGTGCCGGCGCCCCGGTACCCGATCTCCTTGGCCGCCGCGACCGCCGCCTGATGTAGCGCCGTACGGGTGTCGGAGTCCAGACCGGGAGCCGGCGCCTCCTCGATGACCTTCTGGTGGCGACGCTGGATCGAGCAGTCGCGCTCGCCGACGGCGATGACATGTCCGTGGGCGTCGGCGAGCACCTGGACCTCGACGTGGCGCGGACGCAGCACGGCACGTTCGAGGATGAGCGCGTCGGAGCCGAAGGCCGCCGTGGCCTCGCGTCGCGCGGCGGTCAGCGCCTCAGCCAGCTGGGCCGGCTCGGTGACCAGCCGCATGCCCTTCCCGCCGCCGCCCGCGGCCGCTTTGACCATGAGGGGGAAGCCGACCCGCTGCGCCTCGGACACCAGCCTCTCCTGCGACTGGTCGGTCTCCTGGTAGCCGGCCAGAAGCGGCACCCCGGCGCGTTCCATACGGCGCTTCGCGGCAGCCTTGTCACCCATCAGGCGGATCGCCTCGGGGGTGGGGCCGACGAAGACCAGCCCTGCCTCCTCGCAGGCAGCGGCGAACTCCGCGTTCTCGGAGAGGAACCCGTACCCCGGGTGGATCGCACCCGCTCCGGTGTCGCGAGCGGCCTGGATGACCCGTGCCCCGTCGAGGTAGGACTCGCGCGCAGGGGCGGGCCCGATCCGAACCGCCGTGTCCGCCATGAGCACGTGTGGGGCGTCGCGGTCGGCGTCGGAGTACACCGCGACCGTGCGGTAGCCGTGGGCGCGTGCGGTGCGCATGACCCGCACGGCGATCTCACCGCGGTTGGCGACCAGGACGGTGTCGAAGGCCGGCTGTCCCGCCGGGCTGCTCGAGACGCTCATGGGCGTGCCACCCCGAAGGTCACAGGACGGGGGGCCGAGACTGCCGACTCCGCCGCCGTGGAGAGCAGGAAGGCCAGCACCTGCCGGGTATGTCGGGGATCGATGACGCCGTCGTCGAGGCCACGGCCCGAGGTGACGAAGGCGTGCTCCTGCGCCGCGTAGTGGTCGATGATCTTGTTTGCGTACCCAGCCAGCATCGACTCCTCGACCTCGATTCCCTTCTTGCGCGCGATCTCCTCGGCCACGATGCGCATGGTGGTGGCGGCCTGCTCGGGCCCCATCACTCCGGAGCGGGAGCTGGGCCAGGAGAAGACGAAGCGGGGGTCGTAGCCCTGGCCGGACATCCCGTAGTTGCCCGCCCCGTAGCTCGCGCCGATCATGAACGTGAACCGGGGGACGGTCGCGGTCGTCACGGCCTGGATCATCTTGGCACCGTGCTTGATCATGCCGCCGCGCTCGCTGTCCACGCCCACCATGTAGCCGGTGATGTTCTGCAGGAACACCAGCGGCGTTCCGAGCTGCGAGCAGCGCTGGATGAACTGAGTGGCCTTGGCCGCACCGGCGTTGTCGATCGGACCGTTGTTCCCGATGACCCCGATCGCGTGCCCGTGGACCTCGGCCTCCAGGCACACCGTGGCGGGACCGAAGGAGGGCTTGAAGTCGACGATCCGGGAGCCGTCCACGATCCGCGCGACGACCTCCCTGACGTCGTAGGCGGTGCGGTAGTCCAGGGGAACGACTCCGGCCAGCTCGTCCGGGTCGTACCGGGGAGGGTCGAAGTCGGGCGTGCCGGACGGAAGCCAGCCCGACGCCCAGTGCATGGCCGCAACGACGTCGCGGGCGATCCGGATGCCGTCGCGGTCGTCCTCCGCGACGTGCTCGACCAGTCCCGAGATGGTGGCGTGCATGCTCACCCCGCCGAGCTCCTGGTCCTCGGCCACCTCGCCGGTCGCGGCTTTCAGCAGCGGGGGACCCGCGAGGTATGCGCGGCCCTGCTCGCGCACCCCGATCACCACGTCGCTCATGCCCGGGATGTACGCGCCACCGGCGGTGGACGAGCCGTGCAGCACCGAGATGACCGGTACGCCGGCGGCACTCAGGCGTGCCATGTTGGCGAAGAAACGCCCCCCCTGCACCCACTGTTCGACCTGGTACTCGAGCAGGTTGGCGCCGGCGGACTCGACCAGCATGATGAGGGGGACCCGGTTCTCCAGGGCCAGTTCCTGGGCGCGCAGCACCTTCGCTCCGCCGGGTGCCGTCAGGGCCCCGGCGTTGATGCCGCTGTCGTTCGCCACGACCATGCAGCGCGTGCCCCGGACGAACCCGAGACCCACGATCTGCGCACCGCCCGGGACCGTGGCCCCCTCGTCGTCGGTGTCGCGCAGGTAGCCGGCGAGGTTGCCGAGCTCGAGGAAGGGTGCCCCCGGATCGAGCAGGTGCTCCACCCGCTCTCGCGGTGTCAGCTGCCCCCGGGCGACGTACCGGTCCCGCTTGCGCTCCGAGGCGGCCTCGGCGCGTGCCTCGAGCGCCCGCATCCGCTCGACCAGCGCCAGCATCTCGACCCTGTTGGTCCGGAACGTCTCGGAGGATGAATCGATACGTGACGCAAAGACCGACACCGCGCCCCCATCTCCGTTGCCATACCTAAACGGTACTCAATTACAACTGAACCTCATTCAGGATGTCAACGACATCGCCGGGTCACGTGACTGGGCGTGCCCAGCACGAGCCGCCCGGCTCACACCGACGCATACGCCAGCAGCAGCACGATGGGGGCGCCCAGCACGAGCGCACCGCTGAGCATGACGGCCCGCACCGCGCGCCGCCAGGCATCCCACAGGGGCCCCTGGCCCTCGCTGGAGTGATCCGAGTCCACACTGCTGACCTGCGGGATCGGGTTCTCACTGTCGATGAGCCGGGTTGCGCGTCGCAGTGTGCTCGTCGCCAGGAGCAACCCGGCCATCGCCACCGCCACGACGACCGGGATGGCCAGCGCGGGAACAGGCGCGAACGTCCGCCCTCCGCCCGTGAGCCAGCCCAGCAGCGCCACGGCGATCGCCGCTGCTGCCACACCGGCGGCAGTCACCGCAAGCCGCCAGGACCACCGGGACAGCGCGTCGATGCGCCGCATCCCATGCGGTCCTGCCACCACTGGCTCCTCTCGATCGGGTCCCCCGGGGCGTGCTGTTAGGGCCACCCGGCGAGAACGAGCTTGCCTCGCGTGGTCGCCGACTCGATGCGTCGGTGCGCTTCCCGGAGGTTCGCGGCCGTGATCGGTCCCAGTGTGTCCGTACGGGTGCTGCGCAGCTTCCCCGAGTCGAGGAGGCCCGCGACCGTGGCCAGGATCTCGTGCTGCCGGGCCATGTCGTCGGTGGCGAACACCGAGCGTGTGAACATCGACTCCCAGTGCACGGAGATCGACTTGGGCTTGAACACGTTGACGTTCAGGGCGACGGCCGAGTCCACGATGCAGCAGACTGCGCCCTGCGGTCGTATCACCTCGGCCATCTGCTCCCAGTAGGTCTCGGTGCGCTGCGTGCACAGCACCCAGTCCACGACGTCGACGCCTGCTGCGGACAGCGCGGGGGAGAGGCCCGCGTGGTAGTCGACGGCCACGTCGGCGCCGAGGTCCCGCACCCATCGCTGTGACGCGGGGCTCCCGGCGGTCGCCACCACCCTCAGCCCGGCCCACCGGCCCAGCTGTACGGCCATCGAGCCCACTCCTCCGGCTCCGCCGATCACCAGCAGGGTCTGTCCCTGGTTACCGCCGTCGGTGCGAATGCCCATGCGGTCGAAGAGGGACTCCCACGCGGTCAGCGAGGTCAGCGGAAGCGCGGCCGCGTCCGGTAGCTCGACCGTCCGCGGCAGGGGTCCGACCAGTCGCTCGTCCACGGCCTGCAGCTCGGCGTTCGATCCCTGGCGGCCCAGTGTCCCGGCGTAGTAGACGAGGTCGCCCACCCGGAACAGATGGCAGGCGGGGCCGGTTCGCTCCACCACTCCGGCGGCGTCGAAGCCGAGCACCGCGGGCGGGTCCTCGACCAGGTCCGCTCGCCCGATGGGGGATCGCTGCTTGACATCAATCGGGTTGACGCTGATGGCCTCCACGCGGACCAGCAGGTCCCGGGGACCGGGAGCGGGCTCGTCGAGCTCGAGGTCCTCGAGCGCCGCAGGGTCCTCGATCGGCAGGTACCGGCGCAGTCCGACTGCTCTCACAGCTCCCCCTGGGTCCTCGTCGCCGCCACGGGCGCTGTGAAGCGTACGCGGCCCCGCGCACGTCTTCCCGAGACGAGGGCAGAATCGTGTCATGAGTTCCCAGTACTTCCGCGCGTCGGTGGGTCTGATCGTCAGTGACCACGCCGGCCGGGTGCTCGCGGTCGAGCGGTACCGCCAACCGGGTCAGTGGCAGCTGCCACAGGGGGGCATGCGCGTCGGCGAGGAGCCGTACGACGCTGCCCTGCGGGAGCTGTACGAGGAGCTCGGCCTCAAGCCCAAGCACGTGGCCTACCTCGGTGAGCACTCGGAGTGGCTGGCATACGAGCTGCCGGAGGACTACCGCAGCAAGAAGACGGGCCGTGGACAGGTGCAGCGCTGGCTGGTCTTTCGGCTCGTGGGAGCCGAGAGCAAGATCCGCCTGGACCACGGACAGGACCACCGGGAGCTGCGGGCGTGGAGCTGGCGCGACCTGAGTGAGCTGGCGGGAGAAGTAGCCGCCTTCCGGGTCGGGGTGTACCGGCGCCTGGCGCGGGACGTTCCCGCGCTGCTCGCGCAGAATGAGGGGGAACCGGCCCGTGACGACAGGACGGTGGCCCCCGGGGCTGGCCGCTCAGCGCCACCGGCGGGGCCCATCGCGGAAGGCGGCATGACGTGACCGAGGACTTCGACCCGCTCGCACTGTCCGAGTATCAGCGGCGCGTTCTGGCCGAGGCGCCCGTGATGGCGGGAATGGCCATCTACGCCGTCAGTCGCCCCGGCCCGTTGGGCGCGGTCCGGGAGCTCCGGGCGGCAAGCACCGCCAACCACCTGATCCGAAACCCCGGAGAGCGCGATGAGGCGACGGAGCTGATCGAGATGCTCTGCCGGGAGGTGCGGTCGGCGTCGGTCTCGCGAGAGCTGCAGGACCGGCTCGACGTCGACGACGCGCACCTGCCCGCTGTCGCCATGGCTGCCCTGGAGGAGGCGGCCGTGGTGACTGGCGGCGCGCTGCCGTCCCCGGTGCGGGAGCAGTACGTCGCGTGGATCCTCGACGTGGCCCGCGACGTCGCGGCCTCGACCGCTGACCGCGGCGAGAAGGTGCCGGTGAGCGCCGAGGAGTACCGGATGCTCGCCAGGATCGAGAGCGTGCTGAGCGGCAGCTTGTGACGGATGGCCGGAGGGGGACTGGGGGCGCCCCGCCGTCTGTAGCCCAGCTGCTGGAACGCGCGGTCGACTCGCTCGGAGGCACCGCGCGCAGCGGTCAGCAGGAGATGGCCACAGCCGTGGCCGAAGCATTCGAGAACCAGAAGCACCTGCTCGTACAGGCGGGAACGGGCACCGGCAAGTCGCTGGCCTACCTCGTCCCCGCGGTCCGGGTGGCAGTGTCCGGAGGCGCACCGGTCGTCGTCGCGACGGCAACCCTGGCGCTGCAGGCGCAGCTGGTGCAGCGCGACCTGCCGCGACTGGCCGACGCTACGGCGGGGGCCCTCGGTCGCCGGCCGACCGTCGCGGTGCTGAAGGGACGGGCGAACTACCTCTGTCTGAACCGGCTCTCCGCCGCGGCTGCGCCGGAGGCCGATGCGGGGCTGTTCGATCTCCCGGAGGGGTCAGGGGGAGGAGCGGCCGCGTCGAGTCCGAGCCGGCTGGAGGCCGACGTACGGCGCCTGCGGCTGTGGGCTGAGCGGACCACCACGGGTGACCGCGACGACCTCACTCCCGGGGTCCCGGACGCGGCATGGCGTCAGGTCTCGGTGTCGGCCCGGCAGTGCCTGGGAGCGAAGCGCTGTGCCTTCGCCGATGACTGCTTCGCGGAGCGGTCCCGGGAGCGTGCCCGAGAGGCTGACGTCGTCGTCACCAACCACACGATGCTGGCCCTGGATGTCATCACCGAGGCTCGGCTGCTCCCGGAGCACAGCCTCTGCGTGGTGGACGAGGCACACGAGCTGGTGGACCGGGCGACTTCCGCGGCGACGCAGGAGCTCTCCGCCTCGGCACTGGACCGTCTGGTCAAGCGAGTCGCGCGCGTGGTCGGGTCGGAGGCGTCGCAGTCGCTGCGCGATGCCTCCGGCGCACTGGACGGTCTGCTCCGGGGGCAGGACCCGGGTCGTGTGACCGAGATCAGCGAGACCGCCGGGCTGACGATCGCCTCCGTACGGGACGGCTGTGGACGAAGCCTCGCGGAGCTGGAGGCCCTGGAGAAGGGGGAGGCAGCGCATGAGGGACGAGCCGCTCAGCGCAAGCGTGGGCCCGGCGACCCCCCCGCCGACCCCGGCGACCCCGCATCCCAGGCCGCAGCGGTGCGCGAGCTGCGGCTGCTGCTGACGGAGGCCAGGGCAACCGCCGAGCGTGTGCTGGCCCGCTCGCAGCACGATGTCGTCTGGGTGTCGTCCGACGCCCGGGGCTCCCGCTCGCTGAACGTGGCCCCCCTAACGGTGTCGGGACTGCTGCGGGATTCGCTGCTGGAGTCCCGAACCGTGGTGCTGACCTCGGCGACCTTGGCACTGGGTGGCAGCTTCACGCACGTGGCGCGTGCCGTCGGCCTCCGCGATGGCGACCAGTGGCGGGGGCTGGATGTCGGCAGCCCGTTCAGCTACCAGCGGCAGGCCATCCTCTACGTGGGCGCCCACCTTCCCGCTCCCAGCCGGGCGGGGCCGTCCGAGGAGCTCTACCGTGAGCTCGCCGAGCTGGTAGAGGCTGCCGGGGGGCGGACCCTGGGACTGTTCTCCTCGATGGCCGCGGCTCGCTCGGCCGCCGAACGGCTCCGCGAGACACTGCCGTACACGATCTTGCTGCAGGGCGAGTCCCAGACCTCCGAGCTGGTACGGCGCTTCGCCGCGGAGGTCGACTCCTGCCTGTTCGGCACGCTGTCCCTGTGGCAGGGGGTGGACGTGCCGGGGGGGTCGTGCTCGCTGGTCGCGGTGGATCGCATCCCCTTCCCGCGGCCCGACGCGCCCTTGGCCAGCGCGCGCCGCGAGGCTGCGGACGCAGCGGGCCGCAACGGGTTCCGGGAGGTCTACCTCAGCGCTGCGGCCCTGCTGCTGGCCCAGGGGACGGGACGGTTGATTCGGCGCGACAGCGACCGGGGTGTCGTCGCGGTGCTCGACCCACGCCTTGCCACCTCCTCATACGCCGGCTACCTGCGGGCGAGCCTGCCGCCCTTCTGGACCACGACGGATCCGGCCGTGGTGCGCCGTTCGCTGCGCAACCTGCGCTGACCATCGGCGCCGGACGCGACGGAAGAATACGGGGGGGAGTATCCTGGTCGACACTGGTGGAGGTGGAGCATGCAGCTTCAGGGCGATGAGCGCGCCGAGGTGATCAACCGGCTACGTCGGGTCGAGGGGCAGATCGCCGGCATCGTGCGGATGCTGGAGGACGACCGCGAGTGTGCCGAGGTCGTGACGCAGCTCTCCGCAGCATCACGGGCGCTGCACCGCGCAGGCTTCAAAGTGATCTCCTCCGGCCTGCAGCAGTGCTTCGAGGCTGAGGACTCCGAGGAGTCCGCAGCGGCCCGCCTTCAGCTCGAGAAGCTGTTCCTGACCTTTGCATGAGCGGGCCGGGAGCGGCCCGTCGGAACTGGGGAGAACGCAGTGGACTACGGAAGCTCGGTACGCCTCGAAGCCGCGTACGAGGAGGTTGTTCCCGTTGTCAAGCAGGCCCTGGCCCGGCAGGGCTTCGGTGTCCTGACCGAGATCGACATGCGCGCGACCATGAAGGCCAAGCTGGACGCGGAGATCGAGCCGTACCTGATCATCGGTGCGTGCAACCCGCCCCTGGCCCACCAGGCGCTGGGCGTCGACCGGTCGGTGGGCCTGTTGCTGCCCTGCAACGTGGTTGTCCGGGCAGTTGACGATGCCGTCACGCTCGTCGAGATGCTCGACCCACGAACCCTGGTGACGGTCAGTGAGCTGGACCAGCTGTCCCCGGTCGCCCAGGACGCGGCACAGCGGCTTGACAGTGCCAGAAGCGAGATCGCGGCGGAGCTGGCGGGCAACGGCGCCACGTGACCGGCGCCCCCGGAGCTGCGGGGTGATCCTGCCGTGTCGCCTCCGTGGCCCGACAGCCTTGCGTGGTGTTGCATGATCCGGCGACTGCGAGGACCCCCTCGGTAGAGGTGATACGTCGCGGGGGACAATGGGGCAGCCACGGCGCCGTCGGGGAGGTACACAGGCATGAGCGACGGACCGCCAGGTCGCGCGCGGGAACGCCGTGCGCCCCCCGTGTCCGTCGCGATTCTCGGGCTCGCCGCGATGCTCTTCCTGGCCTCCTGCGGAACCTCCGACGAGGGTGGACCGACCACCTCCACCGGCCCGTTGTCGGTCGACGGAGAGGCGGCGGCGGGTTCGCAGCTGTCCCGATCCGCCGACTCCACCGGCGCCGTCGCTGCTGCCCCCGGTGCCGAGCCGATGGGCAAGGCGGGGCCGGTCGACGAGACCGCGGACAGTGTGCGATCAGGCTCGGGTCGTGACGCTTCCGCGGAAGCCCCGCAGAGCGCGGGGGACGCCGACGCTGCCGCCCCCGTGCCCCCGGCCGGGCCTGCATGGACCGTCCCGGTGCGGGGCGTGGTGAACCTCAAGGTCGAGTACCTGCCGGTCGGGGAGACAGGCAGCCAGACCTTCGCGTGGTACAAGGACAGCCAGTCCCTCAGCGGGCCGGGCGTGACGTACTACCTGCGAGGCGGCACCTCCTACGCCTGTACCCAGGGAACCCCGGCGGTGGTCTGCGTCGAGGCGCCGCCCCAGGACTCGAACCTCGCCCCCTACGACGACGTGTACAGCGCCCTGTCCGGGCAGCCCGGACTGGCCTCGACGGTGTCGGAGTCGACCGCGGCGGGCCGAGCGGTCGTGTGCGCGGTCCTGGACGACCGGGCGGTGGCCTCCGTACCGTCCCTGAGCCCAGGGACCCGCTACACCGCCTGCCTGGACCGGGAGACCGGGCTGGTCCTCATGGTGACCAGCGAGGCGGGCGGGGTTCTGCTCGAGGCGGCCGCCGTCGCGCCGTCGCGTGCGCAGGACGTGGAGCTGCCGGCGCCACCGCTGCCCCTGCCGGTGGACTGAGATCCCGGAACCAGTCCCGGGAGACCCAGTCCCGGGAGACCCAGTCCCGGAAGGCCCGACCCGCCGTCGGAACCGTCGCTACAGCGTGCCCGGCTCCCAGACCTGCGGCCAGTTGCCGTAGAACTCACCGCCGTCGGCAACCAGAACGGCTCCGGTGACGAACCGCGCTGCCGGCGAGCACAGGTAGACGATGGTTGCAGCCACCTCGTCCGGCGTACCCATGCGGCGGGCCGCGGTGCTGCGCAGGTGCTCCTCACCACGTTCGCCCACCAGCCCCATCGGCCGGGCTTCGTTGTCCAGGAAACCCGTGGTGTCCACGGTTCCGGGGGCCAGCGCGTTCACCGTGACGCCGTGGGGAGCCAGGTAGGGGGCGAGGCTGCGGGTCAGGTTCACCACGCCCGCACGGGCCGCCCCCGAGTGAACGAAGTAGGGGGCACCGCGCTCCAGCGAGTAGATGTGCACCACATTGACGATCGCCCCGTACCCGGCCTCGGACATCGGCGTCATGAAACGGCTGAGCATGTTCCACGTCCCATTGAGGTTGAGGTCGACCACAGAGCGCCAGCCATTGTCGGAGATCTTCGACGGCGGCGCGGGAAACTGCCCTCCGGCGTTGTTGACCAGGAAGTCGACGGCTCCGAACCGGCGCAGCGTCTCCTCCCGCAACCGCTCTACCTCGCCGACGTCCCGGATGTTGACCGCGTGCGCCTCGGCCCGGGCGTCGCCGTAGCCGTTCTCCTGCTGCGTTCTGCGCAGGTCTTCCACCGTCTCCTGCAGGCGGGGGAGGTCCCTGCCGGCGACGACGACGTCAGCCCCGAGGCGTGCCATCGCGACAGCGGTGCGCCGGCCGATGCCTGTTCCGCCGCCTGTCACCACGGCGGTGCGCCCTGCGAACAGGCCCGGCGCGAAGGTGGCGACTGGGTCCGTGCCGGGCGTGGGTCGAGTCATTCCCCCACCCTAGGCAGTCGCGCCCCGGCGTCCTCGGATGCGGCGGGTAGACGCAGATCACGCCCCTCGACCGCAGGCCGACCGGGGCCACGGCGCGGATCAGCGACGGCTCCCGAAGCGGGGATGCTACCGTCAGCCCACGGGGCCGTTTCGTCAGAGCGGCCGGATTTCTGCGGAGATCGGATGCCCTACGAGAGACCACCGCGCCCGGCACCGGGGAGCCGGACGCCGCGGCGACGGCTGGAGTCCCTGCCGGAACCGGTCGACTACGAGGTCGAGTCCGTCGAGATCCACGGTCACAAGCGCTCGTTCCTGCGCGCCGGGCAGGGTCCGGTCGTCCTGCTCATCCATGGGATCGGGGACCGGGCCACCACCTGGGACGCAGTGATTCCGATGCTGGCCCGCAACTACACGGTGATCGCGCCGGACCTGCTGGGGCACGGTCTGTCGGACAAGCCACGCGCGGACTACAGCGTGGCCGCCTACGCCTGCGGAATGCGCGACCTGCTGACCGTGCTGGGCGTGGAGTCGGTGACCATCGTGGGCCACTCACTCGGCGGCGGCGTCGCCGCTCAGTTCGCCTACCAGTTTCCGGAGCGGTGTGAGCGACTGGTCCTCGTGAGCAGCGGCGGCATCGGTCGCGAGGTCCACGTCGGGCTGCGTGCACTGTCCATCCCCGGGGCAGAGGCGATCCTCCCCGTGCTGGTGCGCCTGGGCGACTTCAGCCCCTGGCCCGCCATGCTGCACCGGCTCGCGGCTGGCCTGCGCAAGCTCGACAGCCCAATCGCCCACGACGCCGACGACATCCTCGAGGGCTACCTGCAGCTGCAGGACAGCCCCTCGCGTCGAGCCTTCATCCGGACACTGCGGGCGGTGGTCGACCCCTACGGCCAGGTCGTGACCATGCTGGACCGCTGCTACCTGACACAGGGCATGCCGACCCTGCTGCTCTGGGGGGACAGGGACCCGATCATCCCCCAGGAGCACGGCTACATCGCGCATGCGGCCATGCCCGGAAGCCGCCTGGAGATCATGGCGGACTGCGGGCACTACCCGCATCACTACGACCCGGTCGGCTTCGTCCGGACGCTGCGCGCGTTCATCGAGAGCACCGAGCCCGCCGAGTACGACCCCAGCGCCTGGCGGGAGATCCTGCAGTCAGGCCGACCTGACGCCTCCACCGATGCAGCCAGTGCCGTGACCGAGGATGCCCTGCACCACGTGCACCTCGAAAGCGGCGTGTAGCGCCCCGGCTCCTCAGCTGCCGTACGGGGACGCATCGGAGCCCGCTGCGGCCGACCAGGACTCCATGAGCCGCCGAGCTGCCAGCGTCGGCAGCTCGGACAGAGTGGGATAGGCCGGTCCGGCTGCCGCGAGTGCCTGGACGGAGGCGCCGGCAGCGATGGCGACCGCCACCGGAGCCACGGCATCGGGAGCGCCGTGCCCGACCGCGACGGCACCTCTCACCGCTCCCGTCGAGGCATCACAGAAGAGTGTGAGGAACTCCTCGGCAGAGTCCGTCGAGGGGTCCGTCGAGGGTCCGTCGAGCGGTCCGTCGAGCGGCTCGGCCCGGAGAGCCACGGCTTGAGGCAGTCGCGGAAGGAGACCCGCTGCGAACGCAGCGCGCCACCGGCATCGCCTCCTGCGTCCACCCCGCCAGCCTGGCCCACCTCACCAACCTGGGCCAGCGCTGGTTCGGTGTAGACGGCGTGGACCATCGCGTCCGGAAGGTGGGGCTGGGAGGGCGCGCCTGCGGCATGGCGACCCGCTGCGACCGCCATCGACTCGGCGTCGTTGGCGAGCATCGGGGGCCCCGCGGCGTCCCCGACGAGGTACAAGCCGGGTGTCGCGGTGCGGCCGAAGCCGTCCACGGTTGCTCCGGCGGAGGTGAACGACCCGGAGGGCTGATGAGTGATCCGCGTGAGGTCCGGCACCCGACCGAGCGCGAGAAACGCCGCGTCGGCGGTGACGGCGCCCCCGTCGGCGAGGGACACCGTCACGGACCTGTCGTGGGCCTCCACCGCGGTTGCGGCGACACCGGCCCGCAGCTCCAGGCCTGCCCGGGTAAGCGTGGTGGCCAGGACTGCGACGGCGTCGGCCGCCATGCCGGGGAGCACACCGTAGGCATCGACCAGCCACGTCACGTGACAGCCGAGGCGTAGGAACAGGTGAGCGAACTCAGCTCCGGTGGCTCCAGCTCCGACGATGGCGACGCGCGCTGGGATATCACCGAGACGCGAGGCAAAGCGTGGGGCGAGGATCACACGGCCATCCGGTCGCATCCCGGCAGGGAAGACGGCCTCCGAGCCGGGAGCCAGAATGACGGCGTCGGAGTCGATGGTCTCGACGACGTCCGCCCCCGCCGAGGGGCTGACGAGAACACGGGTGTGACCCTCCGTCCGGGCCACGCCCGTCATCAGACGAACGCCCCGGGCGCGCAGCTGCTCGCGCTGGTGCTGCGCCCAGTCGGCGGCGACGTCGCGAATCACCTGCAACACCCGTTCGGGCTCGACCGACACGCCTGCGACGGAGACACCCAGCGCATCCGCCGCCGCGGACTGGGAGGCACGCTCGACGGCGGCGAGCCAGACCTTGCTGGGAACTAGGCTGTCCCAGCCTGCCCGTCCTCCGATCTCGGCCTCGCCCACCAGAGTGACCTGTGCGCCCACACCTGCGGCAGAGAGTGCGGCTGCGATGCCGGCGGGCCCGTTTCCCACGACGGTGACGCGGCGTCGATCAGTGGTCTCCATGCCCGCGACAATAGGCACACCAGTCGTGTCCCCACGGGGTAGGGCAGGTCGGTCTCAGCCGTCCGCAACGGCGCGCGTCAGCGACCCCGACGTGTGGGCCTGCAGCGCGTGCCACCTCAGCCGGGTGCGACAGATCAGCTCCCCGGGTAGCAGCGCACGCGTACGACATGCGGCAACCAGCGCGGACCACCACGCCAGGTCCGACTCGGTGGGGCTAGGAGGGCCCGAGCGGACCCTCACGAGCAGGACATTGTCGGTTGCGGCGCCGCGGGGATCGCTGACGAGATCGCCGATGAGTGTGTCCAGCACACCGTGCATCTGGATCGGTGACACGACAGCTTTCAAGTCGCGCGCGCGTCCCTGGCCCAGCAGGACGCAGTCCTCGTCCAGTGCCAGGGCCACGACGGTACCCGGCGGCGTGCCGCGCCGGCCGTAGCAGGAGTCGAGGTGCTGGAGCACGGCGCCGCTGCCCGAGAGGACTCCGTCCAGTTCGCGGTGCCGTCGCTGGTTGCGTGATCGGGAAGTGTTGTCCTCAGCCATGCATCGACTGTGCCCGCGCGAGTGCGCAGCGAGGCGATTTCCACAGTCACGTCCGCAGGCGGTGCGCCATCCACAGATGTCGGCACCCGGGTGCGGACGCAGCGGAGGGTCCGCAGCCTCGGACCCATGAATGACGAAGACGCGCCGCAGGCGAACGGGCACGGGTCACAGCGAGACCGCGATGCTCATCAGACGCACCAGACCCCTCAGGCCCGCCAGACCCCGAATGCCCATGAGGCGCACCGAGGCCACTGAGGCCACCGAGGCATGCCACGATTCGTTCGGACTCGATGTGATGGTCCGCACGGCCGTCGTCGACCACATTGAGGCAGCCCTGCGGGACCTGGCTGCGAGTGTGGGCGATGGAGACCGCCGCAGAGTGCGTTCCTGGCGGGAGGCTGCGGTACGTGGGGTCCACACGGCGGTGGCTGCCGCCCGGGAAGGTCTCGTCCCGCTCGACTCCGAAACGGTGGGCCGGCTCCTGTTCTCACTGACCGACGTGCCGGTCCGGGATGCGGCCTGCGGATTCCCCACCACGGGGCCGGACGATCCCGTGGAGGCACTGTGGTTGGACATCGCCACCCGTGCCCCCGAGGGCTGGGGAGCTGCACCAGCCGCTGTGCTCGCCTACGTCCGCTGGTGTCGGGGCGACTTCCCGGGGGCGGAGAGCGCCGCGGCCATCGCGGTCAACCTGGACCCCGCTGAGTCACTGGCTCCGCTGGTGCTCTCCGCGGCGCGCCATCGAATCCCCGCGGACGGCTCGTCGGGTGACGATCCGGGCCCAGAAGGGGGCCCAGAAGGGGGCCCAGGTGCGGGCCCGGGTGCGGGCGCGCAGGCGCGAGTGGGCGATCGGTGGGGTGCTGCCTCGGTGTACCCGTCCGCGCCCCGCAGGGTCAGACGACCGAGACGAACAGGTTCGCGCAGGCATCGTAAGGCATCGTGAGCCCTCCGCCCGACGCGCTGAGCTCAATGGTGTCCGCGTCGACCCGGACGGCAGTGATCACCGAGCCGGGGCGCAGCCTCGACCGGTCCAGCTCGCGCATCAGCTCCACGTCGGTCTGCAGGTGTTCCCCGATGGCGACGATCCGCACGGCGCGAGGTCGGTCGTCCAGCGCCTCCGACAGCGGCAGGAGGCCGGCTGGTGGCTCGACCGGAGGCATCCGGTCGGACCCTGCCGTCGGGTCCCTCAGCTCCGCCAGTCCCGGGATCGGGTTTCCGTAGGGCGAGACGGACGGCTGGCCCAGAAGAGCGACGATCCGCTTCTCCACCGACTCGGACATCACGTGCTCCCAGCGACAGGCCTCGGCATGGACATCCGCCCAGTCCAGGCCTATCACGTCGAGCAGCAGCCGTTCAGCCAGGCGGTGCTTGCGCATCACAGCGGTAGCGTGCTGCGCCCCGAGGGGGGTGAGCTCGAGCTGACGGTCCTCGTTGAGTACGACCAGGCCGTCCCGCTCCATGCGCGCCACAGTCTGGCTCACCGTGGGCCCGCTCTGGTGCAGCCGCTCCGCAATGCGGGCGCGCAGCGGCGGCACGCCCTCCTCGCCCAGCTCGAAGAGCGTGCGCAGGTACATCTCCGTGGTGTCGATGAGGTCGCTCACGCGGCCTCACCGGCGCAGCGGCGGGTCAGACGCACACCGACTCCCGCGTCACTCGACGTAGTCGCGCAGGACCTGCGATCGGCTCGGGTGACGCAGCTTGGCCAGCGTCTGCTTCTCGATCTGCCGGATCCGCTCCCGCGAGAGCCCGTACATCTGGCCGATCTCGTCCAGCGTCCGGGGCTGACCGTCCGTCAGGCCGTAGCGCATCGCGATCACGTTGGCCTCACGCTCTTCGAGGCTGCCCAGGACTCCCTGCAGCTGATCCTGCATGAGCCGGAACGCAACCGCGTCCACAGCGATCGGGGCGTCCATGTCCTCGATGAAGTCGCCCAGCTGGGAGTCGCCGTCCTCGCCGATGTTCTGGTCCAGGCTGATCGGGTCCCGGGCGAAGGCGATCATCTCCTCGACCTTCTCCGGCGTAGTGTCCAGCGCCTCGGCCAGCTCTTCGGGGGTGGCCTCGCGGCCGTACTCCTGGTGGAGCTCGCGGCGCACCCGGATGAGCTTGTTGACCTGCTCGACGAGGTGAACCGGGAGCCGGATGGTGCGTGCCTGGTCGGCCATCGCGCGCGTGATGGCCTGACGGATCCACCACATCGCGTAGGTCGAGAACTTGAAGCCCTTGGTGTAGTCGAACTTCTCGACCGCGCGGATCAGGCCGAGGTTGCCCTCCTGGATGAGGTCGAGGAACGCCATTCCGCGACCGGTGTACTTCTTCGCGACCGAGACCACCAGGCGCAGGTTGGCCTCGAGCAGGTGGTTCTTGGCCTTGCGGCCGTCACGTGCGATCCACTCCAGGTCGGCGATGCGCTCCATCAGGGACCGGTGGTCGGCCGCGGCCTCGAGCAGCCGCGCGAACAGCTCGGAGCGCTCCACGACGACGGACTGCAGCTCCGTGGCGTCGGCCTTGGTGAGGGCCGAACCGTCCGGCACGGCAATGGCAGCCGCAGTCGAGATGTCGTCCCCGGACACCGGTGAGCGGACATCGCCCAGCGCGGCGAGCAGCGCTGCGGCGCCGGGCAGCGTGTCGGCGCCGCTGAGGGCGTCGATCCGGGCCAGGGACTCCTCAACCGTGGCCGCGATCCGTGCGATCTCGGCTCGCTTCTCGGCAAGCGCGGGGCGTACGTCTGTGGCCAGGACGTACTCGGCCATCAGGCCGGCCTCGATACGTCGCGCCAGGTCCACTTCCTGAGCGGCGTTGAGCAGCGCCGTCTTGCCTATCCCGTTGAGGTAGGCACGGACAAGGTCGGCGGATACGCCGGGGCCCGTGTCGTCGAGGTCGGCAGTGTGGTCGTTCTCCTCGACCTCAACCTCGGCCTTGGTCCGGCGTACTTTCTCGGTAGCGCTGGCAGACACGGCACCTTCCGTCCGTCTTGAGCATGCGTCGGCCGTCCGTGGGACGGTTGAGGGCACACTCGTGGGTCGTATTGTCAAACAGTCGAGTCAGCGACGTGATTCCCTGGGGCACTGGATGAGACGTACATCACATCCCCTTCCTTCCTCTCGTCACACCTCGACCAGGACCGTGAAGGGTCCGTCGTTCACTGATTGGACGCACATGTGCGCGCCAAAGATCCCGGTCTCCACCGGGGATCCCGCCCGGCGCAGCTCCGTGACGACGCTGTCGACCAGCGGCGCCGCCACTTCCGGGCGCGCTGCCTGCGACCAGGAGGGCCGCCGGCCCTTGCGGGTGTCGCCGTAGAGCGTGAACTGGCTGATGACCAGCAGTGGTGCACCGGTCTGCGCACAGGAGCGCTCCTCGCGCAGAACCCGTAGCTCCCGCAGCTTGTCAGCCATGCGAACGGCGTGCCCGGGCTCGTCGGCCTGCCCCACCCCGAGGAGGACCAGGAGACCGGCACCGATCTGTCCCACGACCCGGCCGTCGACGGACACGGACGCTTCGGACACCCTCTGGACCACCGCGCGCACGAGTGACCATCGTGCCACGCTGACGGCATGACTGTGTGGCTCGCAGGGCGCAACGACGCAGACCAGCTGCTGGAGCGGGACCCGTTGTCCCTGCTCGTCGGACTCCTGCTGGACCAGCAGGTGCCGATGGAACGAGCGTTCGCGGGCCCGTACGTGATCCTGAGCCGACTGGCCGAGCAGCAGAACCGTCCCGTGCGTGACGACGAACGGCTCGACGCCGCGGAGATCGGCAGCTATGACCCGCAGGCACTGGCCGAGCTCTTTGCGACCCCTCCGGCCGTGCACCGGTACCCCGCAGCGATGGCCGAGAGGGTGCAGACCCTGTGTCGCTACCTGACCGCCGAGTACGGCGGTGATGCCGCAGCCGTCTGGCGCGACGTGCCAAGCGGCTCTGACCTGCTCGGCCGGGCGAAGGCACTTCCTGGGTACGGGGCACAGAAGGCCGCCATCCTCGTGGCGCTGCTGGGCAAGCAGTTCGGCGTGCAGCCGCCGGGCTGGCGCGAGGCGGCGGGGGCGTACGGCGAGGAAGGCTCGAGGCGCTCCATCGCGGACGTCACAGGTCCCGAGGAGCTGGCGGAAGTCCGTGCGTTCAAGAAGTCGATGAAGGCACGGCAACGCTGAGGGGGCGAGGGGGATCGGAGCCGGGAGAGGGTGCGGCGCCCCGCCGGGGGTGCGAGGATCGAGGTGATGGCAGTTCCCGGGCTGTGGCGGCACTCACGGTCGAATGAAACCGTGCTGATCACGGACGCCCATCCGAGCATGGCTGACGAGCGGTCATACCGCACCTGGCGCTACGCGATCACGATGGGTATCAGGCTTGCCTGCCTGCTGCTTGCGGTGCTGCTCCGGGGCACACCATGGGTCTGGGGAGCCATCGTCGGAGCCGTCATCCTGCCGTGGACGGCAGTCCTGATGGCCAACGACCGACTGCCCCGTGGCCATGGTCGGGTCGCGTGGCACGACGGCGCGCCGCACCCGGAGCGGGCGCTCGAGAGTGCAGACCCCGCGCGTCCCGTTGTCGAACACGAGCCCTCCGATGTGGACCGGCAAGCCGGCAACGGGCACCATGAAGGGCTATGAGCACGCAGACTGAGGTCCGGCCGGACCAGACGGACACCGAAGACGGCGAGCACGTGTTCCACTACGTGGACAAGTCGAAGATCGCCGAGTCCGCCGTCATGGGAACGATGGTTCAGGCCCTGTGCGGGGAGCGGTTCCCGGTGACCCGCACCCCGAAGCCGGGGTCCCCGGTCTGCCCTGAGTGCAAGCGCATCTACGACTCGCTGCCGTAGCTGGTCGCCCCGGGCGCCACTGAGAGGGGATGTCTCCGAGAGACCGGCACTGAGCACAGTCAGACGCCCCGGCCGCTGTGGCCGGGGCGTCTGACTACGTCGGGGGGGGATCGGATGAGTGGAACCGCAGGAAAAGTCTCAGGAGGGGCGCAGTCTGTCCGTCTCGTCGATGACGTCGATCGCCACGTCCCGCAGGGTGCTGCCGTACTCGCGGTAGTGGTGACCACAGAAGAGCAGCTCGCCGCTGGTGAGGACGACTCGAACGAGGGCTTGGGCGCCGCACCGGTCACAACGGTCAGTGCCCGTCAGTTCGGGGCTCTCCGTGTTGGGCGCTGTCATCGCGGCCATCGTGGCTCCTCTCGTCGATGTTCTCCGACCCGGCGAACGAGCGATCGTCGTTATGCAGTCTTCGGTGGTAACACGCGCCTCGGATGCGCTGTTCCCTCCGTCTCTTCGCCGAGGGCGAACGCGGCTGGTCCTCCTCGTGGTGTTTACGGTACGCCCGTCATGTTTCGTCCGGGTTGCGGGACTGCGAACGTGGCGTGTGCAACGCCGATCGCTACTCGAGGTAGTCGCGCAGTACCTGCGAGCGACTGGGATGGCGCAGCTTGGACATGGTCTTGGACTCGATCTGCCGGATGCGCTCGCGCGTCACTCCGTAGACCTGCCCGATCTCATCGAGCGTCCGGGGCTGGCCGTCGGAGAGGCCAAACCGCAGCCGTACGACGCCTGCCTCGCGGTCGGAGAGGGTGTCCAGCACCTGGATCAACTGCTCCTGCAGCAGGGTGTGGCTCACCGCATCGGCTGCGACCACGGCCTCCGAGTCTTCGATGAAGTCGCCGAGCTGACTGTCGCCCTCGTCCCCGATCGTCTGGTCCAGGCTCACCGGTTCGCGGGAGTACTGCTGGATCTCCAGCACCTTCTCGGGCGGGATGTCCATCTCCTTGGCGAGCTCCTCGGGGGTGGGCTCGCGGCCGAGGTCCTGGAGGAGCTCTCGCTGGATCCGTCCCAGCTTGTTGATGACTTCCACCATGTGCACCGGGATCCTGATGGTGCGTGCCTGGTCGGCCATCGCGCGGGTGATGGCCTGGCGGATCCACCACGTCGCGTATGTGGAGAACTTGTAGCCCTTGGTGTAGTCGAACTTCTCGACCGCGCGGATCAGGCCCAGGTTGCCCTCCTGGATGAGGTCCAGGAACGCCATTCCGCGACCCGTGTAGCGCTTGGCGAGCGAGACCACCAGACGCAGGTTGGCCTCAAGCAGGTGACTCTTGGCCCGCTCGCCGTCCCGTCGGATCCACATGAGGTCGCGGCGGAGCTCCTCACGCTGGGCCAGGACCACCGCCTCGTCCTGCTGATCCTCCAGATCGCGCAGCCGTTCCGCGGCGTAGAGACCGGCCTCGATCCGTCGGGCTAGCTGTACTTCCTGCTCGGCTGTGAGCAGTGCGACGCGGCCGATCTGCTTGAGGTAGGCGCGGACGGAGTCGGTCGAGGCGACCATCTCCGCTTCCTGCTGGGCCTTGCGGAGCGCCTCGTCGTCCTCATCGTCCCAGTTGAAGTCCTCGTCCTCCTCGGACTCCCCGTCCGGGGACCCTGTCTTACCCGAGGCCCCGCCCGAGCGCTTGGCAGCTCCGCCCCTGCTCCGGGAGGATCCGGAGCGCTTGGTCCGAGCCGTGCCGGTCCCACCAGATGCCGTCCCTGCCGGTGCGGACTCCACCAACGTGGCCGCGAGGCGCTCGAGCTCGTCCGGCGTCAGGTTCGCGGTGTCGGGGATGGTGCCCTTCTGGGTCGTCCCCGTGGCTGTGCCGGACCCGCCGTTCAGTCCCGCTTCGTCCGCCTCGCGCGAGGACCTGCTGCTGGCCGACCTGCCACGGCGGCGAGCGCTGATGGCCCCTGCCAGGCCAGCCACCACGTTCGCGGCACCGTCGGCGACGTCGTGGGCGACCTGTACGGCCTGAGCCGCACCGTCGCGGATGTCGGTCACAGCCTGCTCCGCGGCGGCGCGCGCGGCGGCGGAGGGTGACTCGGTGGACTCGTGCTCGGTGGACTCGTACTCGGCTCGGCCGCCTGCTGGGCCAGGGCCGGGCTCGGACTCCGCCCCGGCTGTGGCCTGTCGCTTCCTGGTCCCCCCGGACCGGGTCGAGCCTCGTCTTGCGGTTGTCCCCTGAGTTGGCACGAACTACCTCCTGGCCCTGCAGTCGGCTCCGCCGGCGCACCGGCGGAGTTGCTGCCCGCGGAAGTGCTGCGGTTGCCTCTTCGACGTCACAACGTGACGTGCGTCACGCGATGTTATCTCGCACAGCCGTTGCATTCACGTGTCACTCCAAGACCACTGTCCCCTCGACTGCCTGCGGTCACACCTCCGTACGGGTGTTGTGCTGGAGTTGTTACGAACGCGTGACCGTCCGTGACCTTTCGTTGCCAGGGGAGCCGTCGGCCCCCGGAGAGGAGCACCACGATGCCCGGCCCACTCGAGGGAGTGCTCGTCGTCGACCTGACCCGCGTCCTGGCGGGACCCTTCGCCACGATGATGATGGCGGACCTCGGGGCGCGTGTGATCAAGGTCGAGCGACCGGGGGCTGGTGACGACTCGCGCGGCTACGGACCGTACGTGGAGGGTCGGTCGATGTACTTCGCACGGGTCAACCGGGGCAAGGAGTCGGTGGCCCTCGACCTCAAGGACCCCGCGGACCGCAGCGTGCTCGACGAGCTGGTCGACCGGGCTGACGTGCTGGTCGAGAACTTCCGGCCTGGTGTGATGGACCGGCTGGGTCTCGGACCCGAGACGCTGCGCGCGCGCAACCCGGGCCTGGTCTACTGCTCGATCAGCGGATTCGGCCAGACAGGTCCGCTGCGCGGACGGCAGGCCTACGACACGGTGGTGCAGGCAGCCAGCGGGCTGATGAGCGTCACCGGCTTCCCGGGGGGCCCACCCGTCAAACCGGGCGCTCCCTTCGGCGACCTGTCGGCGGCTCTGTACGCCTTCGGCGCAGTCTGCGCGGCTCTCGTCGACCGCCACCGCACCGGCCGGGGCGCCCGGATCGACATCGCGATGTTCGACTGCCTCGTCTCGCTGGTGGAGGGGGCCGGCCTGTACTGGCTGGCCGACGGGACGGACCCGGGCCCCATCGGTAACGCGCACTACTCGATCACGCCGTTCGACGCCTTCTCCGCCGCGGATCGTCAGATCATCATCTGCGCCGCCAACGACGAGCTCTTCGGCCGGCTGCTCGAGGCGATGGGCCGCGAGGACCTCGCCGAGCTGCCGCAGTACGCCTCGAACGTGAGCCGTACCCAGCACCGCGACCTGCTCAAGGACGAGCTCGAGCGGACGCTGCGGGAGCGGCCGGCGGACGACTGGCTCGCACTGCTGACCCGGGCCGGGGTTCCGTGCGGACCGATCTCGACGATCGCCGAGGCGCTCGGCTCGGAACAGACCGAGCAGCGCCACATGGTCGTGACCGTGGACGGCTGGCGGCAGCCCGGCAACCCGATGAAGAGCGACCGTACGCAGGAGCCGGTCGGCTCGGGCCCGGCGCCGGACCTCGACGAGCAGGGTGCCGCCCTCCGCCGTGAGTTCGCCCGGCCTGCGCAGTGAGGCTGCCTGCGCCGGCCCGCGGCGGTTGTGGTGACATGACGGCATGGTGAGTGACACCGTCTCCTCAGATCCCCGGTCCCTCATGGCGCTTGCTGTCGCTGCCGCGGTACGAGCCGGGCACCTCGTCCGGGCAGGCCAGTCCGGAGCCGCGGCGACAGCCACCACGAAGTCCTCCCCGACGGATGCGGTGACGGCCATGGACCGGGCTGCGGAGGAGGCCATCGTGGAGGTGCTGCTGGCTGCCCGGCCCCGGGACGGGATCGTGGGGGAGGAAGGGGGCGAGCGGGGCGGCCAGTCCAGCGTTCGCTGGCACGTCGATCCCATCGACGGCACGGTCAACTACATGTACGGGCTGCCTCAGTACGCGGTCTGCATCGGTGCAGAGGTCGCCGGCGAGGTCGTGGCCGGTGCTGTGTTCGCCCCGGCGCTGGGTGCGCTGTACTCCGCGGTACAGGGGGGTGGCGCCTGGCGCAACGGCGTCGCGCTGCACTGCTCGGAGCAGGACGACCTGGCGTTGTCCCTGGTGGCGACCGGGTTCGGGTATGGCGCGCGGCTGCGTGCCTTCCAGGGGACGGTGGCAGCCCGGATGCTCCCGCTGCTGCGGGACATCAGACGCTTCGGGTCGGCGGCTCTCGACCTGTGTGCCGTGGCCGAGGGCACGGTGGACGGCTACTACGAGCAAGGGCTGCACAGCTGGGATCTCGCGGCCGCCGGGCTGGTAGCAGAGGAGGCGGGCGCCCGGGTCTCCAAGCTCGCCGCACCGCACGGAGGCGATGCCGTTGTCGCTGCTGGCAGCAGGCTGCACGGCGCGCTGGAGGAGCAGCTCAGGGAGGCGTTCGGCGGCTGACGACCGGCTGACGACCGGCTGACGACCGGCTGACGACCGGCTGACGACGTCGTGTGCCGTCGAGCGACTGTGACGAACCCCTACGTACAATCGTGCTCGTCCAGCCCGATCCGCCTGTGATCGATGGCGCGTGTGCGGTACCGTACGGCGCTCGAGACACGCAACGTCGGCGCACCCGGGCATAAGTCGGGGGCACCAGGGCGTTGCAGGACCGCACGCACTAGATCCATGCTGTCGGCCCGCGGACCTACCCGGGGCGGGCCGACAGGAATGGCTGACCGCCGGAGGCGAACAGTTCCCATGGCCACCGACTACGATGCCCCTCGCCGTACCGAAGATTCCGATATCGCACCGGACAGCCTCGAAGAGCTCAAGGCTCGACGGGCAGACAAGCAGTCCGCCTCGATCGATGAGGACGAGGCCGAAGTCTTCGAGTCGCTCGAGCTGCCGGGCGCCGACCTCTCCAATGAGGAGCTGCGAGTCCAGTCGGTTCCCGTTCAGACCGACGAGTTCACGTGCAGCAACTGCTTCCTGGTTCGCCACGCCAGCCAGCTGGCCCGTCAGGAGGGCAACCTGAAGTTCTGCACGGAGTGCGAAGGCTGAGTCTGCGCGGGTACCGCGGGATCTCGCGGCTCGACTCAGGCGAACTCCAGCTCGTCCTCGATGTCCGCGCGTCCACTGAGCCACAGGGCGAGGGCGTCCGACGGCCCCGCGACGCGTCGTCCGACTCCGAAGGCACCGCCCGGAAGGTCGGATGGTACGACGCGGCTGCCCAGCAGCCTGCCGGGTCCCAGGACGGCGGCGGTGCGAAGCATGGCGCGCTTGGCAGCGTCGCTGATGTCGCTCCGTCGTCCCAGGGGGCGGAGGACGTCCTGGTGGTGGATAGCGGTCTCGCCGAGAAGTCCGTACGCGGCCACGCGTGACGACACCGACGGGAAGCGGGCCCACAGCGCGGCACGGGCGAGGAGCTCACCCCGTCCGCGCGCGCGTCCGCGGTCGACGATGCGCTCGTTCCCGTTCGAGAACCGCCCGAAGGAGGTGGCGTAGAGCAGCCTGCCCCCCTCCTGCCCGAGGAGATGCGAAAGGACATCGCGCGGTGCCCAACCGGGGCAGAGCGTCGGAGCCGACTCGAACTCATCGGGGCGCAGCGAACGGAAGGTCTCCAGCACGGACAGCCGCTCCCGACGCAGCTCCGACTCGGCCGGGAAGGTAGGCACGCCATGAGCGTATGCACGGCTGGGCGTGGGGGACCACCGTCCACGCCGACCGACAGCCTCGCTGCCCAGATCGCGGCGTGAGCGAACTCTCCGGCGGCGCCGTACCGTGTCCGTGGGTGGTCTCGCACGGACCATGGACGTCCTTGCCTGATCCCCGTCGGGTCGGTGCGAGCCAGCCCCGGGTCTGGCTTCGTCCGTACGGGTGAGGCGCGTGCAGGCAGCCCTGTCTGGAGGAGAGATGGACATTCCGGTCCGGTTACTGGATCCCGACGTTCCCGTGCCCTCCTACGCCAGGCCGGGCGACGCCGGCGCCGATCTCGTCACGACTCAGGACGTCGACCTCCGGCCGGGCGAGCGTGCCGTGGTACCCACGGGCGTCGCGGTTGCCGTCCCGGAAGGCTTTGCCGCTTTCGTGCATCCCCGCTCCGGGCTGGCCGCACGCTGCGGAATGGCGCTGGTCAACTCGCCGGGCACGGTCGATGCGGGATATCGCGGCGAGCTGCAGGTCATCGTGGTCAACCTGGACCCGAGGGAGACGCTGGCACTGCGACGTGGCGACCGGATCGCGCAGCTGGTCATTCAGCCGGTGGTGCGGGCGACGTTCCGGGTCGCGGACGAGCTGCCTGGCTCTGCGCGGGGGGCCGGCGGGTTCGGGTCGACGGGTGGCCATGAGGGTCTGGGGGAGTCGCTCCCGCTGGCCCGGTCATACGGTACTGACGAGAAGGGGGCCTGATGGCATTCGGGAAGCGGCGGCGACAGCGTGAGGACGCCGAGGGCGCAGCGGAGGCCGCAGAGGAGGCCGCAGACACCGGTTCCACAGCGGAGGCAACCGACACGGCCGAAGCCGCCGACGGTGCGGCGGGCGAGCAGGGCAAGCGGGAGCGGGCATGCCGAGGGCGGCGAGGCCCTCGACCACGGGCAGGGCCGGGCCGACCATGCTGACCAGACCGCCGGGCGCCCGAGCGACGTCGGCCCCTGGGACGTCACGGAGGTCGACGAGGACGACGACCTGAACCGGATCGATGTCGGCGCGATGCGGCTGCCAGTCCCAGCGGGCCTCAATCTGCGGGTCGATGTCACCGCACAGGGAGGCGTCGCCGGGGTTCGCCTGGTCGGAGAGGGCAGCGAGATCCAGCTCGGGGCATTCGCCGCTCCGCGGACCGCCGGCATCTGGGACGAGGTTCGGGAGGGCATCCGGGAGAGCCTGACCGCTCAGGGTGGGAAGGTCACCGACGGCGAGGGCTCGTGGGGACCTGAGCTCACCGCGATGATGCCCACCCCCAACGGGCTCGTTCCGGGCAGGTTCATCGGCGTGGACGGGCCACGGTGGTTCCTTCGTGCCCTGATCATCGGCAAGGCTGCCCTGGATCGCTCCGCCGCACAGCCGTACGAACAGGTCCTGCGCGAGATGGTCGTGGTGCGTGGCGACGAGGCGATGCCTGTCAAGGAGCCGGTTCCAATCGTCCTGCCCGAGGAGATCAGAGTCCAGATGGAGGCTCAGATCCAAGCGCAGGCGCAGGCGCAGGCGCAGGCCCAGAAGCCCAAGCCCAGAACCAGACCCAGAACCGGCCCGGGACCCCGCAGTCAGGCTGAGAGCGGCATCGAGCGCACCCAGCGCCAGGTCTCCCATACTCCGGACGTTGCGTCCGGCCTGATCAAGAGTCGTGACGGACAGGTACGAGGACGGCAGGGCACGGGCCCACTGCCGCGACACGGCCAGGGGGTGAAAGGGGTCGTCGCTGAAGGCGAGCAGCCCGCTGGGCACAGCAATGGCGGCGAGCTCGGTCGCCGTCGGGGCGTGGCTCGCGGCAGTTGCGCGGAGCAGTGCGATGAGCTCGTCCTCTCGGTAGAGGCTCCAGGCAGAGGCCAGCTCGGCGTGGACCCACGGCAGTGCCGACTGCCTCATCTCCGCCAGGGCCCGGTCGACGCCGACGCTCGAGAGGCGCTGGGCCGCGGCGCCCGAGAGCGCAGCCACCTGCTCGGGCGGCCCCGTCCAGGCAGGCAGGACCAGCGCCAGCCCCAGTACGCCGTACTCCGCGACTGCCGGACCGAGCCGTGCTGCCACCCGTGCGACGAGGTGCGCGCCGAGGGAGACGCCCCCGAGGAGCACCGCGGTGCGGCGCTCCAGGAAGGCCTCCAGCTCGGCCTCCACCGCGGCGATGGGCGCACCGGCATTCCCGGGCCAGTGCGCCGTGGCCAACCCCACTCCGCGGTGGACCAGGGCGGGCCCGAAGGCCCGGGCCACGAAGTCCGCGGAGGACGCGGTTCCTGGCAGCACAACTGCCAGGGGCCCGTCCGGGTCGCCGCGGACGACCGTGATCATGGCGGCTCCTGAATGTGCGGTGGCCTGCCGTACCGGCGGGTTGCTCTGGCGTGACCTGCTCAGGGGTCCATGCTCCCGCACGTGGGGCATCCGGTCGTACGCTGAAACGGAACTCGAGAACGGATGACGGAGGCTCGATGGCTCGTTGGAAGGGTGGCGCGAGGCCACTGAGCTCCCGTGCCGTTCGCGCCTCGCGAGGCTCGGCAAGGTCACAACCGGCGCCGGGCAGCGCGACCTACACAGCGACGGCGGTCGCGCGCTGCCGCCCGCATCAGAAGGTCTGCGTGGCCGGAGTCCTCGAGAAGGTGTCGGGTACTCACGGGGGTACGGTCGCTGGGCCGTCCCTGGAGGCAGTGCTCGGCGACGGGTCCGGGCATGTGACGCTGGTCTGGCTGGGCCGCCACTCGATCCGTGCGGTCGAGGAGGGCCGCCGGATCCGGGTCCAGGGTCGGCTCGCCGAGCTGCAGGGCCGACGAGTCATCTACAACCCGGACTACGAGCTTCTGTCGGAGCAGCGGTGACGAGGGAACCCGGGTCCTCCGACGCGCCTCGTGCGCAGCCGACCGCACTCGCCTCCCAGATCGGTGGCTGGCGCGGCGTCATCGAGAGTGCACTTCCGACCGTTGTGTTCGTGATTGCGGACCAGGTCGCGAGTCTGCGCGTGGCGATCTGGACGGCAGCGCTGTGCGGTGTCGCGGTGTTCCTGTACCGCCTCCTGCGTCGGGAGAGCCCGCAGCAAGCGCTGGGCGGGTTGTTCGCACTGGCGGTGGCGGTCCTGTTCGCTGCGCGCATGGGGGAGTCGCGGGGGTTCTTCCTGCCCGGGATCCTGTTCTCGGTCGCCTACGGCCTCGGCTTCGCCATCTCCGCACTGGCGCGCTGGCCGGTCATCGGTGTCATCTGGTCTCTGCTGGACGGCAGCGGCACCGGATGGCGTGATCAGCCGCGGCTGCGCCGGGCCTTCTCGCAGGCAACCTGGCTGTGGGTGGGTCTGTTCGCCGCGCGTGCCTGCGTGCAGGGCGCGCTCTACGTCTGGGACTCCTCATTCTGGCTCGGGGTGTCCCGCGTCGTGATGGGTCTGCCGCTCACGGCTGCTGCGATCGGGGCGACGATGGTGATCGTTCAGCGGGCGCGACGGGCCCAGGCGCTGGACGAGGAGCCTGGTGGCGAGGAGCAGGCTGCTGGGCAGCAGGCCGTTGCTCCGGGGACGTCGCCGGAGTCAGACCACACCGGTCCGTCCGAGCGTGCCCGTGACTGAGCAGGTCGAGCTCGACGTCGGACCGGTGGCTCATGGGGGCCACTGCGTTGCCCGTCATGAGGGGCGTGTGGTGTTCGTCCGCCATGCCCTGCCGGGAGAGCGGGTACGAGCGCTGATCACCGAGACGAAGCGCTCCTACCTGCGTGCCGATGCTGTCGAGGTGCTGCGGCCCAGTCCCGACCGCGTTGCGCCGCCCTGCCCGTACGCGGGCCCGGGCGCGTGCGGCGGATGCGACTTCCAGCACGTACGGCCGCAGGCGCAGCGCCGCCTCAAGGCGACCGTGGTGGCTGAGCAGATGGCCCGCCTAGGCGGTCTGAGCGGGCTGGAGGTCACTGTCGAGGAGCTGCCCGGCGGGTCCCTGGGGTGGCGCACGCGGCAGCGCTACGCGGTGACCCAGCGGGGTGAGGCCGGCCTGCGGCGACACCGCTCGCACACGGTCATCCCCGTGGACCGGTGTCTGCTCTCCAGCAGTGCCGTGGACGCGACCGGTGTAACCCGCCGGCGGTGGCCGGACACCGCGGAGATCCTGGTGGCGGCGTCCACGTCGGTCCCAGAGCCGATGTCGGTGCCGACTGCAGGGCCGACTGCAGGGCCGACCGCGGAGCCTGCCTCGGGACAAGCCTCGGAGCCTGCCGCCGACGCTTCCGCGGAAGCGTCCGCGGACCAGCCGGTCGACGGCGCAGGTGTCACCGTGGCGGTACGCCGGAGCCGGGACCGCTCCGGACGCTGGCACGTGATCTCGGGGGACCCCCTGCTGACCGAGCATGCCCGGGGACGGGCGTGGCGCGTCGCGGCGACAGGCTTCTGGCAGGTTCACCCGGCTGCTGCGGACACCCTCGCCCAGGCCGTGGTGGACGGGCTGCAGCCACAGGCGGGGGAGCGCTGCCTGGACCTGTACGCCGGAGCTGGCCTGTTCGCGGGTGTCCTGGGCGAACTGGTCGGCGCGTCCGGGCAGGTGACCGCACTGGAGGGTGGAAGGCGGGCGGCCGCCCTGGCGGTGGAGAACCTGTCCGACCTTCCGCAGGTGTCGGTCCGGCAGCGCACTGTGTCAGCCGCGGCCATCTCCGAGGTGGTCCGAGGTTCCAGTACGGGCGCGACAGGTGGCGGTGAGGTCGACCTCGTGGTGGTGGACCCACCCCGGACCGGTGCCGGCCGCGAGGTGGTGGAGGCAATCGTGGCGGCGCGTCCCCGGGGCGTCAGCTACGTCGCGTGCGACCCGGCCAGCCTGGCTCGCGACGTCGCGCTGTTCCGCTCGCACGGATATGAGCTGGCCAGTCTGCGGGCCTTCGACCTGTTCCCGATGACTTCCCATGTGGAGTGCGTGGCGAAACTTGTCAAAAGCCGATGACCTGAGGGTTTGCGGCGCAGGACTCGCTGTCGCGACGCTTGGGGCCCCATAGGGCTCACTTTGGGCTCGGTTTGACTCGCAAACGCCCGCAACGGCGTACCGACGACTTCAGGCGCTGAAATCGACATCGTCTCAGGTCAGCGCCACTTCCGGCCCTGTCAGGCCCTGTCAGGCCGGAGGCCGCTCGCCGGGCACGCGTGGGCGCCGACCCTTCCACCAGTCCTCGACGATCGCGTAGTGCTCGTCGAAGTTGGGGTTGTGGGCCAGGCGGCCGTCGATCGGGACAGGCAGGTAGTACATCCTCTTCTGCGTGGTGACGAACGTGCGCCGAACCGCACCGATTCGCTCCTCGCCGACCCTGAGGATCTCCTTGCGCTGAATCTTGCGGCGGAAGAACAGGTCCTGTGAGCGGAGCAGGTCGCCACTGAGGACCACACGCATCGTCCATGCGCGGTACACACCGAGCAGAGCGAAGCCGATGGCCATCGTCGTGAACATGTTCCAGCCCAGCATGAGCGGAAAAGCCACTCCCGGGATCAGCAGGAACAGCATGGGCCGCCGCTGACGCGCCGTGAGATTGAGGATGATCTCGGTCGGCGCTTGTGACCTGTCGCGGCCTGGAGCGTCCGGCATGGGTTGCAGTATTACCCATGGAGGCGCTCGAGACCATGAGCGTGACCGCGCGGGAGGGTGCCCATGCCGTTCGTCGCGCCGCCTGGCTGGCCGCGTGAGGTCCCGCCGCCGGATGCCCCCGGGTGGGAGCAGCGCGCCAGCGGGTGGCTGTTCGACCTGCTGCCGGGGGAGTACCGGCAGTACGACGTGCTGCGTCGGTACCCGGTACTGCTGGCCCGGTTCGCCGCCGACCACGTGGCGGGCACCTTGGAGGCCGCTCGTCTGGGATGGCGCACGCTCCGAGCCGACACCTCCGGCCGCGGCAGCGGCGTGGAGGTCCCCGCGCACGCGGTCACCGCGGCGATGCAGGCCTACGAGCGGGAGGGTGCTCGTATGGCGGTGCTGCAGCGCGAGGTCGCGATGGTGCGCGAGGCGCTGGAGGGGCGCCGCTGGGTGGACAGACTGTGACGCTCGGCCGGGGGCCCGGATCGGTGGGACGCGGCACCCGGGTCAGGTGGCGAGCGTACGAAGCCGAGCGGCGACGTTGGTGCGTGCCGGTTGCCGGATCAGGTAGGCGACGCCTCCCAGCGCGGTCGCGGCCTGTCCCAGGCTTCCGGGCACCAGGGTCAGGTTGTCCTGGGCTGCCCGCAGGGTCCGCTCGGCGACCCGCTCCCGAAGCCGGTCCAGGTAGGCCGGGTCCGCCGCGAAGGCGCCTCCCACGACCACCCGCTCGGGGTTGAGGAGGTTGAGCACCCCCGCGAGCACCGTTCCGAGCTCTTCCGCGGACTCGTCCAGCGCGGCGCGCGCCAGCGGGTTTCCCTCGGCTGCCAGGTGGACGACATCGTCGGGCGAGCTGACGTCCAGCCCCTGGGCGGCCAGGCGTGTCACCAGGTAGCCGCCGCCGGCGACGGTGTCCAGACAGCCCCGGTTGCCGCACCGACACTGTTCCCCGTCCTTGCGGACCGGAACGTGGCCGATCTCGCCCGCCGTGCCCCATGCACCCCGCAGCAGTGTGCCGTCGAGGACCAGTCCGGCACCCACGCCGTACCCGGTGAGCAGGTAGATGTAGGAGTTGGCACCCTTGGCCGCACCCCACTCTCCCTCGGCCAGGGCCCCGAGGTTGGCGTCGTTCTCCTGCACCACGGGCACGCCGAGCCGAACCGTCAGGGACTCCGCCGGAGCCGGCACCTGACCGTACGGGTCGATCCCGGCCTGAGGAAGGCGTCCCAGCGGGCCCGTGACCGGCGCCGCCACGCCCAGCGAGACGCCGAGTACGTCCTCCCCGATGTCGAGTCCGGCTCCCTCGACCGCATCGCGGATCAGGTCACCCAGAGTGGCGATGCGGTTGTGAACCGACTCGTCAGGGCGGATTCCTGGCGCTGTGACGCTTCGGAGCACGTCGTGGCCCAGCGAGGCGACGCAGACCATGAGGTCCCGCTGTGCCGCTGCTCCGACACCGACGACCACACCGGCCTGGGCGGCCAGGCGTACCAGCATGGGGGGTCGCCCCCCGGCCCGACTGGGAGTCGTGTTGCTGGTCCTCTCCACGACGGTGCCGTCCCGCAGGAAATGGTTAGTTAGCGCTGAAACCGTCGCCCGCGACAGGCCGGTCTCGTCACACAGTCTCGCCCGGGTGCTCGGGCCCTCCTCGAGCAGGGTCTGCAGGAGACGGAGCCGATTCGCTCGGAAGTCACTGCGGGCGTGGTTGGCAACCTTTCGGCCGGTCGTGCTGGTATGCGGGGAACCGCCTTCCGGGGAGTCGGCGCCGACGCGTGCGGTGGCCATGGAACCTCGCTTCACAGGTGCGGCGTGACGAGTGAATGTACCCGTTTGGCGGAAGTATGTACATTCAGTCTCCGCCGAGACACACGGGGGCTTCCGCTCCGTCGACCGACCGTCGGCTCCGGCGCGGTTCGGCAGCGGTCTCTGGGGGTCTGGCTTGAGGAGGCTCAGGGGGCGCGCTCAAGAGGCGAATCGCGGCGCGCCGGATACTCTGAGGAGTCAGTGAACACTGTGGGCCACGGCGAGCCCGGCGCTCGCCCGCGAGGCGGACGACATCGAGGAGGGCGTGAGGTGAGCATTCTCTCCGAGGTCCGAGGCCCCGGCGATCTGCGGCGGCTCTCGGCCGATGACCTCGATCGACTGGCACGTGAGATTCGGCACTTCCTGGTCGCCAAGGTGTCCCGCACCGGCGGGCACCTGGGGCCGAATCTGGGGGCGGTCGAGCTCACCCTGGCGCTGCACCGGGTGTTCCGGTCCCCGCAGGACGTGCTGCTGTGGGACACGGGACATCAGTCGTACGTGCACAAGATGCTCACCGGACGGCAGGCTGGCTTCGACGAGCTGCGGCGCGAGGGCGGGCTGTCCGGCTACCCCAGCCGGACCGAGTCCCCCCACGACTACATCGAGAACTCCCACGCCTCGACCGCGCTGTCCTACGCCGACGGAATGGCCAAGGCGTTCGCTCTGTCCGGGGAGCACCGCCGCGTCGTGGCCGTCGTGGGCGACGGTGCGCTGACCGGTGGCATGTGCTGGGAAGCACTCAACAACATCGCGGCCGCGAAGGACCGGCCGGTCGTGATCGTCGTCAACGACAACGGCCGCTCCTACGCGCCGACGATCGGTGGACTTGCCGCCTACCTCGGAGCCTTGCGGCTGCGACCGGAGTACGAGCACACCCTCAAGCTGGTGCGGGAGACGGTATCCCGTACCCCCGTGGTGGGGGGTCCCCTCTACGACGCGCTGCACGGCGTCAAGCAGGGCCTCAAGGATGTCTTCGCCCCCCAGGGCCTGTTCGAGGATCTCGGGCTGAAATACGTCGGTCCGGTGGATGGCCACGACGTGCACGCGCTGGAGAGCGCGCTGCGGCGGGCTGCGGCTTTCGGTGAGCCGGTGGTCGTCCACTGCCTCACGCGCAAGGGGCAGGGCTACCGACCTGCTGAGTCGCACGACGAGGACAAGCTGCACGGACCGGGGGCCTTCGACCCGGCAACCGGACAGGTGCACCCCAAGCCGGGTCCGACCTGGACCAACGTGTTCTCCGAGGCGCTGGTGGAGATCGGGCGGGACAGGCCGGACGTCGTCGCCATCACCGCAGCCATGCTGGAGCCGACCGGGCTGGGTGCCTTCTCGAGGGCGTTCCCGGAGCGGACCTTCGACGTCGGTATTGCCGAGCAGCACGCAGTGACCTCAGCGGCGGGGCTGGCGATGGCGGGCATGCACCCGGTCGTCGCCGTGTACTCGACCTTCCTGAACCGGGCCTTCGACCAGGTCCTGCTGGATGCGTCACTGCACCGCCTGCCAGTCACGTTCGTACTGGACCGGGCTGGTGTGACCGGTGACGACGGAGCCTCCCACAACGGGATGTGGGATCTGTCGGTCTTCGGCGTCGTACCCGGACTGCGCATTGCCGCCCCGCGTGACGGCACCCGCCTGACAGCTCTGCTGGCGGAGGCGGTCGCGGTCCCCGACGGCCCCACGCTGGTGCGCTTCCCGAAGGGCAAGGTCGCCGAGGACCTCCCCGCCGTCGGCGGCCGGGACGGCGTCGACATCCTGTACGGGAGCGGTTCCGGCGAGGTCATGCTCGTCGGGGTGGGAGCGATGGCGGGCGCCGCCGTGGAGGCAGCAGAACGGCTCGGGTCGCACGGCATCGAGGCCACTGTGGTCGATCCGCGGTGGGTGCTGCCGGTGAACCCCGCACTGGTCGGTATGGCCGCCGAGCACCGGCTCGTCGTGACCGTCGAGGACGGCTTGCGGGTAGGAGGCGTCGGCAGCCGCATGTCGCTGGCCCTCGACGACGCAGGAGTGGACGTCCCACACCGGGAGATTGGCCTGCCGCAGGAGTTCCTCGCGCACGCCAGCCGAACTGCGATCCTGGCCCGAACTGGGCTGACCGGTCAGGACATCGCCCGCCAGGTGGTCGAGTGGGTGGCCAGACTGCACGAGGCAGCGCCGCGTCGGGTAGGTGCGGACGGGGTTTCCGACCAGTCGGAGAGCGCGGACGCCTAGCCGGCCGACGGCTGTTGCGCCTGTTTGCCTGCGCGCCCGTCGGGCCCGCACCGCCACGGCTACCTGCCAGCCTGGCCGCCCCGCTGCCCAGCCATGATCGCCGCGAGGGGTGCGTTCGAGCGCCATGATCACGGTGATCATGGCAGTGAGGTGCGACTCGCAGAGGCGACGCGCCGTGGCTGGTGATCTGGCGCCATGATCACCGCTATAGGTGAGCGAGAATGCCATGATCACCGGCAGTCCTCGGTGGTTCACGGCGGTCCTCGGTGGTTCACGGTGGTCCCGTGGTCCTCGGTGATCACCGCGGGGCCGGATCGCGAAGACCCCTAGGGCTGGCCCTCGAAGACCGCGGGGCTGCGACGCAACGAGGGGGCGGGTTCCGAAGACCCCGCCCCCTCGCCGACACATAGGTCCAGCGCGCTGCCGATACCTCGCTACGGCAGGCTGGCAACACCCTTCGCCAGGAAACGCTTGCCGTTGACCCGCTCGGAGATGCCCTCACGATCCAGGTACGGGGTAATGCCGCCGTAGAAGAACGGCCAGCCACCACCCAGGATCGTCGCCATGTCGATGTCCTCGACACCGGCGCAGACACCCTCGTCGAGCATGATCCGGATCTCGTCCGCGAGCGCCTCCAGCGCCTTGGCCCGCAGCTCTTCCCGGGTCATCGGGTTGTCCCCGATCTCGAGTACCTCCGCGAGCTCGGGGTCGATCGCCACGCCGTCCGCGCCCCAGGTGACCATGTTGGCCTTGCCCTCGGCCACGACGCGCTTGGCGTTGTCGCTGATCGGGAAGCGGTCCGGGAACGCGGCGTTCATGGTCTCCGCCGCGTGCATCGCGACGGGCAGGCCCACGAGTCCGAGGAAGCCGAACAGCGGCATCGGCATGGGGGGCTCGAGCGCGTCATCGAGCACCTTGGCGGGGGTGCCCTCGTCGAAGGCCTGCAGCGTGGTGCCGATCAGCCGGGCGAAGATGCGGTTCAGGATGAAGGCTGGCCGGTCGGCGCAGAGCACCGCCGACTTCTTGATCGACTTCGCGACCGAGAAGGCCGTCGCCAGGGTCGCGTCGTCGGTCTGGTCTCCCTTGACGACTTCGAGCAGCGGCAGGATCGCCACCGGGTTGAAGAAGTGGAAGCCCACGACCCGCTCCGGGTGCTGCAGGTCCGCGGCCATCTCGGAGACCGACAGCGAGGAGGTGTTGGTTGCCAGCACGCACTCGTCCGAGACGTGCTCCTCGACCTCGGCGAAGACCTGCTTCTTGACCTTCATGTCCTCGAAGACGGCCTCGATGACGAAGCTCGCGTCCGAGAAGGCGTCCTTCGTCAGCGAGCCGGTGATGATCGACTTCTGACGGTTGGCCTTGCGCTGGCCGATCTTGCCCTTCTGGAGGTCCTTGTCGATCTCCGCGTGGCAGTACGCGATGCCCTTGTCCAGCCGTGCCTGGTCCAGGTCCGTCATCACGACCGGTACGTCGAGCCGGCGCGCGAACAGCAGCGCGAGCTGGCTGGCCATCAGGCCGGCGCCGACCACGCCCACTTTGGTGACCTTGCGGGCCAGGCCCTTGTCGGGTGCCCCGACCGGACGCCTGGCGCGCTTCTGCACCAGGTCGAAGGCGTACAGACCGGCGCGCAGCTCCTCGCTCATCACCAGGTCGGCCAGTGCCTCGTCCTCGGCGGCGAACCCGGCGGTCAGCCCTTCAGGAGTCAGCCCGGTCCGGGCCATGTCGATGATCTCGAGAGCCCGGTAGGGGGCAGGCGCCTCGCCGAAGGTCTTGCTGTCGGCGATCGCCCTGCCTCGTGCGACGGCATCGTCCCAGCCCGACCCGCGGTCGAAGTCCGGGCGCTCGACACTGACGTCACCGTTGAGGACCTCGACCGCCCACTGCAGCGACTTCTCGAGGTAGTCCGCGGAGTCGAACATCGCGTCCGCGATCCCCAGGTCGAAGGCCTGAGGTGCCTTGAGCATCCGGTTCTGGTTGAGAGCGTTCTCGACGATGACCTTGACCGCGTTGTCGGGCCCGATGATGTTGGGCAGCAGCGTGCAGCCCCCCCAGCCCGGCAGCAGACCCAGGAAGCACTCCGGCAGCGCGATGACGGCCGCCCCGGAGGACAGCGTGCGGTACTGGCACGCCAGCGCGATCTCGAGCCCACCACCCATGGCAGCGCCGTTCACGAAGGCGAACGTGGGGATCTCGCTGTCCCTGAGCCGACGGAACACCTGGTGGCCGAACCGGCCGAGGGTGAGCGCGTCGTCACGGCCCCGGGCAACGCCGACCGCCTTGAGGTCGGCGCCCACCGAGAAGATGAACGGCTTGCCGGTGACGCCGACCGCGCTCACGGCCGGGGTGTGCGCGAAGACCTCGTCCAGTGCCTGGTTGATGTTGATCAGGCTCTGAGGGCCGAAGGTCGTCGGCTTGGTGTGGTCGAAGCCGTTGTCGAGGGTGATGAGCGCGAACTCTCCGGCCAGGCCGGGCAGCGTCAGGTACTGCACATGCGCGTACGTGACCACCTCATCCGGAAACGCGGCGACCGCCTCGGCCCTCACGTCGGTGCTCGTCACTTCTCGTCCCCCGTCCAGTTGGTGTTCTCCCAGATCACGGTCCCGCCCATCCCCATACCGATGCACATGGTGGTGATGCCGTAGCGCACCTCCGGGTGCTCGGCGAACTGCCGGGCCAGCTGGATCATCAGGCGCACCCCGGAGGATGCGAGCGGGTGGCCCATGGCGATCGCACCGCCGTAGAGGTTCACCCGTGGGTCGTCGTCGTCGATGCCGTAGTAGTCCAGGAAGGACAGCACCTGCACCGCGAAGGCCTCGTTGATCTCGAACAGGCCGATGTCGTCGATGGTCATGCCGGCCTTCTCGAGCGCCTTCTTGGTGCTCGGCACCGGCCCGTACCCCATCACCTCGGGCTCCACGCCGGCGAACGCGAAGCTCACCAGGCGCATCTTCTTCTGCAGCCCCAGCTCGTCCGCGGTTTCCTCGGAGGCCAGGATGCAGCCGGTGGCCCCGTCGTTGAGCCCTGCCGCGTTGCCCGGCGTGACGTTGCCGTGCGGGCGGAAGGGGGTCTTCAGCGTCGCCAGGCCCTCCATGGTGGTACCGGGCCGCGGCGGCTCGTCCACGGTCGCCAGGCCCCAGCCGCCTTCGACGCTGCGCGTGGCGACCGGCACCAGGTCGGGCTGGATCTGCCCGTTGGCGTAGGCCTTGGCGTTCTTCTGCTGGCTGGCCAGAGCGTAGGCGTCGGTCCGCTCCTTGGTCAGCTGCGGCAGCATGTCGTGCAGGTTCTCTGCGGTGTTGCCCATCACCAGCGCGGTGGGATCGACGATCTTGTCGGCCAGGAAGCGTGGGTTCGGGTCGACGCCTTCGCCCATCGGGTGGCGGCCCATGTGCTCGACGCCGCCGGCGATGGCGATGTCGTAGGCACCGAAGGCGATCGCCGCGGCAGTGGTCGTAACCGCGGTCATTGCCCCCGCGCACATCCGGTCGATCGCGTACCCGGGTACGGACTTGGGCAGGCCGGCGAGCACGGCCGCGGCGCGGCCGATCGTCAGGCCCTGGTCGCCGGTCTGGGTCGTGGCTGCGACGGCGACGTCGTCGACCCGCTCCGGCGGAACGGCGTCGTTGCGTCGCATGAGCTCGCGGATCACCTTGACGACCATGTCGTCGGCGCGCGTCTCGCTGTACATACCCTTGGCCTTGCCGAAGGGAGTGCGTACGCCGTCGACGAAGACGACGTCTCGGACTTGTCTGCTGGACACGGTGTTTCCTGCCTCTCCTACCCGCGGTCGTCGAGCGAGATGCGCGGACGGCCCGCTGTGCCCGGACACCTCACAGGCGAAGGACCTGGCCCACAGTATCTCCCGTACCTGCACAGTACGCGAGGAGAGGCCGACGCGAGGCGACCGCGCGGTCTGCGACAGCTGGGTCCGGGCGACACTGCAGTGCCGCCCCGATCGGGTAGCAGCGGCGTCGACGGGCACACTGCGGCGCGCGCCACTCGCGTCCGGCAGGAACCGCATTCATGAACCCCGCCGTCACGCTGGGACGCGTGTTCACCGACTCTCTCGCAGGCATCGCCCCGATGTCAGCGTGGATCTTCGTGGTTGCCCAGCTCGCAGGCGCCGCCATAGGCCTCGCTTATGTGCTGTACCTGTACCGCTCCGCCGTGCTGCGTACAGACCAGATGGTCGAGTCCGCAACGGGCAGCTGACCATTGTTCGCGTGGTTGTGACTGTGCACGTGGTTGGGTCGGACGTTCTCACGACGCGTCGGCAAGTGCCGCGGCGAGCGGCTCGGCACACAGTGACACCTGCCAAGGGCGCGCACCCATCGAGTTCAGAAGCTCGGCCACGGCCCGAGAGCTTGCCTCGCGCGGGGGCTCCCATGCGAGGCGTTTGACCAGGTCAGGAGCGAGAGCTTGCTCGACGGGCATCGACACGCCCTCGGCCACGCGCTCCAGCGCCGCGCGTACCCGGGCAAGCCGGTCGGCGGCCGCGGGGTCGTGCCGGGACCATCGGTTCGGGGCGGGAATGCCGTTGGATCGCGGTGGACGTCCGGGCAGCTCGGACTCGGGGAGTGCGTAGGCCTGTGCGATGGCACCCCACCATCGCGCGAGGCGCCGACGCTGGTGGCGGGACCGGAAGCCAGGTAGGACGCGCAGCTCCGCCAGTGAACCCGGCCGCTCACGGGCCGCCGCGATGATGGCCGCGTCCGGCAGCACGCGTCCGGGTGCGAGGTCGTTCATCCGGCCCAGCTCGTCCCGTGCCAGCCACAGGCTCCGTACGACGGCCAGGCCCCGGGCGCCGGAGACCTTGTTGATGCCGGAGGTACGGCGCCACGGCTCGGGGCGGGGCGACGGCGGGGCGGCTGCCTGCGCCAGGACGTGTGCGAACTCCTGCTGCGCCCATTCCAGCTTGCCCTGCTCGCCCAGCATGTCCGCGAGAAGCTGCCGCACCTCGATGAGTAGCTCGACATCGAGTGCGGCGTAGGTCAGCCATTCCTTCGGCAGCGGGCGTCTGCTCCAGTCGGCGGCGCCGTGCCCCTTCTCCAGGTGGACCCCGAGCAGCCGTGCGACAAGCGGGCCGAGCCCGACCCGCTCCAGCCCGGCGAGCCGTCCGGCCAGCTCGGTGTCGAACAGGTGGGCCGGAATCATGCCGACCTCGCCGAGAGCGGGCAGGTCCTGCGAGGCAGCGTGGAGGATCCACTCCGTGTCCTGCCCCACGGCCTCGGTGACGCTGCTGAGGTCCGGTACGGAGACCGGGTCGAACAGGAAGGTGCCGGCGCCTTCTCGCCGTACCTGGACCAGGTAGGCCCGCGGGAAGTACCGGTAGCCGCTGGCGCGCTCGGTGTCCACGGCCAGTGGGCCACGTCCCCGGTGCAGTCTGTCCGCGGCATCCTCGAGTGCGGCGGCGTCGGCCACCGGATCAGGGACGCCGTCCCGCGGCTTCAGCAGCGGGACGAGCTCCGGCTCGGACTGGCTCACGCGGCTCCGATGGGTGGCCGCCCCGACGGGTGCAGCGCGGTGACACCCGGCGGGGGGAGTCCGGCCGTCGTGCACAGGAACTCACACCAGGCCCGTACGTGGGCACTCAGGTCGGCACCGTCCGGCGTCCAGGAGGCGCGAATCTCGACGTCGCAGATGTCCTCGCTGGCCTCACTGCCGGCCCCGCTACTGGCCCCGCTAGTGGCCCTGTCACCGGCCCCATGTCCCGCCAGGTCACCGAAGCGGGTGGACACCGTACGGGTCACGGTCCCCCCGGCAGCCGCGTAGTCGGCGCCGGCTCGCTCCAGCGACTCGACCAGCCACCCCCAGCTGACCTGCCCGAACAGCGGATCGTTGGCCATCTCGGCGTCCACCTCGGAGGTGACGTAGGTGACGATCCGGAAGGTCCCGTCCCAAGCCTCCTGCCCCTCCGGGTCGTAGAGGAGGACCAGCCTGCCGGTCGCGAACTCCTCGCTGGCTGGCAGGGGCACCTCTGCGGTGAAGACGAACGACCAGGGAGCCAGGCGCTGCGGCGGCGGGATCTCCTTGAGCACGACCTCCCGCCGGGGCGAGGCGCGACGCAGCGATCGCACGGCCTCACGGAACTCGGCCGGCGCGTCCGACGGAAGGTCGACCAGTCCGTCGTGCGGGACTGAGTGCGGTCCTGACACAGCCGCGAGGGTATGAGCAGTCACTGACAGATGGTCGCTCCCGACACGCCGAAGCGGCCGCCGGGTTTCGTCACAGGGGGGTGGGAGTGTGTGGTGCACGGGCATGAAGGTGGGAGGCGATGGCTGTGACGGTCGACCTGGCGCCAGCGAGCACCTGCGCGACCTGCGGGGACTCGGGGCGGTTCGCCCCCGAGGTCGAGGTAGATCTCGTCGATGTCTGGGGGGAGATACTCGCGCCGTACTCCGGGGCTCAGGGTGGCATCTCGACTGCGCGACACGACGGCGAGTCGGCGATCGTGACCGTCTGCCCGGCCTGCGGGCTGGGTTTCGAGCTTGCGGGCCAGGTTGAGGACCAGACTGCTGGCCAGGCTGCGGACCGGGCCCCGGAGCGGGTGTCGGAGCGGGTGTCGGTGGATGTTCGGGTGCCTCACCCCCGCGCCGGCTCCCGCACGGTTCCCCGGGCCGTCGGCGCGGCGAGCACTGCCGTGCCAGCATGGAAGGACCATGCGACCCAGCACCCCGATACCTGAGCCTCCGCTGCTTGCCGCGATGGGCAGGCGGCCCGTTCCGTACACGCCCGTCTGGTTCATGCGACAGGCAGGCCGAGCGCTCCCGGAGTACCGGGCACTGCGTGAGGGCGTCCCCATGCTGGAGGCCTGTAGCCGGCCGGAGATGGTCGTCGAGATCACCCTGCAGCCGGTACGCCGGTACGGCGTGGACGCGGCGATCCTGTTCAGCGACATCGTCCTCCCGCTCCGGGCGGCCGGCGTCGGGCTGGACATCGTGCCCGGCGTCGGGCCGGTCGTGGATGCGCCGGTGCGGGATGCGGCAGCGGTGGCGGGACTGCCCCGCCTCGAGCCTGATGACGTCGGCTTCGTTGCGGAATCGGTCCGAGGCCTCGTTGGCGAGCTGGGCGGGACTCCCCTGGTCGGGTTCGCGGGAGCGCCGTTCACGCTGGCCAGCTACCTGATCGAGGGCGGGCCGTCGCGGCACCACGACCGTACGAGGGCTCTCATGCGCTCCGAGCCCGCTCTGTGGCACGACCTGCTCGGCCGGCTGGCCGAGATGAGCGCGACGTTCCTGGAGGTCCAGATCCGCGCCGGCGCTCGGGCCGTGCAGCTGTTCGACTCCTGGGTGGGTGCGCTATCGGCCGCGGACTACCGGGAGTACGTGATGCCGCACTCGACCGCGGTGTTCGAGCGGGTCGCAGCCCATGACGTGCCCAGGGTGCACTTCGGGGTCGGGACCGGTGAGCTGCTGCCGCTGCTCGGCGAGGCCGGCGCGAGCGTGGTCGGGGTCGACTGGCGGGTGCCCCTTGATGAGGCCGCCGGGCGCGTGGGCGGCGGGTACGCACTCCAGGGAAACCTCGACCCGGCTGTGCTGCTCGCCCCGTGGGCCGTGGTCGAGCGGGCGGCCCGACGGGTGCTCGACGAGGCGGTTGACCTTCCCGGGCACGTGTTCAACCTCGGGCACGGGGTGCTGCCGGAGACGGACCCCGACAAGCTGACACGTCTCGTGGAGCTGGTGCACGCAGCGACCGGGCGGGCCTAGACGTTCGGAACACCCCTTCGTCTCGCACGCGTCGCGGCCGCGGGCTAGCGCCGGATCTCGTCTTACGGACCGGGAGCAGTGGCGTCCGCCGGCGAGACCGCGTTGTCGGGAGGTCCCGCCGGATCACCGGGACGCGAGGCGCGCCCACGCCGTCGTACCAGTGCGAATGCTCCAGCCAGCCCCGCGCCGAGCACCAGCAGGAACGGCAGCGCTGCCCCGAGCCCGGTGGCGAGCCACCCGAGACCGGTCACGAAAGCGTCCCACCCGGACCGCAGCCCGCCGAGAAAGCCTCCCGGCTCCACCTCTCCGGCCGCAGGTGCGTCGAACAGGTACACGCTCACGGTCGCGGCCGCGACCTGGTCGGCCAGTGACCGTTGCTGCGCCTGCAGCGACTGCAGCTCGGCCTCCCGCCGGGACAGCTCTGCCTCGATGGCAGCAACATCGGCGACCGACTCTGCCCTGTCCAGAAGCTCGCGCAGCCGCTGGGCACTGGCCTGCAGACTCGCGATGCGGGCGTCGACGTCGACGACCTGCTCGGTGACGTCGCGGGAGCTCTGGGAGCGCGACTCGACTGTGCCGAGCGCGGAGAGCTCGGCCAGGACCTGGTCCACCGAGTCGGGCGGGACGCGGTAGACGAGGTCCGCCTGGGTGCCGGTCGTCGGGTACGGGTACGGGTACGGATACGGGTAGATGTCCATACCGTCGGACGGGACCTCGCCGGTTCCCGGCAGGGGCTCGACGCTGGGCTGATCCGGGTCCGCGGTCTCGGCAGCGCCGGACGACGGCGCTCCGTAGCGCTGCTCGGATGTCAGCGTGCCGCCCACAGCGGTGACGATCGCCGTGGCCTTGCCGACCGCTTCGTCGACCTGCCCGGTTTGGATGCTGATCTGGGCCGTCCGGATCACTGACCGGTCGGTGACCGACGCCGTGGAGGTGGTGGAGTCCGACGCGGAGCCGGGCGTACCCGCCTCGCCCTCCTGCGCCACCGGTCCGCTCTCGGCGGACGTGCCGGCATCGGCGCTGCGCTCGGAACCGGAGCTGCCGTCCCCAGCTGCGCTTCCACCAGTCGAGCCACACCCGGTCAGCACCAGCGCAGTCGCGGCAGCGGCAACGGTCAGCAGCAGTGCTCTTCGTCGGTCGTGCATCGTGACCCCCCGGTCCGATGTCCAGTTGTCTTTACCGGTGCGACGCAAGGGGGGCGGAGATGGTTCCCGAGAAGGCACCATGAGTTTATGGCAGGCGCGGAATCTGTGGGGGGCGTGCGGATCGGCGTCGTGGGGGCAGGTGTCAGTGGGCTGTCTGCTGCGTACCAGCTTCGCCGTCGCCTCGGTGACTCCGCGGAGATCGTGGTCTACGAGTCGGCGCCGCGCCCCGGGGGCAAGCTGCGGACCGGGCCGGTACCCGGACTGGAAGGGTTCGCGGTCGATGAGGGGGCCGAGGCGTTCCGCCGTACCCCGCAGATGGGGGAGCTGTTGCGGGATCTCGGACTGGCGGACCGAGTAGCAGCCCCCCGCTCCGGGCAGCCGCTGGTGTATGCGGGTGGGGCCCGCCACCCGCTGCCCTCGGGCACTCTGATGGGCATACCCACCGACGTGGCGGCATTGCGAGGCTCCTCCCTGCTGGATGCTGCGGCGCTGGAGCGGGTGGCGCAGGAAGCCGAACGGCCGAGGGGCGAGCCCGTGCTCGGCTCCGGCGAGGACGTCGCGGTCGGGGCCCTGGTACGGGACCGCCTCGGGCCGCTGGTCCTCGATCGGCTCGTCGCCCCGCTGCTGGCGGGTGTATACGCCGGTGACGCCGACCAGCTCTCGGTCCGCGCGACACTCCCCGGTCTGGCAGATGCCCTGGAGTCGCAGTCGTCGCTGGTGCGTGCGGCGGGTGAGGCGCTGCGTACGGCACGACGGTCCGGCTTGTTGCCGGGTACCGGGTTGGCTGCGGCGGATGCGCCCGCGTTCGTGACGCTACTGGGCGGACTCGAGCCCCTGGTCGTTGCGCTGGTGCGGGCCTCGCAGGCGACGCTGCGTACCGGTCTGCCGGTACGGGAGATCCGTCCCCGTAGCAGTACCAGCGGCGGGTCACTGTCCGGGTGGACCATCGTCGCAGGGTCCGCGTCGGAGGTCGGTCCGTCATCCGTGGAGGACGTGGACGCGGTCGTGCTCGCCGCTCCCGGCACGCCCGCCGCTCGACTGCTGCAGGCGCATCTCCCCGCGACCGCGCAGGCGCTCAGCGAGCTGCGGTACGCCAGCGTCGCTGTGGTCACTCTGGCGTACCGGGACGTCGAGCTGCCGGCCGGCAGTGGGGTCCTGGTGGCGGCCGGGGAGGGCAGGGAGATCAAGGCTGCCACCTTCACCACCGCGAAGTGGCCGTACGACCGCTCGCACGGCCTCCCCGACGGTGTCACCGTGCTGCGAGCGTCACTCGGGCGCGCAGGGGACGCGGCGGCCCTGCAGCGACGTGACGGCGAGCTGGCTCGCGTGGTCGCGGCCGATGTGGCTGCCGTGACCGGGATCGCCTCCGAGCCTTTCGCCTTCCGGGTGAGCAGGTGGGGCGGTGCGCTGCCGCAGTACCAGCCGGGTCACGTGCAGCGGGTCGAGCAGCTCCGCAGGGACGTCGCCGGTTTGCCTGGGGTGGCCGTGTGCGGGGCCGCGTACGACGGCGTGGGCATCCCGGCGTGTGTGAGCTCGGGGATGCGTGCCGCCGACGAGGTCGTGGCAGCGCTGGGGTAGAGGCGCTGGGGAGCGGCACTGGGGAGCGGCACTGGGGAGCGGCACTGGGGTACAGGGGCTCTAGTGCCGGCGCGGGCGTACAGGGGAGCGCGCCCGGTACTCGCTGGACCCGCCTCAGGTCCCTGCGAGACGTCGCCTGCGCTGGGAACATGGGCGCATGGCCGAGCAGACGACCGCACGCGACCAAAGCCCTCCTACCGCGCCCACCGTCCGGGAGCCCACCGTCCGGGAGCCCACCGTCCGGGGCTCAACGAGGAGGTCCGCTACATCATGTACGCGGTCTTCCGAGCGCGCCCTGCCGGGCAGGGAGGACTTCCGGAGGCCGACCGGGAAGCTGCGGCGCAGGAGGCGCAGGCGCTGCTGGACCAGGCGGAGGGCAAGGACGTCGTTACCCGGGGTACCTATGACCTGGCCGGATATCGCGGTGATGCCGACCTGATGGTGTGGCTGTCGGCTCCCGACCCCGACCTGCTGCAGGAGACGTACGCGCGACTGCGCCGTACCCGACTGGGCCAGGCACTCGACCCGGTGTGGTCGGTGATGGGTCTGCACCGCCCGGCCGAGTTCAACCGCAGCCACGTGCCCGCGTACCTCCGGCGGGAGGACCCCCGCAAGTACGTGTGCGTGTACCCGTTCGTCCGATCCTTGGACTGGTACCTGCTGCCGGAGTACGAGCGGCGCGGCATGCTCGCCGAGCACGGCTACATGGGTCGGGAGTACGAGGACGTGCGCGCCAACACCGTGGCGTGCTTCGGCCTCAACGACTACGAGTGGCTGCTCGCCTTCGAGGCTGACGAGGTCCATCGCATCGTCGACTGCCTTCGCCACCTGCGGGGCTCCAAGGCACGGCTGCACACCCGGGTCGAGACGCCCTTCTACACCGGGCTCCGCAAGCCGCTGGCGGAGATCGTGGTGTCCCTCCCGTAGTCCGGGTACCGGCCCCGAGCAGCCTGGTGATCAGTGGCCCTGCCAGCCCACCGGGCCCACCGCCTACCTCCCGCCTACCCACCGCCTACCTCGCCGCCGCCGCCCCCCCGGACCATTGGCCCAGCCACCGCCCCTTCGAGCGTGATCATGGCAGTCGAGCGCCGTGATCGCGGTGATCATGGCGGGAGGGTATGGCGCGCCGGGCCGACTCGCCGTGCGCGGCGACCCAGCGCCATGATCACGGCGGGGTGGGTGACCCAGCGCCATGATCACGGCGGGGTGGGTGACCCAGCGCCATGATCACGCCCATCGCCGGGTGCACGAGTGCCATGATCACCGCGACCCTGAGGTAGTCTCGGACCGAAATCCCGCTGGGGGGGCCGCACGCGCGGCTGAGATCCGGAATGGACCACCCCTAGTACCTGATCTCGGTCATGCGAGCGGAGGGAAGCGGGGATGATTGCTGAGGTTCAGTGCATCCCGAGTCCGGTGGGGACCCCTGAGGACACCTACCGGTACGTCGACGCAGCAATAGCGGCCATCGCGGCCACCGGCCTGCCCTACGAGGTGAGCGCGCTGGGCACGACGGTGGAGGGCGACCCCGACGCGGTCTGGCGGGCGTTGCGGGCGGCCCATGAAGCCTCCGCGGCCCACGCCGACGCCGTCGTCACCGTGGTGAAGATCCTCTCCGCGGCCAGCGACGAGCCGAGCGTGGACGACCTGGTTCGGAAACACCGATGAAGGCGCGGCGGATGCCGTCCGGGCTGCCGCCGGTCCTGTTGCTCGTCGCGCTGCTAGGGATATGGGAGCTCGCAGTCCGGGTGCTGGACGTGGCCGACTACCTGCTGCCTGCGCCCAGCGAGATAGCCGCAGCGCTTGTCGAGGACTCCGACATCATCGCCGGGCATGCTGTGGCGACGGTGACCACGGCGGTCCTCGGGCTGGCACTGGGGACGGTGGTCGGCGTGGCACTGGCTGTGCTGATGGCCTCCAGCACCGGGCTCCGGTCCGCGCTCTACCCGCTGGTGGTGGTGTCCCAGAGCATCCCGATGGTGGTCCTGGCGCCGCTGTTCGTCGTGTGGTTCGGCTTCGGCCCCCTGCCAAAGCTCCTGGTCGTCGCCCTGATCGCGTTCTTCCCGGTGGCGGTGAGCACCGTGGGCGGGCTGCTGGCTGCGGACCGGGACCAGGTGGACCTGCTTCGAGCGATGGGCGCGGGCCGCGGCGAGATGCTGCGCCACGTGCTGGTGCCGGGAGCTCTACCGAGCCTGTTCACCGGTCTCAAGGTGGCCGCCTCGTACGCCATGTTCGGGGCGGTGGTCGCGGAGTGGATCGGTGCCTCGCGGGGCCTCGGGCTGTACCTGGAACGGTCCCGGGCATCGTTCGCCACCGACCAGATGTTCGCTGCCGTCATCGTGATCGCGGTCGTCAGCGTGGGGCTGTTCGGGCTGGTCGCCTACCTGGAGCGAGTGGCGCTGCCGTGGCGGGCGGCGGAGCGGGAGCAACAGCGTGCGGCGGCCCGTACCGGCCAGTGGTGACGGGGGCAGGGGTGAAGCGTCACGAAGGCCGCAGGCAGGAGGCCTCAGGGCCAGCAACTCCAAGAACACGACCGAGAGACGAAACCAAGCACGGAAGGGGCGGTTCACTGTGATCGGCAGGTATCGGGGGCTGGGACTGCTGGTCCTTGCCGTGGTTTCGGTCCTGGGACTGGCGGCCTGCTCGTCCTCCAGCACGAACGACGGGCCTGAGGAGACCCAGCCTGTAACCCTCATGCTGAACTGGACCCCCAACGCGCATCACGTGGGCATCTACGTCGCGGAGGCGAAGGGCTGGTACGACGAGGCCGGGATCGACCTCACCGTGATCGAGCCGGCGCAGTCCGGGGTGGAGCAGGCGGTGGCCTCCGGCGCAGCCCAGATCGGAATGGCGCAGGCGGAGTCGCTGCTCCCAGCCAGAGCCGCCGGTGTGCCGGTGGTGTCGGTCGCGACAGTGCTGCCCGTCAACGACTCGTCGCTGTTCACCCTGGCCTCCGACGGGATCGATCGGCCCAAGGACCTGGAGGGCAAGAGGTACGGCGGCTTCGGCGGTGCGCTCGAGACCGAGATCATCTCCCGGCTGGTGACGTGCGACGGGGGAGACCCGGGCCTGGTGGACTTCGTCAATCTCGGGAACGTGGACTATCTCGCCGGTCTCGAGGCCGACCAGTTCGACGTGGCGTGGGTGTTCTCCGGCTGGGACGCGCTGCGCGCGAGCGAGATCGAGGGCGCCGAGATCTCCGAGATCCGTTTCGCGGACTGGCTCAACTGCATCCCCAACTGGTACACGCCGCTGTTCTTGACCTCCGAGGAAGAGCTCTCCGCCGACCCTGAGCTGGTACGGGACTTCCTCGCGGCGACGACCCGCGGGTACGACTACGCGGCGGAGTCCCCCGATGAGGCGGCGAGCCTGCTCACCGAGCAGGTGCCCGAGCTCGACGAAGCGCTGGTCGAGGCCGCCGTGCGGTACTACGCACCGCTGTTCCGGGCGGACGGACAGCAGTGGGGTACGCAGGAGTCCGACACCTGGAAGCGGTTCGCCGACTTCCTCGCCGACGCCGGCATGCTGCAGGCCGAGTCGGACCAGACCGACCAGACTGACCCGGCTGACCCGGCCAGCCCCGACACAGACGCCGACTTCGCCGAGAGCGCCTACTCCAACGACTACCTGCCCGGCGCGGGAACGGCACCCTGATGGTCATGACCTCCCGCGAGCCGGGCGCCACCGCGGGTACCGACCCGCCGGGTCCGGCCTGGGAGGTGCGCGACCTGCGTCACAGCTTCGGCGGGGAGACGGCCGTACCGGTCCTCGACGGCATGAGCCTGCGGGCGCAGCCGGGTGAGTTCGTCTCTTTGGTGGGCCCGAGCGGTTGTGGGAAGAGCACGGTTCTGAGGGTGCTGGCCGGGCTCCTGGTGCCGGACGGCGGCTCCGCGACGGTCGCGTGTACGGACGTGGCCGGGCTGCCGGGGTCCTGTGCGTTTCAGCCTCAGCGGCCGACCCTGCTGCCGTGGCGGCGCTGCCTGGACAACGCGGTGACCGGTGCCGTGGTCGCGGGGGTGCCGCGGGAGGAGGCGATCGCCGCGGCACAGTCGCAGTGGGCCCGGTTCGGCCTGGCGGGCTACGAGCGCTCCTGGCCCAGCGAGCTGTCGGGAGGTATGAAGCAGCGCCTCGCGCTGCTACGCGCCTTCCTGGTTCCCAAACCGGTGCTGCTGCTGGACGAGCCGCTGGGGGCACTGGATGCGATCACCCGCAGGGACCTGCAGGGCTGGCTCGAGGGCGTCTGGGCCGAGGACGGTCGTACGGTGCTGCTGGTCACCCACGACGTCGAGGAGGCCCTGCTGTTGTCGGACCGGGTCGTGGTGCTCTCGGACCGCCCGGCCCGGGTGATGGCGGACGTTACCGTCGAGCTGCCACGGCCGCGGCCGGACACCGTCGTGACGGACCCCTCCTTCGTAGGGCTGCGAGGCAGGGTGCTGGAAGCGCTGCGAGCCGGCCACCGGTTGGGCTGATCCGGGCCGCGTGTCGCTGCCGGGGGCGACGACCTCGGGCAGGCACCGTCGGAACATGGTGAGAGACAGGTACGGGACGGATGTGCTGGCCGGCGGCCCGGACAGGTGGCGTGCGGGCCGTCGGCGTGCCACGCCGGAGCGTCCCGTGGAACGGGGGCTGCTGGTCGAGCACGTGGACAGCGGGTGGCGCGGGAAGGTTTCCGCGTACGACAAGTACGGCGTGACGCTGACCGACCGGCAGGCGCGCAGCCGCACCTTCGAGTGGGGCAGGGCAGCGTTCCGGGTCGACGGCTCGGTGGTGACCCTCATCCGGCCGGCGCCGAGCCCCCCGCCCAGCGACCCCGCGGGACCGGCGCAGCGACGCCGTACCGCGTCCGGGTCCTTCCAGGTCCCCTCCTCCCCGGCCAGGGTCGCTCGAGCCGGTCGGATCTACGTGGAGGGTCTGCACGACGCCGAGCTGGTGGAGCGGGTGTGGGGAGACGACCTGCGGGTGGAGGGGGTCGTGGTCGAGCCGCTGCACGGGGTGGACGACCTGCCCGCCCTGGTGCGGGAGTTCGCTCCGGACCCCCACCGCCGCCTCGGTGTCCTCGTCGACCACCTGGTGCCGGGGTCGAAGGAGAGCCGGATCGTCGCCGCGGTGAGCTCACCGTACGTCCTGGTGACCGGGCACCCGTACGTGGACATCTGGCAGGCCGTCCGGCCCGGTGTGGTCGGAATCGCCGCCTGGCCGACGGTGCCCCGGGGCATCCCATGGAAGCGAGGGGTGTGCGATGCCCTGGGCGTTGCCGACGAGGTCGAGATGTGGCGGCGGGTGCGCGCCTCCGTACGCTCGTACACCGATCTCGAGGTGCCGCTGCTGCAGGCCGTGGAAGCCCTGATCGACTTCGTCACGGGCGAGGAGAGCGGCTAGCCGTTCTCCCGATACGCCTCGTTCTCCAGGTCTGCCTTCGGGTCCGGACCCCAGTACCGGGGCTGGAACCATCCCAGGAACATGATCAGCCAGGTGGCCAGCACGAAACCGGTGGCGAGCGGCTGCAGCCCGGTCTCGATCACCACGGCCAACAGCAACGTGGACAGGACGGCGCCGGACACCGCGAGGCGCAGGTCCTCGCCGCACATGACATAGATGCCGAGCGCGGCGAGGACCGCGTTGAAGCCGGTGAACCCGGTGAGGACCGCCTGAGAGGGCGCCTCGAACAGCACCGCGACGGCGGAGCCGACGAGGCCGCCGAGCAGCGCGACCAGCGCGTGCCGCCAGTTGCTCAGCGTCGCGCCCACTAGGTAGAAGATGCCCGCGATCAGAACTCCGGCGAACAGTGAGGATCCTACCGATGCAACGGCCGACTGCAGGTAGAAGATGTCGCCGCCGGTCTCCCAGGGCGGTAGCTCGATCTTGTCCAGTCCGACGTGCTCGTCGAGGGCGTACATGATCCAGAACGGGATGATGAACGGCGTGGCCAGGATCGGGAACGGGACGAACTTGTCGCCCGCGGCAGTGAGGGCCCCGATGAGGCCTGCGAGGACGACGGTCCAGATCCACAAGGCGGCGTTCACCGCGAAGAAGTTGCCCAGGGCCAGGCCGATCAGGCACGAGTTGAACCCGTAGAGGCCGATCTGCATGGGAAGGCCCGACTTGGTACCCAGCGCCGAGGTGGTCACCAGTGCGCCTGCAGTTCCCACGAAAGCGCCGATGACGAGCAGCGCCACCTGCTGCCACTGGTCCGCGACCCATCCGTAGCTGGCCACGGCGATGATGAAGATGACCGCAGTGACCTCGTTGGCCTGGAACGCGAGCTGGGAGATGGCCCGCAGAGACAGACGCCAGTACGGCGCCCTGCCCTCCTCTGCGGGCGGAAGGACCGGGCGCCCGAAGACCACCGCGGTCGGCGCTTCCGTTACCGCCTGTGTCACCGTCTCCTCCTCGGGATCGCGCGCACCCCTGCGCCTGGTCGCGATACGGGACGGTACTCCACAGCGCTGCCTCTCCCAGCGACCAGGGGCTTCAGCGGCGTTTCCGGCGAGCCTAGGATGGGTCGATGGCTCTCGGCGCGAAGCTGAACCTCAAGGACGGGATGACCCTCGCAGTCGCTAGGACCGCAGGGGACGACCACGATCCGCGGACGCGGGACGAGTGGCGCAGATCCCCCCAGGGCCGGTGGTGACGAGCAGGCTAGATATGACAGCGCCATATGACACTGTTATGATGGAATTATGGCGAGCGCAGCCCAGCACCCCACGTCTCAGGACGTGCTGCAGTGTGCCGCCCGGGTGCTGGCCGAGAGCGGCCCCGGTGCGCTGTCGGTGCGTCGGCTGGCCGCTCGGCTCGGCGTCTCGTACCAGGTCGTCTACTCACGGTTCGGGGACAAGTCGGGCCTGGTCGATGCGCTGTACAGGCACGGGTTCGACCTGCTGGGCGAGCGACTGGACGGCGTGACCGAACCGCTCGGAACGACGCAGCGCATCGTGGCGCTCGGTCAGGCATACCGGGCCGCAGCCCTGGCCGAGCCCGAGCTGTACGGGGTGATGTTCGGCCGACCCGTGCCCGGCTATGTCCCGTCCGCTCGCAGCCTGCTCTCGGCCTGGGCCTCGTACCAGCCGGTGGTCGAGGCGATCGAGGCCTGCCTGTCCGCAGGCACTCTGGTGCCGACCGCCGGAGTCCCGGACGCGTCCTCCCTGGCGTACCTGTGCTGGAGCACCGGCCACGGGATCGTCTCGCTCGAGCTGTCCGGTCACGCAGCCTCGGCGCGCGCGCCCGAGGGTGCGCGTCTGATCGATGCAGCGGTAAGCGCGCTTCTGGCGCCGCACCTCCCGGTCACCAGTGACCCTCCCGCCGACATCACCCTTTCCAGGGAAAGGACACCGTCGTGAACCCAGCACAGCAATTGTCGCCCGCCTGGCTGCCGGAGGGCTTCTCCGACGAACCGCTGGCGCCGCCGCACCGCAACACCGTGCTCGCCGAGACTCGAGTGGTGCGGGAACTGCCGCGGCTGCTGCTGCACAGCCCTCGGCTCGCCACCGCGCAGCGCGGCCAGGGCGCGCCGGTCATGGTCATGCCCGGGATCGGAACCACCGACGCGGTGACCGCACCACTCCGCGGGTACCTGTCCTACCTGGGGCACGACGCACGGGGGTGGGGCATCGGGCGCAACCACGGGGACGTGCCCGCGCTGGTACCGCAGGTGCTGGCAGCCGTAGCGCAGCTGGCCGAGGATGCCGCCGAGCCCGTGCACCTGGTGGGCTGGAGCCTGGGCGGCGTGCTGGCGCGCGAGGTCGCCCGAGAGCAGCCGGACCTGGTGGCCCAGGTGATCACCTACGGCACTCCGGTCGTCGGGGGGCCCGCGTACACCCTGGCGGCCCAGTCCTACGGCGCCGACACGGTCGCCGCCATCCAGCGCCAGGTGGCCGAGCGCAACCGGGTCCCGATCGAGGTGCCGGTCACCGCGATCTACACGCGCCGGGACAACGTCGTCGCTTGGCGGGCCTGCATCGACACCGTCAGCCCCGACATCGAGCACGTCGAGGTGGGCTCCACGCACGTGGGGCTGGGGATCGACCCGGATGTCTGGCTGGAGATTGCCCGAAGGCTGGCCGCCGCTACGTCTCGGACTCGCCCTGCGCCCCGGGCGCGGCGTCCCGGGGGGCAAACCCCAGGCTGAGCGAGTTGACGCAGTAGCGGTTGCCGGTGGGCGTCTGCGGCGCATCGTCGAACACGTGCCCGAGGTGGGAGCCGCAGCGCCGGCACAGGACCTCCGTACGGCGCATGAACAGTGAGTTGTCCGGCAGCAGCTCCACCGCGTCGGAGTCGACCGCCTCCCAGAAGGACGGCCAGCCGCTGCCCGACTCGAACTTCGTGTCCGACCGGAACAGCTCGGCTCCGCAGGCCCGGCACGTGAACATGCCCGGGCGCTTCTCGTCCAGCAGTGTGCCGGTCCAGGGCGGCTCGGTCCCCGCCTCCCGGAGCACATGGAACTCCTCGGGGTTGAGAACCGCGCTCCACTCCTGGTCGGACTTCTCCACCTCGCGTGTCATGGTTCGACCGTACGGCCGCCCGCGGTGCGCCGCCCGCCGAGGCCAGACCGGCATCCGGGCGTCGGGCCGATGCACGGCCGCCGGTAGCGTCATGCGCATGCCGGAGCGGATCACGGTCGAGGTGCCAGGGCCCGGCGGCGTGGTTCGCGAGGTCGGGCTGAGCAACCCCGAAAAGGTCTACTTCGCCGAGCGAGGCGAGACCAAGCTCCAGATGATCGAGTACTTCCTGGCGGTCGGGCCCGGCATCGTACGGGCCCTGCACGAGCGACCCTGCACGCTGGAACGTCACCCGGGAGGCGCTGACACCCACCGGATCTTCCAGAAGCGTGCCCCGACCCCACACCCGGAGTGGGTGGAGACCGTCCGGGTGACCTTCCCCTCCGGCCGGCACGCCGACGAGCTCTGCGTGACCGAGCTCGGGAGCGTGATCTGGGCGGCCAGCCTGGGGACGCTGACCTTCCACCCCTGGCCCTCCAGGCGCACGGACACCGAGCACCCCGACGAGCTGCGCATCGATCTCGATCCGCAGCCGGGCACGGGCTTCTCCGACGCGGTACGGGTGGCGTTCGCCGTTCGCGAGCTGCTCGGCGAGCTCGGGGCTGTGGGCTGGCCCAAGACCTCCGGTGGGCGCGGGCTGCACGTTGCGGTCCGCATCGAGCCCCGGTGGGGCTTCCGCACCGTACGGCGGGCAGCCCTGGCGCTGGCGCGCGAGCTGGAGCGACGGATGCCCGCGGACATCACGACCGCGTGGTGGAAGGAGGAGCGGGGCGAGGCGGTGTTCGTCGACTACAACCAGAACGCCCGGGACCGTACGATCGCCTCCGCCTACAGCATCCGCGCGCGGCCCGACGCCGTGGTGAGTGCCCCGGTCGCATGGGACGAGCTCGCCGACTGCGTTCCGGAGGACTTCACGATCTCGACGATGCCGGAGCGTTTCCGCGGCGCCGGCGACCTGCACGAGGGCATCGACGAGGTGTCCTGGTCCCTCGAGCCTCTGCTGGAGATGGCAGAGCGGGACGAACGGGACCATGACCTCGGTGAGGCTCCCTACCCGCCGAACTTCCCGAAGATGCCGGGTGAGCCGAAGCGGGTCCAGCCGAGCCGGAATCGGGATCTGACCAGAGGCAAGGAGGGGGACTAGAGCCACTCTCAGCGGTGGCATCGCGCTGTCCGGTACCGCACTTCTACCGACTGGACTCTCGATCCCGGCGGCGCCGAGCTTGGGATTCGCCGGGAGCCGCGCGTCTCCGAACCCGCCGCGTCAGACTGAAGCAGTGCCGGACGTACTGCGCTGCGAGGGACTGCGCAAGACCTTCGACGGCCGGGTGGCGGTGGACGGGGTGTCCTTCGCCATCGCCGCCGGCGAGACGTACGGGCTGCTGGGGCCCAACGGCGCAGGCAAGACCACCACCATCTCGATGGCCTGCGGACTGCTGACGCGGGACGCGGGCACCGTGGTGATAGCTGGTCGTGCGCTGGACGAGGATCCGCTCGCCGCCAAGGCGCTCATCGGCTACGTCCCGCAGGAGATCGCGCTCTACCCGGACCTGACCGGTGCGGAGAACCTCGTCTTCTTCGGTCGCCTGCAGGGCCTGGTCGGTCGCGCGCTGAGCGAGCGGGTGGACGCGGTGCTGGAGCTTGTCGGGCTTGCCGACCGCAGGTCGGACCGGGTCGAGAAGTACTCCGGCGGCATGCAGCGCAGGTTGAACATCGCCGCCGGCATGCTGCACGAGCCGACGCTGCTGATCCTCGACGAGCCGACGGCGGGCGTCGACCCGCAGAGCCGCAACGCGATCCTGGAGGCGGTGGACGAGCTCGGCGGCCGTGGTCTGGCCGTGCTCTACACCACGCACTACATGGAGGAGGCCGAGCGGTTGTGCGACCGGATCGGGATCCTGGACGAGGGTCGCCTGATCGCCGAGGGCACGCGCAGCGAGCTGCTGGCCGTGATGGGTGGCGGCGACCGGGTACGGCTGTCCGGGAACGGTGACCTGAGCGCCCTGGCGCAGCTGCTGCGCGGCCAGGACGGCGTCGCCCGGGTCGAGGCGACCGACAGCGAGGCGGTCGTGCTGGTTGCGGACGCGGGCAGGATGCTGCCGGGTCTGCTCGAGGCAGCCGGTCGGGCCGAGGTCACGGTGACCGGGGTGGAGGTCGAGCAGCCGGATCTGGAAGCGGTGTTCCTGCATCTGACCGGCAAGGCGCTCAGAGACCGGTAGGGACGAGCCGACCCGTGCGGGCAGCGGCGGGGCGGCGGAGACGGAGGACGCTGGGATGGCAACCGGTGTGCTGCGTACGGCGGCCGCCGTCACGGGCCGTGACCTGCGGGAGCGGTCCCGGGACCGGACTGCCTACCTGCTGGCGCTCGTGGTGCCGGTGGTGATCGTCGTGGTGATAACCCTGGCGTTCGGACGATCGGAGATCGAGTTCTCGGCGACCTTCGCGGTGGCCGACTCCGACGGCAGCGAGCTGTCGGACGTGTTGCTCAACGAGGTCCTGGGCAGCCCGGAGCTGGCCGGCACAGTCACCGTGGAGCGGGTGGACCGAGAGCGGGACGTGCGCACCGCGGTTGCCGACGGTGAGGCGGGGGCAGGCATCGTCGTTCCCTCGGGTTTCGGGCAGGCCGCGCAGGGGAGCGACCCGCTGCCGATCACGGTGTACCGGGCCGGGGACTCTCCGGTGGCGGGCGACGTGGCGGAGTCGCTCGTGCGCTCCTACGCGGCCGGCATCAACACCGCTCGGATCACGGTCGCCACCGTCGCGCTGGCGACGGGTGGTGCTGCCGGGGCCCAGCCGCCTGCGGAGCTCGAGCGCGGGCCTGCGACGGGCGTACCCGCGCCGCCGATCACGGCCCAGGAGGTCGACCGGGACCAGGCATCGGTGTCGCCGGCGACCCAGTTCGCCCCGGCGATGGGTGTGTTCTTCATGTTCTTCGCGGTCGGAGGTCAGGCACAGAGCATCGTCACCGAGCGCAAGCAGGGAACCTGGGCCCGCATGCTGGCCTCACCGGTCCGCGCCACCGGCATCCTGGTGGGCAAGGCGGGCGCCGGGTACCTGCTCGGCGCGCTGAGCCTGTTCGTGCTCCTGACATTTTCCGCGCTCATGCTCAATGCCAGCTGGGGCTCGCCGCTGGGGGTTGCGCTGCTCATCCTCACGACCGCGTTCGCGGTCACCGGGGTGTTCGCGCTGATCCTGAGCGCGGCCAGGACGCCCCGACAGGTGGACGCCCTGATGTCGTTCGCGATCTTCGGCTTCGCGTTCCTGGGCGGCAACTTCGTGAGCGTGGCTACGGCTCCCGAGCTGCTGCAGCGCCTGGCACTGCTGACACCCAACGGCTGGGCGCTGCGAGGCTTCGCCGATCTCGCCACGGGGTCGGCGTGGACGGCGGTCTGGCCGTCCTACGTCGTACTCGCTGTCATGGGCACGGTGTGCTTCGGGATCGCCGCGGCCCGGGCGGACCGGCTGGTGGCCCAGTGAGCGTAGGACAGCCCCGCAGGTCGCTGGCCCTGGCCGGGGTCCGGATCCGACAGCTGACCAGGGACCGCGTGGGGCTGTTCTTCACCTTCGCGATGCCACTGCTCATCGTCCTGCTGCTGGGGCTTGCTTTCCGGGGTGCCGAGAACGTCGGCGTCGGCGTGCTGGACGACTCGCAGGGCCCGGCCTCGCAGGCGCTGGTGCACGGGCTCGAGGAGGCTCCCGGTCTGACCGTGCGCAGCTACCGCGACGCGGACGCGCTCGACACCGCTGTCACGCGGAGTGAGGTCGGCGGCGGGGTCTACGTGCCACCCGAGTACGACGAGACCCTCGCCTCCGGTGGCCAGGCGACGGTGCAGCTGCTGCTCGACAGCGCCAGTGGAGACGCGGCCGCGGTACGCGCCCAGGTTCAGGAAGTGATCGACCGCCAGTCCGGCCTCGTCGTGGCCGCGCGCGCCGCACAGCAGGCGGCGGAGCTCGACCTGGCCTCCGGCCTGGAGCTCGCGGCACAGGCGGCGTCGGCGGCGGCGCTGGTGGAGGTGCAGGTCACCGCCACCGGAACGGGCATCGCCGCGGGTCTGTCGATTCGCGACTACGCCGTGATCGGCCAGCTCGTCCTGTTCCTGTTCCTGATTGCGCTGACCGGCGCGGGTGACATGGCGGAGTCCCGCCGCCTGGGCGTCTCGCGACGCATGCTGGCCACCCCGACCACCGCTGGCGCCGTCATCGGTGGCGAGGGGCTGGGGCGGTACGGGATCGCGGGGCTGCAGGCGGTGGCGATCATCGTGGGGACCGCTCTGCTGTTCGGCGTCGACTGGGTGAACCTGCCTGCGGTACTGGCAGTCGTAGCGGTCTACGCGCTGGTGGCCACCGGGGCGGGGCTTCTGGTGGGTGCGGTCGCCTCCTCCGCGCAGCAAGCGGGCGCGATCGGTCCGGTCGTCGGGATCACCCTGGGCTTCCTGGGCGGCTGTACCTGGCCCCTCGAGCTCGTACCGGAGCCGATGCAGGTGGCGGCCCACCTGACGCCGCAGGCCTGGGCGATGGATGCGCTCACCGGGATCGTCGGGGAAGGCCGCAGTCTGGCTGAGGTCATGGTGCCGGTCGCGGTGCTGCTGGGATTCGCGGCGGTCCTGCTGCCGCTGTCCGCCTGGCAGCTGCTACGGGCGCTGCGTCCCTGATCCCGGCCCGCCGCCGTACTTGAGTCGCTGAGCTTCCCGGGCCATGCGCCCGAAGCGGCGGCCTTCCTGCCGTCGCGCGTGCTCGTCCGCACGCAGCGCCGCGGATCGCGCCTCCAGACGCAGCTCGTGGTAGTGCCGCAGCCGGTCGGCGGCGAGCCGCCCGTCCTCGACCGCCTCGTGCACCGCGCAGCCAGGTTCGTGCTCGTGGGTACAGTCGCGGAAGCGGCAGCCTGCGGCGAGCGCGTCGATGTCGGAGAACGCGCGGTCGACCGAGGAGGGGTCGCCCCACAGCCCGACCTCCCGCAGACCGGGGGTATCGATGACGCAACCGCCGGTGGGAATGAGGTGCAGGTAGCGGTGCGTCGTCGTGTGCCGTCCCTTGGCGTCGCCCTTCCGTACATCGCCGGTAGCTTCGACGGGGCCCGCTGCCGCCGTGTCTAGCGTCGCGACGGTGTCCGGCGTGGCCGGGCGACCCTCGCACAGCGCGTTGACCAGCGTCGACTTGCCCGCTCCGGACTCACCGAGGAGGACCAGGGTGCCTCCGGCTGCCATGCTGCGCAGGCGGTCCAGGCCCTCGCCGGTTGCCGTGGATGTCGTGATCACCTCGAGCATCGGATGAGCGCCGGACACCCGGTCGGCCTCCGCCACCGGATCTGCCACGAGGTCGGTCTTGGTCAGGACGACCAGTGGCGTGGCGCCCGCGTCCCACGCCAGGGCTGCGGCCCGCTCGATGCGGCCGGCCTTCACCGGCCGGTCCAGGCCGCACGCCAGGGCCACGATGTCGACGTTGGATGCCAGCAGCTGGGCGTTGCCGGTCGTGGGGTCGCGGCGCTGGAGCAGCGAGGAGCGGGGCAGCACCGCGCTGATCATGCCGCCGCTCTCGAGGACCCAGTCGCCGACCGTCACCGGCCGCTGCTGGGGGCGGACCGGGAGCAGCGCGGGGCCGTCGGCAAGCATGGTCAGAGCGGTGGCGCTGTCCGGCCGGAGGACCCGTCCCACGTGCCAGACGGCCTCGCGCAGCCCCGGGTGGGCGGCGAGTGTGGTCTCCAGCCGCTGCGACACGCTCTCGGACCACCCGTAGTCACCCAGCCCCGCTGGGCCGTCGAGGTCGATGGAGTCGTCCATGGAGCCACGCTATCCGGCGACCTCGCGGCTCGCCGGGGCCGGTGCGGGCCCCGGGAAACCGACGTTCTTCAGCTGGCGAGCGTGCCGGAGAAGACCTGCCAGGCCAGCGCCGACTTGGCCACCAGGCTCAGCGTGATGTAGGTGCCCTCGCCGACCAGGTAGTCGCGCCACCGGCCGACCTGCTTGTACTGCAGCCACTGGTTGAGAGCGAAGACGTTGAAGAACAGGAACAGGGAGACGATGATTGCGTAGACGAAGCCGGGTGCCTCGGCGGCGCCGGTGGACCCCGGTGAGACGACGTAGATCGCGATGGCTACCCAGGGCACGATGCCGGCGATGCAGCCGAAGATGAAGGGCAGCCACCCGCCGTCTCCCGGCTGGTGGTACTTCTCCTGCAGCCAGCCGAACAGAATCATGGACGCGTTCACGGCGAAGATCGCCAGCAGTGCTGCGACATCGGCTATGCCGGTCAGCTGGGCGATCAGGACGATCATGATGGACGCGGAGACGGAGTACTCCACCCAGCGGAAGTAGTTGTGGCCCCGCGCCAGCCCACGTCGGTAGCGGTCGAAGAACCACGGCGAGGCGACCAGCAGGTGGAAGAACGCCGACAAGGCGAGGAACCCGGCCACCGCAACGCCCACGGGTGTCTCGAAGAGTGTCACCGGGTCGCCGAGGTCGGTCCCGGGCGGGCCTTCCAGGTAGGTTCCGGTCACGGGCAGTGCGAAGTCGTTGGCGAGGACGAGTACCAGCGCCGCCTGGAGCGCGTGGATCACGGCCGCCACCAGGTTGTAGCGGCGCAGTCCAGCGAAACGCGGGAGCAGCGCTGCGTCAGGGCCGTACGCGTCCTGCGCTGAGGCGGCAGACGGGGACGTGGCACTCATGTGGGCTCCTCACGCCTGTCATGGGGCGCATCTGTAGGCACCGTGGCTGATTCGGTGCGGGGATTGTGCGAGTCGGTCCCGCTCTTACCCAAGCCTTCGTCGCCGGCCCGGCCCGCGGATGCAGGCAGCCCGAGGTGATCCGCGGCACGCACGGCCGCCCCCGTGTCGGGGTGGTGTGCTGCGACGGTACCGCGAGGGGCAGGATGGACCGGTGACGACACCGGAGGAAGCGTCCTTCGCAGATCTGGGACTGCGCGACGAGCTCCTGGCCACGCTCGACGAGCTCGGGTACGAGGGCCCGACCCCGATCCAGCGGGAAGCGATTCCGCCACTGCTCGCAGGACAGGACGTACTGGGGCGGGCTGCCACTGGTACGGGCAAGACGGCCGCCTTCGCGCTGCCGATCCTGCACCGCATGGAGGGCCCCCGCGGCGGGCCGACAGCGCTGGTTCTCGTGCCGACGCGAGAGCTGTGCGTACAGGTCTCCCAAGCCATGCACCGCTACGGACGCGGACTGGACGTACGCACCCTGCCGATCTACGGCGGTCAGCCGATGGCCCGACAGCTGCGCGAGCTGCAGCGCGGCGTCGACGTGGTCGTCGCCACCCCGGGCCGTGCCCTGGACCATGTCCGGCGTGGCACCCTCGACCTCGCCGGCATCCGTGTCTTGGTGCTCGACGAGGCCGACGAGATGCTGGACATGGGCTTCGCCGAGGAGCTCGAAGGCATTCTCGAGGCCACGCCTCGTGAGCGGCAGACCATGCTGTTCTCGGCCACCATGCCCGCCCGCATCGCCCGTATCGCGCGCCGGCACCTGCGCCAGCCGGTAACGATCGAGATCGCTCGCGAGGTGCCGGCCGCGGGTGAGGCCCCGCAGGTACGCCAGACGGCCTATCTGGTCAGCCGGGCTCACAAGCCGGCCGCGCTGGGGCGCATCCTCGACATCGAGGCCCCCGCCGCGGCGCTGGTCTTCTGCCGCACCCGCGACGAGGTCAACCAGCTGACCGAGACACTCAACGGGCGCGGCTACCGGGCGGAGTCGCTGCACGGCGGGATGGACCAGGCGCAGCGGGACCGGGTGATGGGACGGCTGCGCAGTGGTGCCGCCGACCTGGTGGTGGCCACCGACGTGGCGGCCCGCGGGCTGGACGTCGAGCAGCTGACCCACGTCGTGAACTACGAGGTTCCCTCCGCCCCCGAGGCCTACGTGCATCGCATCGGACGGGTGGGACGCGGCGGGCGTACCGGTGTCGCCATCACGCTGGCCGAGCCCCGCGAGCACCGCATGCTGAAGGCGATCGAGCGGGCGATCCACCAGCCGATTCCGATTGAGCAGGTACCCACCAGTGCGGACCTGCAGGCGAGGCGACTCGAGCTGATCCGGGTGGCGTTGCACGAGACGCTCGTCTCCGACGACGTCGACACCTACCGGGTGGTCGTGGAGACCCTCACCGACGACTTCGACCTCATGCAGGTAGCGATGGCTGCGGTGAAGCTGGCCCACGAGCGGGGCGGCGGCCCCGTCGACGAGGCCGAGATACCGCAGGTTGCCACGCCCCGGGAACGACCACCGGCGTCTCGACCGGCCTCGGGGGGAGGCGGCCGCGACAAGCGACGCCGGGGTCCGGGGGAGGGCTTCACCCGCATCTTCGTCGGGGCGGGCCGCAGCGCGGGAGTCCGGCCCCAGGACCTCGTCGGAGCAATTGCCAACGAGGCCGGACTGCGCTCCCGGGACATCGGCGCCATCGAGATTGCCGACCGGTTCTCGCTGGTGGAGGTCCGCAAGGACGCGGCAAGAGACGTCGTGACCGCGCTGCGCGGCACCCGCATCAAGGGGAACAAGGTGACCGTACGGCTGGACCGCAACCCCGCGGGGTGACCCGGTGCCGCCGGCTGGGAACGGGACGGCAGGATCGGGGTCATGGCAGAGGACGTTGCCGGCGACCTCCTGGTCACTCGGCACCTCGTCATACCCGGCCGGGAGCTGCGCTGGCAGTTCACGCGGTCCGCCGGTCCCGGCGGTCAGTCCGTGAACACGACCGACAGCAGGGTGGCGCTGTCCTGGAGCCTGTTCGAGTCGACGGCAGTGACCGAGGCGCAGCGTGACCGGCTCCGGCAGCGGCTCGGAGACCGCCTGAACGGTGGTGTTCTCGTCGTGACCGCGTCCGAGGAGCGCTCCCAGTGGCAGAACCGCCGCGTCGCGCGAGAGCGGCTTGCGGCCCTTGTCCGGGCGGCGCTGGCGCCACCACCGGCAGTGCGGCGTCCCACCCGGCCGTCGCGGGGCGCGCAGGAGCGCCGTCTGGCGGCGAAGAAGCGTCGCGGCGAGCTCAAGCGGCTGCGCGGGACCGACCTGGACTGACTGCTGACACAGTGGTGGGCAGGCTCATGTCTCACGGATCCGGGTGGTCGGCGGCCCGGGCGCGGAAGGTGTCCGCTGCCAGTCGGGTGCGCTCGCCGGGGGCGGGATAGCTGGTGTCCGCCTGCGGCGTGGCCAGGCAGCGGAGCACCGGCTGGATCATGCGCGTGGCAGAGGTGAGGAAGACCTCCTGGGCGCGGTGCAGGACGTCGCTGGGGAGGTCGCGCTCCACAGCCCCGCACCACTCGAGCACCAGGCTCCGGGTGACGCCGGGGAGGCAGCCGGTGGACAGCGTCGGTGTCACCAGGTCGCCGTCGACCACGAGGAAGACGTTGCTCGTGGTGCCCTCGCACAGCCGTCCGTCGGTGGTCGCGAACAGGGCTTCGTCAGCGCCCTGCGCAAGAGCCCAGTGTCGGGCGACGGCATTCTCCGCGTACGAGACGGTCTTGGCTCCGGCGACCGCGGACCGCTCGTTGCGTCGCCATGGTGCGACGGTCACCGAAGCCGTCGGCGGGTGCGCTGCCAGAGATGATGCCGTGACCAGGAGGGTCGGCGGACCCTGCGGTGCGGCACCTGCTGTCCATGTGATCCGTACCCGCCTGGCACCCGGCCCGCCGGCAGCGAGCACCTGACCGACGGCATGCCGTACCAGTGCTGCGTCAGGTCGCGGAACCCCGACGATCTCGGCAGAGCGCTCCAGTCGGGCGAGGTGCCGCGACAGCGCGAAGGGCACACCGGCCGCGGCCTGCCCCGCGCTGGCTGCCATGGACTCGAAGACTCCCTCGCCGGTCAGCAGTCCCCGGTCCGCGACCGACACCCGGGCCTGGTCGGCGGGGACCAGTCGGTCGTTCAGCCACACCGGGTCGAGGGGTGCCTGTGCGCTGGGTGGCGGTGCGCTGGGTGCCGCGGTGACTTCGGGTGCCGCGGTGCGCTCGGGGGCGGCGTCACGCGGCACCCTTCGGAGTGCCCGCGGCGTCGGGTGTGAGGCCGGGTCGCTGCTCCGCGGTCGAAGCGCTGGCCAGAGCGATCAGCCGACGTGCCTTGAGAGCCGTCTCCTCCCACTCGCCCAGCGGGTCGGAGTCCCACACGATGCCCGCCCCGGTCCCGAAGTGCAGGGCGTTGCGCGCCGTGCCCGACGTGCCTGACGTGCGCGATGCCGGTCCACGGTCCTCGGCAGGGTCGGCTCGGTGGTCGCAGTCGAACCAGAAGGTACGGATACCCACCGCCAGCGTGCCCTCGACGCGGTCGCGCACCCAGCCGACCGCCCCGCAGTACGGCCCGCGTGCCGTGGGCTCGAGGTTCGCAATGGCCCGCAGTGCGCTCGACTTCGGTGCCCCACTGACCGAGCCCGGGGGTGTCGTCGCCCGCAGCAGGTCTGCCCAGGTGGTGTCGTCCGCCAGCTGGCAGCGGACCCGGGAGACCAGGTGCACCAGACCAGGATGGTGCTCGAGGACGCACAGGTCGGGCACGGACACCGACCCGGTGCGTGCGACCCTCCCGAGGTCATTGCGTACCAGGTCGGTGATCATCACGTTCTCGGCCACGTCCTTGGTACGAAGCTGCGCGGCCACCCTGCCCGTGCCCTTGATGGGGCCGGAGGTGACGGTGCTGCCCCGTCGGCTCAGGAACAGCTCCGGGCTGGCGGTCACCACCCGGACACCTCGGGCCGGCAGATCCACGACCCCGGCGTACGGGGCCGGGTTGCCGACCTGGAGCCGGGCGTGCAGTGCCCCCGGATCGGGGTCGGCGGGGAGGGTGGCGGTCAGGACGCGGCAGAGGTTGACCTGGTAGACGTCGCCGGCGGCGATGAGCTGCCGCACCTGCTCCACTCGCACCAGGTACTCCTCGCGGGTCAGGCTGCTGCGCCATGCCTGGTGCGGGGGACCGCGCCAGGGTCCTCGCCGCGGTGCGGGAGCACGGCGCACCTCGCCGAACCGGGCGAACGTGGCGTCGCCCTCGAAGGTGACCACCACGGCCCAGAACCCGGGACCCTCCAGCGCACCGGCATCGTCGGTGAGGTCGCGCAGCCGCGTGGCGAGCATCCCGTCGAACCACGCCCAGGCGTCCGGGTCGACAGGGCCGGCGGCCACCCCTAGCTCCCTGCCAGGACTGCGGCGAGGTCGAACTGCACGGGACGGTCGAGCTGGGCGTACGTGCAGCTGGCCGGGTCGCGGTCGTCGCGCCACCGGCGCAAGCGCGTGGTGTGGCGGAACCGGTCGCCCTGCATGTGGTCGTAGGCCACCTCCACGACCCGCTCGAGCCGCAGCGGCTCCCAGGACAGGTCCTTGCCGCCCGACCAGCGGCTCGGCGCGCCGGGCATCCGGGTGGCGGGCCCCCGGGTGGCGGGCCCCCGGGTGCCGGGTACACCGTCGGCCGCCGCCGCTTGCTGGGCCCACTCCCGCCACGGGTGGTTCTCCAGCGCGTCCGCGCGCAGCGGCTCCAGCTCTGCGAGGAGCTCCCGGCGGCGCACGGCGGTGAACGCCGCGGTGACGCCGACATGGTGCAGCGTGCCGCTGTCGTCGTACAGGCCCAGCAGCAGTGAGCCCACGCCGTCGCCCGACTTGTGCATCCGGTAGCCGGCAACCACGCAGTCGGCCGTGCGGTCGTGCTTGACCTTGAACATCACGCGCTCGCCCGGGCGGTACGGGGCGTCGGTGCGCTTGGCTACGACACCGTCGAGTCCGGCGCCCTCGAAGAGCGCGAACCAGCGACGGGCGGCCGCCGGGTCCGACGTCGCGGGCGTCACGAGCACGGTGGGCCCGGAGTCGGCCAGTGCCTGCTCGAGCGCCGCGCGTCGCTGCCCGAACGGCACCTGGGTGAGGTCGTCATCGTCGAGGGCGAGCAGGTCGAAGGCCACGAATGTGGCGGGGGTGGTGCGGGCGAGCATCTGGACCCGACTGTCCGCGGGATGGATGCGCTGGCTGAGTGCGTCGAAGTCGAGTACTCCGCCGCGGGGCAGCACGATCTCCCCGTCCAGGACGCAGCGGCGCGGCGTCTCGGCGAGCACCCCCGCGACCACCTCCGGGAAGTACCGGGTCAGCGGGCGCTCGTTGCGGCTGCCCAGCACGACCTCGTCACCGTCGCGGAAGACGATGCAGCGGAAGCCGTCCCACTTCGGCTCGTAGAGCAGGCCCGGTCCGGTCGCGTCTGTTCCGCCTTCGGCTCCCCGCCGCGGCGGCCGGACCTGTCGGCACCTCCGGTACCTCGGGCACGGACTTGGCCAGCATCGGCGACACCGGCGGCATGACGGGCAGGTCCATGCGGGCAGTCAACCACGCGCGCGTGCGTAGGAAAGGAAGAGGAACCCGTCGGCCTGGGTGACCGACTCCAGGGTCAGCCGTCGCGGCGTCTGCAGCGAGGGGCCTGTGACGATCCGGCCACCCGCTCCCGTACCTGCTCCCGTTCCTGCTCCGTGGGGGGTGATCGCGGTGGTGCCTCCGGCGAGCAGGGGCGAGAGGGTCAGCCGTAGCTCGTCGAGAAGGTCGGCGACGACGAAGTCGCCCAGCGTGCTGGGGCCACCCTCCAGATGGATCCGGGACAGCCCGCGTGCGTGCAGGGCGGAGGCGATCGTGGCCGGGGCGAGGTCGGCGAGGGTCTCGATGTCTGCGTGCGAGGCCAGCGTGCGCTGGGTGTGCGGGGGGGCCGCCCCGGCGGTCAGCAGCAGGACCGGTGAGCCGCCCTCGGGCGGCGGCTCGAAGAGCCGGGACCGGGCCTGCAGTGCCAGTCGTCCGCTGATCACGGCAAGACGCGGGTACGGGGACAGGCCGCGGGACCGGCGCCACTCCACCAGGGGCTCGCTGAGGGTGAGCGGACCGTAGTTCTCGACTCGCACCGTGCCGGCACCGACCAGCACGACGTCCGCGACGGCGCGCAGTGCGCGGAAGAGGTCGACATCCGAGGGGCCGGAGAGTGGACCCGAGCGTCCGTCGAACCAGCCGGCTCCGTCCACACTGCTGACCATGTTGGCCCGTACGTGCCACCCCTGCGGGGACACGGGGTCGGCACGCAGCTCATCCAGGTTCCAGTCAGCCACGGGTCCAGAGTGGCATTCCGGCTGGGCTCCGTGGCACGCGACCTCCCCGTACCATCGCAGACGTGCCCGTTGCGCGACTCGTGGACCGCAGTCCCGAGGTGGCGCCGGAGCGGCTGATCTCGGACCTTGTCCCGCCCCCGCTGTTCGCCGACGTGCGCTTCGCGACCTATCGGCCGGACCCCTCCGAACCCACCCAGGAGGCGGCGCTGCGGGCGGTCACCGACTTCGCGGGCACCATCACCGGCACCGCTGGGGCCGATCGCTCGCGGCGGTTCCGCAAGCGCGGCCGGGCGTCCGGGCAGCCGGCACCGGCGGGCCTGTACCTCGATGGTGGCTTCGGGGTGGGCAAGACCCACCTGCTGGCCAGCCTGTGGCACGAGGCTCCCGGGCCGAAGGCGTACGGCACGTTCGTGGAGCTGACCCACCTCGTGGGTGCGCTGGGCTTCCATCGCGCCATCGAGGTGCTGTGTGGCTTGAACCTGCTGTGCATCGATGAGTTCGAGCTGGATGACCCCGGTGACACAGTGCTGATCTCCACGCTGCTGGGCAAGCTCGTCGACTCCGGCGTACGGCTCGCCGCCACCTCCAACACGCTTCCCGACCGGCTGGGGGAGGGGCGCTTCGCGGCCGAGGACTTCCTCCGGGAGATCCAGGCGCTGTCCTCGCAGTTCGCCGTCGTACGGGTAGACGGCCCGGACTTCCGCCATCGAGGGCTGGAGCCGCCGCCCCCGCCCTGGCCCGACGACCAGCTGCGGGCCGCGGCGGAGCGCGCGGAAGGCTCCGTGACCTGGGACGACTTCGGCGCGCTGTGCGCCCATCTCGAGCAGCTGCACCCCTCGCGGTACGGCCCGCTGCTCGATGGCGTGGATACGGCGTTCCTCTCCGGTGTGCAGCCCGTGGCGCATCAGGCCGTGGCGCTGCGCCTGGTGGTCCTGATCGACCGTCTCTACGACCGGCAGATCCCCGTGGTGGCGTCCGGGGAGTCGCTGGACCTGCTCTTCGGCGAGGACATGCTGGCCGGGGGGTACCGCAAGAAGTACCTGCGGGCGCTCTCGCGGGTGATGGACCTGGCCCGGCGGGGGGGAGCCGGGGCTTCTGCCGTACCTGGTTCGGCCTCCGGGCCTTCGGGTTCGGCCTCCGGGCCTTCGGGTTCGGCCTCCGGCTCCGCGGACTCGACTGGAGGCTCCGGCCCGACCTCCGCCGTACCCGCGGACTCCTCGCCTCAGCGTGATCATGGCGCTAGGTCACCCAACTGAGCCGCAATCCCCGTGATCATGGCGCTAGGTCAGCTACGACGGCGTGTTGCCTCGGCGTGCCATTCCCTAGCGCCATGATCACGGCGAGCTGGGCGCTGGAGTGCCATGATCACCGCGCGGGGGGCGTGGGGGTGGTGGGGCGCTCCGGGTCCACCAGACGCAGGATGACCACCGACTCCGGTGGCAGGTCCAGGGAGTCCTCCTGGATGCCAGCCCCCGCTACGGAGCTCAGCAGGACCGTCACCGAGGCCGGCCCCTGGCACCGGTACGACACGGTATGACGGCTGAGATGTTGCACGCGACCGCGATCGTGCCCCGGGTCAGCACCAGCCAGCCTTGCGCGTCATCGAAGCGCACCGAGGTACTGGTCAGTGCCGGATCGGTGAGGTCGCAGTGCTCGCGGCGCAGCGCAATCAGCGAGCGGTACCAGTCGAGCACCTCGAGGTGTCCGCTTCGGGCTGTCTCGGCCCAGTCCAGGCGAGCGGCATCGCGGGTCGCCGGGTCCTGCGGGTCGTACATGTCGTCCGCGTCCACCCCAGCAGCGGCGAACTCCCGCCGGCGGCCGTCGCGTACCTGCTGCGCGAGCACAGGGTCGGTGAAGGAGGAGAAGAACGGGAACGGAGTACCCGCTGCCCACTCCTCGCCCATGAACAGCATCGGGGTGGAGGGGCCGGTCAAGGTCAGTGCAGCGGCGATCTTCGCCCGGGCCGACCCGACGCGTGAGGCCAGCCGGTCGCCGCGAGGCCGGTTCCCCACCTGGTCGTGGTTCTGCGCGTAGCCGAGCAGACGCCAGCCGGGGGTACGGGTGGTGTCGACCGGTCGTCCGTGGTGGCGCCCCCGGTATATGGACACCCGTCCGTCGAGCACGAAACCGCTCGTCAGCGCCTGGGCGAGCGGGCCGAGGCCACCGAAGTCCGCGTAGTACCCGTGGTGCTCACCGGTCAACGCTGCATGCAGCGCGTGATGGAAGTCGTCGCTCCACTGGGCGTCGATCCCGTGGCCACCCGCCTCCCGCGGCGCGATCACCCGCGGGTCGTTGAGGTCCGACTCGGCAATGAGAACCAGGGAGCGCCCCAGGTGGGCCTGCAGGCGGCGAACCGCCAGCCCGATCTCTTCCAGCAGGTGGGTGGCACGCCGGTCGAGCAGGGCGTCGGTCGCATCCAGTCGCAGGCCATCGAGGTGGTAGTCACGCAGCCAGGTGACGGCGTTGTCCACGATGTAGCGGCGCACCTCGTCGGACCCGGCGCCATCGAGGTTGATGGCCGGACCCCAGTCCGTACCGTGGTCCGACAGGTAGGGCGCGAAGTGGTGCAAGACCGACCCGGTCGGCCCCAGATGGTTGTAGACGACGTCGAGGAGCACGCCGATGCCTCGCGCGTGGCAGGCGTCCACGAAGCGCTTCAAGGCGTACGGGCCCCCGTACACCTCGTGCGTGGCGTACCAGCACACCCCGTCGTAGCCCCACCCGTATGGTCCCTCGAAGGCGTTGACCGGCATGAGCTCCACGAAGTCCACGCCCAGGCTGGCGAGATGGTCCAGGCGCTCGACTGCCGAGTCCAGGGTGCCGCCGGGCGTGAACGTGCCGATGTGTATCTCGTAGACGACCGCTCCCGCGAGTGGTCGCGAGGTCCACGTCGCGTCGGTCCACGGAAACGACGCGTGGTCCACCAGCCGGCTCGCTCCGCGGACACCCTCGGGCTGCCACTGGGAGCGCGGGTCCGGCAGCAGCTCGTCCGAGGAGTCCAGCCGAAAGGCGTACGACGCCTCCGGGCTGACCTCGCGGAGGGCGCCCCGCCACCAGTCTCCCGAAGCCGGACTCATGGCGTGCTCCACGCCGTCGCAGATCACGCTCACCGCGTCGGCGTACGGTGCCCAGACCTCGAAGGTGTGCTCCAGCGACACTGTCGCCTCAGCCTCCGTCCTCGCGTACCAGCAGCGCCACCGGGAGCTCGCCGAGAACCTCCCGCACCTCTACCGTGCCCGACCAGCGTGCGGTACGGGCGGTCAGCGCGCACCGCCAGTCTCCCGCGGGAAGCTCCACCACGGTGTCCCGCCAGCCTCCACCGTGACGCAGCCCCCACGGCAGCCTGGTGGCGAGCGCCACGACCGCGCCCCGGTCCATCCCGACGAGGTGCTCCGCCGCGTCGCCCGTGCCGGTGAGCGGACGGTAGGAGCTGAACGCCTCCGGCCGCTCCCGCCGCAGCCGCAGCGCACGGGAGACGACCAGCAGCTTGGTCGCGCCGCTGGGGTCGTCCGGTCCGGGAGCCCATCCGGAGTCCAGCCGTTCCAGCAGCGCGCGGCGCCGCTGCCAGTCCACCTCCCGCCGGTTGTCCGGATCGGCAAGGGAGAGGTCCCACAGCTCGGTGCCCTGGTACACGTCCGGCACGCCCGGCATGGCGATCTGCAGCAGCTTCTGGCCGAGCGCATTGCTCCACCCGTACGGCACCAGGGGCTCCGCGAACGCGGCCACCTCCGCTGCGAAGACCCCGTCGTCCACCGCCGCCGCCACCCACGCTTCCATGGCGCGCTCGAAGCCGAGGTCCGGCTCGGTCCAGGAGGTTCGCTCCTTCCCCTCCCGGGCGGCCTTGCGCAGGTACTGGACCGCGCGCTGGGTGGACAGCGGCCAGGCACCGACGATGGTCTGCGCCATCAGGTAGCCCAGGGAGGGGTCCGGAGGAGGGAGCCGGTAGAACCAGCGGCGTACGAAGGCGGCCCAGAGGTCGACGACCTCGGCGAGCACCGCCAGCCGCGCCCGCACGTCCTCGCTGCGCTTGGTGTCATGCGTGGACAGCGTCGTCATGGTGCTCGGCCAGCTGGCCTGCGTCCGTGCGGACCGGGCGTGGAACTCCGCCGGAGGCACCCCGAACCGATCCGGGTCCCCGCCCACCTCGTTGAGGGCGACGAACCGTGCGTACCGGTAGAAGGCGGTGTCCTCGCAGCCCTTCGCCATCACCATGCCGGAGGTCTGCTGGAACCGCCGGCACAAGGGGTCTGCCGGGTCGCAGAGGCGGGGGAGGAGCTCGGCCAGAGCCGAGCCCAGGTCTGAGCCGGCCGAGCCGGACCTGAGCCGGGACCTGAGCCGGGACCTGAGCCGGGACCCGGGCCCGGGACCCGGGTGCCGCCGACGTACCGCTGTCGCCGTGGCCTCGAGCACCTCGCGGTAGGCATCGTCCTCCGCGGCGTCCGCCCCCGGCAGGTACGTCCGGTACCGGGGAAGCAGGGTGAGCAGCGCAAGAACGGCCTCCTGTGCCTGCGGCACGCCGGGGGCCAGCGCCGCCAGCCTGGCCACCTCCGAGCCCAGCACCGTACGGGCCACCAGCTCACGGCCGGAGCGCATCACATCCGGCCATTCCTCGTGGCGTCCGGTGACCTCGGCGGCGAGGGTGGTCAGAGGCTCCCGCGCGGACGGGTCCACGAACAGGCCGCCCACCGCTCGCAGGTGCTCGTACCCCGTCGTTCCGTCGCACTCCCAGCGGGGCAGCTCCTCGTCCGCCTCGAGGATCTTCTCGACCACCACCCACGTCCCGCCGGCGCGCTCGCGCAGCCGCGCGAGGTAGCCGCGGGGATCGAGCAGTCCGTCCACGTGGTCGATCCGCAGACCCGCCACGCTGCCGTCCGCCACCCATCCCAGCACCCGAGCGTGGGTCGCGTCGAACACCGCGGGAACCTCGGTACGGATGCCCGCCAGGTCCGTGACGTCGAAGAAGCGACGGTAGGTGAGGTCGGTGGTGGCGCGGCGCCAGCTCACCAGGCGGTACCACTGCCGCCGGTGCACCTCGCGGGGACTGCCCGACTCGCCGGACCCGCCGGACCTGCCCGACCGCGCCGGACCCGCCGGACCCGCCCGACCTGCCGGACCTGCCGGACCTGCCGGACATAGTCCCTTCCGCGACGGGGAACCGCAGTCCGCGCCACTCCAGCACGGGCGACCCGTCCGGGTCCGAGTCGAGTACCAGGTCCGCGAGGTCGGCCTCCTCGTCGTCGAGCACCGGCAGCAGCAGCCGCCGCCCCTGGGTCCAGTCGATGTCGAAGAATGTCGCGTACGGGGAGCCGGGCCCGTTCGCAAGGACGTCCCACCAGCGTGGGTTCGCCTGGGGCGGAGCGACACCGACGTGGTTGGGCACGATGTCGATCACCAGTCCCATACCGGCCCGGCGCGTCGCGGCCACGAGCCGGTCCCACGCCGGCTGGCCCCCGAGCGCGTCGCTGACCTGGTCGTGGTCGACGACGTCGTACCCGTGTGTGGACCCCGGCCGGGCCTGCAGCACGGGCGAGAGGTACAGGTGGGACACGCCCAGGGCGTGGAGGTAGGGGACCTGCTCGGCTGCCTGGTCCAGGGTCGTGTCCGGGCCCAGCTGCAGTCGGTAGGTGGACCGCGGGGTCATTTGGGTTGGCCGGTCCTCACCAGCAGTGCGAGGGAGCGCGGCAGCAGCGAGTAGGGGCGGCCGGGCCGCGCGGTGCCCTTGGCCTCCGAGGGCCTCTCGTACCGGGTGTCCAGAATGACCTTCCAGGAGCTGCCGTAGCGGCGCGGCGGTGCCCGGAACTCCACCGGGTCCCAGAAGGAGTTCAGCAGCAGCAGGAACGAGTCGTCGCGCACCGGCCGTCCCCAGGTGTCAACCTCACCGATGGCATCGCCGTTGAGGAAGATCGCGATTGCCAGGTCGGAGGGCGTCTGCCAGTCCGCGTCGGTCATGAGGCCGCCGTCGGCCCGGAACCATGCGATGTCGCCGAGCTCGCCGGGTTCTCCGGCCCCCACGCCCGGTCGGCCGGTGAAGAACCGCCGGCGACGGAACACGCCGTGGTCCGCCCGGAGCCGGGTGAGGAACCTGACGTTGTCGATGAGGGCGGCGTTATCCCTCTCCAGCTGCCAGCCGTACCAGGAGATCTCGTTGTCCTGGCAGTAGGCGTTGTTGTTGCCCCCCTGGGTACGCCCCATCTCGTCGCCGCCGAGCAGCATCGGGACGCCTTGGGAGAGCAGGAGGGTGGTCAGGAAGTTGCGGCTCTGGCGCCGCCGGAGGGCGCGGATCTCCGGGTCGTCGGTCTCCCCTTCGACGCCGCAGTTCCAGGACCGGTTGTCGGAGTGCCCGTCCCGGTTGTCCTCCCCGTTGGCTTCGTTGTGTCGGTCGTTGTAGGAGACCTGGTCGTGAAGGGTGAAACCGTCGTGGGCGGTCACGAAGTTCACCGACGCGAACGGCTTGCGGCCGTCGTCCTGGTAGAGGTCGCTGGACCCGCAGAACCTCGAGGCCAACTCACCGAGCGTGGCCGGCACGCCGCGCCAGAAGTCCCGTACCGTGTCGCGGTACTTGCCGTTCCACTCCGACCACCCGGGCGGGAAGTTGCCGACCTGGTACCCACCCTCCCCGACGTCCCAGGGCTCGGCGATCAGCTTGACCTGGCTGACCACCGGGTCCTGCTGCACCAGCTGGAAGAAGGTCGACAGCCGGTCCACATGGTAGAACTGCCGCGCCAGGGTCGATGCGAGGTCGAATCGGAACCCGTCGACGTGCATCTCGGTGACCCAGTACCGCAGCGAGTCCATGATGAGCTGCAGGGCGTGCGGGTGACCAGCCTGGAACGAGTTGCCCGTACCGGTGCTGTCCCAGTAGTAGGCGGGATCCTCCGGGGAGAGCTGGTAGTACGCGCGATTGTCGATGCCGCGGAAGCACATGGTTGGTCCGAGGTGGTTGCCCTCGGCGGTGTGGTTGTAGACCACGTCGAGGATGACCTCGATCCCGGCGGAGTGCATCTGCCGGACCATCGCCTTGAACTCCTCGACCGCCCGGTGCGGGTGGCCCGTCTGGCTGGCGAAGAAGGAGTACTCGTTGTGGGGGGCGAAGAAGCCGATGGTGTTGTAGCCCCAGTAGTTGCGCAGGCCGCTGGCGACCAGGCGCTCGTCCTGGACGAACTGGTGGACCGGGAGCAGCTCGACCGCCGTTACTCCGAGGTCCACGAGCCGCTCGAGCACGGCCGGGTTGCCCAGGGCGGAGTAGGTACCCCGGGCCTCGGGCTGGTACACGTCCGGGAGGAGCCTGGTCAGCCCCTTGACGTGGGTCTCGTAGATGACCGTCTTGTGGTACGGCGTACGCGGGGCCTTGTCGTTGCCCCAGTCGAAGAACGGGTTGATGACGACCGAGCGCATCATGTCCGGCGCGGAGTCGGTCTCGTCAAGCACGGTCGGGTCGTCGAAGGAGTAGGAGAACAGCGACTGGCCCCAGCGGGGCTGGCCCTCGACTGCCTTGGCGTACGGGTCCAGCAGCAGCTTGGCGGGGTTGCAGCGGGCCCCTGAGCCGGGGTCGAAGGGGCCGTGGACCCGGTACCCGTACCGCTGGCCGGGGCCGATTCCCGGCAGGTAGCCGTGCCACACGGAGCCGTCCACCTCGGGCAGCGCCAACCGGGTCTCGCTGCCGTCCTCGTCCAGCAGGCAGAGCTCGACCTTCGTGGCCACCTCGGAGAACAGCGCGAAGTTGGTGCCCACTCCGTCGAAGGTCGCACCGAGCGGGTAGGCGTTGCCCGGCCAGAGGTCGAGATGTCGCCGGCTCGAGGCGGTCTGAGGCTGGGACGTCACGATTGATCATCGTGCCATGTGGTCCGGATCGTCGAGATCTGGGTTCGGGTGCGCTATCGGGGTGGATAGCTCACCCGTACCCCCCTCTCGCTGAGTGCGCTACTCGCCAGGGGGGCCGGTGGCTGGCTCCGTGGGCTTGGGAGCTCGGTGCTGGCAGTCGCACCATGACCTGTCATGGGACTTGGCCCGGCAGTGTTCGTGATCTCCCGCGCGGCAGGCTTGGCAGATCACGGAGCTACTCCTTGGGTGGGGTGGGAGATGGCGAGGAGCCGCTTGTCCCGCCGGAGGAGTCCCCGGTGGCCCCCTTGGCGCCTCCAGCTGCGGCGCCCTCTCCGGCAGGGGAGCCGCCGGCGCCGTCCGCGTGGTGGTGCTGGAAGCCCGGCACGGCACCGGCGTGCGCCACCGCGGTGGGGTCGCGCCGGACCTTCCACAGGGACGCCAGTGTGGTGATGACCAGGACGCCGATGATGAAGCCCAGCGAGACCCAGATGTTGATGTGGTAGCCGAAGAAGGTGAGGATCAGCTTCACGCCGATGAACGCGAGGATGACCGACAGACCGAGCGCCAGGTAGACGAGCTTGTCGAGGAGCCCCGCGACGAGGAAGTACAGGGCTCGTAGCCCGAGGAGGGCGAAGGCGTTCGCGGCGAAGACGATGAAGGGCTCGGCCGTGACGCCGTACACGGCAGGGATGGAGTCCAGCGCGAAGATGATGTCGGTCGTGAAGATCGCGATCATCACGAGCAGGAGCGGCGTTCCGAACGTCCTCCCGTCGATCTTCACGTGCAGGTGGGGGCCGTGGTAGTCGTCGGTGAACGGGATGAACTTCTGGGCGACCTGCACCACTTTGCCCTCGGAGAACTCGGGGTCCTCGTCCTTGTGCCGGGCGAGGCTGATGGCGGTGTAGATCAGGAAGACGCCGAAGATCACGTACGTGAAGGCGAAGTACTCCAGCGCCGCTGCGCCGATGAAGATGAAGATGGTTCGCAGCACGAGGGCGCCGGCGATCCCGGCCATCAGCACCTTCTGCTGATAGATCTTCGGTACGGCGAACGTGGTCATGATGATCACGAAGACGAACAGGTTGTCGACGGAGAGGCTCTTCTCGATCAGCCAGCCGGCGAAGTACTCCACGCCGTAGCTGCCGCCCTGCGGGTGGTCGGCGTTCTGGTCCGATGCGTAGATGGAGAAGAAGACCCCGTACGCGATGGCGATCGCGATGTAGATGACCGACTGGATGCCCGCGGACCGAAGCCCGACCTCCTTGGGATTTCGGCTGGCCTGTACCAGCTCGAAGGAGATCAGCGCGACGACGATGCCGACTGTCACCAGCCACAGCCACGGCTCGACGACAAGCGACGGTTCTGCCGGCGAGGAGCTCGCTGCCACGGTCACTAGCGGATTATCGCAACCTTGGTCGGGGACGAGAGGCCCGGCTCGCAAAGAACCGCCCTCCCGTTTTGGTGATCATGGCGCCAGATCCGCTCGGTCGTGCTGATCATGGCGCCAGATCCGCTCGGTCGTGCTGATCATGGCGCCAGATCCGTTGGCGCGGCGAGTCGTACCGGCGCGCCATTCACTACCGCCATGATCACGCCCAGATGGGCGCTCGAGCGCCATGATCAGCACCGGGGACCCCGCGCGCAACCGGGGACGCCCCGCGCGCAACCGGGGCCCTCACGCGCAACCGGGGCCCCGCCCTTATCCCGGGACCTCTCACGCCCAAGCGAAGGCCCTCGGGGTCTGCGTACGCGGCCTTGACCTTCACGGTTGCCCGCTCTGGCAATAGTGTTCGAGGTGAAGACCTTCTGTCTTCACCGCCGTGCGGCACAGACCCGGCGGAGACACCAGCCCGTCGATCACAGGCGGGACCACATCAAGGAGGTAATCGTGCTATCTGATGCGACACCCATGCCGACCTTGGCGACCAAGGACATGGCCGCCGCGCGCGCGTTCTACGAAGGTGTGCTCGGACTGCCCGTCCTGACCGAGTGGGAAGGGGAGGGCGTCATCTATCGCAGCGGCGAGGGCAGCATTCTCCTGTACCCGTCCGCCTACGCCGGCACCAACCAGGCGACCTACGTAGGGTGGATGGTCCCCGACTTCGACGCCGAGGTCGCGCGTCTGCGTGCGGCAGGTGTTGAGTTCGACACCTTCGAAATGCCCGGTGCGACCTGGGACAACGGCGTGGCCAGCGACGCCGAGCAGGGGATGCGCAACGTCTGGTTCCGTGACCCCGACGGCAACATCCTGACCGTAGGACAGCCACCTGCCGAGTAGCTGTCGAGACAGTCGACTGAGACAGCATTCGCGCCGAAGCCAGCCAAGTTCCCTGGTGGAAGCGCGCGAACGCCCGAACTGGTCTGCGGCTGACTCAATCTGACATGTTCCGACGTGCTGAGGGTGGGCGATACTGGGATCGAACCAGTGGCCTCCTCGGTGTGAACGAGGCGCTCTCCCGCTGAGCTAATCGCCCTAGTGCGCGGACCGCGACGGCCGCGAAGGCCATGGTAACCGACGTCGGCGCACCTGGTCGTGCGAAGCTGCCCCGACCAAAGACGATGCGCCGTCAGCCCAGCACAGCCCGTCCGTACGTCCAGACGGTGAAGGTGATCCCCGCGACGAGCGCGAAGGTCGCCATGGTGACCACGAAGCGCACCCACATGGGCCGCTCCATGAGCCAGTCGGTCCACATCCGCACGGTGCCCCGAGCGAACTCCAGGAGGTTGCGGGCGGGGCGGAACTCGGTGGCGGTGAGTGCCAGTCCGAGGAAGACGATGGCCCACCCGGGGCCCGGGAGCGGTACGAGAACGAGGCCCACGAGTGTCACGAGGACCCCGAGAGACAGTACGGCGATCCTCAGGAACGGCCCGACCACCCGTCGGGAACGCGCTCGGCGATACCACGCAGCCACGGGGTTGTTCCGCGGCCTGGCCACCGTGGCGCTCCTGTTCGTCGGGATCGTCGTGGGCCTGGACGCCGCTGAGGGAACAGTCGGATAGCCCTTGTCAGGCGCTACCACAGGCGGTCGCAGGGTAGGAGCCTGCGGGCCGTGGGTGCTGGCACCGTGACTCGTCGGTCCGACATGCCCGACCCGGTTGGCATGCGCAGCTTGGCCGGGAGGCGCCTTGCCACCGGAGCGGCTGGGGTGCCCGGAACCGGACGTCGCGTCGTGCTGCGGCGGCCAGCCCGTGGAGGGCAGCGCTCGGTGCTGCGGGTACTCGCCGCCACGCTTCGCCACGCGCCCTCCCGAGCTTCCTTTCTCTTGGAAGCGTATCCGGGCACTCTCCGTCGGGCCAGACACGCCTCCCGTGTGCGCCGGACGCGCCCGAATTCACCCATCGTTACGGAATTGTTACCTGCGCCGTTAGCCCGCCGTGCTACATCTTCCTGTGCGACAGGCACGAAGGGACTAGGCCTCCATACGTGGCGACTAGACAAAACTGACTAGGTAGGGAAAGGTACGGCTCATGCGGCAGCGATCCATGACGGTCGCCGTCAACATCGCAATCGGGCTCCTCGTTCCCGGGGACGCGCCGGTGCCTGTGATGGCCACCCTCAGGTACGAGGCGCGTGACCCGTACGCGGTCAACGCATCCTTCCGAACAGGACGTGGCACGGACCGAACAGGTGTCGAGTGGGTCTTCGCCCGCCAGCTGCTGGCGGAGGGCATGGAGCGGCCGGTCGGGGACGGCGACGTACGTGTCTCACCCGGATCGGACGGCGCTCGCGTGGTGAACCTCACGTTGTCGTCTCCCTCAGGCCATGCGGTCTTCGAGGTGCCGCGGGCTGCCATGGAGGACTTCCTCGCCCGCAGCTACAGCGTCGTGCCCCTGGGGTCGGAGTCCTCGTTCCTGGACCTGGACGCCGAGCTGTCGCTGCTCTCCCGCAACGACTGGGAGTAGCGGCATCCCTGCCAGGTCGATGCCAGGGATCATCACCTCCACGCGCATCCCAGCCCGCGATGGGCCCGGGGCCTTTGCGATCACCCCTGTAGGTCGGTATCTTGGCGAGCGCACATCGCGCGGACGTGGCTCAGTTGGTAGAGCATCACCTTGCCAAGGTGAGGGTCGCGGGTTCGAATCCCGTCGTCCGCTCGGATACGGCTTTCGACGCGCCCAGTGTGTAGCTCCCAGCGATGGGTTCAGGCACCACGGTGGTTGCGGGTCGACACGTTTGGCGGAGTGGCCGAGTGGCTTAGGCAAGGGCCTGCAAAGCCCTGTACGCGGGTTCGATTCCCGCCTCCGCCTCGGGCGATTAGCTCAGTGGGAGAGCGCTTCCTTGACACGGAAGAGGCCACTGGTTCAATCCCAGTATCGCCCACCACGTTTTCCCTGGTAGTGCCCGTCCCCTGGTCATGCCCGGCGACGATCCAGAGCCCTGCTCGGCAGGCCGGCTAGTGCGGGTCGAGCCCCTAAGATCCGAACCCCGCCCAGTAGGTGGCGAGAACAGCGCAACGCCGTCGTCGCGCACCTGAAGGGCAGGGTCCAGCCGCTCCCGCACCGATACCAGCAGGGAGGCCAGGAAGCCCGCGTGACCCGGGCGGATGCCGTACCGGGGATCCGCTGGATCACAAGCTGACCCGTGGGCTGGTAGATCATCCCGAGCAGCTTCCTGCTCAGCGGGGGCCAGGACGCCAGAGGGACGATGGCTGGCTCACGCCGGGAAGAGTCCCACCACTTCGCCTGAGAGATCGCGCAGGGCCGAGGCCAGCGACTCGGCGACCTCCGTGGTGAGCTGCCGGTCCCCTTCCGACCCGGGTGGGAGGGACGCAGCGGAACGGCAGTGTGAGACGAAGACGCGCAGCACGACGTGCGCCTGCCGGCCGAGAACACTGTCGACCAGCAGGTCCGACTGCGCGAGCAATTGCCCAGCAAGTGGCGTCGGTCGAAGGCGGGCGTCGGTTCCCGCGTACAGGAACTCGGCGGGCCAGTTCTCGAGGGCAAGGTTTCGCGCGGTCTCGGCGAAAACGGTGCTCTGCCTGCCGACGTTGGCCATCAGGGTGGCGGCGACGTTCTGCGTCATGATGGCCCGGGAGTCTGGTTCCCGAAGGTACGGGTACCTGGCGGGCATTCATCAGCAGAACGGCGCCCTGCAGCTGGGTCCCGACGCGCCCGCAGAAGTACGGGGCAAGACTCATCTCGTATGCCCGCACGGCGTAGACGCGACCGACTCCTGCCGGGAGCGGGCATCGGCGATGCGGGCGTTCACTGCGTGCAGCAGCAGTTCGAGGGCTCCCTCCGTGCCCTCGACACGCTCCGCCGGCGACCCCCACCAGGTTGCTGTTGAGGGCATCGAGGGCGTTCTCTACCTGGTCGTCCCGCAGGATCTGCCCAGCCACGAGCCGTTCCGCTGCCGCCGGCCGGTCCGCGGCTGCCAGCAGCGGTATCTCCTGAAGGTGCCCGTACAGCCGGGTGATGAGGCGCTCCGCGGCGTCGATCTCCATCGAGACGGTCTGGAGGCGCTCGATCCGGGCCTGGTCCACCACGTGCCGGTCCAGCGAGAGCAGGTCCTGATGGATCCCCGACAGGTCGTTGTGGAGTCCCTCCACGGCGTGCGCCAGGTCGCCGAGCTGGGCGCTGATCTGCTTCAGCTCGGCGTTGACCTTCCTCAGCTCGGCGGTCGTTTCCGCCTGGGCCTCTCCTGAGGAGTCGAGCCCGACGAGGCTGAGAAGCCCGGTGACAGCTCGCCCGCCGACCGCACCCAAGGCGCCTTTGGCAACTTCCTTCGCCACCGAACCCAGGACACTGCCGACCGCACCGGTCGCGGGGGCCTCCATCTCCATGGCAGCTCTCCGCGTCTGCTCAGTCGGCCGAGTAGTACCCCGCCTGGCGGGCCACGTCGCGCAGACGCTCCAGCACCAGCTCCGGGTGCTCGATGCCCAGGGTGTGGGTTCCCTTGACCACGTCCAGCGACGCGTGGGGCACTTCCTTGGCCGTGGCGATCACCGCTGCGGCCGAGGTCATGTAGTCGTCGGTGCCGGCGATGAAGGCCATCGGGATCGTCAGGTTGTAGATCTCCAGGCGGTGATGCTTGTTGGCCGCCCGAGCCAGCTCGGAGACCCATCCCAGGTCCTGCTTGCCGTGCTTGTCGAAGAAGGCGACCATCTCGGTGGCGTCACCTCCGGCGAGCACCCCCGCCTTGGAGGCCAGCTCGGCCATCTCGGGCTTGAGCTCGACGTTCTGCACCACCGGCTGGGCCAGGCTGCCGACCTTGCGACCGATCGAGTAGAGCGAGCGGACCAGCGGGCGCGACAGCTGCTTGGGTACGCCGAAGGGCGCGAAGAAGTGGTCGAAGTTATCGCCGGGCACACCTCCGATCGCCAGAATGCCGGTGACCCGCTCGGGTGCCGACGTGGCGACCTCGAATGCGATGTTCACGCCCAGCGACCAGGCAGCGAACAGGGCGGAGTCCCATCCGATGTGCTCCATCAGCGCTATCGCGTCCTGCGCGTGGTCCTCCACCTGGATCGCGGCCTCGTCGGTCGGCCGGTCGGAGCCGTGCGTCCCCCGCATGTTGAACCCGACCACGCGGAACCCGTTGTCGCGGCGCAGCAGGGAGGGCAGCCCTTCCGGGGGAGTGGCCAGACCGGGCACCATCATGACGGGCGGGCCGTCACCTTCGTTGTCGAAGCCGACCAGGCTCGTGCCGTCCTGGGCGTCGAATCGGAACTCGCGCATGGGGCCCATGGTGGCACCGACGTCCGCGGCGTCGGGAGGCACCCCGGTCCGGTGCCCGCCGCCGGACCCGCCGCCGGACCCGCCGCCGGACCCGCCGCCGGACCCGCCGCCGGACCCGCCGCCGGACAGGAGCCGGACAGGAGCCGGACAGGAGCCGTACCCGCAACGTGGTGGACACCGGCCCGCGCGCTGTGGGTAGAGTCGTGCGACCGTCGACACGGGAGAGAGACATGACCGCGCTCAGGGGCAGGACAGTCGTCATCACGGGCGCCGCCGGCGGCATCGGCCTGCGCATCGCGGAGACTGCGCTCGATCAAGGGGCCCGGGTGGTGGGCTGGGACCGCAACCCGGCTGCACTCCGCGCCTGGGAGCAGCGGCGTCCGCTGGAGGTGCAGCAAGGCAGGCTGCTCACCGACAGCGTCGATGTCTCGGACAACACGGCAGTGCAGGCGGCCGCAACGGAGGTGCTGCGCCGGACGGGCCACGTGGACGTGCTCGTCAACAATGCCGGGGTGGTGAGTGGTGAGATGCTGCTGGACCTCACGCCGGAGCAGATCGAGCGCACCATCGGGGTCAACGTCCTCGCGCTGTTCTGGACGACCAAGGCCTTCCTTCCCGGCATGGTCGAGCGCAACAGCGGCCATGTGGTCACGGTCTCCTCGGCGGCCGGGCTGCTCGGAGTCCGCCGGCAGACCGACTACTCCGCGAGCAAGCACGCCGCGCTCGGCTTCGACGCCTCGCTGCGGGCCGAGATGCGCACGGTCGCACCGGGGGTCCGTACCACCGTGGTGTGCCCCTTCTACGTGGACACCGGCATGTTCCACGGTGCGAAGACCCGGGTTCCCTGGCTGCTGCCGATCCTCTCGGAGGAGTACGTCGCGGAACGCATCGTGAGGGCTGTGGAGCACAACCGGCCGCGCGTGTTCCTGCCCTGGGTGATCCGCAACCTCTATCTGGGCCAGTTCATGCCGACTGCGTTCTTCGACGGACTGATGGACCTGATGGGAGTGAACGTCTCGATGGATGAGTTCGTGGGACGCTCCGATCACCCCGCCGAGGCCGGCGCGACCCAGATACCGCTGCGGCGCGGCGCCTGAGGCCCGTTTCCTGGCAACCGTGCGAGTCCGGCATCTCGGGACCTTGGACCCTACGTCTTGCCGCATCAGAGGGTGTAGGCATGTGATATGGGCTCGGAGCTCGGTGACTACCCGGTCATTCGCAAGCAGGTCGACCAGCTGGCCGTCGTGCCGTACCTGGTCGACTACGAGCGCGAGACGTCCTCGTTCACCCTCGACGAGGCGCGGTCTTGGCTCGACGGCCTGCCGCGGGAAGCGGGGCCTGAACATCGCCTACGAGGCCGTGGACCGACACCTCGCCCACGGTCGAGGCGACCACGTGGCCATCCGCTTCGTGCGGCTCTCCGGGGAGGTCGAGGAGGTTTCGTACGCCGCGCTGCGGACCCGTACCAGTCAGTTCGCCCACGTCCTCCGGGACCTGGGTGTCCAGCCCGGCGAGCGGGTGTTCAGCCTGTGCGGCCGTGTTCCGGACCTCTACACGGCGCTGCTCGGCACGGTCCGGGCGCGCAGCACCTTCGCTCCGTTGTTCAGTGCCTTCGGCCCGGAGCCGGTCCGCCAGCGGATCGTCCGCGGCGACGGGGTCGCGCTGGTGACCACCCCCGCGCTCTACCAGCGGAAGGTCGCTCCGGTACGCGACCAGATGCCGGGGCTGCGTCACGTGCTGCTGACGGACACCACTGCGGCCGAGGCGGCGGAGTCCGGCATCCCGGGAGCCGTCTCGCTGAGCGAGGCGATGCACGCCGCGTCCGACGTGTTCGACATCGAGCCGACGGATCCGGAGGAGATGGCGCTGCTGCACTTCACCAGCGGGACCACCGGGACACCGAAGGGTGCGGTCCACGTACACGACGCCGTGGTGTGGCATCACGCCAGCGCCCGGTACGCCCTGGACCTGCACCCTGAGGACGTCTACTGGTGCACGGCCGACCCGGGCTGGGTGACGGGCACCTCCTACGGAGTGGTCGCCCCGCTCACCCACGGCGTGACCATGGTCGTGGACGAGGGCGAGTTCCACTCCCGGCGCTGGTACGCCACGTTGGCGGAGCAGGGCGTGACGGTCTGGTACACCGCACCCACCGCGATCAGGATGCTGATGAAAGCGGGGACCGAGCTGCCCGCGAGCTACGACCTGTCAGCGCTGCGATTCGTGGGCAGCGTCGGCGAGCCGCTCAACCCCGAGGCGGTGGTGTGGGGAGCGGAGGCTCTCGGACTGCCGATCCACGACAACTGGTGGCAGACGGAGACCGGCGGAATCATGATCGCCAACTACCTCTCCGCGGACGTGCGACCCGGATCCATGGGACGCCCGCTGCCGGGCGTGCACGCGGTGGTGCTGCGGCGGGGCGAGGACGGCAGGGCGGAGGTCGCCGAGGACGGATCGGTTGTCCCGGCTGAGGACGACCAGGTCGGAGAGCTGGCGCTACGGCCGGGATGGCCCAGCATGTTCCGGGGCTACCTGCACGACGACGACCGCTACGCCGCCTGCTTCGCCGGGGGGTACTACCTGACCGGTGATCTTGCCCGCCGCGACCGGGACGGCTACTTCTGGTTCGTGGGTCGGGCGGACGACGTCATCAAGTCGGCCGGGCACCTGGTCGGCCCGTTCGAGGTCGAAAGCGCCCTGATGGCACACCCGGCGGTCGCCGAGGCAGGGGTGATCGGTGTACCGGACCCGATAATGGGGCAGCGCATCCTCGCGTTCGTCGCGCTCAAGCCGGGCTTCGAGGCGAGCGACGCCACCCGGAGGGAGCTGCTCGGGCACGCCCGCCGTCGGCTGGGTCCAGCGGTGGCGCCGCGCGAGATCCGCATCAGTGAGTCGCTGCCCAAGACCCGCAGCGGGAAGATCATGCGACGCCTGCTGCGGGCGCGTGAGCTGGGGCTTCCCGAGGGAGATCTGTCCACCCTCGAACGAGCCGAGGAGGAGGGACGTCATGAGCGGTGAGCCGACCGCGAGGCCGAACCGGGAGACCCCGCTGCGCGACCCCGAGCGGGCGCGGGAGTACCTGCGCCGGATGATCCTGGTACGGCGGTTCGAGGAGCGCTGCGTCGAGCTGTACCAGTCCACGAAGATTCGAGGCTTCCTCCACGTCTACATCGGTGAGGAGGCGGTGGCGACCGGGGTGCTCGACGCCTTGACACCCGACGACGCCGTCGTGGCGACCTACCGCGAGCACGGGCACGCGCTGCTCCGGGGCATGTCGGCGCGCAGTGTGATGGCGGAGATGTACGGCCGGGTCAGCGGGTGCAGCCGGGGCCGCGGCGGATCCATGCACCTGTTCGACGCGCAGACCCACTTCTGCGGCGGCAACGCCATCGTGGGGGGCGGGCTTCCGCTGGCGGTCGGGCTCGCCCTGGCCGACCAGCTGCAGGGGCGGGAGCGGGTCACCGTCTGCTTCTTCGGCGAGGGCGCGATGGCTGAGGGTGAGTTCCACGAGTCGATGAACCTCGCCGCGCTGTGGCGGCTGCCGGTTCTGTTCGTCTGCGAGAACAACCTCTACGCGATGGGGACCGCGCTGCAGCGCTCCGAGTCGGAGACCAACCTGGCGCTCAAGGCAGCCTCGTACGAGATGCCGGCCTGGAGTGTGGACGGGATGGATGTCCTGGCGGTCGCGGACTCGGCCCGACGTGCCGTGGACGCGGTCCGCAGCGGCGCAGGCCCCCACTTCCTGGAGGCGCGGACCTACCGCTTCCGGGCGCACTCGATGTTCGATCCCGAGCGCTACCGCGCGAAGAGCGAGGTCGCCGAGTGGCGCGAGAAGGACCCGCTGCTACAGCTGCAGACGCTGCTCGAGAGCGCAGCGGAGCTGAGCGAGGACGACCTTGCCGAGATCGAGCGGTCGGTCGCGGAGGAGATCGACGACGCCGTCGCCTTTGCGGAGTCCGAGCCGAACGAGGACGTCTCCGAGCTGGATCGCTTCGTCTACAGCGACAGCAGCACGGTGTGGCGCGGAGCGCGGCCGTGGGCGACCGCCGGGAGCGACAAGGGGGCCCGGTCATGACCCGGTCCGGTACGAAGGCGACGGTTCACCTGACCTACCGGGAGGCGATCCGGGAGGCGATCCGGGAGGCGATGCGCTCCGACGAACGGGTCTTCCTGATGGGGGAGGACGTGGGGCGGTACGGGGGCTGCTTCGGGGTGAGCACCGGGCTGCTCGAGGAGTTCGGGCCGGTGCGAGTCCGGGACACCCCGCTGTCGGAGTCGGCGTTCGTCGGCGCGGGCATCGGCGCGGCGCTCAACGGCATGCGCCCGATCGTCGAGGTGATGACGGTCAACTTCAGCCTGCTCGCGCTGGACCAGATCGTGAACACCGCGGCGGCACTGCTCCACATGTCGGGAGGCCAGTTCAACGTACCTCTGGTCATCCGGATGACCACCGGCGCCGGACGCCAGCTGGCTGCGCAGCACTCGCACAGCTTCGAGGGCTGGTACGCCCACATCCCGGGGATTCGCGTGGTCGCCCCGGCGACTCTCGCGGACGCACGGGGCATGCTCGCCACCGCGCTGGACGACCCCGACCCGGTGCTGATGTTCGAGCACGGCGGCCTCTACAACACGGAGGGCGACCTGCCCGCCGACGCCGGCCCGGTCGACATCGACTCGGCTGCCGTACGGCGCAGCGGCACGGACGTCTCGGTCGTGACCTACGGCGGCACCCTGCCCCGCACCCTGGAGGCGGCGGAGCTGCTCGCGAAGGAGGGGATCTCCGCCGAGGTGGTGGACCTGCGGACGCTGCGCCCGCTGGACGACGAAACCCTGCTCGCCTCTGTCGCTCGGACCCATCGCATGGTGGTGGTCGACGAGGGGTGGCGCAGTGGCAGCCTGTCCGCGGAGGTCGCCGCGCGCGTCATGGAGCGCGCCTTCTACGAGCTCGACGCCCCGGTAGGACGGGTCTGCAGCAGGGAGGTTCCGACCCCCTACGCGGTGCACATGGAGCAGGCAGCGCTTCCCAGCGCCGAGCAGATCGTCGCGGCAGCACGCGCGGCGATGGATGGCACCGTGGTGCCGGACCCAGGGGGCTTGGGAGGACCCGGCACGGGTCCGGCTGCCCCGGAGCCCGAGGGGACGCCGTGACCGCGTCGACCACCGTCACCGAGTTCACCATGCCGTCGCTCGGGGCGGACATGGACGCCGGGACGGTGCTGGAGTGGCTCGTCTCGCCCGGTGACGAGGTTCACCGCGGGCAGGTGGTGGCGGTCGTGGACACCGCCAAGGCCGCGATCGAGATCGAGGTGTTCAGCGCCGGAGTGGTGCGGGAGATCCTGGTCGAGCCGGGGACGAAGGTAGCCGTCGGCACTCCGCTGGCGACCATCGAGGTGCCGCTCGCGGCGGCCGAGGCTCGGGCTCCGGTCAGCCCGACCAGGTCCGTCCGGGTGGCCAAGCCTCCTGTACGGCACCTGGCGCACGAGCTCGGCCTGGACGTGGAGTCCATCTCCGGTACGGGACCGGGCGGGACCGTGACCCGACAGGACGTGCTGTCGGCCGCGCGGCGTGCCGAGCAGGCCGAACAGGCCGAGCAGGCCGAGCCTGCCGGGCAGGCCGAGGAACCCACGGTGGCGCCAGGTCCATCAGGTCCGCCGACCCCGGGCAAGCCATCGGGTACCAGGCCCCGGGTCACGCCCCGGGCGCGGCGGACCGCGGACCAGCTCGGCGTCGACCTGGCCCTCGTCACCGGTACCGGCAGCGGTGGCGCGGTCACCGACGCCGACGTACGAGCGGCGGCGAGCGCTGCCGCAGCCGCCCCTGAAACCGCCGCCCAACGCGCCCCTGTGCCTGCCGCAGCCGGCGCCGAGCCGGGTCCCGAACCCGCTGGGGAGGCCTGCCGTCGAGCCCGGCCCGCCAGCGGCGCGGAGACCCGCCGTACGGCGTTCCCGGGAGTCTCAGGAGGCGATGCGGGCCGCCATCGCGGCGCTGATGGCGCGAAGCAAGCGCGAGATCCCGCACTACTACGTCAGTCGCACCATCGACCTGACCCCCTCACTGGAGTGGCTCACCGGCTACAACGCGGACCGCCCGGTCAAGGACCGGGTCCTTCCGGCCGCGTTGCTGGCCCGCGCCGTGGTGGTGGCGCTGGAGACGACTCCGCAGCTGAACGGCCACTGGGAGGACGGCCGGCTGCACCTGGCCGACCACGTGGACCTGGGAATCGCCGTGGCACTCCGGGGTGGAGGCATGGTGGCGCCGGCCATCGTGGCTGCGGAGGAGCTCGACCTGTCCACCCTGATGGGCCGACTGTCGGACCTGGTACGCCGCGCGCGGGCCGGGCGGCTGCGCCAGTCGGAGATGGCGGGTGGATCGATCACCGTGAGCAACCTCGGCGAGAGCGGAGCGGAGGGACTGGCTGGCGTCATCTACCCGCCCCAGGTCGCGCTGGTCGGCATCGGAGGCATCGCGGAGCGCCCCTGGGCGATCGGCGGCATGCTCGCCGTTCGCCGTACCGTGACCGTGACCGTGGCAGCCGACCACCGTGCCAGCGACGGACGGACCGGCAGCGCCTTCCTGGCCGCGCTCGCTGAGACCCTGACCAAGCCGGAGGAACTGTGAACTCACAGCAGGCACGCGATGCGGTCATCGCGGCAGTCACCCTGGTGGCTCCCGAGCTCGATGCATCGTCCTTGGAGGGATCGGGCAGTCTGCGGCAGCAGGCGGACCTCGACTCGATGGACTTCCTGGACTTCCTGACCCAGATCGCCGAGACGACCGGGGTCGACGTACCCGAGGACGACTACGGCGAGTGGGAGACCCTCGACGGTGCGGTCGCCTACCTCGTGGCGCACGGCTGAGCGCCGTACCCGCACGCAGGGGCCGACGGCGTTGGTGTGAGCGCCCCCGTGGCCTCCGGCCGTAGCATGAAGCGGTCGGGTTCACGCTGGGGAGCGCCCAGCCAGTCGGAGGAGTCTGCGTGACCGTCGTCGCCGCATCGAGCACCGTCGTCCGGGTAGCTGCCGGAGAGTCGGCAGGTACTGCGGTGGAGCGCGCCGGCGCCACGGGAGTCGCCGTGGTTCGCGACGGCGAGGGTCGACTGCGTGACCTGGCCTGGGTGCCCGCGCAGGACACCGAGGTCGAGCTGGTACCGCTGGACAGCCAGGACGGGCGGGCGGTGCTGCGCCACTCGACTGCACACGTGATGGCGCAGGCCGTACAGGAGCTCTTCCCCGGCACCGTGCTCGGCATCGGTCCCCCGGTGGAGAACGGCTTCTACTACGACTTCGGGGCGAAGCATCCCTTCACGCCGCAGGACCTGCTGCGCATCGAGAAGCGGATGCGCAAGATCGTCGCGCAGCGCCAGCGCTTCGTACGGCGGGTCGTCAGCGACGACAGCGCGCGCATCGAGCTCGACGCCGAGCCGTTCAAGCTCGAGCTGATCTCGCTCAAGGGCAGCGCCGCCGACCAGCCGGAGGGCGCCTCGGCGGAGGTGGGCGGGGCAGAGCTGACCATGTACGACAACGTGCGCCCGGACGGCCACCGGGTCTGGACCGACCTGTGTCGAGGTCCCCATGTGCCCACGACCGCGGACATCCCAGCCTTCAAGCTGATGAGGGTCGCCGCGGCGTACTGGCGGGGGGATGAGCGCAACCCACAGCTGCAGCGCATCTACGGAACCGCCTGGGAGTCCCAGGACGCGCTCGACGCCTATCTCGAGATGCTGGAGCAGGCCGCCGCCCGGGACCACCGCAAGCTCGGGACCGAGCTTGACCTGTTCTCGTTCCCCCCGTCGATCGGTGGGGGGCTCGCGGTCTGGCACCCCAAGGGCGGAGTGGTCCGGCGCGTCATGGAGGAGTACTCCCGTCAGCGCCACGAGCAGGCCGGGTACGAGTTCGTCGTCTCACCGCACCTGGCGAAGTCCGAGCTGTTCGAGACCTCCGGGCACCTGCAGTGGTACGCCGAGGGCATGTACCCGCCCATGGAGATGGAGGGTGCCAGCTACTACCCGAAGCCCATGAACTGCCCCTTCCACATCCTCATCTACTCCGCGCGCGGCCGCTCGTACCGGGACCTCCCACTGCGGATGTTCGAGCTCGGGACCGTCTACCGCTTCGAGAAGTCCGGCGTGCTGCACGGCCTGACCCGGGCGAGGGGCTTCACCCAGGACGACTCGCACATCTTCTGTACCCCCGACCAGCTCGCCGGTGAGCTGACCAGCCTGCTGAGGTTCGTGATCGACCTGCTGCGCGACTTCGGCCTCACCGACTTCGAGGCCGAGCTGTCCACCCGGCCGGAGAAGTACGTCGGGGAGCGTTCCCAGTGGGACGAGGCCGAGGCGGCGCTGCGGACCGCCATCGACGCCGCAGGGGTTCCCTACGTGGTCGCCGAAGGGGAGGGCGCGTTCTACGCCCCGAAGATCGACGTGCACATCCGCGATGCGATCGGCCGTCGCTGGCAGCTGTCCACGCTGCAGGTGGACCTGCAGCTGCCGGTGCGCTTCGACCTGGAGTACCAGGACTCGGACGGGCAGCGGCATCGGCCGTACATGATCCACCGGGCGCTGTTCGGCTCGGTCGAGCGCTTCTTCGCGATCCTTCTGGAGCACTACGCGGGTGTGCTTCCGCCGTGGCTCGCGCCGGTGACGGCGGTGGCGATTCCCGTCAGCGACGACGCGGTACCTCACCTGCAGTCGGTGGTGGAGCGGCTGCGCGAGCGGGGCGTGAGGGCCGAGGTGGACGCTTCCGGCGACCGGATGCAGAAGAAGATCCGCAACGCCCAGGCATCCAAGGTGCCGTTCATGGTGATCGCCGGCGGGCGGGACGTCGAGTCCGACGCGGTCTCGTTCCGGTACCGCGACGGCAGCCAGCGCAACGGCATCCCGGTCGATCGGGCGGTTGCCGAGGTGGTTGCCGCGGTCGCGGACCGGCGCAGTGAAGCGCCCGTGGCAGCGGACTACGACGAGGGCTGAGCGATGACGCCTGACCCTCCCGGCCACGAGGGCTCCCCGGCTCCGGACGAGCTGGTCGAGCAGGAAGGTGTCGGCACCCCGGACGGGTTCCAGCGGCTGTGGACGCCGCACCGGATGGCCTACATCAAGGGGGAGAACAAGCCCTCGCAGACGGGGGACTGCCCGTTCTGCAGGATCGCCACTCTCGATGACAGGGAGGGGCTGGTCCTCGCCCGCGGGACGACCTGCTACGCCGTGCTGAACCTCTACCCGTACAACTCCGGGCACCTCATGATCGTGCCGTTCCGTCACGTCTCCGACTACGCCGACCTCGATGCGGACGAGACCATGGAGCTCGCCCAGATGACCCAGCAGGCCTTGGCCGCACTGCGTCGGGCGAGCGGGGCCCAGGGCTTCAACGTCGGTATGAACCTCGGGGCCGATGCGGGCGCGGGTATCGCCGCGCACCTCCACCAGCATGTCGTGCCCCGCTGGGGCGGGGACACCAACTTCATGCCGGTGGTCGGACACACCAAGGTCCTGCCTCAGCTGCTCTCCCAGACGCGGGAGCTGCTCGCCGCCGCGTGGGTCGAGGGACCATGACCCACCCGGTCTCCCACTCCCGGCGTCCCCGGCGCTCGCCAGCCGGTCTGGTCGCCGCGGCCGTCGTCGCCGTCCTCCTGGTCGGCGGCTTCTGGGTGCTGCGAAACGTGGGCGGCATCGGTGGTCTGGGCGACTCGGGCGGGTCCAACCCTGAGGACTGTGCGGTCGTGACGGTGGCCGCCTCGTCGGAGAAGGCTGGTCTGCTGGGCGAGATCGCCCAGGACTACAACGACGCGGGGCGCGACGTCGGGGACGGTTGCGCCTACGTGGAGGTCTTCTCCAAGGCGTCGGGCGGTGCCGCCACAGCCCTGGCCGAGGGCTGGGACACCGACCTGGACGGACCCCTCCCGGTGGTCTGGTCGCCGGCCGCCTCCTCCTGGGTGAAGATCCTGGAGCAGCGGCGAGCGGCCGCCGACCTGCCCACCCTGGTTCCCGAAGGGCCGTGGCCGTCGGTCGCCCAGACCCCCCTGGTCGTCGCGATGCCGCGGCCGATGGCGGAGGCCCTGGGCTGGCCGGATGCGCAGATCGGGTGGTCCGACCTGACAGCGCTGGCCAAGGACCCCCAGGGATGGGCCAGCAAGGGTCACCCGGAGTGGGGCCAGTTCCGGCTGGGCAAGACCAACCCGAACTTCTCCACCTCGGGGCTCAACGCCACGATCGGTGCATACTTCGCGGCCACCGGGCTGTCCAGCGACCTCAGCAGCGAGGACGTCGCGGACCCGGAGGTCCGCGCGCAGGTCGGGGCGCTCGAGCAGTCCGTGGTCCACTACGGGGACACCACCTTGACCTTCCTGTCCAACCTGGCGGACGCGGACGCCGAGGGTCGCGGGCTGTCCTACGTCTCGGCGGTCACGGTCGAGGAGAAGTCGGTATGGGACTACAACCAGGGCAACCCGACCGGTGACCCTGCGGGGTTCGAGACTGCCACGCCGCCTCGCACCCCACTGGTGGCCGTGTACCCGGACGAGGGCACGCTCCTGTCGGACAATCCCTTCGTCGTGCTCGCGGCCGACTGGGTGGACGACGCGCAGCGTGCCGGTGCCGAGGACTTCCTCGCCTTCCTGCAGCAGGACGCCGCTCAGCAGCGGTTCTCCGACGCAGCATTTCGGACCTACGAGGGGGTGCCGGGAGAGCAGATCACCCGTGCGAACGGGCTGCTGCCCGAGCAGCCGTCGTCGGTGCTCAGCCCGCCCAGCCCGGCTGTGCTGGCCCAGATCCAGGACTCCTGGCAGGACGTACGCAAGCGCGCGCAGGTGCTGTTCGTCTTCGATATCTCCGGGTCGATGGGGGAGCCGGTACCGGACAGCGGCGCGACCAAGATCGAGCTGGCCCAGGATGCGGTGGTCGCCGGCGTCGACGAGTTCGCCGCGGACGACCAGGTCGGCCTGTGGGTGTTCAGCTCCGACGCGGGAGCGGGCGGACAGCCGTGGCGCGAGGTAGCGCCCGTGGCCGAGGCGAGCACGTCGGTGCCTACCATCACCGATGTCGTGCCCAACCTGCTTCCCGACGGTGGCACTGCCCTGTACGCGACCCTGCGCCAGGCCCACGAGCAGATGCAGGAGAAGCTGGACCCGACTCGGATCACGGCCATCGTGCTGCTCTCCGACGGCCGCAACGAGTACCCGCCCGACACCGACCTGGATGGACTGCTCCGTCAGCTGTCGACCGAGGACACCAGCCGATCCGTACGGGTGTTCCCGATCGCCTACGGTGCCGACGCGGACGTGGAGGCCCTGGGCGCCATCGCCGAGGCTTCGCGCGGCGCACTCTACGACGCCAGCGACCCGCGGTCCATCGACAAGGTGCTGGTCAGCGTCATCTCGAACTTCTGAGGGCCGACAGGCGCGGCGCCATGAGCGTGAGGCCTCTGCAGCCGCCCCTATGCGCGAGATGGGGGTTCGGGTGCGCTATGGGCCCGGATATCGGTGCGGAACCCGCATCTCGTGGGGAGGGCGGCGGGGGAGGGCGGCGGGGGAGGGCCGCGGCGGTCGGGGGACAGCGGGTGTCGGGCCGGCGGCTTAGGGGAGACTGATGACGTGGGCGACGAGGCGAGGGACCCCCTCGGACTGATCCTGGCCGCGGTCGCCGGGGTGGCGACTTGGCTGGTGCTGGGGCCCTCCGTCGGCGCCGCGCTCGTGGGTTTCCTCGTGGCCGCACTGGTGTTCGGTGTCAAGGTGGCCGTCGGGTCGGCCTCCCAGCGCCGCGCAATGGGCGAACGCACACGTTCCGGCTCGCTTCCGTCGCCCGCGCGAGGCACCGACGGGTACTACTGGCTGCAACGAGCCGATGCAGCTGTGGTCGCGCTGCGGCAGCTGTCCGCCCGACCGCCGGCGGGAAGTCTCGGTGAGCAGTTCAGCGCCATCGACGACGAGGCCGAGCAGATCCTGCGGGCGATGCAGGACATAGCCGGGCGTATGACGGTCGTGGACCAGGTCGCCGCGGGCGTGGATGCCGAGTGGCTGGAGCGCGAGCGCGTCCGCCTGCGGGAGCAGATTGCCCGCACCAGCGACGCCATGGTGCGCGACGACCTGAACCGCGCCGAGCAGGCCGTCAGCCAGCAGCTGGAGTCCTACCAGCGGCTCGCCCGCTCCCGTCAGGCGCTGCTGGCACGCCTGCAGTCCACGGCGGTCGGACTGGAAGGGCTGGTCACCCGGCTGGCGGAGGTGATCACGCTGGCTCCCGAGGTGGGGGGTACGGATGCCGCCGGCACAGCACTGAGGGACCTCACGCGCGATCTCGACGGCATGCGCATCGGGCTGCACGAGGTTGCCGCCCTCACTCGCGGCGGCGTGGCGACCCCCTGGCCCGGGCCAGACCTGCCGGCGGCTCCCGACCTCGGGAAGGCCGCCGACGGCAAGGACGCAACCTAGCTGCTGCGCTCCTTGACAACCGTGGCGGCCAGGTTGTCGGGCATCGGGTCATGACGGACGTAGGTACGCGAGAACGTGCCTGTCCCCGCGGTCATGGCGCGCAGCTCGATCGCGTAGCGGAGCAGCTCGGTCTGCGGGATCTCCGCCCTGACCACGGTCCTCTCGTGCTCCATCGACTCACTGCCGAGGACCCGTCCGCGGCGCGTCGACAGATCTCCCATCACCGCGCCCACGTAGGCATCCGGGACCGTGACATCCACCTGGTCCACCGGCTCGAGCAGCACGAGCTTGGCGTTCTGGGCGGCCTCCCGCAGGGCAAGCGCCCCGGCGGCCTGGAAGGCGGCGTCGGAGGAGTCGACCGAGTGCGCCTTGCCGTCGACCAGCGTGACCCGCAGATCCACCATGGGGAACCCGGCGAGCACCCCCTTGTCCATCTGGGCGCGCACGCCCTTCTCCACGGAGGGGATGAACTGCCGGGGCACCGACCCGCCGAAGACCTTGTCGACGAACTCGAAGCCCGTCCCGGTGGGCGTGGGCTCCACGTCGATCATGCAGACCGCGTACTGGCCGTGCCCGCCCGACTGCTTGATGTGACGACCCTGGGCCGATGCCGCGGAGGCAAAGGTCTCGCGGAACGGCACGATCACCGGCTCCGTCTCCAGCTCGACACCCTGGGAGCGCAGCTTGTCGAGCACGACGTCGGCGTGCGCCTCGCCCATGCACCACAGCACGAGCTGGTTGGTCTCCTGATTGCGTTCCAGGCGCAGCGTGGGGTCGCCCGCGGTGAGCTTCGCCAGCCCGGTGCTCATGGCGTCCTCGTCGCTGCGGGATGCCGCGCGTACCGCAACCGGCAGCAGCGGCTCCGGCATGTCCCAGGGCGCGACCAGCAGTGGATCGTCCTTGGAGGACACGGTGTCCCCGGTCTCCGCGGACCCGATCTTGGTGATCGCGCAGATGTCGCCGGCGACGGCGGCGGCCACCGGTCGCATGGTCGCGCCGAGCGGGGAGAACAGTGCGGAGAGTTTCTCGTCCACGTCGTGGTCCTCGTGGCCCCGCTCGGTCAGCCCGTGGCCGGAGATGTGGATCGGTGTGTCGGGTCGCAGCGTGCCGGAGAACATGCGGACCAGGGACACCCGTCCCACGTACGGGTCGACGGCGGTGCGGACCACCTCGCCCACCGGAGGTCCCTGGGGGTCGCACGTCAGCGGTGCCACCGGGTCGCCGGACGGCGTGGTGACCGCAGGCAGGGGGTGCTCCAACGGCGACGGGAAGCCCTTGACCATCAGGTCGAGGACCTCCTGCATACCGACCCCGGTCGCGCTGACGACTCCGATCACCGGGTAGAAGGAGCCGCGCTCGACGGCCTTCTCCAAGTCGGACACCAGCGTGGCGACGTCGATGTCGGTGTCGCCCTCGCTGTAGCGCTCCAGCAGGGTCTCGTCCTCCGACTCGGTGATGATGCCCTCGATGAGCTCGTTGCGGGCGTCGGCGATGAGCGTCTCGTGCTCGGGATCGGCCGGACGCCGCTGCGGAGCGTAGCCACCGGCGCTGTAGTCGGAGACCTCCTGCGCGAGCAGGCTGACCAGGCCGGCCACCGAGCCGTCATCGGCCAGTGCGGGAAGGTACGCCGGCAGGACCCCGTCCCCGAACTCGCGCCGGCAGGTCGCGACCGTCTCGTCGAAGTCCGCCCGGGGGTGGTCCAGCCGCGTGATGGCGACGGCGCGCGGCATGCCGACTGCGGCACACTCCTCCCACAGCGAGACGGTCGCGGCGTCCACCCCGTCCACGGCGGAGACCACGAACAGGGCCGAGTCGGCGGCACGAAGGCCCGCTCGCAGCTCGCCGACGAAGTCCGCGTACCCCGGGCTGTCCAGCAGGTTGATCTTGGTCCCGGCGTGCATGACAGGCGCCACGGAGAGAGCCACGGACCGCTGCTGACGGTGCTCCGTCGGCTCGAAGTCGGTGACGGTCGTGCCATCGGCGACTGAGCCCGCGCGAGGGACGGTTCCGGTGGCCGCGAGGAGCGCCTCGGCGAGCGTCGTCTTGCCCGCCCCCGAGTGACCCACCAGGACCACGTTGCGGATCAGTGCGGGGTCCTCGATGGTGGGTGCCGGTACGACTTTCTCCGATCCCTTGCTGGCCACGTGGTCTCCGTCCCCTCGTGCGTCCTGCGGATGTGCGCAGCATATTCGCAATCGGTCGGTTGTCAGACCGGCTCGCTGCCCTTGGCCACGGTGAGCGCCGCAATCCGGGTGTGCCGCGCGAGCCGTGTCGGCCCAGCAGACTACGGTGATCACCACGGTCCCCGGCGGGCCGTCCGCGGTACACCCGATCAGGCGAGGAGAGATGCTCAACTCGATCGCACGTCCGGTCGTCACGCATGTGATCAACCCGGCGGTACGGGGACTGGCCCGGCTGGGCGTGACGCCCGACATGATCACCCTGGTGGGCGCGGCCATCGCCACCGCGGGTGCCATCTACTTCCTGGGGCGTGGCTCGCTGGTGATCGGCCCCTGGGTGATCGCCGCATCGGTCATCGCCGACCTGTTCGACGGAGCTCTGGCGCGGATGCAGGGCACCGCCGGCCGGTGGGGCGCGTTCCTCGACTCTTCCCTGGACCGCGTCGTGGACGGCGCGATCTTCGCGTCGCTGGCCTACTGGCTGATGACCGAGAACGAGACCGGGCTGGTGGTCCTCACCCTGATCTCGCTGGTGGCCGGACAGGTCGTCTCGTACGTGAAGGCGCGTGCCGAAGGCCTGGGCATGACATGCAACGTGGGCCTGATGGAACGCGCCGAGCGCCTGATCATCGTGCTGCTGGCGTGCTTCCTCGAGGGCCTGGGGGTGCCCTACGCCCTGCTGGTCGGTCTGGTGATCCTCGCCGTCGGGACGTCCCTGACCGTGGTTCAGCGCATGCTGCACGTACGAGGGCAGGCCAAGGCCGACAGCGCTCCGCCTCCCGCGGCGGCAGCGCCCGCGCCGGGGGAGGACTGACGATGGTGGGTACGAGCCGCGACTCGATTCGCTCGGCGGTCACGATCGTGGCCGAGTGGCTCAGCGCGCTGCCGAGCACCGTGGCGCTGGAGAGCCGGTCGGGGGCGTATCAGGCCGCCTGGACCGCGGTGAAGGCGCTGCCCGAGCCGATCGCGGAGGAGGTCTTCAAGCGCGGGGCCGACATCGCCACGCGGCGCCAGGGCAAGGGTGTCCGTCGCCTGGAGTCCAACCTGCGCCGGGTGGTGGGCCCGGAGATGTCGCAGGCCCGCCTCGGCGTACTGACCCGCGACGGCATGCGGTCCTACGCGCGCTACTGGCGCGAGCTGTTCCGCCCGCAGACCTACGACCCGGCCCGCATCAAGCGGGACACCGACCTCGAGGGCTGGGACTTCTTCGAGTCCTTGCTCGCGGACGGCCGGCCGATCATCTTCTCGCTGAGCCACTCGGGCAACTGGGAGGCCGCGGGGGTATGGCTGATCGCCACCGGAGTGCCGTTCACCACCGTTGCCGAGCGCCTGGAGCCCGAGTCGCTGTTCCAGCAGTTCGTGGCGTTCCGCGAGGGGCTGGGCATGGAGGTGCTGCCGCTGACGGGCGGAGAGGCGCCACCCTTCCCGGTGCTGGCCGACCGGCTGAGGTCCGGTCGGTCGGTGTGCCTGCTCGGAGACCGTGACCTGAGCCGCCGTGGCGTTGAGGTGGAGTTCTTCGGGGCGACAGCGCGCATGCCCGGTGGCCCTGCAGCTCTGGCTATCGACACCGGGGCCATCCTCTTCCCGCCCGGACTGTCCTTCACCCGCAAGGGCTGGGGCCTGCAGGCCCGTACGGTGATCGAGGTGCCCGCGGACGGGACCCGCGAGGAGAAGATCCAGCAGATGACCCAGGAAGTGGCACGATCCTTCGAGGGCTTCATCGCGGAGAACCCGCAGGACTGGCACATGCTGCAGCGCGTCTGGCTGGACGACCTGGACCCGCGCCGGGTGGCCGAGGAGCGGGCACGCTCGGCGGCCGAGGCCACGGAGGCGGAGGCGGCCACCCAGGCAAGGGCTACTGAGACGACCGAGACCACTGAGGCCAGCGAGCTCATCGAGGAGCTGGCCGACGAGTCGGCGACGGAGCTCGGGGGAAGCTGAGCGATGCGTGTCGGCATGGTCTGCCCGTACGCCTGGGACGTCCCCGGCGGGGTCGGGGCCCACGTGCGCGATCTGGCCGAGACCCTGATCGAGATGGGACACGACGTCTCGGTGCTGACTCCTACCGAGGACGCGTCAAACCTGCAGCCGTACGTTGTCAACGCCGGCAAGGCGGTGTCCCTGCCCTCGAACGGCTCCGTGGCCAGGGTCGCCTTCGGCCCCTCGACGGCACGCATCACACGCCGGTGGCTGCGCGAGGGCGGTTTCGACGTCATCCACGTACACGAGCCGGAGTTCCCGAGCCCGGCCATGTACGCCGTGCTGGCCGCCGACGTCCCCGTCGTGGCCACCTTCCACACCTTCGGAACCCGCAACGCCGTTCTCTACCGGGCGCGCGGCGCGCTGGCTCCGATCATGGAGCGCATCCATGCCCGCATCGCCGTGTCGCCCTACGCCCGCCGCTTCCAGGTCGAGCATCTCTCGCACGGAGCGGTGGAGATCCCCAACGGCGTGCGGGTCTCGCAGTTCGCCGGTGCACAGCCGCGAGCGGAGTGGTCCACGCCCGGCACCATCGGGTTCCTCGGACGCATCGACGAGCCGCGCAAGGGTCTTCCTGTGCTGCTCGAAGCCTTCCGCACGCTCGGCCCCCTGGACCCCGCGGCACACCTCGTGGTCGCGGGACCGGGCAACATCGCTGAGGTCCGCAAGACGATCCCGGAGGCCCTGCGGGACCGGGTGGAGTTCCTGGGGCTGGTCTCGGAGCAGGAGAAGGCAGAGCTGCTGCGGTCGGTCGTGGTGTACTGCGCTCCGAACACCGGCGGGGAGAGCTTCGGGATCATCCTGACCGAGGCGATGTCCGCCCGGGCTCCGGTGGTGGCCAGTGACCTGGACTCGTTCCGCCGCGTGCTGGATGACGGCCGGGCCGGTGTGCTGTTCCGCAACGAGGACGCCACCGACCTCGCGAATGCGCTCCGTCGGACGCTGGACGATCCGCAGCGTGCCCGGGAGATGGCCGAACAAGCCGGGCAGTGGGTTCTGCAGTACGACTGGCGCAACGTCGCTGCCCAGGTGGTCGCTGTCTACGAGACTGTCCTCGGCGCCACGCCTGTTGCTGTCGGCGGGACGAGGGCGCCGTGACGACCGTCCTCGTGGTCGTCCTGGTCGTCTCGGTCGTCTCGGCCTACCTGACCTGGATTGCGGGACGGGTGGACCGGCTCCATGCCCGCTGCGACGCTGCCGGGGCGGCGCTGGACGCCGCACTGGTGCGCCGGGCCGCTGCCGCGGAGCGCCTCGCCACCCTCACCGACGTACTCACCGACGACGTCGCCGAGGAGGTGGACGACGCGGCTGCCAGCGCGCTCGAGTCCGGACCCGACGACCCGGAGCGTGAAGTGGCCGAGAACCGGCTCAGCCGGGCCATCGCAGCGATCCCGATGGACCCCTCGGACCCCTGGCTGGACGAGCTCCGTACCTGCAACGGCCGGGTCCGGATGGCCCGGCAGTTCTACAACGACGCGGTGCGCGACGCCCGGACGCTTCGGCTCAAGCCGGTGCCCCGCTACCTGCGGCTGGCCGGGCGCCGGGAGCTGCCCGAGTACTTCGAGATCGACGACCGGGTGCTCTGACGGGCGCGCCTGCCCTGCTCACGCGTGGTCGCGGCCTAGAGTGCGCAGTCATGAAGCTTCGTGCGGCGCTCGTCGGGGCGGGCCTGGCAAGTCTTGCGCTGGTGCTGTCGGCATGCTCCGACGAGCCGGCTGAACCGGTCAATCCGCTGACCGGGCTGACCGGTGAGGTCACCGGGCCCGTCCAGGCAGTCAAGATCGACAACACGCCCGGCGGCTGGCCGCAGCAGGGCCTCAACGCCGCTGACGTCGTCTACATCGAGCAGGTGGAGGGCCAGGTCACCCGGCTCATGGCGGTCTACGCGTCCGAGCGCCCCAGCGAGGTGTACCCGGTGCGCAGTGCCCGGGAGAGCGACCTCGACCTGCTGGGACAGTACGGAGACGTGATCCTGACCTACTCGGGCGCCAACGACGGGGTGCAGCAGGCGATCGACGACTCGCCGTTCGCTGCGGTGAGCGAGGACCAGAGCCCTGAGCTGTTCGGCTCGGTGCCCGGCCGGGTGCGTCCGTACCAGACTTCCGCGGACGTGGCGATGATCGCCGACACGTTCCCCGACGCGGCAGGTGTCAAGGACGTCGGGTTCGTCTGGGACACCGATGATGCCGGGGGCGACGGGGGCGACGGGGGCGACGCGGCGGAGAACGATGAGGGAGCCGTGTGGGACGCCGCCACCCCCGCCGAGAACTGGCAGGTCTCCTTCGGCAAGCAGAGCACCGGGTTCACCTGGGACAGCCAGGAGGAGGCCTGGATGTGGTGGATGCAGAACAACCCGATGAAGGACGCCGGCGGGGGCGACATCTTCGCGAAGAACGTCATCGTCCAGTACAGCGATATCGAGGAGTCCCAGTACGTGGACGTGACCGGCGCCTCGACCCCGTACACCAGCACCGTCGGGTCAGGAGACGCGGTGATCTTCCGCAACGGCGAGTCCCTCACGGCGACCTGGGAGCGCAAGGACGAGGGCTCCCCGACCGAGTACCGCACCGCGGACGGCCGCGACGTGCCGCTGGCCCCGGGCGGCGTCTGGGTGCTGCTGGCACCGAAGGGCAACCCGATCAACGCCTCGTGACGCGGCTTGGCGCGGCCGTTGCAGCCGCGCCCGGTGAGGAGGCCGGGTAGCCGGACCCCAGCGCGGGGGAGCAGAGCGCGACCGACGGTCGCACCCGGCCGTACCATGGCGGTAGCCCCCGCTGTCGAGCGGCCCGGAGGATTCGCCGTGACCGGCCCTAGAACGTCATCGCCGCACCAAGTCGGCACCGCGCGCGTCAAGCGTGGCATGGCCGAGATGCTCAAGGGCGGAGTGATCATGGACGTGGTCACCGCCGAGCAGGCAAAGATCGCCGAGGATGCCGGCGCCGTGGCGGTGATGGCGCTGGAGCGGGTGCCGGCCGACATCCGGGCTCAGGGCGGGGTCGCCCGCATGAGCGACCCGGACATGATCGACAGCATCATCGCCGCGGTCTCGATCCCGGTGATGGCCAAGGCTCGCATCGGTCACATGGTCGAGGCCCAGGTGCTGCAGGCCATCGGGGTGGACTACGTGGACGAGTCGGAGGTGCTCACCCCGGCCGACGAGAGCCACCACATCGACAAGTGGGCGTTCACGGTGCCGTTCGTCTGTGGCGCCACGAACCTCGGCGAGGCGCTGCGACGGATCGCCGAGGGTGCGGCCATGATCCGGTCGAAGGGCGAGGCAGGGACCGGCAACGTCGTCGAGGCCACCCGGCACATGCGCGCCATCACCGGTGAGCTCCGCCGACTGGCCGGGCTCGACCGTACGGAGCTGTTCTCCGCGGCCAAGGACCTGCAGGCCCCCTACGAGCTGGTGGCCGAGGTGGCCGACAGCGGCCGGCTGCCCGTGGTCCTCTTCACGGCCGGCGGGGTCGCCACCCCCGCCGACGCCGCCATGATGATGCAGCTCGGGGCCGACGGCGTCTTCGTCGGGTCGGGCATCTTCAAGTCCGGCGACCCGGCGAAGCGCGCGGCGGCGATCGTGAAGGCAACGACGTTCTTCGACGACCCGGACGTGGTCGCCAAGGTGTCCCGCGGTCTGGGTGAGGCCATGGTCGGGATCAACGTGGCCGCGTTGCCCGAGGCCGAGCGCTACGCCTCCCGCGGGTGGTGACGGTTCCGTCAGTGTCGGCGAAACCTCTGGTAGGCATCCTGGCGCTGCAGGGTGACGTCCGGGAGCACGAGGCGGCGCTGCAGTCCGTCGGGGCGCTGTGCCGACGGGTTCGGCGCCCGCGGGACCTCGAGGGGCTCGACGGGATCGTGCTGCCCGGCGGAGAGTCCACCACGATGGGGCTGCTGCTGCGGGAGTTCGGACTGCTCGACCCGCTCAGGGACGCGGTCCGGGCCGGACTGCCGACGTTCGGGTCCTGTGCGGGAATGGTGCTGTTGGCCGACACGGTCGTGGACGGAATCCCCGGCCAGCCTCTCGTGGGCGGTATGGACGTCGTGGTGCGTCGCAACGCCTTCGGCCGCCAGGTGGACTCCTTCGAAGGCCCGGTACGGGTGACGGGCGTCGCCGACGGCCCGGTACATGCTGTGTTCATCAGGGCTCCGTGGGTGGAGCACGTGGGTCCGAAGGCGACGACCCTGGCCACGCTGGGGGATCAGGTGCACGGGCGGATGACCGGTCAGCCGCCCGGACCGTACGCCGGGCGGGTGGTGGCGGTACGTCAGGACCGCCTGCTCGCCACGGCTTTCCACCCCGAGCTGACCGGGGACACGCGTCTGCACAGGTTGTTTCTGGAGATCATCGACAGCGCGCCCGACGCGTCCGGCGGGGCACGGGGTGCGGAAGGGGCGTCATGAGCGGTCACTCCAAGTGGGCCACGACCAAGCGCAAGAAGGCGGCGAACGACGCCGCGCGAGGCAAGCTCTTCGCGCGCCTGATCAAGAACGTCGAGGTCGCTGCCCGTACCGGCGGACCCGACCCGGACGCCAACCCCACCCTGTACGACGCGGTCGTGAAGGCCAAGAAGAACTCGGTGCCCAACGACAACATCGACCGGGCGATCAAGCGTGCCAGCGGCGCCGATGCCGCCGCGGCGACCTGGGAGGCGATCACCTACGAGGGGTACGCGCCCGGTGGCGTCGCCCTGCTGGTGGAGTGCCTCACGGACAACCGCAACCGCGCGGCGAGCGAGGTCCGTCTCGCGGTCACCCGCAATGGCGGCTCGATGGGCGATCCCGGCTCGGTGTCGTACCTGTTCAACCGCAAGGGAGTGGTGCTGGTCTCCAAGGGCGCGGACGTGACCGAGGACGACGTGCTTCTCGCGGTCCTCGACGCCGGTGCCGAGGAGGTCAACGACGTGGGAGAGGCCTTCGAGGTCGTCAGCGAGGCATCCGACCTGGTGGCGGTGCGGACGGCTGCCAGCGACGCCGGACTGGAGTACGAGTCCGCGGAGGTGTCGTGGCTGCCGAGTGTCACGGTGTCGCTGGACGAGGAGGGGGCCCGCAAGGTGCTGCGACTCGTGGACGCCCTCGACGAGTGTGACGACGTGCAGAACGTGTGGGCCAACTTCGACATCAGTGACGAGGTGATGGCCCGGATCTAGTTCGGGTCTAGCGCTCCCCTGCCTGCCGGTGCCGCGTGTCTCATCCGTCCTGTCGCTGCCGTCGGCTAAGTTGGGTCGAACAGGTGTTCGGAGGCAGGTCGAGGCGGTGAGCGGGTGCGGGTGCTCGGGGTGGATCCGGGTCTGACCCGGTGCGGCGTGGGCGTTGTTGACGGGGAACTGGGTCGCCCTCTCTCGCTGGCCGGCGTCGAGGTCGTTCGCACCGCCAGCGAGGCCGATATCGCTTATCGTCTGCTGGCCTTGGAGCAGGGTCTGGAGCTGCTGCTCGAGCGGTATGCGCCCGACGCCGTGGCCGTAGAGGCGGTGTTCAGCCAGCACAACCGCCGCACTGTGATGGGCACCGCACAGGCGGGCGCCGTGAGCGTCTGCGCCGCGGCCCGCCGGGGCATTCCGGTGACGTTCCGGACGCCCAGCGAGGTCAAGGCAGCTGTGACGGGCAACGGTCGGGCGGACAAGTCGCAGGTCGCCGCCATGGTGACTCGGATCCTGCGCCTGGACGAGCGACCGACGCCCGCGGACGCCTCCGATGCGCTCGCGCTCGCGATCTGCGAAGCCTGGCGGGGGCCGGGGGAGAGGCTCCGCGCGGCAGCCGCCAGCGCAGCAATCGCATCAGGGGCGGGCGCAGTACCGGGTACAGCATCCCGACCGGGCACAGCATCCCGACCGGACGCAGGGTCGGTGTCTGGCACGTCAGCAGCGTCGATGCGGAGGTGGTCTCCTTCATGATCACGTCGGTCACGGGGGTCGTCCTGTCGGTCACACCTGACTCGGCCGTTCTTGAGGTCGGCGGGGTGGGCTTGCAGGTGCTGTGCAGCCCGCGCACGCTCGCAGGTCTCACGCAGGGAGAACGGACACACGTGAGCACCAGCCTGGTCGTGCGGGAGGACTCGCTGACGCTGTACGGGTTCGCCTCCGAGGAGGAGCGCTCGCTGTTCGAGGTGCTGCAGGGCGCCAGCGGGGTGGGCCCCCGGCTCGCTCAGGCGACGCTCGCCACGCTGACCCCGGACGAGCTCCGCGCGGCTTTGGCACATGGGGACCTGGCCACCCTGACCCAGGTCCCGGGTATCGGACGCAAGGGCGCACAGCGGCTGGTGCTGGAGCTGAAGGACCGCGTCGAGCCGCCCGCGCAGCTACCGGCGCCGAGGGGGGCGGACTCGGAGGGGCCGCTGCCGGATGGCAGCGGCCCCTGGTGGGAGCAGCAGGTCTTGGACGCGCTCGTCGGGCTCGGCTGGAGTGAGCGCGACGCGCGCCCTGCCCTGCACAAGCTGGTGGACGAGGAACGCGACGCCGAGGTCGCGGAGGTTTCCGGGGGAGCGAGCCGGACCGGCGGCGACTCGCCGGACACGGCGGCTCTCGCCCACCTGATCCGGCGGGCACTGACGATGCTGGGGCAGCGGGCGTGACGGGGTCGCCGCGCACCGACATCCCAGCCGCGCAGGCGGACCGCGGCCGAGCTGCGACGACCAACGACGCAGGTCCGGTCGCAGCTGCCCACGAGTCCGGCGTGACGACGGCCCGGAACCTGCCGGGGGACCGGGAGGTGGACACCGCTCTGCGGCCCGTTTCGCTGGAGGATTTCACCGGTCAGACCCGGGTGCGCTACCAGCTGCACCTGATCCTCGAGGGGGCGCGACGCCGCGGCGTGCCATCGGAGCATCTCCTGCTCTCGGGCCCCCCCGGACTGGGCAAGACCAGCCTGGCCATGATCGTCGCGACGGAGATGGCCGCCGCGCTGCGGATGACCAGCGGTCCTGCCCTGGAGCGCCCGGGCGACCTGGCCGCCGTGCTGACCGCCCTTGCGGAGGGCGATGTCCTATTCATCGACGAGATCCACCGCCTGCCACGGCCTGCCGAGGAGATGCTCTACCTCGCCATGGAGGACTTCCGGGTGGACGTCGTGGTGGGCAAAGGCCCCGGCGCCACTGCGGTGCCTCTCGCGCTGGCCCCGTTCACCCTGGTGGGCGCAACGACTCGGTCCGGCCTGCTCACCGGTCCGCTGCGGGACAGGTTCGGCTTCGTCGCCCACATGGACTACTACGATTCGGCCGAGCTGGCGCACATCTTGCACCGCAGCGCTCACATCATGGGTGTGGACCTGCACCCCGAAGGCGCTGCGGAGATCGCGGGCCGGTCCCGCGGTACCCCGCGTGTCGCGAACCGCCTGCTGCGCCGGGTACGTGACTTCGCCGAGGTACACGGTCACGCCCAGGTCGACCGACCCGTGGCCGAGCAGGCCCTGAAGATCTACGACATCGACCCACAGGGGCTCGACCGGCTGGACCGCGACGTTCTTGAGGCGCTGGTCGTGCGCTTCGCCGGACTCCCGGTCGGGGTTTCCACGCTCGCCCTTGCCGTGGGAGAGGAACCCGACACGATCGCCGAGGTTGTCGAGCCCTTCTTGGTGCGCTGCGGCTTCATCTCCCGTACCCCGCGTGGCCGAGTCGCGACGCCGGCCGGGTTCGAACACCTGGGCGAGACGCCGCCGGAAAGTCTGATCGCGCCTACCCTGTTCGAAGAGGTCACCGAAGATGAGGCCGACGGCCGAACTTCACGAGAGTCCCAGTCAGTCGACGAGTGAGGCAGCGAAGACGTGCACACCCCGATAGTTCTTGCGGCCGAGTCCAGCGGTGGAGGCGGAGCCGGCCTCATCATCTTCCTTCCGCTCATCCTGATGCTGGTGTTCCTCTGGTTCGTCATGAGCCGCCAGAGCCGCTCGCGCAAGCAGCAGGCGCTCGAGGTGCAGGAGAAGCTTGCCCCAGGGGTCGAGGTGATGACGACCGCCGGGCTGATCGGCACGGTGGACTCCTTCGACGACGAAACCGTGACACTTGAGGTCGCGCCGGGCGTGACCAACCGCTACGTGCGTGCGGCGATCGGCAAAGTGATCACTGCGAGCGACGAGGGGCTCACGTCGGAGGCGGATACCTACGGCGAAGCCCCCTCGCTCGAGCAGGAGAACCGTGGGCCGTCCGGGCCCGCCGCCGGGTAGCAGAGCAACCTGAAAGGCCCCCATGCCCACATCGTCGACTCGCGTACGCGTCGGCCCGTACTTCGCGGTCACATCACTGCTGCTGGTAGTCCTGTACTCGCTGGTATTCCTGCTGCCGGGCTCCAATGCGCCTCGGCTCGGCCTCGACCTGCAGGGCGGCACCAGGGTCGTGCTCACCCCGCAGGCGGCCGATGACGAGCCGATCGACGCCGACCAGCTGGAGGAGGCCCGCCGGATCATCGAGCAGCGGGTCAACGGCCTCGGTGTGGCTGAGGCCGCGGTCACGATCGAGGGCGACCGCAACATCCTCATCGAGGCGCCAGGGGAGGACACCGACACGGTCAAGGCTGTCGGTGTGACTGCGGAGCTGCAGTTCCGTCGTGTCAACCAGACCGCCCCTGATCCCGGGCCCAGCCCCGACCTGTCCCCCGACGCAAACCCTTCGGACCCCGCCACTCAGCTGTTCGCGGCTGACTGCACCACTGAGGAGGGGGTACGGGCGGCGGCCGACATCGCGCGGGACGCACCGCCGGAGTCCGAGGTGGTGTCCTGCCAGGGGGGCGGCGCTACCAGCGTCAAGTACCTGCTCGGACCCGTGGAGGTCCAGGGAACCGACGTCTCCGGCGCCCAGGCCACGACGGATCAGGTCGGCGGCTGGCAGGTCAACCTGAGCTTCACCTCGGACGGCCAGGATAAGTGGACCACGCTGACCGAGGAGACCGTCGGAGAACAGGTCGCGATCGTGCTCGACGGCATCGTGCTGTCCGCGCCGGTCATCCAGGACGTCATTCCGGGGGACGCGCAGATCACCGGCAGCTTCACCGAGGAGGAGGCGAAGGCGCTTGCCGCCGCCCTGAACTACGGCTCCCTGCCGCTGTCCTTCGACATCTCCCAGGCCACTACGGTCTCGGCGACGCTGGGACTCGAGGCGCTCCAAGCAGGACTGGTCGCCGGTGCCATCGGCCTGGTGCTCGTGTTCATCTACTGCCTGTTCTACTACCGCCTGCTGGGCATCGTCGTCATCGCGAGCCTGTTCGTCGCAGCGGCGATCATCTACCCGGTCCTTGTCCTCCTGGGCCGCTCGATCGGGTTCACCCTGACCCTTGCCGGTGTGGCGGGACTCATCGTGGCGATCGGCATCACCGCAGACTCCTTCGTCGTGTACTTCGAGCGCATCAAGGACGAGATGCGCTCCGGCCGCACGATGCGCAGTGCCGTACCGCGGGCCTGGGGACGAGCGCGACGCACGATCGTGACCGCCGACATCGTCTCGCTGATCGCCGCGGTGATCCTGTACGTCCTCTCGATCGGTGCGGTGCGTGGCTTCGCCTTCACGCTCGGCCTCTCGACGCTGGTCGACCTGCTGATCGTGTTCATCTTCACCTACCCGCTCGTCACCTGGTTCTCACGACGCAAGGTGGTGCGCACGTCCCGGGCATCCGGGCTGCCACCTCCGGCCGTCGAGCCCAACAAACCGCGCCCGGGCAGCCGCCCGCGCAGCGCGGTCGGCGCGGGGAAGGGGGCCTGACATGTCGGTCTTCGGACGGATGGCGCGCGGCGAGACCCGCTACGACTTTGTGGGCAGACGCAAGCGCTGGTACGCCATCTCCGCGGTCGTGGTCGCGCTCTGCCTGGCGAGCATGATCTTCAAGGGCTTCAACCTCGGCATCGAGTTCGCGGGTGGAACCGAGATCCAGACTCCGGCGCCCGCGGGAACATCGCTGTCGGATGCCTCCGACGCGGTCGCAAGCACGGGCGTCGTCGTGGTCTCTGAGCAGGAGATCGGTGTCGGCTACCTGCTTCGCACCGAGGAGCTCACCCAGGTCGAGGTGCAGCAGGCCAAGACCGCCCTCGCGGACGAGCTCGGTGTCGACGCAGCCGAGATCAGCGACGCCTCGGTGTCGGCGTCCTGGGGCGATCAGGCGACGACGAAGGCACTGCAGGGGCTGATCGCCTTCCTTATCGCGGTGTGCATCTACATCGCCTTCCGGTTCGAGTTCCGGATGGCGGTGGCGGGCATCGTTGCCCTGCTGCACGACCTGCTGATCTCGGCGGGCGTCTACTCCCTGGTCGGCTTCGAGGTCACACCGGCGACGGCGATCGGACTGCTGACGATCCTCGGGTACTCGCTCTACGACACGGTCGTTGTCTTCGACAAGGTCGACGAGAACGTCAAGGGCATCCTCGGAGGGTCTCGGTGGACCTACGCGGACCGGGCGAACGATGCCGTGAACCAGGTCCTGATGCGGTCCATCAACACCTCGATCATCGCGCTGCTGCCCGTGGCCGGCCTGCTGTTCGTCGGTGCCGGGCTGCTCGGGGCGGGCACCCTCAAGGACCTGGCCCTGGTGCTGTTCGTGGGGATCGCGGCGGGAACGTACTCCTCCATCTTCATCGCCACGCCGGTGCTGGTGGACCTGAAGAACCGCCAGCCCGAGTACCGGGCGCTGGAACGCAGGGTGGCGGCCAAGCGGGCCTCCGCCGGTCAGTCGGCGTCCCAGGACACCGGTGACGAGCGAGTCCCGGTGCCTGCCGGCGCACGCGAGCTCGAGCAGGGCGGGGCGGTGGAGGAAGAGCTTGAACCGAGTGGGTCCGTGGCGGACGGCGAGCCGAGTGCTGCGTCCGGCGAAGGCAGCACCGAAGGCGACCAGCACCCGTCGCGAGCGGCCACCGAGCCGGACTCGTCCCGTCCCGAGGACTCCGGCGGCTCGCCCCCCGCGGTGAGCAAGCCGAAGCCGGGCGTACGCCCGCAGCGGTACGGTCCGGACGGCAAGCGTCGGTAGCCGCACGCAGCAGCGGGCCCCAGCAACCACAGCCAGCAACCACAGCCAGCAACCACAGCCAGCAACCACCGCCGCAGAGGAGGCCCCAGTGTCGATCGCCGATGAGGCTGCCGCCCAGGTCAACAACCTGCTCCGGGACGTTGCCGACTTCCCGCAGCCCGGCGTGGTCTTCAAGGACCTCACCCCGGTGCTCGCCGACGGACCCGCACTGCGAGCGGTGACCGACGCGATTGTGGCGCACCATGGGGGGCCGGAGGCCTTCGACGTGGTTGCGGGCGTCGAGGCGCGCGGATTCGTTCTCGGTGCTGCTGTCGCCTACGCCGCGGGAGTGGGGATAGTCCCGCTGCGCAAGGCGGGCAAGCTGCCGCGGGAAGTCCACGCTGCCACATACGACCTGGAGTACGGAGAGGCGACGCTGGAGGTGCATACGGACGCCTTCCAGCCGGGAATGCGAGCCCTCGTGATCGATGACGTCCTGGCGACGGGCGGGACGCTGGGCGCAGCCGTGTCACTGGTGGAGCGGGCCGGGGCTGTCGTTGCGGGGATCTCGGTGGTGCTCGAGCTGTCGTTCCTGCATGGCAGGGAGCGGATAGCCCCACGGGATATCAACGCGCTGGTGGTGGTCTGACGGTCGTACACTGACTCCACAGCCGGGATGATCACTTCCGGCTACCCGCGGGAGCACAGTGGCTGACGGCACATCCATTCAGGGTCCCGGGACGTCGGACGGTTCCCGGTCGCCGGTGACAGACACGCCCGTGGTCAGGCCAGTCCCGGGTGCGCCGCCCGCGCTGGCGGCCGACTCACCGGCTGCGACCACTCGCGGGATGCGCGCGCGGCTGGCGCGGTTCGCACCGTCCCGTACCCAGACCGCAGCGATGCTCGAACCGGTGGTCGCCGCGCACAAGGCCAACCACCCCCGGGCGGACATCCGCGTCCTGCAGCACGGCTTTGAGGTCGCTGAGCTCGCCCATCGCGGCCAGCAGCGGCGCAGCGGCGAGCCGTACATCACCCACCCGGTGGCGGTCGCGGCGATCCTCGCGGAACTTGGCATGGACACCACCACCCTCACCGCGGCACTGCTGCACGACACCGTGGAGGACACCGACTTCACGCTCGACCAGCTCCGCGAGGAGTTCGGCGACGACGTGGCCAGCCTGGTCGACGGCGTCACGAAGCTGGACAGGGTGGCAGTGGGGGACCGCGCCCAGGCGGAGACCATCCGCAAGATGGTGATCGCGATGGCTCGCGACCCCCGGGTGCTGGTGATCAAGCTGGCGGACCGGCTGCACAACATGCGGACGCTGCGCTACCTGCCCCCCGAGAAGCAGGAGAAGAAGGCGCGCGAGACGCTCGAGGTCCTGGCACCGCTCGCGCACCGGCTGGGCATGAACACCGTGAAGTGGGAGCTGGAGGATCTGGCGTTCGCCACCCTGTACCCGCGCCGGTATCAGGAGATCGTGCGGCTGGTGGCCGAGCGCGCGCCGCTGCGTGACGTGTACCTGCGCGAGCTGATTCAGGAGGTCTCCGCCGACCTGCGCGCCGCCCGCATCCAGGCCACCGTGACCGGTCGGCCGAAGCACTACTACTCGATCTACCAGAAGATGATCGTGCGGGGCCTGGACTTCGACTCGATCTACGACCTGGTCGGGGTGCGGATCCTGGTGGACAACCTGCGGGACTGCTACGCGGCCCTCGGGGTGGTGCACTCGCACTGGCAGCCACTGCCCGGTCGGTTCAAGGACTACGTGGCGATGCCCAAGTTCAACATGTACCAGTCGCTGCACACCAGCGTCATCGGGCCCGAGGGCAAGCCCGTCGAGTTCCAGATCCGCACCATGTCGATGCACCAGTCGGCGGAGTACGGGATCGCGGCGCACTGGAAGTACAAGGAGACCAAGAACGGCGGCCGCGCGGACACCCATGTGCAGACCGACGACATGGCATGGCTGCGCCAGCTGCTGGAATGGCAGCGAGAGGCAAGTGACCCGGCCGACTTCATGGAGTCGCTGCGCTACGACCTGCAGGGCTCCGAGGTCTACGTCTTCACACCCAAGGGAGACGTGATCGCGCTGCAGGCGGGATCCTGCCCGGTCGACTTCGCCTATGCCGTGCACACCGAGGTCGGGCACCGCTGTATCGGAGCACGCGTCAACGGCCGGCTGGTCGCCTTGGAGAGCGAGCTCAGCAACGGCGACGTCGTCGAGGTCTTCACCTCCAAGTCGGAGGAGGCCGGACCCTCCCAGGACTGGCTGGAGTTCGTCCGAACGCCGCGGGCCCGGACGAAGATCCGCCAGTGGTTCGCACGCGAGCGCCGCGAGGAAGCGGTCGAGCACGGCAAGGACGCCATCACCAGGTCGATGCACAAGCGGGGACTGCCACTGCAGCGCATGCTGGGCGGCGACGCGCTCGCCGCGGTGGCCTCCGACCTCCGGTACAAGGACGTGACAGCGCTCTACGCGGCGGTCGGAGAGCGCCACGTGTCCGCGGACGCCATCGTGCAGCGCCTGGTGAACCGTCTCGGCGGCACCGAGGGGTCGGTGGAGGACGTCGCGGAAGCCGCAGTCGCGACGCCCACCTCCCGGACGCGGCCGACCGCCCGCAACCCCGGCGTGGTTGTCAAGGGTGTCACCGACATATGGGTGAAGCTGGCGCGATGCTGCACTCCGGTCCCCGGTGACGAGATCATCGGGTTCGTCACCCGCGGGGGCGGGGTTTCGGTCCACCGACGCAACTGCACCAATGCCACCGAGCTGCTGGAGCAGCCCGAGCGCCTCGTCGACGTGGAGTGGGCACCCACCTCCGACTCCCAGTTCATGGTGGCGATCACGGTCGAGGCCCTGGACCGGCCGCGGCTGCTCTCCGACGTCGCCAGGGTCCTCTCGGACGAGCGCGTCAACATCTGCTCGGCGACCATCACCACGACCCGGGACCGCGTTGCCAAGTCGCAGTTCGTGCTGGAGCTCGGCGAGCCGCGGCATCTCGGCCACATCCTGCGGGCGATCCGCCAGCTGGACGGCGTGTTCGACGTGTACCGCGTGAACTCCAGCGGTTGACGACGGGCTAGGTTGGCTGTCATGCGTGCTGCGGGGCGTGACTGGCGGCGCCGCGGATCGACGGTCGCCGCGGTCCTGGCGGCCGCATCCATCGCCGTGGCGGCGACGGTGGCGCAGGCCGCTGACGAGCCGGCAGAGCCGGCAGAGCCGGCCGAGTCGGCCGAGTCCGGAGACGGGCCGCTGTACGTGGATCCGGCCAGCTCGGGCCAGCCGTACGGAGACGTCGTTCCCGGCGTCCTGACCTTCCGTGGCAACCCCACCCGCTCCTACTACGGGACCGGACCGATCGCTGACCACCCGCGGGTGCTCTGGAGCTACCCCGAGGAGGGCGGCCTGTGCTCGATCTCCGTCGTGGAGCAGGCCCAGCACGGTGGGATCCGCAAGTGGTGCGGCACCGGGTGGACGGGCCAGCCGGCGGTCTTCGAGCGCGACGGGCGGACCTGGGTCGCGGTCGGGACCTACGACCAGCAGGTGCACTTCCTGGACGCGGAGACCGGAGAGCAGGTGCTCGACCCGTACCGGACCCGGGACCTCATCAAGGGGTCCGTGACGGTCGACCCGGACGGCTACCCGCTGCTCTACACCGGCTCGCGTGACAACTACTTGCACGTGGTGGCGCTGGACCGAGACGAGCCGACCGCCCTGTGGAGGCTGTGGTCCTACGACTCGCCGGAGCTGCTGTGGAACGACGACTGGGATCCCTCGCCGCTGATCGTGGGCGACTACCTGGTGACGGGCGGCGAGAACGGGCGCTGGTACGTCGTCAAGCTGAACCGCTCCTACGCTGCCGACGGCAAGGTCACGGTCGACCCGGAGGTCGTGGTCGACCTGCCCGGCTGGGACGAGAAGCTGCTGGCGGACCTTGACGGTTTCATCTTCCCGACGATGGTCTCGATCGAGGACTCCGTGGCGATGTCCGGCTCGGTGGTCTACTTCGACAACGGGGGTGGCCTCGTCCAGGGATGGGACCTCGCGGCTGTTCCGGGAGGCGGTGAGCCCGAACGGGTATTCCGCTTCTGGACCGGCGACGACGGCGACCCCTCGCCCGTCATCGACGAGGACGGGTTCATCTACAAGGGCGTGGAGTACAAGCGTCAGACCCCGCGCAGCCACGAGGTGGGACAGCTCATCAAGCTGGACCCGAGCAAACCCGACGACCCGCTGGTGTGGAGCGTGCCGGTGCGCCAGTACGTCGAGGACGGGGTCTGGGCCACGCCCGCGATCTACCAGGACCTCGTGCTGGCGCCCACCGACGACGGGCGGCTGCTCGGCATTGACCGTGCCGACGGGACCATCCGGTGGAGCAAGCGGCTCGCCGAGCCGCTGTGGTCCTCACCGGTCGTCGTTGACGGCGTGCTCGTTCAGGGAGACTGCCGCGGGGTGCTGCACGGCTTCGACCTCTCGGACACCTCCCTGGAGCCCAAGGAGATCTGGCAGGTGCAGCTCGACGGCTGCATCGAGAGCACACCGGCCGTCTGGGAGGGTCGCATGTACGTCGGGGCCCGGGGCGGCAAGTTCTACTCGATCGGCTGAACCGCCGCCGGCTGACCCGCCGCCGGCTCGCCTCGGCTGCCGGCTCGTGCCGCTGTCCGCAGCGCTACTGCTCCGGCACCGGCTCGGCGACCACCGAGGAGATCCGTACCTCCTCCTTCGGCGCCCCGTCCTCGGAGCCGTCCGCGGTGCCTGCCGCCCCGATGCCCGTCAGTACGTCCAGGCCCTCGCTCACCAGGCCGAACGTCGTGTAGCTGGGAGGCAGCACGCTGTCGGCGTAGACCAGGAAGAACTGGCTGCCGTTGGTGTCGGGGCCGGAGTTGGCCATCGCGACGGTTCCCGCGGTGTACCTCATGTCCGGGCTGGTCTCGTCCGCGAAGGTGAAGCCCGGGCCGCCGCTCCCGGTGCCCGTCGGGTCCCCGCACTGCAGGACGGACAGGTCCTCGCCGGTGGTGAGACGATGGCAGACGGTGTCGTCGAAGTAGCCCGCCTCGGCGAGGTAGACGAAGCTGTTCACGGTGCAGGGTGCCTGCGTGCGGTCCAGCAGGATCGTGACCGGGCCCTGGCCCAGGTCCAGGATCACCTGCTCCGTCCCGGTCGCGGGAACGTCGGACTCCGGGGGGAATCCCACCTCGCGCGCGGCCGGGACCTGCGACGGCGGGTAGCTGCACGAGACCGGCTGGACCTCGCCGGACTCGCCGGACTCGGTGTCGGTGTCGCTGGCCTGTGCCCCGCTCGAGTCGGTCGAGTCGGACTCCCATGGTGCCAGCGCGACGAGGATCCCGGTACCTATGAGGACCGCCGCCGCGATCGCGCCGCCGACGGCCAGCCGCTGTCGCCGGCGGCGCTGCTCCTCGCGGCGTTGTGCCTGGCGTCGGGCCTTCTGTCGAGCGAGCTCCCGCTGGCGGCTCTTGGACGTCACGGCAAGCGAGTCTAGGCCGCATCGAGCCTCCTGGGCGGCCTATCACGGCCCATCACGGGCCCGTGAGCGCAACGTCTGTACGGGTGAGGTCGGTACCCTGACACAGCCGCAGGTCCACCGGACCTGTACCCGGCTTGTACCAGGCTTGTACCAGGCTTTTACCAGGCAGGCGAGGAGGTCGACGTGCTGGTCACAGGGTTCCCCGCCGGACCCCCGGGGACGAACTGCTACGTGGTGGCACCGGGACCGGGGTCCGAGTGCGTGATCATCGACCCGGGCATCGCGGCTGAGAGGCGCCTGCCCGAGGTGGTCTCCGAGCACCGCCTGAAGCCCGTGGCGGTCCTGCTCACGCACGGGCACTTCGACCACACCTTCGCGGTGGTGCCGGTCTGCGACGGCTACGACATACCCGCCTACATCCACCCCTTGGACCGCCATCAGCTCACCGACCCGTGGGCCGGGATCGGCGCCCCCCGGGGAGCCAACCTGTTCGGTCTCACGGAGTTCACCGAGCCCTCCGAGGTGCGCGCCCTGCGCGGGGACGAGGAGCTGGACCTGGCCGGGGTGCGGGTGCGGGTGCACTTCGCACCGGGCCACACGCCCGGGCAGGTGGTGTTCACCCCGACCGCGATCGACGGCGTCGAGCCGGAGCAGCCGCTGCTGCTGTCCGGCGACCTGCTCTTCGCGGGCTCGATCGGCCGTACGGATCTGCCCGGCGGCGACGAGAATGCGATGTTCGCCTCCCTGGCACGGGTCATTCTTCCGCTGCCGGACGAGACGGTGGTCCTGCCCGGGCACGGCCCGGAGACCACGGTCGAGGCGGAGCGGGCGCGCAACCCGTACCTGCGCATGGCGGCGGTGCGGGCGGGGAGCCCCGGGGGTGGGCGAGGGTGAGTGCGGCGGGTACGCCAGAGCGGTTCTCGGCCCCGAAGGGCTCCTACGACCTGCTTCCCCCCCAGTCCAGGGCGCATCTCGCGGTCCGGGAGACATTCGCGCGCACCGCACAGCTGGCGGGCTACGCCTACGTCGAGACCCCGGCGTTCGAGGACACCGCGGTGTTCGAGCGCGGGGTGGGCGAGTCCACCGACGTGGTCACCAAGGAGATGTACACCTTCGCAGACAAGGGCGGTCGGTCGCTGACGCTGCGCCCGGAGGGCACCGCCGGGGTGCTGCGAGCCGTGCTCCAGGGAGGCATGGAGCACGGTCAGAAGCCCGTGAAGGTCTGGTACTCCGGTGCCTACTTCCGCTACGAGCGCCCCCAGGCCGGGCGCTACCGGCACTTCTGGCAGGTGGGCGTGGAGGCACTGGGCTCCGACGACCCGGCCCTGGACGCCGAGATCATCGCCATGGCGGTGGACTCCTTCGCGCTGCTCGGGCTGACGCAGTTCCGGGTGCTGTACAACGCCCTGGGGTGCGCGCGCTGCCGGCCCGACTACCGTCGCGCACTCGTGGCGTTCCTCGAGGGCCTGGACCTCGACGAGGAGACCCGGCGCCGCATCCGCGTCAACCCGCTGCGCGTGCTGGACGACAAGCGACCCGAGGTGGCCGCGCAGACGGCGACCGCCCCCGTGACGCGCGACTACCTGTGCGAGGAGTGCCGTGAGCACGACCTGGCGGTACGGGCGCACCTGCGCGATCTCGAGGTGGCGATCACCGAGGCGCCTCGCCTGGTCCGGGGGCTGGACTACTACACCAAGACCACCTTCGAGATTCAGCACGACCTGCTGGGAGCCCAGTCCGCGATCGGTGGCGGAGGGCGCTACGACGGGCTGTCCCAGGTGCTGGGCGGTCCGCCGATGAGTGGCATCGGGTACGGCCTGGGCGTGGACCGGACGGTGCTCGCGGCCACGGCCGAGGGCCTCACCCCGGGCGGGGACGGGGCGGTGCGCTGCGCGGTGTTCCTGGTGCCGCTGGGTGGTGAGGGTTCCGACGTGCGCCGCCGAGCCCTGCAACTGGTGCGGGAGCTGCGGCACGTGGGGCTGGCCGCCGACATGTCCTTCGGCAGTCGCGGGCTCAAGGGCGCGATGAAGGCCGCGGACCGCTCCGGAGCCAGGCTGGCGGTCATCATCGGGGAGCGTGACCTGACGGAGGGGGCGGCCGGGCTGAAGGACCTGGCAACCGGGGAGCAGGAGCAGGTGCCTCTGGATGCCCTGGTGGAGACCGTGGCAGGGCGGCTGAGTGAGGTCGCGGGGAAGGGGAGTTCCGGATGAGGCGTACGCACGGGGCCGGCGAGCTTCGCAGCGAGCACGAAGGCCGCCAGGTGACGCTCGCGGGCTGGGTCGCCCGCCGGCGTGACCACGGAGGCGTGGTCTTCATCGACCTCAGGGATGCGACCGGCACGGTGCAGGTCGTCTTCCGGGCCGAGTCGGTCGCCGAAGCCGCTCACGCGCTGCGGTCGGAGTGGTGCGTCGAGGTAACCGGAGTGGTGACTCGCCGCCCGGAGGGCAACGAGAACCCGGGCCTGCCCACGGGGGCTGTCGAGGTGCCCGCCGAGGCGCTCGTCGTGCTCTCGGAGGCTGAGCCGCTGCCGTTCGGCGTGGCGGAGACCGGGGCCGGAGATGTCGGCGAGGAGATCCGGCTCCGGCACCGCTACCTGGACCTGCGACGGGCACCGATGGCTCACGCGTTGCGGACCCGCTCGGCCGTGACCCACGTGATCCGCCGCGTGATGGAGGAGCACGGGTTCCTGGATGTGGAGACCCCGTACCTGACCCGTTCCACCCCCGAGGGCGCCCGGGACTTCCTGGTGCCGGTACGGCTGCAGCCGGGGACCTGGTACGCGCTGCCGCAGTCGCCTCAGCTGTTCAAGCAGCTGCTGATGGTCTCGGGCATCGAGCGGTACTACCAGATCGCCCGCTGCTTCCGTGACGAGGACTTCCGCGCCGACCGGCAGCCGGAGTTCACCCAGCTGGACGTCGAGATGTCCTTCGCCGAGGAGTCCGACATCATGGCCCTCGCCGAGGACGTCGTGGTGGCGGTGTGGCGTGACGTCCTGGGGGTCCACCTGCCGCAGCCGTTCCCTCGCATGTCCTACGCCGAGGCCATGGACCGGTACGGATCGGACAAGCCGGACCTGCGCTTCGGGCTCGAGCTTGTCGAGCTGTCCGAGTTCTTCTCCGGGACCGAGGTGGGCGTCCTGGCCGGCGCCCTGGCCCGTCCCGGCGGCTACGTGGGTGCCGTGCTGGTGCCCGGCGGTGCCGCGATGACGCGACGGCAGCTGGACGGGTGGCAGGACTGGGCGCGCGGGCGCGGCGCCAAGGGGCTGGCCTGGGTGGCCGTGGAAGCGGACGGCGGGCTGCGCTCGCCGCTGGTGAAGTTCTTCTCCGACGCCGAGCGGGACGGCCTCGCCGCCGTCGTCGGGGCCTCGCCGGGTGACCTGCTGTTCCTCGCCGCGGCCCCCCGCGCCGAGGCACAGGAGCTGCTCGGGGCGCTGCGCCTCGCGGTCGCCCGACAGCAGGGACTGATCCCCGACCCCGGCGCGGAGGCTGAGGTGGCCGCCTCCGAGCGGGAGTGGCGCTTCCTGTGGGTGGTCGAGCCGCCGATGTTCGACGACGACGGTCAGGGTGGCTGGACCTCGATGCACCATCCGTTCACCGCGCCGGCGCCGGGCTGGGAGGAGCGTCTGACCGAGGAACCGGGGGCGGCGCCCTCCCGCGCGTACGACATGGTGCTCAACGGCACCGAGATCGGGGGAGGGTCGGTCCGTATCCATGACCGGGCCGTGCAGCGCCGGGTACTCGACGTGATCGGGCTGTCGCCGGAGGAAGCCGAGGGCAAGTTCGGATTCCTGCTCGAGGCGTTCCGGTACGGCCCGCCGCCGCACGGCGGGATCGCGTTCGGGCTCGACCGCATGGTGGCCCTCGCCGTGGGTGCCGAGTCGATCCGTGACGTCATCGCCTTCCCGAAGACCGCCTCCGGGGCGGACCCGCTGACCGGCGCACCGACGCCGATCACGGCGGCGCAGCGCGTGGAGGCCGGCATCGACGCGAAGGCCGCGGCGGTACGGGGGGAAGCACCGGTGCCGAACGAACCCGGTCACGAGGTCATGCCCGACGTGCGGCGCAACTGAGACCCAGCCCGAGACCGAAACCCTGCCGGGGACGCTGACATGGCAGACGCGCTGTTCGACGAGGCGGGGTCCGCTGCTGCGGCGCGGGGTGACGCCGGCGCCGCGGGTGGGGCTGCTCGGGCACAGGCACACGCCCCGCTCGCCGCCAGGGTCCGGCCCCGTACCCCGGAGGATCTCGTCGGCCAGCAGGGACTGCTGGGCGAACGCGGCCCGCTGCGTCTTCTGCTGCACTCCCCGGACGCACCCTCGGCGATCCTGTGGGGGCCACCCGGCTCGGGGAAGACCACCATCGCCCACCTGGTCGCCGCGACCCCCGGCCGTACCGTCGTGATGCTCTCCGCTCTCAACGCCACGGTGAAGGACCTGCGCGCCCAGATCGAGGCGGCGCGCCACCGTCGCGCGGCCGAGGACCGGCTCACCGTGCTGTTCATCGACGAGGTGCACCGCTTCTCCCGTACCCAGCAGGACGCGCTGCTTGCCGCGGTCGAAGCCAGGGATGTCACGCTGCTCGCGGCCACCACCGAGAACCCGTCCTTCAGCGTGGTGGCGCCGTTGCTGTCGCGCTGCCTGCTGCTGGTCCTGCAGCCGCTGAGCGACGACGACGTGCGCGCCGTCGTGCGCCGGGCCGTGGCGGCGCCGGAGGGTCTGGGCGGCGCCGCGACCGTCTCCCCCGAGGCGGAGGACTACCTGGTTCGGCTGGCCGGCGGAGACGCGCGCCGCGCCCTGACCTACCTGGAGACCGCCTGGCACAGCGCTGCGGACCCCGCAGCGGTGACACTGGCCGACGTCGAAACCGCCGTGGACCGGGCCGCCCCCCGCTACGACCGGGCCGGCGACCAGCACTACGACATCGCCAGCGCCCTGATCAAGTCGATCCGGGGCTCCGACGTCGACGCGGCGCTGCACTGGCTCGCCCGCATGCTGGAGGCGGGCGAAGATCCCCGGTTCGTGGCGCGCCGGCTGATGATCCTCGCCAGCGAGGATGTCGGGATGGCCGACTCCTCGGCGCTGCCGCTCGCTGTCGCCGCGGCGCAGGCGGTGGCACTGGTCGGCATGCCCGAGGCGCGCCTGATCCTGGGTCAGGCCGTGATCCACCTCGCGCTCGCCCCGAAGTCCAACGCGGTCACCGTGGCTGTGCAGCAGGCGCTGGCGGACGTGCGTGCCGGTCTCGGCGGTGAGGTGCCGCAGTCATTGCGCGACTCCCACTCCGCCGCGGCGAGAGGAGCGGGCAGCGGGGTCGGGTACCGCTACCCGCACGACGACGCGCGGGGGGTGGTTCGGCAGGACTACCTACCGGCGGAGGTGGCCGAGCGCGAGTACTACCGACCGACCCTGCGCGGTGCGGAGCGTGGCCTCGCCGAACGCCTCGAGGCGCTGCGGACGGTGATCCGGGGTCGGATGGGCCGCAACCGTTCGTAGTTCGCCCCTGTCCTACCTAGGCTGGGCGGGTCAGACTGCCGACACGCGAGGGGAACGTCATGAGCGGGGGAGAAGTCGCCGCGCTGCTGGTGGCCGCGGCGCTGGTGTTCCTGATGGGAGTGGCGACCATTCCGCTGCTGCGGCTCTCTCGCGCGATCGACCGCGCCACGCAGATGGTGGCCGACGTGAGCGACCGGACCGCCCCGGTGCTCGACGATGCCGCGCTGGCGGTGCGCGATGCCGGCGCGGAGCTCGCCGAGGCCCGGTCGGTCAGCGCCGCCGCCCGCGCCGCCGGTGAGTCGCTGCAGGAGGCCTCGGCGTCGGTCAACGTCGTCGCCGCCGTGCTGTCCTCCACGGTGGCCGCGCCACTGGTGCGACTGGGCAGCTTCTCGTACGGACTTCGGTACGCGATGGCATCCCGGCGGGAGCGGCGCCGAGCGGCTGACCCCGTCCCGGTGGAGGTGAGGGCCGAGCTGGCCGCCAAGCGCGCGGCCGTGCGCGCCGCGCGCCGGGAGGTCCGCCGCATCTCCCGCCCCACCCGCGCTTCCGAGCGGCCCGCGGTGCCCGTACCAAGCGCGGCGCGGCTGACCACCCGTACCGAGGAGCCGGTGCGCCGGAAGGAGCTGGCCCGCTGATGGTGAGGTCGCTGATGGTGAGGTCGCTGATGGTGAGGTCGCTGATGGGGAGGTCCATGTGCTGGTGACCAGGCAGCTGTTCTGGGTCGGCCTGGGGGCGACCGCGGGTGTTCTCGTGTACCGGCGGGCGTCCCGGGCGGCCGAGGCCCTCAGGCCCGAGAACGTCGCCCACTCGATGGCGAGCGCGTGCCTGGAGGCCGGCTATGCCATGCGAGAGTTCGTCGTGGACATTCGGGAGGGGATGGACCTGCGCCAGCAGGCGTACGAGGAGACCGCGCGGGAGCGCGCGGCGCTGCGCGCGGCCCCCGTACCAGCCCTGCTGCCCGGCCCGCGCGTCGCGTCTGAGACGGCGAGCGGGGAGACGATGGCACGACACGACAGCGGGACGGCGTGAGGCGATGAGATCCGAGGAAATCCGTCAGCGTTTCCTGGCCTTCTTCGAGGGCCATGGGCATGCCGTGGTCCGCAGCGCCAGCCTGGTCGCCGACGACCCGACGCTGCTGCTGGTCAACGCGGGCATGGTGCCCTTCAAGCCGTACTTCCTGGGGGAGCAGGGCGCCCCGTTCCCGCGGGCGACCAGCGTGCAGAAGTGCGTCCGTACGGTCGACATCGACCAGGTGGGTCAGACTGCTCGGCATGCCAGCTTCTTCCAGATGAACGGCAACTTCTCCTTCGGGGACTACTTCAAGGAGCGGGCCATCCCCTATGCCTGGGAGCTGCTCACCAGCTCGACCGGCGACGGCGGCTTCGGCTTCGACCCGGACCGGCTGTGGGCCACGGTCTACCACGACGACGACGAGGCAGCCGAGATCTGGCAGCGCGAGGTCGGGCTGGCCCCGGGGCGCATCCAGCGACGCGGCATGGCGGACAACTTCTGGTCCATGGGTGTCCCCGGGCCGTGCGGACCCTGCAGCGAGATCTACTACGACCGGGGGCCGGAGTTCGGCTCCGAGGGCGGCCCCGAGGCGGACGAGGAGCGCTACCTCGAGGTCTGGAACCTGGTGTTCATGCAGTTCGAGCGGGGCGAGGGGGAGGGCAAGGAGTTCCCGATCGTCGGCGAGCTGCCCGCGAAGAACATCGACACCGGCATGGGCCTGGAGCGGATGGCCGCCCTGCTGCAGGGCGTGGACAACATCTACGAGATCGACATCTCCCGGCCGGTACTGGACCGCGCCGCGGCGCTCGCCGGGGTGGTCTACGGCGCCCGGCACGACCACGACGTGCGGCTGCGTGTCGTCACCGACCATGTCCGCACCTCGGCCATGCTGGTCTCCGACGGGGTGACGCCGTCCAACGAGGGCCGCGGCTACGTGCTGCGACGGATGCTCCGCAGAGCGGTGCGCAACATGCGCCTGCTGGGGTACGAGGAGCCGGCCCTGCCCGAGCTGCTGCCGGTGGTCCGCGACTGCCTGGCCCCCTCGTACCCGGAGCTGGAGACCGACTACGACCGGATCGCCGGCTACCTGATCACGGAGGAGGAGGCCTTCCTCACGACGCTGCGTCAGGGGACGACGATCCTGGACACCGCGGTACGGGAGACGCGCGAGGCAGGGGCCAGCGTTCTCCCGGGCGCACGGGCGTTCCAGCTGCACGACACCTTCGGTTTTCCGATCGACCTGACCCTGGAGATGGCCGCCGAGAAGGGCCTGACCGTCGACGAGACCGAGTTCCGCCGGCTCATGAGCGAGCAGCGAGCCCGGGCTCAGGCGGACCGCTCGAGCAAGGGGATCGGGCACGAGGACGTCTCCGTCTACCGCGCGCTGCTGGACATCGCCGGACCGGCGACCTTCACCGGGTACGAGGAGGTGGAACGGGAGTCCACGGTACGGGGCGTGCTGGGCGAGGACGGGGTCGTGGACGCCGCCGGTCCGGACGAGACGGTGTGGGTGGCACTGGACCTGACGCCGTTCTACGCCGAGGCCGGTGGCCAGCTGGCGGACTCCGGACGGGTGGTCCTGCCGGACGGCGAGCTCGAGATCGTCGACGTCCAGACCCCGATGCCCGGCCTCGTGCTGCACCGGGCCCGGGTGGTGCGCGGCGAGGTGCGGACCGGGCAGACCGTGTACGCGGTGGTGGACGCCGAGCGTCGCCGGTCGATCTCCCGGTCCCATACCGCGACCCACATGGTCCACACCGCGATGCGCCGCGCCCTGGGGGAGTCGGCCACGCAGGCCGGTTCGCTGAATGCGCCGGGCCGGCTGCGGTTCGACTTCAAGACCCCCGCGGCGGTCCCGACCAGCGTGCTGGCCGACGTCGAGTCGGAGGTCAACGAGATGCTGCTGCGCGACCTGGACGTGCGCGCCTTCATCACCTCGATGGACGAGGCGCGTCGGCTGGGCGCGATGGCGCTGTTCGGGGAGAAGTACGGGGACCGGGTCCGCATCGTCGAGGTCGGGGACTACGCCCGGGAGCTCTGCGGCGGCACGCACGTGGCGCGGTCCTCCCAGCTGGGGATGGTCAAGCTGGTGACCGAGTCGTCGATCGGCAGCGGCGTGCGACGGGTCGAGGGCCTCGTGGGCATGGACGCTTTCCAGCATCTCGCCAGGGAGCACGTGGTCGTCTCGCAGCTCTCGGAGCTGCTCCGGGTCCCGAGCGCGGAGCTGCCGGATCGCGTGGCAGCCACGCTGGAGCGGATGCGCGAGGTGGAGAAGGAGCTGGAGTCGCTGCGGGCCAAGCAGGTGATGGCGGGATCGGCCGCACTGGCGGAGAAGAGACAGGACGTCGCGGGCATCACCGTCGTTGCCGAGCGGGCCCCGGACGGCATCGCGGCCAACCCGCTGCGCAAGCTGGTGCAGGAGGTCCTGCACGCCGGGCCGAACGGCCCGGGCCCGGCGGTCGTGGCGCTGGTCAGCGTCGCCGGCGAGCGTGCCCAGCTGGTGGTCGCCACCAGCCCGGCTGCGCGCGAGCGGGGACTGTCGGCGAAGGACCTGGTGCGTTCCGCGGCCGGGGCGCTCGGCGGGGGCGGCGGCGGAAACGACGAGGTGGCACAGGGGGGCGGACAGAACCCGCAGGGAGCTGAGGACGCCCTGCGCCTGGTGACGCGGAGGGTGGCAGAGGTCGCCGGGTGAGCGGCCCGGTGAGCGGCCCGGTGAGCGGCTGGGTGCGCGGCGTACGGGTCGGGATCGACGTCGGTTCGGTGCGTATCGGCGTGGCCGTGAGTGACCCGGACGGGATTCTCGCGACCCCGTTGGAGACCGTGCAGCGCCCCCGAGTGTCGCGCTCCACCGGCGTGGCGGACAATGATCTCCACAGGATTGCGGAGATCGTACGGGAGTATGCCGCCGTGGACGTGATCGTCGGGGAACCGCGCACGCTGGCAGGGCGCGCCGGCGCGGCCGAGTCGGCTGCCGCCGACTACGCCAAGCGACTGGCGGAGGTCGTTGCTCCCGTGCCTGTGCACCGGGTGGACGAGCGGCTCACGACGGTGGCGGCGCAGCGCACCCTGTCCGAGCGTGGGGTTCGGGGTCGCCGCCAGCGTCAGGTCGTCGACCAGGCCGCTGCCGCGATGATCCTGCAGACCTGGCTGGACCAGCATAGGGGCCGCTCGTGAAGGACCTCACGACTGACCTGATGGATGCTCCGGACGGGGGCGGCGAACAGGCTCCGGACGACGGAGACCAGCGGCGCCTCGGTGGTGGGACGCGGATGGTCCTGCTGATCGCGGGACTGGTCGTGGCAGTCGGCGCGGTGGGGCTGCTGGGCTACGTCGTGCTGGACCGGCTGACCGACGAGAAGGCTCCCGACTACGACGGCCCGGGCGCCACACCCGAAGTGATCGCGCAGGTCGAGGAAGGCGAGACGCTGGCTGAGGTGGGGCAGACCCTCGTCGACCTCGACGTGATCCTCAGCGTCGAGGCCTTCTCGGACGCGGCGAAGCGCAACCCGGACTCCAGTTCCCTGCAGGTCGGCTTCTACAGCATGCTCCAGCAGATGAAGGCCTCCGATGCGCTGGACCGGATGCTCGACCCGCAGTACCGGGTCGAGGCGGGCGTCACGGTCCCCGAGGGCTTCACCGTGGACCAGGTCTTCGACAGAGCCTCCGAGGTCACCGGGATTCCCCGCGCCGACTTCGACGCGGTCGAGCAGAACTTCCTGGAGCTGCCGCTGCCGGGGTGGGACACGGCTCCCCCGGACAACCGGCTGGAGGGCTTCCTGTTCCCGGCAACGTATCCGACGAACCCCGGGAGCACCGCGGAGAGCCTCGTGACCGAGATGATTGACAAGTTCAACGAGGTCACCGGGGAGATGCAGTTCGCGCAGCAGGCGCGCGCGAACGGCGTGACCCCGTACCAGGCGCTGATCGTGGCGTCGATAGCCGAGCGTGAGGCCGGGGTTCCCGAGGACCTCGGCAAGGTCACACGAGTGATCTACAACCGGCTGGAGGAGGGCATGCCGCTGCAGATGGACTCCACCGTCAACTACGCCCTCGGCAAGAGCGACATCCGACTCTCCGACCAGGACGTCGCCATCGACTCCCCCTACAACACCTACCAGGTCACCGGTCTGCCGCCGACGCCGATCTCGAACCCGGGCCAGGCCGCCCTGGAGGCGGCGGTCAACCCGCCGGAGGGCGACTGGCTCTACTTCGTGCTGTGCGAGACCGACGGATCGTCCTGCTTCAGCGCCGACTACGACCAGTTCCTCGAGGACAAGCAGCGGTCCCAGGACGAGGGCATCTACTGATGCCCCAGGCCGCCATCGCCGGTTCCCCGGTCAGCCACTCGCTCTCGCCGGTGCTGCACACCGCCGCGTACCGGGCTCTCGGGCTGCACGACTGGCACTACGGGCGCATCGAGTGCGACGAGGACGGCCTGGCGGCGGTCCTCGACGGGCTGGGACCGGAGTGGGCCGGTCTGTCCCTGACGATGCCCTTGAAGCGGCGCGGCCTGGACCTCTCCGACGAGGCCACGGGCCTGGCAGACGCCGTCGGCGCCGCCAACACCCTGCTGCTGTCCCGTACCGAGGACGGCACTCCGTGGCGGCTCGCGGACAACACCGATGTCGGCGGGATCGTGGATGCCCTTCGTGCCGCGGGCCTCGCCACCGTGACAGGCCCCGTGGTGGTGCTGGGAGCCGGCGGCACCGCGCAGGCGGCCCTGGCCGCGCTGCAGGAGCTCGACGTCCTCGAGCCCTATGTGATGGTGCGCGACCTGGGGCGTACCCGGGACCTGCAGGCGTCAGCGGACCGCATCGGTGTCTCACCCCACATGGAGCACTGGCCGACGGGCCCGGGACCGGCCGCCGACACGCTGGCCGAGGCCGAGCTGGTGGTGTCCACCGCTCCCGCGGGAGCCGCCGACACACTCGCGGAGCTGCCGTTCTCGCCCGAGCAGACCGTTCTCGACGTGGTCTACCACCCGTGGCCCACTCCGCTGGCCGCGGCGGCACGATCGGCCGGCGCGACCGTCGTGTCGGGCCTGGACCTGCTGGTCCACCAGGCCGTCCGGCAGGTGGGCCTGATGACCGGGCACAGTGTCGAGGCGTCAGTGCTCTACGCCGCGCTCCAGGTCGAGAGGTGAGTGAGGCCGACACGATCGCACTGGTGGCGGTGGCGTCAGCAGCTGCGGTGTCAGCCCTGGGGTGTGTGTTGCTGCCCTGGATCGTGGCGCGTGTGCCCGAGGGCGAGGTCTTCGTCGAGACCCTTCCGCGGCCTTGGATCCTTGTGTCGCTCGGCGCCGTCGTGGGAGGGCTGCTGGGCTTCGCCGTGAGCGGGTTCGGCGAGGCGTACGACTGGGGCTGGGCCGTGCTCGCCGTGCTGCCCGCGTACGTGTACCTCGCGGTGGCCGGCGTGGCGATGGGCTTCATCGACGTCGCGCTGCACCGGCTGCCCAATGTCTTCACCCTGCGCTCCTACCCGGCGGTGGCGGCTCTGCTCACGGCGGCGTCCCTGGTGGTGGGGGAGAGCGTGCGCCTGGTCGGGCTGCTGGTCGGCCTTGTCGTGATGGGTGGGCTGTACCTGCTGCTGTACGTGATCTACCCGGCGGGGATGGGCTTCGGGGACGTGAAGCTGTCCGGCGTGCTGGGCATGGCGCTGGGGTTCCTCAGCATCCGGGCCCTGTTCTGGGGGCTGACCGCAGGCTTCCTGCTCGGCGCGGTGGTATCTCTGGTGGTCCTCGCCCTGCAGCGCTCCCGCGACCTGAAGACCAACGTTCCGTTCGGCCCGTCCATGCTGGTGGGCGCGCTGCTCGCGGTGCTCCTGGTCTGACCTGCGCCACGGCCAGGGCGGTTGGCCTGACCTGCGCCGATACACTGGTGCCCATGCTGCGTTGGATGACTGCCGGTGAGTCCCACGGACCGGCCCTGGTTGCTGTCCTGGAGGGGCTGCCCGCCGGTGTGGAGACATCCACCGAAGACCTGCAGGAGTGGCTGACGCGGCGTCGTGCCGGCTACGGCCGGGGTGCTCGTATGAAGTTCGAGGCCGACGAGGTGGAGTTCCTCGGCGGTGTGCGACACGGGCTCACGCTCGGCAGTCCGCTCGCGGTGCGGGTGGGCAACACCGAGTGGCCGAAGTGGCAGGCGGTGATGGCGCCGGATCCGACGGATGACACGGGACGCCGCTACGACGACCCCGGCTACTTCGAGGGCATCGCACGGGCCGAGGCGCTCACCCGCCCCCGTCCGGGTCACGCAGACCTCGCCGGTATGCAGAAGTACGCCTTCACCGACGCCCGGCCCGTCCTGGAGCGCGCGAGTGCCCGGGAGACCGCCGCGCGGGTGGCGCTCGGCGCGGTCGCCGCAGCTTTCCTGGAACAGACCGCCGGGATCCAGGTGCTCTCCCATGTCGTGCAGATCGGCGCGGCCGCCGCTGCGTCCGTGCGGCCCCGGCCGGAGGACCGCGCGGCGGTGGAGGCGTCCGTCGTACGGTGCCTCGACCCGGATGCCACGCAGGCGATGGTCGCGGAGATCGACGCCGCCCGTGCCGACGCCGACACCCTCGGCGGCGTGGTCGAGGTGCTCGCGTACGGACTGCCGCCCGGGCTGGGAAGCCACGTCCACTGGGACCGACGTCTGGACTCCAGACTTGCGGGTGCCCTGATGGGCATCCAGGCCATCAAGGGAGTGGAGGTCGGTGACGCCTTCCTGGCCGCCGCCAGCCGCGGATCGCAGGCACACGACGAGATCGTGCCTACGCCGGACGGTGGCGTGCGCCGTGTCACCGACCGTGCGGGGGGCACGGAGGGCGGCATCAGCACCGGTGAGCCGCTGCGGGTCCGGGCGGCGATGAAGCCGATCTCCACACTGTCGCGACCGCTCGCGACGATCGACGTGTCGACCGGTGCCGAGGCCAAGGCGATCGCGCAGCGCTCCGACGTGTGCGCGGTGCCGGCAGCGGGGGTCGTCGCCGAGGCGATGGTGGCACTGGTCCTGGCCGACGTGATGCTGGAGAAGTTCGGTGGCGACTCCGTCGGCGAGGTACGCCGGAACCTGACCGGCTACCTGGAGTCGCTTCCGGTCCGAATAGGCCAGCAGTGACGGCCACCATGAGCGGGTCTCCAGCCGTGGTCATCGTGGGACCGCCCGGCTCCGGGAAGTCGACCGTCGGGCGGGCAGTCGCCGAACGGCTCGCTCTCGCGTTCCGGGACACCGACGCAGACGTCGAGGCTACGACCGGGAAGTCGATCCCCGACATCTTCGTCCAGGACGGGGAGGAAGCCTTTCGCGTGCTCGAGCGCGAGGCGGTTGCGGACGCTGTGGCCGAGCACCCGGGGGTGCTCTCGCTGGGGGGCGGTGCTGTCATCGACCCGGCTACCCGGGAGGTGCTTCGCGGCTGCACCGTCGTCTATCTCCAGGTCGGGCTGGGGGAGGGACTCAAGCGGGTGGGCATGGCAGCCAGTCGTCCGGTGCTGGCCCTGAATCCCCGGGCGCAGTACCGTTCCCTCCTCGAACGGCGGGCACCGCTGTACGAAGAGGTCGCATCGGTGACTGTGGAGACAGACGGCAGGAGCGTGGAAGAGGTGGTCGCCGCGGTGATTGCCCACCTGGCTGAGGCGGCTGATGTGGCTCGGGCGGCTGATGTGGCTGATGTGGCTCGGGCGGCCGAAGCGGCTGAGGGAGAGGACGCATGACGACCCGGATCCCGGTCTCGGGTACCCAGCCCTACGAGGTCCTGGTGGGTACCGACCTCGCCGGTGACCTGCCGCCGATGCTGGCTGAGGCGCACCGGGTGTGCGTGATCCACCAGTCCACCCCGGCGGTTGCGCAGCGTGCCCAGGGCTACGCCGACGTTCTCCGTGCGGGCGGACATCAGGTGATGACCCTTCGCATTCCCGACGGCGAGGACGGGAAGACCCTGGCTGTTGCCGGACGGGCCTGGGACGCTCTCGGGGACGCGGGGTTCACCCGCAGTGACGCCGTCCTCGGGGTGGGCGGTGGCGCCGCCACCGACCTGGCGGGGTTCGTCGCGGCGTGCTGGTTGCGCGGCGTGCGGTGCGTGCTCGTACCGACCACGCTGCTCGGAATGGTGGACGCCGCGGTCGGCGGCAAGACGGGCATCAACACCGACGCCGGCAAGAACCTGGTGGGTGCGTTTCACCCTCCCGCCGGGGTGCTGTGTGATCTGGAGAGCCTGGTCGGGCTGCCCGACCGCGACTTCGTGGCGGGTATGGGCGAGGTCGTCAAGTGCGGGTTCATCGCCGACCCGGAGATCCTGGATCTGATCGAAGGTGCCCCGTGGGCGGTCACGGCTGCTCCGGCGCAGGTGACAGCCCGGCGCATGGCGGTGGTGCGTGCGTTGGTGGAGCGCTCCGTACGGGTGAAGGCGCGGGTGGTGTCCGCGGACCTGCGGGAGTCGGGCCTGCGCGAGATTCTCAACTACGGCCACACGTTCGCCCATGCCGTCGAGCGGGCGCAGGGCTATCGGGTACGGCACGGCGAGGCCGTGTCAGTGGGACTGGTGTACGCAGCCGCGCTGGCCCGGGCCGCCGGCATGCTGGATCCCGGTACGCAGCAGCGGCACGCCACGGTCCTGAAGGCGGTCGGCCTGCCGACCACCTACTCGGGGGCGTGGCAGCCGGTCCGCGAGGCGATGAGCGTGGACAAGAAGACGCGGGGCAGCACGCTGCGGTTCGTGGTCCTGACCGGGCTGGCGGCCCCTGGCAGGCTGGAGGGTCCGGCTGAGGCACTGCTCGAGGCTGCGTTCGGCGAGGTTGCGGCTGAGCAGGGATGGCCGGGGGACGGAGAGACGCTGTGAGAGAGATCTTCGTGCTCAACGGCCCCAACCTGGGCCGACTCGGGGTACGGGAGCCGCAGGTGTACGGGGCGGGTACCCACGCCGAGCTCGCGGAGTTCTGTCGTACCAGCGGTGCCGAGCTGGAGATGTCGGTCGAGGTCCGCCAGTCCGACCATGAGGGCGAGCTGATCGGTTGGCTGCACGAGGCGGCCGACCGGGGGGCTGCGGTCGTACTGAACGCGGGTGCCCTGACGCACTACTCCTACGCGCTGCGGGACGCGGTAGCCGCCCATCCCGGTCCGGTGATCGAGGTTCACCTGTCGAACACGGCTGCCCGGGAGGAGTTCCGGCATACCTCGGTTCTCACGGAGGTCTGCGTCGGTGTGGTGGCTGGCTTCGGCTTCGACTCGTACCGCCTCGCGCTGCAGGCTCTGAGCCGACTGCTGCCGTCCGGACGTACGTGACGGCCCTGGACGGCTGCGTGAGCGCGCTCGGAGGTGCCTCGCCCGGCTAGAGTGCGGCCATGGCCGAAACCGACTCCCAGACCGGGGAAGCTCCAGGCCCCGGCTGGTACGACGACCCGAAGGTGCCCGGGCGGCGACGCTGGTGGACCGGATCCGAGTGGGGCCCGGTCCAGCGCATCTCGACGGAGTCGACATCGAGCTCCTGGACCAGACGTTCGCTGCTTCCGATCGCGGTGTTCGCCGTGGGCTGGGCAGTCTTGGCTGTGGCGGTCGTCCTGCTGTGGCAACCAGTCACCAATGGCGGCCTCGAGTGCGGTTCCCTGATCTCGCCGCTGAACCCCACCTCGGGGCTGGACGGCGTGTCGGGGTACAACGCAGCGGTGTGCTCCAGCGCGCGTACGTCGCGGTTGGGTCAGGTGGGAGTGCTGATGGTGGTGGGAATCGCGCTCATCATCGGTGGGCTCGTGCTGAACGGCCGGCAACGGTCGAGGGGATCGAAGCCTCCCCCGCAGCGGCCGTCGTCGGGCGTCGGTGGGGGCGTCGGTGGGGGAAGTGTCGGCGAGACCTCACGTGCTTCTGATCTCTCCGACGCCGACTCCGACACCGACTCCGACACCGACGCCGACGTCACGACCGGCTCGGGTCCGGCATCCACGGCCTTCGACACCGGTCGGAGTTGACAACGCCAGGTTCCCGGGACCCCTCCGGTCCCGCCGCGCGCCGCGCGGCACTGGCAGCGTGGGCCTCGACCGTCCCGCCGACGGGCCCGCCCGTCGCCGCCGTGCTGGTGACACATCAGGTCAACGTGCGGTACCTGACGGGCTTCACAGGATCCGCCGGAGTGCTTCTGGTGCCGGCGTCGGGTGGCGAGGCAGCACTGATCACGGACGGCCGATACGAGGCACAGGCAGCCCGGGAGGCACCGGACGTCCGGTGCGAACTGACACGACGGCCGTGGAAGACCCTGGCACGCGTGCTGGGTGCGGAAGGCTTCGGGAACATCGTGCTCGGGTTCGAAGCGCACCACATGTCCGTCGCGGAACACTCGCGCCTGCGGGACGCGCTCGAGCAGGAAGGATCTGCGGTCCGGCTCGAACCGCTGTCCCGACCGGTGGAGCGGCTGCGTCGTACCAAGGACGGCGACGAGATAGCGCGCCTGCGGGCGGCCTGCCAGGTAGCCGATACAGCGCTGGAGAGACTGCTGCGGGAGGGTCTGCGGCCCGGCGTCACGGAGGTCGACGTGGCGCGACGCATCGACGACGGGATGCGGCGTGGCGGTGCCGAAGACAGGGCGTTCCCCACAATCGTGGCCTTCGGGGAGTCTGCGGCCGAACCCCACCACCGCCCGACGGCGAGAGCTCTCAGCCGAGGCGACCTCGTCAAGATCGACTTCGGTGCGGTGGTGGACGGCTACCACAGCGACATGACCCGCACCATGGTCGTAGGGCCTCCCGCAGCGTGGCAGCGGGACCTGCATGCCCTTGTCCTCGATGCGCAGCAGCGGGCGATTGCGGCGGTACGGGGTGCTCGTCGGGTGAGCGACGTCGACGCGGTGGCGCGAGCGGTGATCGAACAGGGTGGCTACGGAAAGCGATATCCCCACGGTCTGGGACACGGTGTCGGGCTGGAGGTCCACGAGGAGCCGATCCTGGGGCCGGACTCGACCGCTACACTCGAGGATCGGTACGTGGTGACCGTCGAGCCCGGGGTCTACCTGCCCGGTCGTGGCGGTGTCCGCATCGAGGACGTGGTCGTCGTAGGACCTGACGGCTGTGAGGTGCTGACCGGCGCACCGCGCGACCTCATCAGCCTCTGACGAGGCGAGCCCGCTTGTCCGGTACGAGGAGATGCGCCTGTGGCAACGACGAACGACCTGAAGAACGGACTCGTCCTCCGAATCGATGGCGACCTGTGGGCTGTCGTGGAGTTCCAGCACGTCAAGCCCGGCAAGGGCGGGGCATTCGTGCGTACCACGCTGAAGAACGTGCTCACCGGCAAGGTCGTGGACAAGACGTTCAACGCGGGCGTGAAGGTCGAGACCGCCACGGTTGACAAGCGCACCATGCAGTACCTGTACCGGGACGGCGATGACTTCGTCTTCATGGACATGGAGACCTACGACCAGATCCCGGTGCCGCCGCAGGTCGTGGGCGAGCAGTCGCAGTACCTGCTCGAGAATGCCGAAGCAGTAGTGGCGTTCAACGAGGGCACAGTCCTCTACATCGAACTGCCGGCCAGCGTGGAGCTGGAGATCACCTACACAGAGCCCGGTGTGCAGGGCGACCGCTCCACCGGCGGCAGCAAGCCGGCCACCCTGGAGACTGGCGCAACGGTGGCGGTGCCGCTGTTCATCACCACGGGCGAGAAGATCAAGGTGGACACCCGAGACGGCCGGTACCTCGGCCGCGCCAACTGACGGCGGCAACCATGGGAGCGCGTACGAAGGCGCGCCGCAGGGCCGTGGAGATCCTCTACGAGGCGGACATCCGTGGCATCGAAGTCGGCACGATCGCCGAGCAGCGGGTTGCCGACAGGCCGCTCGGAGAGGGCTCCTACGCGCTGCAAGCGGCTACCGGGGTTGCCTCCCTTCAGCCTGAGCTGGACGCCGAGCTCGCCGACTGCGCCGAGGGATGGGACCTCGAGCGCATGCCCGTGGTGGACCGCAACCTGCTCCGCTTGGCGGCATGGGAGCTGAGGGTAGGGATAGTGCCCGCAGCCGTCGTGATCGATGAAGCAGTCGAGCTGGCTCGGCAGCTGTCGACCGATGACTCACCGCGCTTCGTCAACGGCGTACTGGCGCGACTTGCGGCCATCCAGGCTGACCGCGCCGGAGAACCTCAGTCGTAGGTCGGGTCTAAGTCTCCCTCGGACATCCGCCAGGACAAGCCCACGTTCTGTGGCGGTCATTGAGTCCGACCACGCACGTACGTCCAGTACGTGGCCTCGTTGAAGGGCTGGGTCGCACGGGGAGTAGGAGGGTTCTGGTTTCTGGCGGCCACCCTGCCGCTGCGCTTAGAACGGTGGTTTGTCGTCGTTCTGGGTGGGTGGTTGGGGTGGCCGTGCTGTGTCTACCGGGTCTGCCGGGTCTGCTGTGTCTGCCGGGTCTGCTTGGGGTGTGGCTGGGGGTTGGGCTGGGGTGAGGGGTGGGCTGGTGTCTCGGTGGTCGTGGGGGTGGGTGGTGTAGGTCCGGTGGGTGGGGGTGGTCCAGGTGAGGGGGCCGTCGCCGGTGCCGGTGAGGGTGTGGTGGGGGGCGTGGGTTTTGAGGCGGTGGTGGTAGCGGCAGAGGGTGGCGGTGTTGGGGGGGTTGGTGGGTCCGGTGGGCCAGGGGGTGATGTGGTCGGTGTCGGTGTGGGTGGCGGGGCGGGGGCAGCCGGGTGCGCGGCAGTGCTGGTCTCGGGCGCGGGTGCTGGCGCGCATGCGGGGTGGGTGGGTGTAGCTGGGGCTGGTGGGGATGCTGGTGTGCCAGGTGGGGTGGGTGAGGTCGCCGGTGGGGGCGAGGCCGGCGAGGGTGCCGGTGTCGGCGTGGTAGAGGAGGGCGTCGAAGGTGGGGTGGGGGTGGGTGAGGAGGTCGGCGATGGTGGTGGCGGGGAGGAGTCCGTAGCCGGGGGTTTCGCCGGGGCTGGCGCCGTGTCCGGTGGTGGTGCGGATGGGGACGGTGACGGTGAGGTGGATCTGGGGGAGGGGTCCGGGGGTGTGGTCGGGGTGGTCGTGGGGGTGGCCGTAGCAGGCGAGGGTGCCGGTGAGCCGGGTGGTGAGGATGTCGGCGCGGCGCTGGTCGCGGGTGCGGTGCTCGTCGGGGGCGCGGTGCTCGGTGGCGGTGTCGAGGGCGGCGGCGATGGCGAGGGCGTCGGCTTCGGGGAGGTGGGCCCAGAGCTCGGCGGTGCCGTCGCCGCGGGAGTCGAAGGTGACGCGGCGGGCGTCGTGGGCGGGGGACGGTCCGGGGGGTTCGGGCTGACCTCCACCGTCCGGGCTGTCCGGGCTGGGGCCGTCCGGGCTGTCGGGGGTGGGGGTGTCGGCGGCCGCTGCTGCTGCGGCGGCGTCGGCGCGGGCTTGGGCGGTGAGGATGTGTTTGCGCATCCGCCGGTTGAGTTCGGTGAGGCGTTTGGGCCGGTCGCGGGTGAGCCAGGCGAGGGTGTCGGTTTCGATGCGGTGCACGGCGGTGGGGCTGATCAGGTCGGCGAGGGTGTCGAGGTGGTCGAGCAGGGTGGTGAGGGTGTAGGCGGGGAGGGTGCCGGTGGCGGCGAGGTCGGCGGTGTCGGGGTGGGCGGCGTACTGGTCGGCGCGGCGGAGCCGGTTGCGGACCTGGTTCTCGGACAGGCCGAGCGCCCAGCCGACGTCGCTGGCGACCCAGCCGTCGTCGTCGAGGTGGCTGGCGGGGGTGTCGGGGCCGTGGCTGTCGTCCTGCTCGGCGCGGTAGCGGTCGCGGAGGGCGCGGAGGTCCTGGTGGGCCATGGCCTGGATCTGGGTGAGGAGTCCTTCGGCGTCGTGGAGGCGTTGCAGGAGCAGCTCGTCGGTGGCGGGGTCGTCGCTGGGGGGGAGGGGTTCGTGGAGGCGCTGCCAGCGCCAGGACGGGGACTGCCATTCCTGCTGGGCCTGTGCCAGCCAGATCTCTTCGGGCATGCCCAGCTCGGGGTCGATCGGCGGCGCTGGATCCGGTACGGCCGGTACGGCCGGTTCAGCCGGTTCGGTGTGGTCGGTGCTGACTGTCGTGGCCGTCATCCTCACCCCCGTCAATCGAACGTATGTTCGAATACTAGCCGCCGCGCCGCCCCCATGCAACCCTCTACCAGCAGTTCTGTGGAGGAGCTGTGCTTGAGCGGCGGGAACCCAACGCTGGTCGCGTCGCGTTCCTTCCAGATCGCGTACCTCCGGCGCTGGAACGGCGCGTCAGACGGGCTTGCCGTGTGGCGTGGTCGACGGGCCTGCCGGAGGGAGGGCGAGACCCCAGTCCGTCAGCCGGTCGAGGAGTTCCGATACGGAGGTACCGTACGCGGCAGCAAGGACCGGGAGATCGTCACGTCGGACAGGCATGTGCCGAGTGGTCCAGTCGGCTCGCAGTGCCTGGAGCATGGTGACGTAGCGGTGCATGATGTCACCGTCGGGCGACGGCAGCAGAGGAAGGGCCTCGAGGTCAAGAACGACCTGGCTGCCGGTCCGCACAGGCTCGACCTGGGCCGGATCTTTCGGAAGCAGCTGCTCCGCTGGCACACCGTAGAAGCGGGCCAGCCCCAGGAGCCTGGGCAGGCTCAGGGCTCGTTCTCCGCGCTCGTACGCTCCGACGGCGGTCGCCTTCCACAGGCCGTCTGAGTCGGCTTCGACCTGCGCGAGTGTCAGACCCAGCCGGGTTCGGACGTCCCGTAGTCGCACTCCGACCTCGTGCTGAACCTCGGGCTCCTGGAGGGCGCCGTGGTCGTCCGCGGCACGGGACTCAGGTTGCGTGTTCCCTGTCGGCTTCACCACACGAGGGATCATGCCTGGTGAGGGTACGGAGCACGATGATGACTGGCCCGCTCAGCGGAATGAGGCCCACGTCCAGGCACTCACTCCTGCAGGGCGGGCTGACTGCCGCCACCGGACGGAGTGGAGGGGTCGGCCGGATCGTCGCCGGCCTGCTCCGCGGAGGCGACGCCCCTGTCGTAGCCCTGCTGGTAGCCGTCGTTGTAGCCCTCGATCACGCCGTCGTTGTAGCCCTGTGTGTAGTTGGCGTCTCCGGTCTGCTCGGAGCCGGCCTGTTCTCCGCTGGAGTAGCCGGCGTCCACACCTGCCTGGTAGCGCGTCTCGCCGTAGGAGTACCCGGCAGTGGCGAGTCCGAGAACCAGCGCGAGCCCGAGGAACACGCCCCCGACGGTCCGCCCGAAGCCGCGTCGCGGATGGGCTGACTTGACCTCCTGCATACGGCTTTCGCGCATCGCCCGGGTGGAGGTGGACTGGACCGGTGTCATGATCGTCGGGTCGTCAAGTCCGAGCCCCGGAAGGACAGACGTCGCCGGAGGAACTGCGGCACCCGCGGTATGAGATAGCACGCTGAACTCAGCTGTCGCGTCGGACGGGCTATCGGTTCGAGTCAGTTTGAGCATTTCCGCAGTACTCCTTCTGTCGCGAGGGGAGAACGAGGTCGGCAGAGGCGACTCCTCTGCCGGCCAGTTCTGTCGCTATTCGGCACAACCCCCGTACGCGAGTGGGCATTCCCTGTCGCCCCGGAGACACGGCCAAGTGAGGCGCGGATCACACGGCACCCGTCTCGGTCCTCTGGGCCAGGCAGGTGGCGGGGGACAGCCTTCCCGTTGCGGAGAGAACCAAGGGCGGCGCGGGCTACCCTGGGCGAGGCCGGACATCCTTTAAGCCCGTCCCGTGAGGCGGGGAAGGGGGTCGATGTGTCCAGCACCGGGGACGCGCCTGCGCGCGTGGTCCTCACCAGCGCCGATGTCGGTCGCGTTGTCGACCGCCTGGCACACGAGATCCTCGAGAGGACCTCTGGCGGGCGCGACGTCGTCCTGCTCGGCATCCCGACACGTGGGGTACCTCTCGCGCACCGCCTGGCGGAGCGGATGGCTACCTTCGGGGGCCTGACGGTGCCGGTCGGGTCTCTGGACGTCACCCTGTACCGCGACGACCTCCGTAACCAGGGCATTCGAGCGCTGCGGGCCACACACGTTCCAGGCGGAAACGTGGACGGACGCGCGGTCGTGCTGGTGGATGACGTGCTCAGCTCGGGTCGTACCGTCGGCGCTGCCCTCGACGCGCTCAAGGAGCATGGCCGCCCCCGCGCCGTCCGCCTCGCGGTTCTGGTGGACCGAGGGCACCGGGAGCTCCCGATACGTCCGGACTACGTGGGCAAGAACCTGCCGACCGCGAGGGACGAGACGGTCCAGGTACGGCTGCAGGAGACCGACGGAATTGACGAGGTCGTCGTCGTGACCGGCGGTGGCCTGTGATGCAGCGGCACCTGCTGTCCATCTCCGATCTGTCCGCCGACGAGGCCACGTTGGTGCTCGACACCGCGCAGAAGCTGGGGGCAGCCACCGAGGGCGCGGTCAAGAAGCTACCGACGCTGCGCGGCCGTACGGTCGTGAACCTCTTCTTCGAGGACTCCACCCGTACCAGAACCAGCTTCGAGCTCGCGGCCAAGCGACTCTCGGCCGACGTGGTGAACTTCGCCGCCAAGGGCTCCGCGGTGTCCAAGGGCGAGTCGCTCAAGGACACGGCGCTGACGCTGCAGGCGATGGGCGCCGACGCGATCGTCGTCCGGCACGGCGCGTCCGGTGCCCCGCACCGCCTGCGCGAGTGGGTACGGGGCAGCGTGGTCAACGCCGGCGACGGCACTCACGAGCACCCGACCCAGGCTCTCCTGGACGCCTTCACGCTGCGCTCTCGTCTCGGGCGCCTCGAGGGCCTGCACGTCGGGATCGTGGGGGACATCCTGCACAGCCGGGTGGCCCGGTCGAACGCCCTGCTGCTCACACTGCTCGGGGCCCAGGTGACCGTCGTCGCCCCGCCGACGCTGCTGCCGGTGGCGGTGGAGCGCTGGCCGGTCGACGTCACCTTCGACCTCGATGCGGTCCTGCCCACCCTCGACGCCTGCATGATGCTGCGGGTCCAGCGCGAGCGGATGGCGGGCGCGTACTTCCCGAGCGAGCACGAGTACACCCGCCGGTACGGGCTGGACGCGCGACGGCTGGCGCGCATGCCGGAGCATGCCGTGGTGATGCACCCCGGCCCCATGAACCGGGGGCTGGAGATATCCGCGGAGGTCGCCGACTCACCTCGCGCGACCATCGAGGAGCAGGTGCGCAACGGAATCACGGTCCGGATGGCCGTGCTCTACCTGCTGCTCGGTGGACGGGTCGAGACCTCGGGGGAGGCGGTCGCGTGACGGACTGGCTGCTGAAGTCGGTGAGCGTGGAGGGCGGCTTCGCCTCGGACGTCCTGCTGCGGAACGGCGTTGTGGCGCAGATCGGCCCGTCGTTGAGCGCCTCCGACGCCCGAGTGGTGGACGGCGAGGGAATGATCCTGCTGCCCGGCCTGGTGGACCTGCACACCCACCTCCGGGAGCCGGGCAGGGAGAACGCCGAGACGGTCCTGACGGGATCACGCGCGGCCGCCCGCGGGGGGTTCACCGCTGTGCACGCCATGGCGAACACCTACCCCGTGGCGGACACCGCCGGCGTGGTGGAGCAGGTCCTGCACCTGGGCAGGGAAGCGGGCCTGGTCGACGTCCGTCCCGTCGGCGCGGTCACGGTCGGGCTGCGGGGCGAGCGGATGGCTGAGCTGGGGGCGATGGCCGAGTCCGAGGCCCGGGTACGGATGTTCTCCGACGACGGCATGTGCGTCTCGGACCCACTGCTGATGCGCCGGGCGCTGGAGTACGTACGGGCCTTCGGCGGGGTGATAGCCCAGCACGCGCAGGACCCGCGGCTGACCGAGGACGCGCAGATGCACGAGGGGGAGGCCTCCGCGCGGCTGGGCCTGACGGGATGGCCCAGCGTGGCCGAGGAGTCGATCATCAGCCGCGACTGCCTGCTGACCGCCCATGTCGGCTCGCGACTGCACGTCTGCCACGTCTCGACCGAGGGCTCGGTCGAAGTCATCCGCTGGGCCAAGCGACGGGGCGTGCGCGTGACCGCCGAGGTCACCCCGCATCACCTGCTCCTCACCGACGACCTGGTCGCCAGCTACGACCCGGTGTTCAAGGTCAACCCGCCGCTGCGTACCGCTCGGCACGTCGCCGCGCTGCGCGAAGCGCTGGCCGAAGGCGTGATCGACGCGGTGGCGACCGACCATGCCCCGCATCCCCGGGAGTCGAAGGAGACCGAGTGGGCGGCGGCGCCGCCGGGCATGCTCGGGCTGGAGCAGGCGCTGGCGGTCGTGGTCACCACGCTCGTCGAGCCGGGACTGCTGGACTGGGAGGGCGTGGCCCGCGTGATGTCGCGCGCTCCCGCCCGCATCGCCGGGATCGACGACCAGCACGGGCGCCCGATCGCTCCGGGCGAGCCGGCCAACCTGACACTCGTCGATCCCCATGCCCGTCGGGTCGTCGAGGCGGAGGACAGCGTCAGCCTCAGCCGGAACAATCCGTACGCCGGCAGGGAGCTGGTGGGCGCAGTGGTGGCGACGTTCCTGCGCGGGGAGGCGACGGTGCTGGACGGAGAGGTCCAACGGTGAGTGAGACGGTGAGCCGGCTGGCCCTGACGGGGCTGCTCGTGGCGCTGTTCCTGCTGGGCCTGTGGCTGATGCGGCGCTCCTGGCGACGCCGCGCGGAGCGGGACCCGGACCTGGCCACGCTGCCACAGATGACTCGGTCCGAGTGGGGTCCGCCGGTACGGGACGGAGGGCTTCCCGGGCTGTTCGTGGGCACGGTGCATGCGGGCAGCTGGACCGACCGGGTGTCCGCGGGTGGGCTCAGCGACCGCGCCTCGGGAGAGCTGAGGCTCTACCGGGACGCCGTGGTGATCGAGCGCAGCGGGGCCGACCCGGTGGTGCTGCCGGCGGCATCGGTGCGCGGCGCACGCCTCGCGCCTCGACTGGCCGGGAAGGTCGTGGGACAGCGGGGGCTGCTGGTCGTAGCGTGGCAGTACAGGGGACACGACGGCACAAGTCCGGAGACCGAGCTGGAGTCCGGGTTCCGTGCCGACGACCCCGTCGCGCAGGTGGACTGGGCCGACGCGATCAACGCGATGGTTCCGACTGGAGGTGGCGTGTGAACGCACCGGGTCTGCTCGTCCTCGAGGACGGCCGTACGTTCCGAGGCCGGGCGTACGGGGCGGAGGGCGAGACGTTCGGCGAGGCGGTCTTCGCCACCGGGATGACGGGGTACCAGGAGACACTGACCGACCCTTCGTACCACCGCCAGGTCGTCGTGATGACCGCGCCCCACATCGGCAACACCGGGGTCAACGACACCGACCCCGAGTCCTCGCGCATCTGGGTGTCCGGGTACGTGGTGCGGGACCCCGCGCGCATCAGCTCCAGCTGGCGGGCCCGCCGGAGCCTGGACGACGAGCTGCGGCGGTACGGCGTCGTCGGCATCAGCGGCGTGGACACCCGGGCGCTGACCCGTCACCTGCGCGAGCGGGGCGCGATGCGGGTCGGTGTGTCGTCGGTCGAGACCGATCCCCAGGCGCTGCTCGAACGCGTGCTCGCCAGCCCCGAGATGGCCGGTGCGGACCTGACGGGGGACGTCACGACCGACGAGCCGTACGTGGTTCGTCCCGCCGACGTGGGGCTTGAGCAGGAGCCGCGCTGGCGGGTGGTCGCGGTGGACCTCGGGATCAAGTCGATGACGCCGCACCGGATGGCCGAGCGCGGCATGGAGGTCCACGTCGTACCTGCCGGGTGGTCCGCCGACCGGATCCGGGAGCTCTCACCGGACGGGGTCTTCTTCTCCAACGGGCCGGGGGACCCGGCGACCGCCGAGCACGCCGTCTCAGTGGCACGGGACCTGCTGGACTCCCGTACGCCGGTGTTCGGAATCTGTTTCGGCAACCAGATCCTGGGTCGTGCGCTGGGGTTCGGTACGTACAAGCTGGCCTACGGTCACCGGGGGATCAACCAGCCGGTCCAGGACCGCGCGACCGGCAGGGTGGCGATCACGGCTCACAACCATGGCTTCGCGGTGGCCGCGCCGCTGGAAGGCCAGGCCGAGACGGCCTACGGTCGGGTGGAGGTCAGTCACGTCTGCCTCAACGACGGTGTGGTCGAGGGGCTGCGATGCCTGGACGTTCCCGCCTTCAGCGTGCAGTACCACCCCGAAGCGGCGGCAGGCCCGCATGACGCGGGGTATCTGTTCGACAGGTTCGCAGAGCTCATGGAGGGGGCGGTCACGTGACCGAGCAACCGGAACGGCCCAGCGAGCCGGGCGGGGAACCGGACCTGACCGGGGACGCCGAGCAGGCCGGGCAGGCCCAGCAGGCCCAGCAGGCTGAGCCAGCACAGCAGGCTGAGCCAGCAGCGAGCCAGCACAGCCGGCAGAGCCGCAGCCCGGCAGCGAGGAGCACCACCACCACACCGTGCGCGAGGAGATGGACGTCCTGCGCGACGAGGTACGGGTCGACTCCTACCGGTGGGGTCAGACGATCATGGCCGTTGTGCTGGTCGTGATCCTGATCGGCATCGCGGTCGCCGGCATCATCTGGTTGTTCTGATGCCTCGACGGACAGACATCGACCACATCCTGGTCATCGGGTCGGGGCCGATCGTGATCGGCCAGGCGTGCGAGTTCGACTACTCCGGTACCCAGGCCTGCCGGGTGCTGCGCTCCGAGGGGTTCCGGGTCACGCTGGTCAACTCCAACCCCGCGACGATCATGACGGACCCCGAGTTCGCCGACGCGACCTACATCGAGCCGATCACGCCCGAGTACGTCGAGAAGATCATCGCGCAGGAGCGCCCCGACGCCCTGCTGCCCACCCTGGGCGGGCAGACGGCCCTGAACACCGCGGTGGCACTGCACGACGCCGGGGTGCTGGAGCGGTACGGCGTGGAGCTCATCGGGGCCGACGTCGCTGCGATCCGCCGGGGCGAGGACCGGCAGCAGTTCAAGGACATCGTGCGCTCGGTGGGCGCGGAGGTCCCGCGCTCCCGGGTGTGCCACTCGATGGAGGAGTGTCTGGAAACCGTCGCCGAGCTCGGCTACCCGGTCGTCGTGCGCCCCTCCTTCACGATGGGCGGCCTCGGCTCGGGCATGGCCTACGACGAGCGTGGGCTGCGCCAGATCGCCTCCGCAGGGCTCGACGCCAGCATGGTGCACGAGGTCCTCATCGAGGAGAGCGTGATCGGGTGGAAAGAGTACGAGCTCGAGCTGATGCGCGACCGCAGCGACAACGTCGTGGTCGTGTGCTCGATCGAGAACGTCGACCCGATGGGGGTGCACACCGGCGACAGCGTGACGGTGGCGCCGGCGATGACCCTCACCGATCGTGAGTACCAGCACATGCGCGATGTCGCGATCGACGTGCTGCGCGCCGTAGGGGTCGACACGGGCGGCTGCAACATCCAGTTCGCGGTCGACCCCGAGACCGGCCGCATGGTCGTCATCGAGATGAACCCGCGGGTCTCCCGGTCCTCGGCGCTGGCGTCGAAGGCGACCGGCTTCCCGATCGCCAAGATCGCAGCCCGGCTGGCAGTCGGCTACACGCTCGACGAGATCCCCAACGACATCACGGGGGAGACCCCTGCCTCCTTCGAGCCCACGCTGGACTACGTCGTCGTCAAGATCCCGCGGTTCACCTTCGAGAAGTTCCCCGGTGCCGACCCGACGCTGACCACGACGATGAAGTCCGTCGGAGAGGCGATGTCCATCGGCCGTTCCTTCCCCGAGGCTCTGAACAAAGCGATGCGCTCGGTGGAGACCACGGCCGCGGGCTTCTGGACCACTCCCGACCCCTCGGACCTGCCCGCGCAGGAAGAACGGTCAGCCCTGCTCGAGCGGATGCGTACGCCCACCGACGGACGGCTCTACACGGTAGAGCGTGCGCTGCGCCTGGGGGCCACCGTGGAGGAGGTCTCGGGAGCGAGCGGGATCGACCCGTGGTTCGTCGACCAGATCCTGTCGCTGGTCGAGCTGCGCGGAGAGATCGTCGACTCGCCGATCCTCGACGCCGACCTGCTGCTGCGGGCCAAGCGGGCCGGCGTGTCCGACCGCCAGCTGGCGGCACTGCGTCCCGAGCTGACCGACGAGCACGCGGTACGCGCGCTGCGCAACCGGCTGGGGCTGCACCCGGTCTACAAGACGGTTGACACCTGTGCGGCCGAGTTCGCTGCCCGTACCCCGTACCACTACTCCAGCCACGACTACCTCGACCCCGCCGACGCCGAGAGCGAGGTCGCGCCGAGCCCGCGGCCGAAGGTGGTCATCCTGGGGAGCGGACCCAACCGGATCGGCCAGGGCCTGGAGTTCGACTACTCCTGCGTCCACGCCGCCTTCGCGCTGCGGGGGGCGGGGTACGAGACGGTGATGGTCAACTGCAACCCCGAGACGGTCTCCACCGACTACGACACCTCCGACCGGCTCTACTTCGAGCCGCTGACGCTGGAGGACGTGCTGGAGGTCATCCGGGCGGAGCACTCATCCGGGCTCGCGGCCGGCGGCCCCGGCGTGGTGGGCGTCGTCGTGCAGCTGGGCGGCCAGACGCCGCTGCGCCTGGCACAGCAGCTCAAGGACGTGGGCGTGCCGGTGCTGGGCACGCCGCCGGAGGCGATCCACCTCGCCGAGGACCGGGGAGCCTTCGGACGGGTACTCGCCGAGGCGGGACTGCCCGCGCCGAAGCACGGCACCGCGACTTCCTACGTCGAGGCCAAGAAGATCGCCGACGCGGTCGGCTACCCCGTGCTGGTGAGGCCGTCCTACGTCCTGGGCGGACGCGGCATGGAGATCGTGTACGACGACGACACGCTGCGCCAGTACATCACCCGGGCCACCCAGATCTCACCCGAGCACCCGGTCCTGGTGGACCGTTTCCTCGAGGACGCGGTGGAGCTCGACGTCGACGCCCTCTTCGACGGGTACGAGCTCTACCTCGGGGGCGTCATGGAGCACATCGAGGAGGCCGGAATCCACTCCGGGGACTCGGCGTGCGCGCTTCCCCCCGTCACGCTGGGCCGCGCCGAGCTGCAGCGGATCCGTACCTCGACCGAGGCGATAGCCCGCGGCGTGGGCGTCCGGGGCCTGCTCAACGTGCAGTACGCGCTGAAGGACGACGTGCTGTACGTGCTGGAGGCGAACCCGCGGGCCTCCCGTACGGTGCCCTTCGTCTCCAAGGCGACCGGCTGGCCACTGGCGAAGGCCGCCGCGCTGGTCATGGTCGGATCGACGATCTCCGAGGTGCGCGGGCTCGGCTTGCTCCCCGAGTCGGGGGACTGTGTCGACGCCCCGGCCGACGCGCCGATCGCCCTGAAGGAGGCGGTCCTGCCGTTCAACCGGTTCCGCACCGTGGAGGGCGTCTCGGTGGACACGCTGCTCGGCCCGGAGATGAAGTCCACCGGCGAGGTGATGGGCATCGACTCGGAGTTCGGGGCGGCCTTCGCGAAGTCCCAGGCGGCCGCGTACGGCTCGCTGCCCACCTCGGGGACGGTCTTCGTCAGCGTCGCCAACCGGGACAAGCGCACGCTGGTGTTCCCGGTCCGCATCCTGGCCGACCTGGGCTTCCGCGTGCTCGCGACGTCCGGCACCGCCGAGGTGCTGCGCCGCCACGGCATCCCCTGCGAGCAGGTCCGCAAGTTCAGCGAGGGCGCGGGCAACATCGTGGACCTCATCCACGCCGGCGAGGTGCAACTCGTGGTGAACACGCCGGTGGGCGGGCCGGGCAACGCCGGGGTGCGCGCCGACGGCTACGAGATCCGCACCGCAGCGGTGGTGCGCGACATCCCGTGCATCACGACCATGCAGGGCGCGGCCGCCTGCGTGCAAGGCATCATCCGGCTGCGAGGTGAGGACATCACGGTGACGTCGCTTCAGGAGCTGCACCGCAGGATGCTCAGGCCCCAGTCGTCCGCCGACCAGCGTTCCAATCGCGAGGGGGTTCGTTGACAGCCGTCCATCTGACGGCCCAGGTGCACAGTGTGCAGCGGGCCGGGGCGTACCAGGAGATCACGATCCTTGCTCCGCCGATCGCGCAGCAGGCCCGCCCGGGGCAGTTCCTCACCGTGGCGGTCGGTGGCTCCGAGAGCGCGCTGCTGCTGCGTCGCTCGTTCGCGATCGCCGGCGTGGAGGAGTGGGGCATCCCCGCGGGCAGAGTGCGTTTCGTGGTGGCCGTGCACGGACGTGGCACCGCGTGGCTCTCCGGGCTGCGCCCGGGGGAGAGCGTGGACGTGGTCGGCCCGCTCGGTCGTCCGTTCCGGCTTCCCAAGTCACCGGTCGGCGCGGTTCTGGTGGGCGGTGGGTACGGGAGCGCGCCGCTGATCCCGCTCGCGGACGCACTCCGGGTGCGTGCGGCCCGGATCGACACGATCCTCGGTGCCGCCACGCGGGAGCGGCTGTACGCCGTGGAGGCCGCGCGCGGCGTGAGCCACCGCCTGCACGTCACCACCGAGGACGGCACGGCCGGCTCGCTCGGCCAGGTGACCGATGCGCTGGAGGACGTGCTGGAGGCGGGACGCACCGACGTGATCTACGCCTGCGGGCCGATGCCCATGCTCGCCGCGGTGGCAGACATCGCCGAGCGGGAAGGGCTGCCGTGTCAGGTGTCGGTGGAGGAGTCGATGGCGTGCGGCATCGGCGTGTGCATGACATGCGTGCTGCCGGTACGGGGCAGCGACGGTGTGACCCGCATGGTCCGCTCGTGCGTGGACGGACCGGTGTTCCCGGGCGAGGCGGTGCGCTTCGCCGACGTCGGCACCGTTCCGCCGGAGACCCTCGGCGCGGACGCCATGCTGTGGCACTGACCTGAGCGGGTGAGCCCGTGCACACACACCATGCACATTCAGCCACGCCTCGAGAGGACCTCAGATGACCCTGGACACTCCGCCCGAGGTCGCGATGCCGCCGGCCGTCGACATGTCCACCGACCTGGCAGGTCTGGTGCTGCCCAGCCCGGTGCTCACCGCTTCCGGCTGCGCGGCGAACGGACGCGAGCTTGCGCCGTTCGTGGACCTGGCCCGGATCGGGGCCGTGGTCACCAAGACCGTCATGCTGCGGCCCCGCTCGGGCCGGCCCACGCCACGCATGGCCGAGACTCCCAGCGGCATGCTCAACAGCATCGGGCTGCAGGGCCCCGGCTTCGATGCCCTGGTGGAGACTGACCTGCCCGACCTGGCGGCTCGTGGTGCCCGCGTCATTCTGAGCGTCGCGGGCGGAACCGTGGAGGAGTTCGCGGAGGTGGCGCGGCGGCTCAACCGCATACCTGCCGAGATGCGTCCGGTCGCGATCGAGGCCAACATCAGCTGCCCGAACGTGGCCAACCGCGGTCAGGTGTTCGCGTGCGACCCGCGCATGAGCGCCGAAGTCGTGCGCGAAGTGCGTCGCCTCATGCCCCGCGACATGCCGCTGTTCGTGAAGCTCACCCCGGACGTCACCAACATCGTGACGATCGCCGATGCCTGCGTCCGGGTCGGTGCGGATGGACTCACCATGATCAACACCCTGCTGGGGATGGCGATCGACACCACGACCATGGCCCCGGCGCTGGCGGGAGTGACGGGGGGCCTGTCCGGTCCGGCGATCAGACCGGTGGCCGTACGGTGCATCTGGCAGGTGCATCAGGCGATGCCGCGTATTCCGATCATCGGCGTGGGGGGCGTCATGACGGGCCTGGATGCGCTCGAGATGCTGCTGGCCGGTGCCAGCGCCGTTCAGGTGGGGACCGCGGTGTTCCATGACCCCTCCGCCCTGGCGCGGGTCTCCGACGAGCTCGCCGAGGCACTCTCCGAGCGTGGGCTGTCCGGGGTCTCCGCGGCGGTGGGCCTGGCGCACGGGTACGCAGCTACGGGGGGCGTCCAGTGACGAAGGCTCCGATTGCGGTGGCACTCGACGCACCGGATGTCGCAACGGCAGTCCGCTGGGCCCGCGCCGCGGGGCCTCACGTGTCCACCATGAAAGTCGGCCTCGAGCTGTTCTGTCGCTACGGACCGGCAGCCGTCGAGGCAGTGGTGGACGCCGGTGACAGCCGGCTGTTCCTGGACCTGAAGCTGCACGACATCCCGGCCACGGTTGCCGGCGCCGCTGGCGCGCTGGCCGGGCTGAAGCCGGACATCGTGACGGTGCATGCCGCCGGGGGAGCGGCGATGGTGGCCGCGGCCTGCGAGGCACTTCCGGACACCACGATCGCTGCGGTGACCGTGCTGACCAGCCTGTCCGGGGCGGAGCTGTCGTCCGTCTCGATCATGGGCACCTCCGAGGAGGCGGTACGGCGACGTGCCGCGACCGCGGTGTCTGCGGGCGCCGGTGCGCTGGTGTGCTCTCCCCACGAAGTGGCGATGCTGCGGGAGGAGGTGGGCGAGGAGGTCCTGCTGATCACGCCCGGAGTCCGGCCGGTCGGGACGGTGCGCGGCGATCAGGCACGCGTCGCCACCCCCCAGGAGGCCCTCGACGCCGGTGCGGACCTGCTCGTCATCGGACGACCCATCACGGGGGCCGACGATCCCGGTGCGGCTGCCGCCCTGATCGCCGCCCAGGTCGAGGGGCGGGGCCGGCGCCGCTGACCCTGAGGGGGCCTGCGGGCCCGGTACGGGCCGAAAGTTTCGGCACGAGTTCGGCATGAGTTCGACATGAGGGCAGGAAACGCAGCAAAGACGCTTGCCTGCAAGGCAAAGCGTCGCATAGGTTCTGAGCCGACGAGCAGCCCGAACCGGAGTGGCTGCGAGTGATACGCGAGGTGACAACGTGGCCCTGCCTACCCTGAGCCCTGAGGACCGTGAGAAGGCCCTGGCCAAAGCTGCGGAGGCACGCAAGGCACGTGCCCTGGTCAAGGAGCAGCTGAAGAAGGGCCAGCGGACTCTCCAGGGCACGATCGCTGAGGCGGACAACAGCGACATCATCGGCAAGATGAAGGTCACGGCGCTTCTGGAGTCGCTGCCGGGCGTTGGCAAGGTGCGAGCCGGCCAGGTCATGGAGAAGCTGGGAATCTCCGAGACCCGACGCGTCGGCGGGCTCGGCCCCAAGCAGCGCGAGAACCTGATCGAGGAGTTCAAGGACTGAACGAGAGCGACCCGGAGCAGGCCCCGGCTGAACAGGACCGGGGCCTGCTCGTCGTTCTCTCCGGGCCGTCCGGGGTTGGCAAGGGCACCGTGGTGCAGGCCCTGCGTCGGCGGCATCCGGATCTGTGGGTCTCGGTGTCGGCGACCACTCGGGCTCCTCGATCCGGAGAAGTCCCCGGTGAGTCGTACCTCTTCATGGCTCCGGCCGAGTTCGCGGAGACCGTGCGGGCGGGTGGGTTCCTGGAGCATGCCGACTACTCCGGTGCCAGCTACGGAACTCCCCGGGAGCCCGTGGCCCGACGACTGGCCCGTGGCGAGGCTGTGCTGCTCGAGATCGATCTTGTCGGAGCGCGGCAGGTGAAGGCGGCGCAGCCGCAGGCGCTGTTCGTCTTTCTGGCCCCACCCTCCTGGCAGGAGCTGGAGGACCGGCTCACCGGCAGGGGCACCGAGCAGGCGGCGGACCGCAGCACGCGCCTCGCGGTGGCGCGCCAGGAGATGGCGGCGGCGCACGAGTTCGACGCGGTCGTCGTCAACGACGAGGTCGAGCGCGCGGCGGAGGAACTGCTAGCCTTGATTCGGTCACACCGGTGACTCCCAGGACCCTCAGGTTCTGCCCTTCGGGTCCTCACACCAGTCGGCAACCAGCCGTCAACCAGCCAAATCAGGAGCAGCGCGCCTCGTGAGCCGTCCAGCCACCCCCCAGGAGGGGATCACCTACCCTCCGATCGACGACCTCCTGGAGAACATGCCCTCCAAGTACGCCCTGGTGATCGTCGCGGCCAAGCGGGCCCGGCAGATCAGCGCGTACTACGCGCAGCTCAGCGACGGGCTGCTGGAGTACTACGGGCCACTGGTCGACACGGGCCAGCACGAGAAGCCGCTGTCCATCGCCCTGCGCGAGATCGACGACCGCCTGATCACCTTCCAGGCGGCGGACGTCTGAGGCGTTCCACCCCGCCAGGGACTCGATCGTGAGCCCAGCCCGGACACCAGTACCCTCCGGCCCCATGAGTGTGGGCGGTCACCGGGTCGTGGTCGGAGTGGGCGGAGGTATCGCCGCCTACAAGACCGCCGAGCTGGTACGACGGTTCACCGAGCGCGGTGACGACGTCACGGTCATCCCCACGGCGTCCGCCCTGCACTTCGTGGGTGCCGCCACGTGGGAGGCGCTCTCCGGCCACACCGCATCTGACTCGGTCTGGACCGGTACCAGCGAGGTCCGCCATGTCCGCCTGGGACGCGAGGCCGACCTCGTCGTGGTCGCCCCCGCCACCGCGGACCTGATCGCGCGTGCGGCCGCCGGGATGGCCGACGACCTCCTCGCCGCCACCCTGCTGACCGCCACCGCCCCGGTGATCTTCGCACCGGCGATGCACACCGAGATGTGGGAGAACCCGGCGACGCAGGCCAATGTCGCTCTGCTGCGACAGCGCGGCCACACCGTCATGGAACCCGCCGTCGGGCGGTTGACCGGGTCCGACACCGGCAAGGGCCGGATGCCCGAAGCGGCCGAGATCCATCAGGTCGCCCAGGTGGCGCTGGCGCGCTCGGGCGCCGGTCTGGCCCACGATCTCGCCGGGCTGCGTGTGGTGGTCAGCACCGGCGGCACGCGGGAGGCCCTGGACCCGGTCCGGTTCCTGGGCAACCGGTCCTCCGGACGTCAGGGGCTCGCGCTGGCGCTCGTGGCGGCGGCTCGCGGGGCCGAAGTGACGGTCGTGGCAGCCAACGTCGCAGCCGACGGACCGCTCGGATCGCCGATGATCAGGGTGACCTCGGCGCGGGACCTGCACAGCGCGGTGCTCGATCTGGCGGCCGACGCCGACGTCGTGGTGATGGCTGCCGCCGTCGCCGACTACCGACCCGCGACAGTGGCCGGGCACAAGATCAAGCGGGGCTCTGGCGGTGTTCCCGAGGTGCTCCTGGAGGAGAACCCCGACGTGCTCGCCGACCTGGCCCGACGGCGCGCCCAGGGAGAGCTGAGCAGCCACCTGACGCTGGTGGGCTTCGCCGCGGAGACCGGCGACGAGTCCGGATCCGTCCTCGATCACGGCCGGGCGAAGCTGGCTGCCAAGGGCTGCGACCTGCTGGTCGTGAACGAGGTGGGGGAGTCCCTGGGATTCGACCAGCCCGACAACGGCGGAGTGATCCTCGCGGCCGGGGGCACTGCCATCGAGGTGCCGCACGGCCCCAAAGCTGTGCTCGCGTCCTATCTCTGGGACGAGGTCGTGGGGCAACGTGAGTCGCTCGCGGACGGCTGAACCAGCGGCGGCCCACCTACACTGGGCAGCGTCCCGCCGGGCACCTAGCCCGCCTGGCACCTAGCCCGCCTGGCACCAAGACTGCCCGCATGAGCTGCCGTACGAAGGAAGTGTCCCTTGGCTCGTCGCCTGTTCACCTCGGAGTCCGTCACCGAAGGCCACCCGGACAAGATCGCCGACCAGATCAGCGACGCCATTCTCGACTCGCTGCTCAAGCAGGACGCGACAAGCCGTGTGGCACTGGAAACCCTCGTCACGACCGGTCTCGTGGTGGTCGCGGGTGAGGTGACCACCGGCGGTTACGTGGAGATCCCGCGCATCGTGCGCGACACCATCCTGGAGATCGGATACGACTCCTCACGCAAGGGCTTCGACGGGGAGTCCTGCGGCGTGATGGTGGCCGTCGGCCCCCAGTCGCCGGACATCGCCCAGGGCGTGGACGACGCCTACGAGCACCGCCACGACGGCATCGACCGCGACGCGCTGGATCTGCAGGGCGCCGGGGACCAGGGCTTCATGTACGGGTACGCCTGCGACGAGACGCCGGACCTGATGCCGATGCCGATCGCGCTGGCGCACCGCCTCGCGCAGCGGCTGGCGGAGGTCCGCAAGGACGGGCTCGTTCCCTACCTGCGCCCGGACGGCAAGACTCAGGTCACCGTGGTCTACGAGGACGGTCGACCGGTGGGCGTGGACACCGTGGTGGTCTCCAGCCAGCACGCTGCGGACATCTCCATCGACACGCTGTTGCAGCCGGACATCGAGGAGCATGTCGTCGCTCCGGTCCTGGAGCGGTTCGGCCTGCCCACCGGGGACCACCGGCTGTTGGTCAACCCGACCGGGCGATTCGAGCTGGGCGGTCCGCAGGGGGACGCCGGTCTGACGGGCCGGAAGATCATCGTGGACACCTACGGCGGGATGGCCCGGCACGGCGGTGGCGCGTTCTCCGGCAAGGACCCCTCCAAGGTGGACCGGTCCGGTTCCTACGCGATGCGCTGGGTGGCGAAGAACGTCGTGGCGTCCGGGCTGGCCACACGGTGCGAGGTCCAGGTTGCCTACGCCATCGGCACCGCCCGCCCGGTCGGGCTGTTCGTCGAGACCTTCGGCACCGAGCAGGTCCCGCACGAGCGCATCGAGGATGCCGTACGGGAGGTCTTCGACCTGCGGCCGGCCGCGATCATCCGCGACCTTGACCTGCAGCGGCCGATCTACTCGCGCACGGCGGCGTACGGTCACTTCGGTCGGGACGAGCCCGACTTCACGTGGGAGCGCACCGACCGCGTCGAGGCGCTGCGGTCTGCCGCTGGCGTGTGACGTCCGTGGGGCAGCCCGCCCCGGCTGAGGTGGCCACGCTGCCGGTGGCGGCAGTGCTGGTCGACGTGCCGCTGCCGCACCTCGACAGGCCCTTCGACTATGCCGTCCCGGACTCGATGCTCGGCACCGCGGTGCCCGGAAGCCGGGTACGCGTGCGCTTCGCGGGCCGCTTGGTCGACGGATTCGTCCTGGAGCGGCGGGCCGCCAGCGACCATCCCGGGCGGCTCGCCGCGCTCGTACGTGTGACCAGCCCGGAGCCGGTCCTGACGCCCGAGGTGGCAGCCCTGTGCCGAGCGGTGGCGGACCGCTGGGTGGGCAACATGTCCGACGTGCTGCGGCTGGCGGTGCCCGCGCGGCACGCCCGGGTGGAGAAGGCCGAGCAGCCCGAGGCCACACAGGTGGGCGCCTCTAAGCCTGCCGCCACGCCCGCCGCCACGGCCACGTCTGTTGCTACGGCCGATGCCACCGCATGGCAGGCCTATCAGGGTGGCACCGAGCTGGTGGCGGCACTGGCTGGTTGGGGTGCCGGACCCGGCGCGGCCCCAAGGGCGGTGTGGACAGCCGCGCCGGGCGAGGACTGGCCCGCCCGGTGGGCCGAGCTGGCTGCTGCCACCCTGTCTGCCGGCCAGGGGACGGTGCTGGTCGTACCCGACCAGCGTGACCTGGCGCGGGTGTCGGCTGCGATGCGGACTCGGCTCGGTCCTGGGGCGTTCGTCTCGCTGAGCGCCGACCTGGGGCCTGCGGAACGGTACCGCCGGTTCTTGTCCGTGAGTCGCGGACAGGTGCGCGTGGTGGTGGGTACCCGGGCCGCGTGCTACGCGCCCGTGGCCGACCTCGGCCTGGTGGGCATCTGGGACGACGGTGACGACCTGCACTGCGAGCCCCACGCCCCGTACCCGCACAGCCGAGACGTCCTGCTGCTGCGCGCCCATCTGGCCCGGTGTGCCGCCGTCGTGGGCGGCTGGGCCCGTACGGCGGAGGGGCAGCGACTCGTGAGCCGGGGATGGGCCCGGGACGTCGTGCCCCTCCGGAAGGCGCTCCGGACGCGCGCCCCCCGCGTGGTGACAGCAGGCGACGACGTGGCCGTGGCGCGTGACTCCGCGGGAGCCGCCGCCCGGCTGCCGCACGTCGCGTTCACCGCCGTCCGTGAGGCCCTTGCGCGTGACGAGCCGGTGTTGGTCCAAGTACCCCGGCGCGGCTACCGGGCCGGGCTGTCCTGTGCGAGCTGCCGCGCCCCCGCACGCTGCCCCGTGTGCTCCGGCAGCCTTCAGCAGGCCTCCTCGCACGCCCTGCCCGCGTGCGGCTGGTGTGGTCGGCCTGCCGCGGACTGGACCTGCTCGAGGTGCGGGTCGCAGCGCTGTCGCTACGCGGTGCTCGGGACCGCCCGTACCGTGGAGGAGCTGGGTCGGGCCTTTCCCGCAGGTCCCCGTACGGCAGTCGGTCTCGCCTCACGTCCTCTCCGAAGTTCCCGGGGAGGCGTCGCTGGTCGTGGCCACCCCGGGGGCCGAGCCGGCCACGGCGTCCGGCTACGGCGCATGCCTGCTGCTGGATGCCTGGCTGCTGCTGGGCATGCCCGGACTGCGAGCAGGGGAGGAGACGCTGCGCCGCTGGCTCGGTGCGGCCGCTCAGGTGCGACCGTCAGGTTCCGGGGGCACGGTCGTGGTCTCCGCGGACCCCTCCGTACGTCAGGTCCAGGCCCTCGTCCGGTGGGACCCGCAGTGGGCGGCCGCGCGTGAGCTGGAGGAGCGACAGGAGCTGCGCTTCCCTCCGGCTGCCGCCCTCGTCAGCTTGACCGGTACCGCGGACGCAGTGGCGGAGCTGGTCGAGGTCAGCGAGGTCGAGCGGTCCACACCCGGGGTCGAGCTGCTGGGGCCGGTAGTGACCGGCGAGGCCGGCGAGGCCGGCGAGAGTGAGCGGATCCTGGTACGGGCTCCGTTGGCCGGCCTGTCGGCCGTGGCCGCTGCTCTTCACGCCGGACAAGGTGTGCGCAGCGCCCGCAAGGCCCGTGATGCGGTCCGGGTGCAGGTGGATCCCTACGACCTGCTGTAGCCCGCGGGACTTCCCTACACTGGGCACATGCCCGTCAAGCCGATCCGCCTGTTCGGCGACCCCGTGCTGCGCACGCCGGCCGACCCGGTCGTGGACTTCGACAAGCAGCTGCGGGGACTGGTCAAGGACCTCACCGACACGATGCTGGAGGAGGGCGGCGCGGGACTCGCCGCCCCTCAGCTGGGCGTCAGCCTGCGAGTGTTCTCCTACAACGTGGACGAGCTGGTGGGACACATCGTGAACCCCGTCGTGCGCACTCTCGGCGAGGAGCTGCAGGACGGCGAGGAGGGCTGCCTGTCGCTGCCGGGGCTGTACTTCGACTGCGAGCGGTACCAGAGGGTCGTGGCCACCGGTTTCACCATGCACGGTGACCCGATCGTGCTCGAGGGAAGCGCGCTGATGGCACGGTGCATCCAGCACGAGACGGACCACCTGGACGGCATCCTGTTCATCGACCGCCTGGACGCCGAGACCCGCAAGGCAGCCATGAAGGCGATCCGCGAGGCCGAGTGGGCCGGCGAACCGGTCCCCACGGTGAAGGAGAGCCCCCATCCGTTGTTCGGGCGGGCTCGGTAGTCGCCCGTACCTGAGCGGAGACCGAGGCGCGACGCCGGTGCCGTAGTCCGAATGGATCGGCCGTTCTGGTTCGCCGGTGTCATCTCCGTGTGAGTAGCGTCCAATTTCCTCCGTTCTGCCTGTTCTGCCTGGCTCTGCTGCGAACCTGACCTTGGGTCGTTTGCCGAGTGAAGGTGGCCAGGGATGATTCGTGCAAGGCGGCAGGGACGTGAGAACCGTCCCGTACGCACGCGCCAGGACCGCGGTGCCGCGATGGTCGAGTTCGTGATCGTCGTACCGCTGCTGCTCCTGCTGGTGCTGGGAATCATCAACTTCGGGTTCATTCTCGGGCAGCAGCTGTCGCTGAACAACGCTGTCCGCGAGGGAGCTCGGGCGGCGGTGGCCGCCGGTTCTCCCAGCGCCCACACGCCCGCAGGAGTGACCTCGCACGTCCAGAACGCGGTCGGCCCGCTGATCAGCGACAACAGCAACGTTGCCGTCACGTCGTACCTGACGCCCACCAGCGGCAGCGCGGCGGCGAGCGGCACCATCCTCTGCAACGACAGTTTCGACGTCGCCACGGGTGACCGACGCAGCATCAAAGTGGTCGCGACCTACGACGCGTCGTTCCTTGCCCCGCTACCGGTGCCCGGTATCGGACCGGACTTCACCCTCACAGCAGAGTCGGTGTATCGATGCGAGTTCTCATGATCAACAAGATTCGACGCAGTCGCGCCCTCGCCACTGGGGGAGAAGAGACCCTTCTCGCCCCCGCGGGCGAGGAGACCTCGGGTGCTGAGGAGTCCGACCGCGGAGCCGTGCTGGTTCTTGTCGCGCTGATGGCGCTTGTTCTGCTGGGCATCGGGTCCTTCGCCGTAGACTTCGGGATGACGTGGGCCACCAAACGCACGCTGTCCGTGTCGGCGGACGCGGCCGCACTCGCGGCGGCCGGGAAGCTCGCCGAGCTGTCCCAGCCGGGAACGGGCTGTGTGGCCAACCAGACCGAGGCGACGAGCATCGCCACACGCGATCAACGCGCAGAACGCGCCGGACTCTACGGTTACATCCGTGACCGTCGCGTGTGATCCGGGTGGCGCATACGGTGAGGTCACGGTCGTCAACCAGCAACAGGTCGACTCGCTCTTCGGCGGAATCTTCGGGTCGAGCGGCTACCAGCCCACGCGGGAGGCGACCGCTCGGTTCGGACCCGCGTCCTCGGCACCCGGCCTGCGGCCGTGGGCGGTCTGCGTGGACGACGCCGTTGCTGGCGGCGTGGGTGGTACCCCAAGATCGGTCAGGTCGTCGCCGTGCCGTTCGACAACTTCAACGGCAAGTGCGGGACGACCGCTCCCGGCAACTGGGGCCTGGTCGACTTCGACGGCAAGTCGAACCCGACGGGTGACATCGAGGCCTGGACGCTCAACGGCTACCCCGGCAGCGTCTGCCTGGGGCCGGCCTGCCCGCCCACGCCTGCCGACCCGGGCTCCAACGCGCTCAACGTCTCCGGCATCCTGGCAGCCCTGGACACCTGGTCGCCAACGAGCAGGTGGTCGAGTTCCCGCTGGTTGGGCACACTGACGTCATGCGTCTGGTGTTTGCCGGCAGTCCCGCGACCGCCCTGCCGTCATTGCGGCGGCTGCTCGACTCACACCACGAGGTGGTCGCCGTCGTCAGCCGACCGGATGCCCGCAAAGGGCGCGGCCGGCACACCGAGCCCAGCGAGGTGGCCGCACTGGCGCGGGAGCGCGGCATTGCGACGCTGACCCCGGAAAAGGTGTCGGACCCGCAGTTCCTCATCCAGCTCGCTGATCTGGGAGTGGACTGCTGCGCCGTGGTGGCGTACGGGGCACTGCTGCCCCGGGCGGCACTGGACATCCCTCGCCTGGGCTGGGTGAACTTGCACTTCAGCCTGCTGCCCGCGTGGCGCGGCGCTGCCCCGGTGCAGTACGCCCTGTGGCGCGGTGACGAGGTGACCGGTGCGTCCACGTTTCTCATCGAGGAAGAGCTCGACAGCGGTCCGGTCTTCGGGACGGTGACCGAGGAGATCCGACCCCGGGACACGACGGGGGAGCTGTTGGGACGCCTGGCGGAGTCGGGCGCGGCGCTGCTGGCCGCCACCCTGGACGGGATCGAGGACGGATCCCTCACCGCCGTCCCGCAGGCGGGGGAGGACGTCAGCTACGCCCCCCGGATCACGGTGGACGACGCGCGGGTGGACTGGTCACGACCTGACTACGCGGTGGACCGACAGGTCCGGGCGATGACCCCGTCCCCGGGAGCCTGGACGCAGTGGCGCGGCTCCCGCCTGCACTGCGGACCCGTACAGCTGGTTCCCGAGAGCACCGAGGTGCCCGGTCTGGGGCCGGGCGAGGTGCGCGCGGAGCGTCGCAGGGTGCTGGTGGGAACCGGTACCCGGCCGGTGGTCCTGGGCACGGTGACCTCGCAGGGCAAGAAGACGATTCCCGCGGCTGACTGGGCCAGGGGGGCCCGTCCGGGACCGGGCGAGCGTCTGGAGTGACGGTGGACGCCCCCCGACGTGCCGCGTACGAGGTCGTGCACGCTGTCACCACCCGGGATGCCTACGCCAACCTGCTGCTGCCCGCGGTGCTGCAAGAGCATGCCCTGGCCGGGCGTGACGCGGCGTTCGCCACGGAGCTGGCCTACGGGACATTGCGTCGCCAGGGAAGCCTGGACCTCGTTCTCGCGCGATGCAGCACGCGAGCATTCGAGCGCATCGACGACGACCTGACCGACGTGCTGCGGCTGGGTGCGTACCAGCTCCTCCACACCAGGGTTCCCCCGCACGCGGCAGTGTCGACCACAGTCGACCTCGCCGCTGATGTCTGCCGCCGCGGCAGAGTTTCCGCAGGATTCGTGAACGCGGTTCTGCGCTGCGTGTCGCGCCGATCCTGGCAGGAGTGGGTCGACGAGGTCGCCCCGGCCGAGAACGATGACCCGCTGGGCCACCTCGCGGTGCGTCATGCGCATCCCCGCTGGATCGCGGAGGCCTTCGCCGCGGCGCTCGGGGAGGACACCGACACCGGGTTCGGCGAGACCACCCGAGCCATGGCGGCAGACAACGCGCCGGCCGCGGTGACGCTCGTGGCGCGCCCTGGGCTGATCGAGCGGGAGGAGCTGTCATCCGAATCCGGGGGGTCACCTGGCGAGCTTTCACCCTTCGCGGTTCGCGTCAGCGGCGATCCGGGCCGGCTGGCGGCCGTGCGCGATCGGCGCGCCGGTGTGCAGGACGAGGGCAGCCAGCTGGTCACGCTGGTGCTGGCCAACGCATCGCTCGACGGGTCGGACATTCGATGGCTGGACATGTGCGCGGGCCCCGGGGGCAAGGCGGCGCTGCTCGGCTCGCTGGCGGCGCAGCGGGGGGCATCGGTGCTGGCGCTGGAGAGAGCGTCGCACCGGGCCCGGTTGGTCCGCCGGGCGACGGCTGGCCTTCCCGTCGAGGTGCGGACGGCGGACGCCACGGAGCCGACGAACGAGGCCGGCTTCGACCGGGTCCTGCTCGACGCGCCGTGCACCGGTTTGGGCGCGTTGCGCCGACGTCCGGAGGCGCGGTGGCGGCGTCAGCCCGAGGACTTGGACGCGCTGGCAGCACTCCAAGCCCGTTTGCTGGCACGCGCGGTGCAGGAGGTCCGTCCCGGTGGCCTCGTGGCCTACGTGACTTGCAGTCCGCACCGCGCCGAGACGGTAGGACAGGTCGACGCGCTGCTCGCGGACTGCCCGGTGCCGGTCGAGCAGGTGGACGCACGCACGCTCCTGCCCGGAGTGCCTGCGCTCGACGGTGGTCCGCAGGTCCAGCTGTGGCCGCACCGGCACGACACGGACGGGATGTTCCTGGCGCTGCTGCGCCGGACTTCATGAGGTCGAGCTGGGAACGCTTTTCGTGATTTCCGCGTAGAGCCACCTGCTGGCCAATGCGCGCCTAGGCTCATTCTTCATGGTGTTGGGGGGTCCAACACTCACCGATCCGGGGGGGATCATTGCTGAAGCGCATGCTCGCCAGCGCAGCCGTCGTCGCGCTCTCAGGTGGAGCCCTGGCGCTCACCGGGACAGCACAGGCCACGCAGCCCAAGGAGGGCGCCACGTTCGACTTCTCGAGCTGGTCGGACTACATGCTCGTAGATGGTCACAAGGTGACCTTCTGCCACCGCACCGGCTCGGCATCCAACCCGTACGTCATCGTCACGGCGGACCTCGCCGCGGTGAACGACGTGGACGCCATGGAGAGCGACCACCAGTCGCACGAGCAGGTCGGCAACGGGCTGGGCCCGGACATCATCCCGATCAGCGAGCTGGTCAAGCGGAACCTCAAGGAGGTTGTGCCGGTGGAGCTCTGCGTAGAGACGCCGTCGTACTCCTAGGGACGCAAGCGCGTACCGAACGAATGGGTCGGGCGGCCGTACGGTCGCCCGGCCCATCGCGTGCTCGGGGAGTGGGTAGAGTCTGGCCGTCGCCGAACCAGCCAAGGAGCGGACCGTGTCGCTGCTGACGCCGAGTATTCTGACCGCCGACTTCGGCACGCTGTCCGAGGAGATCGCCAGTATCGAGTCGGTGTCGGACTGGATCCATCTCGACGTGATGGACAACCACTTCGTACCGAACCTGACCTTCGGGCCCAAGATGGTGGAGGACGTCATTGCGAAGACGTCGCTGCCCGCGGACTGCCATCTGATGATCGAGAACCCGGACAGCTACGCGGTGGCCTACGCGGAAGCAGGCGCACGCAACGTCTCCTTCCACGCCGAAGCGGTCAGTGCCCCCCTGCGGCTGGCGCGTGAGCTCCGCAAGCAGGGTGCCTGGGCGGGACTGGCGCTCAACCCGGGGACCTCGCTGGAGCCCTACGAGGACCTGCTGCCGGAGTTCGACACCGTCCTGATGATGACTGTGGAGCCCGGATTCGGCGGGCAGCCGTTCATCCCCTACGTCATGAACAAGGTGCGCCGCGCTCGTGAGCTGACGAAGCAGCACGGCCTGCAGCTGTGGATCCAGGTCGACGGGGGAGTCAACGCCACGACGGTCGAGCAGGTCGCCGAGGCGGGCGCCGACGTATTCGTGGCGGGCAGTGCGGTGATTGACCAGCCGGACAGGGTTGCGGCCGGGCTTGCCATCAAGGAACGGCACGCCGAAGTCTTCGCCTCCTGCGGGCACGTCAGCACCGGACCGGCTCCCCGCCGCGCGGGCTGACCTGCCGACGATGGCGACCCCGGCCGAGCACGCCGCCATGCTCGAGGCGGTTGCGCTGGCCAGGCGTGGGGCGGGACGTACCAGCCCCAACCCCCTGGTCGGGGCGGTCGTGCTGGACGCCTCCGGCACCCCGGTGGGCCGGGGCTGGCACGCCCAGGCCGGCTCGGCCCATGCCGAGGTGGTGGCCCTGCGCGGGGCGGGGGAGAAGGCCCGAGGCGGCACCATGGTCGTGACCCTGGAGCCGTGCTCGCACTACGGGCGTACGCCGCCGTGCTCCACAGCCATCGCCGAGGCGGGGATCGCACGCCTCGTGTACGCCGTACCCGACCCGACGCTCGTCGCCGGCGGAGGGGCGGCGGAGCTGGCCGCGGAGGGGATCGAGGTGGAGCAGGGCGTCTGCCAGGCCGAGGCGGAGCGGGTCAACGAGGCGTGGCTGTTCGCCATGGGGCTGCGGCGGCCGTTCGTCACCTGGAAGGTCGCCTCGACCCTGGACGGGCGCATCGCCGCGCCGGACGGGACGAGCAAGTGGATCACCAGTGAGGCGGCTCGCGCCGACGCCCACCAGCTGCGAGCGACGGTGGATGCCATCCTCACCGGCGTGGGGACGGTGCTGGCCGACGACCCTCGGATGAGCGTGCGGGACGCCGAGGGACGTGAGGTGTCGCACCAGCCGCTGCGGGTGGTCCTCGACAGCGAGGGGCGCACCCCGAAGGGCGCGCAGGTGCTGCAGGGGCGGGCGTCGACCTTGGTCTTCATCGACGAGAAGGAACGCGTACCGCGGCATCTCGCGCTGGTCGCGCCGGTCCCCCGGGCGGAGGAGAGGGTACGGGCGCGCAGCCGCCGACTGCGGGACGCTCCCGACACCAAGGCCGAGGAGCGACCCCGCCTGGACCTCGTACGAGTGCTCGACGTGCTCTACGGCAGGGGCGTACGGCACGTGCTGCTGGAGTCAGGCCCCACCCTGGCGGGTGCCTTCGTCGACGCGGACCTCGTGGACCGCGTCGTGGCCTATGTCGCCCCGGCGCTGCTGGGAGGCCGCGCACCAGGCATCCTGGGAGGGGTAGGCGTCGAGACCATCGCTGACGCGCTGCGGCTGCACCTCGACGAGGTGCGGGTCGTGGGCGGGGACGTGAGGATCGAGGCGCGGCCCGTCTGAGGAAGGGACGACATGTTCACCGGCATCGTGGAGGAGCTCGGGGCGGTGACGCGGATCGATCAGCTCGGCACCGCGGTCCGTCTGGGCATCCGGGGGGAGCGGGTGACCTCCGATGCCTCGCATGGTGACTCGATCGCCGTGAACGGCGTCTGTCTGACCGTTGTCGACGTCGTCGATGACGAGTTCAGCGCCGACGTGATGCAGGAGACGCTGGACCGCTCGGCACTGGGCTCGTTGCACCCGGGAGACCAGGTGAACCTGGAGCGGGCGGCGACGCCGTCGAGCCGGCTGGGCGGCCACATCGTCCAGGGCCACGTCGACGGTGTGGGCTGGGTGCTCTCGCGCGTGCGAGACGAGCACTGGGAGGTCGTACGGATCTCCCTACCCGGATCGCTGCGGCGCTACCTGGTCGAGAAGGGGTCGGTCACCGTGGACGGGGTCTCGCTGACCGTTTCCGGGGTGGGAGATGAGTGGTTCGAGGTGAGCCTGATCCCCACGACGCTGCGGATGACCACGCTCGGACGGCGTAGCGAGGGCGATCGGGTCAACCTGGAGGTTGACGTGATCGCCAAGTACGTCGAGAACCTGCTGGAGGGTCGATGAGCGACGTCTTCGCCACGATCCCGGAGGCCGTGGCCGCGATTGCGGCGGGCCGGCCGGTCGTCGTGGTCGACGACGCGGACCGGGAGAACGAGGGCGACCTCATCTTCGCCGCCCAGATGGCCACGCCGGAGCTGCTCGCGTTCACCATCCGCTGGACCTCGGGGGTGGTCTGCGTGCCGATGGTCGGCGAGGCGCTGGACCGCCTCGAGCTGCCGATGATGTACCCCCAGAACCAGGATCGGCTGCGTACCGCCTACACGGTCAGCGTGGACGCGCGGGCGGAGGTCACGACGGGCATCTCGGCGGCAGACCGCTCCCGAACGGCTCGCGTGCTGGCCGATCCGACCTCGACGTCCGAGGACCTGAGCCGGCCGGGCCACATCTTCCCGCTGCGCTACCGGCCGGGCGGGGTGCTGCGGCGTGCTGGCCATACCGAGGCGGCAGTGGACCTGGCGCGGCTGGCGGGGCTGGAACCCGCCGGGGTGATCTCCGAGATCGTCAACGACGACGGCACCATGAAGCGGCTGCCCGACCTCGTCGAGTTCTGCGTGGAGCACGACCTGCTGCTGATCTCCATCTCCGACCTGATCGCCTATCGGCGGGCAACCGAGCAGCCGCGCATCGAGCGGGTCACCGAGGTGCGACTGCCCACCACCCACGGGGTGTTCCGCGCCGTCGGGTACCGCTCCCTGGACGAGAACGCCTCCAGCGCCGGCTCGGAGCAGATGGCCCTGGTCATGGGCGAGATCGGAGACGGCGAGGACGTCCTGGTCCGAGTGCACTCCGAGTGCCTCACCGGGGACGTGTTCGGGTCCCTGCGCTGCGACTGCGGGCCGCAGCTCGACGCAGCGATGAAGGCCGTCGCCGAGGAGGGTCGTGGCGTCGTTCTCTACGTACGAGGGCACGAGGGCCGGGGGATCGGCCTGCTGAGCAAGCTGATGGCGTACGAGGCGCAGGACGCTGGCGCCGACACCGTGGACGCGAACCTGGCACTGGGCCTGCCGGCGGACGCGCGCGACTACGGCACGGGTGCGGAGATCCTGGTGGACCTGGGTGTGCGTTCGATGCGCCTGCTCACCAACAACCCGGCGAAGCGGGCCGGGCTGGAGGGGTACGGGCTCGAGGTTCTGGACCGGGTGCCGCTGCCGATCGCGCCCAACCCGGAGAACCTGCGGTACCTGCGTACCAAGGCGACGCGGATGGGGCACGAAATCCCCGACCTCCCCGGGGAGGGGGAGCGGCGTGCCGTGACGGCACGGGAGATGGTCTCTGCGGCCGGGATCGCGCCTGTTGAGCCGGACCGCGCCGGGCAGGAGGCGTCGGGGCCCCCGGAGCCCCCGGATGACGAGGTGATCTCTGCGGCGGGGGTGGTGCCGTTGGCTGCGCGGCGGCGCAGGACTGAGACCGGGGACGCCGCGGACTCGGCTCCCACGGACACCATGAACACCATGGACACCGCGAACACCAAGGACGGGGACGTGGAGGATGCCACATGAGCGGTACCGGCAGGCCCACCGATCCCCCCGTGGACGCCACCGGTCTGCGACTGGGCATCGTCGCCACGAGGTGGCACTCGACCATCGTGGACTCGCTGCTGGCTCGGGCCTTGGCAGCGGCCGAAGAGTGCGGGGTGGCTGAGCCGGTCGCCGTACGTGTGGCGGGGGCGGTCGAGCTGCCGGTGGTGACGCAGCAGCTGGCTCGCTCGGTGGACGCCGTGGTCGCCCTGGGTGTGGTGGTTCGCGGCGGGACGCCCCACTTCGACTACGTGTGCGACAGCGTGACGGCGGGGCTGACCCGGGTGGCGCTGGATGAGTCCACTCCCGTCGGCAACGGGGTGCTCACCTGCGACGACGAGCGTCAGGCCTACGACCGGTGCGGGCTGCCGGCGGGCGCCGAGGTACCCGGGTGGCCGGACTTTCCGGGGAGTGCGGAGGACAAGGGCTGGGACGCGACGGTCGCTGCCCTGGACGCGGCGCTGGTCGTACGGGGCCTGCGCTCGCGCTCCGATCCCGGGTAGCGGTGCCCGACCGGGTCGCGATCGCGGCCCGGTGGCGGCCCTGCCGCGAGGTGATCATGGCGCTGGGTCCAGCGGCTGGGCGTGATCATGGCGCTGGGTCCAGCGGCTGGGCGTGATCATGGCGCTGGGTCGCGAGGCACGGCGTGTCTCACCGGCGTGTGATGCCCTAGCGCCATGATCACCGCGAGGGTGGCGATCGGGCGCCATGATCACGGCGGGTACGGGCACAATGGAGGGACCATGCTGTCACTCGTGCTGCCGAAGGGCTCCCTGGAGCCGGCTACCCTTTCCCTTTTCTCCGCCGCTGACCTGGCGGTACGCCGTGGCTCGGAGCGTGACTACCACGCCTCGGTGGACGACCCTCGCATCGACCGCGTGCGGTTCCTGCGGCCCCAGGAGATCCCGGAGTACGTCGAGCAGGGCCTGTTCGACGTCGGGATCACCGGTCGTGACTGGATCACCGAGACCAGCGCCGACGTGGTGACCGTCACCGAGCTCGAGTACTCCAAGGCCACCTCCAACCCGGTACGGATCGTGCTCGCCGTCCCGCAGGCGCACCCGGCGGAGACCTCCGCCGCCCTGACGGACGGGGTACGTGTCTCCACCGAGTACCCCCAGCTCACCCGCCGCCACTTCGACGCCGCAGGTGTCAAGGCGGTCATCGTGCCCTCCTACGGCGCGACGGAGGCCAAGGTGCCCGACATCGTCGACGCCATCGTGGACGTGACCGAGACCGGGTCGAGCCTGCGCAAGCACGGGCTCAAGGTGATCGAGACGCTTCTGGTGAGCCGTACCGAGCTCGTGGCCAACCGAGCGGCGTGGGAGGACCCGGAGAAGCGCGCAGCCATCGAGGACGTCTCCCTGCTGCTGCTCTCCGCCATCCGGGCGCGCGGCAAGGTGCTGCTCAAGCTCAACGTCTCGGCGAGCCAGCTCGGCGCCGTACTGGAGATCCTTCCGGCCCTGTCGTCGCCGACTGTGAACGCGCTGGCCAGCAGCGGGATGCACGCGGTCGAGTCGGTCGTGCCCAAGCAAGGAATCAACACCCTGATCCCGGCGCTGAGCGCCGCCGGCGCCCGGGACATCATCGAGCTGCCGATCTCGAAGATCGCCGAGTAGGTGACGACGGGCGAGGCCTACCCTTCGGGCTCTGCCGCCGGGTCCGCCGGGTCCGACCGGGTCCGGAGCCGAGTCCGGATCAGAGTCCGGAGCCGGATCCGCAGAAGCAGGGCCTGGGTCAGGGTCTGGCGCAGGCTCGGACGTACGCGCGTCCGAGGCAACGCCGGTCCTCGCGCCGCTGCTCCTGCTGACCGTTGCGGCCGGGGCCCTGATCTCCGTCCAGGCGCGGATCAACGCGGCCCTGGCGCTGCGCATCGACAGCGCGGTGCTGTCGGCAGCCCTGTCCTTCGGGGTCGGCCTGCTGATGCTCGCCGCGGTCGCCGTGGTGGTACCGCGGGCTCGCCGTACAGTGCTCGGGGCCCGGTGGGGGCAGGCCCGTCCCTGGTACTTCCTCGGAGGGCTGGGCGGGGCCGCGGCGGTCACCTCGGCGGCTGCCGCGGTGCCGGTGACCGGAACTGCGGCCTTCACCGTGGCGATCGTCTCCGGACAGGTGGTGGGAGGCTTGCTGGTCGACCGGGTCGGGCTGGGTCCGGGCGGGATGCGTGCGCTGACGCGCGCACGGGTCCTCGGTGCCGTCCTGGCGGTCTGCGCGATTGTCGTCTCCGCGGTCGGCAAGCACGAGAGCGGGCAGACGGCAGCCGTCAGCGCGGGACTGTCCGCGTCCGTCCTGCTCGTCCTCGCCGGGGCTGCGGGTGTCGGCGTCAGCGCCCAGCAGGCGGTCAACGGCCGGCTGCGGGTGGCCACCGGAAGCGTGCTCGCCGCCACGGTGGTGAACTTCGTCACGGGCACGCTCGCGCTGACCGCTCTCTGGCTCCTCCTGACGAGCCAGGGGGCGAGCGCCCAGCCGTTGCCCGGGCAGTGGTGGCTGTATCTGGGTGGGCCGATCGGGGTGGCCTTCATCGCAATGATGGCGTTCGTCGTACCGACGATCGGAGTGTTCCGGCAGGGACTGGCCGTGCTGGCCGGGATGCTCACCGGTGCGCTGCTCCTCGACCTCTGGGTCCCCGCCGAGGCGGCTGGGCGGCCGGGACCGGCCACCTTCGCCGGCATCGGCCTGGCCGTCCTTGCGGTCGGCGTCGTCGGTCGGGAGCAGCGCAGCGTGGTCCGCCCGTCGCGACGCGGCGGCGCATGAGGTTCACACTGAAGGTGTGACCAGCACGCCGGCGCCCACGTACCTCGAGGTGCGGCCCCGGCGCGTGCGCCTGACCTGCCAGATCTCCGCCGTCGTCATCGTCGTGGTGTCCGTGGTCACCGCCGTGCTCATCCTGGTGTCGCCCGCGGGCGCGGTGACGTTCGGCCTCGACGACGCGGCCTCGGTGGTACTGGTCGGGGTGGTTGCCGCTGCGGTGGTGATGTGGTTCGCGCGCCCAAAGCTGGTCGCGGATGCCAGCAGCGTGACGGTACGCAACCTCGGCCCGGTCCATCGTGTGCCGTGGCAGGTGGTGATGGACGTGCGCTTCGACAGCCGCACCTCGTGGGCGGTGCTGGACCTCGCCGACGACGACACACTGGCGGTCATGGCGATCCAGAAGCCCGACGGCGTGGACGCTGAGTCGGCGGTCGCGGAGCTGCGGGCGATGCTGGAGGCGTCGAGACGTCCGCCCGGACGGGACGACGGTAATGGGGGATACGGGGGGAACGGGAGGAACGGCGGAGCCCGGAGCCTGAGAGCACCGGCTCACACAACCGGGCCGGTCCACCTCTCGCCGGGTCCCTCGCCGGGCGCGTCGGGATAGGGGCTCGCCTCCCGGAATGCCCGCTGCAGCGACTGCAGCCCGTCCCGCATCGGTGCGGCGTGCGCCCCGAGGTACTCGCTCGACGCCGTCACCAGACCGGCCAGCGCGACGATCAGCCGCCGGGCCTCGTCGAGGTCGGTATGCTCGGCACCTCCCTCGGCCAGGCCGAGCTTCTCAGCCGCAGCGCTCATCAGCATGACCGCAGCCCGACTGACCACCTCGATCGCAGGGATCTCTGCCAGTTCTCGGGTCTCCGGGGTGTCCTCACCGCTGCTCACACTGTTACCCTGACATACCGACCATCCGTGCGCCCGCACGGAAGCCAAGAGGAGTCCTGCTCCCACCCGCCCATCTCAGGTGTCGCACCGGGGGTGCCCGGGTCCGGTCCGGACCGAACGACAGCACCACCGGGTCCGGACATCTGAGTCGTGCCCCGACGGGGCCGTTCGGAGCAGGCTGCTCCTGGACGGCAACCAACTGAGGAGGGCACATCAGCGTCGAACCACGCATCAACGAGCGAATCCGCGTTCCCGAGGTACGTCTCGTCGGACCGGGGGGCGAGCAAGTCGGAATCGTTCGGGTCGAAGAAGCGCTCAAGCTGGCGCGGGACGCCGACCTCGACCTCGTCGAAGTCGCGCCCATGGCCCGTCCGCCCGTGGCCAAGCTGATGGACTACGGCAAGTTCAAGTACGAAGCCGCCCAGAAGGCGCGGGAGCAGCGGCGCAACGCCGCCCAGACGATCATCAAGGAGATGAAGCTCCGGCCGAAGATCGACGCCCACGACTACGAGACCAAGAAGGGTCACGTGGTGCGGTTCCTCACCGCCGGCGACAAGGTCAAGGTGACGATCATGTTCCGGGGCCGGGAGCAGTCCCGACCGGAGCTGGGGCTGCGTCTGCTGCAGCGGCTCGCGGAGGACGTGGCGGAGCTGGGAACGGTGGAGTCTCCGCCCAAGCAGGACGGCCGCAACATGATCATGGTCCTCGCGCCGGTGCGCGCCAAGCAGAAGCCGGTCCGCGCGGAGAAGCCCGCACCCGCGGCCCAACAGGACACCAGCAACGAAGGAAACCAGGAGCAGTAGATGCCCAAGCACAAGACACACAAGGGATCGGCGAAGCGGTTCCGGGTCTCCGGGTCCGGCAAGCTCGTACGCCAGAAGGCGAACCGCCGCCACCTGCTGGAGCACAAGTCCAGCCGTCGTACGCGCCGCCTCGACGGTACGACCGACGTCGCTCCCGCCGACACCAAGCGGGTCAAGAAGCTCCTCGGCATCTAGCTGGCACATCCCTGCACCCATCCCAGACGACTACGAAGGACATCACGTGGCACGCGTCAAGCGGGCGGTCAACGCCCACAAGAAGCGCCGGACGACGCTGGAACAAGCCCGCGGCTACCGCGGACAGCGCTCGAGGCTCTACCGCAAGGCCAAGGAGCAGAACCTCCACTCGGCCACCTACTCCTACCGGGACCGGCGCGCGCGCAAGGGCGACTTCCGCGAGCTGTGGATCACCCGGATCAACGCCGCGGCACGTGCCAACGGCATGACGTACAACCGGTTCGTGCAGGGTCTGCGACTGGCTGAGATCGAGGTCAACCGCAAGGTGCTCGCCGACCTCGCGGTGAACGACCCAGCGGCCTTCGCCGTGCTCGTGGAGCGGGCTCGTGCAGCGGTCGAGGCCGACACCGAGGCGCGGGGCGCTGCCTAACCCGCAGCCCGGCCACGCTGACGGTCACGATAACGGTCACGCCGCGACGGTGCTGACCGCTCGTTCCCGTACGGTCGTGGCCGCGCGGAAGCTGCACCGGCGTCAGGCTCGCGTCCAGACCGGGACCTTCCTGGCGGAGGGCCCGCAAGCGGTTCGCGAGGCACTGGCCACCGGCGTGGTGGAGCGCCTGATGGTCACCCCCGCGGCACTGGAGCGTCATCCGGACCTAGTTCCCGGGGATGCACGGGCAGCGCCCGCCTCCGGGCCGGCGGTGGACGTCATCAGCGAGTCGGCCGCCCAGGCGCTCGCCACGACCGTCACCACGCAGGGCGTGTTCGCCGTGTGCCGCACCATGGACCGCCCCTGGGCGAGTCTCGCCGAACCTCGTCCTACTCTGGGAGTGATGCTCTTGCAGGACCGGGACCCGGGCAACGTGGGGACCATCATGAGGACCGCCGACGCCGTCGGGGCGGACGCGGTGCTGCTCTCGGCCGGGTCGGCGGACGTCTACAACCCCAAGACGGTCCGCGCCTCGGCGGGGAGCGTGTTCCACGTCCCCCACGCGACCGGGGTCGATCCCACAGCGGTGATCGACTCGGCCCGGGCGTCCGGCGTGCAGGTGCTCGCCGCGGACGCGCGTGGCAGTGTGGCCCTCCCGGAGCTGCTGTGCGGTGCGGGCGGGTCACCGCTGTCCCGCCCCACCATGTGGCTGTTCGGGAGCGAGGCCCATGGCGTACCCGAGGACGTTCTCTCCGCGGCAGACGCCACCGTGGGGATACCGATCTATGGCGCCGCCGAGAGCCTCAACGTCTCGGTTGCGGCGTCGCTGTGCCTCTACGCCAGTGCCTTCGCCCAGCGGGGCCGGTTGCCGCGCGGCGGCGAGCTGGAGGGTGCTTCGTGATCGGCACGTACCGTCCGCCCCCGGCCCGCGAGGACGACGCATCGAGCTACGACGAGCTGCCTGACGGCGTGCTCGTTGCGGGCCCGGCCGGTGAGGTCATCGACATCAACCAGGCGGCTGCCGCACTCCTGCGTACCCGGCGTGCGGACGCGCTGGGCCGCTCGCTGGAGGAGGTGCTGCCGCTGGCGGACTCTTCCGGCAGGGACTGGTGGCACTGCACGGACCCGTTCGGGGGGCTGGCGATCCGTACCCGGCAGCCGGAGTACCTGCTGACGGTCACGGCAGGGCCCGCGGAGGGCACGCGCCTGCTGGTCACCGCCCGTTTCGTACGGGAGGACGGCAAGCTCGTCCGCTTCGTCGTGTCCCTGCGCTCGTCCCAGGCGCGGGATCGCATCGACCGGGCGCGGGCGGAGATGGTGTCGGCGGCGGCCCACGAGCTGCGCTCGCCGCTCGCGGGGGTACGTGGCTTCTCCCGCACCCTGGTCACCAAGTGGGACCGGTTCGAGGAGGCCGACCGGATTCGGATGATCATGATCGTGGACTCGGCGATGGACCGGGTCACGCGTCTGGTCGACGAGATGCTTGACGTCTCCCGTCTCGACCTGGGCACGCTGTCGGTCCAGCGCGAGTTCGTGGACATGGGTGACCTGGCACGTCGGGTGGTCGAGAACCGGGTCGCGGCCGGTGAGGCCCAGTCCCGCTTCGAGGTCGCTGTCGAGGAGGACCTTCCGCTGCAGTGGCTCGACCGGACCCGGATGGCGCAGGTGCTCGAGAACCTGATCGACAACGCGATCCGGCACGGGACGGGCCTGATCTCCCTCGCCGCGGAGGAAGCCAGTGCGCCCCCGGAGGGCCTGCTGCCAGCCAGGCCCGCAGAGCGCTACCTGCTGCTCTCCGTCAGCGACGAAGGTCCGGGTGTCGCGCCCGAGGTGGCGCATCGGATCTTCCGGAAGTTCTGGCGTCGGGAACGGGGTGGCGGCACCGGCCTGGGGCTGTACCTCGTCAAGGGCATCGTGGAGGCGCACGGCGGAGAGGTCGGGGTGTTCGACGCGCCGGGAGGCGGGGCGAGGTTCGTCGTCTGCGTACCCTCGGAGGGACCACCCGTGCCACCGACCACGGAGTAGCGTGCCGCTGGGGCGGTGGTGGCGCCGAGACGAATGCGAGCAGCGCAGGCATGTCCGCACCGAACGATCCGTACGACCCCAAGCAGGTCGCTGCGCTGGCACCGGAGACGCTGGAAGCAGCGGTCCAGGCAGCCCGCGCGGCCTTCGCCGCAGCAGACGACATCGACGCGCTGACCTCCGTACGACACCTGCACCTGGGGGACAGGGCGCCGGTGCTGCTGGCTCGGCGGGAGATCGGGGCGCTGCCGCCCGCCGCCCGAAGCGCGGCCGGGCAACGGGTGAACGTGGCGCTCGGAGAGATCAAGCGCAGCTACGAAGAGCGCGCGGCGGAGCTGGCCCGGGCACGTGACGAGCGCGTCCTGCGCGAGGAGCGGGTCGATGTCACCCTGCCCTACGACCGCCGGCCGGTAGGAGCGCGCCACCCGCTGACCACGCTGGCCGAGCGGATCGAGGACATCTTCGTGGCGATGGGCTACGAGGTGGCAGAGGGCCCCGAGGTCGAGGCCGAGTGGCTCAACTTCGACGCCCTCAACATCCACCCCGACCATCCGGCGCGGGGCATGCACGACACGATCTACCTCGACCCGCCGGAGCGCGGCGTGCTGCTGCGGACCCACACCTCCCCGGTGCAGATCCGGTCCCTGCTGAACCGTGAGCTTCCGGTCTACGTCGTGTGTCCCGGCCGTACGTTCCGCAACGACGCGATCGATGCTACGCACAGCCCGGTCTTCGCCCAGGTCGAGTGCCTGGCGGTGGACAGGGGCATCACGATGGCGCACCTGCTGGGCACGCTGGAGGCGTTCGCCCGGGCCATGTTCGGCCCGGAGGCGAAGGTGCGCCTGCGACCCTCGTACTTCCCGTTCACCGAGCCCAGCGGCGAAGTGGACCTGTGGTTCCCGCAGGCTCGCGGCGGTCCACGGTGGATCGAGTGGGGAGGCTGCGGCATGGTCAACCCACGCGTGCTCCAGGCATGCGGGGTGGACACCGACACCTACACGGGCTTCGCCTTCGGCATGGGCCTGGAGCGGACCCTGATGTTCCGGCACGGCATCAGCGACATCAGGGAGTTCATCGAGGGTGACGTGCGCTTCACCCGGCCGTTCGGCATGGAGGTCTGATGCGAGTCCCGGTTTCCTGGCTGCGCGAGTACGTAGAGCTGCCCTCCGACCTCGCCGCCGACGCCCTCGCGGAGGCGCTGATCCGGGTGGGGCACGAGGTCGAGGAGATCGACCGTGTCGGTGCGGGCATCAGTGGCGTCGTGGTCGGCGAGGTTCGCGAGATCCAGGAGCTGACGGAGTTCCGCAAGCCGGTGCGCTTGTGCACGGTGGTCGTCGGCGCGGAGGGCCCGAGCCACGGGATCGTGTGCGGAGCGACCAACTTCAGCCCCGGCGCCCGTGTCCCGGTGGCGCTGCCCGGCGCGACGCTGCCCGGGGGGTTCACTATCTCCGCTCGCAAGACCTATGGTCACACCTCCGAAGGCATGATCTGCTCGGCCGCCGAGCTCGGGGTGGGAGAGGACCACTCCGGAATCCTGGTGCTGCCCCCTGACGCGCCGCTGGGTCAGGACATCACCGCCTACCTGGGACTGCCCGACGACGTGCTCGACATCTCCGTCACCCCGGACCGTGGCTACTGCCTGTCCATCAGGGGGGTGGCACGAGAGGCCGCTGCTGCGCTCGGGCTGGCCTTCCGGGACCCGGGAGCGCTCGAGCTGCCCTTCGCTGCGGGGACGGGCGGGACAGCTGACGACAGTGCCGTGCCGGTGCGGATCGAGGACCCGGACGGCTGTGACCGGTACGTGGCGCGGCTGCTGGACGGCCTCGATGCGACCGCGGCTTCGCCGCCATGGCTGCAGCGGGCCGTGTCGCTCGCCGGAATGCGCCCGATCTCGCTGGCCGTGGACGTGACCAACTACGTGATGCTGGGGCTGGGGCAGCCGCTGCACGCCTTCGACGCGGACCGGCTCTCCGGGGGCATCGTGGTCCGGCGGGCGGTCGCCGGGGAGCGGCTGGTCACCCTCGACGGCGTCGATCGGACCCTCGACCCGGACGACCTCGTCATCGCCGACGAGCGCGGCCCGGTGGCTCTGGCCGGTGTGATGGGAGGTGCCGCCACCGAGATCTCACCGAGGACGACGCGGGTCGTACTCGAGTCGGCGCACTTCGACCCGATCGCCGTCACCCGTACCGCGCGACGGCACGGCATCCCGTCGGAGGCCTCGCGACGGTTCGAGCGTGGCGTCGACCCACTGCTGAGCGCCGTCGCGGCCGAGACGGCCGTGGACCTGCTGGCCCGGCTGGGCGGGGCCCGGGTGTCGCGAACGGTCACCGACGTCGGCCATCCCCGTCTCCCGGCCACGATCCGGATTCATGCCGGTCTGCCCTCCCGGGTCGTGGGTGTGCAGTACCCGGAGTCCACCGTGCGTCGTCGCTGGGAGCAGGTGGGCTGCACGGTCACTCCGGCGGGCGGCGACGAGCTGGACGTGACTCCGGCGTCGTGGCGCCCGGACCTGACCGACCCGTTCGATCTCATCGAGGAGGTCGCGCGCCTCGAGGGCTACGACGCGATCCCGGCGGTGCTTCCGTCGACTCCGGCCGGCGGCGGTGGGCTGACTGCCGCGCAGCGCCGGGAGCGGGCGGTCTCGCGCGCGCTGGCGGCTGCGGGGTACGTCGAGATCGCGCCGTACCCGTTCCTCGGCGAGGATGCCTTCGACACCCTCGGGCTCGAGCCCGACGACCCGCGCCGAGCGGCGCTGCGGCTGGCGAACCCGCTGTCCGAGGAGATGTCGCTGGTCCGGACGACTCTGCTGCCCGGGCTGCTGGCCGCGCTGGTGCGCAATGCCGGCCGCGGCAGCGGCGGCTCGGCGGACCGCGCCGGCACGGCCAGCCTCGCCCTGTTCGAGGTGGGGCAGGTCGCACTCCCCGGGTCAACCGCCGACCTGCCGTCAGCACCACGACCGGAGGTCTCCGACCGGCCCGGCTCCGACGAGCTGGCAGCACTGCAGGCTGCCCTCCCCTCGCAGCCCACGCACGTCGCAGCGGTGCTCACCGGAGACCGCGACCCAGCCGGCTGGTGGGGTGACGGACGCCCGGCGGGCTGGGCCGACGCGGTCCAGGTGGCCCGCGAGGTCGCTGCCGCCGCTGGTGTCGCCGGTGCTGTCGACGTACGGCAGGCGGAGCTGGCGCCCTGGCATCCCGGGCGCTGTGCGGCGCTCGTCCTGGTCGCCGGGGACGGCTCCGAGCACGTCGTGGGGCACGCCGGTGAGCTGCACCCCAGGGTGGTCGCCGCCCTGGAGCTGCCTCGCAGGACCTGCGCCATGGAGCTCGACCTCAGCGCCCTGCTCGCGGTTCCCGCCACCCCCGTGGGGGCACCGGAGGTGTCGACCTATCCTCCGGCGACGCTCGACGTCGCGCTGGTCGTGCCCGGCGAGGTGCCTGCGGAACAGGTGGCGACGGCTCTGACGGCGGGCGCCGGGTCGCTGCTGGAGTCGCTCCGGCTGTTCGACGTGTTCTCGGGATCCCAGGTCGGCGAGGGGAACAAGTCGCTGGCGTATGCACTCACCCTGAGAGCCCCTGACCGCACCCTCACCAACGAGGAGGCGCTCGCCGTACGCGACGCCGCCGTGGCCGAGGCGGAGAGCCGGACCGGCGCACGCCTGCGGAGCTAGGTCGAAAAACCCCCCAGAGCCGCGCACCTCCCGGTCTGCGGAGATTGACGGGTTCGAGAGAGGACATAGAGTATGTCCCCGGGTGCCTCAGGGGAGGGCCCGGGGAGGAGCAGTATGAGGTTCCGAGGTCTGGCAGCGGCGGGCTGTGCGGTGGCGCTGGCTGTCACGGGTGTGTCGGTCGCATCGGCTGCGCCTGGTGGGACGGATCAGGCACCGCCCAACGTGCGCTTCGCCACCTACAACGTGGCGTTCGACAAGTCCACGAGTGCGGGCGAGCTGATCGACGTCCTCAAGGCGGGGAGCGCGGACGCGCGCAACATCGCGGAGGTCATCCAGATCAACCGGCCGGATGTCCTGCTGGTCAATGAGATCGACTGGGATGCGGCCGGGGAGGCTGCGGACCTCTTCCAGGAGGACTACCTGGAGGTCGGGCAGAACAACCAGAAGCCCATCACCTACCCCTACCGCTACCTCGACACCGTGAACACCGGGGTGCTGTCTGGGAGCGACCTGAACCACGACGGCAAGATCGCGCTGCCGGACGACGGACACGGCTTCGGGCTCTTCGAGGGCCAGTACGGCATGCTGGTGCTGTCGAAGTACCCCATCGATACAGCCGCGGTGCGGACGTTCCAGAACTTCCTCTGGACGGACATGCCGGGCAACCTGCTTCCCTACGACTGGTTCGACAACCCGCCGGTGGGCCCACCCGCGTCACCGACACTGCGGATGTCCTCCAAGAGCCACTGGGACGTGCCGATCCAGATCGGCGACGAGACGGTGCACCTGCTGGCGAGCCACCCGACGCCGCCGGCCTTCGATGCCAACCAGGCCGACCGCAACAAGCAGCACAACCACGACGAGATCCGGTTCTGGTCGGACTACATGAAGAGCGGTAGCGACGCCGCGTACATCTACGACGACAACGGCGTCCACGGTGGCCTTCCGCAGGGCGCGAAGTTCGTGATGGTCGGTGACCAGAACACCGACCCCAACGACGGCGACGGGCTACCGGGCGCGATCGCTCAGGTGCTGGACTTGCCGATGGTGACCGACCCGCTGCCCTCCAGCCGCGGAGGTGTCGTCAACGACCGCAGCCCGGAGCACATCACTGACCCCAAGTACGACACCAGCTTCTTCAGCAGCTTCAACCTGCGGGTGGACTACGTACTGCCGGGCAACCTCAAGGTGGGTAACTCCAAGGTCTACTGGCCGGCTGCCGGTCCTGGGGCCGACCTGGTGACGGCGTCCGACCACCGCTTGGTATGGGCGGACGTGTTCCCGGGGCAGAAGGTCAACAAGTAAGAATCGCCTGGTAGCACGCACGGCGCGGCTGCCTGACGATCGTGGTGAGTGGTCCGACGGGTGCACCCGTCGGACCACTCGTCCGTTCCCAGTCGGAGGTCCTGTGCAATTCGTATGCACACCTGTGCATAATGATGTCCTACGACCGGATGGAACAGGACGACGTGGCTGCAGCTGAGGGGGAGCCGTGGGAGTGACCGCCGCCGTCGCCGGAGCCAGCGGCTACGCGGGGGGCGAGCTGCTTCGCCTGCTGCTGGGCCACCCGGACTTCGAGGTCGGTCCGGTGGCGGCCCATGGTCGTGCCGGCGAGACGCTCGCGACGGTGCACCCGCAGCTCTCACCGCTGGCGGACCGGGTCCTGACCCCTGCCGACCCCGATCTGCTGGCCGAGGCCGACCTGGTCTTCCTGGCGCTGCCCCACGGTGCCTCGGCCGCCATCGCCCGTGCCCTTCCGGCGTCGGTACGGGTGGTGGACCTCGGGGCTGACTTCCGGCTGGACGACCCGCAGGCGTGGCAGCGCGCGTACGGCGGCGAGCATGCGGGTACCTGGCCCTACGGGCTGGTGGAGCTGCCCGGTGTGCGCGAGGAGCTGGCCGGGGCGAGCCGGGTGGCGGCTCCGGGGTGCTACCCGACCTCGGTCGGTCTTGCGCTCGCACCGCTGCTGGCCGCCGGAGCTGGTCCGGGCCGAGGACATCGTCGTCGTGGCCGCCAGCGGCACCAGCGGGGCCGGGCGCTCTGCCTCCCCACGGCTGCTCGGCAGCGAGGTCATGGGCAGTCTGAGCGCCTACAAGGTGGGCGGTACGCACCAGCACACCCCGGAGATGGAGCAGACGCTTACGCGAGCTGCCGGAGCGCCGGTCACGCTGTCCTTCACGCCTGTGCTGGCACCGATGCCCCGCGGCATCCTGGCGACCTGCACCGCCGTGCTGCGGCCCGGCGTGAGCACCGCCGACCTGCGGGCCGCGCTGGGCGAGTGCGTACCGGGACGAGCCGTTCGTCCGGGTGCTTCCGGACGGCCAGTGGCCGAGCACAGCCGCGACCAGCGGCTCCAACGCCGCACACCTGCAGGTGGCCGCTGACACCCACGCCGGACGCGCGGTCGTGGTCGCGGCGATCGACAACCTGGGCAAGGGCGCCGCCGGGCAGGCCGTACAGTGCGCCAACGTGATGCTGGGACTGGCGGAGTCGGCTGGACTGAGTGCAGTGGGGGTGGCGCCGTGAGCGTGACGACACCGCAGGGCTTCCTGGCCAGCGGGGTGGCCGCGGGGCTCAAGACCGGCGGGGCCAAGGACGTGGCGCTGGTGGTCAACACCGGGCCGATCAGCCCGGCTGCGGGGGTCTTCACCGCCAACCGCGTACAGGCTGCGCCGGTGCGGTGGTCCCGGCAGGTGCTCGCCGGAGGTGACGTCCGCACCGTAGTCCTGAACTCCGGCGGCGCGAACGCCTGCACCGGGCCGCGAGGCTTCCAGGACACCCACCGCACGGCCGAGGCAGCGGCAGCGGCAACCCGGGTGTCCGCCTCCCAGGTGGCGGTCTGTTCCACCGGGCTGATCGGGGTCCATCTCCCGATGCCGCAGCTGCTCTCCGGAGTCGAGCAGGCCGCGTCCGCGCTGGCGCCGGACGGCGGTCCGGATGCGGCGCACGCCATCATGACGACGGACTCGGTTGCCAAGCAGGTGGCCGTGCAGCAGCAGGGCTGGTCGGTCGGCGGTATGGCGAAGGGCGCGGGCATGCTGGCGCCCGAGCTGGCGACGATGCTCGTGGTCCTGACCACCGACGCGGTGGCCGAGGTGGGCGTCCTGGACCACGCGCTGCGCTACGCGGTGGCGAGGACGTTCGACCGGATCGACAGCGACGGCTGCATGTCCACCAACGACACGGTCCTGCTGCTCGCGAGCGGGGCGAGCGGCGAGCGCCCCACCGGGTACGGGCTGACCCAGGCGGTCCTCGAGGCGTGCGACAGCCTGGCCCGGCAGCTGATATCGGACGCCGAGGGCGCGTCCAAGGAGGTCCTCATCGAGGTCGTGCGGGCCGCCAGCGAGGCCGACGCGATGACGGCCGCCCGCGCAGTGGCCCGCAGCAACCTGCTCAAGTGCGCGCTGTTCGGCAACGACCCGAACTGGGGACGGGTGCTCTCGGCGATCGGCACCACCGACGCGGCCTTCGACCCCGACACCGTGGACGTGGCGATGAACGGCGTCTGGGTGTGTCGCAACGGCGCCGCCGGTGAGGACCGCGAGGGCGTGGACCTGTCCGGCCGCGACGTCACGATCACCGTCGACCTGAAAGCCGGGGGAGCGGGTGGGTACCTCCGTACCAACGACCTGACCACGGCGTACGTGCACGAGAACTCGGCGTACTCGACATGACCCGCAGCGACGCACCCGGCCGGGGGGAGGAAGTGCGGTGACAAGCACCCGAGAGCACCTGGCGCTGCCCAAGGCGGCGACGCTGGTCGAGGCGCTGCCCTGGCTGGAGCGCTTCCACGGCCGTACCGTCGTGGTGAAGTACGGCGGCAACGCGATGACCAGCGACGAGCTGCGCCGCACGTTCGCCGAGGACATCGTCTTCCTCCGCTACGTCGGGATCAAGCCGGTCGTCGTCCACGGCGGGGGCCCCCAGATCACCGCACACCTGGAGCGACTGGGCGTTCCCAGCCAGTTCCGGGGCGGCCTGCGGGTCACCGACTCCGAGACCATGGACGTGGTCCGGATGGTGCTGATGGGTCAGGTGAACCGCGACATCGTCGGCATGCTCAACGAGCACGGCCCCTTCGCCCTGGGGATGTCGGGGGAGGACGCCAACCTGTTCACCGCGGAGCAGCGCCACGCCGTGGTGGACGGGGACAAGGTGGACGTGGGACGGGTCGGCGACATCGTGAACGTCCAGGCCGGAGCGGTCAGGGGACTGCTGGAGGACGGGCGGATTCCCGTCGTCGCCACGATCGCGCGCGGGTCCGACGGCGGCGTGTTCAACGTCAACGCCGACACCGCGGCAGCTGCGCTGGCCATCGCGCTGCGGGCCGAGAAGCTGGTGATCCTGACCGACGTGGACGGCCTCTACAGCGACTGGCCCAACAGTGAGGACGTCATCAGCTCGCTCAGCGGCGACGACCTCGAGCGCCTGCTTCCCGACCTCACCTCGGGCATGGTCCCGAAGATGGAGGCCTGCCTGCGGGCGGTGCGGGGCGGCGTACGCCGCTCTCACATCCTCGACGGCCGGGTTCCCCACGCGCTGCTGCTGGAGGTGTTCACCGACTCCGGCGTGGGCACCATGGTGACGCCGTGAGCCTGTCGCCGGCGCACGACCATCTGGCCGCGCGCTGGGACGCAGTCATGATGCGTAACTACGGCACACCCGCGCTGTCCCTGGTCCGGGGCAAGGGAGCCCACGTGTGGGACGCCGACGGCCGGGAGTACGTGGACCTGTACGCCGGTATCGCGGTCAGTGCGCTGGGGCATGCCCACCCCGCCGTGGTGGAGGCGGTCTGCCGGCAGGTGGGCACCCTGGGCCACGTGTCCAACTTCGTCATCCACGGCCCGGCCCTGGAGCTTGCGGAGCGGCTGCTGGGGTTGCTCGGCTGGTCCGACGGCCGGGTGCTGTTCACCAACAGCGGCGCGGAGGCCAACGAGACGGCGCTGAAGCTGGCCCGCCGGCACGGCCGCGACAGTGCTACCGACGGAACGCGGACCGGGTACGTCGCCACCGAGGGCGGCTTCCACGGGCGGACGATGGGGGCGCTGTCGGTGACCGGCCAGCCGGCAAAGCGGACCGCGTTCGAGCCGCTGGTACCGGGCGTTCGATTCGTGCCGTACGGGGACTCCACAGCTCTGGCAGCAGTTGTCGACGACACTGTGGCCGCGGTGATCCTGGAGCCGGTGCAGGGCGAGCGGGGGGTGGTACCCGCTCCGGTCGGATACCTCGCGGCGACACAGCGGGCCTGTGCCGCAGCAGGTGCACTTTTCCTTCTCGACGAGGTGCAGGGCGGCATCGGCCGGGCCGGTACGTGGTTCTCGTGGCGGGCCAGCGAGCCGGAGGTCGAGCCCGACGTGGTCACCCTCGCCAAGGGTCTCGGGGGCGGTCTTCCGCTGGGAGCCTGCATCGCGCGGGGTGTCGCCGCCACCGCGCTGCGCCCCGGCGACCACGGAACGACGTTCGGAGGGAACCCGGTGTCCTGCGCGGCCGCGCTGGCTGTGCTCGACACGATCGACTCCGAGGACCTGCTGGCCCGGGCGCGCGAGATCGGCAGGCGCCTCGCGGCGGGCCTGACGGCGAACGGTCATCCCCTGGTGGCCGGAGTCCGGGGAATCGGTGCGTGGCAGGCTGCCGTTCTCACCCGGCCCGTCGCCGCGGCGGTGGAGGTCGAGGCCCGCCGACGCGGGTTCCTGGTCAACGCGGTGGCGCCGGACGCGGTCCGGTTCGCCCCACCGCTGGTCCTCAGCGATGCGGACCTCGACAGCTTTCTCCGGGTCTGGCCCGAGGTACTGACGGGCGCCGGCCCCACCGGGGACCCACAGTGACCGAAGCCGAGGCAGTGCCCACCACCAAAGCCGCGCGCCTGGCCCGCGAGACCGAGATTCTGCGCCGGCAGCCGGTCCGCTCCCAGGCGGAGCTGGCCGCGCTGCTGGTGGTCGAGGGGATGCCGGTGACCCAGGCGACCCTCTCGCGCGACCTGGAGGAGCTCGGCGCAGTCAAGATCCGGATGCCGGACGGCGGGGGCGCGTACGTGCTTCCCGACGAGACGGAGGGGCTGCCCCAGGCGCCCAGCGCTGCGACCGCGCCCGCGCGACTGGCCCGCATCCTCGAGGAGCTGCTGGTCTCGGTGGACTCCAGCGGTCCTCTGGCGGTGGTCCGGACGCCACCGGGAGCGGCGCAGTACCTCGCGTCGGCACTGGACCGTGCGGGGCTGCCGGACGTCGTCGGCTCGGTGGCAGGCGACGACACGGTCCTGGTGGTGGCCCGGGAAGATGTCGGCGGCGCCGCCGTGGCACGGTTGCTGCTGGAACAGTCGCGGGGGCGAGCGGTCCCCGACGGTTCGAAAGACCGAAACGCATCAAAGGAGAAGTCGTGACCAAGAGAGTCGTCCTCGCGTACTCCGGGGGCCTGGACACGTCGGTGGCCATCGGCTGGATAGCCGAGCAGACCGGCGCCGAGGTGATCGCCGTCGCCGCCGACGTGGGCCAGGGCGGCGAGGACCTGGATGTGATCCGCACCCGGGCACTGGAGTGCGGGGCGGTCGATGCGGAGGTGCTGGACCTGCGTGAGGAGTACGCGCAGGAGTACTGCGTCCCCGCGCTGAAGTCGAACGCTCTCTACATGGACCGCTACCCGCTGCTGTCCGCGCTGTCCCGCCCGATCATCGTGAAGTACCTGGTGAAGGCCGCACGTCGGTACGGGGCGGACATCGTCGCGCACGGCTGTACCGGCAAGGGCAACGACCAGGTGCGCTTCGAGGTCGGCATCGCCGCGCTCGCTCCCGACCTCGACGTGCTGGCTCCGGTCCGGGACTCCGGCATGACCCGGGACGTGGCGATCGCCTTCGCCGAGCAGCACGGGCTTCCGATCGACGTCACGAAGTCCTCGCCGTACTCCATCGACCAGAACCTGTGGGGACGTGCGGTCGAGACCGGGTTCCTGGAGGACCCCTGGAACGCTCCGATCGAGGACGTCTACGCCTACACCTCCGACCCGGCGGTGCCCCGGGAGGCCGACGAGGTGACGATCACCTTCGCTGCGGGGGTGCCGGTGGCACTCGACGGGCGCGCGCTGTCGCCGTACGAGCTGATCACTGAGCTGAACGATCGTGCCGGGGCCGCGGGCGTGGGTCGGCTGGACATGGTCGAGGATCGTCTGGTCGGCATCAAGAGCCGGGAGGTGTACGAGGCTCCGGCCGCGACGGTGCTGATCACCGCGCACATGGAGCTGGAGAACCTCACCGTCGAGCGGGACCTGGCGCGCTTCAAGCGCGGGGTGGACCAGCGGTGGGGCGAGCTCGTCTACGACGGTCTGTGGTTCTCGCCGCTGAAGAACGCGCTGGACACGTTCATCGACGACGCCTCCCGGCACGTATCCGGCGATGTCCGGGTCACCCTCCAGGGCGGGCGGGCCGTGGTGACGGGTCGCCGCAGCGAGGCGAGTCTGTACGACTACCACCTGGCCACGTACGACTCCGACGACCGGTTCGACCAGTCACTCGCCAAGGGCTTCGTCGAGCTGTGGGGCCTGCCGAGCCGGATCGCAGCCAGGAGGGCCCACCGCATGGGATCGGAGCTGTGACGCGTCTGTGGGGTGGCCGCTTCGGAGGCGGACCCGCAGACGCGGTCACCGAGCTGTCCCGCTCGACGCAGTTCGACTGGCGCCTGGCGCCCTACGACCTGGCGGGCTCCCGCGCGCATGCCGCGGTGCTGCACCGGGCCGGGCTGCTCACCGAGGCGGAGCTGACAGACCTGCAGGCGGCGCTTCGACACCCTGGCCGAGGACGTGGAGGTCGGCGCGTTCCTGCCGGTGCCGGAGGACGAGGACGTCCACAGCGCGCTGGAGCGTGGGCTGCTGGAGCGGCTCGGTCCACTGGGCGGCAAGCTGAGGGCCGGACGCAGCCGCAACGACCAGGTTGCCACCGACCTTCGGCTGTACCTGCGGGACCAGGCCAGGAACGTCGCGGAAGCCCTCCTCGGCCTGGCCCAGGCGCTGTGCGACCAGGCTGAGGCACACCCGGGCGGGTACCTGCCGGGCATGACCCACCTGCAGCACGCGCAGCCGGTTCTGCTCGCCCATCATCTGCTTGCGCACGTTCAGGCCCTGCTCCGCGACGTCGACCGGCTGCGGGACTGGGACTCCCGGGCAGCGGTCTCGCCGTACGGGTCAGGGGCCCTGGCCGGGTCGTCGCTGCCGCTGGACCCCGAACGCATCGCGACCGACCTGGGGTTCGACGTCTCCGCGGCGAACTCCATGGACGGCGTCAGCGACCGGGACTTCGTGGCCGAGTTCCTGTTCGTCGCGGCGCTGGCCGGCGTACACCTTTCCCGCCTGGGGGAGGAGATCATCCTGTGGTCCTCGACCGAGTTCTCGTGGGCCCGTCTGGACGACTCCTATGCCACCGGGTCCTCGATCATGCCCCAGAAGAAGAACCCGGACGTCGCCGAGCTTGCGCGCGGCAAGTCGGGCCGCCTGATCGGGAACCTGACCGGCCTGCTCGCGACGCTGAAGGGACTGCCGCTCACCTACAACCGGGACCTGCAGGAGGACAAGGAGCCGGTGTTCGACACCGTGGAGCAGCTCCTCGTACTGCTGCCCGCGATGACGGGCATGGTCGCCACCCTGCAGTTCGACATCACCGCGATGGCGGCCGCTGCGCCGCAGGGCTTTGCCCTGGCCACGGACGTGGCGGAGTGGCTCGTCGTCCAGGGGGTGCCCTTCCGGGACGCCCACGAGATCGTCGGCCGGCTCGTGGCCGAGTGCGAGTCCCGCGGCTGCGACCTTGCCGACCTCGACGACGAGGCGCTGGCAGCCGTCTCCACCCATCTGACTCCGGCCGTACGGGCGGTGATGGACGTACCGGGCGCCCTGAAGGCTCGAGCCGCACGGGGCGGTACCGCTCCGGAACGGGTTGCCGAGCAGGCTGCGGAGGCGGCGGAGGCGGTACGTCTGGGCCGGCAGTGGGTTCAGCAGGGGGCCCAGCTGTGGGCCCAACTGGGGGCACCGCGTGGGACACCGGGACAGCAGCACGGGTGAGGGACGTTCTCGAGTCGATGGACCGATATCAGCACAGCCAGCACAGCGAGCACAGCGAGCACAGCCAGGTGTGCGAGGAGAGCAAGGTGCGCGCGGTGCTGGGGGGCGACGTGCTTCAGGCCGCCCCCCGGCTGCTCGGCGCCGTTGTCCGTGCCAACGGCGTGAGCGTGCGGCTGACCGAGGTGGAGGCCTACGGCGGGAGTGACGACCCGGGCTCGCACGCGCACGGTGGCCGTACCCGTCGCAACGCGTCGATGTTCGGCCCTCCCGGTACGGCGTACGTGTACTTCAGCTACGGCATGCACTGGTGCCTGAACGTCAGCTGTGGCGCCGAAGGTCGCGCGGCGGCGGTGCTGCTCCGCGCGGGTGCGGTGGTCGAGGGGCGGGAGCTGGCCCGGATACGTCGCACCCTTCCCTCCGGCGCCGCGGCGCCGGACCGCGACCTGGCGCGCGGACCGGCACGACTGGCGCGTGCGCTGGGCGTGGACGGCAGCTACGACGGGCTCGACCTGCTGGGCGAGTCTCCGCTGCGCCTGCTGCTGCCCCGTACAGAAGCCCCCCGGCAGGCGGTCGCGACCGGACCGCGGGTAGGGGTCGGAGGTGCCGGCGCTGAGCGGACCTTGCGGTTCTGGATCGGTGGCGAGCCGACGGTGAGCACGTACCGTCCCGCCACACCCCGCCGGCGCCGGATGGCGTGACCGATCGGCCCGATGTCGGGCACACTGCGGTTCGTGACCTCGAACCCTGTGCCTGGCTCCGAATCTCATCCTGTCCCCGGTCCCGTGTCCACCGCTGGCTCTGGGTCTGGCGCTGGCTCTGGGTCTAGCGCTGTGCCTCACTCTGGGCCTCGCACTGGGCCTCGCACTGAGCTTGACATGCCGGAGCACCTGCGCCGGGCGTTCGAGATCCTGGTCAACGGGGCTGAGCACGTCCTCCCCGAGGGGGGTCTGGCGGAGGCCCTGATCCTCGCCGACCAGCAGCAGCGCCCCCTACGGGTGAAGCTGGGGATCGACCCTTCGGGCAGCGACCTGACGCTGGGCCATGCCGTCGTACTCCGCAAGCTCCGCCAGTTTCAGGACCTGGGCCATCACGCGGTGCTGATCGTGGGGGACCTGACGGGAATGGTCGGGGATCCGTCGGGGCGATCCGCCACGCGGTCCATGCTCAGCGCCGAGCAGACCTCCGAGAACTCCGCCTCCTACTTCGAGCAGGTGATGCGCATTCTCGATCCTGAGCGGGTGGAGGTGCGACGCAACTCGGAGTGGTTCGCGGCCATGGACATTGCCGACCTGCTGCACGAGGCCCGTCACCTGACAGTGGCCGGACTGCTGGAGAGGGATGACTACAGCCGGCGCTACGCGGCCGGCGAGCCGATCTCGCTGGTCGAGTTCATGTACCCGCTGCTGCAGGGCTACGACTCGGTCGCCATCGAGGCAGACGTGGAGCTGGGGGGGACCGATCAGCTCTACAACAACCTGGTGGGTCGGGACATGCAGCGTGCTCACGGCCAGCGGCCCCAGGTGGTGCTGACCGTGCCCCTGCTCGAGGGTCTGGACGGCGTCCAGAAGATGGGCAAGTCGCTGAACAACTACGTCGCGATATCGGAACCCGCTGCCGAGCAGTTCGGGAAGCTGATGTCGATGCCCGACACGCTGGTGGAGAGGTACGCGCGGCTGTGTACGGACATGAGTCCCGCGCAGTGCAGCGCCGTCGGAGCTGACGCGGCACGCGGTGGACCGGCCGCAAACGCCGCCAAGCGCGAGGTGGGCAGGGCGATCGTGACCCTGTACCACGGCACTGCCGCCGCGACCGAGGCGGAGAGGCGCTTCGACGCAGTGTTCAAGCGCCGCGAGATACCCCAGGACCTCGACGAGCACACGCTCGATGACTCGGACCCGGTGCACCTGCCCGCACTCCTCCAGGACGTCGGCTTCGCCGAGAGCAGCAGTCGGGCTCGGAGGCTGCTCTCGGACGGAGCGGTGCGCATCGACGGGGAACGAGTCGCCCCCGGAGTACTGGACGTGGAGCGATCCGCGCTCACCCAGCGTGTACTGGCCGTCGGGAAGCGCCGCATGGTACGACTGACCGGCTGACATGCGGTCTGTCGACGTTGGTGTGGCGCAGTGAGAAGCGGCACTCGACGCAGTCCCGATCCCACGTTGACCGGGTCGGTTCCGCGACGTAACGTTGTCTCTGCCGGACGATGAGCCCGCAAGCGCGGAGCGAGCCGACCGGCCCCTGACCCGGCCACCGGGACCCTGCGAAAGAAGTGACACGAAGTCCTTTGACACAGGGGGTCGAGGCCGGTAAGGTAAGGAAGTTGCCTCGAGGGCGGCTGAGAGGCCGCCTGAGAACAGCGCCCGTTCCTTGAGAACTCAACAGTGTGCCGAAAGTTAGTGCCGTAAAATATCCCGTCCGCGGGTACCAACCCGCGACGGATTCCTTTGGGTAGTGAGGTAACTCGCTATCCCTGGCGATGCAAGTCGCCAAAAACGCTGGATCGACCCTTCGGGGTCGCTTCGTGTGAAGCTGATCGGCCCTCGGGCCGCTTAGCATAGATTTCCACGGAGAGTTTGATCCTGGCTCAGGACGAACGCTGGCGGCGTGCTTTACACATGCAAGTCGAGCGAGGCCCCTCCTTCGGGAGGGTGACCTAGCGGCGAACGGGTGAGTAACACGTGGGCAACCTGCCCCCAACACTGGGATAACCTCGGGAAACCGGGGCTAATACCGGATATGACCAAGCTGGGCATCCAGCATGGTGGAAAGTGTCTAGTGGTTGGGGATGGGCCCGCGGCCTATCAGCTTGTTGGTGGGGTAACGGCCCACCAAGGCGACGACGGGTAGCCGGCCTGAGAGGGCGACCGGCCACACTGGGACTGAGACACGGCCCAGACTCCTACGGGAGGCAGCAGTGGGGAATATTGCGCAATGGGCGAAAGCCTGACGCAGCAACGCCGCGTGAGGGACGACGGCCTTCGGGTTGTAAACCTCTTTCAGCAGTGACGAAGCGAGAGTGACGGTAGCTGCAGAAGAAGCGCCGGCCAACTACGTGCCAGCAGCCGCGGTAATACGTAGGGCGCAAGCGTTGTCCGGAATTATTGGGCGTAAAGAGCTCGTAGGCGGTCTGTCGCGTCGGCTGTGCAAACCCGGGGCTCAACCCCGGGCCTGCAGTCGATACGGGCAGACTAGAGTGCGGTAGGGGAGACTGGAATTCCTGGTGTAGCGGTGAAATGCGCAGATATCAGGAGGAACACCGGTGGCGAAGGCGGGTCTCTGGGCCGTAACTGACGCTGAGGAGCGAAAGCGTGGGGAGCAAACAGGATTAGATACCCTGGTAGTCCACGCCGTAAACGGTGGGCGCTAGGTGTGGGGCGTTATTCACACGTTCCGCGCCGCAGCTAACGCATTAAGCGCCCCGCCTGGGGAGTACGGCCGCAAGGCTAAAACTCAAAGGAATTGACGGGGGCCCGCACAAGCGGCGGAGCATGCGGCTTAATTCGATGCAACGCGAAGAACCTTACCTGGGTTTGACATGCAGGGTAAACCGGCAGAGATGTCGGGTCCGCAAGGGATCCTGCACAGGTGGTGCATGGCTGTCGTCAGCTCGTGTCGTGAGATGTTGGGTTAAGTCCCGCAACGAGCGCAACCCTCGTCCTATGTTGCCATCAGGTAATGCTGGGAACTCATAGGAGACTGCCGGGGTCAACTCGGAGGAAGGTGGGGATGACGTCAAGTCATCATGCCCCTTATGTCCAGGGCTGCACGCATGCTACAATGGCCGGTACAGAGGGCTGCGATACCGCAAGGTGGAGCGAATCCCAAAAAGCCGGTCTCAGTTCGGATCGGGGTCTGCAACTCGACCCCGTGAAGTCGGAGTCGCTAGTAATCGCAGATCAGCAACGCTGCGGTGAATACGTTCCCGGGCCTTGTACACACCGCCCGTCACGTCACGAAAGTCGGTAACACCCGAAGCCGGTGGCCTAACCCGCAAGGGAGGGAGCCGTCGAAGGTGGGACTGGCGATTGGGACGAAGTCGTAACAAGGTAGCCGTACCGGAAGGTGCGGCTGGATCACCTCCTTTCTAAGGAGCGAACGGTGGCCGGTCTTCGTGACCGGGCAAACCACCATACGATCGGGGCCAGCGCGAGCTGTCCCCGTCGCTCATGGGTGAATCGCTAACTAGTTCGGCATACGTGGGAGATGGTCTCCAGTACTGCGGCTCTTGGCCGTGTGGAACCGGGACACAGCGAACACGGATGCCGTAGGCACACTGTTGGGTCCTGAGGGAACGGGCAACCGTTGTCTCCAGGGCCGTTTCCCCGTCGAACGACTCCGGCTGCATCAGCTGCCGGAGCACGCGACGAGCCGGGGAACGGAGCCTTCCGCACCTTGAGAACTGCACAGTGGACGCGAGCATCTGCCGAAAAGAAGATCGTTGATGGTCAAGCTACTAAGGGCATACGGTGGATGTCTGGGCACCAGGAGCCGAAGAAGGACGTAGGAGGCTGCGATAAGCCTTGGGGAGCTGTCAACCAAGCCGTGATCCAAGGATTTCCGAATGGGGAAACCCGGCAGGATGAGAGTCCTGTCACCCACGCCTGAACACATAGGGCGTGCGGAGGGAACGTGGGGAAGTGAAACATCTCAGTACCCACAGGAAGAGAAAGCAACCGCGACTCCGTGAGTAGTGGCGAGCGAAAGCGGATGAGGCTAAACCTAGAGCGCGTGACAGCCAGCAGGCGTTGCGCTCCGGGGGTCGTGGGACTGTTCAGTTGGCGCTGCTGAGCCGACAGGGAGTAAGAAAGCGTCGTGTTAGGTGAAGGACCTGGGACGGTCCGGCGCAGAGGGTGACACCCCCGTAACCGAAAGCATGACGCCTCCCGAGCAGTATCCCGAGTAGCAGCGAGCCCGTGGAATTCGCTGTGAATCTGGCGGGACCACCCGCTAAGCCTAAGTACTACCTGGTGACCGATAGCGGACAAGTACCGTGAGGGAAAGATGAAAAGAACCCCGGGAGGGGAGTGAAATAGAACCTGAAACCGTATGCCTACAAGCCGTGGGAGCGCTGGCTTGCCAGTGTGACCGCGTGCCTTTTGAAGAATGAGCCTGCGAGTGTGCGGTGCGTGGCGAGGTTAACCCGTGTGGGGTAGCCGTAGCGAAAGCGAGTCTGAATAGGGCGTCTAGTCGCGTGCTCACGACCCGAAGCCGAGTGAGCTACCCATGGCCAGGCTGAAGCGCGGGTAAGACTGCGTGGAGGGCCGAACCCACCAGCGTTGAAAAGCTGGGGGATGAGCTGTGGGTAGGGGTGAAAGGCCAATCAAACTCGGTGATAGCTGGTTCTCCCCGAAATGCATTTAGGTGCAGCGTCACGCGTTTCTTGCCGGAGGTAGAGCACTGGATGGCCTAGGGGGCCCACAAGCTTACTGAAGTCAGCCAAACTCCGAATGCCGGTAAGTGAGAGCGTGGCAGTGAGACTGCGGGGGATAAGCTTCGTAGTCGAGAGGGAAACAGCCCAGACCACCAGCTAAGGCCCCTAAGCGTGTGCTAAGTGGAAAAGGATGTGGAGTCGCAGAGACAACCAGGAGGTTGGCTTAGAAGCAGCCACCCTTGAAAGAGTGCGTAATAGCTCACTGGTCAAGTGATTCTGCGCCGACAATGTAGCGGGGCTCAAGCACACCGCCGAAGCTGTGGCGTTCGCGCATACAACCTGTGTCCTGGCGCTGCGGCGCCTTGATGCCAGGTGCGCGGACGGGTAGGGGAGCGTCGTGTGGCGAGTGAAGCGGCGGGGTGACCTAGCCGTGGACGCCACACGAGTGAGAATGCAGGCATGAGTAGCGAATGAGGGGTGAGAAACCCCTCCGCCGGATGACCAAGGGTTCCAGGGCCAGGCTAATCCGCCCTGGGTAAGTCGGGACCTAAGGCGAGGCCGAAAGGCGTAGTCGATGGACAACGGGTTGATATTCCCGTACCCGCGGTGACGCGCCAGTGCCAAGCCCAGTTGTGCTAAGTGCTTGCCGTTCGTTTCCTTCGGGAGACGGCCGGCGTGCGCGACCCTGACTGGAGGAGGCAAGCGATGGGGTGACACAGGAAGGTAGTCCAACCCGGGCGATGGTAGTCCCGGGGTAAAGGTGTAGGGCGTGGCATAGGCAAATCCGTGCCACACGTGCCTGAGACCTGATGCCGAGCCATTCGAGGCGAAGTGGATGATCCTATGCTGTCGAGAAAAACCTCTAGCGAGTGTCACAGCGGCCCGTACCCCAAACCGACACAGGTGGTCAGGTAGAGAATACTAAGGCGATCGAGCGAACTATGGTTAAGGAACTCGGCAAATTGGCCCCGTAACTTAGGGATAAGGGGCACCGGAAGTGGTGTAGGGACTTGCTCCCGAAGCCTCGGCCGGTCGCAGTGACCAGGCCCAAGCGACTGTTTACCAAAAACACAGGTCCGTGCGAAGTCGCAAGACGATGTATACGGACTGACGCCTGCCCGGTGCTAGAACGTTAAGGGGACGGGTTAGTGGCCTTCGGGCCGCGAAGCTCAGAACTTAAGCGCTAGTAAACGGCGGTGGTAACTATAACCATCCTAAGGTAGCGAAATTCCTTGTCGGGTAAGTTCCGACCTGCACGAATGGCGTAACGACTTGGGCGCTGTCTCAACCATAGGCTCGGCGAAATTGCACTACGAGTAAAGATGCTCGTTACGCGCGGCAGGACGGAAAGACCCCGGGACCTTTACTACAGCTTGGTATTGGTGTTCGATCCGGTTTGTGTAGCATAGGTGGGAGACTGTGAAGCGGGGACGCCAGTTCTCGTGGAGTCAACGTTGAAATACCACTCTGATCGAATTGGACATCTAACTGCGATCCGTGATCCGGATTCGGGACAGTGCCTGGTGGGTAGTTTAACTGGGGCGGTTGCCTCCCAAAATGTAACGGAGGCGCCCAAAGGTTCCCTCAGCCTGGTTGGCAATCAGGTGTCGAGTGCAAGTGCACAAGGGAGCTTGACTGTGAGACAGACATGTCGAGCAGGGACGAAAGTCGGGACTAGTGATCCGGCACCGGCGAGTGGAAGCGGTGTCGCTCAACGGATAAAAGGTACCCCGGGGATAACAGGCTGATCTTGCCCAAGAGTCCATATCGACGGCATGGTTTGGCACCTCGATGTCGGCTCGTCGCATCCTGGGGCTGGAGTAGGTCCCAAGGGTTGGGCTGTTCGCCCATTAAAGCGGCACGCGAGCTGGGTTCAGAACGTCGTGAGACAGTTCGGTCCCTATCCGCCGCGCGCGCAGGAGACTTGAGAAGGGCTGTCCCTAGTACGAGAGGACCGGGACGGACGAACCTCTGGTGTGCCAGTTGTTCCGCCAGGAGCACGGCTGGTTGGCTACGTTCGGGAGGGATAACCGCTGAAAGCATCTAAGCGGGAAGCCTGCTTCAAGATGAGGTCTCCCACTGGGTTAACCAGGTAAGGCCCCTGACTAGACGATCAGGTTGATAGGCCGGATGTGGAAGCACGGCAACGTGTGGAGCTGACCGGTACTAATAGGCCGAGGGCTTGACCATCACCGTTCTTTCTGCAGATACGCGTCCACTGTGTGGTTCCCGAGGTGCGGCTTCCCGCACGGCGGGGGCTACAACTCCATAGAGTTACGGCGGCCATAGCGAAGGGGAAACGCCCGGTTCCATTCCGAACCCGGAAGCTAAGCCTTTCAGCGCCGATGGTACTGCGCGGGGGACTGCGTGGGAGAGTAGGACGCCGCCGGACATCTTCACGCGGGTCACCCTTCGGGGTGGCCCGCGTTGTTCGTGTGTCACGGTATTGCTGTCGGTGGGAAGAATGTGGGAGGCGATGAGCGCACACAGCGGTGAGGGACGCGGATCGGACCGCGACGGCGAGAGGACGCGGGGCCGGAGTGGTTCGAGCGGTCGCAGCCAGTCGGGCGGTCACACCGGCGCACAGAAGGGCTGCCGCGTCAGGCGAGAAGTCGGGCAGTCCCACGAGGGGTGGTCCGAAGTCTGGTGCCGCGTCGAGTGCCAAGTCAGGCGCGAAGACGGGTGGCCAGGCGACTGGTGCGAGCCGTCAGTCCCAAAGCCATGGTCGCAGTGGCGGAGGCGGACGCTCGCGCGTCGAGCACGAGCGCGCGGGATCGCACCGTGAGCGACGGGAGCAGGACCCCCGGCTGCCGGACGAGGCCACCGTGGACCTGCTCGATGACCGCGCGCGCGCCGCTCTGCGTGGCCTGGGTGGGGTGTACGAGAGACTTGGGCGCCACGTCGTAGCGGTGGGCCTCTACCTTGACGAGGACCCCCGACGAGCCTTGGCACATGCGCGTACCGCGCGCCGGCTGGGCTCCCGGGTGGGACTCGTGCGCGAGGTCGCAGGCATCGCCGCCTATCACGCGGGGGAGTACAGCGAGGCGCGCAAGGAGCTGCTCGCAGCCCGCCGCATGACCGGGGAGCCCGACCTGCTGCCGATGCTTGCCGACTGTGAACGCGCCCTGGGCAAGCCCGAGGCGGCGCTGGCATACCTGGACGACCCACTCGTCACACGGATGGAGCCCGAGAGCGCCGTCGAGCTCGAGATCGTGTGCTCCGGCGCTCTGCGGGACCTCGGGCGTGCCGAGGATGCCCGGGTACGGCTGGAGCGGCGTCCAGAGCTGAAGGCTGGCGTGCTGACGCCTGCCTCGCAGCGCCTGTGGTACGCCTACGCGGAGACCCTGCTGGCAGCCGGGGAGTCGGAGCAGGCTCGGCGGTGGTTCGAGCAGGTGGCGACGGTGGACGAGGACCACGAGACGGACGCCGCCGAGCGGCTGGCGCGGTGGGACTTCTAGCGATTCTGGTGCTTCCCGGTGCTTCCTGATGCTTCCTGATGCTTCCGGGGCTCCCTCCCGACTACCTGAGTAGCCTCATGACCAGGCCGGACCGGGGCTTCGGCAGGTACAGGGTGGACTTGCGGGGCATCCGGTCGCCCGCCGCCGCCACCTCCGAGACGGCATGTGCCGGCGTCGGGTTGAGCAGCACCGCGGTCCCCGCACTGCTACGGGCGGCGGTGAGTGCCTCGTCGACGTCGTGGCGGTACCAGACCGTGTTCTCGGTGTCCTCCAGCCCCCACAGGGTTCCCACCATGTAGTGGTGCAGCACCGTTACGTCGAGGGACCGCCAGGCTGGCGAACGGTCCGCGGGCAGCGCGGCCGTCATGGCTCGCTGGACCTTTGGGGACTCGAACCCGGACAGCAGGGCCCATTGCGCACCGTCGGTGAGCACGAAGCGGCGTTCGCCAGTCTGCGGCCCGTCGGCCAGCGCACGCAGAGCCGCCTCGGCGCTCCCCGGAAACGACACCGACAGTGCCGCCGACGCCGCCCGCACCGCCTCGCTGAGGTCAAGTCCGGGGAGCACCCGATGGATGGCCTCCACCTGCGGACCCCAGGCGTCCGTGTCGAGCAGCCAGGCGAGGGTGGAGTCCCACGGGCCCGACCCGGCTCCCTGCCGATGCCTCTGGTCCTGGTAGGCGAGTGAGGTCGCGTAGCGGTGGTGGCCGTCGGCAATCACGACCCTGGCAGCGTGCAGGTCCTCGGACACCATTCGGTGCCTCTGCGGATCCGGTTCGGCCCAGACGCGGTGCACGGCCCCGTCCACTTGTGCGTACGCCACGATCTGGGCGTCCTGAGGTGTCTCACCGAGCAGGTCACGCAGCGCTCCCGGTCGCCCCTGGTAGGCGAGCATGATCGGCTCGAGATTGGCCTCCGTTGCAGCTGTCAGCGCCAGACGGTCCTCGACCGGGCCCTTCATCGTGTTCTCGTGGGGGAGGATGACGCCTGCCTCCGGGCGCGAAAGGCCGACGGCCGACACCAGCCCGCGCGTGACATGAGTCCCCTCGGTCACCTCGTAGACGAGCAGCGAGGGGGTACGGGCCTGCGTGAGCACCCCCTCGGAGAGCCATGCGTCAAGCTCGGTCCGGGCGGCTGGGTAGCCCTCCCGCCCGTCGTCACTGCGGGGCAGGGTCAGCCGGACCACGTTGTGCGGATCCCGGGCCTCCAGAGCAGCACGGAGCTCGTCATCGATCACGTCGTAGGGCGGCGCGGTCACCGGGGCTAGGTCGACCAGTGACCCGTCCGCGCCGCGTGACCGGGCATAGGTCACGGGCCGAAACGGTGAGACCGCCAGACGTGCCGGGTCCGCCGAGTTCGCTGGGGCCGGCGGGCTGGATGGAGCTGTTGAGGACATGGGGCCATGCTAGGAGCGGGTGACGAGATTGGCGGCATTGCAGCGCAGGGAGGGCCCGTGCAGGAATCTCCGTACGACCTCTACCAGCGGGGGCTGAAGCTGATGCGGACTGGAAGCCCCGCCGCGGCGGCCCAGCTTCTGCAGCGCCTCGTGGACCTGCATCCGGACAGCAGGTCAGCGCGTGAAGCGCTGGCGCGGGCACAGTTCCGCAGCGGCCAGTACCCGCGTGCCCAGGAGAGCTTCCGGTGGATAACCGAGCGGGACCCGTCCGACGACTACGCGCACTTCGGGCTGGGTCTGTCGGCAGCCCGCGCAGGAGACCTGGAGCTGGCCTCCGGCCATCTGGCCCTCGCGGTGGCGCTGCGCCCCGAGCGCGACCCGTACCGAAGGGCATTGGAGGATGTCCGCGGACAGCGCGAGGTCCATAGTCCGCGGGGGCCGAGCCGGGACGTGTCCGGTCAGGACCCGTCTCGTGAGGACGAGACAGGTCGGGGCCGGACCGGACACGAGCGCTACGAGCGAGAGGACCCAGCCTCATGACAGCGCCGGCGGGATTCCCTGCATGTGATCAGCCCCCCATGCACGCCTACGACGTTGCCCTGTTGGATCTTGATGGCGTCGTCAACGTCGGGGACGCGGCAGTTCCGGCGGCACCCCGTGCTCTGGCTGCGGCCCGGGAGTCGGGAATGACGTTGGCGTTCGTCACGAACAACGCGTCGCGACGACCCGAAAGAGTTGCGGAGCGACTCCAGGGCTTTGGGGTGCCCGCAGCGCCCAGGGAAGTCGTGACCTCCGCGCAGGCCGGCGCGCGCCTGCTACGTGAGCATCTCGCCGAGGGATCGCGCGTGTACGTCTGCGGCGCCGAGGCTCTTAAGCACGAGGTCCTGCTGCGGGGGCTCGACGTCGTGGACAGCTCGGACGACCGTCCGCACGGTGTGGTTCAGGGCTACTCGCCGGATCTCGCCTACCCGCAGTTCGTCGAAGCCGCGCTGGCGATTCAGAACGGTGCGCTGTGGGTCGCGACCAATACCGACCGGACGATCCCGAGCCCGAGGGGTCTGCTGCCGGGCAACGGCTCACTGGTCGCCATGGTGGCGTATGCCACGGGCGCCGATCCCCTGGTGGCAGGGAAGCCTCACCCTGCACTTCACCTGGAGAGCATGGAACGTACGGGCGCCCGTCGGCCGTTGATCGTGGGGGACCGGCTCGACACGGACATCGAGGGAGCAGTCAACGCGGGGTGCGACAGCCTCTTGGTCCTCACCGGGACCACCACGCCGGCTGCTCTGATCCATGCCTCTCCCCAGCACCGCCCCACCTACATCGCTGAGGACGTCGCCGGACTGGGAAACCCTCAACCTGAAGTCAAGGGTATGGATGGCTCCTCGGAGGACGAGGACTGGAGGGTCGCCCACGACGGCACGAAGTTCACGCTCAGGTCTCGAGGGTCGGACGGTCGCTCGTCTGTGGACAGCGGCGATGGAGCCGCTGCCCCTGGGGCGGGACACCCGGCCGCACGGGTCGGCGCCCTACGGGTGCTGTGCGCGGCGGTCTGGAGCGCCCCGCCGTCCGTGCCGGGGACCATCGAAGCCGGCGACGAGCGTTCCCGGGAGGTTCTCGACTCGCTGGGCCTCTAGATGAAGGATCGCAGGCGCAGCAGGTCGCGCAGGGGAGCGGAGACTCTGAGGCGGCCGGTCGCCCACGCGTGGCCGGCGTGCATCTCTCCGCAGCTGAGAGCAACCAGATCATCAGAGGAGACCCGAACCTTGACCTGAGCTCGAGGGTTGGGCTCAAGCCGGACCTCGGTCAGCCTTCCGCCCTCGAACTCTGCCGAGTAGTCGACTCCCAGGTCGTTGACGTGGCAGGTGATGCTGCGGTCGACGGCGTGGCGTCGCATGATCTCGGGATCGACGAGCGCGAGACGCGAGGCCAGGTCCTCGACAGCGGAGGTGCATTCGTCCAGCGTCGCCACCGGGCCTCCTCCCGTGCGCGCTCGACCGTGGACATGGGCGAACCTACTACGCATTGGCAGGGCTGCGAGAGGATGCGGCCCGGGACGGATACCGTGAGAGCGACGGAGGTGGCCTGTGGAGAGGCTCGAGGCGGTCCTGCGCGACTACGTCGCCGCCCTTTCCGGTGTGGCGGAAACCAACCAGGAGAGGGCCCGGCAACTGGCCCTCAGGCTGGTCGACGTCGGTGCTGCGGGTGGCGAAGGAGTGGCCGACCTGGCCGACGACATTGCCACGACGGCCGAGTCCACCCATCGCAGACTGGTGAGCCTGGTGCGAAGCGAAGCTGAGGCGGCAGCAGCCCGGGTCCAGGCCGAGCGCGACTCCGAGCTGGCGCGTCTCTCCGAGCGCCTGGGCCATCTGGAAGGACAGATCGCCGCACTGCGCACCCGACTCGGCGCCATGCGTGCGCCGGATGCTGGCTCTGCGCAGGAAGTCGGTCCGGGCGGCGGCGACGCATCTGGAGGTGACCTTGGTGGAGGCGACCTTGGTGGAGGCGACCCGGGTGGCGCCGATTCAGCCCAATGGTCGGGCCCAGCCAGCCCAGCCAGCCCAGCGGCCTCCCGCACCGCAAACCACGACACCATGGGCCTTCCGGCCCTGGGCGAGGAAGAGGAAACGCAGTCCTCATGACTACCGGTAGCACGGACGCGTACGCAGCGGTCCCCGACGTCGCGGCAGGGGCCGCCCCAGATCCCGCATCCGACGGGACACCCAGGCCGGCGGCCCCCACCAGGCCGCCCGACGCGACAGACCAGGCCGACGCTGCCGGCAGGTCACTGCGCAGTCAGCTCGAGGAGGCCCACGGGCTGCCACTCGAGCAGCGTACGGTCGCCTTCGAGACGTTGCTGGAGGAGCTCGCCCGGCAACTGGATCAGCTGCCGCGAGGCTAGTCGTGGCCAAGGCGGGCCGTGCGCAGGCAGCAGGTGGGGCGGGCAGTGCCCGCCGCGTGCGACTGGACCGGGAGCTGGTGCGGCGCGGCCTCGCACGGTCCCGGGACGACGCCGTCGATCTCGTCCGCAGCGGTCGCGTGCTTGTCGACGGACGCCGCGCGGACAAGCCCGCTACCGAGGTGTCCATGGCGTCGGCGCTGCTCGTGGAGTCGCCGGCCGACGAGCAGCGGTGGGCGTCGCGGGGAGCGTACAAGCTCCTGGGCGCGTTGGACGCTCTGCCGGACCTGGCGGTGCAGGGACGGAGCTGTCTGGACGCGGGAGCGTCCACGGGCGGCTTCACGGACGTCCTGCTCGCGCGCGGGGCGTCGGCGGTGGTAGCGGTGGATGTGGGCTACGGTCAGCTCCTCTGGCGCCTGCGCAGCGATCCTCGGGTCAGTGTGCTGGACCGCACCAACGTCCGGCACCTCACCGCGTCGGACCTGCCGTCGGAGGGGTCGGAGCAGCGAACAGGGCCTTCCGGCAGGGTCGATCTTGTCGTGGCCGACCTGTCGTTCATCTCACTGAAGACGGTGCTCCCGGCGCTGGGGTCCCTCGTGACCGCGGAAGGGGACATGCTCCTGATGGTGAAGCCGCAGTTCGAGGTCGGTCCCGCGCGGGTCGGGAAGGGCGGGGTGGTACGCGAGGCCGCCTGGCGCGCTCTCGCTGTCCGGGAGGTGGCCGAAAGCGCCGTGCACCAGGGCTGGGGGGTCAGCGGGCTGGTCACCTCGCCGCTGCCCGGACCCAGCGGCAACAAGGAGTACTTCGTCTGGTTCCGCCGGGACGCGGCCGCGCTCGACGAGGAGACCGCAGTGCGGGTCGTGGCGAGCGACGGTGCCTGGACCCGGGCAGAGGAGGCCTCGTGACGAGAACGGTCCTGCTGGTGGCACACACTGAGCGTCAGCTGTCGCTCAGCGGTGGCCGGGACATGGTCCGCCAGCTCACCGAGGCCGGACTGACCGTACGAGTCCTCGCGGAGCAGCTGGAAGCCCTCGCGGTGCCCGGCGCGGAGCCGGTCGAGCCGGAGGGCGCGGCCGACAGCTGCGAGCTGGTGGTCGTGCTCGGCGGGGACGGGACCCTGCTCCGGGCAGCCGAGCTGGCCCGTCCTTCGGGAGCGCCGCTGCTGGGAGTGAACGTCGGTCGCGTCGGGTTCCTCGCGGAGACCGAGCCCGAGCAGCTGGACTCGACCGTGCGCTGTGTCATCGACGCGGCCTATGTGGTGGAGGAGCGTACGACGCTGGAGTTCGTGGCGCTGCTCCCGGACGGATCACGCATGCCGGGCTGGGCGCTCAACGAGGCGGCCATCGAGCGGGACGAGCCGGCCCGCATGCTCGAGGTGCTCGTGGAGGTCGACGGCCGACCCCTGTCGCGATGGGGCTGCGACGGTGTGCTGTGCGCGACCCCGACCGGGTCCACCGCCTACGCCTTCTCCGCCGGTGGGCCCGTCGTCTGGCCCGACGTCGACGCCCTGCTGATCGTGCCCAACAACGCGCACGCGCTCTTCAGCCGCCCCATGGTGGTCTCCCCGCGGAGCACTGTCGCAGTCGAGATCGCCCCCGACTCCGTACCGGCGATCCTGTCGGGGGACGGCAGACGCACGGTGAACATCCCCCCGGGAACCCGTATCGAGATCAGTGCCGCCGCGGTACCGGTACGAGTTGCCCGTACGCATCCCGGTCCCTTCACCGACCGGCTGGTGGCGAAGTTCGCGCTGCCCGTGGCGGGCTGGCGGGGTCCTCCCCGCCGCTAGCGCCCGGCTACCAGGTACTCAGGTACCGCCGGGGTGAGCGTGTCGGGCACACCTGGCTGTCAGTGGTGCCGGATACGGTGTGCGGGTGCTCGAGGAACTGCGCATTCGGAACCTGGGTGTCATCGAGGACGCCCTGCTCGAGCTGCGCCCCGGGCTGACCGGTGTGACGGGGGAGACCGGCACGGGCAAGACGATGGTGCTCACCGGTCTCTCGCTGCTCTGCGGTGGGCGGGCGGACAGTGCCACGGTGCGAACCGGCTGCCAGCGAGCGCAGGTCGAGGGGCGGCTGCGCCTGGACCACGACCACCCGTCCGTCGTCCTGGCCCGCGAGGCGGGCGCAGAGCTGGACTCCGACGGAACGCTGCTGGTCGCTCGAACGGTGACGTCCGACGGTCGATCCCGCGCCCACCTGGGCGGGGTGAGCGTGCCCAACTCGGTGCTGGCCAGGGTCATGGGCGACGTCGTCGCCGTACACGGCCAGAACACTCAGGTCGGGCTGCTGCGGCCGGCTGCCCAGCGAGCGGCGCTGGATGCCTACGCCGGGGTCGCACGCCCGGACGGCTCCGGCCTGCTCGACGAGTACCGGCGGGAGTTCGAGGCCTGGCGCGCGGCCGATGCGGAGCTGGCGGTACGGGCCGCCAACGCGCGGGAGCGAGCGCAGGAGGCCGACATGCTGCGGCGCGGTCTCGACGAGATAGAGAGTGTCTCGCCACAGCCTGACGAGGAGTCCGCGCTCGGTGCCGAGGCCCAGGTGCTCGCGCACGCGGACGCTCTCCGAGCGGCGGCGGAGCAGGCGAGGGCGCTGCTCACCGGCGACGAGGCCAGTGTGGGCCTGGGGCCGGAAGACGTCTTCACCCAGCTCGTCGAGGCCCAGCGGGCACTGTCGGCGGCCAGTGACAACGATCCAGTGCTCGCTCTCCTCGCCGGCAGGCTTAGGGAAGTCTCCGAGCTGACCTCGGACCTGGCCTCCGATCTTGCATCCTATGCCGCGGGCATCGACACGGATCCGGGACGGCTGGCAGAGGTGGAGAGCCGGCGCAGCGCCCTGAACCACCTCACTCGCAGGTACGGGGCGACCGTGTCCGAGGTGCTCCAGTGGTCCGAGAACGCGCGGGGACGGCTTGCCGACCTCGACGACTCGGAGGAGGTGCTGTCCGATCTGGCGGCACGGCGTGACACCCACGCCGCCCGGACGAGCGAGCTCGCGGCGGAGCTGCGCAGGGTCCGGAGCGAGGCGGCCGTCCGACTCCAGGACGCAGTCGCGGCCCAGCTCGCTGGGCTGGAGCTCGCCGATGCGGGCTTCGCGGTCTCCGTGGTCGCGATAGCGGGTCGGGAGAGCGCTCCGGACGGGACTCGCCGTGGTCCGACGCTGGTGGTTGACGGCGCGCCGGCCACCGTCGGGCCGGACGGTGCGGAGCAGGTGGTCTTCGAGCTGGCCGCCGGGTCGCAGGGAGCGTCGCGGCCGCTGGCGAAGGTTGCCTCCGGTGGCGAGCTCTCGCGGATCATGCTGGCCGTCGAGGTCGCACTGGCGCAGGTGACCCGGACTCCGGTGCTGGTCTTCGACGAGGCCGACGCCGGCATCGGTGGGCGGACGGCCGTCGAGGTGGGGCGTCGGATGGGGCAGCTGGGACGGCTGCACCAGGTCTTCGCGGTGACCCATCTGGCGCAGGTGGCAGCCTTCGCCGACACACACCTTGTCGTTCGCAAAGTCGCCACCGGTAGGGTCACCCGCAGCGACGTGCGCAGCGTCGTCGAGAGTGATCGCACTCAGGAGCTCGCACGCATGCTGTCGGGGCTCGAGAAGAGCGGCTCCGGACTTGCGCACGCAGCGGAACTGTTGGCTGCGGCAGGCAACGGCAGGGAGGCGTGGCATGGCTAGGTTGCCGTTGCGCCGCGGGCAGGAGCCGACCTCGGACATCGTCGGTGCGGTGAAGCTGGGCACCAAGACCAAGGGCCTCACCAAGCGCCTGGAGCCGGGCGACATTGCCGTGATCAACCACGTGGACCTGGATCGCGTCGCTGCGGAAGGCCTGGTCAGTACCGGCGTGGCGGCCGTGGTCAATGCCGCCACCAGCATCTCGGGCCGCTATCCCAACCTCGGTCCTGAGCTGATTGTGAATGCGGGCATCGCGCTGGTGGACGCAGCCGGCGAGGAGATCTTCACCGATCTCAAGGACGGCGAGGAGATCCGCATCGACGGCGGGTCGCTGTATCGCGGGTCCGAGGTGGTGGCGACGGGGCACCGGCTCGACGCGGCCGCGGTGACCGAGCTGATGCGGCAGGCCGAGGAAGGCATGGCCGAGCAGCTCAAGGCCTTTGCCGCCAACACGATCGAGTACGCCGCCCGGGAGCGCGACATCCTGCTGGGCTCGGTCAAGGTCCCCGATGTCGAGACGCACTTCGACGGCAAGCACGCCCTCGTTGTGGTCCGCGGTTACCACTTCAAAGAGGACATCGACGTTCTCCGGCCCTACCTGCGGGAGTACAAGCCGGTCCTGATCGGCGTCGACGGTGGCGCCGACGCGCTGCTGGAGAAGGGCTACAAGCCCGACATGATCGTCGGGGACATGGACTCGGTGTCCGAGACCGCACTGCGCAGCGGTGCCGAGATCGTCGTGCACGCCTACCGCGACGGACGCGCGCCTGGCGCGGACCGGGTTCGCAAGCTGGGCGTGGAACCGGTGATCTTCCCGTTGGCCGGGACCAGCGAGGACATCGCGATGATCATCGCCGACGAGAACGGTGCTGAGCTCATCGTGGCGGTCGGCACCCACACGAACCTGGTCGAGTTCCTCGACAAGGGCCGCTCCGGAATGGCTTCCACCTTCCTCACACGGCTGCGGATCGGCAGCAAGCTGGTCGACGCGAAAGGCGTCAGCCAGCTGTACCGATCCCGAATCTCAGCCACGGCGCTGATTCTGCTGGTGATCGCCGCACTGGCGGCGGTGGCAGCCGCGCTCGCCGTGTCCCAGGTGGGCCAGATCTACTGGAACCTGCTGACCGATGCCATTCACGACTTCTTCGACTGGATCGGAGGTCTGTTCGAGTGATCGATTTCCGGTACCACCTCGTCTCCATCATTGCCGTATTCCTCGCGCTGGCTCTGGGAATGATCATCGGTACGGCCGCGCTCAACGGCGCTGTTCTCAACGACCTCGAAAAGCGCGTCGACAACCTCCAGTCCGAGAACTCCGACCTCAAGAACGCGGTCTCACAGGCCGAGGCCGAGACCGCCGCCGGGGACGCCTACGCCGAGGAGTCGCAGCCGATCGTGCTGCCCGGCCGCCTCGGCGGCCAGACGGTCCTCCTCGTCGTGACGCCGGGTGCCGACGCCGGACAGGTCGATGCGGCCGAGGCCGCGCTCGTCGCGGCGGGCAGCTCGCTCACCGGCACACTCACGATCGACCCCTCCTACGCCGAGGAGGCGAACGCCCAGGCGCTGCTGGACCTCGTACCGCAGCTGGTTCCCGAGGGCATCGAGGTGCCTGCCACCGACGACCCGTACGAGCAGGTCGCCGCCCTGCTCTCGGCGGTCCTCATGGCCAGGCCGAAGGCTGCCGCCGCTCCTCCCGGTCAGATCGGCAGCGTGCTGGCCGGGCTGGAGGGGCTCGGCGTCCTCGACGCGACTGAGATCACCGAACCGGCGACGATGGCTGTCACCGTGGCTGGCGCGCCTGTCCGGGACGAGGACCAGGCCCGCGCGCTCAACGAGGCACTCCTCCCGCTCCTCGAGCAGCTCGACGCAGCCGGTGTGGGGTCCCTCCTGGCAGGGCCGACCGAGTCCGCCGAGGCCGACGGTCTCGTCGGGGAGGCACGCAGCTCCAACGTCACGGACACCGTCTCGACCGTCGACAACCTTCAGAGCTCCGTGGGCCAGACCTCCGTCGCGACCGGGCTGCAGCTCGACGGCGCCGGCACCGTCGGCCAGTACGGCACCGCTAACGGGGCGACCGCACCGGTGCCCCCGCTGGACTAGGGGAGCGTGACGATGTCAGGCCGGGCACAGCGACGGACAGGCGACTGCGGTGGTCATCCGGCCTTGCGCCGCGTGGTGGCGGCCGTGGCTGGCGCAGCCGTGGCCCAGGGCACATTCGCCGCGATGAACGCCAGGCAGGACGACCAGTCGCGGTGGAACAGGACCAACCACCGGGGGGAGACGGTGAGCCTGCTGGCTGGGCCGTCCGTCGCGGTGGGAGGTGCCACGGGGGCGCTGCTCGGTGGGCTGGGCACCCGACTGGGACCTACCGCCTTCGCCACCGGGATCACTGTCGGGGGACTCGGGGTCTACGACGACATCGTCGGCGCCCGCGAGGACCAGCGCTCCTCCAAGGGCTTCAAGGGCCATCTGGGTGCGCTGCGCGAGGGGCAGGTCACGTCCGGGCTGGTGAAGATCCTCGGCATCGGCTCCGTGGGGCTTCTGGCCGGGGCAGCTGTGAGCCCGCGACCGGTGGTCCGGCACCCCTTCGACGCTGTCGTCAACGGCGGCCTCGTCGCGGGCACCGCGAACCTGTTCAACCTGCTCGACCTTCGCCCGGGGAGGGCCATCAAGGCGGGTCTGCTCGTGGGTGCTCCGGTGCTGGCCACGGCGGGGGGTACCAGTGCAGCGGGAGCCATGGGAGCCGCCACCGCGATGCTGCCCTCCGACCTGGCGGAGCGCACGATGCTCGGTGACGGCGGTGCCAACGCGCTCGGTGCCCTGCTGGGTCTGGGCATCGCAGCCGGCGCCGGCCGCGTCGTCCGCACCGCCACGCTGGCCACGGTGGTGGGGCTGACACTCGCCAGCGAGAAGGTGAGCTTCACGCAGGTGATCGAGTCGACCCCCGGGCTGCGAGAGGTGGACGGCCTGGGTCGCAGACCCCGATGACGTCCCCGCCGCGATGACCGACACCCAGCGGCGCATTGCTAAGGCCGCGACACTCATAGCCGGTCTCACGCTGGTGGCACGGCTGTTCGGCTTTCTGCGCACCATCGTCTTCGCCCGCACGGTTGGCCCGACCTGCCTGGGAAGCACCTACCAGACGGCCAACTCGGTACCGAACATCCTGTACGAGGTCGTGGCCGGGGGAGCGCTGGCAACCCTGGTGATCCCGCTCATCGCCGGTCACGTGGCCAGGCGCGAGGACGAGCAGGTCAGCCGTATCGCATCCGCACTGCTCACCTGGGCGATCCTGATCCTCGTACCGCTGAGCATCCTGATCGCGGTCTTCAGCACCTCGATCATGCACTTCCTGCTGGGAGACACGCCGTGCGACGGCGCGCTGGAGTCCGGCGCGCGGATGCTGAGGGTGTTCGCCCCCCAGCTCGTGCTGTACGGGATCAGCATCGTCTACGCAGGGGTGCTCCAGGCATACGGCCGTTTCGCCGGACCGGCGCTCGCCCCGCTGCTGTCGAGCCTCTTCGTGATCGCCGCATACGTGCTCTTCGCCGTGGTCGCTCCGGAAGGCGTCGACCTCGACACGCTCACACTGAACCAGGAGCTGATTCTCTCCGTCGGGACCACGGTCGGAGTTCTGGTCATGACCCTGACCATGGTCGTGCCCTCGTTCTGGACTCCGTTCCGGTACCGGCCCCAGGTGCGGCTGCCGGCGAACCTGGTGGTGCTCGCCCGCGACCTCGCGCTGTGGGGAGCGGTAGCGCTCACCGCCCAGCAGCTCTCCGTCGTGGCCACCCTTCGGCTGGGCAACGACGGGGCCCCAGAGGGCACAGTCGTGATCTACAACCTGGCGTACGCGGTGTTCCTGCTGCCGTGGGCCGTGCTTGCGGTGCCCATCGCGACCTCCGCCTTCCCGACCCTGAGCGCGCAGTGGGACCGCAGGGACCACGACGGGTTCCGCGCAACCAGCGCCGGCACGCTCAAGACCGTCTTCCTGCTGGCGTTCCTCGCGGCGGCCATGATGGCAGCGGCCGCCTGGCCCACGGCGGCGGTGGTCGTCGAGGGCGCCAACGGCCCGCCGGCCACCGACGTCCTGGCCCGAACCCTGACGCTGCTCGCCCCGGGGCTGGTTGGCATGAGTCTGATCGCACTGCTCCAGCGGACTCTCAACGCCGCTCGCCGGCCGAGAGCGGCAGCCGCGAGCATCAGCGTGGGCTACGCGTTCATGATCGTTCTGGCGGTCGTGCTGTCTCGGGCACTGCCGGCATCGGTACGCGCGGAGTCGCTGGCAGCCGCGACCTCGGTCGGAGTCCTGATCGCCGGAGGCCTGCTGCTGTGGGCGCTGCAGCGGCTGCTCGGCAGGGCGAGCCTGGAGGGCACCGCCCGTACGGTCGTCGTGGGTGTGGGCGCCGCACTGGCCGCGGCGTGGGTGGGACGGATGGCCTCCGACGCCATGGGCCAGAACCCTCCGCTGGTCTCGGTGTTCCAGGCGCTGGTCGCTGCGGCGGTCGTGGTGATCGTGTTTGCCCTCGTGACGATAGTCTTCGACCGCAGCGCGCTGCGCACGCTCATGCAGCGGGTGCGGCCGGGAGGTGGCCAAGCCGCGAAGTCCGCCGAGGGAGAGGCCTCTTCGGAGGGGTCGGACGGGTCGGCCGGCGGGCCGCCGGAGGTGCCCGGAGGGGCCGGGTGGCCCGATGAACAGGGAAGGGGCTGAACGATGGCCGAGACCAGTTCGGACATCCGCAACCGCCGCATAGTGCTGGCTCTCGCCACGAGCACGGGTGGCGTGGGTCAGCACGTCACGTCGCTGGCGGAGGGGCTCCTGGCACGAGGAGCACACGTCGCCGTCGTGGGCCCTCAGGCAACCGAGGACCTGTTCCACTTCACGGAGAAGGGCTGTCTGTTCCGTGCGGTGGAGATCTCCTCCGGGCCCGACCCCGTCACGGACACCCGCGCCGTGGGCCGGCTGCGCCACCTGCTGGTCGGATCCGACGTGGTCCACGCGCACGGTCTGAGGGCGGGCATGGTCACGACGGTCGCCGTACGCTCCATGCCAGCTGCCAAGCAGCCCGCTCTGGTGTGCACCTGGCACAACATCCTGATGGCTTCCGGGGCGAAGGAACGCCTCTACGAGGCCATGGAACGGGTTGTCGCGCGTGGTCCGGACATCACGCTGGGAGCCTCCGAGGACCTCGTCGAGCGCGCCCACCGGCTCGGCGCCGGTGACGCGCGGATGGCTCCGGTCGCCGCGCCGCCCATGGACCCGCCGACACGAACCCGCGAGGAGGTTCGCGCCGAGCTCGGTGTGGGAGACGAGCCACTGCTGCTCTCGGTCGGCCGCCTGCACCCGCAGAAGGACTTCCCGACCCTCATCACGGCCTCGCTGGCGTGGAAGGAGCGCGACCCGGTTCCGCTCCTGGTGATTGCGGGAAGCGGTCCCTCCGAGGAGGAGCTGCAGGCCATGATCGACGAGACGGGTGCGCCGGTGCGGCTGCTCGGCCGCCGCTCGGACGTACCGGACCTGCTGCAGGCCGCGGACCTGGTGGTCCTGTCGAGCAAGTGGGAGGCGCGCGCGCTGGTGGCCCAGGAGGCGTGCCGAGCGGGCCGCCCGCTGGTGTCCACCGCGGTGGGCGGCCTGCCGGGGCTGCTGGGCGGGGGTGCCGCGGTGCTCGTGCCCGACGGCGACCCGGAGGCGCTGTCGCAGGCGGTCACCCGCCTGCTCGACGATCCGGAGGAGGCAGCCCGGCTGGCGCGACGCGGCAAGGAGATCTCCGAGTCGTGGCCGGACGAGGAGGACACCGTCGACCAGGTGGCTGCCGTCTACGCGGAGCTGCTGGGGCCCACTTCGTGACGATCGGCTCGAGCTTGGCTTTCCGGTGGCCCCCGGGGCGGGCGCTGCCGGAGCCCCTGGGCCTGCGCACCGCCGCGCCGGCCGCGCTGCCGATACTGGTGGTGCTGGTCCTGGCCCTAGTTCTGGTCACCCTCGTGGCTGCGGTTGCTCCTGGGGTCGCTCGGGCAAGCCTCGTTGCGGCACCGGGTGCCCAGCTGACAGGGCCCGCAGCGGTGGCCGAGGACCCCGCTGACGGAAGTACGGATCAAGGGGCCGGCGAGGCAGTTCCGACCGAGGGCGACGCCCCCGCGGTGCGCCACGTTGTCATTGTCGGCGTGCCAGGGCTGCGCTGGGACCAGGTCAACAGCGTCGTCACGCCGACGATCTGGGCCGGTGCGGAGTCGGCCGGCATCGGCCTGGTCTCGGTGCGCGCCGCGCGCAGCCTGACCTGCCCCGCCGACGGCTGGCTCACGCTGAGCGCCGGCAACCGCGCCCGTGGCCCGTCCATCGCGGGAAGCTCCTGCCAGACCTACTTCCCCTACATCACACCGGTGCAGAACAGCTCGGGCGGAGCGGTGATCCCCGAGATGGGACTCATCGTGGAGGACAATTCCAACCTCCATCACGGGGCCGTTCCGGGCCTGCTGGCGGCGTCGCTGCGGTGTGTCACCGGGGTTGCACCGGGGGGCGCGCTGGCGGCGGCGGACACCCGCGGGGTGGTGGACGTCTACCGGCCCGCTCTGCCCGCCGACGATGAGGCCGTGGCCGCCCTGCTCGGGGTCTGTCCCGTCACGATCGTCGCCGCCGAGCAGCTCGTGTCGGTCCCCCCAGGGGTCAATGACGCACTCGCCGACATCGACGCGCTCGTGGCCCGGGTGGACGCAGCCCGGCCTGCGGACAGTGCTCTCCTCGTGGTCGGTGTCTCCGCAGGTCGGGCGGGAGGGTCAGTCCCTGCATCTGCTGTCTGCCCGGGGGCCGAGCTTTGACCCCGAGTCCTGGCTGGTGTCCCCCAGCACGCGGCGAACCCCGTACGCACAGCTGATCGACATCGCGCCGACCGCCCTGGGGCTGCTCGGTGTGGCGAAGCCCTCCGCCATGAGCGGGCAGGACCTCGCCTCTGACCAGCAGCGTGAGCGGCCGCTGGAGGACGATCAGCTCTGGATGGTCGATCAGGACCTGATGAACCGCACCCACTACCACACAGTGGACTTCTGGTGGGGCGCGCTGACCGGACTGGTCGTGCTGTTCTTCGTTGTGGCGGGGGCCCTGATGCTGGCCGCGCGCCGTCTGGAGGGGGAGGGTCGCGGTACCGAGGCGCTGCGGGTTCGACGTGGCCTGCAGATCACCGGGCTCAGTGTGGCAGCAGTGCAGCTGGCCACCTTCCTCGGCCAGCTCCTGCCGTGGTGGCGGCAGATCATCCCGGCCGGTTTCTACGCCACCTGGGTCACGATCTGGGTGGTCCCTGTTGTTGTCCTGGCGCTCCTGATTCCGTGGCGGCGAGGTCCGCTGCGACGCTACGTGGTGCTCGGTCCGGCTGGTGTCATCGCCGTGCTCTCGGCGCTCGTGCTGGGCTACGACGTGATGGCCGGCGCCTACCTGGAGTTCGGCAGCATCAACGGGTACGACGCGATCGTGGCCGGACGTTTCGTCGGCTTCGCCAACACCGCGTTCGCCCTGTACGCCACGGGCCTGCTGCTGGGGCTGGGGATCCTGACCCACCGCTGGAGCAGATGGCCGGCGGTGCTGGTCATCAGCGTTGTGGGACTGGCGGGCACCGCCGTGGTCGCGAACCCCGCGTGGGGCAACAACTTCGGCGGCACCATCACGATGTTCGCCTCAGTCGGCCTGCTCATTCTCCTCAACCTGGAGATCAGGCTCCGCCTGTGGAAGGTCCTCGTCGTGCTGGGTGCGGCGGGACTGGCGGCGCTGGGCGTGATGTACCTGGACTACCTGCGGCCCCCGGAGGAACGTTCCCACTTCGGTCGCTTCTTCGAGGACCTTCTCTCGGGGGAGGCCTTCGACGTCGTGATGCGCAAGCTCACCAACAACATCAACCTGTTGCTGAACAGTCCACTGACCTTGACTCTCCCGGCGGTCGCGGTGTTCGCCTGGTTCTTCCTGCGCCGTCGGTTCAGCGGGGTCCCACAGGCGTTGCGGGAGTCGCCGCGGCTGCGCTACGCGGTCGTCACGGTGGCGTTCTGCGCCCTCATCGGGTCCCTTGTCAACGACTCCAGCGTGGCCATCGCCGCAGTCGTGATCGCTACCCTCGTCCCACTGCTGGTGGCGATCGGCATGCGTCAGGTCGACCCGGCTTGGGGACGGAGCAGCCCGGCGGACGATGACACCTCAGCCCAGGCGGCCGAACTGGCGCAAGCAGTACCGGAGGCGGCGACTGCGGGTCGGGAGCCCTCGTGAGCGGTCCCGCAGCGCTGAGAGCACGATCGGTGCCGGGGAGGCCTCCGACCCGCTCCTGGGCGGGTTGGAGCGCCGCGCTGGTCATCATGCTCGCTACGCTGCTGCTGCTTCCCCTGACCAATCTGGGCCCGGGGACCGCCGTTCGGGCGGCCGAGGCCCCGGCGTGGCCCACCTCGGCGTCTCGCGTCGTGGTCGTCGCCGCTCCGGGTCTGATGTGGGAGGACCTGACCCCGACCCTCACTCCCGCGATGTGGTCGCTGGCAGAGACCGGGTCGGTGGGACTGCTCAGCGTCCGCGCCGTCCCGTGGGTCAGCTGCCCCGCGGACGGCTGGCTGACCCTCTCCGCGGGCGGTCGCGCCCAGGCACAACCGCCGCCACCTGGCGGCTGTCCGACCGAGCTGCCGTATCTCACTCCGGTGCCGAACGCGTCGGGCGGTACCACGGTTCCGGAGATGCCCCTGATCCGCGAGGACAACGAGGCGACCCTGGACCGTGCCCATCCGGGGCTGCTGGGCGACGGAGTGCGCTGCGCGGCCGCCGTCGGGCGCGGCGCGACGCTGGGGACCGCCGACTCCCAGGGACAGGTGGCCCTATACCGGGAAGGCGTCGGTCCCGACCTTGCGGACGTTCTCGACCGTTGTCCGCTCTCGATCGTCGCCGCCGAGCAGCTCCAGTCGGAGCCGCGGGTACGGACCCAGGGAGTACGGGCGATCGACGACGTGGTGGCGGAGGTCGTGGCCGGTCTTCCGGACGACGCGGTGCTGTTCGTCGTGGGAATCTCCGAGACCGGCCGACGTCCGCGGGCGCACCTGCAGGTTGCGATCGCCTCGGGTGCCGGTCTCGACGGCGGGTGGCTGACGTCATCGAGCACGCGTCGGGACCGGTACGTGCAGCTCATCGACCTGGCGCCGAGCGCCCTGGCATTGCTGGGAGAGGAGACTCAGGACGCCACCGGGCGACCGATGTCGGTGGGCTCTCCCCGTGAGAGGGACTTCGCCGAGGAGCAGGCATGGCTGGTGGCCGCGTCGCACCGGGCGCGGCTGCAGCAGAACCTGATGGGCCCGTTCGACGTGGTGTGGGGCATCACCGGAGTGCTCGCGCTGGTCACGCTCGCCGTCGCTGGGCGCCTGGTGGCGCGGCGGGGCAGCGATGCCGGCAAGCGTCGGGTCACCATGGCGGCCATCGTCGTCGGGGCGGCCTACGCCGCTGTTCCGGTGTCCAGCTTCCTGGCCAACGTGGTGCCGTGGTGGAAGGCGGTCTGGCCGGCTCCGCTCCTGGCGGGACTGATCGTGGCATGGGTGGCGGTCATCGTGACGGTGGCGCTGGCCGTCCCCTGGCGCTCCGTGGAAGCGGCCTCGCGCGGCACCCAGTCCGGGGGGCTGCGGCTCCTGGCGCCGGCCGCCCTGGTCGCGGCTGTGACCGTGGTGGTCCTCGGTGTCGACGTGCTGACCGGTTCCAGCCTGGAGATGGACAGCATGCTCGGGTACTCACCGCTGGTGGCAGGTCGCTTCACGGGTCTGAGCAACATGGCCTTCGCCGCGTACTCGGTCGCCGGGCTGTTCGTCCTGGGGGTACTCGCCCACGGGCGCTCGAAGGCCTGGGGCCTGGTCATCTTTCTCGTGGGCGGTGGACTGTCGGTGTACGTCGTGGCCTCCGCCGATGCGGGCAACAACTTCGGGGGCACGCTCGCACTCATCCCCGCGCTGGCGGTCCTCGCCGCGCTGGTGCTCGTGGGACGCCTGACCTGGAAGGGCGTGTTCGCGGCGCTCGGGCTTGCTGCGCTGACGGTCCTCGCCTTCGCCTACGTGGACTACCTACGACCGGAGGACGAGCGCTCACACTTCGGCGGCTTCGTCGAAGACCTGCTCAGCGGAGAGGCCTGGGAGGTCGTCTCCCGCAAGGCGGCTGCGCTGCTGTCGGTCGTCTTCGCGACCCCGGTCACCTTTGCGGTGCCCTTCCTGCTGGCAGCACTGACCGTGCTGCTGATCCGCCCGCGTGGACGCGGCTCCAGCCGACTCGCGGAGGCACTGGACGCTGTGCCTCCGCTGCGAGCAGTCATGATCTCAGCAGCCGTGTGCACGCTGCTGGGCTTCGCGCTCAACGACTCGGGTGTCGCGCTGGCAGGAACGGCCCTGGGAGTGGCCGTTCCGCTCGCCCTGCTGGGAGTGTCGTGGGCACGTCGGTCGCACGAAGCCGCGCAGGCCCGTTAGTCTGAACCCCCGTGGGCCGCGAGATGCCGTTCTCGCGCATGCAGCCCCCGGGGAGCGCCTTGTGATGGAGCCCAGCTCGACGCGATTCGTGTTCGTCACCGGAGGCGTGGCCTCCTCGCTCGGAAAGGGTCTCACCGCCGCGAGCCTGGGCGCCCTGCTGAAGGCGCGCGGACTCAGGGTGACGATGCAGAAGCTCGACCCGTACATCAACGTCGACCCCGGGACCATGAACCCGTTCCAGCACGGAGAGGTCTTCGTGACCCGGGACGGCGCGGAGACCGACCTCGACATCGGCCACTACGAGCGCTTCCTCGACACCGAGCTGGACACCAGCAACAACGTGACGACCGGCCAGGTCTACAGCGCCGTGCTCGCGCGCGAGCGCCGCGGCGAGTACCTGGGGGACACAGTCCAGGTGATCCCACACATCACCGACGAGATCAAGCGCCGGGTCCTGCAGCTCAGCGGGCATCAGGTCGACGTCGTCATCGTCGAGATCGGGGGCACCGTCGGCGACATCGAGTCGCTGCCCTTCCTGGAGGCCGCCCGCCAGCTGCGCCGTGACGTCGGCCGTGAGCGCTGCATGTTCGTACACGTCTCACTGGTGCCCTTCCTTGCCCCCTCGGGCGAGCTGAAGACCAAGCCCACCCAGCACTCGGTGGCCGCGCTGCGCAGCATCGGCATTGCGCCGGACGCACTGGTGTGCCGCTCGGACCGGCCGCTGCCCGAGGGCCTCGAGCGCAAGCTGAGCATGACCTGTGACGTCGACCTCGATGGTGTGGTCAGCGCGTCTGACGCCGCGTCGATCTATGACATCCCCAAGGTCCTGCACCGTGCGGGACTCGATGCGTTCGTGGTGCGGCACCTCAACCTGCCCTTCCGTGACGTCGAGTGGTCGGAGTGGGACGACATGCTCCGGCGGGTGCACGACCCGAAGCACCGGGTGCGCATCGCCGTGGTCGGCAAGTACGTCGACCTGCCCGACGCGTACCTGTCGGTCACCGAGGCGCTCAACGCCGGCGGCATCGCGTGCGACGCGGGCGTGGACATCGCCTGGGTCGCCTCCGACGACTGCGAGAGCCCCGAGGGAGCGAGGCAGGCGCTCCACGGGGTGGACGGCGTCCTGGTCCCCGGCGGCTTCGGCGTCCGCGGCATCGAGGGCAAGCTGGGAGCGATCCGCTACGCGCGGGAGAACGGCCTTCCGCTGCTCGGGATCTGCCTCGGGCTGCAGTGCATGGTGATCGAGGCGGCCCGCAACCTGGCCGGCATGGCCGGTGCGAACTCTCTGGAGTTCGACCCGGAGACGGCCTTCCCCGTCATCGCGACGATGGCCGATCAGGTGGAGGCGGTGGCCGGCAACGCCGACCTGGGGGGCAGCATGCGGCTGGGATCGTTCCCTGCCGTGCTCACCGACGGCACGGTCGTCCAGCAGGCCTACGGGGTGGGCCGCGTGGAGGAGCGGCACCGGCACCGCTACGAGGTGAACAACGCCTTCCGCCCCGAGCTGGAGAAGGTCGGCGTGGTCTTCTCGGGTACCTCCCCGGACGGCAGCCTCGTGGAGTTCGCCGAGCTGGACCGGGACCTGCACCCGTTCTTCGTGGGAACCCAGGCACACCCGGAGTTCCTGTCCCGGCCGTACCGCGCCCACCCCCTGTTCCGCGAGTTCATCGCCGCCTCGCTGGCCCGCGCCGAGGGTGAGAAGCTCAGCTTCGAGGTCGTCGGGCAGACCGCCGAGGACGCCCGGTGAGCCACTCCTACGAGGTTGTCTCCAGCGAGGAGCACTTCACCGGCCGGGTGATCTCGGTACGGACCGACATGGTCAGCATGCCCGACGGCGAGGTCTCCCAGCGGGACGTGGTCGTACATCCCGGAGCGACGGCGGTCGTGGCTCTCGACGAGGCCGGAGCCGTGCTGCTGGTGCGTCAGTACCGCCATCCCACGGGGGAGTACCTGTGGGAGCTTCCCGCCGGGCTCCTGGACGTCGCCGGGGAACCCGCCTGGGACTCCGCCCGGCGCGAGCTCGCCGAGGAGGGCCACCTCACCGCCGAGAGCTGGAGCACCCTGCTCGACCTGCGCACCTCACCGGGGATGACCGACGAGGCGGTACGGGTGTACCTGGCCCGCGGACTCGCGGAGATCCCCCGGGACCAGCGACACGAGGCCGAGCACGAGGAGGTCGAGATGCAGCGGGAGTGGGTGCCGCTGGATGTCGCTGCCGACCGGGCCCTCGCGGGTGAGCTGCACAATGCCATCTGCATCGCGGGACTGCTGGCAGCGGTGCGCGCCCGGTCCCGAGGATTCGCCGGGCTTCGACCACCGGACGCCGGCTGGCCGGCCCGGCCGACACTGGCCTGAGACATGCGCATCGGGGTGCCGGCTGAGACCAAGACCGCGGAGTACCGCGTTGCCCTGACCCCGGCGGGCGCCCACGAGCTCAGCCGAGCCGGCCACCAGGTCCTCGTCCAGGCCGACGCGGGGGCGGGCAGCCGGCTCCCGGACGCCGACTACCGGTCCGCGGGAGCCACCCTCGTGGCGGAGGCCGGCGAGGCCTGGGCCGCCGATCTCGTTCTCAAGGTCAAGGAGCCCACCCCGCAGGAGTACAGGTACCTGCGCCCCGGGCTCGTCCTGTTCACCTACCTGCATCTCGCGGCGGACCGCAGGTGCACCGAAGCGCTGCTCGGCTCGGGGACCGTGGGCATCGGCTACGAGACCGTCGAGCTGGCCGACGGCTCCCTGCCGCTGCTGACCCCGATGTCGGAGGTGGCCGGCCGGATGGCCCCTCAGGTGGCCGCATCGCTGCTGGAACGGGAGCGGGGCGGCCGCGGAGTGCTGATCAGCGGTGTGTCGGGGGTGCATGCGGCACGGATCGTGGTTCTCGGCGCGGGCGTGGCGGGGAGCAACGCCGCGGCCATCGCGGTCGGGCTGCACGCCGAGGTGACCGTGCTGGACCGGGATGTGACCCGGCTGCGTGCCCTCGATGCCATCTACCGGGGTCACCTTCAGACCGTCACCTCCAACCGCCACGAGGTCGCACGCGCCGTTTCGGAGGCCGATGCCGTCATCGGCGCGGTGCTGGTGCACGGAGCACGTACGCCGGTTCTGGTCGACGACGAGATGGTCGCGGGGATGCTGCCCGGCAGCGTGATCGTGGACATCAGCGTGGACCAGGGCGGGTGCGTGGCCGGCGCACGACCGACCACGCACGAGGCACCGACCTTCCCGATCCACGACAGCGTCTTCTACGGCGTCGCGAACATGCCGGGAGCCGTGCCTCACACCTCCACCTTTGCGCTGACCAACGCCACGCTCCCGTACGTGGTGGAGCTGGCCGGGCGTGGCTGGCAGGATGCGGTGAGCAGGAACCCGGCGCTCAGAGCCGGCGTCAACACCGCGGCCGGGGCGCTCGTCTCGCCTCCGGTGGCGGACGCGCACGGCTTGCCGGTCACACCGCCGGAGGAAGTCCTTCGGCGTGGCGGAAACGGGGTGGGGTGACGGGCGCACCGGCAGCGAGCAGCACCGCCGCGGACCCGGAGGTCCCGGCGGCGCTGACGGCCGCTGCGACCGCCTACCTGGACCACCTGGCTGTCGAGCGGGGTGCGTCCCCCCACACGCTGGCCGCGTACACCCGTGATCTGCGCCGCTACCTGGCGCACCTCACCTCGCTGGGGCGAGCCAGCCTGGACGACGTCTCGCCGGAGGACGTGGCCGACTATCTCGCGACCCTGCGTACGGGTAACCGAGCACCACCAGGCCCTCGCTGCAAGTAGCGCCGCCCGCTCCCTCGCAGCGGTGCGAAGCCTGCACGCCTTCGCCGTACGGGAGGGCCTCACCCGGCTCGACACCGCACACCAGGTGCGTGCCCCCCGACTACCGCAGCGCCTCCCCAAGGCACTGCCGGTGGCGGACGTGGAGCGCATCCTCGCTGCCGCCGCCGGTGACTCGCCGCTGGCGCTGCGCGACCGCGCCCTGCTCGAGTTTCTCTACGGGACCGGTGCCCGCGTCACGGAGGCGGTGGGGCTGGCGGTGGACGACGTGGACACCGGCGAGGGCAGCGTGCGGCTGCTCGGGAAGGGGTCCAAGACCCGCGTGGTGCCCATCGGGTCCTACGCGCGCTCGGCCGTGGACGCCTACCTCGTCCGCGCCAGACCAGAGCTTGCCCGGCACGGGCGCGGCACCCCGATGCTGTTCCTCAACGCCCGGGGTGGAGCGCTGAGCAGGCAGAGCGCGTGGATGATCCTGCGCAGCACGGCGGAGAAGGCGGGGCTGCCGGAGGCGACCGCCAGCACCATCTCGCCCCACACGCTGCGCCACTCGTTCGCAACCCACCTGCTGGAGGGCGGAGCTGACGTGCGCGTCGTGCAGGAGCTGCTCGGGCACTCCTCGGTGACCACGACCCAGCTCTACACCAAGGTCACCGTCGACTCGCTCCGCGAGGTGTACGCGATGGCGCACCCTCGTGCCCGGTCCGGAGCCCCCACCGGAGCACCGCCGGAGCCCCGCCGGAGCCCCCCAGCGGAGGGACGGGGTGAATCGTGACGGGTGACGCCTTCGCGGTCCGGCTGGCCAACTTCGAAGGTCCTTTTGACCTGCTGCTCTCCCTGATCGCCAAGCACAAGCTGGACGTCACCGAGGTGGCGCTCGCCCAGGTCACCGACGACTTCCTGGCCCACATGCGAGCCCACCGCGACACCTGGGAGCTGGGTCAGGCATCCATGTTCCTGGTCGTCGCCGCGACGCTGCTCGACCTGAAGGCCTCCCGACTGCTTCCCAAGGGAGCGGTGGAGGACGAGGAGGACCTGGAGCTTCTCGCTGAGCGGGACCTGCTGTTCGCCCGGCTGCTGGAGTACCGGGCGTTCCGGTCGGTCGCGGAGGACCTGGCGCAGCGCTACGAGCACGCCGCCCGGCGCCGGGCCCGGACTGCGGAGCTCGAGGAGCGATTCGCCCGGCTGCTCCCCGAGGTCGTCCTCGCGATAGGCGCCGAGCAGCTGCGTGATCTCGCAGCGGCGGCGATGAGCCCGCGGGCCGCGCCCGTGGTGGACGTCGCCCACCTGCACCTCCCGCGGGTCAGCGTCACAGAACAGGTGGCGGTGCTGCGCGCCAAGCTGGCGGGGCTGGCAGGGTCGGGCGGGGACGCCAGCGCCACGTTCGAGGACCTGGTGTCCGACTGCGAGGAGATGATCCTGGTGGTGGGCCGCTTCCTGGCGCTGCTGGAGCTCTACCGGGACGGCGCGGTGGCCTTCGAGCAGGACGGACCGCTGCAGACCTTGACCGTACGCTGGACCGGACGGGACCAGGCAGCGCTGCCGGCCCCCCGCGACGCAGGCGAGGAGTGGGATTGAGCAAGCCCGAGGACGACCCGCGGCTGGAATCGGTGGTGGAGTCCCTGCTGTTCGTCACCGACCAGCCGCTGACCGCTGCCGCCGTGGCAGCGGTGGTGGAACGCGCCGAGGAGGATGTCGCCGCGGTGCTCCGCGACATGGCGGACACCTACGAGGCAGAAGGCCGTGGCATCCGGCTGCACCGGGTTGCGGGGGGCTGGCGGCTGCTGACCGCCGAGGCCAGCGCCCCGTACGTGGAACGGCTGCTGCTCGAGGGGCAGAGCGCCCGGCTGACCCACGCCGCGCTGGAGACCCTGGCGGTCATCGCCTACCTGCAGCCGGTGGGCAGGGCGCGGGTCGCCGAGATTCGGGGGGTCAGCATCGACGGAGTGCTGCGCACCCTGGTCACGCGGGGACTGGTGCAGGTGGCCGAGACCGAGGCCGACAGCGGAGCGCACCTGTACGGGACCACCCCGCTGTTCCTGGAGAAGCTCGGACTCGACAGCATCGACGAACTTCCCCCGCTGGCACCTCTGCTCCCGGGACACGAGCACGCCGCGGCAGTCGCCGCCGAGTCGACCGCGGAGGCCGCCAGTGGCGGGAACGTCTGAGGACCACCCCGCCCACACCGCGGGTGGCGTGCGCCTGCAGAAGGCCCTGGCCTCCGCCGGAGTGGGCTCGCGGCGGGCCTGCGAGGAGCTCATCGCCGCCGGCCGGGTCAGCGTGGACGGTGCCGTGGTCCGCGAGCAGGGACTGCGCATCGACCCGGTACGAGCCGTCGTCACGGTGGACGGGGAGCGGGTCAACGTCGACTCCAACCGCGTCTACCTGGCGCTGAACAAGCCGCGCGGAGTGCTGTCGACGATGAGCGACGACCGCGGCCGGCCCTCGGTCGGGGACTACGTGGCACAGCGCTACGGCAGGGTGTTCCATGTCGGGCGGCTCGACGCGGACAGCGAGGGTCTGATCCTGCTCACCAACGACGGCGACCTGGCGCACCGCCTGACCCACCCCTCGCACGGGGTGCCCAAGGTCTACCTCGCCGACGTGCCCGGGCCCGTGCCCCGCGACCTCGGGGCCCGGCTCCGGGCCGGGGTGGACCTCGACGACGGGCCGGTGCGAGTCGACCGCTTCCGAGTCGTGGACAGCGTCCCGGGCCGCGCGGTCGTCGAGGTCACGCTGCACGAGGGCCGCAAACACGTCGTCCGCAGGCTGCTCGCCGAGGTCGGCCACCCGGTCAGCAGGCTGGTGCGGGTTGCGGTGGGCCCAGTCAAGCTCGGCGACCTGCGGCCCGGGTCGGTGCGTCCGCTGCGTCGCGACGAGCTCGCTGCGCTGTTCCAGGCAGCGGGGCTGTAGTCCGCCCGCCGCGTCCTCGGACGCTACCGTGGAGGCGACGAGGGAGGGCGAGTGGCTGTACGGGCAATCCGCGGGGCGATCCAGGTCGAGAGCAACGACCGGGACGAGATTCTCACCGCTGCCAGCGAGCTGATCACCTCGGTGATGGAACGCAACGCCCTGACCAGCGACGAGCTGATCAGCATCGTCTTCACCGTGACCCCTGACCTCGACGCGGAGTTCCCGGCCTATGCGGTGCGACTGCTCGGCATCACCGACGTGCCGATGCTCTGCGCCACCGAGATCCCTGTGCCGACGGCGATGCCGCGGGTGCTGCGGCTGCTCGCCCACGTGGAGACGGACCTGCCGCGGTCGGCGATCCGGCACTCCTACCTGCGAGGCGCCGCCCAGCTGCGCACAGACCTGCCGCACTGACCCACCGACCAGTCCTCCTCGGCAGCACGGGACACCGTGCGCCGGTACGGCCCGAGCGGCCTAGGGTAGGCCTCATGCGAGACGTGATTGTCCTGGATGGACCAGCAGGTTCGGGCAAGTCCACGGTGTCCAAGAGACTGGCCGAGGCACTGGGTTTCCGGTACCTCGACACCGGTTCGATGTACCGGGCGGCGACCCGAGCGGTGCTCGATGCCGGCGTGGACCCCTCCGACGCGGACGCCGTGGCGGAGACGGTGCTCGGCGCCGACCTCCAGGTGGGCACCGACCCCGGCGCCCCGACCGTGTCGGTGTCCGGCCGCGACGTGACCGGAGAGATCCGGGGGCCGGACGTCACCCATGCTGTGAGCCTGGTCTCAGCGGTACCTCAGGTGAGGGAACATCTTGTGGCCCAGCAGCGTCTCATCATGTCAAGGGGCCAGGTCGTCGCCGAAGGCCGGGACCTGGGCACCACGGTCGCGCCGGATGCGACCCTCAAGGTCTACCTGACCGCCTCGCCGGAGGCACGGGCCCGCCGGCGGGCGGCCGAGCACACCGACGATCTGACGGACGAGGAGGTTGCCGTGCATGCGGAGTCCATCGCGCGCCGGGACCACCTCGACTCCACCCGGGCGTCGTCCCCGATGCGGGCCGCGTCCGACGCCGTCGAGGTGGACACCAGCGACATGACCATCGACGAGGTCATCGCACACATCAGCGCACTGCTACAGGAGAAGAGACGAGCCGGGTGACCGAATCCCTCGAGCGGGCTGCGGACCCGGCGGTCCCGGTTGTGGCTGTCGTAGGCAGGCCCAACGTGGGCAAGTCCACGCTGGTCAACCGCATTCTCGGACGCCGTGCCGCGGTCGTCGAGGATGTCCCCGGGGTGACCCGCGACAGGGTCGCCTATGACGCCGAATGGGCCGGCCGACGCTTCGTCGTCGTGGACACCGGTGGCTGGGAGCCTGACGTCACGGGCATGGCCGCCCGAGTCGCCGAGCAGGCCGCTTATGCGATGGAGACCGCTGACGCGGTTGTGGTCGTGGTCGATGCCACCGTGGGGGCCACGGAGGCCGAGGAGGCGATGGCCCGGATTCTGCGCCGGGGCGGGCGGCCGGTCCTCCTGGTCGCCAACAAGGTCGACGACGCCCGCGTCGAGGCAGAGACTGCCGCCCTGTGGTCGCTGGGCCTCGGTGAGCCGCACCCGGTATCCGCGCTGCACGGCCGGGGTAGTGGGGACCTGCTCGACGCGGTGGTCGCCGCGGTGGGAAACGCTCCGCCGGAGCAGGAGCCACCGGCGGCGGGGCCCCGCAGGGTCGCCCTGGTGGGGCGTCCCAACGTGGGCAAGTCGAGCCTGCTCAACCAGATCGCCGGGGAGGAACGAGCCCTCGTCGACGAGACCGCGGGCACCACCCGCGACCCGGTCGACACCATGGTGACCCTGGGGGCGGAGCAGTGGCGTTTTGTCGACACCGCGGGTATCAAGCGGCGCAGCCGCCAGCAGCAGGGGGCGGACTACTACGCGACGCTGCGCACCGAGCGAGCGATCGCTGACGCCGAGGTGGCCGTGGTGCTCCTGGACGCCGGCGTGCCGCTCACCGAGCAGGACACTCGCGTGGTGACGCAGGTGGTCACCGCCGGAAAGGCACTCGTACTCGCCTTCAACAAGTGGGACCTCGTGGACGACGAGCGCCGCCCGTGGCTCGAGCGGGAGTTCGAGCGGGAGCTGCGACGCGTGCAGTGGGCACCGCGCGTGAACATCTCGGCCCTCACAGGGCGCCGGGTGGACCGGCTGGCCGAGGCCATGCGTACCGCACTCAGCTCGTGGGATTACCGAGTGTCCACAGGACGTTTGAATCAGTGGCTCCAGGGCATCACCGCGGCGCAGCCGCCGCCGGTGCGCGGAGGACGATCCAGTCGTATTCTCTTCGCGACGCAGGCGTCGAACCGCCCGCCGACACTGGTGCTGTTCACCACGGGTGGGCTGGAGCCCGGCTACCTGCGCTTCCTGGAACGCAGGTTCCGGGAGGACTTCGACCTGCCGGGCACTCCGGTGAGGATCGAGGTCAGGCAGAGGAAACGGCGGAGCAAGTGACGGTCAGCGACGTGCTGGAGCCAGTAGCCAGCCTGGATGTGCCGCTCCAGGACATCTCGGGGGCCGAGGTCGTGATGAGCCGGACCGGTCGGCAGATGCTGTGGCTGGTCAGCGAGACAGACGCGGTCGCACTGGTGGCGGAGGTCGGCAAGGACGGCATTCCGGGAACCTGGCGGCGGATTCCGCTGTCGGAGTGCGATGGCGGTAGTGCTGCCATGTTCCGCAGCATGGAAGCCGTCACCGTGGACGGACTGGGAAGGCTCGTCGTACTCACCGAGAACCCGCCACGTGTGGCGCTTGTCGATCCCACCGACCGCTGGGTGGCGGCATGCGCATCCCTGGTCGTCACCGGGAAGTTCCCGAGAACCCGGCGTACCTGGGGCGTCGACAGCACGGTCAAGGGCGAAGGTGTGCTCCTTCTCCAGGACGGTCATCTGCTGGTGGCGAAGGAACGCTCGCCCGTCGTTTGGGGGGAGTGGGGTCCGGACAGTCACTTTCCGATGGGGCTCTCACGCGAGACGCTGCTCGGCGACGACGAAGGGTGGGCGCCCCCGCCGGACCGACTGGTGCTGCTGCACCGCTGGACCCTCCAGCCCGATCCGGGCGGCGAAACTCTGACCGACGTCAGCGACATGTCCGTGGGACCGGACGGCCGAATCTGGGTGATCAGTGAGAAGGACCGCCGCATCGGTCGGCTTCCCCAGTTGATGTCCCCGGAAACTGAGACGGTGCACCTCGACGGGCTGTGGGCTCTCGGAGGCGCCAGGACCAAGCATCCCGAGGGGCTCGCCATCGGCCGCGACGGCACCATCTACGTGGCCCGGGACACCAAGAAGCCCAAGGGCAACCTGCTCATCTACCGTCCGGTGGACACGATGGAGGACTGCGTCTAGCCAGCTGGTTCCGTGCGCTGATCCATGGGAGCGACTCTCGATGTAGTGACTTTGCGGGTCCGAGGACCCGCAAAGTCACTACATCGAGTGCCGACCAGTCGCCGGAGAGCCGGGGGCTCGACCACCGGGCGATGCTGTCGTGTGCCCGTTGACTTGGCCCGGGAGGCTGCTGTGGGGCCCGTCGGGTCCGACTCGTGCGATACCCTGGCTGCCGTCGCCTTCGGGCGCCGGGACGTGGCGCAGCTTGGTAGCGCACTTGACTGGGGGTCAAGGGGTCGTGGGTTCGAATCCCGCCGTCCCGACAAGTCGCAGGCCTGTCACGGTCACCGGCACCACGTGCGGGGTGCTGCCCGGGCAGACCAGCAGCGGCGGCGATGACGTGTTCGTGCGGCAGTACCACCGGGACGGCAGCGTGGCCTGGACCGACCAGTTCGGCACCAGCAGCATCGACTACGGCTCCGGGTGGCGGTCAGCCCGCAGGGCACGATCACGGTCACCGGCTGCACGGACGGGGCGCTGCCCGGGCAGACCAGCAGCGGCGACGATGATGTGTTCGTGCGGCAGTACCACCGGGACGGCACCGTGGCCTGGACCGACCAGTTCGGCAGCAGCAGCAACGACTACGGCTACGGGGTGGCGGTCAGCCCGCAGGGCACGGTCACGGTCACCGGCTACACGGTCGGGGCGCTGCCCGGGCAGACCAGCAGCGGCAAAGGGACGTGTTCGTGCGGCAGTATGTCCGGACGGCAACGTGGCCTGGACCCACAAGTCCTCTCACCAGCGGCTGACGATGTCCAGCGTCTGCAGATCTGTCCGCCGTGCAGCGCGACAGATTGCGCGAGTGCCGGGGCAACCGGGCTTGCGGTCCGGGGCTCCACGCTAGGTGGCGATCTTTTCGACTGGCTGTCTGAGTCGTTTGACCGGAGCCCGCTGGTGGTGTTCCTGGGGGCTGTGACGGTTGCCGGGTTTGCGGTCGCATTCATCTGGGTCGTGCTGCGCGGGATCAGGGAGGCCGGTACCCGGCAGCCGCCGGTCGTGGTCGTCACGTTGATCTTGGGCATTGTCACGATCATCGCCCTGGTGGCTGTGATGGTGCGTCCCGATGTTGAGGCGATCGCGGTGGCGGTGGGCACGGGGATCGGTGGGCTGGCGGGGGCGCTCGGACTGGCTTTCGACCGGCACCGCGAGGACGACCACGGCGACGGGGACTAGCAGATGCGTGACGACGGTTTCTTCCCGGGCGCGGTGCGCAGCCGGTACTCCTACTCGGTCGTGCCGATGAAGAGGCAGACCCTGTCGCGTCGGGTGACACATCACTGGACTGCCAGCCGTGTTGGCACACCGCCGTCGGTGGTCGACAGGTGGGTGTTCACGCAGGCGGGCCCGCGCACCGGCTATCACCTGTTCCTGCCGTTGAGCCGGTCGCAGCGTCCGATCCAGACCCGCCCGTGGTGGGCTGCGGCCGGGTCGCTGTTCAACGACGGGATGACGCTGCCGTCGAGCCCGAACTCGCAGGGCACGGTGAACGTGCAGATCGGCTGGATCTGCACGACGGGGGATGATCCGCTGGCCAAGGGTCCGGGTGGGTGGTGGCCCGACGTGCATGGCTGGCTGGTTGACGTGGTCGGTGTCCCGGATGGGTTTGTTGCGGAGAACTGGACGCCGGACCGGCTGATGCCGGTGTCGGTGTGGCTGTCGGATGCGTCGGGGCATACCGCGCACAAGCAGGTCCCCGAGACGGGTGTGCTGCGGAAGCCGGATCCGGGGGCGGTCATTGACCGGGTGCTGTTCGAGGACGGGCCGGTGCTCCCGCCTGCGTCTGTGCCGATGCGGTTCACGCTCACCTTCGACGGGGGAAGGTCGATGAGTTTGCGCTATCTGAAGCGGGTCAGCCCGATCATGGGGGTCAAGGGGTCGTGGGTTCGAATCCCGCCGTCCCGACACAGGTCAGCACCATGATCGCGAGTAGCGCATCATGGTGCTGACCGCCTCTGTTGGCGAGCGGTGTCATCGGCAACCGACGAAAGATTCAGAGGGTGGGGATGACGAGCATGTTGTCCACGCTGAGCCGGATCGGCCCGTTGGTCGCGTTGCGAGACAGGTAGGTCCACACTCCGGCCCGTCCCGCTGCCTGCAGCGCCGGATCGGAGTCGGTAGCCTCGACCAGCCAGTCGGACGGCTCCGCAGTTCCCGCCGGCCACACCTTGGCGCGCACCGTAGTCGGCGAGGTGCCCTGCGTTTCCATGCGTATCACGAACGCATCCGTGCCCATGCCCACGGCCCCCAGAGTCCCCGAGGTCGAGGCCAGGGTGGTCTCCTCCCCGCCGACCGAGCGGATCAGGAACACCGTTGGGGTGCCGTCCGGAGCTACCCGCACCTTCGCCCGGTAGCCGGTTTGGCCGTCGTCACTGGTCCGTGAGGCCAGCGCCAGGTATAGCGAGCCTCCCTCCGGGAGCTTGTCCAGTGCGAAGCTCGCCCGCGCTTTGGTGTCCCGCTCGAGCACGCTTCCCGACACCGACTTCGGCCCGTCACTCGCTGCCACCATCACGTCACCCCGGCCGTCGGTGACCGCGAAGTTGGTGTTGCCGCCGCGCAGCAGCCACCCACCGCCCACCTCGGCCGACCCCCAGCCGTTGGTCACGTCCCGGTCGAAACGGTCGAGCAGGAACCGACCCAGCCGCACCGTCACGTCCTTGGACACGGTCGCCGTACCACCCTCGACGTCGGTCACCGTCAGCGTCACGGTGTAGGTTCCCTCCCTCGCGAAGGTGTGACGCGGCGCCGCCTCCGTGCTCGTCTCCCCGTCGCCGAAGTCCCACTCCTGCGACGCGATCGGGCCGTCGTAGTCGAACCCGGTCCCGGTGAAGTCGACGGTCAGACCATCGGTGAGGGCTGCGAAGTCGGCCAACGGTGGAACGTTCTCGACCTCGGTGATCAGTACGTTGTCGATGTCGATGTAGGCGTCCCGGTCCGCCGCCCAGCTCAGGTCACCGCCACCGCGGAAGATCGCCCACGCGAGGTAGTTGATGTGCACGTCCTCGCGTGTCCGCCACACGTACTCGGGGTCGAAGTACACCGGCTTCCCGTCGAAGAACGCCACCTCGATGCCGTCGGCCTCGAAGTCCTCGTTCGACGTGCCCGTTGCCGAGTTCATCTTCTGGCAGTGCTTCACCTTGTGCCATGTACCCGCAGGTGCGGCAGCCCCCTCCCAGACGTGGTTGTCCCCGTGCTTCCCCTCCTGGAACGGGCTGTAGTTGTACGAGACGCCAACGGCGGGTGGATCGACGAAACTGTAGCTCCCCGGCCCTAGCCACATGGTCCTCGCGGACCAACCTCGGTCGCGCGGGTTGCCGCCGCCTGTCGGCACGCTCGGCGATACTCCTTCCCGCACCCCCACGAGACCCGGAAGCTTCCCGCCCAGGCTCACGTCGAATCCCTCGCTGAACTTGATGTCGTATGAGATGCACGCAGCATCGACCACTCGGTCCAGCGGCGAGAAGATCACGATCCCGTGGTTCTCTCCGCCTGGGTTACCCCGGATCGTTCCCGCGTCCAGCGTCGTACGGAGCACCTTGCCGCCACCCCGGTCGTCGTCCACGATCGCCGTGTCATCGTAGTTGTACGGCCCATTGTTGCTCCCCCCCAGCTGCGACTGGAAGGCCTTGTCGGAGATCGGGTCCTGGTTCGGCAGGTCGTCGAAGGTCGCGTGGAGGATCGGCGTCTCCCGCACTGGCCCTGGGCTCCGTTCCTCCGCAGGCGGAGGAAGACGATCCTCCGGCTCCGGCAGCTCCACCTGCTCCAACCGCGCCTTGACGATGTCCTTGATCACTTCCAGGGCCCGCTGACGGGCGGCCGGGCTCTCCCGCAGCCGCTCGATGAGCCTGGCCCGCAGTTCGTCGTCCTCCTTGAGGCGCTCCAGGAGGGTTCGGACGTCGCCGGGTGCGACAGCGGCAGCCTCAGCGGCAGCTTCGTCGCCGGGTGCGACAGCGGTCTCGGCGTCGGCCCCGTCAGAACCACCGTTGGCCCCAATTGCGGACGGGGCGAGCAGCCCCAGCACCGACACGGTGACGATCAGGAAGATGACGTACGGTCGAGAATGCTTATGCATCGGACCCTCCATTGCCAGTTGCGCGCCGCCTAGCCACGTGTCCGGGCTGCGTGTCATGACAGCGAAACCAGACGATCCCTCCGAATTCGGACACTGTCAAGATTTCTCGGGGCCAACCAGGTCAATCGCCCTAGGGCTGCCGTTGGACGCCTGAGATTTCGTTTGGGTGAGCCCGGATTCCCGTCTGACGTCGCCTTGAGCGGCGTGCGTGCCGATGACGATCGACGTCTACTCCACCATCGCGCTGCACCGGCGGGTCCGCTGGGGAGCCGGGCCGATGCCCAGTTCGCCGCGTGTTCTTGTGCCGTTACTGGAGCCGTGCTTGTATGCGCGGATTGGGCTTGTACGCCGTGATGGACCGGGTCGGCTACACACCATGGGAGCACCCAGGCGAGGCCCGGACGGCGAGCCTCGCGCAACGTCTGGATCTTGAGGAGGCCGAACGGGAGCGGTCGCTGGGGCGGGCGCTCGACGTGGGCTGCGGTCGCGGGCAGCACGTGCCGGAGCTGGTGCTGCGGGGGTGGGAGGTCGTCGGGATCGACTACGCGCCCCGGGCCATCGACGCGGCGAGACGCCGCGGGATCGACGGGGCCACCTTCGTGGAGGGCACCTCACCTGACGCCCTGCAAAAAGGCCTTCCCTAGCTGAGACCTGCTCAGCGTCGACGACGCCGACACCGGCGGCATGGACTGGCCCATGAGGACGATGCAGCCGAAGTGGATGCGGCTGCGCCGGCAAACCTAGCTATCCGGGCGCACGACCTCGCCACCTGGCCACCTGGCCACCACGGCTGATTCTCCCGTGTCAGCAGGCACCTACACGTGGACCTAGTCAGCTGAGTGACATCTCCAGAATCTGCCATTGGTCGGTCGCCTCCTCGGGCTTCCCGCAGCTGAGCACCGTCCGACCGGCATGAGTGCCCAGTACTGCCGCAGCCCGACGGGGCCCGGTGCCAGGCAGCGTGTAGTCGAGCGCGACCTGTGTGCGGTTGCTGGGCAGCGCCGCGAGCTCGGCCCGCATGACGGCGGCTTCCCACGCCCATCCGTACCGCGCGAAGAGCTCTCGTTCGAGCACCTGTGCGGCAGGGGGCAGCAGCGCCGAGCCGCGGTAGCGGGACAGCATCTCGGGCAGGGCTGCCGGATCCCGTGCGACGAGGGCGTGGAGGTCATCCTCCGACAGCCAGCCCCAGTACCGACCGCTCGGGAAGTCGACCAGTGTCGGGGCGAACCGATGGCCGCCGGTATGGCTGGTCCGCCGAACGACGAGGGGCTCGCGACCGGCACGCGCTGAAGACTGTGCGATCTCACGCAGGAGGCGGTAGGCGGGAATTCCGGTGGCGGCGCAGCAGGAGTCCCGGGCGCCGTGACCGCACACGAACAGCTCTCGGGGTGAGGGGCTACCGAGGGCTTCCGTGCTGGACACCGTGCTGGACACCGTGCGAGACATCGTGCTGGACGATGCCTGTCCCGAAGGATCTCCTGGGTCACTTGCCGTGGAGAGGAAGAGCGCCGCCGCGGCGCCACCCGGTACGACCCACTCGCGACGGACGAAGCCGGGACGTTCGGGAGTGCCGGGCTGGTAGACGATCATCCGGGTCTGCGTGGCGTCGTGCTCGGGAGTGCCCCCTTCGGGAACGTAGCCGAGCACGCGCGTGCCCTCAGGTGCCTGTAGCCCGACCGGGAAGCCCCGAGCCTGCGTGATCTCCGCGGGCCAGGGCAGAGGTACGGAGACGAACAGGTGAGGACCGGTGCGAGCGGTTCCGAGCGGCTGGTCGAGGAGCTGTCGTGCAGCTGCCGAGCAGCGCGTCATGCCCCGACGGTACCGGTGGGCCTTGAGCTGGAACCGGTCGCCGTCGAGCCGACGCCCCTCCAGCGGCTCAGCACGGAGCACGAGATGCAGCGAACGGCCCGACCTGCTCACGCTCCAGCACCCCCCTCCGGACGCGAGGGGAGGGCCGCCCCTGATTCCAGGTCGCTCCGGAAGTCGGAGAGGAACCGCGCCAGTGGGGCCCCGTCGACGACGTCGTGGTCCGCGACCACCGCGATCTGAAGGAACTGGCGCGGCACCACCTCCCCTCGCCGGTTGAACCCGGGACGCTCCTCGACACCGCCCACGAGGACGTCGAGCGTGTGCACCAGGAAAGGCAGCCCCAACCCGCCACCCTGTCCGAACATGCCTACCGAAGTGACCCCGACGGTGCCGATCATCGATCGCTGCCGATCAGGGAAGCGGTGCAGCGCTCCGATGGCTCTGCTGCGTACCGGGCTCGGCAGCAGCAGGAACCAGCGCGCCGCAGTAGCCAGTCGCAGGGTCTCGCTCCGCGACGGCTCGACCTTGACCGCGTGCAGCTCGTGGTAGAGATCGTGCAGCCCTCTCGTGTCGGCCGAGCGCAGCACGTGGTTCATCGGGAAGGGCCGCCCGTGTTGCACCACCTCGACCATGACGTTGACGTCCACGGACCCGAAGGTGACCACGCGGCCACGCACATCGCGCATCGCGTGCATCCGGGGATGCCGACGCACTGCTCGGGCAAGGGTGGCCACGACGTATGTCGTCAGCGACCCGGTGTTGGCCGGTGCGTCGAGCAGCGGGCGAATCTCGGTGATGTCGGCCGCGAACCACGCGGGGATGACATGACGGCGAGCGGCGGCCGCACCCACATCCACCGTGAAACGGCGAACGGGCGGGTCCCGGGTCACGTGACGAGTCGTGCGAGGGTCGGTCACGGAAGTCCCTCCCGTCCGTGTGCTCTTCCAGGGTCTTCCTGCCCGCAGGGTCTGGCCAGGGTCGCTCGTGGCTAGGGCAGCGAGCACCTCCAGCGCTGCCTAGGAGACCGGTGGTCGCAGCTGGGCCCACGGCTGGACCTGCTCCAGCTGCCGCGCGACTGAAAGTACGGTGGCTTCGTCGTGCGGGCGACCCACGATCTGTACGGCGGTCGGCAGGCCGTCCGCTGCCAGGCCGACGGGTACCGACGCCGCCGGGTTCCCCGCGATGTTCCAGACTCCCGCATAGGACACCACCGGTACCGACACCTGCATCGCCCGGGCCGCGCCGACCCCGTCGAGGACCCCGAGCGAGGGCGGGCGGTGCGGCATCATCGGCTGGAGCAGCAGGTCGTGATCGACGAAGAGGTCGTTGAGCAGCTCTGCGTACTGTCGCCCACGGTGCTCGGCTGCCTCCGCAGCCGAGGCAGGAAGCGCCCGGGCCGTCCGCCACAGGGCCTTCGTCCGGCGCTCGAGCAGTGCTGGGTGGTCCACCAGAGCGACCTCCTGCAGCAGGCCGGCCAGCATCTGGGGGATGAAGGCCTGCTGGGGCAGCATCATGCGCTTTCCGCGCGGGTACGGGGGGTCCGCCAGCTCCACCCGGTGGCCCAGCGAAGCCAGGGCTGTTGCGGTGGCATCCACGGCGGCGAGGTGCTCCGGGTCGGGGTCCACTCCGGGAACGGGGCACACCCCGGACACCGCGACCCGGAGCCGGCCTGGATGGCGCTGTGCCGCTGCGGTGAACGATTCCGACGGCGGAACTGCCGAAAACCGGTCCGTCGCAGCGGCACCACTGATGACGTCGTAGCACAGCGCCGAGTCCGCCACGGTACGGGTGAGCGGGCCCAGTGTGCCGAGCGAGCGCCACAGGTCCGGGTTCGGTGCGGTGCTCACCCGGCCCCGCTGCGGCTTGAGCCCGAAGAGCCCGCAGGCGGCCGACGGGAGCCGAATGGAGCCGCCCGCGTCACCGCCGATCCCCGCGCCGACCATGCCGGAGGCGACGGCCGCGGCGGTGCCCCCGCTCGAGCCGAGGGTGCTGCGGGTCAGGTCCCAGGGGTTGCGCACGTAGCCGTGTGCGGCGGACTCCGCGAAGGGCCACAGGCCGAACTCCGACATCGCGGTGATGCCCACCACGATCGCGCCCGCCGCCCGCAGACGCCGTACCACCTCGGAGTCGCGCGCGGCCGGGACCAGCGTGGCGGCTCCGCCGAACGTGGTGGGGACCCCGGCGACGTCGTTCTCCGCCTTGACGGCGATCGGCACGCCCAGCAACGGCTCGGGGTGGTGCCTCTGCCGCCTCTGCCGCCCCCGGCTACCCCTGGCCAGTCGTTCGTCGGCGGCCGCGGCCTCATCCAGCGCGGATTCCGCCAGCACCGTTGAGAACGCACGGATCGTGGGGTTGAGGGCGGCGATCCGGTCCAGCACCGCTGCCGTGAGCTCTCGGCTGCCAACCGTGCGGGAGCGGAGGAGCTCGGCCTGGGTGGCTATGCCCGCCAGGACGAGCGACGCGGCGTCGGAGGGGGTGCTGTGCGGGGCGTCGCGGCCGGCGCTCATGCCGCACCCCCGGTCGCGGGTTGGTCGGCGGGAGTGAGGGCGAGGCGAATCTCCTCCTCCCGCTCGGCGGTGGCCAGCAGCATCAGCTCGTCGTGGGCCTGGAACTGCTGGGTGGGGGAGGGCAGCATGACGTGGCCCTCGCGTAGGACCGCCACCAGCGCGGTGTCCCTGGGCCAGAGCACCTCACGTACGGCATGCCCGATGACCCATGCGTCGTCCGGCAGCGTGATCTCGACCAGGTTTGCCTCGCCCTGGCGGAACGTCATCAGACGGACCAGGTCACCCACCGACACCGCTTCCTCAACCAGGGCCGCGAGCAGACGGGGGGAGGACACGGCGACGTCGACGCCCCAGGAGTCGTTGAACAGCCACTCGTTCTTGGGGTGGTTCACCCGGGCCACGACGCGGTCCACCGCGAACTCGGTCTTCGCCAGCAACGAGACGACGAGGTTGACCTTGTCGTCTCCGGTCGCCGCGATCACGACGTCACAGGTCTCGAAGCGGGCCTCACGCAGCGTGTCGAGCTCGCAGGCGTCGGCCTGGACCCAGTCGGCACGCGGCACGGAGCCCACCTTGATGTGCGAGGCGTCCCGCTCCACCAGCAGCACCTGATGGCCCTTGTCGATCAGCTCCCTGGCGATGCTGCGCCCGACGTTGCCCGCCCCCGCTATCGCGACCCTCACGTCCGGCTCCCATGCTCAGCGGCGCGGTCCGGCGCAGCGGAGAGCACCCCCAGAGCCCGGTCCCGCACGTCGTCGGTCACGACCAGGTAGATCCGGTCGCCTTCCTGGACCACCGTGTCGGCGGTGGGCAGCAGACCGCGGCCGAACCTCACCAGGCTGCTGACGCGCGCCCCCGAGCTGGCTTCCACCTGGGCGACCTCGTGCCCCGCCCAGTCCGGGTGCGGGGAGACCTCCAGCATCTCGACCGTCCCGCTGGGATCGCTCCACAGGGTGCGGGGCTCGGGGAACAGTGCCCGCATCATGCGGTCGACTGTCCACCGTACGGTGGCCACGGTGGGGATGCCCAGTCGCTCATAGACCTCGGCACGGCCGGGGTCGTAGATTCGCGCCGCCACCCGCGGGACGCCGAAGGTCTCCCTGGCCACGCGCGCGGAGATGACGTTGGAGTTGTCGCCGCTGGACACGGCCGCGAACGCTTCGGCGCGATCGATCCCCGCCTCGAGCAGGGTGTCGCGGTCGAAGCCCACGCCGGCGACCGTGGAGCCCGCGAAGCCGGTGCCCAGCCTGCGGAAGGATTCCTGGTCCCGGTCGATAACGCCGACCGAGTGACCCAGCGTGTCCAGGGTGCGCGCCAGCCGCGAACCCACCCGTCCGCATCCCATGACGACGACGTGCACGGCTGCTCCTGACTCACCCGGACGGGACCGACACTACTGGGCGGGTACCCGTACTCCCAGGTGGCGCCGCGAACCGACCGCGACCGGGACCACCAGCAGCGCGACCAGCGCACCGAGCACCGCGTAGGACCACACGCCGAACACCACGCCTGCCAGTGCCCCCGCCGTGGCTGCCGACAGTCCCATCACAAGGTCCGACAGCCCCTGAGCGGGCGGTCGCGCGGACTCCGGTACCGAAGCGGTCAGCAGTGCGGATCCAGCGACCACCCCGCAGGACCATCCCACCCCCAGCAGGAACAGCGCGACACCCACCCCGGGTGTCGAGGTGGCCGGAACGGCGGCTGCGAGCACCGCCGAGGCAGCCATCAGCGCACAGCCCAGGACGATGACGGGCACCTGGCCGATCCTGTCGGCGAGCGCGCCCACCAGTGGTGAAAGGACGTACATCCCGGCGACGTGGCCACTGATCACGAGTCCGACGATCGTGAGGCTGGCTCCGTGCTCTCCGAGGTGCAGCGGTGTCATGACCATCAGCGCCACCATCGCCGTATGCACGGTCGCCAGTGCTGCAAGCGCGAGGGATGCCCGGGGTGAACGCATGACTGCGTCCCACGCCTCCCGTGTGCCCGGCCGACCAGGTGCCTGCTCGGGCTGTGACCCGGGTGCACTGGCCGAGCGCGTGGCGCGGGCCAGGAGGAGCGGATCCGGTCGCAGCAGCAGGACCAGGCCGACCGCGGCGATGACGAAGGCGGCACCCGACCAGAGGAACATCCCGGTCAGCCCGGGGAGACCCACCGCGGCGGCGGTAGTTCCCGCCGGACCGGCCAGGTTGGGCCCCAGGACCGCCCCCACCGCTGTCATCCAGACCACGATCGACAGATCGCGGCTCACGTGCCTCGGTGAGGCCAGGTCGGTGGCGGCGTAGCGCGCCTGCAGGCCTGACGCGACCGCGGCGCCGAACAGCGCCATACCCGCAATGAGTGGGAGCACCAGCCCGGCTGCTGCGGACAGCACGACGAGTGCTGCACCGGCTGCGCCGGTCGCGTACCCGGCGGCCAGCCCGAGCCGCCGTCCGTGGGCCAGGCTCAAGCGCGCGAGCGGGATGGCTGCGAGGGCTCCGCCGAGGACCACCGCGGTCTGCGAGAGCCCCGCCATGGCATCGGAGCCGGACACCTCGGCGACCAGCAGTCCTCCCGCGGTGACACCTCCGGCCATGCCGACGCCGCCGAGAACCTGGGAGCCGGACAGCACGGCGACGGTACGACGCTGCACCGCGCGACCCCGGGTGGGCTCCACCGCCTCCCCGCGGTGCTGGGCTGACAGGGCGACCTCGGGTGCCTAGTGGGAGCTTCGCTTGCGACCGACAGCGAAGTAGCTGACCGGACCGACGAAGTTCACGAAGTTGGCCAGGAACCATGCCGGCTTGGGACCCCGTACCTGCTCTGCGGGCCTGCGTACGAGGTCCACCTGCGCCGCCGCCATAAGGGCGGTCTGGGCGAGACCGGCGACGACCACGGCCCGCTTCTGGCCAGGGCTGAGATCGGACCACGCCTTCGTGGTTCGCCAGCGGCGGGCGGCCATCTCCGCCTGGTCGGGCCCTGGTCGGGCCCATGGTCGGGCTCCGGGTCGGGCTCCGGGTCGGCGGAGCGGTCGTCATCGGGCAGGGTGGGCTCGCTCATGTGTTCACGAAAGCACGCGCTCGTCCGAGCCGGCAAGGCGCCTGGGTCGGTCTGGGCGGTCACGCGGAGTCCGGTCAGCGACGGTCCGGCCGACCAGCCACCCCAGGACGGCACCATAGGTGAGCGCAACCAGGGCCCTGGGCGCCGAACCGTCCACGATGAGGACACCCGCGACCGCCCCCAGTGCCCACAGCGCCAGTCCGTACGCGGCACCTACGACCACCATCGGAACGGGGAGCCGCGCGGCGGGGCGGGCGAGGAGGAGTACCGGTACCGCCAGCAGAACCGCCTGCAGAACCTGGTCGAGGAGGTCCGGCCGAGCAGAGGCGAACAGCGCAGTTCGCGGCGCGATGTCGGCACCGAGTACACCGAGCAGCCCTGCCACCGATACGGCCGCCAGCGCGGCAGGTACGGCCGTGACCATCAGGCTGCGGACGAGCCCGCAGGGGGCCACCGCCGAGAACGGCCCGGACGCGGAGCACTGGGCGGCGGGGACAGGCCGGGCTGGCTGGACAAGCTGGACTTCGGGGACAAGATGTATTGCCGGGTCAGACCGGGCTGGGTGAACGGACTGGCCGGTTTCGCTGGACTGGCCGGTCTCGCTGGACTGGTCGGTCTGGACGGACTGGTCGGTCTGGCCGTTCGACAGGGGCGTGGATGGCGAGCTGGACATCACCGCCGACTATACCCCTGGGGGTAGTCCGCTTCTCGACAGACACCCCCAAAGCACCGTGTGCCGACGGACTGCCGAGGCGGGTACCCGGTGTTCCGGGGCGCGGCCCCTACAGCAGAATGCGGCCATGGCCGCCATCCCCATGCCCCTGCTCGGCTCCATACCCGTCCTCGGACCGGACGAGACGCTCGCCGTCACCCAGGCGCTGGTGAAGTCCGGGCTGATTCGCCCGTACCGTCCCGACCAGGCAGTAGCCATCGCCCGTGGCGTGCTCACCTACGGACTCGGCCCGGGGGTGGGACCCACGGTGGGAAGCGTCGTGTACCCGGACGAGATCGCCTACATCGATGACGAGGGCCGGTACACCTTCACTGAGCTGCAAGCGAGCTGCTCGGCGGTGGCGGTCGGACTGCAGGACGCCGGCCTGCGTGAGGGGGAGCGGCTCGGCATTCTCGGCCGCAACACCGTCGGCTTCTACCTCTCGCTCGTCGGGGCCTCTCGCGCTGGTCTCGACGTCGGGTACCTGAACACCGGGTTCACCGCGGAGCAGGTCGCAGATGTGTGCGAGCGAGAGGGGCTGAAGGCGGTCGCCTACGACCAGGAGTTTGCCGAGCGGATCCCGGAGTCGGTGGTGCGCATCCCGATGTCCCCACACGCGTCGGGCACCGCGCCATCGGTGATGGAGATGGCCGCGGGCGCCCCCCGCGACCCCGGCAAGCCCGCCCACCGGAGCAGGCACATCATCCTGACATCCGGTACGACCGGGCGTCCCAAGGGTGCTGCCCGTACCGGGGGTGGTCTCGACTCCATCATCGCGCTGCTGTCCGGTTTCGGTCACGAGACGCGCAAGCGGCACCTCATCAGCGCACCCATGTTCCATGCCTGGGGCTGGTCCAACATGATGTTCACGATGCTGCTCTCGAGCACCATCGTGAACCAGCGTCGCTTCGACCCCGAGGAGACGCTGGCAGTGATCGAGCGCGAGCGGTGCGAGGTCCTCGTCGCCGTACCCGTCATGGTGCAGCGGATCATGGGCCTGCCGGCCGAGGTCCGCCGCCGCTATGACACAAGCTGCCTGGAGAAGGTGGTGCTCTCGGGATCAGCACTCTCCGGCGAGCTCGCCAACGCCTTCCAGGACGAGTTCGGTGACGTCGTCTACAACCTGTACGGCTCGACCGAAGCCGCCTTCGCGACGGTAGCGACCCCCGAAGACCTCAGGGCTGCACCGGGGACTGCCGGGCGCCCGCTGGCCGGGGTCCAGGTACGCGTCGTTGACGAGCACGGGGCCGAGGTACCGGCGGGTACGCCAGGCTCGATCATCGTCGGCAGCGGCACCTCCTTCGAGGGCTACACATCGGGGGAGGACAAGGAGCGCATCGGCGGGCTCGTCGCCATCGGGGACCGGGGCTGGTTCGACGAAGACGGGCGCCTGTTCGTCGGTTCCCGTGACGACGACATGGTGGTGACCGGGGGAGAGAACGTCTACCCGGTCACCGTGGAGAACGAGCTGGTCAAGCATCCCGACGTGATCGAGGCCGCTGTGCTCGGTGCTGACGACAGCGAGTTCGGCCAAGTACTCGTCGCACACGTAGTGCTCACGGCGGACTCCGCACTCAAGGCTGACGATGCCGGCGCCGCCGAGCTCCGTACCTGGTCCAAGCAGCACCTCGCGCCGTTCCAGGTACCTCGACGGATCGTGTTCCATTCCGAGCTGCCGCGCAACGACTCGGGCAAGGTACTCAAACGAGTGCTGGCGGAGGCCCAGGCCGACTGAGCGGAGGCCCAGGCCTATTGACAGGTCACCATCGGAGGCCCTCCCAGTCGGTCAGCCCCCCATGGTCGTGATCATGGCGATCCGCCGCCATGATCGCCGTGATCATGGCGCAAGGTGCATACACGCCGGTCGAACACGCCGCGATTGTCGACCTGGCGCCATGATCACCGCTGGGTGGGCGACCTGGCGCCATGATCACGCTGGGTGGTGGACCCGGCGCCATGATCACCGCTGGGTGGGCGACCTGGCGCCATGATCACCGGTGAGGGCGGCGGGGGAGGGGGACTGCGACCTGCACGGCGGGCGATACCCCTTGGGGTATGCTGGTCCACATGCGACGTTCGACACTGCGTGCTGTTCTCATAGCCCCCGCACTGCTCGCCGCGACGGTGGCGCTCTCTTCTTGCGGCGGCTCCGACGCTGTCACCACGGTCTCCGGGGCCGAGGTTGCCGAGGCAGTGAGCGAGCCGGGGACGACCGTGATCGACGTGCGCACTCCGGAGGAGTACGCCTCCGGCCACGTCGCGGGAGCGGTGAACATCGACGTGGAGGACCCGGGATTCGACGAGGCGGTGGCGAGCCTGCCCAAGGACGACGCGTACGTCGTGTACTGCCGCAGCGGCAACCGCTCCGCGGCGGCAGCCGACCGGATGGCGGACGCGGGCTTCACCGACATCACCGACGTCGGCGGCCTCGACGACCTCGCAGCCGCGGACGTTCCGCTGGTTACCTGAGCGTCCACTGCCGTTCTGAGCGTCCGGCGCGGTACCGCCGTTAGGACCGGTACGGGCGCGCAGGCACGTGGCGCGGCACACTGCTGTGTAGCGTGTGCGCCACCGGTTCGGGTCAGCTCGTCGACGGCCGGGACTGGGCGACCGCCATCTGGGCGACCGCCATCTGGGCGACCGCCATCTGTTGGCCAAAGGGGGAGATCCAGTATGACGACGCAGGGGCCTGCATTCGAGGGACGGGTCGCGCTGGTGACCGGAGCCAGCCGCGGCATCGGGCTGGCGATAGCGCAGCGGCTCGTCGACGGTGGCGCCCGAGTCTGTCTGACCGCGCGCAAGCCGGAGGGCCTGGCGGACGCGGTTGCCTCGCTGGGAGGCGAGGAGCACGCGATGTCGGTGGCTGGCAAGGCCGACGACCCGGACCACCGCGAGCAAGCCGTCTCCTCCGTCGTCGAGCGCTTCGGCCGACTGGACATCCTGGTCAACAACGTGGGGATCAACCCTTCTGCCGGGATGCTGATGGATATCGACCTGGCTGCCGCCCGCAAGACGGTTGAGGTGAACCTGATCGCGACGCTGGGGTTCACGCAGCTGGCGCACCGGGCCTGGCTGCGCGAGCACGGCGGCACGGTGCTCAACGTGGCGTCCTTCGCGGGCCTGTCCACGTCACCGGGCATCGCCTTCTACGGGTCCACCAAGGCCGCGATCATCAACCTCACGCGGCAGCTGGCCCTGGAGCTCGCGCCGTCGATCCGGGTGAACGCGCTGGCACCGGCCATCGTGCGGACGCGTTTCGCCGAGGCCCTCTACCACGGGTACGAGGAGCAGGCAGCTGCCGCGTACCCGCTCAAGCGGCTCGGGGAACCGGAAGACGTCTCGGCGGCCGCGGCATTCCTGCTGTCCGACGAGGCGGCGTGGATCACCGGCCAGACGCTCGCGATTGACGGCGGACTGCTGCTCGGACTCGGCTGAGCCGCGCCTGGCCAGGCATGGCCCTGGCAGGCCCTGGTAGGCCCTGGCAGGCCCTGGTAGGCACTCGTACGGCCCTCGCCCGGGCCCCGCCTCGTGCGAGAGGATGAGGTCATGCCAGAGCTGCCCCGCGTGCCGTCCCGGTGGATTCCGGAGCGCACCCCTCGGGTGGACGAGAACCAGCGTGGTTCCGTCGCGACGCTGTACCAGGTGGGACGACGCAGTCGCAGCGAGATGATGGCGCTGGGCAAGGCGATGAGGGAGGACGCACCTCGGAGCTCACACGGCGACTGGCAGCCTGCGCCCCGACGCCCGGACCCGGTCCGCCAGCTGCGGGCCCAGGAAAAGGGCCGCGTACCGGAGCTGGTGCCCGTGCGCTACGCGCGGATGGCGGTGTCGCCGTTCACCTTTCTGCGGGCAACCGCGGCCATCATGGCCAACGACCTCTCGCACACTCCGACGATCGGCGTCCACGTTCAGGCCTGCGGCGACGCGCACATGCTGAACTTCGGGGTGTACGGCTCGCCCGAGCGGCGCCTGGTCTTCGACATCAACGACTTCGACGAGACCACCCCCGGGCCCTGGGAGTGGGATCTCAAGCGGCTGGCGACATCGCTGGTGGTGGGGTGCCGGGACCAGGGGCTCGGCGCCGACGTCGCCGACGAGGTGGTGCACAACGCGGTGCTGCACTACCGGCAGAGGCTCCACAAGCTGACCGATGCCACCACCCTGGAGATCCGCAACAGCCACCTGACGGTCGAGGACATGCTCGCCGAGCTGTGGGAAACGGAGCCGGCCGAGAGCGCCCGACGGGCGTCCAAGCGCATCAGCAAGGCCGCCACCAAGGCCCGTAACCGCACCAGTCTCCAGGTGCTCTCCAAGCTGACCCAGGAGGTCGGCGGCCGGCTGCAATTCGTCCACTCGCCACCTCTGATCTCGCGCCTGTCGGACGCCGAGGTCGAGACGATGCACGCGTTCTTCAAGGCCTACCTGGACACTCTGCAGGGCAACCGGCGGCTGGTGCTCGAGCAGTACGAGTTCGTGGACGCGGCTGTCAAAGTGGTGGGGGTCGGGAGCGTGGGACTGCGCGCGTACGTGGCACTGCTGCAGGGCAGAGGGGACCCCGACCCGTTGTTCCTTCAGATGAAGCAGGCCACCGACTCGGTGTTCGCACCGTACGTCGGCCGCTCGGCCTACCGTCACATGGGCCACCGGGTGGTGTCGGGGCAGCGCATCATGCAGGCGGTGAGCGACCCGTTCCTGGGCTGGTCCCGGCTCAGCCGCGTCCCGGTGTACGTGCGTCAGCTGCGTGACATGAAGGGGCAGGCGCAGGTCCACCCGCTTGCGGACTTCTTCCTGCACTACGGACAGATATGTGCCTCGTCGCTGGCGCGGGCGCATGCCCGCTCCGTGGACCCGGCCGTGATCGCCGGCTACATCGGGAGCTCGGATCGCTTCGACGCCGAGGTGGCCCGGTTCTCCCACTCCTATGCCGACCAGAACGAGCGGGACTACGAGGTGTTCATGAAAGCCGTACGGGACGGCAAGCTCGCCATTGCGGAGCTCTGACACCCTTCGGAGGCGCATCACGCCGCCGCGCGCACCACGTCCGCTACCTCTCCTTCGGTCAGCGTGACCGGGTTGCCCTTCATGCTGCTGGACCGCAGGGATCGCGCCACCAGGTCGTGGAGCTCGGGACCGTCGCCGTCCGGTCCGGGCTGGAACCCGTACGTGGCCAGTCCGGGCACCTCCAGCCGGGCTACCAGCGAGCGCACCCACCGCACCGCGTCGTCCGCGGTGGCCGCGGGATCTCCCGTCAGCAGCCGCGCCACCTCGTCGTAGCGGTCAAGCGCGGGGTTGCCGGCGTCGCGCTCCCGCATGGCACGGATGTTGACGTCCATCACGGGGCCCAGCAGAGCAGCGCACACCGCGCCGTGCGGGCTGTCGAACATCCCTCCGAAGGGCCCGGCAATCCCGTGGGCGGCACCCAGCTTGGCGTTGGACAGTGCCAGCCCACCCATCAGGCTGCACAGCGCCATGTCCTCCCGGGCGGACACATCCGACCCGTCGGCCAGCACCGGTACGAGCGAGCGCGCGCCGCGCCGCAGTCCCTGCGTGGCGAACGCGTCGGAGACCGGGTTGGCCATCCGCGACACGTACGGCTCCAGACACTGGGTGAGAGCGTCCAGGCCGGAGGCGGCGCTCGTGGCGGGGGGCGCGCTCAGGGTGAGCAACGGATCCACGACCGCGAGGTGCGCCAGCATGAGCGGGCTGCGCAGGCTGACCTTCACGCGGTGCTCGGGTGAGCCGAGCACCGCGTTGGACGTGACCTCGCTGCCGCTGCCTGCCGTAGTCGGGGCCAGCACCAGGGGGACACTGCGACGGGTGATCGGTGCACCTCTGCCGATCACCTCGATGTAGTCCATCGGGTCGCCGCCGTTGGCCAGCAGCATCGCCACGGCCTTGGCGAGGTCGAGGATGCTTCCGCCGCCGATCGCGACGACGGCGGCGCTGCGGTGCTCCCGAGCCGCCTCGGTCGCCGCACGTGCCACGTCGATGGTGGGCTCACCAGAGGCCGAGTACGTCTGTAGGGAGAGGCCGACCTCCGCCATCGACTCCAGTAGCGACCGATGTCGGCCGGGGTCCGACCCGGTGCACAGGAACACCCGGGTGGCCATACCGGATCCGCCCGATCTGCCCGATCTGCCTGATCTGGCCGAGATCCCCGGGCTGCCCGATATCCCCAACAGGCCCGGGCTGCCCGCCGTGCCGGTCAGCGCCCCTGGGATATCGGCCGCACGGCCCCGTCCGAACCACACCCGGTCCGGCAGTGCGAGGTCGAAGCGGGCCCCTTCGGTCGCCGGACTCACCCGTCCCAGCCCATCGTGTCCCGGGCAGAGGCCGCAGGCGTGCGCCAGCGCTCGGCTTCGCCCGGGAAGACCGGTGTGTACTTCAGCGAGCTGCGAGGCTCCGCCATCATGTCCGCCACGGTGTCCCGCCACGTCGCGTAGTGCGCGGTCGCCTTGTGGGCTGCCGCGGCGTCCGCGTCGCGGTACAGCTCGACGAGGACGAACCTCTCGGGCGACTCCGCGTCACGCAGGACGTCGAAGCGCAGCACGCCCGGTTCGTCGAGGCTGCTGCGGGCGTTGACCTCGGTGGCGTCCAGGAAGGCTGACTCGCTTCCCGGTGTGACGTGGACGTACACGTGAACGAGGAGCATGGGCCCATTCTGCCGGTCGGGGACGGTGCGGGTGCACCGGCACGCGCAGTGTCCGGCCTGCTGCAGACCGGTTGCAGCCCCGGTGCAGCCCCGGTGGTGGGGTCGCGGAGAGGAGATGGTGGGGGAGATCGTGGGGGGCACCGCGGGGGAGATCGTGGGGGGGCACCGCGGGGGAGACCGTGGGGTACGCGGTGAGGTACCCGGTGAGGTACCCGGTGAGGTACGTAGCGAGGCAGCGGTGAGAACGTGGCGCTGCTCTGGATGCCGAGAGCAGGCGGTAGAGTCCGGCGTTGACTCTCGCTGCTTGACGAGCATCGCACCGAATGACTGGAGGAATCGATGTCCGGGCGCAGAAACCTCACACCCGCCGACGCGGTCTGGCTCTACAGCGAGTACGAGCGGAACCACCAGACGGTGTCGTGCCTCATGTGGCTGGACCAGGAGATTCCCGTCGAGACGTTCAAGGCACTCATCCAGGAGCGCCTGATCGACAAGTTCCCCACTTTCAGCCAAAAGGCGGTGATGTCGCGAAACCCGCTCATGATGCCGCACTGGGAGGACGACCCGAACTTCTCCATAGACGACCACATCATTGAGCTGCACCTACCTGAGCCGGGCACCACGGAGCAGCTGCAGGAGTTGGTGAGCGAGCAGCGCAGCGTGCTGCTCGACCGCGACAAGCCGCTGTGGCAGTTCTTCGTGATCCAGGGCTACCAGGGGAACACCACGGCCGTCCACGCGCGTATCCAGCACAGCATCGCTGACGGCTGGTCGCTGGTGCGCCTTGTCCTCTCGCTCGCTGACGAGACCGAAGGCGCCGTGAAGCCGGTCGTCACGGAGACCAAGGCGAAGCAGGCCTCAGGCACAGGCAAGGGCAAGGGCAAGGGCAAGGGCCTGGTCGGGAAGGCCACAGCCCCTGTGAAGGCCGTCGCCGACATGGCCACCGCCGCAGCGGGTCAGGCTGCGACCTCGCTCACCAGCCCCATCCGCAAGGTCACCACGCCGGGCGCGGTGCTCGCCATGGGACAGGACGCACTCGACGAGACGCTCAGCGTGGCGGGCGACCCGGGTCGCTTCGTGGAGTTCGGCACGTCCGTGCCTGACCGCTTGGTGGAGCGCCTCCAGCGCGCCGCCGGTGGTGTGCTGCAGAGCGCGGGCGGGGCAGCGGACACCGCCACGGAGTCGCTGTCGCAGACCGTGGACGCGGCCCGGCTGGCCGCGACCGGCGTGCGCGACGCGGTGGAGTTCACCTTCCCACCCAGGCCCGGCCAGACCGCACTGCACGGTGAGGTGGGCGGTACCAAGAAGGCGCACTGGATCGACCCGATGCCTCTGGAGGATGTCAAGGCCATCGGCAAGGCGGTCGGTGGCACGGTGAACGACGTCATGCTCGGGGTACTCACGAACGGGCTGCGCAAGTACCTCGTCGAGAAGGACGCGCTCACCGTCGAGGAGCTGTTCGTGGCGATGCCGGTCAGTCTCCGCAAGCCCGACGACCCGCTGCCGCGCACGCTGGGCAACAAGTTCGGTCTCGTACCGGTGCTGCTCCCGGTCAGCATCGCCGACCCGGTCGAGCAGGTGCGGGAGATCACCCGCCGGCTCGAAGAGATCAAGCAGTCGACCCTGCCGATCGTGTCCTTCGGCCTGACCTCCATCTCGGCCGTGACGACGCCCGACGTGGAACGCCTGATACACAAGCTGAACCAGGCGCACTCCATCGGCGTGGTCACCAACGTGCCGGGTCCCCGCCACGCCATCAGCATCGCCGGTTCCAACGTGGAGGGCATGCTCGGCTGGGGCGGTGTCTCCGGAAACATGGCCATGACCTTCTCGATCTTCAGCCTGGACGGGCAGGTCTTCTTTGGGACGATCACGGACACGGCGATCGTGCCCGACCCGGAGCGCGTGGACGAGCTCGTCGGCGAGGCGTACCAGGAGCTGAAGTCAGCAGCGGGGATCTCGGCGAGCGCGGACTAGCGACCCGCTGCGTTCGGGGGCAGAATTGGGATCATGGCGTCCGAGCTCGAGGAGAACGCAGACCTCTCGCGTCTGCTGCCGGGACGGCTCGGTCTGGTGGTGCGGCTGAACTGCCAGTCCGGCACCCGCCCGGCCATCCTGGACGCCCTGCACTCCTACGCGGACCGCCTCTTCGAAGAGCCCGGTACGGAGGCGTTCGTCATCTCGCTGGATCCATCCAGCGGTGACACCGTATGGCTGTTCGAGTGGTTCAAGGATTCCGATGCCTGGGAGGAGCACCGCCGGGCCCCCGCATTCGCCGACCTGATGGAGTCCCTGTCCGACCGGCTGTCGGAACCGCCCGGGCTGCTCCGTCTCGACCCGCTGCGGCTCAACCTGTCCAAGGTCCTGCTGACTCCCAGTCAGGACGGCACCTTCTGACGCCCAGGGCGCCGGTCCCGCGCGCAGCCGACCCGGTGCAGACAGCCGTGCACGCAGCCGTGCCTGCGGCGGGGGCCGAGCGGGAACACGGATGGCGGGGACACTGATAGCTGTGAGTCACCTACCCACGCTGGCGCCGCCTCCCGGCTGGTATCCCGACCCATGGGCCCAGGCCCCGTACCGGTGGTGGAGCGGCCTCGACTGGACCCCGCACGTGTCGCTGGCGTTCCCTCAGCAGCCAGGGATCCCCCCGCTCCCGACCGGCGAGCCCGAGCCGACCCTTCCGGTGCGAGCCGGGTGGATCGCGCTGGGCCTGCTGCTGGCGCTGCTCATCGGGGTGGGACTGGTCGTCGGCATCGCTGTCGTGGCCCTGGACTCCGCGGGCGTCGACATCTCGGGCGGCTTCGCGCTCCTGGCGGGGTCGGTGCTGCTGTACGGGCCGATGCTCTGGTGGTGCGTGTATGTCAGCAAGCGGTGGGGGACCGGGTCGCTGCGAGCCGACCTGGGACTGCAGTGGCGCTGGGCGGACGCCGCGTGGGGGGTCGCGGCCCTGCTCGGGGCGTACGTCGCCATGTTCACCATCATGATCGCGACGAGCCTGCTGGGGCTTCCTGTCGGCAGTAACACCGAGGGCCTCGGCGACGCAGGCGGCGACACCTTCGAGGTGATTGCCCTCTTCGCCACCGCTGCCGTGGCCGCACCCGTCGTGGAGGAGATGTTCTTCCGAGGACTGGTGCTGCGCGCGATGCGCTCCCGCTTCGCGCTGCTTCCGGCGCTGCTCATCCAGGGCACCACGTTCGGCATCGCCCACTTCTCCCTGGGTCTGGGGCTGGGTGCGATCAGCCTGTTGCTCGCGCTCTCGGCGATCGGTGTCATCTACGGACTCGTGGCCTGGCACACGAGACGCCTGGGCGCCACGATCATCGCCCACGCGCTCCAGAACGCCATCGCGGTAACCCTCGCCCTGCTGCTGGGGTTCTGACCGCGCGTGACAGACTGCGGCCGTGCCGGCAGCGCAGCCACCCCACCGCATGGTCCTGGTTCGGCACGGCGAGTCTGACTGGAACGCCGAGCGGCGGTTCACCGGGTGGGTGGACGTGGGCCTGACAATCCGAGGCGAGGAGCAGGCCCGGGAGGCCGGGCAGACGATGCGTCGCAACGGCCTGCTGCCGGACGCGGTGTTCACCAGCGTGCTGCTGCGCAGCACCCGTACCGCCAGCATCGTGCTGGAACAGTGCGATCGGATGTGGGTCCCCGTCGAGCGGTCCTGGCGGCTCAACGAACGTCACTACGGAGCCTTGCAGGGCCGCTCCAAGGACGACTACCGCGATACCCGCAGCCATCCCGAGCTCGCGGAGCTGTGGGCACGGCCCCTGGAGGTGCGACCGCCGCCGATCCCGGCGGGGGACACGTGGGACACCAGCGGTGCCGCTACCTACCGACGGCTGGCGCCCGATGTGCTGCCCCGTGGCGAGTCGCTGCACGACGTCGCGGAACGGATCATCCCGTACTGGTACGACGTGATCCGGCCCACCGTCCTACGGTCGCGCTGCGTGCTCGTGGTGACCCACGCCAACGTCATCCGGGCCATCGTGGCCCGAGCGGCCGCGCTGGACAACACCGACCTCGCGGAGATGGCGGTTCCTAGCGGGTCCGCCATCGTCTACGAGTGGAGCTCACGCCACGTGCGACCCGCGGGTCATACCGTTCTCTACACCCGTACGGGTGAGGACGAGCACCTCTGAGGGAACCGCGGTCGGGGTGTCCGGCTCAGCTCTCGGCGGCGTCAGCCCCCGCGTCGGTCCCTGAGTGGGCCATGTGCTCGCGAACGGCAGCGAGGAACGCCTTGGCCCGTTCAGGGTCGGTCCACACGTCCTGGAAGGCCGTGAGGATGTCGACCGAGCCGGGCCCCGGCTTGGGACCGGACCCCTCCTGCTCGGCGAGCATCTGGCAGATCATGCAGTCGGGGTTCATCGTCACCTCGGTTCCCACGGCGACGAGGCTTGCAGCCCATCTCCGCGGAGTACTGCCACAGCTGTCAGCTGTCGCCGCGGACCATGTCAGTTGTTCGTTGCCTGCTTGGACTTCTTCACGACCTTGTCGGTCACGTCGTCGACCTTGCGCTTGACCTCGGTGGAGGCGTGCTTGATCCGCGCGGCCTGCTGATCGCGACGCCCCGCCTGCCGCAGGTTCTCGTTGTCGACGAGGACACCGGCCGCTTCCTTGACCCGCCCGACGTACTCGTCCTTGATCCGGCCCAGGTCGAAGTCCTTGATCTGCGGAACGTTCAACGCAGACTCCCATGCTCGTGGTGCGCCCCGGACACCCCGGAGACTCCTCCATCGTGCCACGTCGTCAGGGCTGCACCGCCGCGCAACGTCGGATAGGTGACACGGAGCCTGCCGCTGGGCCGGTCAGGCGGGAACCCTGTCGGCCGCCCCTCCTGCCTTCACAGACTCGGCCGCCTCCACAGACTGCCCGACTCGGCCGCCTCGACCGTGACGTCCTTCCAGAACGCGATGTGGTCGCCGATCTCGGCAGCGGCGGCGGAGGGCGTCCGGTAGACCCACCCTGCCGCGGTCTGGGTGCGGCCGTCGACCACAAGGTCGTAGTAGGAGGCGACACCCTTCCACGGACACACCGTCTTCATCGCGCTCGGCCGAAGCAGCTCCTGGTCCACGGCGTCCAATGGGAAGTAGTGGTTTCCCTCCAGGTAGACCGTACGGTCGCTCTCCGCCACCACGGCACCGTTCCAGACTGCTCGCATCACGGCCATGACTGACTCCTTGTATCCGTCGGGTAGGGCATGCTGTTGTAGGTGCAACCACTTCTCGTCTCGCGTTCTTCCGATCCGGCATAGGCTGTTGCCAAGAGCACACGACCGCGCCGCGCGTCCCCAGGGCCGCCCCGTCAGCCCACGGACGCCGGGGCTGACCCCGAGGGGAGGGGCGATGACGGACATCACGTCGCTACTGGGAGAGGACGCCGCGGACCTTCTCGGTCACGCCTGCAGCGGAATACCCAAGGAGGACCTGCACCTTCCCGGCCCGGACTTCGTGGACCGGGTGTTCCTCGGCAGCGACCGCAATCCGCAGGTACTGCGCAACCTGCACGCGCTGTTCAACCACGGCCGGCTGGCTGGGACCGGCTACGTGTCGATCCTCCCGGTCGACCAGGGCATCGAGCACTCCGCGGGCGCATCCTTCGCCCCGAACCCGGCATACCTCGACCCCGAGAACATCGTGCAGCTCGCAATCGAGGGCGGCTGCAATGCCGTGGCCACCACCTTCGGCGCGTTCGGCACGGTCGCGCGTCGCTACGCCCACCGCATCCCGTTCCTGGTCAAGATCAACCACAACGAGCTGCTGACCTACCCCACCACCTACGACCAGATCATGTTCGGCTCGGTACGCGAGGCGTGGAACCTCGGCGCAGCGGGCGTCGGTGCCACGGTCTACTTCGGGTCGGAACACTCCGACCGACAGCTCCAGGAGGCCAGCGAGGCATTTCAGCTCGCCCACGAGCTCGGCATGTTCACCGTGCTGTGGTGCTACCTGCGCAACCCCGCCTTCACGGTCGACGGGGTCAACTACGAGACATCCTCCGACCTGACCGGGCAGGCCATCCACATCGGGGCCACCATCCAGGCCGACATCGTGAAGCAGAAGCAGCCCACGAACAACGGCGGCTACACCGCGGTCGGGTTCGGCAAGACCCATCCGAAGGTGTACTCCGAGCTGGCGGGGGACCACCCGATCGACCGCACCCGGTGGCAGGTGGCCAACAGCTTCATGGGTCGGGTCGGGGTCATCAACTCCGGCGGGGCCTCCAGCGGAGCCGGCGACCTGGCGCAGGCGGTACGCACCGCCGTGATCAACAAGCGGGCCGGGGGGCTCGGCCTGATCTCCGGGCGGAAAGCCTTCCAGCGGCCCACAGCGGAGGGTGTCGAGCTGCTCAACGCAATTCAGGACGTCTACCTCGACTCCTCGATCGCGCCCGCCTGAGGAGCTGCGGAGCGGCCTCGCGAGGCAGCGCGCGGCAGCCGGTCCGGCTCTGCCCACGTCACCGGACTGGTCCCAGCACCGTCCTGGCCCCGTCGCCGGCCCTGACGGCGCCTGTGCGGCGGGGGCGGCGGGGGCGGCGGTGCAATCGTTAGGCTCGCAGCGTGGTTAAGCCTCGGTACACCTCGGCAGTCGACGTACAGACGACAGTGCTGCCCGGCATCGGGCTGCGGTACGACCTGGAGCTCCAGGACGGGCGGCGGGTGGGGGTGATGGCCTATCCGTCCGGTCGCCGCGAGGTCGCGCTCTACAGCGCGGAGGACCCCGACGCGTGCGAGGCTCTGATCCCGCTGGTGGGATCAGAGGCGAACGCCATCGCCGAGATTCTGGGCGCCCCCCGGATCGTGGAGCACCTCGCGGACATGCACCGCTCGGTGGCGGGTCTGACCACGCGCCAGATCGTGATGCCGCCGGAGTCCCCGTACGCCAACACCACGCTGGGGGAGACGCACGCCCGTACGGTGACCGGCTGCTCCGTCGTGGCCGTCGTACGCGGCACGACGGTGCACGCCTCCCCGGAGCCCACGTTCCAGTTCGAGCCGGGAGACGTCGTGGTCGCCGTCGGGACCGGCACCGCCGCGGACCGGCTCGAGCTGCTTCTGACGACAGGAGTCCTCGGACCGCCGAAGGACAGCGACTGATGCATCCCCCCGATCGCCGGGCGAGCCGCCCCGGCTGGATGTGATGAGCCGTGACCGAGGCGGTCTTCCTCATCGAGTTCGGCGCGCTCATCCTGATCCTCAGCCTGCTGGGGCGGCTGGCCGGTCGGATCGGGCTCTCGGCGATCCCCTTCTACCTGCTCGGTGGCCTACTGGTGGGGGCTGGCTTTCCGTTCTCGCTGGGTGAGGACATCGAGAACTTCACCGAGTTCGGCGCCTCGCTCGGCGTCATCCTCCTGCTGTTCATGCTGGGTCTGGAGTACACGCAGGAGGAGCTGTTCACCGGGCTGCGCCGCGACTACCCCTCCGGTGTGGTGGACATCGTGCTCAACGCGACTCCCGGACTGGTCTTCGGGCTGGTGGCGGGATGGGGGTTCGTGACCGCACTGGCGCTGGCCGGCATCACCTATATCTCCTCCTCCGGGGTGGTGTCGAAGCTGCTCGTGGAGCTCGGCCGGGTCGCTAACCGCGAGACGCCGGCCATCCTGTCGGTCCTGGTCATCGAGGATCTGGCGATGGCCGCCTACCTGCCCCTCCTGACCGCGCTGCTGGTCGGGGGCTCGGGGCTGGACCTGGTGACAGGACTGCTGGTATCGGCGGTGCTGATCACCTTGGCACTGGTCGTCGCCCGACGCTACGGCGAAACGCTGTCCGCTGCGATCTACGACCGCAGCGGAGAAGTCGTACTCCTCACCGTTCTCGGCCTGACGGTACTGGTGGCAGGCCTGGCGGAGGCGGTGCACCTCTCGGCCGCGGTGGCCGCCTTCCTGGTCGGCATCGCCCTCTCCGGCGACGTCGCCGAGCGCACGCTGGTACTGATGGAGCCGCTCCGGGACCTCTTCGCCGCCCTGTTCTTCGTGGCCATCGGGCTGGGTACGGATGTCTCGGAGATTCCGGGCGTGATCGGGTGGGCGGCGCTGCTGGGCCTGATCACCGCCGCGACGAAGCTGGTCACCGGCTGGTACGCGGCAGCGCGGGCGGGAGTCGGCGTGCGAGGCCGGGTGCGTGCCGGTACCGCGCTCGTGGCGCGGGGCGAATTCTCGATCGTCATCGCGACCCTGGCGATCGCAGCCGGTGCTCAGGCCGTCCTGGGACCGCTCACCACGACGTACGTGATCCTGCTTGCCGTGTTCGGCCCGGTGCTGACGCGCTTTTCCGAACCCATCGCCGACCGCATCCTGGGCCGCCCGTCGCGACCCTCTCGGCGCGTGCCGTCCTGGCTGCCGACCCGTACCCGAGGTGAGACTCGGTAGGCTGCGCAGCGTGAGTGATGCGCCGGTAGGACTCGAGCCCACGACGGACCGGGTGCTGACCGTGCCCAACCTCATCTCCTTCCTGCGCGTGGCGCTGGTCCCGGTCTTCTTCGTGCTGCTGCTGCTCGACGAGACCTGGGCCGACATGACGGCCCTGGTCATCCTGTTCATCAGCGGCTTCACCGACTGGCTGGACGGGTACCTGGCCCGCAAGTGGAACCAGATCACCAGACTCGGCCAGCTGCTCGACCCGATAGCCGACCGGCTCTACATCGCGGCCACGATCATCGCGTTCGCGATCCGGGAGATCATCCCCTGGTGGCTGGTGGCGATCCTGGTCGGCCGTGACCTCATCATGGCGGTGCTCATCGCGCTGCTGCGGCGCAAGGGGTACGGCCCTCCCGAGGTCCACTTCCTGGGCAAGGTGGCCACCTTCGACCTGCTCTACGCGTTCCCGCTGCTGCTCATCGGAGAGGCGTTCGAGGGCTGGGTGGGGACGCTGGGCCTCATCACCGGCTGGGCGTTCGCGATCTGGGGCACGGGCCTCTACGTGTGGTCGGGCATCCTCTACGCCACGCAGATCGTGCGGGTTCTGGGATCACCGGCACCCGCCCCGGCAAAGTCGCCGTAGCGCTGTTCTCGCTGACCCACCTCTCCTGCCCTGAGGCGCCCGTTCTGTCTGAGGCGCCGGTCCCGGTGCCCCGCGAGTTGCTGCCGGCGGCCCCCGCACCGGTTAGGGTCAGCCGGTGGGCAGCCAGAACATACCCGAGGACCTGCGGTACACCTCCGAGCACGAGTGGGTGCGTGCCACGGCTGAGGGCACTGTCGTCGTCGGAATCACCGACTACGCGCAGCAGTCCCTCGGAGATGTGGTCTACGTCTCCGTGCCGGAGATCGCGACCCACGTGCGTGCGGGGGAGCCGATGGGCGAGGTCGAGTCGACCAAGAGCGTGGCCGACGTGTTCGCGCCGGTCTCCGGCGAGGTGGTGGCGCGCAACCAGACGCTCGGAAGCCACCCCGAGTCGGTCAACACCTCCCCGTACGACGAGGGCTGGCTGGTCGAGCTGCGACCTGAGGAACCCTCAGCGCTCGAGACCCTGCTCGACGCGGCAGGGTATCGGGACCTCGTCGCCTCCGCCGAGGCCTGAGCCGCGCAGCCCGTCCTGTCGGACGACCCGACAGACAACCCTGGAGTCCGCATTGACCCTGCTTCCCACGCACTACTAGGCTGCGCCCATGACCTTGCCTGGCGACTCGGAGGGCGCTGCACAGCGTCCAGTCGGAGACATGACCACCGGCGTGTATCGCGTGCCCGCGGAAGGCGAGGCGGAATCCGTCGGCGAGGAGGCGGTCAGCCCCGAAGGCCTCACAGCGGGCTCCGCGCTCCTCGTCGTCAAGCGCGGCCCCACGGCGGGCAGCAGGTATCTGCTCGAAGAGGCGACTGTCACTGCCGGACGGCACCCGGACAGCGACATCTTCCTCGACGACATCACCGTGTCGCGGCGTCACGCGGAGTTCTTCCGGCAGGGGAACACCTGGCACGTGCGCGACCTGGGGAGCCTCAACGGCACCTACCTCAATCGCGATCCCGTCGACTCCGCGTCCCTCGCCAGCGGCGATGAGGTCCAGATCGGCAAGTACCGGCTCGTGTTCCTGACCGGGGGGACCGGATGAGTACTGCGGGCGGAGCAGCTCGGGCGCAGGCCCTGCGGACGGAGGAGGACCACGCGGCGGATGTCGAGCCCGCGTCGCCTCCTGCGCAGCGCCGCAGCCCGTCCGGGCCGGGTGGAGGCACCGCCGTGACATCGCCGGCGGGGGCCGCGACCGCAACGTCGCCGCCTGCCCAGTCGGCCTCGACGTCGCCCCCGCGGTCGGCCCCGCAGGCACCTGAGCCCCACGCCTACCTGTCCATCGGACAGGTCATGCAGATGCTCAAGGAGGAGTTTCCCGACATCACCATCTCCAAGGTGCGCTACCTGGAGTCCGAGGGCCTGGTGACGCCCAAGCGCACGGACTCCAACTACCGCAAGTTCAGCCGCTCGGACGTGGAGCGCCTGCGCTACGTGCTCCGCGCGCAGCGAGAGCACTACCTGCCGCTGAAGGTCATCCGCAGCCATCTGGAGTCGATGGACCGCGGCTTCGAGCCGCCTCTGCTGGTCGGCGAGCCCCGGCTGCCCGAACGCCGGGAGGCCGACGAGAACGTGCCCTCCGCCGAGCAGCTGCAGGCGCGCTCCACGGACCTGCGGCTGTCTCGACCCGAGATGCTGCGCGAGAGCGGGCTGTCGGACCCCCAGCTCCGCGAGCTCGAGACCTTCGGGCTTGTGGAGGCGCGCAACGGCCACTTCGACACCGAGGCGCTGGAGACGGCGAAGATCGTCGCCGAGCTCTCGCGGTTCGGGGACATCAGCGGTCGCCACCTGGCCCGGTTCCGCAACGCCGCCGATCGCGAGGTGGATCTGTGCGCGCAGGTCGTGACACCGATTCTGCGGGGACGGGACCCCGACGCCCGGGCCCGCGGCGAAGAGGCGGCCGCGGAGCTGGCCTCGTACTTCGTCCGGCTGCACGCCGGGTTGGTCCGCAACGGTCTGCGGCGCATGATGGATGGCAACTGACACTGCCCCTACGCACCAGCGGCCCTGGTCCGTACGCGGTCAGGTCGGCGACGGGCGACCGGGGAGGTCCGATGAAGGAATTGCAGGTGGTCGGAGTCCGCCTGGAGCTCCCGACCAGCCAACCCATCGTGCTGCTCCGGGAGGTCGACGGGGACCGCTACCTGCCGATCTGGGTGGGTACCGCCGAGGCGACCGCCATCGCCTTCGAGCAGCAGGGCGTCCAGCCACCCCGTCCGATGACCCACGACCTGCTGCGGGACGTTCTCAACGCGCTGTCCGTGGAGCTGACGTCGGTCGAGGTCACCGAGCTGAGCGACGGGGTCTTCTACGCCGACCTGGTGCTGTCGAACGGTGCCCGCGTCAGCGCCCGGCCGTCCGACGCGATCGCACTGGCGCTGCGGACCGGTTCGACCGTGTACGGGGCGGAGGAGGTCCTGGAGGAGGCAGGCATCGTGGTACCCGACGAGCAGGAGGACGAGGTCGAGAAGTTCCGGGAGTTCCTGGACAACATCTCGCCCGACGACTTCGCTGGTGGCAGCGAACAACCCGGGCTAACTCTCAACCTCTAGTCAAGGGTTACCTCTACGCCACGCCGCCGGGAATGTTTGACCGTGCGGGACCGAGCGCCCTAGCGTCACGACCAACAGGGACTACAGGGCGTGTTCCGCCCCGGCGGAACACCCCTCAGGAGGCGACTGTGACTGAGCGCGACGAGACCCGTGAGGACGGCATGCCGACGCCGCACGTGGCCGCGCCGGGGGACAGCGCTGCTCATGCAGACACCGGGGCTGGCCACGCGGACACCAGGGCGGCATCAGCCTCGCAGCCGGCGCTGTTCGACTCTCCGGAGGAGGCCGACACCGGCTACCGGGGACCGACGGCCTGCGCCGTCGCCGGGATCACCTACCGTCAGCTCGACTACTGGGCCCGTACCGGCCTCGTCGTCCCCAGCGTCCGGGACGCGAGCGGGTCCGGCACCCAGCGCCTGTACTCCTTCCGGGACATCATCGTCCTCAAGGTCGTCAAGCGGCTCCTCGAGGCGGGAGTCAGCCTGCAGAACATCCGCGTGGCCGTGGAGCAGCTGCGGGAACGCGGTACGGAGGACCTCGCGTCGATCACGCTGATCAGCGACGGCACGACGGTGTACGAGTGCCGTTCGCCGGAGGAGATCATCGACCTGCTGCAAGGCGGTCAGGCGGTGTTCGGCATCGCCGTGGCAGGTACGCTGCGAGAGGTCCAGGGGCACCTGGCAGCGTTTCCGGCGGAGCACCCGGAGGCGGGGCAGCGCGACGCCGCCGCGGACGGGGCTCAGCCCGGCGCGGATGTCGAGGCGGCGGACGGCGGACCGGCGGACGCTCACGTCGACGAGCTGGCCAGCCGGAGGCGACGCCGGTCCTCGGCCTGACGTGTGACGCCCCCGTCGGGCGCCCGGCGCTCGTCAGGCGGCCGTCTCGGCTGGCTCGACAGGGGGAGGTCATCGGTGCGCTTCGCTCCTCATACCGAGGACGACGACCGCGCCATGCTCGGGCGGCTCGGCCTGCCTGACGTGGACGCGCTCTTCGACGTCATCCCGCAGGACCTGAGGCTGCGACCGGACATGGGGCCGGCTCGGGGGCCGGCTCGGGGCCCGGATCTGGGCATGGGTCACGAACCGGGTGTCGCGGCGGGTTTCGGGGTGGGGGAGGGCCACGCCGAGCCGGAGGCTCGCGACCGGCTGCGCGAGCTGGCTTCCCGCTCCCTCACGATGGACTCGGCAGTCTCGTTTCTCGGTGGCGGGGTCTACGACCACTACGTTCCCGCCTTCGTCGAGTGGGTGGCCACCCGAAGCGAGTTCGCCACCTCGTACACGCCCTACCAGGCCGAGCTGAGCCAAGGACTCCTCCAGGGGCTGTTCGAGTTCCAGTCCATGACCTCCGAGGTGCTGGGCCTGCCGATGGCCAACGCCAGCCTCTACGACGGCGCGACCGCCCTGGTCGAGGCCGCCCGGCTGTGCGCCACCGCGACCGGCCGCAACCGGGTCGTCGTCACGCGCGGAGTCGACCCCCGGATACGGCAGGTGCTCGCGACCTACTGCCGCGGCCTCGGCCTGGAACTCGTCTACGCCCCGCTGGGGGAGGAGGGGGCGTGCGACCCGCAGACCGTCGGGCACCTGGCCCAGCAGGCGGCGGCCGTCGTGGTGCAGCACCCGAACGTGCTGGGCCTGCTCGAGGCCGTGCCCGCGCTGGCTGAGGTGGCCCATGACGAGGGAGCGCGCCTTGTGGTGCACTTCGACCCGATCCTGGCGGGCGTGCTCGAGCCGCCCGGACGAATCGGCGCCGACGTCGTTGTGGCCGACGGGATTTCGGTGGGCAACCCCGCATCCTTCGGAGGACCGGGTGTCGGCATGATGGCGGTGCGTCGGGAGGACATGCGACTGCTGCCGGGACGCCTGGTGGGCCAGACGCGGGACACCGAGGACCGCCGCTCCTACGTCCTCACCCTGCAGGCCCGCGAACAGCACATCCGGCGGGAACGGGCAACGAGCAACATCTGCACGAACCAGGCCCTCAACGCACTGGCGACCGCTGCCTACCTGGCATGGCTGGGGCCGCACGGGCTGGTCGAGGTCGGTCTGCGCTGCCTGGCAGGCGCCCGCCTGGCCGCACAGCGGCTCGAAGAGGTCGTTCCGCTCGCCTACCCGACGGCGGCCATGGGCAAGGAGTTCGCCCTGCGGCTGCCCGACCCCCACCTGGTCGCCGCGGCGCTGGCGGAGCGCAACGTGCTGGTCGGTCCTGTGGTGCGCGTCGGGGACGAGGACCTGCTGCTGGTCGCGGTCACCGAGCGGCGCACCGACGAGCAGATCTCAGCACTCGCCGAGGCCATGGCGGGCCTCACAGAGGTGGCGAGGCCGAAGGCCCGTCGAGCGCGGGGCGAGCGGCACCACGGGCCCGGTGCCGGGGGAGAGCCACCCCGTGCCCAGCACGGCGAGTCGGGCGACGGGCCGCAACCGGCCGAGGGGAGGCGGCGGTGACACAGCAGGAGCTTCCGACGCTTGCCGAGCGCAGCCGTCCGGGCAGGTCGAGCGCTGCGTTCGGGACGAGTGGGATATCGACCGAGGGCATCCTCGCCGACCTTCCGGTGGGGCTGCTGGCCAGCCGCCCGCCAGCACTGCCCGAAGTCTCGGAGCGCGACCTGGTGGCGCACTACACCGGGCTGGCCCACCGCACCTACTCGGTGGACGAGGGCTTCTACCCCCTCGGCTCGTGCACGATGAAGTACAACCCGCGCGTGGCGGACCGCACGGCGGCAGAACCCGGTTTCACGCGGGTCCACCCCGCTCAGCCCGCTGCTCAGACACAGGGGCTGCTGGAGCTGCTCGTCGAGCTGGAGGGCATGCTCTGTGCACTCACCGGGATGAGCGCGGTGACCTTCCAGCCTCCCGCGGGCGCAGCGGGAGAGCTCACCGCACTCCTGATGATCCGGGCCTGGCACATCGCCTCGCACGGACATGCCCGGCAGCGGGTGCTGATTCCGGACCAGGCACATGGCACCAACGCGGCCTCGGCCGCGGCGGCCGGCTACCGCACGACGGTCCTGCCCAGCGGCCCGGACGGGCTGGTCGACGTCGCGGCCCTGGAGGCTGCGCTGGACGACGACGTCGCGGCGCTGATGCTCACCAACCCCAACACCCTGGGGCTCTTCGAGCGCCGCATCGCCGAGATCGCCGACGTGGTCCACGCGGCCGGGGCGAAGCTGTACTACGACGGGGCGAACCTCAACGCCATCGTCGGCCACGCGCGCCCCGGCGACATGGGCTTCGACGTCGTCCACATCAACACGCACAAGACCTTCGCCACGCCCCACGGCGGAGGCGGCCCGGGGGCCGGGCCCGTGGCGGTGGCCGACGACCTCGTCCCCTACCTGCCCGGGCCGCGGCCCGTCGCCCTGGGGGAGGGCGTCTACGACTGGGCGGAGCCGCCGCACTCCATCGGCCGGGTGAGCGGCTGGCACGGGAACATCGGCGTACTGGTACGCGCCTACACCTACATCTACCTGCTCGGGCTCGACGGCCTGCGGGCATCGAGCGCCCGGGCCGTGCTCAACGCCAACTACCTGCTCTCCCTCATGCCGCCGCAGCTGCAGGCACCGTTCCCGGGTCCGGTCATGCACGAGTTCGTGGTCTCCGCGCGGGCCCTGCGCCGCGACTACGGCATACGTGCGCTGGACGTGGCCAAGGCGCTGATCGACCACGGCGTGCACCCCCCGACCATGTACTTCCCGCTGATCGTCGACGAGGCGCTCATGGTGGAGCCGACCGAGACGGAGAGTGCGGAGACCCTGGAGCGCTTCGCGGCCGCCCTCGCAGAGATCGTGCGGCAGGCGGAGACCGACCCGGAGTCTCTCCGGTCGGCACCGCACCGCACGCCGGTCAGCAGGCCGGATGAGACCTCCGCGGCCCGCAACGTCGTCGCCCGGTGGCCCGAGGCAGAGTCTCACGTTGAGGTTGAGGGTTAGATCCAGTTGACGTATCCGGACTGTCAGGCCGGGAGGACGGCGAGTCCGGCAGCCCGGGAGGACGGCGGAGAAGGGTGGATGACGGTCAGGTACGGCCTTCGCCCTCCTGGATCTGGGTGAGCACGTCGGACCCGTGCCAGCGCTCCCGTGGCGCCCACTGCGCGTGCATCACCGGGTAGCCGGCCTTGCGCAGCGCCAGCACTACCTCGGAGTCGTCATCGATCACCACGCGGATCTCCGCATGCTCGGACAGCGCCGAGACCCGTTCCCGCTTGAGCAGCCGGGCGGGCTGCCGGTTGTAGAGCGGACGCATGGTCAGCGGAGCATCCGGCAGTTCGTGCGAGCGCAGCCAGCCCTCGGTGAGGGAGCGCATGAACTCCGGTCGCCCGGTGAGCCAGTGCACTGCAAGACCTTCCTCCAGGCACTTGCGGACCACGGCGAGGCCTTCGGGATGGGGCGGGTCGCGGTCGGCGGCGGAGAAGAAGGCGTGCCAGTCCTTGTAGCGGCGCTCGAGGTGGTGCAGTCGGTGGCGGACGTCTGCGACCACTCCGTCGATGTCCACCACCGCGGTAGGCGTCAGGTGCGCGTGGCGCGCGGAGGACCCGGACGTACCGGTCGTGAGCGGGTCACCGGGGGGCGGGGGAGAGGCAGCGGAAGTGATGGCCTCAGACCTTCAGCTGAGGTAGTTCTCGACCGTTGCGCCGTCGCGCTCCACAGCGCCGTCGGGGTCCAGCCCCGCCGACCGGCGTGCCGCCCGCTGCCGCAGCAGGTCCCAGGCGCGGTCCAGCGAGACCTCCAGTCGACGCAGTCGGATGCGCTCCTCGTCGGTGAGCCCGTGGCCGTCGCGATGGGCACTGATGAGCTGGTGCTCCTCTGCCGCCAGGGCGTTGATGCGCTGGTGCAGTTCCTCGTCGAGCATTGTGCCTTCACCTCCTGCACCCGGTGCACGCTGCCTGTGTCGTTTGTCGCCCCGGTAGGTCCTGCGACCTTCTTAGCAGTAGCGTACCTACTGTTCCCACGGAGGGCAGACGAGGAGGATCGATGGCGGAGAAGGGCGAGCCGGTCACGACCGGCGCTCCGTTGCGGGAGGGTGTGGTGTTCCCGGCCGGACCCGACGGCACGTCGAGCACCCTCGTGGTGAACCGCTCGGTCTTCGCCGACGCGGTCCGCGCCGTCGACCCGGACGTGGCGGCACACATCGACAACGAGCGGGACTGGCGCAACAAGTACATCGAGCACATCGTGCAGCTGGTCGAGATCGGCATCCGCTCCGAGGAGAACGCCATGACGATCTCCCGCGACGGGCTGGCTTCGCTGCTCTCGCGCATGCAGTTCGGGCGGGACGGGCGGACGACGACCATCGCGCAGGCGATGAGCACCCATACCGAGCCCACGCTCGGAGCGGTGACGGTCCGGGGCCGCTCCCGGGGACCGGTACCCGAGTTCGCCGTTCCGTACCGCGGTCGGGTGCTGCGCGGGGACGGCCTGCGCGCGCAGCTCGACGCCTGGGTGGACGGCGGCATCGTCGAGCCCAGCCTCGCGGAGTCGCTGCGACTGGTCATGCGCAACCGCGACTGGCTCGACCTCGACGACCAGACGGTCGCCGTGCTGGGCGCGGGCTCCGAGATGGGCCCGTACCAGCAGCTGTGCCAGTGGGGAGCGAAGGTGCTCGCCGTGGACCTGCCGGGCGAGGAGCGGTGGGGCCGGATCCTGACGCATGCCCGCAGGGGGAGAGGGTCGATCACCGTTCCCGTGCCACTGATCCACCCGATGGCCGGGCGCGAGTCAACCGGGCCCGACGACGACGCGACCCTGGTCGGAATCGCCGGTGCGGACCTGATCACGCAGGCGCCCGAGGTGCGGACCTGGCTGGCCGAGGCCGAGGGCCCGCTGACCGTGGGCAACTACGTCTACGCCGACGGTGGCACCCACGTCCGGGTCTCCGTGGCCATCGACGCGGTCATGACTGACCTGCAGCGCCGCCACGGGCACCTGACCCTGGCGTTCCTCGCCACCCCCACCGACGTGTTCAGCGTCCCCTGGGACGCGGTCTCCGACGCGCGCCGCCGCTACGCCGACCGTACGGTGCCGGGGATCTTCGAGAAGCCGGTCGGAGCGGTCAGCGGTGGCCGGGTGTTCGAGCCCCACTACAAGCACGCCGCCTACGACACGCACGGGGTGCCCTACGGTGTCGCGGACAACCTGGTGCCGCGCCAGGGACCCAACTACGCGCTGGCCAAGCGCATGCAGCGGTGGCGGGCCTCGGTGGCGCGCTCGGAGGGGGCGACCGCCTCGATCAACATCGCGCCCCCCACCCGTACCCGGTCGGTGGTCAAGAACCGCGCCTTCGCGCTGGCCTACGGCGGGATGAAGCGCTTCGGCCTCGAGGTGTTCGACCCGCCCACGTCCAACGCCCTGATGGCCGGGATGCTGGTCCACGACCTGCGCAACCCGCACTCCACCGCGCACTCCGACGTGCCCCTGGAGCATCCGCTGGACCTCTTCGTCATGGGTGCCAACCACGGTGGCATGTGGCGCTGCCCGTACGAGCCCAACAGCATCATGGAAGCTGCGGCCGTGGCTGGCCTGTTCGAGGGCCGAGCCTGAGCGTGGGGGCGCGTCCCGCGGTCGTCACCTTCACGACCGACTACGGCACCCGGGATGCTTTCGTCGCGGTCTGCAAAGGCGTCGTACTCACCGGGGCGTCCACGGCCCAGATCGTGGACATCACCCACGAGGTGCCCCGGGGGGACGTCCTGCGGGGCGCTCGGGTGCTCGCCGAGGCAGCACCGTACTTCCCTCGGGCCGTGCATCTCGCTGTCGTCGACCCGGGAGTCGGCACCGCCCGCCGCGCGGTGGCGCTCGGCACGACGGACGGCTCGGCCCTCGTGGGTCCGGACAACGGGCTGCTCATGGAGGCTGCGCTGCGGCTGGGCGGAGTACGGACCGCCGTGTCCGTCGAGGCTCCCGCGTCCAGGGAGACCACCGCCTCGGCTGCGAGAACCGCGGTCGCTGTCTCGCGCACCTTCCACGGCCGCGACATCTTCGCCCCCGCGGCAGCGCTTCTGGCCGTCGGCACCCCGGTGGAACGACTGGGACCGGGCATCGACCCGGACAGCCTCGTGGTGCTGGCACCGCCGGTTCGTGAGCTGGGCGAGGGGTCGGTACGCGTGGCGGTGACCGCCGTGGACTCCTTCGGCAACGTGCAGCTCGCGCTGAGCTGGCACGAGCTCGTCACGTCCGGTGTTCTGCCCCCGGGCGCCGGCCGGCCGGAGGGGCCCACCGCCGAGGCGGAGCTGCGGCTACCCGACGGCAGGACCGTACGAGTGCCCGCGGCCGGAACGTTCGGCGATGTGGCGGCCGGAAGCCTGGCGATCATGGAGGACTCCGCAGGCTGGGTTCAGCTCGCCGTCACCGGTGGCCGCGCGTCGGAGGGTCTCGCGCTGAGCGAGGGGTCGACGGTCATCCTTCGAGCGAGGCCGTCGTAGCGTCCGGTGACACCTGCTGCCGGTGTTGTCTACGCCGGTGTGCCTCCTGCCGGGGCACGTGCTGCCGGGCCTGTGGTGGGGTCACGCCTGTGGTGGGGTCACGTGGGGAGGACCCCTCCGGCCCCGTCGTCACTACCTAACATAATGTGCCTTATCGGCGTAACCGGGAGAGCGGCTCCGGGCTGCCTCAGGCCGGCCACCTCAGTGGCGGGCCGCCGTTGTCCGCGAGGCTGCGCGGCCTCGCGCGCGACCCCGGACAAGCCGGTAGCGTCACCGGAATGACCCCTTCCGCGCATCCCGCGCCGGATCCGGGGTCCTTGCCGGACACCCCGGGCGCGGCGTCTCGGTTCACCCGCCTGCGGTGGCAGCGTGGCTGGTACGTATACGACTGGGCCAGCAGCGCCTACGCCACTGCGGTCATCGCGGTGTTCCTCGGCCCCTTCCTGACCGACCTCGCCAAAGCTCGCGCCGGACCGGACCAGACCGTCACGGTGCTGGGTCTGGGGCTGCGTCCGGGCGCGGTGTTCCCCTTCGCTGTCGCTCTGGCCGTCGTGTGCACGGCCGTGGTGCTTCCCGGCCTCGGCGCATGGGTTGACATAACGGGACGGGCGGTCATGGCGCTGTGGGTCATCGCCTCTCTCGGAGCGCTGGCAACGATCTCGCTCGCGCTCGTGACCGCACACCTGTGGATGCTGGCGGTCGTCCTGCTGGTCGCCAGCAGCGTGGCGCTCACCACCAGCTATGCCGTCTACAACGCCTTCCTCCCCCGCATCGCCACGTTCGAGGAGTCCGACGGGGTCTCCTCCCGCGGATGGGCCCTGGGCTACGTGGGCGGCGGGATCGTGCTCGCGGTGGGTCTCGCCGTCGAAGCGGGCCGCGACACCCTGGGCATCTCCGAGTCCACGGCGGTGCGCTTCGCCTTCGTCTTCGCGGGCCTGTGGTGGGCCGGCTTCACACTGGTCACGGTGCGCGCCCTGCGAAGCGTGCCGTGGCCCGCCGTACCCCACACCGGGAACCTGTTCTCGGCCGGGCACCAGCAGCTCCGTGCCAGCCTCCGGCAGGCCCGACATGACTCGAAAATGCTGCGCTTCCTGCTCGCCTACCTCTTCTACAACCAGGGCGTCCAGACGGTGTTCGCGGTCATTGCGCTCTACGCCATCGAGGAGCTCGGGTTCGACCGGACCCGGATGCTCCCCGCCATCACCGCCCTCATGGTGCTGGCCTTCGTCGGCTCCCTGGCGATGGTGCGGGTCGCGGCACGGTTCGGTCCGCAGCGCACCATCGCAGGCATGCTCGTGGCCTGGACCGCCGTCGTTCTGGCGGCTGCGGTAGCTCCAGCCGGCTCGGTCCCGGCCTTCTTCTCCGCCGCAGCGGTGGGCGGCTTCATCGTGGGCGCCACGCAGGCGCTGTCCCGCTCGGTCTACGCCCGGCTGATCCCCTCGGGACAGGAGACCGAGTGGTTCAGCCTGTACCAGCTCGGGGACCGCGGCACCGCCTGGCTCGGGCCCCTGATCTTCGGGCTGCTGTTCCAGCTCACCGGCAGCTACCGGCTGGGCATGGCGATCCTGGCGGTCTTCTTCGTGGGCGGGCTGGTGCTGCTGGCCCGGGTGCGCCTCGCGCCGTCCGCGCCGTCGGCCGCTACCACGTGATACCGGAGATGATCTCCTTCAGCGTGTTCGCCGAGTGCTCCAGCCGCTCCTGCTCCAGGTCGGAGAGGCGGGTGGTGATGAAGCGCTCCGCACCCTGACGGTTCACCACAGCCGGCAGCGACAGGCACACGTCGGAGACGCCCAGCTCGCCGTCCAGCAGCGTGCTCACGGTCAGCACCCGGTTCTGGTTGGACAGGATCGCACTGACGATCTCGGTGACCGCCAGCCCGACCGCCCAGGAGGTGTAGCCCTTGCGCTGGATGATCTCGTAGGCCGCGGTGCGGACCTCGTTGACGATCTCCTCCAGGCGCGGGTCGTCCTCGAAGGGCGAACCCTCCCAGCCGCCGTTGACCAACGGCGTGCCCGCGATCGTCGCACCGGACCAGAACGCGAACTCGCTGTCGCCGTGCTCGCCCAGGATGTAGGCGTGCACGCTGCGCGGGTCCAGGCCGAACTCCCGGCCCAGCACCTGGCGGAACCGGCCGGTGTCCAGCACGCAGCCGGACCCGATCACGCGGGAGGGCGGCAGGCCGGAGATCTTCTGCGCCGCGTAGGTGAGCACGTCGACCGGGTTGCTGACGATGAGGATGATCGCGTCCGGGCAGGCCTCCACGATCTGGGGGATGAGCGACTTGAAGATGCCGACGTTGCGCTGCACCAGGTCGAGACGGGTCTCCCCGGGTCGCTGCGCCGCTCCCGCCGTGACGACCACGATGTGCGAGCCGGCTCCGTCGGCGATCTCTCCGGCCCGTACGTGGGTGGGACCGGCGAACACCTCGCCGTGAGCGAGGTCCATGACCTCGCCCTCGAGCTTCTCCTTGTTCATGTCCACCAGGACAAGCTCGCTGAACAGGCGCTGGATCATGATCGAGTAGGCGCACGCCATGCCGACCTGGCCCGCCCCGATGATCATGCCCTTGCGGTGCTTGAACGGCTGTAGGTCGACAGCGGTTTCACTCGGGTTGACCGGTGAGAACAGGCCGTCCTTCATGGCTGTGCCACCCTTCCTGTCGAGCTGTTCGAATCCAGACTGATCGGCGTGAACCTATCGCACCGGAGGTCCCCGACAGGGTCAGGGGTTGCTGGCAGACTGCGGGCATGCCTCGCTTCGTGCAGCACGTCCCCGACATCGACGACGTCTACACCTCCGACTTCGTGCTGCGCCGCGCACTGGACCGCAGTCTGGGCGAGGTCGGCCACAAGGCCGCCGCCCCGATGCTCGAGTCGCTCTCGGAGGACGTGGCGCATCAGCTGCGCGAGGCGCACCGGCAGGCCGAGTCCCACCCACCGGAGCTGGTCGCCTACGACGCCTGGGGTGCCCGGGTGGACCGGATCGAGACACCGTGGGGCTGGGAGCGGCAGCGGGAGGCGGCCGCCCGGCACGGCGTGGTGTCGCTGCCGTACGAGACGGAGGCCCGGGAGACCTGGGGCGCCGGCGCCCGCGTGGTTCAGCTGGCCCTGCTGCACCTGTACGGGCCGGAGTCGGCCACCTTCAGCTGTCCGGTGGCCATGAGCGACGGCGCCGCACTGCTGCTCTCCGAGCCGGACGTGGACGCCGACCTGCGCGCCCGATGGCTCCCCCGGCTGCTCTCCCGCGACCCCGCGACCGCGGCCGTGAGCGGCCAGTGGATGACGGAGACCGAGGGCGGCAGCGACGTGGGCCGGGCCAGCACCTCAGCCCGGCGCGAGGGCGAGACCTGGCGCCTGTACGGGGAGAAGTGGTTCTGCTCGGCCGCGGACAGCGCCATGAGCGTGGCACTCGCCCGGCCCGAGGGTGCCCCCGCGGGGACGAAGGGTCTGGTGTGCTGGGTCATCCCCCGGTACGCCGTGGACTCACCGCTCGCCGGGTCGGCCACCGGCCCGCGGGACACCGCCCCGGGACTGACCCTGCACCGTCTCAAGGACAAGCTCGGCACGCGGGCGTTGCCGAGCGCCGAGGTGGGGCTGGACGGGGCGGCCGCCTGGCCGCTGGGCGACCCCCACACCTCGGGCATCACCCGCATGATGCGGCTGGTGCAGGTGACCCGGCTCCACAACAGCGCGGCTGCCGCCGGGAACATGCGGCGCGGCCTGGCCTACGCGCGCGCCTTCGCCGGCTCGCGGGAGGCGTTCGGCGCGCCGCTGTGGCAGCAGCCGCTGCACCGGGAGACCCTCGCCTGGCTCGCGGTCGACGCCGAGGCGGCCTTCCACCTCACCCTGATGTGCTTCGACCTGCTCGGCCGCGTCGAGGCCGCGGGCGGTCACCGGGTGGCCGGTGAGCACGCCGACGCCCCCGACGAGGTGCGGCTGCTGCGCTTCGCCGCCACCCTGGCCAAGCTGTCCACCGGCAAGCTCGCCGTGGCCAGCGCCAGCGAGTACGTGGAGGCGTTCGGAGGCAACGGCTACATCGAGGACACCGGGATGCCGCGGCTGCTGCGGGACTCGCAGGTGCTGCCGATCTGGGAGGGCACGACCAACGTGCTCTCCCTCGACGTGCTGCGGGCGCTGCACCGCGACGCGGTGCTCGAGCCGTACCTCGCCAGGGTGGACGCCGCCCTGGACACCGCGGAAGAATCCGGTGACCCGTGGCTCGGGCCGGTGGCGGCGCAGGCCAGGCCGATCCGCGACGAGGTGGCGGCCGACGCCCGGGCGGCCCTGCAGGCACCCGCCGGGCAGGCACAGGCAGGTGCCCGGGAGCTCGCGCTGCGGATGGCACACCTGCTGGCCGCCACGGCCCTGATCGAGCAGGCTCAGCACGACACAGCCGCCGGGGACGCCCGCGCGGCGCTGGTGGCCTCGGCGTGGGTGCGGCGGCGGCTGGACCACGACCCGTGCACCGGCGAGGGCCACCGCGCGTTCGCGCACATCGTGGACGGGGAGCGGCTGTGAGGCTCAGGCGCTGACCCGCGCCGCCAGGGCGGCCTCTGCGACGGCACCCGAGCCCGCGAACACCCCGATTCCGTACCCGCCCAGCGGCGCGAACCGTCCCGACGCCGCACCGGAGAGGAACACGACGCAGTCCGCCGCGTCGGAGAGCGCCTGGGCGAGCAGCCAGGTACGGACCGGAGCGCCGGTCCCCGCGGCGAACGCCGCCCCCAGCCCCAGGGCCACGTCCCGGACGCCGAGCAGTCGCGCCTCGAAGTCCGTGCGGGCGGCCGAGGCGGTGTCGACGCCCAGCGTCGTGGCCAGGTTCCGAGGGCGGGCGATCAGACTGGCGCCCATGACGGCGCGTCCCACTCCAACGAATGCTGTGACGACTCGTGCACTCTCCGGCATACATCCCATCCTGGATCACGACCCTGCGCAGACGCGTCGTCGGTGGGCCGTGTCGGGAATCATCCTGGCGCAGACGACGTTGGGTCTTTCGTAGGGGCGAAGTGCGCCTCGGTGCGGATGCAAGGAGACCGGGTTTCATGGGTGAGCGGACACTGCGCGGGACCAGGCTGGGATCGACCAGCTACGAGACCGACCGGGACACCGACCTTGCCCGCAAGCAGTTCGTCGAGTACGAGTGCCCGTACGGGCACCGGTTCTCCGTGCCGTTCGCCGAGGGTGCCGAGCCTCCCGCGGCGTGGGAGTGCCCGCCTGCCCAGTGCTGCGGCAAGGCCGGCGCCAAGGGCGCCATCGCTCGGGCCGTAGCGGGCGGCGAGCCCGACAAGAAGAAGGTGCGGCCCGTGCGCACGCACTGGGACATGCTTCTCGAGCGCCGCTCGCTCGACGAGCTCGAGGAGGTCCTTTCCGAGCGCCTGACGGAGATTCGGGGAGGCCGGGCCGAGTCGGCCTAGTCGGCCGAGTCGGCCTAGTCCCCCAATTCGGCCTAGTCGGCCGGGGGTCGGTCGCCCTTCTCTGGTCCAGGCTGCCCGGGCTGCCCGGGCTGCTCAGGCCCCTCCTCTACGACCTCGGCATCGATGATCTCGCCACCGGCGGTGATCTCGCCCGCCGGCGGACTCCCCCGGCGCTCGCCCGATGTCGTCGACTCCTCCGGCTCATCGGCACGCACGACGCTGCCCTCGACCACGGTGGGGCCTTCGGTCCGGACCCTGCGGACGGTCGTCATCCTCCAGTACCCGGCTGCCCCCGGCGGGGTCGCACCCGCGGCCGCGACCTGCTCACGGAACCGGCGCGCCAGGTAGCGGGCGATCCCGCGGTTGACCGGCGGCAGCAGCAGGATCAGACCGACCGCGGCGGTCAGGAACCCTGGGAAGATCAGCAGACCACCGGACAGGCCCAGAACCAGCGCCCGGGCGGTGAGCTCGGCGACCGGCGGGCCGCCCTGAGCCGCCCGGCCCGCCTCGCGCCAGGCCCACCGCTGGGGTCCCCGAATCACGAGCGAACCGATCAGCATCAGTCCCAGCAGTGCCGCCAGGGTGACCCCCCAGCCGACCTGGTCGGCGACAGCGGAGGCGACGACGTACTCGGCGATGGGCAGCACGATCGCTACCAGAAGCAGCAGCAGGCACACGTCGACTACGCCTCTCTGGATCGCCGGGGCTGGGACAGGCGATCCGCCATCGCGGCAGCACGCTGACGCACACCCCACTGTGTGACTCGGCGTGCCGCCTCCAGGACGATGCTGTAGGTCATCTTGCTCGTACCCTCGTGCCGTTCCTCGAAGGTGGTGGGCACCTCGACGATGCCTGCCCCATGGCGCCACGCGCGCCAGGCCCCTTCGACCTGGAAGCTGTAGCCGTGCGAGGACAGGTTGGCGTAGTCGATCGCTGTCAGCAGCTCGGCCCGGTAGACGCGAAAGCCCGCGGTGGAGTCATGGACGGGCAGCCCCAGCAGTGCCCGGGTATAGGCGTTTCCCAGCCGGGAGAGCGTGATCCGCGCCAGCGACCAGCGTCGCACCTCTCCCCCGGCGACCCATCGCGACCCGATGACCAGCCCGTACCCCCGGGCCGCCGAGAGCAGGCGCGGAAGGTCGGAGGCGAGGTGGCTGCCGTCGGCGTCCATCTCCACGACCGTGTCGTAGCCGCGGTCGAGGGCCCACGTGAAACCGGCCACGTACGCCGGTCCCAGCCCCTCGCGTACCGGCCGGTGCAGTACGTGGACCTGCGGGTCCGCCGCTGCCAGGCGGTCGGCGATCGTCCCCGTGCCGTCCGGGCTGCTGTCGTCCACGACGAGCACGTCCACCTCCGGTGCGCACCGTCGGACGTCGGTGACGTGCGCGGCGACCGTGTGTGCCTCGTTGTACGTCGGAGTCACGACGAGGATGCGGCCGAGTGGGTGCACGCGCGGCATCGTCTCAGGCACCGAACCGGCGTGGGAAGCCGCCTCCGCTCTCATCTCTGCGTCCCCCGTCCGGATCTGCTCCGGAGCACGACGAGCAGCAGCGCCACCACACCCAGTACGGCGAGAGCTGCCTCCGGCCACGACCCCACCCGGGTCGCCACCGTCCGGGACTCCAGCAGCGGCACCTCGGCGATCAGCGTCTCGGCGGTGAAGATCTCCGTACGCTGCTCGACGGTTCCGTCCGGAGCGACGACCGCGCTGATTCCGCTCGTGGTCGACGCCAGTGCGGTCCGTCCGTGCTCGACGGCACGCAGCTGCGCCTGGGCGAGCTGCTGTGCGCTCTCCGCGGTGAACCCGAAGGTCGCGCTGTTGTTCTGCAGCGCGAGCACCTGCGCGCCGCCCTGCACCACGTCTCTGACCAGCTCGTCGAAGGCCAGCTCGTAGCAGATCGTCACCCCGAGGACCGCGGGTCCGGCCGTGAGCACGCCGGGCTCGTCGCCCGCCACCATGTCCCGCCGTACCAGGTCCGTCTTGTCGGAGATCCGCTCGGCCAGCGGACGCAGCGGAATGTACTCGGAGAACGGGGCGGGCTTGCGCTTGATATAGACCTCCCCGGCGCCCCCCACCGGATCCCACACGATCGAGGCGTTGCGCCGCTCGTCCTCCCCCGGGCCGTCCAGGATCGCGCCGACCACCAGTGGCACTCCGATCGCCGCGGCGGCGCGGTCGAGCAGCAGACGGGACCGCTCGCGAGTGAACGGGTCCACGTCGACGGAGTTCTCGGGCCAGAGCACGAAGTCCGGCTGAGGGGCCTCGCCGGCCCGGACCTGCTCCGCGAGCTGCTCGGTGGCCTCGACGTGGTTCTCGAGCACGGCGTAGGCACGGTCGTTGAACTCTAGACCCAGCTGCGGGACGTTGCCCTGCACGATCGCCACCGTGGCCGTGCCGCCTGGCTGGCCGAGGTCGGTCGCGCCGAGCCACCCCGGAACCAGCCCTCCCAGCGCGAGCACCGCCACCCCCGCGGCCAGCGCGGCGGCCCGCCCTCTGGTCCGTGGCAGCGTCACGGCCGCGGCCAACAGCGATCCCGCCAGGGCGGTCGCGAAGGAGACCAGAGGCGACCCGCCCAGCGACGCGAGGTCCAGCAGTGGTCCGTCGGTCTGTCCGAAGCCCAGCCGGCCCCACGGGAAGCCCCCGAAGGGCCACCGGGCCGCGATCGCCTCCAGGCCCACCCATACCGCGGGCACGGCAACCGGCCACCACCGCAGTCGCTGCACCAGCGCGAGCAGCGACCCCAGAATGGCCAGCCACAGCCCGCAGGCGGCGCCGAGAACCCACCACGGCAGGCGGCCCACCGCTTCACCGACCCAGCTCAGCAGGGGAAGGTAGAACACCACCCCTGCGGCGTACCCCAGCAGTGCTGCCCCGACGACGGTGCGCCCCCGGACGACCAGCACGAGGGTGGCCACCCCCAGCACCCCCGCCCACCACACGTCCGCGGGCGCGAAGGCCAGCCACAGCAGCACGCCTGCCGCGGCGGCGGCGCAGAACCGTACGAGGGTCTCGACGTCCCAGTGCAGCGGGGCCGCCGAGTGGGTGGCCGCTGACGCGGTGGCTGCGGAGTGCCCCGTGCCCCGTGCCGCCTCGGCAGCGGCTGTGTCGGGGGCCCTGTCGGGGGCCCTGTCGGGGGCCCTGTCGGTGGCCCTGTCGGTGGCCGTGGCGGGGGCGGGAGGCGCCGGGTGTGACGGCTGGCTGGTCGTCACACCCGACGCCTCCACCCTGATGGGGTCCGCAGGCGTCACGGAACCAGAGTGCCTGACGGATGCGACAACTGTCCCTTCGGTCCGTACGGGCCGAGCCTGCACAGGCCCGTACCGCACGTTATCTAATGGTCAGTCGCTCAACCGTCACACCGACCGGAGTGGGAGTCGGTCGGCTGCGAGGCAACATAGCGACGTCCCCGGAGCGGCCTCGAGGCCCCCCGGGGAGCCCCAGCACGGAGGCCCCGTGATAGTGGGCCGGGGTCCCGCGCGCCTCGTCCCCGGTGCCGTCACAGACCACCGGTGCCGTCACAGACCACCGAAGTCGTCATAGATCACCATTCCCCCGACGACAGTCCGCAGGCAGCGGGGCGGCCCCTCCTGCAGGCTCAGGTCCGGCAGGCCGGGAACAGCGGACCTGGGGTCGGTGCTCCACCGCTGGATACGACCGTCGGGGGCTGCCACGACCACGGCGCCGGCCTGCCAGACGGCGTACGTCGCAGGCGCGCCCGGCTCGAGTCTGCCGACGCCGGTGCGGCGCGCCGCGCGCCATCCCCCGACCGTGTGGGCACGGAAGGCAGCGCGAACGCTCACGCCGTCACCCGCACCGTCAACCTCGCCGTCACCCTCACGGTCACCCTCGTTGGGGCCGTCACTGGAACTGTCACTCCTGGCTGTGCGCCGGTTGGCCGCCGCCCACACCGTGGACCACGGGGAACGGTGGTACCCGCTGGCCGCCCCGCCCGTCTCGGGCGGATCCTCCGTCGTCGTGCCCTGCCAGGACCCCAGCGCCAGTGGGACCCCAGCACTCGCCAGGCCCGCCAGGTCGGTGCCCTCGGCCCGCGTGCGAGAGGTGGCTCCGCGCCGACGGATGGACCCTCCGGGAGTCACGACGACAGCGCCGCAGCCCGCGAGACGCTCGTATGTCAGCGCAGCTGCCCCCGGCGCCCGTACCAGCCCCTCGATCCGGGGGGTGGCCGCGATCAGACGGTCCGCGCCGACACTGCGGGCGGTCGCTTCCAGGCTGTAGGCGGCAGCCACGACGTCGGCAGGCCCATCGACGGCGAGGAACGGCTGACCTCCCGCTCGTACCGTGGCCGCGTAGTCAGGCCGCCTCGTTGCGGAGCCGGGCCGAGGGATCACGATGACGATCGGCGAGGCCGTCGGCACCTGAGCGGACCCGGTCGGTGCGGGGGTCGGTGCGGGCGGTGCGGTCGGTGCGGTGGCCGGGAAGACCCCGTCGCCTCCCGTACTCACGTCCTGCAGGCAGGCCACGCCCAGCGACGCGGCCTGCGCGAGAACAGTGGCCCTGTCGTACCCGTCCCGGATCGCTATCCCGTCTACGTCCACGTAGGCGTCCACGAACGCGGGCGTCACCAGCGCACCCTGCAGGTCCACCACGGTGTCCGCATCCAGGGTCCGGGCGGTGTCGGTCGCACCGACCCACGCGATGGTGTCCCCCGCCACCAGCAGGGCCCCCGCCCGCGGAGCAGCCTCCGCGTAGACCCGACCGTTGAGCAACAGCTGCGTCCCCACGAACCCAGTGTCGGCCATGGTCGTGATGTCTCAGGCGCCGGACGTCGATTGGGCCGGGAACCCACTAGGGTGAAGCCCATGTCCGCACTCGACTCACTGCGCACCCTCGGCACGCAGGCAGGCGCCTACGCGAACCAGATGTTGGAGTCCTACCTCGCCACGCGCATCGACAGCGCGACGCAGGCCGCGACGAGCCTGGAGGCGGCGCACCCGAACGCGACCGCCTCCGAGCGGGTGAAGGTGCTCACCGAGCGCAAGGCGAAGCTCAACGGAGCCCTCGGCGCGGCCGTGGGCGCGGTCATGCTGATGCCCGGGGGCAGCGGCATGGGTCGCCTGGTGATGATCGTCGGGGACATGGCCGGGGCAAGCGTGTCCAGCATCGACCTCGTGCTGACCACCGCCGCGCTGCACGGGTACCGGCCCGCCGATGCGACCGAGGCCCGACGGTGGCTGCTGGAGACCCTCACGGCGCCGGATGACCTGACCCATCACGTCACCGCACCCCTGCCCCTCAAGCCCGAGGAGCGGGCCGCGGCTCTGGCCAACGCTCCGCTGCCCGCCGCCCTCACCATGAAGGGCCAGGTCCCGGTCCGGATCGCGCTGCTGACCATGCCCGAGGCCGAGGAGGGAACGCCGTTCCGGGACTGGAAGATGTGGTTCCCGGTCCTGCTGGGAACCGTGATGGGAGCCTACGTCGACTTCAAGACCATCCGCGGGGTGGGAGAGAAGGCCGAGCGGTTCTTCGGGCCCATCGACGAGGAGGACCGCGAAGCGATGGAGCAGCGCGTGGAGGATCTCGAACGACTCCTGGACCATCCTGACGACCAGCCCGCAGGCTAGCCCGGGACGAGACCCCGGACCGGCCCCCGATCGAGCCTCGGACCCGGCCGCTGAGCCGGCGTCAGGGAGCGAGCCGGGACCGGTCCGCGGTGTCAAGCACCTCGACGCCCGAGTCGGTGACCACCACGATGTCCTCGATGCGAGCGCCGAAGCGCCCTGGTAGGTAGATGCCGGGCTCGACGCTGAAGGCCATGCCCGGTTCGAGGAGCGTCTCGTCACCGGTCACGATCCAGGGCTCCTCGTGCTCGTCGAGGCCTATGCCGTGCCCGGTCCGGTGGATGAAGTAGGACCCGTAGCCGGCAGCGTCGATGACGGATCGGGCGGCGTGGTCCACGGACTCGGCGCGTACGCCCGGTCTGACCGCGTCGAGGCCGGCCTGCTGCGCCCGGCGCAGCACCGCGTACATGCGGCTGAACGCCTCATCCACCTCGGCCTGCTGTGGCGCGCCGGCAGATGAGGGGACCACGTACGTCCGCGTGCAGTCCGAGCAGTATCCCGAAGGCATGGTGCCGCCGATGTCGACCACGACCGGGTCTCCGGGACGCAGCACCCGGTCGGTCACCGAGGCATGGGGACTGGCACCGTTGGGGCCCGATCCCACGATCACGAAGTTGACGCGCTCGTGACCCTCGTCGGTGATGGCCCGGCCCACGTCGGCCCCCACCTCCCGTTCGGTACGGCCAGGACGCAGCCACTCCCCCATGCGCGCATGGACCCGGTCGATGGCAGCTGCCGCCTCCCGCAGCGCCTGGACCTCCGCGGCGTCCTTGACCACCCGCAGATCTGCCAGGAGCGCGCCCGCGGTCCGCCAGTCCGCGCCCCCCAGCGCTGCCGCGAGCCTTGCGATGTGCGCCGCCCACATCCGATCGGAGACGGCGACGCGGGCCGGCGCACGGCCCAGGGCACCCTCCAGAAGCGCCCCGACCAGCTGGAACGGGTCGTCTGTCTCCTGCCAGGTCGCCAGGTGCACCCCGCCCTCCCGGACGGCGTCACAGGCCTGTGCCTCCGGGCCCTCCAGTGCCGGGACCACGAGGCTGGCTCGCCCCGATGAGGGCACCACCAGGCAGGTGAGGCGCTCCAGCGGGGGCGGGTGATGTCCGGTCAACCAGCGCAGGTCCGATCCCGGAGAGACCAGTACGGCGTCGAGGCCACGCTCAGCCGCCGCGCGCTGTGCTCGGACCAGCCGGCCGCGTGTGTCGCTCACAGCGATCACGGTACGACAGGCTGCGACGGCCCCGGACACGCGAGCGGGGCCCGGAGGGCGAAGTGCCGCTCCGGACCCCGATCGGGTGGTGCGAGGTGGAACTGGAGGTAGCGGTGGACTAGAGGTCGGCCGGCCGCAGCACCAGGCCGATGCCGTGCGCGATCTGGGGGTTCCCCTTGTTGATGTCGAACTTGCTGCGCACGATCCAGGGGTCGAAGTCGTTGCGGTCGGCGTCCTTGAGGCGGATCAGCTTGAACCGCTCGCTCAGCACGTCAACCGTGATGGTGCCGCCCTGCGCGGTGGTAAGCACCGCATTGTCCGCCTGGAGCGCGGCGGAGCTGTCGATCGTGGCGCCGGGCACCACGTGGTAGAGCAGCACCTGCTCGACGGTGTCGATACCCAGCGAGGCGACACCGGCGAAGACGTCAGCCTCGTTGCCGACCCACTTCTTGGCCACGTCCCACAGCAGCACCTGGAAGGCCCGGTCGTTGGGGATGAACGCGGTCGCGGCGAAGTCCTCGTCGAAGAGCACCTTCACGAGTGAGTCGGGCTTCTCGTGCAGCACCGCGATGGCCGCCTCGGTCACGATGTCGAAGTCGTACCAGTTGCGGTCGAACTGGTTTCCGTCCGAGGTGAGAACCGCCGCGAGGGAGTTCGGCTCGATCTCGGGCAGCGGAGCGGCTGCCGACGCAGCCGGGGCGGCGGCGATAGCGCCGGTGGCTGCCATCGCGGTACCGGCGGCCAGCGCGGCGATGCGGTGCGTGAGCTTCATGGGTTCCTCCCCTGAGTGTCAGCCCTGTCCCTGCGACCGGGCTTACCGTCTCTTCGATGCCCGCCACCCTCTTGGATGCACAAGTTTTGACGCGAATACCCTCACGTGGCCGCAGCTGTGACCCCCCGCTACAGTCCTCGCCGTGAACGAGATTCGTGACCTCGAGGAACAGGGACAGTACGAGACCCTCATCGCACGGTTGCGCGACCAGGTTGCCGCCGACCCGCGGGTACTGGTCGATCCTGCGGTCAAGGCATGGCTCAGCCGCCGCTGGAAGGACCTCTTCCTGCAGGAGGCAGCGGCGGACCCGAACGCTGTCGCCACTGCTGAGAAGCACCTGCTGCTCGCCCAGCTGCCCATACCCACCCCCAAGAAGAAGGGCGGCGCCCGGCAGCTGGTGGCACAGCGGTTCCTCAAGGACATCACCGCCCGGGAGTGGGAGGAAGAGCTGCCTCCTCCCCAGTTCGACCGGATCGAGAACACCACCCTGCTGCTGTGCCCGGGCCTGCTGACGGGGCTTCTCCACCCCGGCGCGCACGCCTTCCTCGACGAGGCACCGCAGCTCGAGGCCGAGCGCGGGTGGCCCACCCTGCGGGTGGACCTGCATCCGTTCCGGGGGAGCCGGGCGAACGAGGCTGACCTGCTGGCCGCGCTCGACCGCGGGGAGGGCTTCACCGCGGACAACCAGCCGATCACGGATCCCCGTCCGCCGGGCAAGGTGTTCCTGATCGGCTACAGCAAGGGCGGGCCCGACATCCTGCAGTTCCTCGCCGACCACCCCGAGTACGCCGACCGGATCGCAGCCGTCTACACCTGGGCCGGCGCCAACGGCGGCTCCTACACCGCTGACACCATCTACGAGCAGGTGAAGGGCCTGGACATCAAGGGCAGCACCGACAAGCTGCACCAGGTGCTGGCCGCGGTCAACCCGATGGTCAGCGAGAAGACGGGGCTGCGGCGGGTGGACGAGTACGACGTCGTCGGCGCGTTCGACGACCTGCGTACCTCGACCCGGGAGCAGTTCCTCACCGACAGCGCGGACACACTAGACGGACTCGGGATTCCGTACTTCACGGTGAGTGGCTCCACGACTCCACTCGAGGTGCCCAACTTCCAGTTCAACGACACGGTCGCGCTGACGAAGTACGACGCGAACAACGACATGCAGCTCACACAACAGCAGGCCGGGCTCGACATCCCGATGGCCACCCACGTGGCGATGCTGCACGGGCACCACTGGGACATCGCGTACGCGCCCTTCCCGTCGCACATGCGCGCCGTCAGCCCCAACCTGGACCACCCGTTCCCGAAGAAGGCTGCGCTCGCGGCGAACTGGCAGCTGCTGGCCGAGCTGGGCCTGATCGACTGAGCATGCCTGATCGCCGAGCTGGGCCTGATCGAGCTGGGCCTGATCGACTGGGCTGAGGCACTGCCCGCCTACAGTGGCAGCGTGACCCTGCTGCTTGCTGACGCGGCGAGCCTGTACGTGCGGGCCTACTTCGGCGTGCCCGCCTCGATTCGATCCCCTGACGGAGTGCCAGTCAACGCCGTACGCGGCTACCTCGACATGACCGCAACGCTGCTGACCAGGCTCCGGCCGCAGCGCTACGCCGCGTGCCTGGACATCGACTGGCGCCCGGAGTTCAGGGTGGCGGCGGTGCCGAGCTACAAGGCCCACCGGCTGCGCCCGGACGGTCGGGAGGACCTGCCCGACGAGCTGCAGGCGCAGGTCCCGGTTCTGCTCGACATCCTCGCCGCGCTAGGGCTCGCCGTGATCGGTGCACCCGGCTTCGAGGCGGACGATGTGGCAGCCACGGCTGCCAGGCAGGCGGCGGAGTCCGGCGAGGACGTGCTGGTCGCGACCGGGGACCGCGACCTCTATGCCCTGATCGACGAGGCGGGGCCGGGCCGCGGCGCCGTACGCGTGGTCTGGACCGGGCGCGGCGTTGCCAAGGCGACGGTGGTGGACGCCGCAGAGGTACGGCAACGGTACGGCGTCCCGCCGCACGCGTACGCGGACATGGCTGCGCTCCGCGGTGATCCCAGCGACGGTCTGCCCGGTGTGCCACGCGTGGGCGAGAAGACCGCGGCAGCACTGATCGCGCGGTTCGGATCGGTCGAAGGGCTGCTGCGCGCCCTCGACGCCGGGACCACGGAGGGCTTCCCCGCCGGAGCCCGCACCGCGGTGTCGCAGTCGCGCGACTACCTCGAGGCGGCTCTGACAGTCGTGCGGCCGGTCACCTCGGTGCCGCTCCCCCCGTACGACGACCGCATCCCCTCCGGTCCGCTGGCGCCGGACAGGCTGGCGGAGCTGGCGGCGCGGTGGGGGCTGGAGTCGTCGGTCGACCGCATGCGCGAGGCGATGCGATCATGCTCACCGCCCGGTGCCCCGGAGGTGTGAGCCTGGTCGCACACCCGGTGCCTACCGGCGGTACGGCAGTCGGTCCTTGGGCCGGTTCACGGCGTCGCAGATAGTCTGATCATGTGCGGCCCTTCAGCATCAGGTACCGAAGCGACGACGTTGCCGACGCGACCGACACCGTGGTCGACCTCATCGTGATCGGGGCCGGGGCCACCGGCGCCGGCGTAGCGCTCGACGCGGCGAGCCGTGGCATGTCGGTGGTGGTCATGGACATGGGAGACCTGGCCAGCGGCACCTCCAGCAAGTCATCCAAGCTCATCCACGGTGGTCTGCGCTACCTGGAGCACTACGAGTTTGCCCTGGTCCGGGAAGGTGTCGTCGAGCGTCAGCTGCTCATGCGTCTGGCTCCGCACCTGGTGCGCCCGATGGACTTCGTCTTCCCCGTGTGGCCGGACACTCCCCGCCGTCAGATCCTCGGGCTCGGGCTGACCACGTACGACGTGTTCGCGGGACTGCGCAACATCCGCCGTCACGAGCGGATCTCGGCCCGCGAGGCGATCGCGCTGGCTCCCGCCCTGGAGAACGCGGGCATGGAGTACGCCTACCTCTACGGAGACTGCGCAACCGACGACGCCCGGCTGGTCCTCGCCGTCCTGCGGACCGCCCGACACCTGGGAGCGGTCGTCCTGACCTACACCGAGGCCACCGGGCTGCTCTGGGGCAAGCCCCAGGAGCTGACGCCGGGTACGTCCCGCGCCGCCGGCACCCGCGGCGCGCCCCGGCTGCGCCGTCGCCGCGACTCCCAGGCTCAGCCCGACGAGCGGGTCATGGGCGTTTCCGTGACCGACCGCCTCACCGGCGAGGAGTACGAGATCCGAGGCCGCCACATCGTCAACGCCACCGGCGTGTGGGTGGACAACCTCATGGGGATGGCCGACCGCGACCACCGGCCCGCCGTCCAGCCCTCGAAGGGCGTGCACGTCACCGTGCCCCGGGAGCGGCTCCCGCTGACCGACGCAGCCGTACTGCTGCCCAGCAAGCAGGGTGATGGTCGTGCGATGTTCGCGATCCCCTGGGGCAGGCAGACGATCCTCGGTACGACGGACACCGAGTACGACGGGAACCTCGGCGAGCTCTCGGTGTCCGAGTCCGACCTGGACTACGTGCTGGCGGCGGGCAACGCGGTATTCGACGTGGGGCTGAAGCCGGAGGACGTGGTCGGCGCGTGGGCGGGCGTCCGTCCGCTTCTCAAGCCGCCGGACGAGGGAGAGGACGGCTCCATGAGCGACCTCTCCCGCCGCCACACGATCGTCGAGGGAGCGGGCGGGCTGCTGTCCATCACCGGCGGCAAGCTCACCACCTACCGCCGGATGGCGGAGGAGACCGTGGACCTCCTGGTGGCCCGGGACAACATGCGTGCCCGGTGCCGCACCGAGCGCCTCCCGCTGGGATGTACGGGTGCCTTCGACGACGTCCTGGCCCATACCGCCGCCGCGGGCGCGGTCGTCGGACTGTCTCCCGACACCTCCGAGATGCTCGCCCACCAGCACGGGGACGCGGCACCTGAGGTGATCGGTCTCGTCACGGAGAACCCGGGAGACGCCGAAGCGCTGTCCCCGGACGCCCCGCACATCCTCGCGGAGGTCCGCTACGCGGCGCGTGAGGAGGGCGCGGCGACTCTCGACGACGTCCTGTCCCGCCGTACCCGCATCGCGCTGCGGGCCCGCGACGCCGGCCTCCCCCATGCCCGGCATGCGGCGTCCGTCCTTGCGGCGGAGATCGGCCGCGACGAGGACTGGGCACGGGAGCAGGTGTACGCCTACGCCGACGCGGTCCGTCGGGAGCGAGGCGTCATACCGCTGCCGGAGCCGGAGCATGAGCAATCCTGAGCAGGCCTGCGCCTGCCCCGCGGGCCGAGCCGGTAGCGCCAACCCTCTACGCCGTACGACTAGTCCTCGACTGTTCCTCGATTAGTCCTCGAGCGGCGACATGGCCACCACGCCGCGCCTGACCGCCTCGACCGATGACCGCGCGGTCGCCGACAGCCGGCTCGTCGGCTCCACCCGTGCGGTCGCGACCGCGATCTGGTCCAACAGGTCGACGACCTGTCGGGACCACCGTACGAAGTCGCCGGCCGAGATCTCGGAGTCCACGTCCGCCCCGGCGGCCAGGGACTCCTCCAGGTCGCGCCCGTCGGCCCAGCGCAGCACCACCTCGGCGAACCCGCTGTCCGGTCGCCGGGTGAGGGAGAGGCCAGCCGCGCTCTCCTGAGCCGCCAGCTCGCTCCACAGCCGCTGCGTCTCCAGTACCGCTCGTCGTACCGGGGGGCGACGGATCTCCACCGCGGCCATGCCCGTCCTGGACTCGTAGACCAGTACCGACACCGCCGACGCCAGCTCGGCCGCGGAGAGTCCGTCCCAGATGCCGGCGGAGATGCACTCTGCGGTGAGAAGGTCGTTCTCGGTCCAGATGCGCGAGAGCCCCACGCCATCCTCGGTCAACGCGTCGCCGCTGAGATAGCCACGCTCGTCGAGCACGGCGCACACCCGGTCGAAGGTCCGGGCCAGCGACGCAGTACGCCCCTGCACCTTGCGCTCGACGGCGTCGGTGTCACGGCGCAACCGGATCCACCGCTCCGCGTAGCGCGCATGCTCCTCGCGCTCGGGACACCCGTGACACGGGTGAGCGCGCAACTGGTCCCGCAGCCGGGTCAGAACTTCGTCATCTGAGGCGCCACTGCGGCTCCTCCCTCGCCTCCGGTCCGCCGACCGCGGGGGCAGCTGCAGGTTGCGCAGGCTGCTGGCCAGGTCGCGGCGCTCTTTCGGGTTGCGGTGGTTGAACCGCCGTGAGACGCGCAGCCGGGACAGCGCCTCGACAGGTCGGGAGAAGTCGGATGGAGACAAGCGGCCCGACCAGCGCTGCTCGGTGAGCACCAGGGGACGTGGGTCGCCGGCGGTCTGCAGGCCCGGATCGAGGACCACGGCGGGACCGGCCCGGCGACCGCTCGGTATCCGGATCACGTCGCCGGGGCGCAGCCGCTCCAGCGAGGCGACGGTCTCCGCACGGCTGCGCGACTTCCGTTCCCGGGCCAGGCGAACCTCACGGTCGGAGATCTCCTGCCTCAGCTGCGCGTAGCCAGCGAAATCGCCGAGATGACACACCATGGCCTCGGTCAGCCCGTCGAGCTCCGCGAGGTTGTGCTTGACCTGCTGGGCCAGGCCGACGACCGCGCGATCAGCCTGGAACTGCGCCAGCGAGGACTCCAGCAGGGTGCGGGCGTTCTCCCGCCCGACAGCACCTACGAGGTTGACGGTCATGTTGTACGACGGTCGAAACGACGAGCGCAGCGGATAGGTACGGGTGGATGCCAGGCCTGCCACGCGCTTCGGGTCAACCTCCGGCGTCCAGACGACCACGGCGTGGCCCTCGACGTCGATTCCGCGACGGCCCGCCCTTCCCGTGAGCTGCGTGTACTCGCCCGCTGTCACGGGCATGTGCGCCTCTCCGTTCCACTTGACCATGCGTTCCAGCACGACGGTGCGGGCCGGCATGTTGATGCCCAGCGCCAGGGTCTCGGTCGCGAAGACCGCCCGTACCAGGCCCTTGGTGAACAGCTCCTCCACGACTTCCTTGAAGGTCGGCAGCATGCCGGCATGGTGGGCAGCCAGCCCGCGTTCGAGAGCTTCCCGCCACTCCCAGAACCGCAGCACCGCGAGGTCCTGCGACGGTATGGCCGCGCACCGCCGGTCCACGATCTCTCTGACCTGGGCGCTCTCCTGCTGGGTGATGAGTCGCAAGCCCGATCGCAGGCACTGTTGTACGGCGGCGTCGCAGCCGGCTCGGCTGAACACGAAGTAGATCGCGGGCAGCAGTCCTTCCCGCTCCAGCCGTCCGACCACATCCGGTCTCGACGGCGGTCGGCGTCGCGGGTCGCGCGAACCGGTCCCCCGACCCCGGGTCCGGTCTCTCCCCTGGACCTGCCCGACCAGATCCTCCCGCCGCATGCGTTCCCGCACCTCCCGCTCCAGCGCGGGGTTCACCTGTGGGCGCGGACCGGAGCCCCCCTGTCGCGCGGCGGACGAGGGGTCGAACAGGTCGTACAGTCCTCTGCCGACCATCATGTGCTGCCAGAGCGGCACCGGCCGGACCTCGTCCACCACCACCGCCGTGTGGCCACGTACGGTGACCAGCCAGTCGCCGAACTCCTCGGTGTTGCTCACCGTGGCCGACAGCGACACCAGCGTCACAGACTCGGGAAGGTGGATGATCACCTCCTCCCACACGGCGCCGCGCAGCCGGTCCGCGAGGAAGTGCACCTCGTCCATGACCACCCAGCCGAGGTCTCGCAGTGTCTGCGAGCCGGTGTAGAGCATGTTGCGCAGCACCTCGGTGGTCATGACCACGACGGGAGCCGCCCCGTTGATCGTGTTGTCTCCGGTGAGAAGGCCGACGCGGTCCGCTCCGTACCGGGTCGCGAGGTCGGAGTACTTCTGGTTCGACAGGGCTTTGATCGGCGTCGTGTAGAAGCACTTGCGCTCCGAGCGCAGGGCAAGGAACGTGGCGAACTCCCCCACGACGGTCTTCCCTGCTCCGGTCGGAGCCGCCAGGAGGACGCCCGACCCCGACTCCAGCGCCTGACACGCGTGGATCTGGTAGTCGTCGAACTCGAACGGGTACCCGGCAGCGAACTCCGCGAGCAGCGGGGTCGATGTCACGTCGAGTCGCGGCCGGCCGGCCCCAGCAGACTCAGCAGACTCAGCGAACTCAGCGGACTCGGCCCCTGGTCCGGCCGCACGGTCGGCAGGGCTGTCCACCGACTCAGGCTAACCCCGTGGGCACTGCCCGCAGATCCAGGACCGCCGGTGCATGATCAATCCCAACAGTAGGGCGTGAGTCGCTGAGAGACTCACCGCCTACGGTGGCTGCCGGATCGTTTCTGACCAGCGGGTCTAGGCATGGTTTAGGCGGGATCACGCGGGCAGAGCAGCTGGATCGCGCCCGGTACGACGGCGAATCTCATCGGTAGCGGACCGATCGGGTCACCGTCGGCGAAAGCGATCAGCTCGTCCGGGTTGCCCCTGCCGTGAGCTCCTCCCGGCCCCTCCTCGGCAAGCTCGAGACTCAGCTCGCGAGCACGGAAGCGAGCGATCATCGGGTGCGACATCGTGGGGTTCGTCTTGACGTTGGGCATCATCCGGGCAAACGTGAGGCGACTCATGGGTCCCACGACCGTCACGCTGAGCTGCCCGTCGAACGGGGACGCGTCCGGGCAGATCTTCATCCCCCCGCCGTAGGTATGCGTGTTTCCGAGCGCCACGAACAGCGCGTCGAAGGTGGTGTCCAGACCGTCGACGACCATCCGGAAGCGGTACGGGCGCATCGCCGCCAGCTCCAGCACCGTCGCGAGGTCGTAGCGCAGGTGTCCGCGCGGCCACCCCATCGTGTTGGCTCGCTCGCTGACCCGCGAGTCGAATCCCGCACAGGCGATCGTCTGCCACCACTGGCCATCCGACTTTCCCGCGTCGACGGGCCTGACATGACCGTCGGCGATGACATCGGCCGCCTCGACCGGGTCGGTGGGCAGACCGAGCGCGCGCACGTAGTCGTTGCCCGTCCCGATCGGGAGAACCCCGAACGGAGTCGACGTCCCCGCCACGCCCTGACCCACGATCCGGACCATGCCGTCGCCCCCTGCTGCCACCACGGCACGGACACCCCGTCGGGAGTGGTGATGGGCCTGCTCGGTCGCGTCGGCCGGGCCGGACCCGGTGACCAGGACGGGCTGCAGACCGCGCACGACAAGGCGCTCGACAGCCTCACCGATCAGCTCGTGGCCCCGGCCTTTGCGCGCGCGGGGGTTGACGACGATCACTACCTCATGGGTGGCCGGCGCTGCGTGATGCACCACGCCAGGTTACTGAGGCGGGCTGTCTTCCGGGCTCTGCGAACGGGAGGGCGACTCGGCTCGCTGGCTCTCGTCCAGCAGGTCTGTCGCGAGTGTCGGCTCCGCCGGTTCCACACGCGGCAGGGGCGCGCCGGGTGCGACGGTGCTGGGGAGGTCGTCGGGAAGATCCCCGGCGTCCGCGTCACCACCGCCTTCCTTCCGGGCGCGACGGGCCTTGCGACGGTCGTGGACACGCGCGAACAGCAGCGCCGCCTCGTACAGCACAACCATGGGCCCGGCCAGCAGCATCATCGTGACGGGGTCCTGGCTGGGTGTGGCGAACGCGGCGAACACGACCAGGACGAACCAGGTCAGCCGACGCCAGCGCGCGGCCGATCGGTAGGTCAGTATTCCGGCGAGGTTGAGGACTATGACGAACAGCGGCAGCAGGAACGACACCCCGAAGACGACGATCATCGTGGTCACGTACCCGAGATAGCGGTTCACCTCCAGCAGCGGCACCACGGCGTCCCCGCCCGCGGCCAGCAGCAGGCGCAGTCCGGCCTGCAGTGTGTAGAAAGCGACCAGCACGCCCATCGCGAAGAGCACGGACGCGGCGAAGGTGAAGCTGAGGGCCCAGCGTCGCTCGTTGCGGTACAGGCCCGGGGTCACGAACCGCCACAGCTGGTACAGCCACACGGGTGCGGACAGCACCACGCCGACGACCAGTGACATCCGCAGCCGCAGCAGCAGAGCGTCGAACGGACCGAAGAAGACCAGCCCGCACTCCTCCACGCCACGGTCGGCGCGGACCTCGCACAGGGGGATCGTGAGAATCTCCAGCAGCTGAGGCCAGACCACGAACGCGACGACCGCCCCGGCCAGGACCGCCAGGACCGATCTCAGCAGCCTGCTGCGTAGCTCGCGCAGGTGGTCTGTCAGCGGCATGGGGGCAGACCGCGCCTGCGCGCGGGCTGATCGACGACGGACCCGGGGCGGCTGGGCCCTGGGCTCGGCAGTCAGCGTGCCTCACCCCGGTGCGGTTCCGGCGCCGGCGGGTCTGCGGGCGCCTGGGGTGCGGGAGGCTGGACGGCGTGCGGCGCCGCGGGCTCGGGACCCTGGTCGGGCGGGTACGCCGAAGGCTGGGCAGGAGTGGCGGCGGGCGGCAGGGCGGCGCTGGTCCCAGGGGCGGCCGGCTCCGCCTGTCCCGCAGCCTGGGCCGGCGTGTCGTCCTCGGACATCGCTCGCGTCTCCGACTTCAGGATGCGCATCGATCGCCCCAGCGAGCGAGCCACATCGGGAAGTCGCTTCGCGCCGAAGAGCAGCAGCACGACGACGAGGATGAGCAGGATTTCGGGGAGGCCGATGTTCATCTCGCGCCTTCCAGTCGGGGCCGGTCCGTGGCGCCAAGCGGCTACGTCCGTACCGTACGCCGCCGCACCGTCAGGTCGAGTCTACGATCTTTGTGGCCGCCGGGCCGACAGGCTGATCGGTTCCCCGTGCGGCACGCTCCACCGCCGCGGCTGCTCCCGCAAGCCGGGTGGCGGCGCGATCGACCTCGGCGGCGAGGCGCTCGACCCTCGTCCACAACCGGGCCAGGGCGACGACCAGCACGCCCATGACCCCGAGCGCAGCGGTCGCCACGAGAATCCATGCCACCATCCGAGGCTACGTCAGCGTGCCTGTGCCAGAGGTGCACTGCCATAGGACTCCAGTGCCTCGCTCGCTGCCCGCCGCACCTGCTCGGCAAGGTACGCCGGACCGAGCACCTCGCAGGCCGGACCGAGTCCCAGGACGAGTCGGCGCGCCATGGCCAGGTCCCGGAACCTGACCCGCACCTGAAGCGCACCTTGGTCGGTACGTACCACCTCCTCGCAGGGGTAGTACTCGGCGACCCACGCGGCGGACGGCTCCAGCCGCAGCTCCACGGAGGTGTCGCCGGGTCCCGGGGCGAAGCGAGCGAAGGGCAGCCGGGGCACCGGCAGGTCCGCCGGGGCGGCGGCCGCCTCCTCGAGGACTCGGGCGTCATCGATGCGGTCGAAACGGAACAGCCGTACGCCCGCTGCCCGGCGGCAGTACGCGATCAGGTAGCGGTGGCCGTCGGCGACGAGCACCCGTACCGGGTCGACGGTGCGCTCCGTGACCTCGTCCCTGCCTGCGGTGTAGTAGCGCAGGTACAGGGCCCGCTGGCTGCGGACCGCGGTGCGCACGGTGTCCTCGTGTTCGGCCGGTGCCGGCGGCGTCACTTCGACCCGTGGCTGCGACTGGGTGGCTACCGCGGACTCGAGCTTGGCGGTGGCACGCTCGACAGAATCGCGTTGCGCATCCTCGACGCTGTCCCGCAGGGCGCGCAGCGCCACGATGACCGCGAGGCCCTCCTCCGGCGTGAGACGGATCGGCCGCTGGAGCCCCGCATCCTCGGTGACCCACACCCCGTCCGGCCCGAAGTCGATGTCGATCAGGTCGCCCGGCAGGTAGCCGGGCAGTCCGCAGTCGGTGAACAGCAGCCAGAGGTCCTTCTCCAGCTGCCGCAGCGAGACGCCGAAGGCCTGTGCGGCCTCCTCCATCGCCACCCCGGGATGCGAGCGCAGGTACGGCACCAGCGCGAGCAGCCGGCGAACCCGGTCGGTCGTCGCGCTCACGCCGGACGCACCAGCGAGGCCTGGGCCGTCAAGAGGGCAACGACCTCCTCGCGGAGGTCGGCGGGCTCGAGGACGACCGCATCGGCTCCGTGGGACGCCAGCAGCGACGCCGCCCGGGTGATGTCGGAGAACGGCAGTCGCACGGTCTCCGTGTCGGGACTGAGCTCGAGGCCGTCTAGAGGGCCGTCTCGAGGGCCGGCTTGAGAGCCGGTGCTGATGCTTGTGTCGGTGTAGGAGCTGTACGAGCCGTCGAGGCGCTCCGCCAGCCGCCGGACCTCGTGAGCCCGGCCCCTGCGCAACCGCACCGTCGCCGTACGAGGAGGGCTCTCCCCCGCGTGGTCCAGCTCGACGCGCAGGTCCACGTCGTCGGGACGCTGTACCGTCCCCTCGGCCCCGGCACGCCGGACGGTCCCGACGATCCGTGACAGGCGGAACACACGAGAGGCCCCCCGGTCCCGGTCCAAGCCCACCAGGTACCACCGCCCGCGGGCGGCACGGAGCCCCCAGGGCTCCACGACGCGGGTCCGGGCGTGAGGTTCGCCGCGACGGCGGTAGTCGAAAGAGACAGGCGCGGCGGCGGTGAGCGCCGCGAGCAGCGGGTCGAAGGCAGGCTCGCCGGTGTCGACGACGGGAACCTCGTCGAAGGGCCCCTCCCCCGACGCGCCCCACGGACCTGAGGGAGCTGCAGGACTGGCAGAGTCTGAGCCACCCACCGGAGCTGACGGAGCTGCGACCACCGCGGCGTCCGGCGGTGCGTGCCCGTCCGGACGGGCCCCGGCACCCGCACCGGCCCCGGCACCGGCACCCGCACCGGCAGCCCGGCACCGGCAGCGGGGTCGATACCGGCCGCGTGCAGCTTGGTCCACGCGTGGGCCGCAGCGTGCTCCAGGGTTCCCGAGCGCCACATCCGCACGGCGAGAGCGACCGCGCGCGCCTCCTCGGCGTCCAGCCGCACCTCGGGAAGAAACGCCTCGGTGCGCCGAATGCGGTAGCCCTCAGCACCTGAGGGCGCCTCCACCAGCTCCAGCGGGAATCCCAGCGAGCGCAGCTCGTCCTTGTCCCGCTCGAAGGCACGCCGGAATGCCGCCTCGCCCTTGGGCGACTCCGGATGCTCGTAGCCGGGAACGGTGCGGCGAATCTCCTCGGCGGTCCAGACGCGGCGCTCCGAGGACATCAGACACAGGGCCAGGTTGACGAGCCGCTCGGTGCGTCCGTACGGCATGGTGGCCTCCCCCTCACGGACGGCGCCGACGCGTGAGGCAAGTATTCATGCCCCACACCGCCTCGTCTACCCCCGTCTACTCCCGGCTACGCTCGTCAGTTCCGGTCTACTCCTCGGCCTCCGACGGAGAGGCCGCAACCTGGCCGACAGCGTCGACGACGAAGATCAGCGTGGCGTTGGGCGGGATCGAACCGCTGCCGGACTCACCGTAGGCCAGCTCGGGGGGGATCACCAGCTCCCGGCGGCCGCCCAGCTTCATGCCCACGACGCCCTCGTCCCATCCCTGGATCACCTGTCCCGCGCCCAGCATGAAGCTGAACGGCTGGCCCCGGTTCCAGGAGGCGTCGAACTCGGTCCCGTCCGGCCACAGGCCACCGACGTACTGCACCGACACGAGGTCACCGGTGGCGAGCTCGGGTCCGTAGCCTTCCGTGATGTCGGTGATGCGCAGCTCCGCCGGGGGCTCCCCCTCACGGGCCTCGATCGTCGGCCGCGGGCCGGCGGGTGGCGCTACAGCGGAATTCGCCGAGGAACTGGCGCTCGGGGTGCTCTCTTCCGACGCCGCCTGGCCGTCCTCCCCACACCCGGACAGCACGAGGGCACCCGCCGCGACGAAGCCGAGCAGCACAAGCGCACCGGGCTGCCGCCGGGCCGCACCGGGATGTCCCTGCGGGATCGGGCCGGTCACGCCAGGCTGCGCGGGCCACACCCGGAAGGCCCGGAACGGGCGAAGCGGGCGGGCTTGGTGGGGTAAGCGGAGTAGGCGCCGTCCGACAGTCACCTCGGAGTCGTGCATCGCCCCAGCGTAGGTCCCTGAGGTGGTCAGGGGGGCCGTAACAGGCCAGCGCGGGCGGCGGATATGGTGCGATCATGATCCGTTGGCGCACCGGAACAGTCACGGGTACCCGCCGGTCCTGGTCAGGTGCGGTAGAGCTGGACGTGGAGATCGAGGGCGAGAAGGCCCGCGCGCTCGCCTTCCCCGCCCTGGTCGGTACGCCGGAGCCCGGCGACCGCGTCCTGCTGAACACCTCCGCCCAGGCACGCGGACTGGGCACCGGGGGGTACGCCCTCGTGATCGCCGTACCCGACCGGCTCCCGGCCGACCCGCAGGGACCGGGCCACCTCGTCAAGGCCCGCTACACCCCGCTGCAAGCCATGGTGCTCGGCGTGGACGACCAGGAGTCGCCGTACCACGACCTGATCGCCGAACGGCAGTCCCTGGAGGGCATGCCGGTGGTCATCGCCGATCTGCACTCCGCCCTGCCCGCGATCCTGTCCGGGATCCTCTCCGACCGCCCGCGAGCGCGCATCGCCTACGTGATGACCGACGGCGGGGCACTTCCGATCTGGTTCTCCATGACCGTCGCGGGACTCGCGGAACAGATGTGCGGCACGGTGACCGTCGGTCAGGCGTTCGGCGGTGACCTCGAGGCCGTGACGCTGCACACCGGGCTGCTGGCCGCGCGCCACGTGCTGCACGCCGACGTAGCCATCGTCTCCCAGGGGCCGGGGAACCTGGGTACCGGCACGCCCTGGGGCTTCTCCGGCGTCGGGGCCGGGGAGGCCGTCAACGCCGTCGGCGTGCTGGGCGGACGCCCGATCGCCGCGCCCCGGATCTCCGACGCGGACCCCCGGGAGCGGCACCGGGGGGTCTCCCACCACTCCGTGACCGCCTTCGGCATGGTGGCCCTGATGAGCGCCGACGTCGTCGTACCCGATGGCCTGCCCTCGGCGCTGGCTGCCACGGTCGCCGCCGACCTGGCCCTGCTGCGTGGCCGGCACCGGATCGTCACCGTGGACACCGAAGGCCTTGACGAGGCGCTGCGCGGCTCCGCCGTACGGTTGTCCACGATGGGGCGGGGGCTGGACGAGGACTACTGGTACTTCGTCGCCGCGGCCGCGGCCGGCCGCCATGCCTCGGGCATGCTCGAGGACTGACCCGGCGAGACCGGTCGGCATACCGGCGCCGGTAGGTCTGCCTACTTGGCGGCCCGGATACCGGACTTCATGCCGGCCTACATGCCGGCCTACATGCCGGCCTACATGCCGGCAATGAGACGCTCGACGCGCTCGTCCCGGGAGCGGAACGGGTCCTTGCACAGCACGGTCCGCTGCGCCTGGTCGTTGAGCTTGAGATGCACCCAGTCCACGGTGAAGTCGCGACGCCGCTCCTGCGCGCGCCGGATGAAGGCACCGCGCAGGCGGGCCCGCGTGGTCTGCGGCGGTACCGACTTCGCCTCGAACACGCTGACGTCCGAGCTCATCCGCCGTACCGCTGACTTGCGTTCCAGCAGGTAGTACAGGCCCCGGTCGCGGCGGATGTCGTGGTAGGCCAGGTCGATCTGGGCCACCCGCGGGTGGGTCAGCGGAAGAGAGTGTCGCTCCTGGTAGCGCTGGATCAGGCCGAGCTTGGTCACCCAGTCGATCTCCCGCTCGACGGAGGTCAGGTCGCCGGACTCCACCGCGTCCAGCGCCCTGCCCCACAAGTCCACCGCTTCCTTGGCGGTGGCCGTCGGGTACCTGGCGGCGACGAAGTCGACCGCCTTGGAGTGGTACTCCCGCTGGATCTCCAGAGCGGAGGCCTCCCGGCCGTTGGCGAGCCGGACCTTGCGGCGCCCGGTGATGTCGTGCGAGACGTCCCTGATCGCGCGGATCGGGTTCTCCAGCGTCTGGTCCCGCAGCGCCACCCCCGACTCGATCATGCGCAGCACCAGGTCGGTGCTGGCGACCTTGAGGAAGGTGGTTGCCTCGCTCATGTTCGAGTCGCCCACGATCACGTGCAGCCGCCGGTAGCGCTCGGCGTCGGCGTGCGGCTCGTCGCGGGTGTTGATGATGGGCCGCGAGCGGGTCGTCGCCGAGGACACCCCTTCCCAGATGTGCTCGGCGCGCTGCGACAGGCAGTACACCGCGCCGCGCGGGGTCTGCATCACCTTGCCCGCCCCGGTCACCAGCTGCCGGGTCACCAGGAACGGGATCAGGTCGTCGGCCACCCGGGAGAACTCCCCCGCCCGTACGATCAGGTAGTTCTCGTGGCAGCCGTAGGAGTTGCCGGCCGAGTCGGTGTTGTTCTTGAACAGGTAGATCTCGCCGGCGATGCCCTCGTCGCGCAGTCGCTGCTCGGCCTCGATCATCAGCCCCTCGAGGATGCGCTCTCCCGCGCGGTCGTGGGTGACCAGCTGCAGGACGTCGTCGCACTCCGGTGTCGCGTACTCGGGATGGGAGCCCACGTCCAGATACAGCCGGGCGCCGTTGCGCAGGAAGACGTTGGACGAGCGACCCCACGAGACGACCCGCCGGAAGAGGTAGCGCGCGACCTCGTCCGGGCTCAGCCGGCGGTGCCCGTCCAGCGTGCAGGTCACGCCGTACTCGGTCTCGATCCCGAATATGCGACGTCCCAGCCGCCCCGCCCCCGCGGTCGGAGGTGACGCGGCTGTCCCCGTCGACCCGGCTGCCACAGACGGAGACTACGCGAGTGCCTGGGCCGCCTCCGCGGCGGACAGCCGCCGGAACTTCCGACGCGTGGTACGGGTTCGGTCGAGCACGGCGATCTCCAGGCTGGCGGGATCGGGCTGGCGGGGCTGCTGGCCCTCGGGGATGCCCTTGCCGAGCGAGGCCACCGCCGCGCGCAGCGCCGAGTCGCGGTCGGCCGACGCGTCGAAGGCCTCACGCAGGTCCGTGGCGATCGCCTCGGCGTGGCCGCCCATCGTGACGAAGCTGGGCTCGTCGGCCACCGACCCGTCGTAGGTCAGGCGGTAGAGCTGGTCACCGTCCGGAGACTCTCCCACCTCCGCGACGACGATCTCCACCTCGTACGGCTTCTGCTGCTCGGTGAAGATGGTCCCCAGCACGGTGGCGTAGGTGTTGGCGAGCATGCGTCCGGTGACGTCGCGCCGGTCGTAGGCGTACCCGCGCAGGTCCGCCATCCGTACCCCGGCCTGCCGGAGCGCCTCGAACTCGTTGTACTTGCCCACTGCCGCGAAGCCCACCCGGTCGTAGATCTCGCTGATCTTGTGCAGCGCGCGCGAAGGGTTCTCGGCGACGAACAGCACGCCGTCGGCGTAGCGGAGCACCACGACGGCCCGGCCCCGTGCGATGCCTTTGCGCGCGTACTCCGAACGGTCGCGCATCACCTGCTCGGGCGAGGCGTAGAACTGCATCGACATTGGCTCCCCCTATGCCCCTTGCGGTCCCGACGTACCGGTCCGCTCGGCCACGACCGCCGCGGCCACGTCGGCCACCTCCGACTCGGCTACCGTCTCGTACCCGTGCTCGGTGACCAGCGCGACCGTCGGGTACAGCCCGCGCGTGGCGTCCGGGCCGCCGGTGGCAGAGTCGTCGTCGGCGGCGTCGTAGAGGGCCTCGACGCCCCGCCGCAGCGCGTTGGCGCGGTCGAGGTCGGGGGTGTAGGTCTTCTTGAGCGCACCCTTGGCGAACACCGACCCGGACCCGATCGCGTGGTAGCCACGCTCCTCGTAGCGGCCCCCGACCAGGTCGTAGGACCAGATCCGGCCCGGCGCCTTACCCTCGGCGGCGTCCAGGTCGTAGCCGGCCAGCAGTGGCAGCGCCGCGATGCCCTGCAGCGCGGCCCCCAGGTTCTCCCGCACCATCCGCGCGAGCATGTTCGCCTTGCCGTCCAGGGAGAGCGTGACGCCCTCGATCTTCTCGTAGTGCTCGATCTCCACCTGGAACAGCCGCACCATCTCCACCGCCACTCCGGCGGTCCCGGCGATCCCCACCGCGGCGTGCTCGCCGGCCGGGAACACCTTCTCGATGTCCCGCTGGGCGATCATGTTGCCCATCGTGGCCCGGCGGTCACCGGCTACCAGAACCCCGTCGCGGTAGGCGAGCGCGATGATCGTGGTGCCGTGCGGCGCCAGGCGGTCGCCGGGCAGACCCGCCGCGCCCATCCCCGGACCTGCGGCACCGGCCGCGGCGGCGGCGAACCGCCCTCGCACCAGGTCGGGCGCGAGATCACCGAGGAAGTCGGTGAACGAGGCCACCCCGGGCGTCAGGAACGCTTTCGGAAGCATCGGGCCGAAGGCACCGGCCGGGACGTCGCTCACTGGCCGCCCTTCTGCACGTAGGCCCGCACGAACTCCTCCGCGTTCTGCTCGAGCACCTCGTCGATCTCGTCGAGGATGTCGTCGACGTCATCGGACAGCTTCGCGTGGCGCTCCTGGGCGGTGTCCTCGACGGGCGGCGCCTGCTCGTCGGTCTCCTCCGCGGCGCGGTCGCGGCGCACCTGGCCGCTGGATCCGCCGGACTCCGAGGTCGCCATGGATGCCTCCCTAGCTCCGGGTGCTTCCTCCGTGTCCAACCTACCCATGCGGGGCGGGGGACGACGGGTCGGGCGCGGGACCGTACGGCCGCTCAGCGGTTGTGGTCCGACGATCCGGTCAGTCGGGCCACCAGGCCCGCGGCTGTCGGCGAGGACTCCAGCAGCGCCGACACGTGGGCCTTGCTTCCCCGCAGTGGCTCCAGCATCGGGACGCGCTGCAGGCTGGCGCCACCCACGTCGAAGATCACGGAGTCCCAGGAGGCGGCGGTGACGGCGACCCCGTACCGGCGGACCGCCTCGCCGCGGAAGTAGGCACGGGTGTCCTCCGGCGGGTGGCTGACCGCGGCAGCAACGACCTCGTCGGTACTGAGCCGGTCCATCGCCCCGCGCGCGACGAGCCGGTTGTACAGGCCCTTGTCGGCGCGCACGTCGGAGTACTGCAGGTCCACGAGCCGCAGCTTGGCCGCCGACCACTTCAGGTTCTCGCGGTCCCGCATGGCCTCCAGGATGCTGAGCTTGGCGACCCAGTCCAGCTCCCGGGAGCACTGCATCGGGTCCGACTCCAGCCGGCCGAGCAGGCTCTCCCAGCGGTCCAGCACGTCGGCGGTCATGGGGTCGACATCGGAGCCGTAGCGGCTGGCCACGTACTTGCGGGCGTGCTCGAGGTAGGCCTGCTGGATGTCGACGCCGGTCATCCGCCTCCCGTCGGTGAGGCGCACGGTACGGCGCAGCGTCGGGTCGTGGGAGATCTCCCGTACCGCCGCCACCGGCTTGTCCAGCTGCAGGTCGCCCGGCAGGAACCCGTCCTCGATCATTGCCAGCACCACCGAGGTGGTCCCGAGCTTGAGGTAGGTGGCGATCTCGGAGAGATTGGCGTCCCCGATGATGACGTGGAGCCGCCGGTACTTCTCCGGGTCCGCGTGGGGCTCGTCGCGGGTGTTGATGATCGGCCGCTTGAGGGTGGTCTCCAGGCCGACCTCCGCCTCGACGAAGTCCGCCCGCTGGGACAGCTGGAAGCCGGCGTCACGGCCGTCCGCCCCGATCCCGACCCGGCCGGAGCCGACGACGACCTGACGGGAGACGAAGAACGGAGTCAGGTGCCGTACCAGCTCGCCGAACGGGGTGGCCCGCGGTACCAGGTAGTTCTCGTGCGTGCCGTAGGAGGCGCCCTTGCCGTCGGTGTTGTTCTTGTACAGCTGGACGGGAGCCAGACCGGGGGTCTGCGCCACCGCCTCCGCGGCCAGCAGCATGACCCGCTCCCCCGCCTTGTCCCAGGCGACCGCGTCACGGGGGTTGGTGGTCTCCGGAGCCGAGTACTCCGGGTGGGCGTGGTCCACGTAGAGGCGGGCGCCGTTGGGCAGGATGACGTTGGCCAGGCCGAGCTCGTCGTCGGGCGGCTCGAAGTACTCCGAGCCGGGGCCGAGCGCCAGGTCGTAGCCGCGCGCGTCCCGCAGCGGAGTCTCCTCGTCGAAGTCCCACTGCGGACGCTGCTCCCGGAACAGCCCGAGCACACCGGCGTAGGCGTTGACGACCTGTGAGGAGGCCACCATCGAGTTCGCCTGCGGATTGGACGGCACCGTGATGCCGTACTCCACCTCGGTGCCCATCACCCGGTGCACGGGACCCACCGTGGTGCCGCTGCTCATGCCACGAGCGTACGGGAGAGCCCGCGACCCGCACCTCCAGCGTCGCTCAGAGGTACTGCCCGGTGTTCGACACGGTGTCGATGGAGCGGCCGGCGTCACTACCCGTCTTGGACGTGGTGAGCGTCCTGATGTAGACGATGCGCTCGCCCTTCTTGCCGGAGATCCGCGCCCAGTCGTCCGGGTTGGTGGTGTTGGGCAGGTCCTCGTTCTCGTGGAACTCGTCCACGCACGCGGTGAGCAGGTGACCGACCCGGATGCCCTTCGAGCCGCCCGACAGCAGCTCCTTGATCGCGAACTTCTTCGCCCGGGCCACGATGTTCTCGATCATCGCCCCGGAGTTGAAGTCCTTGAAGTAGAGGACCTCCCGGTCACCGTTGGCATAGGTCACCTCGAGGAAGCGGTTCTCCTCGAGGTCGGAGTACATCCGCTCCACCACGCGCTGCACCATCGCGTCGACGCAGGCCGCACGGTCGCCGCCGTACTCGGCCAGGTCCTCCTCGTTGAGCGGCAGGTCGGCGGTGAGGTAGCAGCTGAAGATCTCCCGCGCCGCCTCGGCGTCCGGTCGCGCAATCTTGATCTTCACGTCGAGCCGGCCGGGACGCAGGATCGCCGGGTCGATCATGTCCTCGCGGTTGGAGGCGCCGATCACGATGACGTTCTTCAGGCTCTCGACACCGTCGATCTCACTCAGCAGCTGCGGGACGATGGTGTTCTCCACATCGCTGGACACGCCGCTGCCGCGGGTGCGGAACAGCGAGTCCATCTCGTCGAAGAAGACGATCACGGGCAGACCCTGCGAAGCCTTCTCACGCGCCCGCTGGAAGACCAGGCGGATGTGCCTCTCGGTCTCCCCGACGTACTTGTTCAGCAGCTCCGGTCCCTTGATGTTGAGGAAATAGGAGCGGACCTCGGTACGGCCGGTGCGCTCCGCGACCTTCTCCGCGAGGGAGTGGGCGACCGCCTTGGCGATGAGCGTCTTGCCGCAGCCCGGCGGTCCGTAGAGCAGGATGCCCTTCGGTGCCTTGAGCCGGTGCTCGGCAAACAGGTCGGAGTGCATGAACGGGAGCTCCACGGCGTCCCGGATCTGCTCGATCTGTGGACCCAGCCCCCCGATGTCGGTGTAGGCGATGTCGGGGACTTCCTCGAGGATCAGCTCCTCCACCTCGGACTTGGGAATCCGCTCGTAGGCGTAGGAGCTGCGCGGCTCGACCATCAGCGCGTCTCCGGCGCGGATCGGGGAGTCCCGCAGCGGTCCGGCGAGGTGGACGATGCGCTCTTCGTCGGTCCGTCCGACGACCAGCGCCCGGGTGCGGTCCTCGAGGATCTCCTTGAGGACCATGATCTCGCCCACCCGTTCGAACCCGGTGGCGGAGACGACGTTGAGGGCCTCGTTGAGCCGCACCTCCTGGCCGACCTGCAGGTCGGCGGCGTCCAGTCCGGGTGCCATCGTGACCCGCAGCTTGCGCCCGGAGGTGAAGACATCGACGGTGCCGTCCTCGTAGGCCTGGAGGAACACCCCGTAGCCGTTGGGAGGCTGCGCCAGCCGGTCGATCTCCTCCTTGAGCGTGATGATCTGCTCGCGGGCTTCCCGCAGCGTGGTGGTGAGCCGTTCGTTCTGGGAGGTGACCGCAGCCATCCGCTCCTGCGCCTGGCCGAGCCGGTCCTCGAGCAGCCGCATCTGGCGCGGCGAGGTGGCCAGCTTGCGACGCAGCATGGCGACTTCTTCCTCCAGGAAGGCCACCTGCGTGGTGAGGTCGTGGACCTCCTTCTCGTAGCGGGTCGCGCGCGCCTCGGCATCGTCGCGGTCGGGCGGCACAGACGTCACCTCCTGCTGTGTTTCCCCGGAGAGTACCCACACCGTACGACGCACGCCCGACAGGCTGCGAAAGCCGCCCCCCTGTCACGCCCGGCGTGGACAGGCGGACACGCGGACGGCGGACAGGCGTACCCAGCCGGGGGCACCTAGGCTTGTCGTGTGGAGGAGCTCGAGGTCTGGATAGACCAGGACCTGTGCACGGGTGACGGGCTGTGCGTGCAGTACGCCCCTGAGGTGTTCGAGTTCGACATCGACGGCCTCGCCTACGTCAAGGGCTCGGACGGGGAGCTGCGGACCGAGGAGGGCGCGGCGGCACCGGTGCCGAGCCGGCTACGCCTGGACGTGGTCGATGCCTCCCGTGACTGTCCGGGCGCCTGCATCCATGTCCGCCGGGCGGCCGACCGTGTCGAGGTCGCCGGCCCGGATGCCTGACAAGGCCCCGGCTCAGCTGTTCCAGTGGATGACCGCCGGCGATTCCTTCTCCCGACCAAGGACGGACACGCTGGCGACCTCGAGCGGGAAGCTCTGGCCGAACACGATGGGGAGATCCAGCCACGCCAGCGCCAGCACGCGGGAGGCATGTCCGTGACCGAAGCAGATGGCTCGCTCCACCCCTGAGGCGCGTACTCGGGCCACGACGCGGGTCAGCCTGGCTCGGACCTCTTCAACCGACTCGCCGCCCGGGCAGCCGAAGAACCAGATTCGCCAGCCGGGGTGCCGCTCGCGGATCTCCGGACTCGTGAGTCCCTCGTAGTCGCCGTAGTCCCACTCGGCCAGGTCATGCTCGACCTCCAGGTTCTCGAAGCCGGCGAGTCGCGCGGTGCGTTGCGCGCGCAGCCGCGGGGACGTCAGCACCAGGTCGAAGTCAGCCGGGTCCAGGCGGCCCCGCAGTGCCTTCGCCTGCTCCACGCCGCGGGAGGTGAGGTCCAGGTCCGTCACCGACGTGTGGCGGCCCGACTTGCTCCACTCGGTTTCACCATGGCGGACCAGATACAGCAGTGTCATCGGAGACCTCCCTCTACCAGCCTCTGCCAACCTCAGCCAGCCCCAAACGTAGACCTGGCTGTCCGGGTCAGGGCAAGCGCTCCCCTTGCTTGACGTAGGCCGCTGCGCCTCGGGACGGCTTGCGGCGGCGCTTGGGGGCGTGCACCCCCGGCGCCATCCGGCGGGCCGTCACGATGAACGCGGTGTGAGCGACCATGCGGTGGTCCGGCCGCACCGCGAGGCCGTCCGCGTGCCAGCCTCGCACCAGCGTCTCGAACGCCTCCGGCTCGGCGTAGCCGCCCGGACCGGCATCGTCGCTGGTCCTCGCAGGCTGCGCCAGCGTGCCGTCAGTTCCCCCGTCGTGGTTCATGGCAGTCGGGTTCGCCCATGGGCCCTCCGCGTCCTGTGCGTCCTGTGCGTCCTGTGCGTCCTGTGCGTCCTGTGCGTCCTGTGGCTGAAGAACCTCCTGGGAGCCGTACCCCCGCAGCTCCTCGACGATGCGGGACAGCTGAGTGGTCGTCGCCACGTACGTTATGAGCATTCCCCCCGGGACGAGGGCGCGGGAGACGCGGTCCAGGACGTCCCACGGGGCCAGCATGTCCAGCACCACGCGGTCGCACTCGGGCAGATCGCCGTCTCCGACATCCCCGACGTGCAGGCTCCAGCCGGGTGGCTCGCCACCGAAGAACCGCGTGACGTTGGCCCGTGCGGTGTCGGCGAAGTCCGGTCGCACCTCGTAGGAGGTGACCGTCCCCTCGGGACCGACGGCCCGCAGCAGGGCGCACGTCAGAGAGCCCGAGCCGGCTCCCGCTTCGAGCACCCGCGCCCCCGGGTAGATGTCGCCCATCATCACGATCTGTGCGGCGTCCTTGGGGTAGACGACCTGGGCGCCCCGGGGCATCGACAGCACGTAGTCGGCGTACCGCGGGCGCATGCCGATGTACTCCGTGCCGTTGGAGGAACGCACCACGCTCCCCTCGGGCCGCCCGATCAGCTCGTCGTGGGCGATCACGCCACGGTGCGTGTGGAATCCGCGGCCAGGCTCCAGCTGCACGGTGTGCCGGTGACCTTTCGGATCCGTCAGCTGAACCAGGTCTCCGGGGGCCAGCGGTCCGCTGAACCGCCGCCCGTACGGTCCGGGGGCCGAGCGGTGCGGTGTGCTCATCGGCGCGATCCCCTCAGCACGTCGGCGACATCGGCAGCGGCGAGAACCCCTACCACCTCGTCACCACGGCCCACGACGACGTACTCCGGCTGCGGGTTCCTCCGAAGCGCCTCGATGATCTCGGCTCCGTCGGCAGCGTCGGCGATGGTGTTCTTTGGTCCGATGGGCGCTGCCACCGACATCACGGTGACCCACGGTCGCTGCTGCTCGGGTGTCGCGGTCACTTTCGACTCGCGCAGCACTGCGGTCGGTCTGCCGTAGGAGTCGACGACAACGATCCCGCGGGCACCCGTCTCGTGGGCCCGACGTACCGCCTCGGCCAGCGGAAGGTCAGCCGTGACGAGCAGCGTGGGACGGACCAGGTCCCGTAGGGAGATCAGGTGCCGCCGGGCATCGACCTCCGCGGCCCGCATCGAGGCGTCCGCACCGGTCCAGATGAACGCCGCCAGCAGTCCCGCGATCAGCGCGTTGACGATCGCGGCGGCTCCCCCCAGAGCCACCCACCACATGCCCAGCACCAGGGTCGCCACCGCGACGCCCTTGCCCGCGTACCCCGCGGCCCGGGACGCGGTGGCACGGTCCCCGCGGAGCTGCCACACCCCCGCGCGCAGCAGGCGCCCGCCGTCCAGGGGAAGCCCCGGCAGCAGGTTGAACAGCCCCACGATGGTGTTCGCCAGCGCCACCTGCACCAGCAGTGCCTCAGCGACCCCGGACAGGCTCGTCAGGACCAGAACGGCACTGGCAGCAGCGCCGATGACGAGCGAGACCAGCGGCCCCACGACGCTGATCAGGTACTCCTCGGCCGGGGTACGGGGCTCGCGGGTCGCCTCCGACACTCCCCCCAGCAGGAAGAGAGTCACGCGCCGTACGGGGATGCCGAGTCGCTGGCTGGCAGCCGTGTGCGCGAGCTCATGGGCGAGCACCGATGCCGCGAGGAGAACCGCGAAGATGAACCCGCCGAGGTAGGCCAGGCCTGCGGAGACGTCCTCCGACTGAGCGAGAAAGGCGCCGTATCCCAGGGTGATCACGGCGGCGATGATGAACCAGGACCCGGACAGCACCACCGGCACGCCCCAGAACCGGCCTATCGGGATGCCGCCGGGCGACTCACCCCGCTCACCACTGTCACTCACGTCTCGATGCTACGAAGCAGGTACGACATCTGGCTACGGGGAAGTGTCACAGCTTCGCCGTAGCCTCTCCCCATGCAGGCAACGAGCATGGCGGTCGGCGCCTCCGCCGCCAGCGACGCAGGGAACGACGCTGGCGATGCGCCGGGACGCCCGCCGGAGAACGGGACGTCGCAGGGTCCGTCCCTGTCCCCCTCACGGGCGGGCGACTTCCGGTCCTGTCCGATGCGCTTCCGCCTCCGTGTCGTGGACCGCCTCCCTGAGCGACCCTCCCCCGACGCGGCGCGCGGGACCCTGGTCCACTCGATCCTCGAGAGGCTGTTCGACCTCTCCGCGGCCGAGCGCACCCTCGCCGCCGCGGAGGGCATGGTGGAGCAGGAGTACCGCCGCCTGCTGGACAGCGACCCCGACTTCGCGGACCTGGTGAGCGAGGCCGACGGTGCCGGATCCGGGTGGAGCAGCCAGTGGCTGGCGAGTGTGCCCCCGTTGCTGGAAGGCTACTTCGAGCTGGAGGACCCGCGCCGGATCGAGCCGGCACAGCGCGAGCAGCTGGTGCAGGTCGAGCTGGAGACCGGGCTCACCCTGCGCGGCTTCGTCGACCGGCTCGATGTCGCTCCCACCGGAGAGGTCCGGGTGGTCGACTACAAGACCGGTCGCTCCCCCAGCGACCGCTACACCGGCCAGGCGATGTTCCAGCTGCGCTTCTACGCCCTCGTGCTGTGGCGCAGCACGGGGGTCGTGCCGCGCCAGCTGCGTCTGATGTACCTGCGGGACCGGGACATGCTCACCTACTCGCCCACCGAGGACGAGCTGGAGCGGTTCGAGCGCACCATCGGGTCGCTGTGGGCTGCGATCGAGCGCGCCCTGGCCACCGGCGACTTCCGGCCCCAGAAGGGCCCGCTGTGCGGGTACTGCGACTTCAAGCCCCTGTGCCCGGCGTGGGACGGGACGCCACCCCCGTACCCTGGGACAGACGCGCCCACGCCCGAGCCCCCCGCATCGGAGGAGCCCTCATGACGGCAGACACCGCGACGAGCCCTACCGGCACCGCCACAGCTGCCCGAGCGGTCAACGTCACCAAGATCTACGGCGAGGGCAGCACCGCGGTCCGCGCTCTCGACGGCGTGTCGGCGGAGTTCCCGGCCCAGCACTTCACCGCCATCATGGGGCCCTCCGGGTCGGGCAAGTCGACGCTGATGCACTGCGTCGCCGGCCTGGACACGATCACCGAGGGCGAGGTCTGGATCGGGGACGTGATGCTCGCCGACCTCTCCGACCGCGACCTCACCAAGCTGCGTCGCGACCACGTGGGCTTCATCTTCCAGCAGTTCAACCTGCTCCCCACCCTGACCGCCAAGGAGAACATCACGCTTCCGCTGTCCATCGCGGGGCGCAAGCCGGACAAGGACTGGCTCGACTTCGTGGTCGACACGGTCGGCCTAGCCGCACGCCTGGACCACCGTCCTGCCGAGCTCTCTGGAGGTCAGCAGCAGCGTGTCGCGTTCGCACGGGCTCTGGTCGCCAAGCCGGCGATTATCTTCGGGGACGAGCCGACCGGCAACCTCGACTCCAAGTCCAGCGCTGAGCTGATGACGTTCCTGCGCCGCTCCGTCGATGACCTGAAGCAGTCGATCGTGATCGTCACGCACGACCCGCGTGCCGCCGGGTACGCCGACCGCGTCCTCTTCCTGGCCGATGGGAACATCGTGGACGAGATGACGTCACCGACGTCGGACGCGGTTCTGGACCGTATGAAGAGCCTGGGCGACTGAGAGGTACGGGAGCGCCATGATCCGCGTCACGTTGCGTTCGCTCCTGGCGCGTAAGCTCCGCCTGCTGCTGTCCACCCTGGCGATCGTCGTGGGCGTGGCGAGTGTGTCGGGCTCGCTCGTGCTCGCGGACACCCTGAGGGCCGCCTTCCTGGACCTGTTCTCCTCGATCAGCGAGGGCGTGTCGGTCAACGTCCGAGGCGTGTCCTCGGTGGACGCGCTGGAAGCTCCCGCGCCCCCCGTACCGGAGTCGGTTCTCACGCAGGTGCGACAGGTCGACGGCGTCGCGGAGGCATACGGCGCCACCACCGGGTACGCGGCCGTGGTGGGCAAAGACGGGAAAGTGGTCAGCGGGGGCGGCGCGCCGACCCTGGGCGTGGACTGGACCCCGAGCGAGACCATGAACCCGCTCTCCATCGTCACCGGCCGTCCGCCGGAGTCCTCGGACGAGGTGGCGGTGGACCGGCTCACCGCCGAGGACGGCGAGCTGGTCGTGGGCGAGGACGTGCGCGTCCTGCTGCGTTCCGGCGTCTCAACCTTCCAGCTGGTGGGCACCGTGGAGTTCGGCAGTAGCGGCAACCTCGCCGGAGCCACCCTCACCGTCTTCGACCCCGTCACCGCCCAGCAGCTTGTCGGCACGCCGGGCGCGTACGAGTCCGTCTCGGCCGCCGCCGAGCCCGGGATCTCGGACGAGGAGCTCGCCGCCCGGGTCTCCGCGGTGCTTCCGGCCGGCTACGAGGCCATCACCCGCGAGCAGCTGGCCGAGGAAGGCGCGGAGTCGATCTCGCAGGCGCTGGGCTTCTTCACGACGTTCCTGCTGGTCTTCGCCGGGATCGCACTGTTCGTGGGGGCGTTCCTGATCAACAACACCTTCACGATCCTGATCGGGCAACGCACGCAGGAGCTCGCGCTCATGCGGACCCTCGGGGCACGCCGCGCCCAAGTGATCCGGGCCGTGCTGCTGGAGGCGGTGCTGGTCGGCGCGCTGGCGGCGCTGATCGGCTTCGCCGTGGGGATCGGCTTCGCCTACCTGATCGAGCTCGCGTTCGGAGCGCTGGGGATCGAGCTGCCCAGCATCGGTCTCAAGGTGCGTCCGCCGACTCTGCTGTGGTCGCTCGCCGTCGGAGTGATCGTCACGGCCGTCGCCACGCTCGGACCGGCCCGCCGTGCCGCCAACATCGCTCCCATCGAGGCGCTGCGACTCGCCCAGGCGCCCCCCAGGCCCGCCTGGGGCCGACGCACCCTGGCCGGGCTGGTGGTCGCCGCCGTCGGCATCGCGCTCATGGTGTTCGGGCTCGGGGGTGGGCCGCTCATCCTCACCGGACTGGGGGCGGTGGTCGCCTTCCTCGGTCTGGCCGTCCTCAGCCCACTGCTGGTCCGGCCGCTCGGCACGGTCGTGGGCACCCCACTGGCGTGGCTGTCGGTCGCGGGCCGCTTGGGGCGCGACAACACCATGCGCAATCCCGCACGCACCGCGACGACGGCCGCTGCCCTCATGATCGGCCTGGCCTTCGTGACCGCGGCAGGGACGTTCGGGTCCTCCGCCCGCGCCAGTGTCACCGAGAGCCTCGAGGAGTCACTCGGCGCCGACTACGTCATCGTTCAGTCGGGTTTCGGTCTGGGCTTCAGCCCGGCCCTCTCGGAGGCGGTCGCGCAGCAGCCTGGCGTCGCCTACGCCTCGTCCATCCGGAGCGTGCAGGGCGTAGTGGAGGGCCCCGCCGAGGGCAGCAGCGACCTGCCCGACGACGAGGTTCCCGACCCTGCCGCCGCACCCATCGCCGGGGTCGACCCGGGCACGATCACCGCTGCCGCCGGACTCACCGCGACCGAAGGCACGCTCGACGACCTGCGTGGCGAAACCGTGGCGATCGAGGAGGGGGAGGCGGACAAGTGGGGGGTCTCGCTCGGTGACTCCGTGGTGCTCTCCTTCAGCACGGCTGAACGCGTTGCCCTGCCGATCGTCGCGATCTTCGAGGCCAACGACCTGATCACCACCCCGAACGGGCCCGCACCGTTCGTGCTCGCGCTTCCCACCTTCGACCCGCTCGCTCCCACGGCCCTGGACAGCGTGGTCTTCGTGGGCGTCGCCGAAGGCGCTGACCCGGCAGCGGTCGGTGCCTCTCTCGACGAGGTCGCCGCTGCCTACCCGGACGTTGAGGTGCAGGACCGCACCCAGCTGATCGAGTCGCAGAGGGACCAGATCAACCTGTTCATCAACATGCTCTACCTGCTGCTCGCAGTAGCCGTGCTCGTCGCGCTGCTCGGGATCGTGAACACGCTGGCGCTGTCCGTTCTGGAGCGCACCTCGGAGATCGGGGTGCTGCGAGCCATCGGGATGCGGCGCGGCCAGGTGTCGAGCATGATCGTCGTCGAGTCGGTGATCATCGCCGTTTTCGGCGCGCTGCTGGGTCTGGCGGCCGGCACCGGCATCGGATACGTGCTGATCCGCTCGCTGGCGGACGAGGGCCTGACCTCGTTCGCCGTACCGTGGGGGTCGCTGCTGGTGTTCCTGCTCTTCGCCGTCGTGCTGGGCATCCTTGCGGCACTGCTTCCCGCGTGGCGGGCCTCGCGGGTACGGATCGTGGACGCCATCGCCACGGAGTAGGCCAGAAGTGGGCAGGAGTAGGCAGGAGTAGGCAGGCGTAGGCACAGTCTCCTGCTAGGGCCTGTGCAGCGTGACCAGGTCCTCGAGCTGGCCGACGTTCACGCCTGCCAGCGAGGAGCGCACCGTACGCAGGGGGCCCTCCGGGATCTCCCGTACCGACGGGACAACGAGCACGACGCACCCGGCGGCCTCCGCCGAGGCCACCCCGGGTGGTGAGTCCTCGATGGCTACGCAGTAGCGCGGGTCGACGCCGAGCAGACCCGCGGCACGCAGGTACGGCTCCGGGTGAGGCTTCGTACTGTCGAGCTCGTCGCCAGCCACGGTGGCGGAGAACCAGCGCCGGCCCAGCACCTCCACGCAGGCATCGACCAGCGGCCGGTACGAGGAGGACACCAACGCGGTGGGAACACCCTCGGAGCTGAGGTCCGCCAGTAGCGCAAGTACCCCCGGAAGCGGGTCGAGCCCTGCACGGACCTGTCGGACCATCGAGTCCATCACCCAGCCGATGACGGTCTCCTCGGACTGAGGCCGGGCGGCGCGCTGGTTCATGTAGTCGGCCACCTTGGTCAGCGGACCTCCCACGCACGCTTGCTGGTCGGCGTGTGTCCAGGGACCCTCGAGCCGGCCCATGGCTTCCTTCTCCGCCTCGAACCAGTACGGCTCGGTGTCCACCAGGGTCCCGTCCATGTCGAGCAGCACACCCTGCAGATGACGCCGCTGCTCCGCCACGACGACCCCCGCGTCCTGCTCGACCATCGGCATCCTCCCGGGCTCTGCTGGCCCTCAGTCTCTCAGCGCGCGGCGAAGTACTTGGCCTCAGGGTGGTGGACCACCAGCGCCGACGTCGACTGCTCGGGTACCAGCTGGAACTCCTCCGACAGCGAGACCCCGATCCGTCCCGGATCCAGCAGGTCCATCAGGATGGTCTGCTGCTCCAGGTCCGGGCAGGCCGGGTAGCCGAAGGAGTACCGGGAGCCTCGGTAGCCCTGCCGGAACAGCCCCGCCAGCTCGGGCGAGTCCTCGCCGGAGGCCCGCGTTCCGTCCGGCAGCACGAGCTCCTCCCGTACCCGGGCGTGCCAGTACTCCGCCAGCGCCTCCGTCATCTGGACGGACAGCCCGTGAACCTCCAGGTAGTCGCGGTAGGCGTGGGCCGCGAACAGCTCGTTGGCGAACTCCGAGACCCGCTGGCCCATCGTCGCGATCTGGAACGCCACCACGTCACTGGTCCCGTCGGCCTCGGCGCTGGCCCGCGAGCGGAAGAAGTCGGCCAGGCACAGCCGCCGGTCCCGGGACTGTCTCGGGAACCGGAAGCGGGCGCGCTCGGTACCTCCGTCGGAGAGCGGCGCGGTCAGCACGACGAGCTCGTCGCCCTCGGAGACGCACGGGAAGTAGCCGTACGCCACGGCAGGCGCCAGAATCGCCTCCGCCTGCAGACGGTCGAGCCAGTAGCGCAGCCGCGGCCGTCCGTCGCTGACGACCAGGTCCTCGTAGCTCGGCCCGGTGCCTCCCCGGGTCGGCTTGAGGCCCCACTGCCCGAGGAACAGGGCCCGTTCGTCGAGGTAGCCGGCGATGTCGGCCACTGCCAGCCCGCGGACCACGCGTGCCCCCAGGAAGGGCGGCTGCGGTACGGGTGCGTGCGGGTCCACGTCCGAGCGGCCTGAGGTGCCCTGTGCCGGTGTCGGCTGTGCCGGCTGTGCCGGCTGTGCCAGCCTGGTCCGGTGCGGCGGACCGCTCGGACGTCGCGCGCCGCGCGTCCAGGATGCGCTGCGTACGAGCCCGTCGCTGGCGCCGCTCCTCCTGAGCTTCGCGAGGCGTGAGCGGCCGGTCGCCGTGGGCGGAGCCGCCACGGGAGTCGCCGCGGGACTGGGGCTGGGACTGGGGCTGGGACTGAGCCCCGGACTGAGCCCCGGACTGGACCCCGGACTGGGCCCCCGCCTTGGGTCGGGGAGATCGGCAGCACGGCGCCCTGAGGAGCCAGCGTCGTGCCGCGTAGCGTGCTCGGGGTCGAGGGCTGCTCCTCGCGGCCTTGCGTGCTTGCCGTACGGCGGTGCTCCATGAGCCCGTCCATCAGGCTCAGGCCCTCGAAGGCGTCCCGCGCGTAGTACACCTCACCGTCGTAGATCTCGTGCAGATCCTGCTCGACGTAGCTCCGCGTCAGCGCCGCGCCACCGAGCAGCACGGGGAAGCGCGTGGCCAGGCCCCGCTGGTTGAGCTCCAGCAGGTTCTCCTTCATGATCACCGTGGACTTGACCAGCAGCCCCGACATCCCGATCGCGTCCGCGTCGTACTGCTCGGCGGCATCGAGGATCGCCGAGACCGGCTGCTTGATACCGAGGTTCACCACCCGGTAGCCGTTGTTGCTCAAGATGATGTCCACCAGGTTCTTTCCGATGTCGTGGACATCTCCTTTCACCGTGGCCAGCACGAGCAGGCCCTTGCCCGACTCGCCGGTGCTCTCCATGTGGGGCTCGAGGTGTGCCACGGCGGCTTTCATGACCTCCGCGGACTGCAGCACGAAGGGCAGCTGCATCTGGCCGGATCCGAACAGCTCGCCGACTTCCTTCATGGCCCCGAGCAGCGTGCCGTTGACGATCTCCAGGGGGGCCGCGCCGGCCGCCATCGCCTCGTCGAGGTCGTCGGTCAGCCCGTTCGGCTCACCGTCGACCACGCGCCGGTGCAGCCGCTCGTGGACCGGCAGAGCCGCGAGCTCCGCCGCCCGGTCGGCTGCGTCGACGCCGGTCCCGGATGCGCCCTCGAACAGACCCAGGAAGGTGACCAGCGGGTCGTACCCTTCGCGCCGGCGGTCGTAGATCAGGTCAAGGGCCACCTCCCGCTGCTCGACCGGAATCCGTGCCATCGGCAGGATGCGCGAGGCGTGCACGATCGCCGCGTCCAGCCCCGCCGACCTGCACTCGTCGAGAAACACGCTGTTGAGCACTACTCGCGCAGCTGGGGACAGTCCGAACGACACGTTGGACACCCCGAGAACCGTCTGTACCTGAGGATGTCGGGTCTTCAGCTCACGGATCGCCTCGATCGTGGCGAGCGCGTCGCGACGCGACTCCTCCTGCCCGGTACCGAGGGTGAAGGTCAGTGTGTCCACCAGGATGTCGGACTCCCTCAACCCCCACCTGAGGGTTAGGGTTTCGATGAGTCGCTCCGCGACCCTGACCTTCCACTCCGTCGTGCGGGCCTGCCCCTCCTCGTCGATGCACAGCGCCACCACGGCCGCGCCGTGCTCGGCGGCGATCGGCATCACGGTCGCGAACCGAGACCCGGGACCGTCGCCGTCCTCGAAGTTCACGCTGTTGATCACGGCGCGGCCGCCGAGCATCTCCAACCCGGCTTCGATCACGCGTGGCTCCGTGGAGTCCAGCATGATCGGGAGAGTGGATGCCGTGGCGAGACGACCGACCATCTCGCGCATGTCGCCCACACCGTCGCGGCCGACGTAGTCCACGCACACGTCGAGCATGTGCGCGCCCTCCCGTACCGCCTGCCGGCCGATCCCGACGGCGTCCTCCCAGCGCGCCTCCAGCATCGCATCCCGGAAGGCCTTGCTGCCGTTGGCGTTGGTGCGCTCGCCGACCAGCAGTGCCGAGTTGTCCTGACGGAAGGGAACCGAGGAGTACAGCGATGCCGCGGCCGCCTCGGGATGCACCTCGCGCGCCGCGGGCGCGAGGCCGGACACCTCCTCGATGACCCTGCGCAGGTGTTCCGGAGTCGTCCCGCAGCACCCTCCGACCAGCCGCAGCCCGTAGTCTCGGACGAAGCCGGCGAGCGCGGCGGCAAGCTCGTCCGGAGTGAGCGGGTACGCCGGCCCGTCCGGACCCAGTACGGGCAGGCCCGCGTTGGGCATCACGCTCACCTCGACGCGCGCGTTGCGGGAGAGGTGGCGCAGGTGCTCGCTCATCTCCGCGGGGCCGGTCGCGCAGTTGAGGCCTATCAGGTCGATTCCCAGCGGCTCGAGCGCGGTCAGAGCGGCACCGATCTCGCTGCCGAGCAGCATGGTGCCCGTGGTCTCCACTGTGACGTGGACACCCAGTGCCACTCGCTGGCCGAGTGAGCGCATCGCGCTCCGCGCGCCCAGTACTGCTGCCTTGGCCTGCAGCAGGTCCTGACAGGTCTCGACGAGGAGAAGATCCGCTCCGCCCTCGATCAGCCCCCTGCTGCACTCGGCGTAGGCATCGCGCAGGTCGGCGAAGCGGACATGTCCCAGGGTGGGCAGGCGGGTGCCCGGTCCGATGCTGCCGATCACCCAGCGGGGCCGGTCGACAGTGGCATAGGAGTCCGCGACCTCGCGGGCCAGCCGGGCTCCGGCGTACGCGAGCTCGTGGATGCGGTCGGTGATGTCGTACTCGGCCAGGTTTCCGAGATTCGCTCCGAAGGTGTTGGTCTCGACCGCGTCCACGCCCACGGCGAAGTAGGCGTCGTGGATGCCTCGCACGATGTCCGGACGAGTGACGTTGAGGACCTCGTTGCAGCCCTCGAGGCCCTCGAAGTCCTCCAGCGTCGGTGCCGCGGCCTGCAGCATCGTCCCCATCGCCCCGTCGGCCACCACGACGCGCTCGCGCATGGCCTCGAGCAGGGAGGAGTGCAGCGGCGGCAGCGGCTCGCGCTGGGCGGGCTGGTCGCGCTGCGCGCCGCCGACGCCGTCGGGCGTCCGGGCGGGCCGGTCGGACGCGTCGGGCTGGTCGGGCTGGTCGGGCTGGTCGGGCTGCGTCGGGCTGGTCGGGCTGGTCGGGCTCGGTAGGCACCGTCCCAGGGTAGGAGCAATCGCGCCCCGCGACGGCGGTGGCACTACCCTGACCCAATGGAGTGGTCACGCTCCGGCGCGGTTCTGATCGGTGCCTTCAGCGGATGGAACGACGCGGCGGACTCAGCGACGGCAGCCGTCGATTGGCTGCAGGATGCCTGGGACGCGCGCCCGACCCACAGCCTGGATGCTGAGGAGTACTACGACTACCAGGTGCTGCGCCCGATCGTGGACATCAGCGAAGGCGTGATACGCGAGCTGCGGTGGCGCGGGTCCCGGGTCATGGTTGCCCGCCCCGACGGTCTCGGCCGTACGGTCCTGCTCCTCTCCGGAGCCGAGCCGAGCTTTCACTGGCGCCGGTACTGCACGGAGGTGGCCGCGGTCGCCGAAGAGCACCAGGTGAGCCAGGTTGTGCTGCTGGGTGCCTTCCTGGCGGCCACTCCCCACAGTCGTCCGGTACCGATCGTGGGCGCCGCCCACGACGCCGAAGCCGCTCGCGCCCTGGGCCTGGAGCGGACCGAGTACGAAGGACCGACGGGGATCACGGGAGCCCTGCACGCCCACTTCGCAGGAGCGGGGATCTCGACCGTGTCGCTCTTCGCGGCCGTACCGCACTACGCCGCGGAACCGACGTGTGCGAAGGCGACGCTCGCGCTGATGCGCCGGCTGGAAGACATGCTGGACATATCGATCCCGTACGGGAGCCTGCCAGAGCGCGTGCGGCAGTGGGAGCAGGAGATCGACGCCGCGATCCGGGACGACGAGGACCTCGTCGAGTTCGTCCGCCGACTTGAGGAGCAGGCACCGATCAACGACCTGCGAGAGGCCAGCGGGGATCAGATCGCCCGGGAGTTCGAGCGCTACCTGCGTCGCCGCGGGCCGGAGGAGGGGACAACCTCCTAGGCTGGCTTGTACTGGGCTGCTACAGCGCCACTCCCAGCAGTGCACGTACCGCGTCGGCAACCTCTCGCGGAGCGTGGGGGTCGCTACCACCACCGTGGCGCGAGTCGACGACCCAGCGGTCCACCGCAGCGAGTGCTCGCGGCGTGTCGAGGTTGTCCGCCAGCGCGTGTCGCAGCTCTGTCACGCAGTCGGCCGCTGACGGTCCGGTGGGAAGGTCTATCGCCGAGCGCCAGCGGTCGAGCCGGACCGACGCCTCTTCGAGCAGGGAGTCGCTCCACATCCGATCCAGCGTGTAGTCCTGTGTGATCAGCGCAAGCCTCAGGGCCGCGGGATCCGCCCCCCGCTCGAGGAGCGATGCCACGAAGACCAGGTTCCCCCGGCTCTTGGACATCTTCTCCCCGTCCATGCCCATCATCCCTGCGTGCACGTAGTGCCGAGCGAACGGCCATGCGTCCATGGCGACCTCGGCGTGCGCGGCGGTCAGCTCATGATGCGGGAAGGTCAGATCTCTGCCTCCGCCTTGGATGTCGAAGCCCGTACCGAGCGCCCCGACTGCGATCGCTGCGCACTCGGCGTGCCAGCCTGGACGACCCGGCCCGATACCGCTGTCCCAGTAGGGCTCCCCCGGGCGAGGGCCCCGCCACACCAGGGCGTCCAGCGGGTGGCGCTTCCCGGGACGCCCGGGATCTCCGCCCCCTGCAGCGAACAGCGACAGCATCTCCTCTGGGTCCGCGCCGGAGACGCTCCCGAAGCGTCGCGCTGCGGCGACCGGGAAGTAGAGGTCACCCTCCAGCTCGTAACAGGCGCCGGCGGCCCTCAGCCGCTGGATCAGGTCGACAACCAGGGGGATCGCCTCGACCACACCCTGGTACGTGGTGGGAGGCAGAACCGAGAGCGCGGCCATGTCCCGTCGGAAGTTCCGCGTCTCTCGGGCGGCGAGCTCACGCCAGTCCTCGCCGTCCTGGCGAGCGCGGGCCAAGAGTGGGTCATCGACATCGGTCAGGTTCTGGACGTAGGTGACCTCATGACCGTTGTCCCGCAGAACACGGTGAACGAGGTCGAACGCGACGTACGTCGCGGCATGGCCCAGGTGGGTGCTGTCGTACGGGGTGATGCCGCAGACGTACATGCCGGCGGTAGCACCAGGTGCCACCGGGCGGACCTGCCGCGTTGCCGCATCGAGCAGCCGCAGAGGCACCGGAGGGCCGGGCAGCCGGGGAACCTCCGATGCCGGCCAGGACTCCACGTCGCAAGGCTATCCGCAGCGCACCTCCACCGGCGTGCTCCTTGCCGAGCTACGCCCACGGCGCCCGCACCCGCCGCAGCCTCACGCGCGTCCACACCCGACGATGCTGCCTCTTCGCCCGACGCCTCCGACCCTCCGCATCGCGCCCCGTTGCCAAGCCTCTACTCTGTCGGGACAGCCGAGTCACATTTACCGCGATGGTCACACGTGTGACATCCGCCACGGAGGTCAGAATGGCGACCTTGAGTCTTCGAAACTGAGAGTGAGGTCTCAAGTGTCGCATGGCCACCGCTCCCAAGCCGAAGGACAATCGCACCGCGGCGCAGGTCTCAGGTCGAACGGGCTGAGATCTGAGTCGACATCAACCATCGTCGCGACCTCGAAGACTAGTCCTCGGCGGAGTGCTGGCCTGATGGCACTGCTCGTCGGGGCGCCTGTCGATTCCGACCACGCCAGCGCAGGCGGCATCGAACGGCTACCTGGCGGGCTGGCTGCCGTTCTGGCGCATGGAGGAGGCGTATCGGACGGTGGTTTCCCAACAAGGACCTCTTCCGTACTGCCAATCCTGTCTGGTACGCCGCGCGAGCGACGGTTCGGTTAAGGCCCAGTCGACGGCGGGCGATCCGCTGTGATGCCCGAATCAGGGCAGTCGGAGTTCGTGTGGTGCCGACTGTCACGGATCCGGGTATTCCCGCGCCCAAGGCGGCGCGCGTGTTCTCTACACCTCGTGGCGCAGCGCACGTCGCGAGCGCCCGCTCGGACTCGTACGATCCACGGGTACGACGGCATCGACCTCGACTACGAGACGATGGCGTCACCTCCGCCTCCAGTCGCAGCGCGCCGCGGCCCGGCGAGGCTACGTGACCCTCGTGCGTCGAACTGTGCAGCGGTCTGCACAGATGCGCAAGTCGTGCAGCGTCACCGTGATGCCCAAGCTGGCGGACGGTACTGGAGTGTCTCGACTACGCGGGCTTGGTGCGCTGCGGCAGACCGGCTGAAGCTCATGACCTACGACGAGCACTGGAGCCGCTCTCCCGCTGGCCCGATTGCCTCGCTGCCCTGGGTCACGAAGGTCGTCAAGTACGCGCTGACGAGAGTCGCCGGCCGCGAAGCTCGAGCTCGGTGTTCCGACCTACGGCCGCGACTGGGGGGCGGACGTTCGCAAGTGCCGTCAGCGGCATGCCGACGTCCCAGGTCTGGCCAAGAAGTGGGGCGCGAAGGTCCGCTGGGACAGCAAGGCTGCGGAGTCCTACTTCACGCTACACCGACAAGGCGGGGAAACCCCACACCGTGTACGCGGCAGACGCACGGTCGATCAGAGGAGCGAGTCGCTCTGGCTCGCCGTTTCGGACTTGCCGGGGTTGCGCTCTGGTCGGTCAGCGGCGCGCCACCGGATGGCTGGCGTGCGGTTCGGTCCGTGGTCGGCGCCAGGGCATACCCAGGCGCCCCCGTCCGGAACGGCTCACGCGGTCCTACAGTCGCTGCGGTTCAAGGCGCCCTCGGCATAGCAGCCGACGGTGTCTTCGGCCCCCAAACGCGCAGCGCCGTACGCGCCTTTCAGAGAGCGCACAGACTCGCCGCTGACGGCATTGTCGGGCCGCGAACCTGGGCGACCCTGTTCGCAAGCACCCCTGTCGGGCAGAGCTCTCCGGCTTCTTCGGCGGCCACCAAGCCCGCCGCGGCGGCCAAGGCGGCCCCGGTGGCGGCGTCATCAGCGCGACTGGGCCCATACCCAGGTTCGCCGATTCGCTACGGCTCCCGGGGCCACGGCGGTCACCACCGTGCAGCGAGCACTTCGGATCACCGCCGACGGGGTTTTCGGTCCGAAGACACTGGCTGCCGTCAAGGCCTTCCAGGCATCGCGAGGACTCGCCACCGATGGCATCGTCGGGCCGCGCACCTGGGCGGCACTCGGATAGCGGCTCATATGGCGGATTCAACTGGTCGTCGCAACACCTCGATGACGGAGGTGTGTGGTGGCGAGTTCGAGGAAGCCGTGGCCGGAGCGTCCGCCGGGCGCGCGGCGGCAGTGGGCAGCGGACAGGGCGCTGCGGCCGGCGATGCGCTCACCGGGCCGTCCGGAGCCGTCGCGGGCGGTGCAGCGCGAGTTCTGGCGGCTGATCGCGACCGGGATCACGACAGTCGAGGCGTCGGAGGCCGTGGGCGTGTCCTGGCCGGTCGGTGCTCGTTGGTTTCGTCACGCTGGCGGGATGTCGCCGCTGAGTCTGGACGAGCCCACGGGCAGATATCTGTCGTTCGCTGAGCGCGAGGAGATCGCGCTGCTCACGGCCCAGGGCAAGGGCGTGAGTGCGATCGCCCGCGAAATCGGTCGGGACCCGGGCACGGTGTCGCGCGAGTTGCGGCGCAACGCGGCGACCCGGAGTGGCATACAGGTCTACCGGGCCGTGGTGGCGCAGTGGAAGGCGCAGCAGGCAGCGAAGCGCCCGAAGACGGCCAAACTGGTGGGCAACGATCGTTTGCGTGAGTACGTCCAGGATCGTCTCGCCGGTACCGTCCGCCGTCCCGACGGCACGATCGTGCCGGGTCCGACGCCGCCGCCGTGGAAGGGGCTGAACAAGCCGCATCGCCAAGATCGGCGGTGGTCGACGGCGTGGAGCCCGGAGCAGATCGGCACGCTCGTCGAGCGCAGCAGTCGCTCAACGCTCCTGGTGCACCTGCCGCGGCTGGAGGGCTGGGGCGAGAAGCCGTACGTGAAGAACGGTCCGTCTCTCGGCGGCTACGGCGCCGTCGCGATGAACGCCGCGCTGACAGCGTCGATAACGAAGCTGCCCGAGCAGCTACGCAAGACCCTGACGTGGGACCGCGGAAAGGAGCTCTCAGGTCACGCTCTGTTCGCGTTGGAGACCGGGACACGAGTGTTCTTCGCCGACCCGCACTCGCCCTGGCAGCGGCCGACGAATGAGAACACCAACGGCCTGCTGCGCCAGTACTTCCCCAAGGGCACGGACCTGTCGCGCTGGTCCGCCGAAGACCTCGAGGCCGTCGCCCACGCGCTCAACAACAGGCCACGCAAGACCCTCGGCTGGAAGACCCCGACTGAGGCCTTCGAAGAGCAACTACGCTCACTTCCACCAACCGGTGTTGCATCGACCGGTTGAACTCGCCTATGGCACTCCCGCAAGGAAGCAGTTCCGGTCCCGCGGGACGTCCCGTCGGCGCGCGGCGCTCGCTGGGGTCGGTCGCGATCAAATCGTGGCTCGGGGCCCGGAGTCGACCCAGCGAGGATGTAGCAACGTAGCCTTGACGAGTGCTCCATGTGCTCCTGGTTTGCACGGCGAACATGTGCCGCTCCCCGATGGCCGAGGGCATTCTCAACACCGTCGCAGAAGGCGCGTCGGTCTCCTCGGCCGGTACCCATGCCCTCGGCAACGGGGCCGCACCGGACGCCGTCTCCGTCCTGGCCGAGCGCGGAATCGACATCAGCGGACACGTCCCCCGGCAGGTCTCACGGGACCTGCTCAGCACAGACGGAGCCGACCTTGTCGTCTGTATGGAACGGGACCACGTCCGCAGCGTGGTCGCACTGGACCCGGCCGCATGGCCCAGGACCCTGACGCTCAAAGAGCTCCTTCGGCGCTCTGAGCCAGTCGGCCGTCGCGGGACATCTGAGCCCCTCGTCGCATGGCTGACCCGAGTAAACGCAGGACGTCGTCCCAGCGATCTCATGGGATCCGGCGCATCCGACGACGTTGCCGACCCCATCGGCCGCGGACTAGAGCGCTTTCGACAGACTGCTGACGAACTCGAGTCCTTCCTCGGACGCACGGCAGCTCTGGCGCGCCTGTGACCGCGCCCTCGGCGCCAGTCGATTGAGCCCCGCCTGTGGACAACCCACAAATCGCACGGCGCCAGTCCACAGGTGACCGTAGACGGTGAGTCTCTGAGCGACTCACCACCTACTGTCGGCTCCCATGTCAACCGGACAGAAGCACACGGACGGGTTTCAGGAGCTCGGGCTGACCCAGTGGGACCTCCGAGCCCTCACCGGACTACCCGCAGGGGTCGTCACGGGGGCTGGCCAAGCGCTGAGGTACGCGCGCCGATGGGCCGGACTGTCCCAGCGGGACCTTGCCAGTCGAGCCGAGTGCAGCCAGAGCCGAATCGCGAGGATCGAGTCGGGACGGGTCGTGCCTCCTACGGACTTCCTCGAGGGGCTCTTGAGCCTCTGCGGACTGACGCTCCGACAACAGATGGAGCCGGCTGGCCGGTCCGAACGGGCCAAGGCGTACCGCCGAAAGCGGCAGCTGGAAGAAGTCGGGGCGCGGCTGCGGCTGCAGCGCCACCGCCGTCACCTCGTCAACGTACTGATAGACGACTTCGCCCGGGCTCTAGAACAGCAGGGCGTCTCGCAGCTGCAGCGCCGCGCACTGGTTCGCGCGGAGATGGACCGCCTCGACGGAGTACTGCGTCGTCAGTGGGAGCTCAACCGTGAGCGGGAGAACGAGCGGATGCGCCGCCTCGTCGTGCGTGATCGCCGTCAGCAGGACAGGGACATGGAGCGGGAAGCAGAGCAGTACGACGCCCGCCTCGACCTCCTGCTACGGGAAGTGGCCGAACCTGCGGCCGAGCCCGCGGCTGAGCCGACCGCCGCTTCAACGCCGGACGGTTCAACCTCCGTCGGGCAGCCCAGCCGGAGCGCGGCTGACCCAGACCAGGACGAGCTGGACAACTACGCGAATGAGCTCGCGGGCAAGGTGCACCTGACCCTCGCCGGACTCGTCGCACCGGCACGGCCTGGACAGCCCGGCGTCTACACCGACAGTCCCATCCGCCACACGCCGATTACCGTCCTCGGTTGGCTCTCTCAGGCCCTGCAGTCCCGCCCCCATGACGAGCTGGGACCGCAGCGCCCGCCGTCGCCTCCGCAGCCCGGCGAACCGGTCTTGTGCGTGGTCACCCCGGAGCACACACGTCAGCGACTTGTCAGACACCGAAGAAGCCTGGGCGGCGACGTGCGTACCGTGCGGCTTCCGGGCGTCGGCGATGCTGCGATCCTCGAGGCCCGCTGCGACGATGAGGTCAGCGTGGCACTGGTCCATCCCGCAGGCGTGCGCCGGCTCGGCCGACAGCCGTGGGCTCCCGCGCCGATGCCGTACGTGGGCGGGGAAGCGCCCCGGACCGTGCGCCTCGACGCAACCGACGCCGTCCACATGCTTCCACCGGCGGTGGTTGGAGCCCGAACGATCGCCGCGGTGCGCGATGAGAGGGCACCTCGCAACCGCGCTGGACGTAGGCACCCGGCGCATCTGGAGACGGCGTACGGATGGATCGGGCCCGTGGGAACTCCTGCGCGATGGCCGCGGGAACACCCACGTCCCTCGCCGCGCCGAAGGATCGCGGCTACGGCAACGGATCGATGATGCCGGTCAGCAGGGACACGAGAAGAACCGTACCCACGATGAGCCGGTAGATCACGAATCCCCGGAAGGAGTGCGTGGACACGTACCGCAGCAGCCAGGCGATCACGGCGAAGCCAACCACGAACGCCACCACGGTGGCACCGAGAATCTGGGCGGTGCTGAAGCGCGACTCGTCGGTCACATCCCCGAGGTTGAACAGCCCGGCAGCGAAGACCGCAGGCAGCGCCAGGAGGAAGGAGAATCGGGTCGCGGCATAGCGGGTATAGCCCATGAACAGACCACCGGTGATCGTGCCGCCGGAGCGGGACACGCCCGGAATCAAAGCCAGCGACTGCCACATCCCGAGAACAAATGCGTCCTTCACGCCGATCCGGGTGATGACCTTGCTTTCCTTGGCTCGCCGGTCAGCGAAACCCAGCAGCAGCCCGAACCCGATCAGTACCCCCGCGATGAGGTACAGGTTGCGGAAGGCGTCGTCGATCACGCTCTCCAGCAGCACGCCCAGCACTGCGACCGGAATCGTGCCGATCGCGATGTACCAGACGATGCGGTAGTCGAAGGATCTCCGTACCTCCTCGGACCGGAACCCACGGAAGAACGCGGTCACGTACTTGGACAGATCCTTGAAGAAGTACAGGACCACGGCGGTCTCTGTGCCGATCTGGGTCACGGCGGTGAACGCGGCGCCGGGATCCTCCCAGCCCGCGTACTCGCTCACAATCCGCAGGTGGGCACTCGAGGAAATCGGAAGGAACTCCGTCAGCCCTTGCACCAGACCCAGGAACAGGGCCTGGATCCACAGACCGGCGTCCGTCATGAAGCCGTGCCCGACTTCTCCAGTGCCTCGGCTGCGATCCGCACCGTCGCGATCCGCTCCTCCAGCGTGCTTCCGAACACCGCCAGGGTCAGCGTCGTCACGCCCACGGCGGCGAAGGCCTGCATTCTCTCGGCGATGCGGTCGGGCGGACCCAGCAGGGAAGTCCGGTCCAGCAGCTCGAGAGGCAGTGCCGCGCTCGCACCCGCGTAGTCGCGTGCCAGGTAGAGCTCCTGGACCTGCGCGGCCGCCTCCTCGTAGCCCATCCGTGCGGCAAGCGCGTTGTAGAAGTTCTGCTTGCGGCTTCCCATTCCCCCGACGTAGAGGGCTGCGTACCCGCGTACCGGGTCTGCGCACTCCTGCCACGAGTCGCCGACCACCACGGGGACGGTCGGAACGATGTCGAACGACCCCAGCCCGTCGTGTCCCGCCCGGGAGCGGCCAGCCTCAATTCGGGCCAGGTGCTCCTGCGCGTACTCGGGCGAGAAGAAGACCGCCAGCCAGCCGTCGGCAATCTCGCCGGCAAGCTCGAGGTTCTTGGGTCCAACCGCCGCCAGGTAGACCGGGATCCGCTCGCGGACCGGATGCACCGTCAGCTGCAGTGCCTTCCCGGGGCCTTCTGGCAGCGGAAGCGTGATGAGCTCACCGTCGTAGCGCACCCGCTCCCTGCTCAGGGCCATCCGTACGACGTCCACGTACTCTCGCGTTCGAGCCAGCGGACGATCGAACCGCACCCCGTGCCAGCCCTCGGAGACCTGTGGCCCGGATACACCCAGCCCGAGACGGAACCTGCCCCCCGAGAGGGTGTCCAGCGTGGCTGCGGTCATCGCGGTCATGGCCGGCGTACGAGCGGGAATCTGCATGACCGCGCTACCCACGTCCACGCGCTTGGTCTGTGCGGCGATCCAGGAGAGCACGGTGGGCGCGTCCGACCCGTAGGCTTCCGCGGCCCACACCACCGAGTACCCGAGGGCATCGGCCTCACGGGCCAACACCAGGTTGTCGGCGTCGTTGCCCATACCCCAGTAGCCGAGGTTGAGTCCTAGACGCATGGTTACCCCCCGGTTGTGAACCGCGACCCCCCGGTCGACGAGCGGCACGTCGCCAGCCGTTTCGAGGGTATGCCATCTCCCCCGCCGGCGGTGGCCAAGCCAGCTCTCGCCACCCTCAGGAGGGGTGCGCGGTTGCGGGTGCTTGGATGAGGCACGGCGCGGGTCGAGGTACGGCGCGGCACAGGTATGGCGCGGCCAGGTCGCACAGGTATGGCGCGGGTCATAACCGGCGCTGCGACGAGACTGCGCACGCGCGACGAAAACGCGCACACTGCGGAAGCGAGGACGCGCATGGGCGTTGGAGACGTGTTCGGACCGGGTACGGCGGGTACAGCGGGTACAGCGGGTAAGCGGTACGCGGGTAGAGGCGAACCGTCGAGCAGCCCCCCTGAAATGGTCGAGTACCAGGTCGCTAGCCAGGAGCGGGTACGGCTCCCGCGACCCGTCGCGTTCGTCTTTGGAGGAGGCGGCAGTCTCGGCGCGATCCAGGTCGGCCAACTCGAAGCGCTCCAGGAGACGGGTCTGCTGCCGGATATCGTGGTCGGCACCTCGATCGGCTCGCTCAACGGCGCGATCACTGCTGAGGACCCGCGAGGTGCCTCCCATCGGCTGGCCAACATCTGGCCCACCGTCACCGAGAACGACGTCGCCCCCGGCGGTATCAGCCGCGCGATCACCGCGTTCCGCCCCAACCGCACGAACCTGATCAGCCATGCCGGCGTGATCAACATGGTGCAGACACACCTGAGGTCGCGCCGTTTCGAAGACCTCGCGGTCCCCTTCGGGGCGGTGACCTTCAACGCCCATACGAACCTCATCACGACGCTGACGTCCGGCGCGTTAGAGCCTGCGCTGGCCGCTTCCTGCTCGATACCCGGGGTGTTCCCCCCGGTGGCCTACGACGACATGTTGCTCTTCGACGGCGGCATGGGTGCCAACGTCCCGATCCGTCAGGCGATCGCCATGGGGGCGAAGTCGCTCGTCGTCTTCGACTGCATGTTCCCCGGAACCGCCTACCGCGAGCCGAAGAACATGCAGGGGTCGCTGCTGTTCGCCCTGACCACGATGCTGCGGCAGCAGGTGTTCGGCGACCTGAACCTCGCGACGAGCCAGATGCCCGTGCTGTACCTGCCGGGCCCGCACGAGATCCCCCGGCTGGGTCCCGCGTTCATCCTCGACTTCAGCAAGACGTCAGTGCTGATGCAGGGCGCCTACGAAGCCACGCGCGACTACCTCGACAGCGCCACCTGCGACGGATCGCCGGGCATCTACTGGCCGCCGCTGCACAACCCGACGGCCTACTGACAGTCGGCCCTGCGGCTTGGCCCTGCTGACGGCCGGGCCCTGCCAACGGATTGGCCCGGCAGCAACTTGCCCTACCAGGTCTGGACGGGAAACGGCGCATGAGCGAGAGATCGAGTGACAGCGCAGCACCAGAGCTCACCCCAGACACGCGGCCATTCGAACCCTGGTACGTCGCGCAGGCAGTGACCGGCCTGGTCTGGCTGGCCGGCGGCATCTTCCTGCTGCCCGCGTACCTCGGCAGCCTCGCGGTCTCTCCCGCCGACATCGGTCTCATCATGAGCATGATCGGGGTGGGAGCGCTGACCTCGCCGGTGTTGGGCGGCTTCGCCGACCGCCAGCTCGCGCACCGAGGCGTACAGCAGGTCGGTCTCGTCGCGTTCATTCTCGGTGCCATCGGGTTCGGGCTGGCCGAGCAGACGCTCACCTTCGCGGTCTCCGCAATGCTGATCGGCTTCGGTCAGGGCGCCGTCATGACGGTCAACAGTGCCCTGCTGCAAGGGGCTGGCCTCCAGCCCGCGGTACTTTCCCGCAAGTTCGCGAACCTGCAGTCCATGCTCGTTGTCGGGCAGGCGATCGGCCTTCTGCTGATCTCGGTCGGCACGAGCCTGGAGCTCGCGTACACCAGCATGTTCTGGGCGCTGGCGGCGCTGGCAGTAGTCGGGCTTGTGGCCACCGTCGCCTCCAACGCCGCGCCGGTGGACCGGCTGCACGAGGCGATGCGCCGCAGAGGAGCAACCTCGGGCGCCAGCGCCCCGACAGACGCCGACAGCCCCACCAGCGATGCCGTTCCCGGAACTGAGCCCAGCGGCTTGAGGGGACTGCTGGCATCCGCCCTCGGCCTGTTCCTGATCACGGTGCTCATCACCCAGACCGGGCAGCTCGCGCTGGAGACCCAGTACCCGCTCTACATGGACGATGTATTCGGTGTCGGACCGTCTGTGACGTCCGCCGCGCTGTCGCTGATGCTGCTGCTGAGCCTGCTCGCCTTTGGTCCGGTAGGGAGGTTGATGGGGGCCCGCGGTCCGCTGCCGGTATGGCTGGTCGTCCTGGTCGCCCGCATCGCCGGAGCGGTGGGTCTGGTGATCCTGGCATTCGTCGGCGATGCCCCGGCGGCGGTGTTCCCGCTGCTGATGTACCTGGTGCTGATTCTGTCCTACCCGTTCCTCAACACTGGCGGCCCGGACCTCGCTGTCCGAGTGGCCACCGTGAGCCCCGGAACTGCGGCGGGCGCCTTCTTCGGCACGCTCGCCGTGTGCAGCATCGTCGGACCGAGCCTGGGCGGCTGGATCGCCGGCACGTACGGCTTCGAGTACCTGCCCTGGGCGGTCCTGGTCGGAGCAGCCCTCGGCCTGGTCATCGTCCTCGTCGGGTTGGTTCCCCGGATGGCGCGGCGCTGAGGCGCACTTTCCGACACACCCGTACGGACCTATCGTGAGGACAGTCGTACGCACGGAGGCGAAACGTGTCGCAGGACGTCGGACCCAGCAACGGCACCGGCCCGTCGGCCCGGCTGCCCGGGGTCCGACCGCTGCGCCGCTCGGACCAGCCCACGATCGGGCCGTACCAGCTGGTCGGCCGCGTCGGGTCCGGCGGCATGGGCATGGCGTACCTCGCCACCGACCCGCAAGGGCGGTCGGTGGTGGTCAAGACCCTGCGCGAGGAGTGGGTGGACAACCCGTCGTTCATGACCCGCTTCGCGCGGGAGGCCCACTGCCTGTCGCGGGTCCGCGACCAGCGGATCGTCCGTGTCGTGGACCGGGATCTGTCCCATGACCCCCCGTTCCTGGTCACCGAGTACGTGCCCGGCCCCACGCTGCGTCAGCAGGTGGACTCCGCAGGTCCGCTGGGTCCCGAGCAGGTCCGGCAACTCGCCCGAGAACTGGCGCACGCCATTGTCGCGATGCACGAGGCCGGGCTTGCCCACCGTGACCTCACTCCGGCCAACGTGATTCTCAGCCCAGCCGGACCCCGGGTCATCGACTTCGGGCTGGCCAAGGACGCCCATGCCGCCGACGGCAGCACGCTCATCGGCACCCCGGGCTGGGTACCACCGGAGGCCCTGATCGGGCAGCACGCCGGCGCCCCGGCAGACGTGTTCCTGTGGGGTGAGCTGGTCGCGTACGCCGCAACGGGCAGAGCGCCGTTCGGTGAGGACGGGTTCGAGGCCTCCGCGCACCGTACGCTGCACCAGCAGCCAGACGTCTCGGGTCTGCCGGAGGACCTGGCCGGAATGGTCTACGCCGCGCTGAGCACCGACCCCGCAGCTCGTCCCGCGGCATGGCATCTGGCGGCGTGGCTGGCCCCTCCCCCGGCGCCCGGACGTCCCGGCGCCGGTTCCGGACCGGCAACCGCGGCGACCGACGTCATCGCAGCGGGCCACGTCCCCGGGTCGGGCTCGGCCAGCCCGCAGCCTGGCGAAGGACCGCGGACAGCTCGTCCGGACGAGACGCACGCGCTCCCACCCGAACCGCCACCGCCTCAGACTCCCTCGGTGTGGCGCCGCAGCCCGGCACTGCGTGTCGTGACCTACGGGTCGGCGCTGGGCCTGCTCAGCGCTCTGGTGTTCGGGCTGACCGATCGGTTCGTCCTGACCTTCGAGAGCAACCACGGCTCGGGCATCGCCTACCGCATTCTGGCGGGCCTGCAGGAGGTACTCCCCTTCGGACTGGCCATGGCCCTGCTTGCCGCGATCCTGCTCGGCCCGCGCAACACCTGGTGGCGAGCCGTGAGTCAGGTCCTCCCCGTCCTGGTCGTGGTGTCGATCGGGCTGTCCCTGCTGTGGGGGTGGTTCGGCTCGCTCCTGGTTGACCCGTACTCACCCCGCGCCTCGGGGCTGATGATCCCTGCCGCGTTCGCCGGCTCGATGGCGATAGCCCTCGTGATCCGCTCGATGCCGATCGGGCTTGCGACTCTCGCCGCGGCCCTGCTGGCCGGGCCTCTCGCGGGCTGGCTCGTCGCGGGTGTCGGCCTGCCGTACGAGAGCTACCTGGTCATATCCGGTGCGGCAATCGGCACAGCACTGGCGATCGTGGGGTGGACCCGACGGCAACGCCTCGCGCGGCAGGACCAGTCGTACGCGCAGTTCGGCCCTTCCCCGTCGGCCCCCGGTCGCCAGGCGGCCTGACGCGCGGACCCGGTCAGAGCCTCACGCGGGCTCGTCGGGTCGCTGCCCGGTGCTCTTGTCGTTCTGGGACCCGGGCACGTTCGGTTGCCCGGCCGTCGGGTAACCCGGGACCGGGGCCGAAGGATGCGCGAAGGCGCCCTGCGGAGGCGCGGGCGGCGGAGGCAGTGCCGCGCTGCCCGGCCCACCGGGATAGGCCTGGGTCTGGTACGGCGACTGGCTCTGAGGCGGCTGGCCCTGGTAGGGCTGGTAGGGCTGGTAGGGCTGACCCGGGTGGGGCTGGTACGGGTAAGGCTGACTCTGAGGCGACTGACTCTGAGGCGACTGACTCTGAGGCTGCTGACGCTGGTTCTCGTAGGGCTGCCCCTGGTAGCCCGGGTAGCCCTGTCCGGGGTAGCCCTGAGCCGGGTAGCCCTGTCCCGGGTAGCCCTGTCCCGGGTAGCCCTGCCCGGGTACGGCTGGTACGGACCGGCGAGCGACGGGGGGCGCTTGGCACGGCCGCGCCGTACGGCAGTCACGATCATGACCACGACCCCCGCCACGAACAACAGCCCTCCGAGCAGAGCCCCGAGACCCGCGCGCCCAGCGGCAGCCACGGCGGAGTCCCCGATCGGCGGCCCGAACAGAAGTCCACCGGTCGCGTCGGACTCCACGACGACGGTGTAGATACCGTCCGTGGGCGTCTCGAACCAGCCTGCGAAGTCGAGGACCACGCTGTCCAGCGTCACCTCGTCGGAGTTCAGCGTCCGGTTCAGTGGCAGTGCGTTTCCCTCGACGTCCAGGACCTGAACGTCCGCCCCGCCAGCGCCCTCGTTGAACAGGTAGATCCGGTACTCGCCCCTGTCGAGGACGAACGACTCCTCACCGGGAGTGTCCATCGACCGGTACTCACTCACCGTGGCGACGATCTGCGAGACGCCGCTGGCCATGAGCACCACGGCGACCAGGACACCGAGTGCGAGCAGGATGCCGCCGATCCAGTATCCAGTGCTACTCGGTCCGCCTTGCCCACTGGCCGACGCCATCGGCTGTGGGGCACCGCCGGCCGGCGCTGGCGGACCGGATGGAGGCTGTGGGGGCACGTAGGACGTCATGCCACCATCGTGTCACCGGCGCGGCAGGAAGGTCCCCGCAGCGCGCGCCTCACGTCGCCGAGTACGGCCGCGTGTAGCCCGTGGACGCAAGCGACGGATACGACTGGGGCGCGTAGGGCTGAGGTGCGTACGGCTGGGGCACGTACGGCTGGGCCCGGGTACGAGGGGCCCGGATACGAGGGCGCCGGGTACACCTGGTGTGCCGGGCTGGCATGCACTGCCGGATAGCCCCCCGGATACGGCACCGGTGCCGGGAAGACGCCGGCCCACGCAGCGGCGGAGTCGTTGTCAACCACGGCCTTGCCCAGCGGGTTGACAGCCGCAACCATCAGCTTGAACTGCGCGATCCCGAAGGGGATGCCGATGATGGTCAGGCAGAGCACGAACCCGGCCAGCAGATGACCGAGTGCCAGCCAGAGCCCTGCGAGGACGAACCACAAGACGTTGCCGACCATCGACGGAGCCCCGGCGTCGGCACGTCGGACCACCGTACGACCAAAGGGCCACAGGGCGTACCAGCCCATTCGCAGCGCCGCGACGCCGAACGGGATCGTGACGATGAGCACGAACGCGACGAGCGCGGCTGCGAGGTAGCCCATCGCGATCCAGAAGCCGAAGAAGACCAGCCACAGGACGTTTCCGACGAAACGAAGCACCTGTCCAGGGTATGCCTCGCTACCCGCATCGGCACCGACGATCTGCGGCTAGCCGAAGCGGAGCCAGTCCGGCAGGTTCCTGTCCAGCCAGGACTCTCCCCTGCCCGAATCGCCGGAACCCGAATCTCCAGAACGAGAATTCTCAGAACTCGAGTCGCCGCTGGTCGCTTCGTCCGCGCTGCTGGTGGTCGCCGAGGCCGGCTCGGTGCCCCGGCACTGGCTGGACTGTGCGTCCCAGTCGTCCCATAGCGGCTCGAGCTCGGTGACGACGTACTCGGCCCGCACTCCGTTGCCCGTTGATGTGGCCTCGATGAACGACCGGGTACCCGCGAGGATGCGCTCACCCGTGTCGATCGCGTCGACACAGGCCGCCTGCGCCGTACGCAGGTCATCGGCCGCGGCCCGGCTCGAGCTCAGGCTTCCCTTCAGCGAGTCGATCTCGCCGGTGAGGCCGTCCACCTGCGAGAGCAGTGAGTCCGCCCGGGCCCGCAGCTCCTCCGATCCGGCTCGCTCCGTGTCGAGCTCGCCGGAGAGCCTGCCCAGCTCGGCCTGGGAGGCCTCGGCTCGCTGGTACTGGTCGTAGGCGAGCCATCCGACTCCGGCCAGTCCGACGACCAGCAGTCCGGTGAGCACCGACAGGCTCGTGGCAGCAACCCGGGACCCGCGGCCGGGAGGGCGGTCGCCCGGGCCCCCCGCGGTCGGCGAGCCGTGTCGCCCCTTCGGTCCCTTGCCACCTGACGTGCCGAGACCGGGTCGGCCCCCGAGTCGGCCCCCGGGGCCGTTTCCGGGGCTGTACGGCGCGCCGCGACCGGGCACTGGTACGGGCTGCGCGGCACCCCCACCGCGACCTCGCCGTCGAAATCGCCTGCCCTTGGGGCCCGGCTCGGACTCTCCCGAGGATGCGGGTGGTGCCGGTGGCGCCGGCGCTTCGGGCGGGGCAGGCAAGGGAGGCAGCAGAGGCGGCACCGCCACCCACGAAGGCAGTGGCCGGGTGATGGGATGGGTGTACGTGCGGGTCCCGGAGCCTTCCCCACCCGTACCCGTGTCTGCGATGTGAGCCCTCACACGTCCCCAGATCCCCATGCTCCCCAGTCTGCACGCGCAGGTCGTCCCCCGACGCGCGGGGGTACAGGCAGGCAGGTCGGCGTGTTCTCTGATGGACTGTCGTCATGGTGCACAGGCCCGACTCGGTCCCGCTGGAGACTCTGGTCTCCACCCGCATGCAGCTGCACGCCATCGCCGAGCACGTGCTCGCTGCCGCCCGCTACCAGGCCGAGGGGCGCATCGCGCTCTACGTGCTCGACGGCGGCTTCGGCACGCAGCCGTTCGGGGAGCCGCCGGAACAGCTGGCCGTTCTCGGCAGCTCACTGATGGTCCGTACCTTCCCAGGGACGGTGTCGTACCCACTGACGACACTGCGGGAGCTGGCGGGGGCATGCGGGGTAGAACCCGGTGGCCCCGCGGATGTCTACGAGCTCGCGACGCCGCTGCGTCCGGACGAGCCGCTCCAGGTCGATGACAGCGCGGCACGCCAGATCGAGGAGTGGCTCGGACTCGGGGATGCCGCGCTGCGCTCCTTCACCGACGCGCTCGACCTGGATGACCCGGAGCCGATCGTGCTGTGGCCGGAGCACTTCGACGTGGCGACCACGATCGGGGAGTGCAACTACGGCTGCTCGCCGGGCGACGACTTCTCCCCCGAGCCGTACGTCTACGTCGGTCCCCACGACGAGGCCCGGCGGGTCGGCAGCGACTTCTGGAACGCTCCGTTCGGGGCGTACCGGACGTGGCGCGAGATCGCGGACGCCTCCGCTGCGGTGGCGTTCTTCCAGCAGGGACTCAGCCTCTTCGAGGCGGGCCAGGACGTCGCCCGCTAGCGCTGGCTGCTCGACCAGGGGGTGACGGAGGGTGGGAAACGGCACCGGGTCCTCGGGCTCCAAGGGCGCGCCCGATGCCGACACCGAGGCGAGGACGACCAGCGCGTCTGCACCAACGGGTCGTCCGCCGCGGAGCGAGACGCCAGGGCCCTGGTGGCTGAATGCCGCCACGGTCAAGGGCATGGCGGTGGTCGTCGCCGCGCTGCTGGTTCTCGCCTTCCCCACAGCGCGAGAGAGCCTCACCCACCTCGCTGTGGGCGGCCTTCTGCTCATCAGCGGAGCTTCCCGGCTGATCTTCTCCGTACGGGACCGCCGCTTCACGGCGAGCCGAGAAGACGTCCTCAGAGCTGGCGCCTCGGCACTGGCGGGCATTGCGCTGTTGATCGCGCCCGTGAAGACGATCCATGTCGTCGTGATCGTGCTGGCGCTCTACGCCCTGGTCCAGTCACTCACGCTGTTGCTCCCGCCCCTCTTCGGGCGCCGGGACGGTCTCGGTGCAGTGACGCTGGTACGGGGCCTCATGCTCCTCGCCGTGGGCGCGGCGCTCCTCCTCGTCCCCGAGACGGTCGTAGCGGCGATCATCGTGGTTGCTGCGGTCCTGGCGCTCCTCGTCGGTGCCCTCATGCTCTCGCTCGGCCTCCAGAACGGCCGAGAAGGAAAGCGTGTCGACGCCTCGGCGGTCACCATCTGGACGGTCGTCTACGAGTGGCTCAACGAACGCAACATCGGCCCTGACGGTCGGTACGACCTGGGGCAGAAGCTGTACTTCGAGCAGCCCGACCGCACCGACAAGATCGTCAGCTGGTCGGTCATGCTGGTGCTGTCCGTCGCCATCGCCACGTTCGGCGTCCTGCAGGACTCCACCGCTGTCGTGATCGGGGCCATGCTCATCGCCCCGCTGATGGTCCCGATCCTTGGCATCGCTGCAGCGTTGGTCAACGGCAGGGAGTGGTGGAGTCGTCTCGGGCGTTCGTTCGCGGTGGTCGCGATCGGCGTGGTGGCCTCGGTGGGCATCGCCTGGATCATCGGCAGCTGGCTCCCCGCGGTGGTGCCCTTCTCTTCGAACTCGCAGATCACGTCCCGCGTCAATCCCAACATCATCGACATGCTGATCGCCTTGGCGGCCGGCGCCGCCGGTGCCTACGCCAACGTGTCGAAGCGCGCGTCGGACTCGGTCGCCGGCGTTGCCATTGCGGTCGCTCTGGTTCCCCCGCTCTCGGTTGTCGGCCTCAACCTCGAGGCGGGCTTCTACAGCGACGCCGGCGGGGCGATGCTGCTCTTCCTGACCAACCTGGTGGCGATCGTCCTCTCCGCCACCGCGGTTTTCCTCCTGATGGGCGCTGCACCGATCCAGCGGTTCCTGGCCCACCGCAAGGACATCCAGAGCGTGCTCGGCCTGATCGCGACGGCGGCCCTGTTCATCAGCATCCCGCTGTCGCTGACGATCGTCTCCTCGCTGGTGGACACGGGGCGCCAGAAGATGGCCCAGTCCACCGTGACGAACTGGCTGTCGTGCACGGACGACTTCGAGTCCGCTGAGTACTGCACGTCCGGGGCGTACACGCCGGAGAGCGAGGACCCAACGGCCCTGCAGCTTGAGCAGGTGACCGTGAGCGACGACGTCGTGTCCATCTCTGTGAGGGGGTCCAGCGAGCCGCCCCCCTTGGCTCCGCTGGAGGCTCAGCTCAGCGAAGTCTTCGGGACGCCGGTGACGGTCATCGTGGAGTTCACACCGAGCTTCACCTACGAGTACTCGAAGGCCGGCGGCGGGACGACTCAGGCGCCGAGTGACGTGCCCTCCGACAGCGTCACGGCTCCGGAGACCGCCGATGAAGGCTCTCCGGCTACGGATGACCGCTAGCCGTCCCGGGCGGGTCCGCGTGGCAAGGACTCACCCTGGCCAGGGAGCCGATGGGGGCTTGCGAGCTGCGCGCGCGAGCCGGCGCGACGGCCCTCGTGCGTCGCGGAGCTCGCATCGGCTGCTACTCCCCCCGAGTACCCCCGCCAGGACCCTCGTGCCTTCGAGGTCGAGCCGTGAAAGGCGCGGATCTCGTCCGCCTTCGCCTTCAGGACCATCGCGCTCGGTGAGTGCTCCGAGTCCCTCGGGTGCGGCAGTCTCGAGTCCACCGCAGGCGTCTCACCGGAGACATCGGGGCTGCCGGTAGCGGATGGAGCCATCGCCGCACTCCCGTCCCGCTCAGCCAGCGCGTAGTCGCGGGCTTCTCTCAGCCGCACGCCAACGCGCTCGGTGAACGCGCGATAGAACGATGACCGCGCAGTCTGGGCCGTATGCGGCTTCTCGACAGTCACCGGCACCGAGAACCCGCCAATCCGCTTACGGACCACGGCCGTGTAGGAGTCGAGGCGCCACCTGCCGGTCGCCACATACCTGTTGGCAGCGCCGACCATCTGGTGAGCGAGAGATCCCCACATTGCCTCGGTGACATCGAGGTCCGACGGCATGCCGTAGGTGACCACGTATGTCGAGTTGCGTGCGATGTCGACAAGCACGTCGTTGCAGTGGGCGACAGTCAGGAACAGCGACACGAGGTGCTTGTTCGCTCTCTTGCCCGGCTCCCCGATACGTGTTGTGCGCGAGACCGGCTGCTCCCGCCGCTCCCGGCGGCCGATGCGCGCTCGCGCCTCCGCCAGGTCCACCGACGTCAGCGTCGCCAGATGCTGCGCCTTGGCTAGGAAAGCCTGGGCCTCGTTCTCGTTACCGCTGCGCTCGGCCATCGCGAGCAGCCCAGCGATCTTGTCCAGCGTGCTCACCCGGCGCTCCCGACACGTACGGTATCGCCTGCCGCGTCCCCAACAGTCACGCCGGATTCATACAGGGCGCTGCGCAGCAGCAGCTCTACCTCGGGCCCGATCACCATCCCGACCAGGGACGCGTAGACGTTTGGGAACGGCGGACCGTGGCGCGCCCGGTCTCTGGAGGGGGTCGTGTGCTCGGTGATGTGGTGCGCGATCTCGTGACACACCACGAGCTCCCGCAGTGCCCACCGCTCTCGAGCTGGCACGGCAACGACTCCGGGAGGCTCGTAGTGGGCCGCCCGCTGCCCCGTCCTCTCTCGAACAGTCAGAGCGGGCACGTCACCCCACCGTTTGCGCACCGGTCCCATCGCGACCACGGAATCGACATACCGCTGGACGGAGGCGACGTCGGCGAAGCGACGCTCGACCGGGAGTGTCAGGCGCGAGCCATGGAACTCCACGCTTGCGCCAGCTCCGTAGGCGCTCTTCGACGCGCGGTCCAGCATCCGTCCAACCTGGTCCTCCGCTCCGTACAGACGCGACCGATGTGTGTCCCGCACGGTCATAGACGACACCATCCCCCGCATTCTCGCTCCCTCGTCTCCTCGAGCCGTGTCCCCATCCTGCATCCCGGGTGTGACACCGTCGGCTGCCGCAGTCACGCTGTGGACAACGCGGACCTTTGTGACAGGCCCTGTGGACGAAGTCCGAATCGCTGCTGGCGCGAGTATCGTCGCTGCCAGGAGGTACCCAGCGGATGTCTGAAGAACGAGTCATCGACCTGCACGGCAGACCGGTGACCTACCGGGTCGCCGGACCCGAGTCCGGACCGGTGATCGTGCTGGTGCACGGCATCGCCAACACGGCGGCCAGCTTCGTCGACACACCCGACCTGCTGGCCGACAGCCTGGGCGTTCGTGTCATCGCCCCAGACCTGTTCCGGCGAGGTGAGTCGCACGAGATAGACACCGACACCTCGCTCGGCGGGCGCGCGGCGGTCATCCGCGATCTCATGGTGGCGCTGCACATCCCGAGTGCGACCCTCATCGGCCACTCCCTGGGTGGCGGAGTGTCCCTGCAGTTCTCGTACCTGTTCCCGAGGCGCGTGGAGCGGCTCGTACTGGTGGCCTCCGGCGGGTTGGGCCGTGAGGTCACGCCCATACTGCGCTACGCCACGCTGCCCGGCAGCGAGCTGTTGCTGTCGCTGCTGGGCTCCCGAGTGGCCCAGAAGGCCAGCGCGGCGGTCGACAAGTCCATCGACGTGGCAGCCGTCCTAGCCCCAGATCGGTTTCAGCCGTCCCACAAGGAGACGACTCGGTCCGTCTCCTCGCTGGCCGACGCTGCCTTGCGGGCTTCGTTCGTCAGTACCGCCCGACATGTGCTCGATCGCAACGGCCAGCGCATCTCTGCGCTGGATCGCCTCTACCTGGCTGCTCACGTCCCCGTCCTGCTCATTCATGGCAGCAAGGACCGCATCATTCCTGCCAAGCACAGCATCCAGGGCCACGAAGCCATCGCGCACAGCCGGCTGGAAATCATCGAAGGTGCGGGCCACTTCCCGCACCTGGACTGCGCCGACACCTTCGTCGAGCTCGTCGGCGACTTCCTGAGCACGACAGAGCCTGCGCACGTCGACGACGATGAACTGGCCCGCATCCTGGCGGAGAGATCGGACGAGTCGGATGCCCTCCCGCCGCCCGCGCCGAGTCTCGGAGCCTAGTTCCCGCTCTCGGGCTCCTCGTCGTCTTGCCCGTCCTCTTGGTTGTCCGCGTGCTGTGACTGGGCTGAAGCGCCACCGGTCGCAGCAGCGTGCCGCTGGCTGTACTTGCGCGCCCTCCGTTTCGCTTTGCGGCGGAGCCGGAGGTTGATCGCGTACCCGATCAGGCCCACGCTGGACACGATGTAGAAGATCGTGAAGAGCTTCGCCAGGTCGGTGCTGGGCGAAAGGTCGCCGAAGCCGACGGTCGTGCTCGTGACCACGCAGAAGTACAGCGCATCGACCAGGCTCCAGTCCTCGACGACCATGTAGAACGCAGTTCCGGCGCCGAGCAGGACCACTGCGTACGCGGCCACGAACTGGTACGCGTATCGCTCCCGCAGTTCTTTGAGCTCCTCCTCCTCCACTGAGTGAGCATGCTCCGGCTTCACGATCGCCTCCCGAGTTCCGGACCGCGCTACCGTAGCGCGTCCACCGCGCATCGGCCCCGGAACGGAGCCCCAACACCGCTAGCGTGCGTCCTGACTACGGGCGCGCTGCGCCCCGCCACAAGGCGGTTGATGTGATGCACGTTTCGAACCTGTGGACAATGCCCACCTCGGCGGCGGAAATACCTACCGTGGAGGGGTGTCCCGCGCATTGGTACGAGACAGACGGCGTCGTTCCGTCGCTCTGGTTGCCCTGTCGGCCGGTGCCATTGCAGTCGCCGGGTGCGGGTCCGACACGGCTGGGGTCGGACCATCTTCTCCCGTAGAGGAGGCTGCTTCGTCCGCAGCCCCGGAGTTCGTGCGCGCGACCGCCGATGGTGACTACTCCCCTGAGAACCCGCCCGCGAAGCCTCCGTTCCCTGACGCAGCGAATCAGCGAAGCTCGGAGGGAGCCACGACCTTCGTCCAGTACTGGGTGGACACGCTCAATCACGCCTGGTTCACCGGCGATACTGCGGAACTGAGGCGCATCAGCAGTCCGGAATGCCAGAGCTGCACCAACTTCATCGAGTCCATTGAAGCGACGTACCCAGATGGAGCCCATCGCGGCGGTGCGGCCAGTATCAGCCTGACCGGGGCGCTCGACGTGACTGAGGACTCCGCAGTTGTCGTTGCACGCTTGGTAGCAGTGGGGCTGCTGGACGTCGGGCGACGGGGATCGGGAGGCACATCGAAGTCGAAGCGGCGCTCACTCCGCGCCTTGCGTCGGCGACATGACGACGCTGGACAGACTGCGAACTGCCTGATGTCTCGAGACTTCGACTCAAGTCATCGCTCCATAGCCAGCGAGCGAGTCCTGCCTACACTTCCTGCTCGCTACCTCTGCTGGCCGTCCCAGCGTCGCGCCGCACCGCGAGTTGCTTGGCTCATTGCGGACACGCCGAGAGCCACGCCTAAATATCGTGGTGCCGAGGACTGAGGCGATGTCTGGTCGACTACAGACCAGAGACCGGAGCGAGCCCTCGCCTGCGACAAGTCCAGTGGACCGGGATCGGGCAACTGTAGAATCGTCTGGATCCTTGCCTGCCCAGGTAACAGGCCCGGGCGACAATTGACAACGTCTGTACCTTCGCACAGCGACATCTGCTCGGGGCACTTCAGTCTGCTTCACGCCGAATGGATCGCCCAATCGACGCAAGGGCGGACGGCCAGCTGGCCCGTGGCAACGCGAGCGACCCGCACAGCGTGCATCGCGCCCAACAACGCCGGGCCGCAGCCCGCCGGTCCCGCCATCGACTTCGCCGCACTCGTCCGTGACGAGTTCCAGCGACTGCCGGTCCCGGAGCCGGTGCCTCACATGCAGCCCGAGTCCAGAACCCTGGTCAACATCGACACGATCCTCTTTGACTCCGGCCCCCAGGACCGTTCCTGGAGTCTGACTCTTGTCGGTCGATCCGTTCAGGTCAGAGCGAACCCGACCTCGTGGAACTGGGCGACCGGCGATGGCGCTGATCTGTCGTCATCCCGCCCGGGGCGGCCCTACCCGACCTCTGACCTGGCGCATAGGTACCGCAGGGCTGGTGATTACACGCTCACTGTCACGACCACGTGGAGCGGTGAGTTCAGCGTCGAAGGTGGGCCTTGGCAGCCGATCGACGGAACAGTCACCCGTTCCGCGAGCCTCCCCCTTGAGGTTGTCCAGGCACGCCCGCAACTGGTGGACGGTACTCGCCGCTGACGCAGCTAGCGTTCCAGCTGCTCGTAGGCGCGCTCCGCCTGAGCATACGCGGATGACTTGCATGCCTCGTCGGCCTCGGGGTTGGAGATCGCACCCTCGCACTGGAACTCCATGGCCTCCTTGGCGTAGGAGGCGATGTAGTTCGCTCGGTAGGCCTTCTCATACTCCTCGTCGTAGGCCTGCTGGTACGCGTTCTCCCGACTTCCCTCAGCCGCGGTTGCATACGCCGCGTCGTAGGCCTTCTGATAGGCGCCTTCATAGCTCGTGTCGTAGGCGGCCGTGTAGGCATCGTCGTGAGCCGCTGCCGTGGCCTGGTCAGTCTGAGCCCTGCCCGCCTCGTACGCGGAGACGCCAGCCCAGACCCCAATCGCGCTCACACCAAGCACTACAACGAGCACCAGCAGGACGCGCTTCACTCGCCCTCCCCCCCGGAAGGGGTCTGCTCAGCCGCCGGCGGGGCCGCACCCGTCGTCGTGGCGGCATCCTTCTCGGCGACGTCGGGAGTGTCTGCATCGGAAACCCCCGCATCGGAAACCCCCGCGTCGGAAACCCCCGCATCCGCTCCCTCCCCGGGGGTGATGGAGCCCCAACCTGCTTGGCTTCGTCCGTCGCGCCCACCCTCGGTGGCGCCGATCGAGGTCCCCTTGGCCTTGCCTTCCTCCGCGCCAGCGGTCCTACCCTCGGTTGCTCCCACCTGGGCGCCCGCCACGGTGCCTGCCTCGGTCCCCTTCGCCTTGCCGTCCCGAAGGCCGGCTTCGACCCCCGTCCGCTGCCCCTCGCTGGTGGCCTCGTCGACGGCGGCGTCCGTGGCGGTACCCGCCATGCTGGATCCGATCGCGGCTCCAGCGACCCCCGCACCCACCGCAAGAGCCGCAACGAAGAACAGCGTCACGATCACGGGCCAGGGACCGCGTCGCTTGACCCGCGCGCGGACACGTTCCACAGGCTCGACGTCCACAGCTGGCGGAGTCCACTCGGGCTGCATGTCGTAGAGGTCGAAGAACGCGAGGCGATGCGTTGCGGGATCCGTCTCGTCCAACGGCAGTGGATCCCGCTGACTCGGCACCCACAAGGGGACGGTCGTAGGGTCGTCGAAGTCGTGTGGACCTCGTCCGCCCTGTTCGCCCTCCTGATCGGGCTTGCCGACCTGGCCTTGGCCCCTGTGCTCCCGCTTGACCGAATGCGCCACCACGCACCTCCGACGTCTAGTCTCAGGTACCTGCCATGCAAACCGGAGAAAGTGGACCACGTGTCACAGGAGTTTCCCCATCCCGTGACCGAGTTCGAGACTCACTGACCGCGAGGTGCCGCCTGCGGACGGCTCAGCTCCGCTCGCGACGTGGGTGGCCCTGCTTGTAGCGACTTGCGGGTCCGCGCACCCTCAACGTCGCTACATCCGCTGGTGCCCGCTCGGCGAGGCGCCCTTGTGGCACGGATCTACCTCCGTCTGGAGCGTGCCGTCGACGGTGCTGTCGCCGGAAGCAGCGAGGAGACCCGCGAGGAGAGGAGGATTGCCCGTGCCAGGACCGCGACGCCACCCGCGAACAGCCCAGCTGCGATGAGCAGGCCTCCGGCGAACACCAGGAGAACCCATCGCACCGACTCGTCCATGGAAGGTCGGATCGCCAGGCCGGTTGGTGAGGCACTCGCGGCCACCGAGTACTCGGGAGCGCTCGCTATGACCGAGTAGCTGCCCGCCTCCGAGATGACGACGGCGCCGATCAGCTGATAGGTAGACCCATCGACCGAGTAGTCGACCGGCGACGAGGCGGCCGTCACGCCCGTCCGCACTCCGTGCGGCCCGGTCACGCTCACCCTGGGGGCCGTTGCCAGGTCCGTCTCCGCCAGGATGTCGAAGCGGCCCGGATCGAGCCACACGATGGCAGTCCCTGGTGAGGCCGCGACGTGCGTGTTCTCCGCATCGTCGAGAATCCGTGCGAGCCCCATCAGAGCAGCGACGGCCACGGTGAGAATGGCACCAGCCAGGAGAGCACCGCCCACCCAGTACCCACGTCTGGCGGAGGTGCTTCGCTGGAAGGTCCGAATCCACCTCACCTGCGACGGCGCGACAGCCAGGTCGTCCCACGCGCGGAATCTGTAGGTGACATCCTCTGCCCCGCCACGGCTCACACGTCGCACATCCGTCACGGCGTCAGCCTCCCCCTCGGGTGTGACAGATGTCAGGGGTGCTCAGACTCCCCCCGGTGCCCGTACCGAGGGGCGGACCGCCACCACCGTGACTGCTATCGCGATGATCGCTCCCAGCAGAGGGAGCAGCGGCAGCGCCCCGAGTCCGAATTGGTCGGCCACCCAGCCGCCCAGAATCGGTCCGGTTATCCCGCACACGGCGAGCGCGCCGACGTAGAGCCCCTGCGCCTCACCGACGCCGACGGTCGTTACCCGGTTGACGAGGACCGGGGCAGCCGAGTTGAACAACGGGTATGCCAGGTACATGACCAGGTAGCACGACAGGGCCACTAGAGCCGTGACGCCCGCTGCGGCGGCCGTGGCAGCCCCGACGACCAGCAGACCGATCGGACCGACAACTCGAAGTACTTGTGCTGTCAGCCAGGGCGGCAGTGGGCCCCTTCGAGCGATCCAGGGGCCGATGCCAACGAAAGACAACAGGCTGAGCACCACGCCGACGGAGAGTGCAGCCGACACTGTGCCGGCGGCGATGCCGAACACTTCCCCGTAGTACACCGGCAGCTGGGTTTCCAGGGCGAGCTGCCCGGACTGTGACAGCAGCACCGCGAACAGGAAGGCTCCCAGTGCCGAGGTGAGCACGGCGCGAAGGGTTCCAACCGACTCGCCTTGCACGGTCTCGCCTCGCACGGAGTCGCCCCCGAAAGTGTCGCCCCGGCCGCCCCCCTGGTCGCCCTTCTCCCGACCGACCGACTCCTCACCCGCCGGCGGGCCGCCCTCGGTGGAGCCGGAGTCACTGTCGAGCCGGTGGCGCGGCACGTCACGGGCCTCCACGTCCGCCGCTCGGTTCGTGGTCGCCGTCACGACCAGCGCGCCGGCGGCCACGCCCGCCGCGACCCCGAAGAGTGCCGAGTAGCTCAGCCCAGCGGCCGCACCAATCGAGATGCCCAACAGGCCGACCGCCTGACCGATGATCAGAATGGCCGCCAGGGCCGTAATCGACCGGGACTGTGTCGACGACGACGCTCGCGAGCCCAGCACCATCGCCGCGTTCATGGAGAGCACCGCCGCCTGCGCAACTCCGAGCACGATCGCGGCCAGCCCGAACGCGAGCAGTCGCTCTGCGACGGCGAACCCGGCGCAGGCGAGCACCGCTCCCGCAACCCCGATGTTCTGCACGGCTCGGTGGACCCGCAGCCGGTCGGCCACGCGGCCGAAGACGGGCGAGACCAGCGCGCCCACCCCTATCAGCGCGATGACCAGGCCGATGTCACCCGAGGAGTACCCCTGCTCGTCCAGGTACGCCGGCAGCAGGAAGAACCCACCGGCGAGCAGGCACAGCCCGAGCCCGAACTGCGAGACGAACCACGGGTGCAGAACCCGTTCCTTGGCTGACACACCGGAAGCACCGGCTACATCGGACACCCCAGCATCCTCGCAACCTCGAGCCGCCGCCCCACCGCGGGGCGGGTACGGGGCGACCCTAGGTCACCAGGTGACGTCCTGGTCCTCCGTAACACCCGGAAGGTTCTCCACCAGGTACGTCGTTCCCTCGACCCGGATCGTCCCGGTGAACAGCCCAATCGGCTGCACGAACATGCTCTTGACGACGCCCAGGTTGCGGTGCTCCTCATGCACGCCGATCACGTCGAAGGTGAGGTCCACCGACCCGTCGAGCGTGCGGACCTGCCAGGGCTTCCTGGGATCGGAGGCGTCGAAGGAGAACCGGGCCCGGTCCAGCGGGATCAGCCGCCCACCCAGCCACAGACCGTTCTCGTTGACGTCGTCCCGTGCCTCGTTGAAGCCCTCCACCAGGTTGAAGGAGACCGGTGTCCCGTCCACTGCTCGTCCGGCCGAGAACGCCCAGCGCCAGGCGGTCCTGCGGGCGAGGTAGCCGTGCGTGAAGTCGAAACCACCGAACCCACCGTCGAGGAGGTACGAACGCGGCCCGACCCGCACCTCTCCGGCAGCCGGCAGCGCACCGGACTTCGTCGTCACGTTGATGCGGCCGTTGCCCTCCACGGGCGCCACCACGGACAGCGGTCGCTCAGCGCTGGCGTCCAGGGACAGTGAGGCGGCGACGCCCTGCCGGCTTGGCCGGCTTGGCCGGCTGCCGCTTGGCCCGCTGGCGCGGCTGCGCCCGAGTCGCGTCACTGCCGCGGGCCGCAGCGAGATCTCGACGGCGTAGCGCCCCTCGCCACGTTCCCGTCGCTTCGTGGTCCTCCCCGCGGCAGACACGTAGCGGCACTCCATGCCCTCCGTCGCGTGCGGTGCGACGGCCACCAGCGGCCTCGGAGAGCCCAGGAAGCTGCGGTCCGCCACGACCTCGCGCGTTCGCAGGTCCGCTACCAGCGTGAACGAGGTCGCAGAGTACGTCGTGTCCACGACCGCGGATACGAGCGCGACCTCCTCGCTGGCCGCGAACGTGTACACCCACTTCTTGTGCTGCCGGACGCGGGAGAGTCCGCGCAGCGCGTGGTCGGCGTCGAGCTGGTCGAGCCGGACGACGTCGAAGGCGCCTTCGTAGGTGCCGAACCGGGGGCGCCCGGAACGGTCGTGCACGAGGTCCGGTGCGGTGGGCAGGGCCATGATCGCAGGCTACCCACGACCCGCCCGCGTTGCCCCGACCTCTCGGACAGGGAAGATGGAGTCATGAGCTCCAGCGACGATATCGAGCGCAGACTGCGGGAGCTGAAGAGCGAGGCCCGCGAGGACGCTCGCCAGACCGAGCAGGACGCCCAGCGCAATCAGACACAGCCCCCGGGTGCCGCGTACGGATGGGTGCCGCCAGCCCCGACCGAGCCGACCCAGCCGGCTCATGAGCCGCCACCCCCGGCGAGCCATCTCGAGGCCCGATCGGGCCCGTCGAGCGACCCCGAGCCGGGCCGGCACTCCTCAGAGCTGGAGCCGGCCGACGGCGAGAGGCGGGACTCGACCAGCGCGGTCCCGCGCGCGCTGGTGGCAGGTGCGGTGGCGGCGGGCGTGGTATGGCTGCTGTTCGCGATACTCCCGTTCCTGGGGGCATTCAGCGGCGCCGCGGGAGCCTTCGTGGGTGCCTTCGCCGCGACCCTGATCTGGACGTACCTACGCCGCTGATAGCGAGGTCAGCGCAGGTCCCGGCACGTCAGGCCGAGCGCGGAGACCTCACATGGAAGCTCGCCACCCAGGCGGCGTCACGCTGCCCGTCGATCTCCAGCTGCCACTCATAGCTCTGGCCGGCGTTCAGGGTCAGGCCCGCTCCGAGGTTGACGGCAAACGCCTCGTCGACCGGGGTGCCGGCAGGCGTACCCGCAGGCCGTCCCACCTCGAAGGACGCACTCACCACGAGCGGACGCGGCTCATCCTCCGGTCCACTCACCATGACAGGGTGACCGTCCGCGTCCACAAGGTGCAGCGATACGTCATGGCGCACGTTGGTCTCGCTCCACGGCACCTTGAGCAGTACGACCAGCGTGGCCGGAGGCGTGGGTGTCGTCGTCACAGACCAGCCCAGGCCGAGCGCGTGCACCTTCTTGGACGGATCCACTTGCGCGCTGTCCGCCAGCAGCACGATGGCTCTCATCATCGTGGTGATGTCGATCCCCCTCCAGCAGCGCCCGCCGTTCCATCCTGCCACGCCCAGCGGTGTGACGGACATCACTCGGTGTGGACCTGGCCGATAGGACCCATAAACACCGTTTGCACTCCTACGAAGCGCTGAAACGGCATCATGGGTACAGGGCCGGCGAGGGAGCGGCCGAGGTCGTCTCTGGCGCAGACCGTCAAACGTTCGAACGCCAGAATGGCTCGCTGAGCGACCCACCCACCTCCTGGAGTCCGACGCCTCCGCCGCTCCCCCGGCCCTCTCGCCCTGGTGGCTGGTCACCCCGTGACGGATCCGCCTGTGAGCGAGGCAAGCTGTGATCGAGTCCATCTGTGATGCAGGCGACCCAGTGGACCTTTCTCATCCCCTCGCTCGTCCTATCGACTGACGGACCATGGAGTCCGAGTCGAGGAGGGGACACGACCAGTGGCTGCGCGAACAGATCCTCGGGATCCTTCCGGGGAGTCCGGCACTGCGAGATCCGCCCAGTCAGCCGGCCTCCCGCAGGACGCTGAGCCACCCCAGCGACCACCCGAGGTCGTCGTACTCCCCGGCCTGGGTGCCCCGGCAGGCGTCGGAACTGAGGCCACCAGCCGCCGCTTCATCCCCCACCTGCAGGAGGAAGCGCCACCGACACCGCCGCGGCGGTGGGTCAGCCTCTCCGTCCTGGCGGTCTTCATCGCCGCGGGACTCGGCCTGGGCAGCAGCTACGTGCTCGGGTACGGCCCACTCCCCGAGGGCGGCACTGCCGTCGCCGCGACGCAGCCGGACACCACTGTCAGCGACGAGCCGCTGCTGTCCAAGCCCCCAGCTCCGATCGTGATACCCGATCCCGAGCCGCAGTTCACCTCTCGTCGTACCTGGACGTGGCGCCCTTCCAGCGCCGCACAGGAGGAGACGACTCCGGAGGCCACCGAGGACGAGCCGTCCGACCCGGCGCCGCCGCAGGACCCGAGCGCCGGACAGCCCACCGACCCTCCCGTGGTCGACCCTCCCGTGGTTGACCCTCCGGCGGTCGAGACTCCCGACCCCACCCCCGACGTTGCGGACCCGAGCCCCTCGGCAGCCCCGGGTACAGCAAGCACCGACCAGCTTGGATGAGCCGTCGGAGTGATGATCGTCACAGATCTCTAGTTTTGTAGGATCTTGGAACAAACATCGACCCCAGTGCAGTTGTGCATGTGTAGACCTCGGAGCACCCAGCGCCACGTCAGAGACGAGTCAGCATGAGCAACACGGACAACCGCAACCAGGCCCCCATCTTCCCGACCCGTGAGGAGCCGACCGGCGCGTTCGACGCCGGGGACGGCTACGGTGCGGACGTTGCGCTCGGCGCTGAGGCCGACGCCCCGGCCCGGCGGCGGCGCGCCGTCATCGGCGCCCTGATCGCCGTGGGGGCCGTCCTGGGACTCGCCGTCGGTACCGCATACTTCGGCGACGACAGCTCGGCAGCGCCGGTCGCCGCATCTGACTGGGTCGACTCCGCCACCGACAAGCCGCTGCTGGAAGAGTCCAACGTTCCCGTGCCGACGCCGAAGCCGACGCCCGAGACCCCCGAGACCACACCCCCGGACTGGACCCTGCCGGAATTCCCCGAGATCCCCGAGATCCCCGAGGACCCGGACGTGCCGGAGGCACCGGAGGAGGGTCCGGAAGAGCCCGTCACGCCCCCGGGCGACGGGACGCCCCCGGTGGTGCCGCCCGCCGACGGTGGCTCGCGGGCCCCGGCTGAGGCGCCTGCCACGGCGTAACCCGCCTCCGCTCCGAGACTGCGCGGCCACCCAGAACCACCCACAACCGCCCAGCGAAACCCGTACCGCGGGTCGCTGGGCGGTTCTGCGTTCCCGGTCGCTACGACAGCGGCGTCACCGTCATCCGAAAACCGGCGTCGCGCAGCCGCTCCACCAGGGGCATGCCGATGCCGGTGGCCGGAGTGAGGACACCCGCCGCCTCCGGCAGGTCGTCGAGCGCCAGACTCAGAGCGCTCTCCCCGAGCATCACCGACGTCGCCGCGTATCCCGGGTCGCCCTGCGCGGCGACAGTGGCCACGTACCGTGCCCCCGCGACGGTCCGGACGTGGGTGTCGGTTCGGAAGTGACCCCGCGCCCGCGTCCTCTCACTCGGCCCATGGCCCGGCGCCGGCAGCACCCGGTCGAGCACCCCGCGTGTGAGCGGCGTACGCATGGCGAGGCCCATCGCACCCAGGCCGGCAGCCACACCCCCGGCGAGGACAGGCGCAGCCGGTCCCCCGAACCCGTGGACCTCCCGGTACCGCAGCTCCCTTCCGTACGCCCAGTCCTGCAGCGCGTTGCTGCGTCGCACGATCCGCGTGTTGTACGGCGCCATGAAGAATGGCGAGGCCCACGCTCCGACGAAGCTGTCCCGGTACGGCACGAACGCGTCCGGCTGCGGCCCGAGATCCGCCTCGGCGGAGCGGTCCGGACTGAGCGCGTACGGGTCGGCGAGCACTCCGCGCAGCCCAGCGTCGGCCCGGGTCGCGGCCAGCTGCGTGCGCAGCGAGTCCACGGTGCCGCCGCTGAAGCCCCCGCTGGCCGACACCAGCACCAGCGTCGCCGCCTGCAGCTCCCCCGCCCCCTCGGCCTGCGCGTGCCGGTGGGCCATCAGGACGGCCAGGTCGGAGGGAACGGAGTCGAACCCGCACGAGTTGACGATGCGGGCCCCACTGTCGGCCGCCATGCCGTGCAGCCGGTCGGCGATCGCGCGTACGAAGAGCACCTCGCCGGTCAGGTCGGCGTAGTGCGTGCCATGGCGGGCACACTGCTCGGCGAGCAGCTGACCGTACTTCAGGTACGGGCCGACGGTCGTAGCCACCACCGCCGTCCGGGAGGCAAGCTCCGCCATGTCATCGGCGTCGGAGGAGTCGGCGACCAGCAGGGTCCAGGGGGCCGCGAGCGGGCCGATCTCGTCCTTGAGAGCCTCCAGCCGCTCCCGCGAGCGACCCGCCAGCGCGATGCGGACCTCGGAGGGCGCATGACCCGCCAGGTACATCGCTGTCAGCCGGCCGACGAAGCCGGTGGCCCCGAACAGGACAATGCCGAAGTCGCGCTGCGTCACCTGCGCAGGGTAGTGGCGTCCTACTCCGTACGCGGGTCCTGACCCTCCAGGAGGGCACTGATACGCACCACGACCTGCTCCACGACGTCGGCGAAGCGAGCGACCCGTACGAGGTGCTCGCGGGACACCCCTGGGATGTGGCGCATGGTCAGCAACGTGTCCCGTACGTCGGCCGGCCGCCGCTCCAGCTCGCCCAGCAGATGCTGCGGAGTCGTACCGGCGGAGAGTGCGTCCTCGAGGTCTTCGACCCCGTCGTCGAAGTGGTCGAGGATCTCGGTGAGGTACACCACGAGCGGCTGCGCTCCCCGCGGCGAGCGCCGCTGGATGTCAGCCAAGCGTTCCGAGGCCTCCCCCAGGAGGTCGTCGATCGCCTCCAGGCGTGCGTCAGCAGATGTTTCGCCGCCCAGTCCGTCCGGCCCGCCCAGTCCGTCCGGCCCGCCCAGTCCGTCCTGCCTATGCGGTCTGTCCGGCCCGTCCTGCGCATCGGGCTGACGGGGGGCTTCCGGGCGACGGTGGGCGACCTCTGCGCGCCATGGATCGTCTTCCCGGTTCTCGCTGGCCAGCGACTCCACCTCTTCGGCAGGCAGCTCGCCGGCGTCAATCAGCGCAAGACGCGCCCCGAGACCCAGGTTCGCTTCCTGCTCGACTTTCAGGGCCGTGCGCAGCAGAGAGTTCTCCGAGCTCAGGTAGTCGATCACGACACCGAGACGGCGACGGTCGCAGCGGGACAAGTAACGGCAGAACCGTGTGGCGTGGGACTGACCGCACAGCCCGCACGAGGTGATCCCGCGGCTCAGCTCCCTCGCCCGGCACGCGCGCGCCGTATGACCCAGTGTCCCGCAGTACCCGCACCGCTTCATCATCCACACGCCCGTCCGCTCTCCCGTTCCACGCGACCTCCGTCTGTTGCCGGTCGCCAAGGACAAGGCTCGGCGCTACGTGTGACACAACCACCGCCCTATGACCTCGAATGGGGGGCGGTATTGCCGCGCTACACCGACAATCTATCCGGTGAGCGGGTCAATGGAATCAGAACGCGGTATGTCCGAATGTTCCTTCTTCAGCGTCGTACACGACTCACCCGAATGAAGGATCTCGTGGCGCGGCCCGGATGAAGATTGGGCGAGCCGAAGGGTGGGCATTGCCCGCGAATCAGCCAGCCGTCCCGCGGCGCTCGATGGCGTAGGAGACCGGGTCGAGCACGACCGGCTGCGGCCAGTGCCCGCCGACCGGAAGAACCGCCTGCGGGGGGAGCATTGTCGAGGAGTGCGAAACGCGGCCCAGCGCCACGGGCATCGCATAGCTGCCTGCGAGGTCCGCCTCGGTCGGGTACTTCTGTGCCAGCCGCGGGATCATGAAGCCGAAGAAGGTAGCCACGGGTTCAAGGTGACCCCGGACACCACGGCGAGAACGATCCACGCCTTGCGCGTAAACCTCTCCCGTGTCATGACTCCCTCACCGGGACTTTCGACCCCAGTCTGAGGCACCACGTATTCCTCCCTTTGCGGAACGCCTCGTTCAGGGTGGCACGAGTTTTCCGGTTTGTCGCCTCGCCCGCCGACTCACACCGCGGCCCGCCAACACCGACCGGCCACACCCACCGGCCACATCTTCCGCCAGCCCCGTCCAGCCCCGTCCACCCCGTCCGCCGCCCCCCCGCCCCGTCCGCCCCGTCCGCCGACCTCCAACCCGCCGGACCCACGCCGGAGGTGTCGGACGGACCACCGCAGACGCCTCGCCCTGGGTGGTTTCAACCACTTTGTGCCGTTTCAGGCTTCGCGAGACGGCTCGGTTCGTAGCGTGAAGTGGGGCCGTCCGGCCACCTCGAGTCGCATCGTCCAGGAGTCACTGATGGGTGTACGTCGTACGGTCGGAACCTGGACCACGCTGGCGGTGCTGCTCGCGGCCGGAGGCACCGCGGTGGCCTGGTCGACCGAGCAGCCCCCCTGGGCGGACGCCTCGACGGTCGACTCCGACGGCTCTGCGGCCGACTCCGATGGCTCGACGACGACGTCGGCGCCCTCCCCGACCCCCTCGCCGACTCCGAGGATGTCGCTGTCTCCCTCGCCAGGGACACGCTCTTCCCCGCAGGGCAGCGCCGACGACTCCGGCACGCCTTCGCAGCCACCCGTCGTCCCGAGCCGCTCACCGGCCGCATCCCCCTCCGCCGCTCCGGCGCCTCCCCGGACAGCTGCGCCGGCACCCGCTCCTGTGCCCTCCCCCGCGGTGCCGCCTAGCTCCCACGTCCGGATCTCCCCCGGCCAACGCCGTCGACCTCGGGTACAACCCGCACGCGAGCTACTCCGACCAGTGCACCTGGTACGCGGAAGAGCGCATGTACCAAGCCACCGGCAAGTACATGCCCACCACCGGAGACGCGTGGCAGTGGCCGTCCCTGCTGGCCGGTACCGGATGGACCGTCGGCAGCACCCCCGCCCTGCGGTCCGTGGCGATGTTCCCCAAGGGCGCGTTCAGCTCGCCCACCGGGCACGTGGGCTGGGTGGTCGGGATCGGCAACGGCACGGTGCGCATTCTCGACTACAACTGGAACGGCCGCGCCGGACAGGTCACCGACCACTGGGTCACGATTCCCAGTGGCACCAGGTTCGTGTACTCCGACCGCTGAGTGCTGGCGGGACCGCTGAGCGCCGGCCCTACCGGCTGGCGCACCGACCCGCCCCGTCCACCATCGCGACGAACCGGAATCCGCATTCTGGCTGGATTCCGCTGCGTTCCGGTACATTCCTCCCGTGCTGGCAGGGGGCAGACGTCGGTGGGGAATCGCGTTCTCCGTCATCGCCGTGCTCGCCCTGATCACCCTGGCCTCCACGGTCTGGCTGTACACACGCGCCGAGGCCGCGAAAGCCGCGCTCACCGCCGCCGAGCAGGACATCCGCTCGCTGAAGAAGGCCATCGGGGCCTCCGACGTCGACCCGCAGGCACTGGCACGTCAGGCCGAGGCCGTCCGTGAGAGCACCAGCCGGGCCCGCGACCTCAGTGACGACCTGCTGTGGCGCGCCGCCTCCCATGTCCCCGTGCTCGGCTGTCCGCTCGGGGCGGCCCGCGACCTGGTCGCCGCCGCCGATGACACCGCCCAGCGGGTGCTTCCGGACCTCGCCGCAGTGGCCCGCCAGATCGACCCCGCCGCACTGTGGTCCGGGTCCCGTCTCCAGCTCGAGCCCCTGAAGCAGGCCGAGGCACCGATCGACACCGCCTACCAGGCCCTGGACGAGGTGCGCGCCGACCTCGACGCGATGCCCGACTGCGGGTGGCTCTCGGACCGGATGGGCATCGAGTCGGCACGCACCCGGTTCCTGAGCAGCCTGGACCAGGTCGAGCCGGACCTGAGGACCGCCCGTACGGCGACCGCACTTCTGCCGGCGATGCTGGGAGACGGCGGTACCCGGCACTACCTGCTGATCGTCCAGAACCCTGCCGAGGCCCGCGCCACGGGCGGGTTGCTGGGGGGCTACGGAGTGGTCACGGTCTCCGACGGCACCATCGACGTCGGCGAGATCAGGGCCAACTCCGACCTGACGCCGATCGACCCGCCCCTGCCGCTGGAGGACTACGGCGAGGACTTCGCCGAGCGGTACGGCGGCTTCTGGCCCACCTACTACTGGCAGAACGCCAACGTCACGCCCCACTTCCCGACGGCTGCGCGGATCTGGGCGGACATGTGGCGTACCCGTACCGGGCAGCAGGTCGACGGCGTGATCGCCACCGACGTGCCCGCGCTGGGGCACCTGCTGGCCGTCACCGGCCCGGTCACGCTGGCCGGCGGGGAGGTCCTCCGCGCCGACAACCTGGTCAAGGTCACGATGTCGGACGCCTACGCCCGCTACACCGACAACACCCAGCGCGACGCCTACCTCGCGCGGGTGGGAACGGCCATCGCCCGCAAGGTCACCTCCGGCGCAGGGGACCCGATCGCCCTGGCCAAGGCGCTGGGTACGGCGGCGACCGAGGGTCGGCTGCTGGTCTGGTCGCGCGACGAGACGCAGCAGGAGCTGTTGGAGACCACGACGCTGGGCGGCGCCCTGCCCGACGCGGACGGTCCGTTCCTCGGGGTGGTCGTCCAGAACGGCAGCGCCAGCAAGCTCGAGTACTACCTGGCCCGTGAGGTCGACTACGCCTACCGGCAGCGCAAGGAGGGCGGCGGCGAGGCGACCGTGACCCTGACGCTGCGCAACAAGGCGCCGGTCGCGGGGCTTCCGGACTACGTCACGGCGAACTCGGAGTGGGCGCGCGGCCGGGACCAGTCACGGCTGTACGTGTCGGTGTTCCTGGGCAACGGAGCGGGGGTGACGGCCGCGACCCTCGACGGCGAGCCTCTGCTCGTACAGAGCCACCGTGAGCAGGGGCGTCCCGTGGTGTCGGCGTTCGTATGGGTGCCCAACACCGCCACCGCGACCCTGACCTTGCAGATCCGGGAGCCGGCCCATTCCGACACCCTGATGCTCTGGGAGCAGCCGGGTGTGATCCCCGACCAGGTGACGGTCAGCGGCATCGAGGCCGTGTCGGCCCGCTAGGTGCGCCGGTCGCCCTCGCTCGGTCAGCGCGTCGAGCTGAGGTAGGTCTGGCGAGCGCTGTCGACCGCGGCGATCGCGATCTCCATACCGTCGGCCAGCCGGGCGACGCGTTCCAGATGACCGTCCTCCACGCCGGGGACGTGTTGCAGGGTGAGCAGCGTGTCCCGGGTGTCCTGGGGGCGGCGCCGGGCCGCGGTCAGCGCCTCGTCGGTCTCCCGCTCCAGGCTCCGGTCCAGGCTCCGGTCCAGGCTCCGGTCCAGGCTCCGGGCGCGGTGCCGGGCGCGGTCGGTGAGCGCGTCCTCGACGCTGGCGACCGTGTCGAGGATGTCCTGGAGGATGTCGGCGAGGTGTACGACGACCGGCTGTGCGTCACGCGGGAGACGGCGCTGGATGTCTGCCAGTCGGTCCCCCAGCCTGTCCAGCATCAGGTGTACGGCCTGCATGTCGACGCGGAGCCGCGTGTGGGGCGTGAGCACCTCCGGACCATCCCGGTCCCGGCCGGGTGACGAGAACCCCAGGATCAACGAGTCTGCCACGGGGCTCTCCCGAGCGTACGGGTCCTGGCTCTGGTCGGAGTTCGCGATGGCGCGGACGTCGCGCGCGACGCCATGCCCTACCCGGGCCGTCAGCGTGAGGTTGTGCTCCTGCTCCTCCCGCAGCGCACGGCACAGCTCGGCCCGCTCGGCCAGCAGGCTGTCGATGATCAGGGCCGGATCGCGACCCGACGGCCCGACGGCGCAGTCCGCTGTTGCATGACCTACGGACTCGCAGTACCCGCAGATCGGGACCATCTCGGTTCCACCCATCGACTCGCGTGGCTCACACCTAGCGGCGCGTTGGCGGCGCGTTGGAGGCGCCGCCCTCAGAGGTAGGACGCCCGGGTGCGCGCCCGGTGACGCGGAAACCCGGCTCGGCGTGGCGGAGATCACATCTGACTGGTGTACCCGGTCAGCCGCTGTCCGGGGACGCCGTCGACACGGCGCTCGCGACGTCGTAGAACCATTCCAGCCACCCCTGCGAGTCGCCGAGCTCCCCGTAGGACTCGCCGTGCCGGACGATCACCATGTCCGCTGCTGGCGAGACGTAGAGCAGCTGTCCGTGGTTGCCCACCGCTGCGAAGTCGTACCCGTCCCCGCGCCGCATCCCCCACCACAGGTAGCCGTAGTAGCCGCGGCCGTCGGCGAAGACGAAGTCGTCGGGGTAGTACTCGCCCACGGTCAGGGCGGGGTCCGGCCGGGTCGAGGCGGCCACCCAGTCGGCGGGTACCACCTGCTGCCCGTTCCACCGTCCGTCATGGAGGAAGAGGCTGGCGAACTTGGCGAAGTCGATCGCGCGGGCGTTGATGCCGCTCTCCATCTTCTCGAAGGCGGTTTCCTCGCTGTCGAGGCTCCAGGAGCCGTCGTACTCGGCGCCCATCGGCTGCCAGATCTTCTCAGCCAGGTAGTCCGCGACCGCGGTGCCGGTCGCCCGCTCGAGGATCATGCCGAGCAGCAGCGGATGGTAGTTGTTGTAGAGGAAGGTCTCCCCCGGCGGGCCGTCGATCTCGGTCTGCTCCAGCGCGAGCGCGCGCAGGTCCGGGTAGTAGTAGGTCTTGGCGTTGTCCCCGGACAGGAACAGCTTCTCCTCGTAGGCGATGCCCGAGGACATCCGCAGCAGGTCCCGGATGGTGATCTCGGCGAAGGCCTCGTGGCGCTGCTCCAGCTCGGGCAGGTACGCGGTGATCGGGTCGGTGACGCTGCGGATGTCGCCCTCCGCGATCGCGACGCCCACCAGCGCCGATGTGAAGGACTTGGCCACCGAGAAGGACGTGACCACGGAGTCGCGGGCAGCACCGTTGAAGTAGCGCTCGTAGCGCAGGGTGTCGCCCTGAATCACGAGGAAGGCCTGGGTGCGGTTGCGCCCGAGGAACTCGTCGAGGTCGTCGACCGCCGCGTCGCGCTCGAAGAGCCGCGCCACCGCGTCGGGCTGGGGGTTCTCGGCGAAGCGGTACGGCTGGGTGCTGGCCGGCATGGTGCGCTCCGGCAGCCACAGGTAGTCGTAGACGTCCGCCTCGCCGTAGCGCAGCACGCGGGTCACGTACGCCGAAGGGAACGCGACAAATGCCCAGACCGCCGTCAACAGCACCAGACCTGCGAGGACCGCAAGCCCGGTGAGCAGCACCCGACGGAAGGTCTTCATCGCTCGCTCCGCCTCGAGCGTAGTTCACCGCGGGCGGGCTGGGGTCATGCTCCAGACGTGCCCGACGGGGGCGTCGTGGCAGGGTTCCCGGCCTTCTTGGCTGGGGTCGGGCCGGTCGCCGGAGCGTCGGGGTCGGTCGGGGTGGGCTTCCCGGGGCTCTGCTGGAAGTTGCCCCCCGGGTTCCCCCCAGCCTTCCCCTCAGCGTTGCCTCCAGCGTTGCCTCCAGCGTTGCCCCCAGCGTTGCCCCCGGAGTTGCCATCAGCTCCCGGAGGGGTCTGTCCGACTGCTGGGTTCGCAGCCTCTGACTTTTCGCTGACCGGAGGTTCGGTGGCTGGCGGGCTGGGTGGCAGGCTGCCTGCCGGTGGGACGGCCTCGGGCGAGGGGGCAGGTGACACGGCGGCCGCTTCCGCGGACGCGTCGGTATCGGCAGGTACTGGCTTCGGTTCCGGGCGGGACGGCTGGGATCGCTGGGTGACCGCGGGCGCGTTGTCCGGGGTACCTCCGACGCAGACCGCCGGACTCGCGTCGGCTGTCTCACCCGGACCGGCGAAGACGGCGACCCGGAAGCACGTCTCCACCGCGGGGTCGAGCCCGGTCACCGAGATCGAGTCGATACCGATCGGCAGGCGCTGCGGCACGCCCGGAGTTCTCAGCAAGCTGTACCTGACACTTCCCTCATTGGGGTCGTCCCACGCCAACATGACCGAGGTGTCCGTGCTCTGCGTGACCACCAGAGACGTCGGCGCTCGGGCGGCCGCCGCCCCTGAAGTCAGTCCAGTGAGGCCGGTCGGCCTCCCGGAACCCTCGGAGAACCCTCCGGTGAGGTCTCCGATCGCCCCCGACGTCAAGCGCCCACACCGCACCCACGGCCCCTAGGGAGACGATCGCGACGATCGTGGCGACGGCTGCTCGAAAGGGCAGGTCCCGAGGTCGCTGGTTGCTGTCAGCGGGGCCACGAGTGCCGACACGACCGGCGTCACGGGTGGAGCGGGAACGCTCGGTCGGCTCGCTCGCGTCAGTCGCCCAGCCCGTGTCAGACCAGCCCATATCAGACCCGCCCGTGTCAGACCCGCCCGTGCCAGACCCGCCCGTGTCAGACCCGCCCGTGCCAGACCCGCCCGTGTCAGCCCAATCGCCAGCGCCCGATGGCACTGCGGGATCGGCAGGCTCGGCAGCCGCGCGAAGGGTGGACGGGGCAGGAGGCAGAGGGACGGTCCGCTCCGAGGTGCTGTCACCCAGGAGCTCCGCCAGCAGCGAGCTCTCCCCCGTTGACTCGACGTCTCCCCACGCTTCGGTCGTCGCCGCGTCGCGGGCATGCGGCACGGCGCCGCGGAAGCGGCGAAGGAAGGTCAGTGACCCGCCTAGCGTTTGGGATTCCCGATCGTCCCCCGGCACGGCGTTGATCGTAGGGCCGTGCATCGCCTCCGAGCCACAGTGAAACCGAATCGTGTCCATTCCGGTCGCTGGCCATCGCAGGGCGCCGTCACTCGGGGCAGAGACCAGCGCCGCCAGCGAGTTTGTGTGCAGTGAGCCCACTCGGCTGCACACAAACTCCAGCACTCGAGCCACAGAATCAGGGCAAATCGGTCACAGCTGCCGCCTCTGGCTGGACTTTGTGTGCACATCCGGGGGTCTGGTGCACACAAAGTCCTCGGTCAGTCCCCCACGGACAGCTGGTTCGACGTGGCTGCGGTGCCGCCCGCTGCTTCCGGCACGTAGGCGCGGTACTCCGCATAGGCATCCAGCGGGAAGGTGAACCGTCCGTCGGCGTCCGTCCGCACCGTCCCGATGGTCTGGAAGTCCGAGGTGAGCGGCGGCGCCTGCTGAACCTGCACCTCCACACCCGCCTCGGACGGGGAGAGCGAACCCAGGGCCGCGGTCGAGTCCTCGTTGTACTGCAGGCTCAAGCTTCGGGTGACCTGCCGCGTCGTCACCGAGAGCTCGGGGGACGAGGAGCCACGGATGTCCTGGCCCCCGACGTGCCGCAGCCGAAACGACGCACCCGGCGCGTCCACCCTGACCTCGAAGGAGGCCACCCCGTTCTCGTCGGTGGACGCCTCCTCCACCGGTGGCCACGACGCCGCCGTCCAGTTGCTCCAGAATCACGACCGAGTCCGGGACCGGCGTGATGCCATCGGTTCGTGTCAGGGTCCCGGTGATCTCCGCCACGGAGCCCGCCGGGAACAGTGCTGGGACCCTCGATGCTCAGCGCGGTCCCCACGAAGAACGTCACCCCGTCGTCGAGGCCGTCGGGCACCACGAGATCACGCAGCCGGCGCTCCTCGAGAGCGACGCCCACCACGCTCCATCGGCCGGGCGTGGTGTCCTCGGGGAGGCTGAGCACCGCCTCCCAGTCGGACACGCCCTCTTCTCCCCCGTCGCTGCGACGCACATCCGTGAGCACAGCGACTTCGCCTCGTGCCGACTCGAGCCGCACCTCGGAAACCGCATTGTCCTCGGACAACGCGGTGATACCCACGACCACCGACTCATACTCAAGGTCACGCGGGTCGCCGAGGTCCACCTCGTCGGTACTCCAGGTCACCGACTGCACCTCGGCGTCGGGGTCGGGTATCAGCAGCAAGACCGCCGTGGCTGCCGCGGCAGCCAGCACCACCAACGCGATCGCGACTGCCGCCCAGCGGCCACGGGTCCTGGCCATCAGTACCGACTCTAGCCAGTCCAACAGCTAGCCATTCAGCCTCCGGCCCGGTTCCCGGCGAGGCGCACGGGCGTGCCGTCGGAACCCCGGGTCAGCGACGAGAGTCCGAGCGGTCCCGGCGCCGGCGAGGCACCGGGACAGGGGGTGTCCTGACGTCAGGCGACCGGATCGATCCACTCCAGACGCTCGAAACGCCGAAATCCGTTGTCGTGGCTGGCCAAGACCAGTCCGTGCTCGATCGCCAGGGCGGCGAGGTACATGTCCATGACGTCCGCGGAGCCCAGTCCCGGGGTCTTCATCAGCTTCGAGGCGATCGAAAGCGTGCTCCGGACCTTCCGTGACCATGCGCACCCGCGGCTGGCCCACCACGGAGGCCAGGACAGTCCACGCCGTCTCCGGGTTGACCGCGTCCTCGCCGAGCACTCGCGGGTGTGTCAGGAGCCGACACGCCGCGTAGACGACAGGCCAGCACACGGCTACACCACTTTCCGGGTCGTCCAGACGTTCCTCCAGCCAGGCGCGTGCAGCGGGATGCTCCGGGGCGGTGGGCACGAGTGCGTACAGCAGGATGTTGGTGTCCACCAGGACGGTCATCGGCGAGACCGGGTGGGAGCGGACTCCGAGGGGGGCGATGGCGCGAACCCGGGATCAGCCCCGCCAGCGTCGCCCGCACGAGCGTCAGCGCCGTCCAGCTCGACGAGAAGTCGCGAGACATCCGTGACGTCGACCCTCAGTCGTCCGCTCACCGTCGGTAGCGAGCACCCGCTCGCCGGCACCTACGCTCAGTGCCCGCCGGACCAGGCGACCCACCACCTGCCCCTTGGTCTCCCCGGTTCGTCGCTGCTCGGCGTTGAGTACCGCCAGCACGTCCGGGTCCAGATTCAGTGTGGTGCGCATGGTGCGGATCATGCTGCATCACTGATGCAGCATGATCCGCGACGGCTACCGTGAAACGGTGATCCCGCTCCTGGGCACTCTCAGCAGCCACATCCGCTCGACCCTGCACCCCGAGGGCTTCCACGGCGGCACCGAGTCGGCGGGCTTCTTCGAGGGCTGGTACGTCAAGCTCGTCAGCGCTGACCGGAGCCAGCGTTGGGCGGTCATCCCCGGCGTGTTCCTGGGCGCCGACAAGACCGACCGGACCGACCGGACCGACACCGCCGACCCGGCACGCCGACCCGAGACCCCCCGTACCGACGAGGCGTTCGTCCAGGTCCTCGACGGGTCAACCGGACGATCGTGGTACCAGCGCTACGACCGCTCCGCCTTCACCGCCCGCGACGACGCCTTCGATCTCACCGTGGGCGCGAACCGGTTCACCGCGCACGGCATCGTCCTGGACATTCCCGATGCGAGACTGCGCGGCGAGGTCCGCTTCACCGATCCCCTCGCACCCTGGCCGGTGCGCCCATGGGCACCGGGGATCATGGGCTGGTACGCCTGGGTGCCGTTCATGGAGTGCTACCACGGCGTCGTCTCCTTCGACCACGGCCTGGCGGGCACGCTCACGCTGGACGGCGAACCCCTGGCCTTCGACGGCGGTCGCGGCTACATAGAGAAAGACTGGGGGCGCGCCTTCCCCGCCGGGTACGTGTGGATGCAGACCAACCACTTCGCCACCCCGGGCACGTGCCTGACGGCCTCCGTGGCGCTCATCCCGTGGCTGCGAGGCGAGTTCCGGGGGTTCATCGTCGGACTGCGCCACGAGGGAAGCCTGCACACCTTCGCCACCTACACGGGGGCGAGTACGACCTCGCTCGGCATCGACGACGAGCACGTGCGCTGGCAGCTGAGATCCCGCCGCGGCGCCACCCTGGACCTCCGCGCGGAGCGCCGTGCCGGTGGGCTGCTCCACGCCCCGGTCCGCACCGAGATGCACCGGCGGGTGGAGGAGACACTCGACGCCCGCGTTCACGTACGGCTCACGGACCGGCACGGGCGGGTCGTCCTCGACGACACGGGCGAGTGCGCGGGGCTCGAGGTCCACGGCGAGCTCGACCGGCTGCTGGCAACGGACTAGCGCTGGACTAGCGCTGGAGCGGTTCGGACACCCGGCTTCAGGGCGTCGAGGGTGGCACTGGCGACGTCCCGGAGCTGTCGACAGAGCCGGGTGGGGACGGCTCGGATTCCTCTTCTCCAGCCACTGAGGGCCCCTCAGGCTTGGCCGCAGCGCTGTCGGAGGCTGGGGGCGCCTCAGGCTCGGCAGGCGGAGTCGTACCGGGCACCGGCAGTGGTTCCACACGCACGCGTGACAGCGGCGCGATGCTGGGCGTGCTCCGTGGCTCGTCGACGCCGACGCAGGCCTCCGGGGTGGTGTCCCAGCCGCCGCCCTGCCGTGGCAGCCCGATCTGGAAGCAGGTCCGCACCCCTGGGTCAAGTCCGGTCACCGTGATACCCGTTGCGCCCAGGAACAACGGCTGGGTGATGCCGGGTGTGCGGAGCAGACGATAGGGGACGGACCCGTTGTTCGGGTCGTCCCAGACCAGCTTCACACTGGTGCCGTTGTCCTCGACCACATCCAGGGTCGTCGGCACGGGGGGCTCGGATCCGGAGGTGACCGCCCCTGTGAGGGCCCCTGTGACGGACTCTGTGTCGTCCGCGGCGACGCCGGGTACCTCGGCAGGGTCGGGGTCGCCCCGGTCGGGCATGAGGGCCAGGGCCCCGACGCCGATACCGATCAGCACAACGGCAGCGCCAGCGACGGCTGCGGACCAGTGAGGGGCACCGGACGTACGTGCGGTGGGTGCCATCCGGTCGGCCGGCGCCGGAGGCACCCTCGGTGCTGCGGGGTCATCCGCTCGCCCCCCGGCTGGCTCCTCCGCCACGTGGCCGGGTACGGAGGGCGGCGTGCTCGCCGGGGCGACCTGTTCACGAGCTGCTGGCTGGGCGGGCTGGGCCGGCGGAGAGGGCGGGACCGGCCCACTCTGCGCGCGGGCCCGCGCCGTCGCGTACTCCGCGCGCGAGGTGGCCGAGATCCGCCGGTAGCGCGCGGCGATGGCCTCGTCCTCGCCCATCAGCTCGGCGAGAGTCGCGTATCCGCTGGCCTGCCCGACTGGGTCGGAACGTGGTTCATCCCCCGACACGAGACGAATCGTAGTGCGCGGGATCACATCGACGGCCCGATCGCAACGCAACCGTGACCTCACTGCAGCTCGGCCGCGTCCCAGCTATTCGCTGGCTGGCGCGAAGCAGCTGATGATCGGCGCGATGCGCAACCCGGTGCCGCCTGCAACCACCGTCACCGGCCTCACCGCGCCTCACCCCGGTGGCAGAAATCTGAGACGGTCTGCAGGCAGGGCTACCCCTCGAGCCCCACCAGCCGGAGGACCTCGACCGGTTCCGCCTTTCCCTTGAGGGACACCCGGCCCAGCGGCTCCACCTGGGCACCCGGGATCCGGCGCGCGGTCTCCGCGCTCACCGCCACACCGCCCACCGGCGCCGTCCCCTCCAACCGGGACGCGAGATTGACGGCGTCCCCGATCACGGTGTACGTGCGCCCGCCGCGCGCTCCGAGGACCCCTACGACCGCCTCCCCGGAGTTCACGCCCACGCGGAAGCGCGGCCAGTCCGGGTGCCGGTCGGCAATCGTGGCGGTGGCACGCTGGATGTCCAGGGCCGCCCGGGCGGCCCGCACCGGATGGTCCGGCAGGCCCTCACGCGGCAGGAACACCGCCATCAGCGCGTCGCCGATCAGGCGGTCCACCTCCCCGCCGTGGCGCTCCACCACAGGGGGAATCGCTTGCTCGAAGTACTCGTTGAGCATGGCCGCGACCTGGGCGGGCTCGTGCTGCTCGGAGAAGCTGGTGAACCCGGCGAGGTCGGCGAACAGGACGCTGAGCTCGCGCGTGCCGGCGCTGGTCTGATCGGTGTACAGGGCGCTGAACCGCTCCTCGTGCCACTGGTGCTGGGCACTCACCGCAATGATCACGAATGCGGCCAGCATCAGGAGGTGCCACTCCCACCAGCTCAGATGCCAGCTGCGCCCGAACGCGACGGCGGCCTCTGCCTCGCCGAGGAGTACGAAGGCGGTCGCCATCGCCAGCAGCAGCTGCGACTGCCGCCGCCGGTAGAGCACCAGGTAGCGCCACACCGCGACGGCGTAGAGGGCGACCCCGATGGCGGCGAGCGCGACAAGCCAGCCGGAGGCGCGCTCCGGGGTACCCGGCTGGTCCAGCGGCGGAAGCCCGGCCAGCGACACCACCGCCCAGAGGGCCATCCCCGCGATCAGGGCCCACCGCATCGCCGACGCGTGCCGCATCACGCCCGCGGCGCGCTCCGGTGGGAGCTCGGCGCTGGAGGCGGCCGCGAAGCAGGCCGCGACCAGCAGCCCGACCGGCGTGGCCAGTACGAAGCCAGCGTTGGGCGTGCTGAGCAGGACGCCGGGCGTCGCCAGCGCGTGCAGCCCCAGGAAGCCGGCGGCGGCCAGGAAGGCCAGCGACACCAGGAACACGCGGGCATCCCCGCGACGGCTGGCCGCCACGCTCGTGGCGTACGCGAGCACCGCGTTGATGGCCCCGGCGGCCAGCACCAGCCAGAAGTGGGCCGGCTGGTGCTGCCACATCGCGTCCCACTCCGGCTGCGCCAGCAGCAGGACCAGCCCCACCACCGGGATCACCAGGGCGATCACCCGCAGAGCCGTCGGCCCGGGACGGGGCGTACGGGTCCGCGACGCCGCGGGCGCAGGTGCGTCGTCGCTCATCACGTACACCGTAGGGCCTGCCGAGCGCCATCCAGGGCAGGCCGGGCAGGCCGGTTCCGGTGGGCACGAGGCCGGACAGGTGACCGACGTGATCCCGATCCGACATGTGTGCCGGTGCTGCCGAGGCGAGCACACATGTCGCCTCGATACGCAGCCTGAAAGGGGACAATTTGGACATCTGGCTGAGACATGTGTGTCGAGGACGGTTCCGGCAACACACATGTCCCAGGACGAGTCACAGCAACACTGGAGGCGACGGCCTTCACCGTCGCGCTTGCTCCACCGCACTGCGAACCACTTCGGCATCCCAAGGGCCCGCCGCTCCCTCCCCGCCGTGCAGCGCCTCCGCCATCAACGAGATGCCAAGGGTGGCGGCGAGGTTGGCCGGAGGCGGTTCAGGACCGTGCGTCGAGGACCGCTACCCCGTACGCGGCGATCCGCTCGTCCGCCGTGACGACGGTGAGGGACTCGACCTGTGCCTGCGCGACGAGCATCCGGTCGAACGGGTCGCCGTGTACGGCGGGAAGGCCACCGGCGACCCAGGCGTGCGTCCAGGTCACCGTAACTGGCAGGAACCCGGAACCCTCGATCACCGCCGGCAGCTCGTCCGGAACCTTCAACGTGCCGAGCGCACGCTTGATCGACGCCTCCCACAGCGAGACAGCGCTCACAAACACCTCGTGGCGCGGGTCGGCCACTGCGGCACGAGCCCGCTCCCCCAGTGCAGGGTCGTCCGCCAGCCACCAGAGCACGGCGTGCGTGTCGAGCAGCAGCCTCACTGCCGCTCCCCGCGGAAGGACTGTGCCAGTTCCTCCGGCAGTTCGTCGAAGTCCGGCGCCAGTCGAATCCGTCCGCGCAGGGCGCCGGGGCGCCGAGCCTCGCCTCCGGCCCCGTACGGAACGAGGCGGGCTACAGGTACTCCGGACCGGGAGATCACGACCTCTTCGCCCGCCATCGCACTCTCCACCAGGCTATCACCCGGTGTGCGCGGCGGCTCCACTCCGTCGGCGGGTCGACGCTCACTCCCGCTCGGAAAGCTCCTCCGGCAGCAGCGACTCCGCCAGATGCGCCGCGTTGAGCTCCCGTACGGCAGCGTCGACCGCTGCCCGGTCCGACAGGTCCACGCCGCGGGCGGTCAGCTCCGCAACGGCCTGCTTGGCTGGGCCCCAGGCGGCCTCGTCGTCCAGCGCTGCTGCGAAGGCGGGAGCAAGCTCGTCCACGGTCTCGACGACGGGGTCGACCCACCTCGGCTCCACCCCGCGTCGCTGCAGGGCGAATCGCACCCACTCCCGGAGAACGCTCGGTAGAGCGGCTCGGTCCGCCTCCTCCAGGAACACCTTGCGAGGCAGCCAGTCGTTGAGAAACACCGCCACCTCGGCGGGGCTCCAGGCAAGCGGACCTGCGGTGATGTACCCCTCGCCGTAGTCCACGATCACATCGCTGACCAGCCGCGTGACGTCGTCGTCGGGCACGGCACCGGTGCCGACGAAGTCCTCGATCAGCGCACGGCGCTCCTCGTCGGAGATCGGCTCCCAGTCCGGCCGCTCCCCGAGGTGGTCGCGGCACCGGGTCCAGGCCAGCGCACGCAGCATCACGAAGTCCGGATCGTCGGGCCGCGGCCAGTACATGTCGGTGTCTCTCATCGCACCCGCCAGGTCAGCGAGTACCTCGTCGACCGGCGCCGGTCCCAGCGGCATCGGTACGGCATCGGGGCGTCGCGACGAGTCCCACCGGTCCTCGGCGCCGGTCTCCAGCAGACTCAGCCCCTGCACCATGGGACCGCCGACGTTGCTGATCCAGGCCATCAGGACGTGCGGTGCATCGCCTCCGTACTCGACCAGCAGCGCGCGCTCGGACTCCCACACGTCCGCCGCCCGCCACGCCCGTACCGGGTTCGGTGGGCGTTCCCCGGCCCAGCCCGGAGCCGCGAAGGACTCCTCGAGGATGTCGCGCGTCCCATCCAGCATCGCGTGCTCGGACGGAGGGGCGGCCAGCCGCAGGGCGCACACCGCGGCGAGACCATGCGCGGACGGCTTGCTGCTCGCGCGCCCGACCACCTCCAGCACCAGCTGCTTCTCGGGCTCCCGATCTCCGAGATCGGCCGCCACCCACGCCCGTCCCAGCCACTCGCTCGCCCAGATGGCCGCGTCCAGGGGGTGCGCCATGCCCGCAAGCCGACGCGCGTCCTGAAGCGCCCGGTCCGACAGCCGCAGCTGGCGAGGCTTGCCGGCGGTCTGCTTCGACTTGGCACGACCTCGCCCCGGTGGGCGACCACGACTCTTCGGACTCATGCGAACAGTCCACCAGGCAGGCGGGCGATGTACCAGCGTCTCCGCGCGTCTCACGGGCGATACGCTCACGGATGTGGCGGAGGTGAGTGCGCGCGAATGGCGCATCCACGGAGGGGTTGTGCTCGACCGCGTGCTGGCCGGTGAGCACGTGACCGTCACCCGCGCCGGCACTCCGGTCGCTGAACTACGCCCACTCCCGCGCCACGGACTCGACGCGGCCACCCTCATCGAGCGATGGCGCAACCTGCCGACCGTCGACGCCGCACGGATGCGCGCCGACATCGACGCCGCGCTGGACCCGGGGCTGTGACCGAGGGACGTATCAGGCCCCGGTAGGGCGCTCGCGACACAACGCACTGATCGCGGCAACAGCCCTCTCGCGCGGTCTGCCTCTCTTCACTGCGAACGCGGGTGACTTCGAGGGTCGGACGTCGCTGGACATTGTGGACATACCCCTCCCGCCTGCGCTGAGGGGGTCTGCTCTTCGCCCGGCAGTCCCGCGTCCCCGGGCGCGGACATGTGTGCTCGGATCCGGCGCGGGAGCACACATGTCTCGCCTCAACCGCCCGAAAATGCGGACAAATCGGACAGAGACCTTAAGCATGTGTGTTGGACTGCGGCCGTGTAGCACACATGTCGATACTCCCCCGCTGGGACATCACCGGGACGGGAAGGCGAGCCACGAGGCAGGATCAGCGAGGCGAGGTCAGCGAATCACTCGGACGCGAGGCAGACCCGCCCAGTGCCGGTCTGCCGTGAGCGCCGTGCTGTCCAGCCGTACGGTCAGCGCCAGGCAGAGGCGGTCTGCCAGCGACAGGCCCTCGCCCGGACGCCAGCGACTGGCCGCCCACTCCGCATCCTCCCTGGTGACCGGCGCAACCTGGAGCCGGTAGCTGTCCAGCAGCGCCCGTGCAAGCGTCCAGTCACGCTGGTGCGACCGAATCTTCTGAGCGACCTCGGACCAGTTCGCCGCCGAGCACGCACTCCCGGATTCCAGGGCATCCTGCACCACCTCGGACCCTGGCTCTCTCTGCAGGTAGGCGAGCAGGGCGGAGGCGTCCAGGACCGTCATGACGCCTGCTCGGCCTCGCCCACGACCGCGTCTTCCTCAGCCGCCTCCTGACGCCGCTCGGCCAGCAGCTCGCCGACCAGGTCGAGACCTGCGAGGTCGGTACGTACCAGGTCGGCAACCTGCTCCCGTCGCAGCAGGACAATCCCCGAGTCGGTGTCCAGCAGGATCAGCGGGACGCCGGGTTCCAGCCCCGCGTGCGCGCGCACAGCTGCGGGAATCACCAGCCGACCGCGATCTCCCATCACGATGTGATACGTCCCACTCACATGGCTAACGTACCACCCGTGCAAATCCAGTGGGCCACATCGGGTACCACCGGCCTGTCGCTGACCTCAACGGCGACGGACTCGGCGACGTCCTGTTCGCCGACACCGACTACGACGGGCTCACGGACGTGCTGGCGGTGGACAGCGACGCCGACGGGCTGGCCGACCTCGTAGCGGTGGACGTCACCGGTGACGGGTACGCCGACGTGGTCGCCATCGACTACGACGGGACGGGTACGCCGACGTCGTCGGGATGGACACCGACGGCGACGGAGCGCTGGACACCGTCATGGTCGACACCGACGGCGACGGTGACTTGGACACGATCAGCAGCCTGGACGGCCTTGACGGTACGGGCGGCGCCGACGCGGTCGGCGACCTCGACATCGGTGAGGGCGGCCTGCTCGGCGCCCTGTTCAGCCTGTTCGAGTAGCCGAGGGACGTGGGCCGGCCGCCCCGGGCCTCAGCCGAGAACGGTCACGAAGACCGCCCGGTTCCGCGCCGCCATGTCCGGGATGAGCGACCCGTCGGCGTCCGTGTCCTGCACGTGCGCCGGGTGGTCCGTCCCCACCCCCGTCGCCGCCACGTTCGCAGCGGGCACGCCCATGTTCACGAGCTCGTCGCGGACCGCCTCGGCCCGGCTCTGCGACAGTGCGCGCCGCTGCTCCTCGGTCAGAGCGGTGGCCGTCGTCCCCACCAGCTCGACCCGCAGGCCCGAGGAGACGAGCTCCTCCGCGATGGGCCGCAGGGCGTCGCGCGCGGCGTCGGGGTCGCGGAACTCCGCGAGGTCGGGCTTGAACCCGATCACCTCCTCGCCGAGGCGCAGCTCGCCGCCGGGCGCCGGGAGGGCGAGAGCCGGGGGCTGCGGTACGTCCACCGCCGTAACCCCAGGTAGGCCCGGCGGCGGTGCGGTATCGAACGGCGTGTCGTCCACGCTGACGCACGAGGCGCCCGCGGTGCTGGCGACGGACTTCCACTGGTCCACGAGCCTCGCCCGGTACGGACCCAGCGCCTCCTGCGCCCCCGATGTGTCACCCAGTCCGGCGAACACCACCGTGATGCCAGCAAGGTCAGGTAGCTGTCCGCTGTCCGCGAGCGCCTGCGCCAGCTCGTCGGGGTCGGCGAGCACCATGCCGTCCCGGGTGTGGTCGAGCGCGCCGGTCGTCTGCAGGCCGGAGTCGAGAACCACCACGGTCCCCGCGTCCCCGTGGCCGTGGACCTGGCGGGCGGCAACCTCCAGGGCAGCGAGCAGGTCCGCCTCGGGTGCGTCCGCGACCGCGGAGGTGACCTCCTGCGCGACGCCGGCACGGAGCTCCTCGACCTGCTTCTGCAGCGCGAAGTCGTTCTTCGCGTCAAAGACGACGCTCTGCTCTGCCTTCAGGCTGGGGTCCCCGTCGGCGTCGTAGTGGGCGAGATAGCCGGTGCCGCCTGCTTTGGCCGCAGACACCACGACCTCGACCGCTGCCTGCACCGACGGGGTCAGCTCGGGCGCCGCCGCGTTGGCCCGCGCGGTTCCGACGATGACGACCGGTCCCACAGGCAGGTTGCACCCGACGACGGAGCTGGCCGCAGCCGCGGTGCTGGGCGCCGTAGTCTCGCCGCCGCCGCACGCGGTCAGGAGCAGCGCGCATCCCACGGCGATACCCGACGCTCCCGCCGTGACTACGCTCCTGCGGCTCATGCCTGCTCCGGCCGAAGCGCCTGAGGCGGCTGACCCGCATGACCCGCCCGACCCTGCTGACCTGCCTGGTCCGGCACTGGCTCGCCCGGGCCGAGAAGTCGTCGCTGGGCCTCGGCCAGCTCGCGGGCAGCGGCCTGGTGGACGGACCGGGCGCGCGATACCTCGTACTCGAGCCTCGCCCTGTCGGCCTCGTGCTCCAGCCTGCGCCGGGCGTGGGCGCGGTGCGTCTGCGCATGCAGCACCTGCAGCCGGGCGCGTTCCTGGTCCCGCCAGCCGTCGATGATGCGGTCGAAGATCTCCCCGGTGCCCTCGTCGACAGAGCCGGTCTGCACGTGGCGGGCCACCATCTCCTCCAGCTGAGGCCGGTGGCGCTCGTAGAACGAGCCGTCCTGCTCCGTACGCGGCGTCGGAATCACGGGGGCCTCGGTCCGCGGTGACGGGACCGGTACGGGTGGCTCCGTCGCCACGGGGGGAGGTTGAGTCACCGCGTTGTCCACTGCTGCCTCCCGGTGGCTGGGTCGGTCTCCGTCGTGCCAGTCGTGTCGGCGAACAGCCCGCTCGTCGCCCCGGGGTCGCCCAGGGACATGGCCATCTGGTGCCGGACGAGCTCCTTGAGCTGACGTGCCTGGGCGTCGATCTCGCGCAGTGTCTGGGCGAGGCTCTCCTCCTGGCGCATCGGGTCGAGCTCGTCATCCAGATCGTGCAGAGCGGAGTCGGTACGCGTGTACGCCTCCCGGGCCGCGTCGAGATCCCGCCGCGCCTCCTGCTCCTGTGCCACGAGGACATGTACGCGAGCGCTTGCCAGCAGGGGGCGGGCCTCCGCCCGCAGCCGCTCGGCGCCGGAGTCCACCTCGGCCAGCCGCAGCGCCAGCTCGGCGTCTGCCTGCTCCACGCCGCTTCCTCCGCCCGCCCTGATCTGCTTGCGCACGGCGCGGTTGAGCCTGCGTGTCGCCCACCAGTGCCGCCGCTGGGCCCGTACGAGGTCGCTGCGCAGCGGGTTGTGGGAGGCGAAGCCGATCGTGTAGGCGGCGGCACCACCGGCCAGGTACACCACCAGCATGATCACTGCGAACGGAATGTCGGTGGATGACCCGGTTGCCTCGGCGGAGCCGAAGCCCCCCGTCGTACCCGCCGTCTCGGAGGTGACACGCAGCCAGAACGCGACCACTCCCAGGGCTAGCCACAGCAGCACGAGGATCCACACCACTGCGGGCCGCATCGCAGATACGTTCGCCTTGAGCTGGCGCCGGATAGTCCCGGCCTTGTGCATCAGAAGGACGGCGGCGGCCGTCATCGCCAGGGTCAGAGTCATCGCAACGGTCCAGGACAGCTGGTCCTCCGCGCGAGCGATGACGATGCTGAAGTTGGCAAAGTCGCCCACGGCCACGATGAGCAGCAGGAACCAGTCCACGCCGTGCTCGAGAACGCTGGGGCGGCGGGAGTGGTGCGGCCCGGAGAAGCCGGCAGTCACCGACCGGTGGTGGAGCGTGGGGCTCATGACGTCACCTCGGAGGTCCTGGGTACGCGGGGTGCGGATCGCGGCTGAGGCACCAGTGGCGCGGAGCGTTGCGTACCCAGCCAGACCGGCGGTGCGGGCAGCAGACCCCGGCCGTCGCGACCGGAGGATGCGGTCGCCCGCACCAGCCCCTGACGGTCCGGGTGTGATCGGCAGGCCGAGCGCACGTAGCGCACGGCCCGGTCACAGGCGTGCTCGTGCAGGCGTAGGCCTCGGGCCGCCGTACGGATGCGATGCTCCTCGAGTGAGGCCTCTTGCCGGATGAGGCGTACCTCGGCCTCGGCAAGCTCGGAGCGCTCAGCGTCGAGGGCGCCTCGGGCCTTGGCAACGCGGCGGTCGAACTCCCGCCGCCTGCGTCGCCTGACGAGGTCCTCGGTAAGGCTCTCCTCCCCGTGGCGGCGGCCGGCTGCCACGCCGTCGCGGAGAACCTGCGCCAGACGCTCCTCCCGCATCTCAACCCGTGCCCGGCGCTGCTCACAGTCCCGGCGCGCGCCGTCCACGGTGACGCGCAGGCCAGCGGTCTCGTCGAGGAAGCTCTGCCAGACCCCGGCGAGGGCGGTGGCGTGGGCTGTGTGGATCTCCTCCAGCCGAGGCGTCAGCACCCCGTGGGGCCTGACCTCCGGCAGGCCACGGCGGCCGTCCTGCCGACCGGCACGCCGGTCCCCGACCTCTTCCACCCACGCTCTCCATGAGCGCGACCGTCGCTGCGAGGACGGCGCGCCGCCGGCAGCGTCGAGGTCGGAGTCGGGCATGTGCGGATCCCTTCCCTCGCGCTGTCTGATCGCCACCTCAGCTCGGGCGAACCTAAGTGCAGATCATCACCGGTACCGGGTGGCTGGACATTTCAGTGGCGCATACAGAATCTGTCGGAGAGAACGGTGTATGGCGTCGACATCCGCCGGAATGTGACAAGCGTCACGACCATCTTTCGGCACGTCGGGTTGACCCGGAAAGATGAACTTCAGGCGATCGGTTGAATTTCAGTCAAGCTATTCGAATCGGTACGAAGGCGGCTCTCGGTACTTGAGCGGGGTGTCGTGCCGTAGATGAGGCTCGTGGCCTCGACATGCTGGCTGTCTCTCTGGCGACGGCGGTCGCCCGGTCGAACCGGTCGGTCGCCGACGTGGCCTCCGAGTACGGGGTGTGCTGGCGCACGACGCACCGGGCGCTGGTCGCCGCCGCGGCCGCCTGGCTGCCCGAGCCGCAGCCGACAGCGGTGCTGGGTATCGATGAGACCCGCGCCCGCACGGTGCGCTGGATCCTGCAGGAGGCCGCGCGTCGGTGACGTGAGGGCCCGTGACCTCTTACGACCAGCCCGAAGCCAGTGGGCGCGGCCGGTTACTAGGGGCCTGGTCCCGGCCCTACGCCCGGGGTTCCGGCACCGCGGCCGCCGTCTCCGCGTCCGTCTCCTCGGCGTCGGTCGCGTCCGGGGTGTGCGAGCAGGCTCGGGCAGCCGGCCGCCGTTGAGGTAGGAGTACAGCCGCGGGACGCCGTCCACGCCGGGACCGCCGGTGCCCTCCACCAGCTCGTACGGCGCCGCCGTCCCGTCCCCGCCCGGCCGCTGACCGCGCAGCTGCTCGGCCTCGACCGGCATCAGGTAGTGCTCGTTGAGCAGGTGCCCGGTGGCGCCGCGGCGCAGGAAGACCGGGCCGTCGATCTCCACCTCGGCCTCCGCCGGTGCGGGCGCGATCGCCCCGAGCCGGGCGACCAGGTCCCACTCGTTGGCGTAGGACTCGATCCACGGCACCCGGGCCTGTGCGTCGTGGTAGCGCATCTTGGTCGCACAGTTCGCGAAGCAGTACACCTCGAGCTTGGCGATCTCCTCGGGCAGCAGCGGCCGCAGCCCCTCTCGCGACGACCCGTACGGCGGCACCACGCCCCGGGCCAGCTCGGCGAGCCGCTCCAGCACGTTCGAGGCGATGATCGTGCCCTGCGAGTGCGCGATCAGCACCACCCGCGACGTGCCGGGGTCGGTCAGCGCGGCGTGGATCGGCGGCAGCGCCACCTTGGCCGCCTCCGTGGAGGTGACGTCGACCTTGCCGACCGCACACTCCATCAGGTCGACCAGACCGAGCATCCCCGAGGTGGCGTTGTGCACCACCGAGACCGGGCGGCGGAACAGGTACGCCAGGTACTGCGCGTTGACGCGGGCCAGCGAGTCGTTGGTGAGGATCCCGTTGATGAAGAACCACGCCTCGTCCGGGTAGGACGTCGTGGTGCCGTACTTGTCCGGCAGCTGCTCCACCGTCGAGGGCCGGTAGGTCACGTACCCGGCCGCGCTCGGCGCCCAGTCCGGCGTCTGCATCGGTGCCGAGGGCAGGATCACGTCCGGCCAGTACCGCAGCAGCTGGCCCACCGTCCCGTAGCCGGGCACCACATGGCGGTACTCGGAGAACCTGCCGTACGGGGGCAACAGCGAGGCCGGCCCCCCGAGGATCGAGGGCACCCACCGGGTGGGCGCGAAGTCCGCTGCATGCCGCACTCCCCGCAGCAGCGCCCCGACGTCGCGCTGCCGGTCCTGCCACTTGATGCCCGCAACCGCGCTGATGCCGAGAACCATGTCCCCTCCCCCGGGTCTATCCACCTGCGTGACTCCTAGCTCCAGTGTGGCCCGTGTCCCGGTACGGCTCGGCCGACGCCGCCACGCCCGTGGCCCTGCTTCTGGTGATCTGCGGCTCTCGTGTCGATCGGTGCCAGGTGACCGTGTGACCGCGTGAATGCTGGTCGGATTCGGTCTCGGACTGGCCACGGCCGTGGTCGGCCTGATCGTGGCCGGCTTCGTCATGAACGCCAACGCACCAGCCGCCCTGGGCGACAGCGAGTACCCGGACACCCTGTACGGGATGTGCGCAGAGGGCAACATGGCCGCCTGCGACACCCTCTACTGGGAGTCTGCCTGCGACTCCGACCTGGAGGCATTCGGCGGGACCTGTGGCAGTCGGACCCCGACACCCCAGGACGGCAACTGCGTGCTCGAGGGGATCGAGGTCGGGTAGGACGTCGGCCGAGTGCTGCCCCACGCGGTTCGACCAAGCGGGACGTACGGCTGCTACCGCAGTCCAGCCCAGAACCGATGCTGGCGGGCGGTCGAGAGGATGAAGTTCACCACCCGCTCGCTCGTGTTCGTGATGGCGTAGTCGTCCGGGAAGCTCGGGCGCCCCTCGCTCCATAGCGAACCGCACTCCGGCCAGCACGTCGGACGGCTCGAGGTCGGTCATTGTGATCGAGCCGGTGTCGAGCGCCTCGGGGCGTTCGATCGACGACCGCAGCGTGACCGCGGGGAAGCCCAGCATCGCTGGACTCCTCGCTGATCGTGCCGCTGTCGGACAGCACGCACGCCGCGGACATCTGCAGTCGGTTGTAGTCGAGAAACCCGAACGGCGGGTGGAAGCGCACCAGCGGATGGACCTCACGGGAGGACTCCGCCTCCAGACGCTTGCGGGTACGGGGATGGGTGGACACCAGCACCGGCCAGCCCCACTCCCGCCACCGCGTTCAGCGACGACACCAGCAAGTCCAGGCGCTCCGGATCGGTCCACGTTCTCCTCGCGGTGCGCGCTGACCAGGAAGTACTCCCCCGCGGTCACCTCCATCCGGGCAAGGGCATCCGAGGACTCGATCTCCGCCCGGTACATGCCCAGCACCTCATTCATCGGTGAACCGGTGACCAACACCCGTCGCGGGTGCAGTCCCTCTGCCAGCAGGTTGCGGCGGGCGTGCTCGGTGTAGGCGAGGTTGAAGTCCGCCGTGTGGTCCACCAGGCGCCGGTTCGTCTCCTCGGGCACGTTGGCGTCGAAGCAGCGGTTCCCCGCCTCCATGTGGTAGGTCGGGATCTGCATCCGCTTGGCCATGATCAGCGACAGCGCGCTGTTGGTGTCCCCCAGCACGAGGAAGGCGTCGGGCTGCTCCTGGAGGAGCACCTCCTCCGTGCGGTGCAGGATGTCCCCGAGCGTCGCTCCGAGTGAGGAGACGTCGACCTTCAGGACGTGATCCGGGAGCCGCAGCCCCATCTCCTCGAAGAAGATCCCGTTCAGTCGGTGGTCCCAGTTCTGCCCGGTGTGAACGAGCACGTGCTCGATGCCGGGAGTGGAGTCGAGCCGGCGCATCACCGCGGCCAGGCGGATGATCTCCGGCCGGGTGCCGACCACGGTCATCACCTTCACGGCTCAGACCTCCTCGGGGTAGGTGTCCGGCCGCTCGGGATCGAACAACTCGTCTGCGTAGAAGAGCGTGATCAGCTCGTCCGGCCCGGTGTTCGTGATCGAGTGGACCCACATGGTCGGCATGTCGATGATGGCAGGCCGCTCACCGCTGACGGGGAATCGCACCACCTCATCGGTGAACAGCTTGCGCAGCCGGATCTCCGCCTGACCGCGCACCACCTGGAAGCGCTCCACCTTCCCCAGATGGTAGTGCTGACCGCGCGTGAAGCCGGGGTTGGTGGAGGAGTAGAAGACCTGGCTCTGCCCTCCACCGGCCTTCACCGCTTCGACCAGCCCGCCGCGTTGATCGGAGTTGACGGGCGGGTGGATCGGCCAGAGATCGGGAAACGTCGCGGCGCGGTACGTGTTGAACAGCTCCCGGGTGAAGGGGTCCGAGAGGTCGGGCAAGACACCTGTCCGGTAGTCCGCCGCCATGGACTGCAGACGCGCAAGCACGTCACTCACCAGCAACCGGGTCCCCGGCACCGACAAGCGGCCTGGCCGGGGTGCAACCGCCTCGCCCAACAGCAGGTCTGCGACCCGCTGGACGTGGATCAGAGGCAGCTCCTTGTCATCGACCAGCGTCGGCGTCTCGCCCCGCGCGATCAGATGGCTGAAGGTAGCGACCACGGAGTTGTAGTGCGGCCGGCCGTGCTCGCCGAAGATGTTCGGCATCACGACGTCAACGACCGGGGCCCCGCTTCTCCTCCCCCACTCCGCAAGAATGTCGGCGGCCCTCTGCTTCGCCACGCCGAAGACTGAGTCGCCCTCGGAGTGGATGCTGTTGCCGTAAACGACGGGTATGGCTCGACCCGTGCGCTCCAGTGAGGCAACCAGCTGCTCAGCCAGCCATGGATTGACGCGGGCGATCTCCTCGTCGTCCTTCGCCCGATTCACACCAGCGAGGTGAATCACGGCATCGGCATCCTTCAGGCCAGCATCAAGCAGTTGCGGGTCAGCGAACTCCGGGATCCCGAGACCAATGAGGTCCCCACCCCAGCGAGCACGAGCCGCGCAGCGCACGTGCCAAGCGACGAAACCCTCGGGGCCGGTGACTGCAATCCTCGGCCTGCTGGCCGCATTCACCGGCGGACCTCGGCCAGCACCTTCTGCATCTCGGGCAACTTCTCCAGAGTCGTCGCCACCTGGTCGACGGTCAGACGCGTCGTGTTGTGACTCGTGTAGTCCTCGATGTCGTCCATGCCCGCTTCCCCCTGCTCGACGAACACGCCGTAGTTGAGCGATCGGGCGTCCAGCGGCACCCGGTAGTAGTCGCCACAGTCCTGCGCTGCGGACATCTCCTCACGGCTGAGCAGGGACTCATACAGCTTCTCACCGTGCCGAGTCCCGATGACCTGGATCTCCGGCTCCCGCACACCGAGAACCCTGGCCACTGCCCGGGCCAGGTCGGCCACGGTGGATGCCGGTGCTTTGCGCACGAACAGGTCACCCGGCCGAGCGTTGTTGAACGCGTACTGCACCAGTTCCACAGACTCACCCAGCGACATGAGAAACCTGGTCATATCCGGGTCGGTGACCGTGAGCGGGCGCCCCTCACGGATCTGCTCCACGAAGAGAGGGATCACCGACCCGCGTGAGTACATGACGTTGCCGTACCGAGTAATCGACACGACAGTCTCGGACTCAGGGTGATTCCGGGCAAAGGCCTGGGCTACCCGTTCCATCATGGCCTTGCTCAGGCCCATGGCGTTGATCGGGTACACGGCCTTGTCGGTGCTCAGGCACACCACCGACTTCACACCGCAGGCGTGGGCGGCTTGGATCACGTTGATCGCTACCCTGAACGTTGGTCGCTACCGCCTGCAGGGGGAAGAACTCACACGAGGGCACCTGCTTCAGGGCGGCGGCGTGGAAGACGTAGTCCACGCCGCTCATCGCCTCGGCGACTGACTTGGGATCGCGTACATCCCCAACGTAGAAGCGGGCGCGCGAGTCCTTCAGCCACCGGCGGAGATCATCCTGCTTGGCCTCGTCACGCGAGAGGATCCGAACCTCCCCGACGTCGCTGGCGAGCAACCGGCGAGCCACCGTCGATCCGAAAGACCCGGTGCCCCCGGTGACAAGAACCGTTGTGCCCCGTACGTCCATAGCCCAGTGTCCTCCAACTCTGCCAGGCCCCGGCAAACCCTACCCCGTGGAGGGAGCCCCAAGAAGGCTCGGATCCTGGAACATGCCGTGCTTGCGCCGCCCCTGCTGGGGGTCCAGAGCTCGTCCACGACGAGGCCTCGGAGCCGGGCTTCCACCAATTGGTTCCGCCACAACCGACATCGCCGATCGCATACCCCTTACGATCTCGTCGCCTAGGAGTGGTTTCCGGGTGACTAAGCAGCGGAGATCGGCCTTGGAAGCCACCCCAGGCACTGCCCGCGCAACGGTCTTCCGGCCCGACGCACCGACGTCGACAAGGGGTCGTTCTCACCCAGAGCGGCGCCTTCCAGTCTATCCTGCGGACTCAAATGCCAGACCCTCACCCGTGGATACCACGTGCCTGTTCCACGCCACAAAGACCACGTAGAAGAGGGCGTTCGCGACGCTCAAGACGACTAGGAACGCAGTAAACGAAAGCGAGAACAGACCGCCGCCCGGTCTGAACCAACAGGACGGATGCAACACCCACTGTTGCACCATTCCTGTCCGGTTCCTCTCGTACGACGAAGACCGCGCGGGACACCGGGCTAGACACGAACCGTACCCAGAGCCACGGCAGCATGATCCGCGTATACGTCCCCGCCTCTGCCCACTCCTCGCCGAACACGATCGTGAACAGATCCTCGGCGAAGACCCCGATCAGGACGAACGGAACGAAGGACAGCAGTGCCAGCGTGGCAACGGTTCGGTCGAACAGTCGCAGAGCCTCGCGCCGCGACCCCCGCACCTGAACGGCCCGACGATAGTAGGACTCGGCGACGGCATTGCCCACGAGGGCCGTCGGGATGGCAAGGATGCGCTGCGCCAGCGACCAGACGCCAAGGATCGCGGCCCCGAAGACCGCCCCGATCAGCAGCGGTGTGCCCTGAAGAGATGCGGAGTTCAATAGACTCGCCGGGAGGGTGTGGCGAGGGAACTTCGAGTACCGCCGAGCACTTGCGGCCAACGCCGCCCGGTCGGGACGCTGACGCCGCAACCCCCGAACACCGGGCGCCCCAGCCGCACGTTCGCGGCGCTCACACTCAGGAACCCCCCGAGCAGCAGCCCCCCGGGTGCGACGCGCAGCAGTCCCAGACCGATCTGCGTCACAACCGCGACCCGTACCGGACCACGGACATGGTCGCGACGGTCCCGAAGCCTCCCGTGCGGATGGCGTAGGCGACGAATACCGCGCTCCATCCCCCCATCAAGACGGTCGGAGGCAACAGGAGGGTCCACCAGCCCCATCCCGCGACGCCGGCCCCACCGGTAACGACGAGGGTGATCGCCGATCCCAGCAAGGTCAGCGACGCAGTGCCGATCGACAGTGCGATTCCAACGCCGGCAACCCGAATAGCTTCGTCGTCCTCGTCCGGGAGCATGATCGCCATGTCATACCGGCCCGCAGCGACGATGATCAGGATTCCTGAGACCGCGGTGAACGCTGCCAGCGCCCCGAAGTCCTCTGGGCTGTAGAGCCGAGTGAGAATCGGAGACGCGGCGATCACGAGGAGTTGGGCCACGCTGGTGCCGCTCGCGAGCTTCATCGCCCCTCGCGCGGTGTCACCCGCTGCCAGGCGTCGCAGGCGCGCGGCCCGCCCCAACGGAGGTCCCGGACTGCCGGATGAACGCCCGGGCTGCCCGAGGCTCTCTGCGCGTCCCGCTCCTCGCTCGCACCCTGCTCAGATGGCCCCCGAATCATCGACAACCACCCCTCCCGACGGCACCCACGAGCGCATCCGACGCGGGGTTCGGTGCCGCAGCATGGACGCCGATCAGGCTGAATAGCGCCCCGAAGGACGAGCGGCCGATACTGGTGTAAAGAGTTCGGATAAGGCGTGGACGGTCCGAAAATACGAACACCTCCGAACTCGTCGCACGGGCCGCCACCAATTAGAAGAGAGGCGCTGGTGATTCCTACTAGGATCTGGTCCAGGAAACCATGAAAAGACCTTGTCGAGACTCGCAATCGTCGACTCGAGATGTCGCTAGACACCTTCTGGGCCCTTTCTATCGAGGATCGGCGGACCTTGACGATCGCTCTTTGACTTGCGCGTGGTGGACTGCTTGTTGACCGCGACATGGACGAAGCCCCATGCGAGGCCAGCGATCAACAGCACCATGACGCGAGGGCCCGTACGTGCGACATATGCCCATGCCCCGGCCCATGCGAGATCGGCAGTACCGGCCACCAAGACGATAGCTGTGGCAGTTGCGATCAGGGGGCGGACGCCGAGCCCACTGCGGATAGAGGTGGCTTTCCGGAGGTGCCAGAGCCTTTGGTCAACCCAGGACAGAAGGATGCCTGTCAGAAGACCTAACGGGAGGAGCCCCGGCCAGCTGAAGTTGACGAATGCTTCAGCTGAGAACAGTGTGGCGATGTTCTGAGGCGTCGTGGACGACTCCGGGAACAAGATCAGTGACGCTTCGCGGCCCACCCCTCTGGCTTTTCCGGCCAAATATTTCTTGGAATGACGAACAACGGTGCTTCAAGGAACGTCCTACCCCACTGAAGAGACAAATACCCGTGCGATACCTGGTCGAGCAGCATCGTGGCATCGCGGATCGGCGATACAATTGACTCAAGACCTGTTTGTCGCTCTGCCTGTAGGGACTCTACAAGAGTCTACCGCGAAACGCCTGATCACTGCTAGGCCAGCGACAAATGCTGGAAGCATTGCAAGAATAGCGCACTTGATCCACCGAGACGGGTTCAAAAGGGTGTAGAGAATTCCGAGTGCTGCGAATAGACTAACAGTGAGCAGTCTTGCGTACCCGGTCAGGTTTGCAGAGATGTATATCATCTGTACCAGGAGTGCCAAGCATGCGAGAGGGTCGGTTAGAAGCTTTCGTCCGCGACGAAGAACCAGTGCGGATAGCACGATTCCACTGAAGAGCGCCGACGAGCTGAGTGTGTAGATGTGGTTGACGGTCAGGCGCTCCTGGTTTTCAGTAAGAATACCCACCATGCCGATTGTGAGCATGGCTGCTGCGATCAAGCGACCCGATCGGTGAGGTTCGCGATATGGGGTTGCCGCAACGCCGGTAGACGCGGCGGTGGACGACTGTCTGGATGCGAGCCAACCTCCTAGCGCAGCGAAGCATAGGAGGAAGTAGGATGGGATAATTGCGATATGCAGGCGCCCAGAGGTGCCGTAGTGGGACAAATAGGGAAACAGATCGCCGTGTGCTATGAGCAAAGGTGCGCAGCCCGCGAGCATTGAGGTTGACAGCGCGTATAGTCCCATGGCTGAGATTGTGGGGCCGCCGGAAACGATGAAGAGCCTCAAGCCTAGACTGAGCGTTGCGGGAAGCAGGCAAGTATCTTGAAAGGTGTCAGGGTGGGGGTCAGTGACACGATCAGCAGCAGCGAGAGCGCGAGGAAGAGCCAGGCGAGTACTTCCTGTGGGTGAACTATGAAATAGTTTCGCGGGGCCCGCTTTGATGGTGCTTCGGTCTCCGGACCGAGTGCTCTGGGCGTTCGTCATGCGCCGACACCAACGGATGGGAGTCCCAGAGCTCGGAGGTATCCGTTAACCATGGCATGCGGCGAATAAGTGTTGCTCACAAATGACCGAGCGGCTGGTAGGTGTGTGCGCGGCAGGCTTTGTCGATGGCGGATACAATTGATTGTGCATCCTCAGGATCACAGTAGTGAGCGTGTTCTTTTAGGACTGACCTGTAGAAGAAGCGATCCGAGACGACGACTGGAACACTCATGGCGAGCGCTTCGGTGTCGAGGAAAATCTTACGATAAGAGAGGGACAGAGAGCGAAGTCGCACAATTTGTAGATGTCAGCACATTGCTCAGGCGATAGTGCGCCGAGGTGAGTTAAGCGGCTAGTGGCTGGCAGCTGCAACTTCCGCGCTTCAGTTGCGTTGAGTGTGGTTAGGATGTGGAGCGGCCGGCCGAAACGTGACTCAAAGATGTCGATGACTCGCGGAACTATTCAGTGATTCTTGTGCGGGTGCCCGCGGGCGATAAATGCACCATAGACTGCGCCGGGAACGGGATCCAATGGTAATGGAGGCCTTTGAGGGCGGGAAGGTGCCAGGAAGACTGGTGCAACACTATTGGGGACTAGATGGATGGGTTTATGAACGTGCGAGTTCAGGCGGTAAGCGAGTTCTGGAGTCTGCACGATAAACTCGTCGTATCGGGACCGTAGGAGCTGCTTCTTGATCCGGATCTGAGCTCGCCGTCTTCTTGAATGTTCCGAGAACCACTCACGGCTGATGGCTGAGGCGGCAGAACTGTGGAGTCGGCGAAACCTAGGATTTGGCGGTCGGCGATTCGAGCCGAGTATTCTGGACCGCGGTATATGAGTCGAATGTCCCACGAGATTCTTTTGGGGAATCAGAAATCTGAGGGAGGGGGTCGTGTCGATAACCGCTATCGACGGGTCTCGACGGGTGTCCAGGTCGCGCAGTCCCGCAGCGTCGGCGACTTCTGACGAGACTTCGAGTCGAAGGGCGATGCGCTGACTGTGACGGAGGTCCTGGATCATCAGCGAGGGCTTGTGCGAGGGTCGCAGCGCTCGTCACGATACAGGCCCTCGTGGACATTGGTCATGCTCACCAAGATGCGTCTTGTGCCCAGGGCGCTCGGGCCTAGCACTAATTGCTTCACCGCGTCTGCCCTGTACGCAGTGGCGACTGCCGAATGCGAACCTGCCGATTGTCCGGCAGGAGTGAGCCGCCGGGGAGTCATGGCCGCAGAGGCTAGCACTTGTCGGTACTCGGACTAGGCGCCTGTTTCACCTGAATCGCCCCAGGTTCTCGGCCGCTCCTATACGGGTGCCGGCTCTCGGTTGAGGGCGGCGTGGTGGGCCTGCTCGTACTCGGTGGGGGTCAGGTAGCCGAGGCTACTGTGCAGCCGCCGCTGGTTGTACCAGTCGACCCAGCCGGCGGTGGCGTACTCGACGTCGTGGACGCTGCGGTAGGGGCCGTCGTGGAAGACGGTGGTGCGGATGCACTCGGTCTTGAACAGCCCGATCACGCACTCCATCAACGCGTTGTCGTGGGCGTCGCCGACTGATTCGATCGAGGGGCGGATGCCTTCGAGCAGCCGGCGGACCTTCGCCTTGAGGTCCTTGATCTCGGCCAGCTCCTCACTTGTCGCTCCCTGCCGCTGACCGCCGTCGATCTGGGCCTGCACCACCCAGCGCCGCACGGTCTCCTTGCCCAGCCCCTCCCGGCGGGCCACGACCGCGGCCGCGGCCGTCAACGACGAGTACTCGCCCTGATGCTCCAGCACCTGGCGCACACAGCGCTCCCTGACCTTCGGATCGATCTTCTTCGGAATGGTCTCGCATCCTTCCAACTCACAAGGATGCGGCAGGAAACCCGGGGCGATTCATCCTTGACGACCCTTCCTCTCCAACCACCTCGGCGCGTCGGGCCAGAACCACCGTTTCGCGGACAGTCCCCAACGTCAGGGCACAGGTTGCCTGATTCTCACCGGGCCGCCACCGAAGCACCACTGCACTCGGGGCATCCTCCGAGCGCCGTCTAGCCAGGGACGCAGCTCCAGAGATTCCTACACGGTCAAAGCGCCCGCGCGATCTTCCGCGAGTTACGGCGCGATCAGGAGTGACTCCTCTGCGAAGCGCTCCGCTTTAAGAATTTCTTCCATTCGCCCGATACTTGCCGCCTGCGAGCGCTCCTTGACATAGAAGTCCCTACCCTTGAGCCCACGCTCTCGCAATTCTCTCCGATCGATGCGGCTAATTGCGGGTCAGGGGCCTCGAACATGGCCCGCAAGTCGCCCGGAGGGACGACAATACCAGCGTCTGACGCGTGCACAAGGTCAGCAGAGTCACCCGCTGCTACGACGAGAATCGGCTTGGCGCAGGCTAGGATAGCTGGGATCTTGCTTGGCGCAGCAAATGCCTCCTGACCGCCCGGAGAGAGACTAGCAAAGGAGACGTCCGGAACTGCCGCGTATTCCGTCATCTCCTCGTGAGCCACATGGCCTAAGAAGCGAATCCTGTCGGGATGCTTCCTCATCTGAGCAAGTTCTTCCTGCTCTGTGCCCGAACCCAGAACTAGGAACTTGACTGGCGACGAGCTCGGAAGCGAAACCACCGTATGGCCAAGCTCTACGACGGACTGGGCTTTGCCTAGTGCGCCTGCATAGCCAAAGATGATGTCGTCCTCAGTGAACCCAAGTCGCCGTCGGAGCCGCGAGCCGTCTGTGGGCCTGAAGACGGACTCGTCAGCCCAAACTGGGGCGTAGACCAGTTTGTTTCGCGGAACCCCGCGGCGCCGGAGCTCCCGCCCCGCCGAAGGTGTGACGAAAGCCACCGTGTGGGCGCTCGCATACATGGCGTTCACCCATGCGCTCAAGCCGCCAATCAGAGTGCTGCTACCGTACCTCGGACTAAACCCTGCATGAATGACGCTGTCAGGCCACATATCCATGTTGTGCAGCACTATCGGCACGTCGTATCTTGCTTTGGCCAACCACATCGGCAAAGCAACTGTAGCGGGGGAATTGTAGACCCACAGAACGTCGATCCCGCGCAGAGCGGATAGACCCAGAGTTGATGCGAAACAGCGGAAAGAAGCATAGTTAAGAGTTCGCCTGGCAGCGCGATTCGAGTGGTCGGGGAAAAACGCAACTCGACGGATCCGGTATCCGCGCTCTCGGTAGCTCTCGCGCGCTCGGATTCTGTACCCATGTAGAGCCTACCCGTGGGATAGTTCGGATAGCCTGTGAGCACAGTTACTGCGTGCCCTCGTTCGGCCAGTTCTCGGGCCATCACACCCGGGATGGTGGCCGGCCCAGTCTCTGGAGTGAACCATTGAGAGAGGATTCCGACTTTCAAGTGATCGGTCCTTCGAGATCCAGAGTCCGGGCTCGGAGGTCTTCGAGCCAGCGAGGCTGAAGGGGTCGAGGTACTTCTCAAGCCAAGGCTCGCCTGCATGACGCTGGCCAATCATGAGCATCTCCGAACCGAGACCTACGCCACCCACGCCCACCAGCCGGTGGCGACGTTCATCGGCTCGGCGTTCTGGCTGATCGCCGTGATCGGACTCGTGGCGTGCTGGCTGGGATACGACCGGTTGGGCGAAGGATTGCTGCTGGCCGGCGTCATGCTCTGCCTGCTCGTGCTGCTGTCGATCGGGCGGCTGTACACGACCAAGCTGCAGGACCGGATCATCAGGCTCGAGGAGAAACTGCGGGTCGCATCACTCCTCACGCCGGCGCAGCAGGCCCGCTTCGACGAACTGACCCCGAAGCAGGTCGCCGCGCTGCGCTTCGCCTCCGACGCCGAGTTGCCGGCGCTGTTCGAGCGCACGCTCGCCGAAGGCCTGAAGCCCGATGCGATCAAGCGGGCGGTGAAGGACTGGCGCGCCGACCACCACAGGACGTAGGAGGCACCCAGCAAAAAGGGAAAGGGAAGAGGAAGAAGTGATAAGGACTTCAAAGGTCGAAGGAAACAGGCGGAAGGCGGAAGGACAACTCTCGGCTTCTTCCTTCTTCCTTCCTCCTTTTCAGTGCCCTTTCCCCTTTTCCCCTTTTCCTTTCCCCTTTCTGTTCAGCGTCCCACCTCCTCCGTCGTGGAGACGGTGAACTTCCGGTACTCCGAGAACCGGGTCGTCGACTCGAGCGCGAATTTCCTGAACACCAGCGTCCTGCCGGCCATCCTGTAGTGCGCCTCGGCCGGCAGCCAGATCTCGCCGTTGACGAGCGTTCGCCGGAACAGCATCGTGCTGCCCTTGTGCATCCGGGCGAGCAGGCCGAGCCCGAACGTGATGTCCTCGGTCGCCTCCATCTCCAGCCGGACGACCTCCCGCTGTGCCTCGTCGATCCACGCGCGGCCGCGCATCTTCCTGAGGAACTTGCCCGCGTCGCTCCTGGTCCGCGCAGCCTTGCGCGGCGTGAGGCGGGTGACGATGGCCGGACGCTCGTTCACTGACTCCCGCCCGACCACGACGATGTCGTAGACGGCGAAGACGTCGTCGACGACGTCCTGCTCCTCCCGGCGTTCGCGGGCCTGCTTCGCCAGGCGCTTCTGGCGGGCGGCAGGCGTCTCGACCCTGACCTGCTCGAGCGCTGTCCAGCACGACCTTGCGGTGGGCCGCGTCGCGCCGCGCGAGGTCGTCTGGCGCCAGTGGCACGCCGTCCACGCTGACGAGGCGCTTGTACGTCTCGCCTGGTACCTCGGACGGGTAGACCTCGAACTCCCGCCAGGGGCCCAGGTGCACCTTGCCGAGCTTGGAGACCTTCACGTCGCGGCGGCGTTCCTTGAACGTGTACTGCCGGAGGAGGTCCTCGTCGGTTCGCAGATGGGCCCTGACGTCCCGGATCAGCGACTGGACGTCTGGGAGCGGGGCATCCGCCGAGGGGATCGACGCGCTGGTGCTCGACGTCAAGACGGGCTGGCCCCGGACCTGTGGTGGCGCCGCGGCCACGAACACCCAGGCGAGCATGACGATGACGAGGTCACGAGCCAGCCGTCGCCCCTGTCCGGACGGGCAAATCATGCAGTTCAGGCGCACGTCCGATTGGACGTCGCGAGCACGGCCTCGGTCGATCGACCTGTGCAACAATAAGGAACTTTTCTGCATGCGCACTGATCGCGGGCTCACGGATCTGGCCGCCACGCTCTCCGACGGCCAGGGGGTGGATTGGGCTGCGCTCGAGGCCGAACTGGGAACCGAGGCCGAGCGCGCGATCTTCCGGCAACTGCGCGTCATCGCCGACATCGCCGAGCTGCACCGTAGCCTGTCAGACGCCCCGAGCGACAGCAGCGGCCCACTCACTGGAAGCGTCGCCGGCCTCAGCGGCGACGCCGAGGCCCTTCCCGGTGCCGCTGGCGACTCGGACGGCGTCGCGAGCACGAGCGAAGCCACGCCCCCCGCCGAGGCTCCCGACCTGGGGACCTGGGGACCCTACAGGCTCCTGCGCGACATGGGGAAGGGCACGCTCGGGCGCGTCGTGCGCGCCACGGACCACCTGCATCGCGACGTCGTCATCCGCTTCCTGCCGCCCGACTGCGCGCCAGACGTGGCCGTCGCGTTCCTGGCGACCGGACAGACCCTGGCGCGCGTGCGCCACCCCAACACGGTGGAGGTCTACGGCGCCGAGCAGCACGACGGTCGGACCGGGCTGGTCATGGAGTACATCGACGGCCGCAGTCTGGATGAGGTGGTGTCCGCGCAAGGCACCTTCAGCGCACGCGAGGCGGCGCTGGTGGGCTGGGAGCTGTGTCGCGCGATCACGGCCCTGCACAGGGAAGGCGTGGCTCACGGGTTGCTCTCGCCCGACAACATCGTCCGTGAGGCGGGCGGCCGCCTGGTGCTGATGGACGTGTGGCCGGAGGGCGTGCCCCTCGAGGCCTTCGAGATGCAGGCGGTCTCGCTGCCGTTCCTGGCGCCTGAGGTGGCGGGAGGCGCGCGGCCCTCGGCGCGCAGCGATGTCTACGGACTGGGCGTGATCCTGTACCACCTCGCCAGTGGCGGGTGTCCGGTGCGGGCCGCATCGCTCGACGAGTTGCGAGAACGCTACCGGCGCGGCGAACGGACGCCCCTGGCCGACCTGCGGCCCGATCTGCCGGACGACTTCATCCGCATCGTCGAGCGCGCCTGCGAACCGGACCCCGAGCGGCGGTATGCGGCCATCCCCGCGGTGAAGGAGGCGCTCTCGCGCACACTCGGCTGGGACACCTGGACGCGCAAGAACCCCGTCGTCTCCTCCGGTGGCGGCGAGGTCGTCGCCGCACCGGTGCCCGAGGTCGTCGCCGCTGCCACCCCGGTTCCCGCCGCGCCGCGCCGGTCGGCGCTGCCGTGGGGCCTGATCGCCATCGCGATCGGCGCGGTGGTCGTCGGCGGTTCTGTGGCGTGGTCGCTGCTGCCCCGGGGCAATGGACTTCGTGGCCATTCGTCCACGCTCGCCATGGCGGGCGCCGCCGGCGAAGGGACTCCGACGACCAGACCCGCGGCGGACGTGCGCGTGGCCCTCGGAAGCGCGGCCGGGGCCGACGCCCTGCTCACGCCGCTCGTGGTCGAGCAACTCGCGCAGGACCTCAGTTCGTCGCCGCCGTTCCGCGTCATCGCGCCGATTGCCGTCGAGCCGATGCTCGGCCAGCCCATCGCCGCGATCATGCAGGCGGTCGGCGCCGACGTCTACGTCGAAGTGGCTGTCAGGCGGCAGGATGTCGGGATGGAAGTGCAGGTGGCGGCGATTGGTGGGAGCGGGAGTCCACAGACCATCCGGGAGACCAGGACAGATGGAACGCCGCTGCGCGAGTTCACGGCGTCGCTGGCCCAGCGGGTCGTGGCGGCGCTCGCGGCCGATGCCGGGGCGCGCCCGTCGCGTCGTACCGAACTGCCACTCGACAACACCGTCGCGATGCAGGCCTATGCGACGGGCCAGACGCGGCTCGGCCGTGGAGGACGGCAGGAAGTGGAGCAGGCCGCCGCCGCCTTCCGCCGGGCGACAGAAGCGGCCCCCGACTTCGTGCTCGCCTACGCCAAGTGGGCCGAGGCGCTGCTGTCCCTCTATCGCCACAACGCGCTGCGGGCCGACGAGGCCCTTCCCGTGGCGCAGAACGTGCTCTCCACGGCGCTCAGCCTCGACGACCGCAGTGCCGAAGCGTACGCGGCGCTCGGCGACCTGCACGCCGAGCGGCACAACTACGAGCAGTCGGAGCGCCACTTCGTCCGCGCGCTCGAGCTCAACCCGAGCTGCGAGTACGCACGCATCCGGTACGCCATGCTGTTGGCCGGCCGCGGCCGCGTGGACGAGGCCGTCGAGCAGGTGGACCAGGCGCAGAAGCTGAATCCGCGTTCGTCGCTGCTGCGCGGTTACCTCGGCGCCACGCTGCACTACGCGCACAGGTTCGATGAGGCCGCCCGCACCTACGAAACCCTGCTCCGGCTCGATTCCACCTACTCCGCGGCTCACATCGGGCTCTGCAAGGCGTACGCCGAACTGCGGCGGACCGAGGAAGCCCTCGCGGCCTGCCGGACCGTCGGCCAGCAGCAGGCGGCCGAGGAGCCGTTCGTGCAGTCGCAACTGGTGAAGATCCACGCCGACGCCGGGGAGCCGCGCGAGGCCCAGCAGGCGCTTGCTCGCCTGCGCACGCTCTACGATGGCCGTCCCACGGGTGACGGCGCGTTCTGGGTGGCGCTCGCCTACGTGAGCCTGGGCGACACGACGCGGGCGTTCGAGTGGCTGGACCGGGCCATCGACGCCAATTCCTCGCGTCTCGCGTACGCGCGCGTCGACTCCCGCCTCGATCCCCTCCGCCAGGACCCCCGGTTCCTCACGCGCATGGCCCGCATCGACATGGCCGGCTCTTCTGTCGTCGATCTCGTCTCGGAACCGCGTCCCCGGAACCGCTGAACCCGGGCTTGCCCGGATCCGTACCGGCCGGACCCTCATGAATCGCGTCGGCGCCGGACTCGTCCGGCGCTCTGCACCCCCAATCTCGTAGGTGCCGGACTTGTCCGGCACCCCCCGCGGGACAAGCGCCCTGCACCCCCAATCTCGTAGGTGCCGGACTTGTCCGGCACCCCCCGCGGGACAAGTCCCGCGTCTACGTATCCCGGGGCACCCCCCGCGGGACGAGTCCCGCGGCTACGACGCGCTGGGGCCGGGAGCGGCCACGAATCCTGGAGTGGCGTCGTGTCGGGCGCCCTGCCCGCCCCTCCCAATCTCGTAGGTGCCGGACTTGTCCGGCGCCCTGCACCCCCAATCTCGTAGGTGCCGGACTTGTCCGGCACCCCCCCGCGGGACAAGTCCCCCCGCGTGTCCCGGGCACCCCCCGCGGGACAAGTCCCGCGTCTACGTATCCCGGGGCACCCCCCGCGGGACAAGTCCCGCGTCTACGTATCCCGGGGCACTCCCCGCGGGACGAGTCCCGCGTCTACGTATCCCGGGGCACTCCCCGCGGGACAAGTCCCGCGTCTACGTATCCCGGGGCACTCCCCGCGGGACAAGTCCCGCGTCTGCGTATCCCGGGGGCACTTCCCGCGGGACGAGTCCCGCGGCTACGACGCGCCGGGGTCGGGAGCCCAGACGAGGGCCACGGTCTCGAGGGTGATGTCCGCCTTCTTCGGCCGGAGCACCAGCGGCTGCAGCGGCGCCTCGTCGGTCGTCGCCGCCCCGGCGATCTCGGCCTCGACGGCCGTCTGCAGGTCCTGCAGCTTCTGGCGCTCGGCGGTCAGCGTCTCCTCGGCGCGGGCGACGTCCTGCTTTTCCTTCATCACCCGGCCCGCGCCGCGCGCCGCGCTGCCGAGGCGGCCCGCATTCGTCGCGCTGAACGTCTTGCGGCCGAACAGCGCGCCGAACACACCCGTGGCCGCCGTCAGGATCGCCGATCCCGTGGAGGCGGTGACGTCCTCCTGCTGCTTGCCGAGCTGCTGCTCGGCTCTCCTGATGCGATCCTGCTGGGTCTGAAGTTTTGACGCGAACTTCTTGCGGATGGCGTCCACCTTCGCGTCGCGAGCCTCGCGCCGCACGTCGGCGAGCCTGGCCCGGAAGGCGCCCTCGCTCTCGCCTGGCTGGGAATGGAGGCGGCTGGGGGCGTGCTCGAGCAGCGTCAGCGATTGCGTGTCGTAGAGCCACGTCGCGATGGCCTTGCGCCACCCGTCCACGCTGCGGGGCGTGATGGCGGCGGGAGGCATGTCGGCATACAGGGCCGGGCCTCGTGGCGCGGCCTCGAGATCCTCCGCCGGTACGTCGAGCGTGACGGCGCGATCGAGGCCCAGCGGGATGGCGCCGCCCTGCAGCGGCACGAGCACCGTGATGGGCAGCGTCTCGGCGATCCGGCGCTTCGCATCCGCGATGCGCACGCTGCCCGACGCATAGACGGCCGGCGCATACGAGAGCGCCGTGCTGTCGCCGGCGTGTCCGCGTGGCGGCACGAACAGCGCGGTGATGCCGGGGCCGAGGACGGGTGCGGCGGCTGATGCCGTATCCGGGGTGGCGGCCGATGCGCGAGCGACAGCGGGGGGCGCGCCCGTCTCGGGCGACGCGGCGTCTGCCACCGGTCCGGCGGCGGCCACGGCCGCCGAGGTCTCGCCGGGGTCCGGCTGCGCCGCGGCGAGTCGTTTGATTTCCGCGCGCGTCAACGGACCCCGGAGGTACGAGAGCGTCCACCGCGTCTGGAACGTCAGCGGCGCCTGCTCGTGTACGTTGTGCATGAGGAAGACGCGGCTGCCGAGTCCCGAGAGCACGTCGCTCAGGCGGGCATCGAGGTGGGTGCCCGTCTCGCCCGAGGCGCTCGCGAGGGCTTCGAGGACGCGCGCCTTGTCGCGCTCGGTCTGCAGGCGACCGATGAACCACGTCCCCGTGTTGGACAGCCCCTTGTAGTCCAGATCCACGGGGTTCTGCGTGGCGAGCACCACGCCGAGACCGAACGCTCGTGCCTGCTTGAGCAGGAGTGAGCAGCGGCGCCTTCGAGGGCGGGTTGGCCACCGGGGGCATGTAGCCGAAGATCTCGTCCATGTAGAGCAGCGCCCGCAAGCTCGTCGTGCCCGACTGCGTACGCATCCAGCCCAGGATCTCGTTGAGCAGCAGCGACACGAAGAACATGCGCTCCGCGTCGCTCAGGTGCGCGATGGAGAACACGGCCGACGCGCGGACTCCCCTCCGGCGTGCGCAGGAACGCGGCGACGTCGAGCGGCTCTCCCGTCGAGCCATTCGGTCGAAGCCCGGCGCGGCGAGCAGGTTGTTGATCGCCATCGCGAGGCCGAACCGGTCCTTTGCCGGGTAGAAGGCGTCGAGTTCGAGCGCGCCGAGGCGCGTGAACGGCGGCGTCTGGACCTGCTGGATGAGGGCGGCGAGGTCCAGGTCCGTGCCCGCGGCCCACGCCGTCTCGAGCAACTTCGCGAGCAGGATGTGCTCGCGCGACTGCAAGGGGTCGGCCTCGACGCCCGCGATCCCGAGCAGGCTCGTGACCGTCGTCTGCGAGACGCTCGCGCAACAGGTCGCGATCGTCGAGCACGGCCGGCGGCGGCACCGCGAACGACCTGAGGATCGAGACGGGCGTCCCCGCGCTGCTGCCGGGCGTGTAGATGGTGACCTCGGCGGCGTCGCGCAGACGCTGGATGCGGTCGCCGTCCTGGCCCCATCCGCGCAAGCCCCTTCGACCAGCGCGCCGCTTCCGCGCTGGCGAAGGCCCGCACGTCCTGACCGGCCCGACGAGCCTCGTCTTCGTTCACCCACGGCGCGAACGCGTCGGCCGACAGGGACGGGAACGTCAGCAGCAGGTTGGCCAGGTCGCCCTTGGGGTCGATGATGATGGCGGGGATGCCGTCGATGAGCGGCTTCCTCGAGCAGGCCGATGCACAGGCCGGTCTTGCCGCTGCCCGTCATGCCGATGCAGACCGCGTGCGTCAGCAGGTCGCGCGAGTCGTACATGAGCGGCCCCGGCGTCGTGGCCTTCGTGGCGAGGTCGTAGGCGCGGCCGAGGTAGAACGCTCCGAGCGTTTCGAAATCCTGCATGGGTCGGAATAGTAGCGAACTCGGGCCGCGGCCGAGCTGTCATCGTCGCCGACCGCGACACGCTGGGCCGTGTCCATGCCTCGGCAACCGGCGAGTGCCCACGCGGCGGACGCCAGCGGACGTCTGGCGCGCGGCCGTGCGGGAACTCGTCCAGACGCTGCCACGCGTCGAACGTCTCTTCGAGCTCATGGACAACGGGGTCATGGCCCCATGGCGACACATCACGTAGGCGACCACTGCGGTCGGATCACGCCGGCGTCGGCGGTGTTCGGGACGTGTCGTGGGTATATGAGGCGTGTGGGGTGGGTGAGGGGATTCGAACCCCCAACATCCGGAGCCACAGTCCGGCGCTCTGCCCTTGAGCTACACCCACCGTGCCAGAGGTCGACGCGCGCAGCGCCGAGGCAACGAGAAAGTATACCACCGGGGTCTCCGGCTGATCCTCTCGGCGCCCGCGAACCCGCGACCCAGTCGACGGCGTCCTAGGCCGGGTGAACAGTGCGATGACCTGGCAGCGGATGACCCGTCGAGTGGCCCTGACGACGGCCGTCTTCCTCGCCATGGACTTCGTGTGGCTCGGGCTCCTGATGCCCGGCTTCTACAAGGCGGAGCTCGGTGCGTTGGCCAGAGTCTCCGGTCCTGACTTCGCACCCATCTGGTGGTCGGCCGTTGCCGTCTACGCGTGTCTCGTGGCCGGTATCGTCGTGTTCGTGCTGCCACAGGCCGAGGGCCGCCCCGCCCGGGCGCTCGTGCTCGGGGCCGTGCTCGGCATCGTCACCTACGGCACGTACGACTTCACGGCGTACGCGGTGCTGGCCGGCTGGTCGCTCCGGATGACGGTCATCGACGTGCTCTGGGGAGCCGTCATCTGTGGCGTGTCATCTGCTGCAGCGATCTGGCTGGAGCCGCGCGTGATTGCCTCGCCCGTCGTGCGCCCTGCCGCAGGCCAGCACCTCCTCTGAACGACCCGGTCCCCCCGACCGCCGCCTCTCTCACGTTTCCCCCTGCCCGGCCGAATACCGGAACGGCCGGGGCCGCCCGGTCGCTGGCCTGACTGGGAGATCGGGTGACGAGGCTCTACTGGACGTGGATCATGGCGGCAGGTGCTGTCGCGCTGCTTGCCGGCGCGGAGCGAGCCCCCACGCAGGTGCCGACCTCGCTGTCCGCGTCAATCCCCCTGACCCCATGGACGCTCGGGCTCTGCGCGGCGCTGCTGCTCGCGGGTGTCGGAAGTGGCCTGGCCTGGCACCGCCGGATGCGTCGTGTGGTGGCCTCGACGGTGGAGGCCGAGGCGCTGGCCGCGCGCCGCCGCGCCGAGGCCGAGGAGGCGCTCCGCGCCGCCGAGCGCCAGATGCAACGGCTCGTGCACTCCGTGAAGGCGATCGTCTGGCGCATGGATGTCGCCTCCGAGCGGTTCTCCTTCGTCAGCCAGGAGGCCGAGCAACTCCTCGGGTATCCCGTGGCCCGCTGGCTCGACGAGCCCGGCTTCTTTCAGGGTCTCCTGCATGCCGACGACCGCGACTGGGTCATGCGCTACTGCCGCAGGGCGACGCTGGAGCGGCGCGATCACACGCTCGAGTACCGCGTGTTCGCCCAGGACGGCAGGCTCGTGTGGCTGCGCGACGTCGTCTCGGTCATCGTGGAGGACGACGCGCCGCGTGAGCTCTTCGGCGTGATGGTCGACATCTCCGAGTACAAGGCCACCGAGGAGGCGCTCGAAGCCGCGCACGCCCAGGCCCTGACCGCCACCCGTGCCAAGTCCGAGTTCCTGGCGTCCATGAGCCACGAGATCCGCACGCCGATGAACGCCGTCATCGGCATCACCGATCTCCTGCTCGATTCGCCCCTGACCTCCGACCAGCGCCTGCTCGTGGAGACCGTGCGCTCGTCCGGCGACGTGCTCCTGAACGTCATCAACGACATCCTCGACTTCTCCAAGGTGGAGTCCGGGAAACTCGAGTTCGAGCGCATTGCCCTCGACCCCGAGTCCCTGGCCGAGGAGGTCGCGCGCCTCATGGGTGAGCGGGCGACCGCCAGGGGGCTCGACCTCACCTGCCTCATCGCGCCGGACGTGCCGCGCAACCTCGTCGGCGACCCGGGGCGCCTGCGGCAGGTGCTCCTGAACCTCGTGGGTAACGCCATCAAGTTCACGGAGAAGGGCGACGTCTCGATCCGCGTGTCGGCGCAACACGTCAGCGAGGCGCAGGCCGTCCTGCGCCTCGAGGTGAGCGACACGGGCATCGGCATCTCGCCGCAGGCGCAGGCGCGCCTGTTCGACGCCTTCACGCAGGCCGATCCGTCCACGACGCGGCGCTTCGGCGGCACCGGGCTCGGTCTGGCCATCTCGCGCCGCATCGTCGAACTGCTTGGCGGGCACATCGGTGTGCACAGCGTGCCGGGCGAGGGCACCACGTTCTGGTTCACCGTGCCGTGCGCCCGTGCGGGACGCGCGCCGGCAGTCGTCGACCTCGGCTCGCTCGCGAACCTGAGAGTGCTGGTCGTGGACGACAGCCGCGCCTCGCGCGTCATGCTCGAGCGCACGCTGCACGACGTCGGCGTGGCGGTGCAGGTCGCCGCCGGGCCGGACGAGGTCATGGAGCGTCTGGCCGCCGGATCCTGGCCGCACGTCGTGCTGCTGGATGAGGATCTGGCCGACGTCGGCGGCATGCGACTGGCCGAGGGACTGCGCGCCCTGGCGCCACACCCAATAGCCGTCGTGCTGTTGTCCTCGAGGCCGGCTGGCGCGGTCGCGCCCATGGAGCGGACGGCCCGGCTCCTGAAACCCGTCCGTCGCAGTGAACTGCTGGCGCTGCTCGAACGGGTCGGTCGCCCCGTGGCTGTCGAGGGCCCCGTGCCGGTGCCGGTACCGGCGGCCCGCGTGCCAGCGACGGGCGGGTCCCGAACCGCGCGCGTGCTGGTGGCCGAGGACAACCCGGTGAACCAGAAGGTCGCGCGCCTGATGCTGGAGAAGTGCGGCTGCCACGTCGACGTCGTCGCCGACGGCGCGCAGGCGGCCGAAGCCGTGGCGGCGGGAGCCTACGACCTCGTCCTGATGGACTGCCAGATGCCGCGAGTGCGACGGATTCGAGGCCACGCGGCGCATACGAGCGCTCCCTGCGCCAGCCAACGGGATCATCGTCGTGGCCCTCACGGCCAATGCGCTGTCTGGCGACCGCGAGCGGTGCCTTGCCGCGGGCATGGACGACTACCTGGCCAAGCCCGTCCGCCGTGACGCCCTCGCCCAGACCCTGGCGCGCTACCTGCCCGCGGCGCGGACGCACACGGCGGCGTGATCACATTGCCTGCGCCTTCTCGATCTTGGCCCAGGTGTCGCGCAGCGTGACGGTGCGGTTGAAGACGGGCCGCGCCGGGCCGATCGGTCGGGGTCGACGCAGAAGTAGCCGAGGCGCTCGAACTGGTACGGCGTCCCCGGCGCGCGTCGCGCCAGCGACGGCTCGACCTGCACGCCGTCCAGCACCTCGAGCGAGTCGCGGGTTCAGGTCGTCCAGTGAAGTCGCTGCCGTCCGGCACGTCGCCGGGGTCTTCGCGGTGAACAGGTGGTCGTAGAGGCGCACCTCGGCCGCGACGGCGTGCGGCGCCGAGACCCAGTGGAGCGTGCCCTTGACCTTGCGGCCGTCGGGCGCGTCGCCGCCGCGGGTCGCGGGGTCGTAGGTGCAGCGCAGCTCGACGACCTCGCCCGTCGTCGTCCTTGACCACCTCGTCGCAGGTGATGAAGTAGGCGTAGCGCAGGCGCACCTCGCGGCCCGGGGCCAGGCGGAAGAACTTGCTGCGGCGGCATCCTCGCGGAAGTCGTCCCGCTCGATGTAGAGCTCGCGGGAGAACGGCACCTTGCGCGTGCCGGCCGCTGGCGTCCTCGGGGTTGTTGACCGCGTCGAGCTCCTCGACCTGGCCCTCGGGGTAGTTCGTCGATGACGACCTTCAGCGGCCGCAGCACGGCCATCACGCGCGGCGGCGACCGGTTCAGGTCCTCGCGGACGGCAGTGCTCGAGCAGGGCGACGTCGACCAGTGCTGTCGCGCTTGGCCACGCCGATGCGGTCGCAGAAGTCGCGGATCGCCTCGGGCGTGTAGCCGCGCCGGCGCAGCCCGCAGAGGGTCGGCATGCGCGGGTCGTCCCAGCCGGCGACGTGCCCTCGCTGCACCAGCTCGCAGCAGCTTGCGCTTGCTCATGCACGGTGTAGGTCAGGTTCAGCCGGGCGAACTCGATCTGCTGCGGGTGGTACGGCATGCCGGCAGGTGGTCGAGGAACCAGTCGTACAGCGGCCGGTGGTCCTCGAACTCGAGCGTGCAGAGCGAGTGCGTGATGCCCTCGATGGAGTCGGACAGCGCCGTGGGCGCAGTCGTACATCGGGTAGATGCACCACGTGTCGCCGGTGCGGTGGTGGTGCGGCGTGCAGGATGCGGTACAGCACCGGGTCGCGCATGTTCATGTTGGGCGAGGCCATGTCGATCTTGGCGCGCAGCGACGTGCGTGCCGTCGGGGAACTCGCCCGCGCGCATGCGCTGCGAACAGGTCGAGGTTCTCCTCGACCGGCCGGTCGCGGTACGGGCTGTCCGTGCCCGGCTCGGTCAGCGTGCCGCGGTACTCGCGGATCTCGTCGGCGCTCAGGCTGCAGACGTAGGCCTTGCCCTCGCGGATCAGCTGCGACGGCGCAGTCGTACAGCTGCTCGAAGTAGTCGGAGGCGTAGAACAGCGCGGTCCTCCCAGTCGAAGCCCAGCCAGCGCACGTCCTCCTGGATCGAGTCGACGTACTCCGACGTCCTCCTTCGTCGGGGTTGGTGTCGTCGAAGCGCAGGTTGCACATGCCCGCCGAACTCCTGCGGCGATGCCGAAGTTCAGGCAGATCGCCTTGGCGTGGCCGATGTGCAGGTAGCCGTTGGGCTCGGGCGGAAAGCGCGTGTGCACGCGGCCGTCGTGGCGTCCGGCGGCCAGGTCGTCGCTGACGATCTGCCGGATGAAGTCGAGTGGAGGGGCGGGGCTGGCGTTGGTCAGGGCGTCGGACATGCGCGAGGACACGGGTGCTGACGGAGCCGGCGGTGCGCCGGGTTGATAAGTGTACCCGGGTCGCCGTCCGATCGCGTCCTGCCCCGACGACCGATCGCGGGGGCGGGCACCTGGGCTCGGGACAAAAGGAACGAGCCCGAAGTCTGACTCGACCCCGTCAGGCTCCGGGCTCTCCCCGCAGTGCCGGCTTCCGTCGCCGGGGCGTTGGCCAATCGGGGCGGCACCGGACGACGGCGATTCCGCCGTCGCGGCCGTCCGACGCTCCACCCCGTGGCCTGACCGCTTCGCACGATGCGCCGGCGGTCACGGCCCGTCGGGACGGGCGGCCCTGCGGTATTCCTACAGCACGAATCCCTCCTCGTCGGGCCGCAGGTAGTCGGCCCGGCAGTACTGACCCGTGCCACTACGGACCAGCAGGCCGGATTCCACCAGTCCGTCCAGAACGTACCCGCACGTGGAGGCATCGAGCCCCCACAGTCGCTGCCCCTGAGCGAGGGTCACGCTCAGCGTGGGCTGCTCGTCGTACGCCTCCATCACGATACTTCGCCATTCCGGCACGCTGCGGCGGAGGGGTGTCAAGGGATCCTCCCGCCACCAGACCGGATGCGGTGAAGAGGCCACCTGCGCGTCGTTGGCTCTCATAAGGCGCTCGCCTCCTGTTCCTGGGAGGGGACCCAGGCGGGAGTCGTGGCGCGCAGCGTGTGATGCGGCACGGTCAGAACCGGGCAGGGCGCCATGCGCACCACGCGATCCGCAACGCTGCCGAGCACCAGCCGACGCACCGGCCCGTAGCCGTGCGTGCCGACGACGATCAGGTCGGCACCGTGGCTCGCGGCGTACTGGTCAATCTCACGAGCGGCCGGCAAACCGGCCACCACCCGCCGCACCACCTTCGACAGCCCGGCCGTCGCCTGGGCGGTCCTTGCCGCGAGCATGCGCTCGGCATCGGCCATGCTCTCCTGCTGGAGGGCCGAGAAGTCGAGCCCGGGAGCCTCGACGCTCCACGCCTGCTGGCGGGCGTCGGGAATCACGTGCAGCAGATGCAGTTCGCTGCCGTGACAGGCGGCCAACTCGCAGGCCACCTTGAGGGCATCGTCAGATGTCTCGCTGAAATCGATGGCCGCGACAATGGTGCGAAAGACCGACATGTGAATCCCCCTGAACGACCCGGGCCTCCATACACCCGTGACTACCCAACTGATATGCACGCTGTGTGCCGACTCCGCACAGCGCACAGTGCGGGGGTTCGCGCTTCCCCAGTCGCCCGAGCACCGACGCGTGGGGAAAACCCTCAGGGGGTGGCGTGAAAAATCTCCCGGTCAGCCCTCACCGAAGCAGGCGAACACGTGGCGATAGAACTCCGGGTGCGACTCCCAGGTCTGTCCCGTGACGACTCGTCCGTCGCGCACGGCCTGGTCCGACGAGACGTACGTGGCGCCGCTCGCCTCGATCTCCCAGCGACAGTGGGCGTACGCCGTGACCTGCTTGCCGGCGATTACCCCCGCCGCGGCCAGGACCTGCACGCCGTGGCAGATTGCGAAGACCCACTTGCCAGCGGCCTCGAACGCACGCACGAGCTCGAGCACCCGCGCGTCGTGCCGCAGGTACTCGGGGGCGCGCCCGCCCAGCACCAGGATCGCGTCGTACGTATCCGGGCGGGCCTGGTCGAACGTCAGGTCCGCCTCGACGCCGTATCCCTGGCGCTCGACGTACGTATCCCAGCCCGGTTCGAAGTCGTGAATCACGAGGTTGAGCCGGCGTCGGCTCGGCGCGGCCACGTGCGGCACCATGCCCGCCTCCTGCAGCCGTTGCTTGGCATACAGGCACTCGAAGCTCTCGCCGGCATCGCCGGTGATGATCAGGACGTGTCTGCTCACTGTGGGTCTCCCGCCACAGGATACGGCGGTCCGCCCCGGCAACTGAACTCGAGGCCGGGGTTTCCGTTGGCCTGCCCGCTCGTCCGGGGGTAGGCTATGCCGGCGCGCCGCTGAGGGTGCGCGTCACGCCGGGCCGCTGGGGGCCGGCGCTTCAGGGTGGACACACGGCATGCAGCTCATCGCGGGCATCGATCTCGGCGGCACGGCGGTCAACTACACGCTCATCGATCTCGATGGACGCTTCCTGATCGACGGACTCTGCGAGCATCCGGCGCGCAGCGTCGAAGGACCCGACATCTGCCTCAAACAGATTGCCGACGGCCTCGCCATCGCCGTCCAGCAGGCCGGCGTCTCGCTCGACGATGTGATCGCCGTCGGGCTCGACACGCCCGGGCCAGCCAGCGCCACGGGCGTACTCAGTGCCAGGGGTTCGACCAACTTCGTCCATCCCGACTGGGCCGGCTTCGACCTGCCGGGCAACCTGTCGATGCGCCTGCGGCGGCCCGTCAGCTACCTGAACGACGGCAATGCCGGCGCCCTCTGGGGGCACTACCACATCTTCGGGCGGACGCCGGCAACCTCGATCTCGGCCATCGTCGGGACCGGGCTCGGCGGCGGCGTCATCGTGGACGGGCGCGTCGTCACGGGCCGCGCGGGATTCGGCGGCGAGTGCGGCCACGTGCTGATTCCGACGCAGCGGATTGCCGGGCTCGAGGACGTGGACCCGCTGTGCAACTGCGGCCGCGTGGGCGACCTCGAGTCGGTCTGCTCCCTCACGGCGATTCGCAACACCCTGCTGCCCACGTTCCTCAGGAAGCATCCGGACCATGAACTCGCGTCGCTGGATGTCCGCGAAGCGGCCAAGAAGGTGCGCGGCATGGCGGAGCGTGGCGATGCGATGTGCCGCGACATCTTCCGCGTGCAGGCGCATGCCCTCGGGTTGTTCTTCGACCAGATGGTCAACACGTTCGACCCCGATGCCCTGATCGTCGGGGGAGGCGCGATCGAGGCGTCGCCGGAGTTCCAGGCCTGGTTCCTCGGCGAGATTCGCGCAGGCATGCCGGTCCAGCGTGAGGAGCAGGCCGACATCCCCATCCGCATCATGCCCAACGGCGACACGGCCGGGGCGCGTGGGGCCGCCATCGAGGCGCTCCGAATGGCGACCGTCGACCTCACATGACCGGCGCCGTGTCCCCGATGGCACCGAAGGCCGGCCAACGGCCGGCGATCGCCGGGCGGGCCGGCTTCGTCGTGTCCTGTGTCCTGCTGACCGCCGCTGCCGGCGCCCAGCCGACCCCCGACACACCCTTCCCGCAGCAGCAGGCCGTGCGGGGAACCGGACCAGCCACCGCTGGTCAGCCGACCGCCGCGTCCCCGGGGGTGTCGCCAGACGTCACGCAGCTTGTGCAGGGCGCGGGTGGACAGAGGGCCGGCCTGGTCGCCGGGCGGGTCCACGAGTGGCGTGAGGGCGCCTGGCAGCCCGTCTCCCTCCGGAACGACGACGAGGGATGGGATCCGGCGCGAATCACGGCGCTGGCGTACGACGCCGCCGGGCACCTGTGGGTCGGGTCGTCCCAGGGTGTGAGCGTGCGCGGGCCCTCAGGCCGGTGGCGGTTCCTCGACCCGGCGAGGGGACTCCCCGTACTGGGCATCACGTCGATGGCCGGCGCGCCCGACGGCTCGATGTGGATCGGGACGGACCGCGGGGCCATTCGCGTTGCGGGCGAGGCCATCGAGTATCGACAGGGCAGGCGGTGGCTTCCGGGGGACCGGATCCGCGGCGTGACGGTGGACGACGCCGGCACGGCCTGGTTCGACACCGACGGCGGCCGCGGCGGCATCGCCGCGCCCCCCACGACCCTCGCAGCGAAAGCCGCGGCCTACGAGGCCGCCATCGAGCGGCACCACCGCCGTACGCCCTACGGCTACGTGGTCGAGGCGCACCTGCGTGAGCCGGGTGACGTGCGCACGGCGTTCACGACCGACAACGACAACGACGGGCTCTGGACCGGGATGTACGGCGCCGCGCAGTGTTTCGCCTGGGCGGCGACTCGCGACCCGTTGGCACGCGACAGGGCCCGCCGCGTCTTCGAGGCGCTCCGCGTCCTCGTGGACGTGACACGCGGCGGCGACCACGGCGCGCCCGACGGCTTCCCCGCACGCAGCATCCTGCTCACGAGCGGACCCGACCCCAACCTGCGCGACAGCCCGGAGCGCGACAGGCTGCGGCGCGAGCAGCGCGACGCCGCCTGGAAGGTGATCGCCCCGCGCTGGCCGCGCAGCGCCGACGGGCGGTGGTACTGGAAGTCGGACACGAGTTCGGACGAACTCGACGGGCACTACTTCTTCTACGCGCTCTACCACGACCTGGTGGCGCGCGACGCGGCCGAACGGGCGGAGGTCGCTGCCCTCGTCCGCCGCATCACGGATCACCTCCTCGCGCACGACTACGCGCTCGTCGATCACGACGGCGCGCCCACGCGCTGGGCCGTGTTCGGCCCGGCCGCGCTCAACAACGATCCCCGCTGGTTCGAGGAACGCGGCCTGAACAGCCTGTCGATGCTGACCTACCTGCGGATCACGCACCACGTGACGGGCGACGACCGGTACGACGTCGCCGCCCGCGACCTCGTGACGCGGCACGGGTACGCGATGAACCTGCTCACGCCGAAGGTCACGCCTGGCGTCGGCGGCGGCAACCAGTCCGACGACGAGATGGCGTTCATGAACTACTACCACCTCCTCGCGTACGAGCGCGATCCGGTGGTCCGGTCGGCCGCGGCGCGCTCGCTGCACGGCTACTGGCAGCTCGAGCGCCCCGAGCGCAACCCCTTCTTCAACCTCGTGGCGGCGGTCCGCCTCGAGGGCGCCACGTTCCCGACGGCCTTCGGCACCGAGACGCTGACGCTGCCACCCGAGGCCTGGCGCGACGACGTGCTGGACACGCTGCGTCGCTTCCCCGTCGATCTGGTCGACCACGGCATCGCCAATGCCCATCGCCTCGACCTGACGCCGCTCGACACGCACGTACGCCCGGACGCGGACGAGCCACTGGGCCTCCGGCGCCGCGACGGCAAGGTGCTGCCCGTCGACGAGCGCATGGTGTTCCACTGGAACCACGACCCGTACGCGCTCGACTACGGCGGGAACGGCGCCCGCCTCGCCGATGGCACGTCGTACCTGCTGCCGTACTACATGGCGCTGCACCACCGCGTGATTGCCGCGTCGTCGCCGCCGGCCCGATGACGATGCTCCGTGTCGTCGTGCTGATGCTGGTGGCGTCGATGCAGGCCGATCATCTGCGGCCCCGTCCCTTCGACGGCTACCGCGGCATCTGGTACATGAACGAGAAGTTCGGCGGCGAGTACGTTTACAAGTACTCGGGCGGATTCGCCACGTATCCGCAGTGGCACGCGCCCATCGCGGTCCACGCGCCGGCTGTCGAGACCACGTTCTTCGTGCTCGGCGGATCCGGCGACGCGCCGTCGGAATCGCGGGATCGCCTCGTACACCTCGTGGGGGCGTTCGATCACCGGAGCGGTGAGGTGTCGCGCCCCGTCCGGTTGCTCGACAAGCAGACCGAGGACGCGCACGACAACCCCGTCCTGTCCATCGACGGGGGCGGGCACCTGTGGGTGTTCTCGGCCGCGCACGGCACGACGCGACCCGCGTACATCCATCGCTCCGTGCGTCCGTACGACATCGCGGACTGGGAACTCGTCGAGACGACGAACTTCTCCTACCCGCAGCCGTGGTTCCTGCCGGGGCGGGGCGAGTTCCTGTTTCTGCACACGCGCTACCAGCAGGGACAGCGCTCGTTGTACGCCATGCGCTCGCGCGACGGACGGGCGTGGACGCCAGCCGAGAAACTGGCGCATGTCGACATGGGCGATTACCAGATCTCGTGGCCCCACGGCGACAAGGTCGGCACGGCCTTCGACATGCACCCGTCCGCCGGACGTGCCGGCCGTGGCCTGAACTACCGCTCGAACATCTACTACGTCGAGACGCCGGATGCCGGGCGCACGTGGCGCACGGCGGACGGGCAGCCCGTCACGCTGCCGATCACCGATGTCGCGCACCGGTCGCGCGTGCTCGACACGATTGCCGTCGAGAGGAGCGTGTACCTCAAGGACCTCGCGTACGACGCGGCGGGGCGGCCGATCATCCTGTACCTCACGTCGCGCGGCTATCAACCCGGTGCGGCCAGCGGCCCGTACACGTGGTTCACCGCGCGCTGGACGGGCGCCGCGTGGGAGCACCGGCGTTTCACCGAGTCGGACCACAACTACGACCACGGCTCGCTGTACGTCGAGCCGGGCGATCCTGGCATGCCGGGAGAGTGGCGGGTGATCGCACCCACCGACCCCGGGCCGCAGCCGTTCGGCACGGGCGGGGAGATGGTGCTGTGGACGAGCACGGATCACGGTGCGACGTGGACGCGGACGCGCACGCTCACGACCGGCAGCGTCCGCAACCACTCTTACGCACGCAAGCCGCTCGGCGCGCATCCGGGCCTGTCGGCGATCTGGGCCGACGGCGACGCGCGTCAGCCGTCGCGATCGGCCATCTACATCGCGACGCGCGAGGGCGACGTCTCGGTGCTGCCCGAACGCATGACCACCTCCTGGGCGCGGCCGACGAGCCACCCTGTACCCTGATCTCACCACCGTTCTGGAGGTCACCGTGTTTCTTGCCCGTCTGGTGCTGACGTCCGCCGTCCTCGTGACGATCGCGAGTGGATGTGCCTCGCGTCGCGCGGCCGCCCCGGTGGCGGCGCCGGTTCCCTCACGCCCGGCCGCCGTTTCGGCGGACGCCGCGTGGCACGAGAACCTGCATTCGGTGCTCTGGGTGCAGACGGCCCTCGAGTTCCGCGCCTCGGCGCTGCAGGCCTACGCCGGGGCGCGTCAGCAACTCGACGCGGCGCTGGCCGACCCGTCGTGGACCGCGGCGCTCGAGCAGACGGGCGACGCCTCGGCCCTGCCGCCCGCCGTCGTCCTGGACCTGGACGAGACCGTGCTCGACAACTCGCCCTACCAGGCGCGCGCGATTCAGTCGCAACTGACCGAACGCGCCGCGGGGCGGATGGTCGAGGGTTTCGACCCGGCCGCCTGGGATGCGTGGTGTGCCGAAGCGCAGGCCGGAGCGGTGCCCGGGGCTGTCGAGTTCCTCCGCTACGCGCGCTCGCGCGGCGTGACGCCGTTCTTCGTCTCGAACCGGGCGGGCACCCTCGAGCCGGCGACGCGTCGCAACCTGGCTGCGCTGGGCATCGAGGCGGGCGAGTCGCCCGACACCGTGCTGTTGCGCAACGAGCGGCCCGAGTGGGCGGCGTCTGACAAGACGCCACGCCGCATCGCCGTCGCTCGCACGCACCGCATCCTGCTGCTGGTGGGCGATGACCTCGGCGACTTCGCGCCGGCCGAGGGCACAGTGCAAGACCGCGCCGCTCGTCTGGCCGCGCACGAAGCGCGCTGGGGCCGGCAGTGGATCGTCGTCCCCAACCCGATGTACGGCTCGTGGGAGCGCGCCATCCTCGCCGCGCCCGGCCTCGGGACGTTCGGCAAGAAGGTGGCGGCCCTCGACCCGAAGTCGTGACCCGGTCCCCGGTCCCCGGTCCCCGGTCCCCGTTCCCCGGTCCCCGTTCCCCGGTCCCCGTGACCCGGTACCCGGTCCCCGGTCCCCGGTTCGCTTCAGATCTTGAGGAACAACTTCCTGTTGTACATCCAGTAGAGGAACAGCCAGTAGACGCCCAGCACCGCGATGCCCTCGATCAGGGGCGCCATGCCCGTGCCGAACACCTCGAAGACGTGCTGTCCGAGATGCGTCTTGAAGGACGAGGCGATGAAGCCCTCCCAGACGTGGGCAATCACGTACGCGGCAATCGAGTTCAAGCCGATCACCACGAGCCAGAAGGCCCAGCGCCTGTAGCCCTTCACGTCGATGACCCACGAGAACGCGGCGAGCAGGAGATAGCACAGGCCACCGCTGAACAGCGTCCACGCCGGCGTCCAGACCTTCTTCACGACGGGGTTGATGCCGAGCGCGTGCAGCAGCACGCTGCCCACGATCAGCGCCGTACCCGTCACCAGGAGCCAGCGCAGCGGGATCTTCGGCGACGACTCACGCAACGCGCGGCCGGCGATGAGGCCGAGAATCATCGTGCCGAGCGTGGGTATGAAGCTGAGGGTCAGGTATCCCCCGCGATTGGCCACGAAGGGCGCCTGGCGCGGGAACAGGTTCAGGAACCAGGTGTCGAAGGCGTGGCCGAGATTGGCGTTCTTGTTCCAGTGCGCCATGAACCCGGTGTAGTTGTGCGTCCAGTCGGCCGGTACACCCACGGCCGCGTAGTCATAGCCCGGTCCGGGCAGGGGATAGAGTGCCCACGCCAGCCAGTAGCCCGCGAGGATCACGCCCAGCGCCATCCAGAGGCGCTTCGTGCTCTGGGTCGCGAGCAGGAAGAGGAACGGGTACCCGAGGCCAATCTGCGACAGCGTGTCCTCGAAGGTGAAGTTGGTCTGCTCGCGTCCGAGCGACCGCAGGAACACCCCGAGCGCCACGAGGATCAGCGACCGCCAGATCGCGTGCGCCAGCGCCTTCCCGTACCCTTGCGTCGCCACGCGCCGCGCGAACGAATACGCCAGGGCCACGCCGACGAGCAGCGAAAACGACGGCTGGATGAGGTCGTGCAGCGAGGCCCACGCCCAGTCCACGTGCGTCTGGTGGTACGCGAGCACGTTGATCAGCCAGTGGTTCGGGTAGGCCGCCGCTACGCGCGCCAACCGAAGCACCTCGGCCATCATCAGGAACATGACGAAGCCGCGATAGGCATCGACGGCCACGTTGCGGACCGCGCGAGCGGCAGGCGCGCCCGCAGCGGCGGGGGAAGCGGTGGCGACCTCGGGCATGCGGCACAGCTTATCTGATGCTTGCCTCGGCGACCCACACGGCTAGGGTAGGCTTGGCGGCATGCAGCAGCACTCCGTGTCGATGCTCGGCGCCGGTCTGATCGGCGATTTCTACACCCGCACGCTCCACGCGCAACGCAGCCGCGACCGCGTGGACGTCGTCTACTCGCGTCAGGCCGATCGCGCGGAGTCGTTCGCCCGGCGCTGGGGAATCCCGCACGCGGTGACGGATCTGCGCGCCGCCATCGAGCATCCCGACACCGACGTCATCGTCATCGCCCTGCCGAACCACCTGCACGAGGAGGCCGTGACGATGGCGGCCCGCGCCGGCAAGGCGGTGCTGTGCACCAAACCGCTCGGCCGAACGGCCGAGGAGGCCTGGCGCATGCTCCAGGTGGTCGAACAGGCCGGCGTGTTTGCCGGCTATCTCGAGGACCTCTGCTACACGCCGAAGACCCTGAAGGCGATTGCCTCGGTTGAGGAAGGGGCGGTGGGGCAGGTCACCTGGGTGCGCGCGAGGGAAGCCCATCCCGGCCCGCACGCGGCCTGGTTCTGGGACCATCGACTCACGGGTGGCGGCGCCATCATCGACCTGGGCTGCCACTGCATCGAGATCATCCGCAACTTCGTCGGCAAGGGGAATCGCCCCCTCGAGGTGATGTGCTGGGCCGACACGCTGGTCCACCCGGTCGAGGCCGAGGACAACGCGGTGGCCCTCGTGCGGTTCGCTTCGGGCGCGATGGGGCAGTTCGAGGTCAGCTGGACGTTTCGCGGCGGCATGGACCTGCGTGACGAAGTGGCCGGCACGCACGGCACGATCTGGCTGAACCACTTCCTGCGGACCGGCTACGAGATGTTCACGGCTGCCCGACGGGAGGGCTACGTCGCCGAGAAGGCTGAAACGTCGGAGGGGTGGCTGTTCCCTGTCGGCGACGAGGCCGTCGAACTCGGCTACGTCGACATGTTCACCGACATGTTCGACGCCATGGAGGCCGGGCGCGCGCCTCGCGAGACCTTCTACGACGGCGTCGTCGTCAACGCCGTCATGGACGCGGCGTACAGGTCGGCGACGAGCCGGCAGTGGGAGACGGTCGAGTTGCCCGACTGGCGCGGCGGCGACACGCCGCGGCTGCACGTCGCGCCGGAGACGTTCGAGGCGCGCCTGGTCATCAAACGCGAGTTGCTGCCGGATGGCCGCGCCAAGCTGATCCTGCGCGACCCGGCCACCGGCGACTTTTCAGAGAGAGTGCGGTAGGGCGCGTTCCCCGCGCGGCACCTCGGTAGGGCGGGGTGTCCTCACCCCGCCGCATAACCGGCCTCTGCCGGGGACCGGCTCAGCCAATCCGTGGTGCGATCGCGTCACGCCAGCGGGGATTGCACCATGCCGGACCCGACGTCGGCGACGTCGAACGTGCCGCCCATGTCGGCGAGCGTGCCCGACGCGACGATCTTCGACTTGAGCAGCGAGCCCGGCACGGGTCCGTCCTGCGCGAGCCGTTGCATCCACAGCGCGGCCACGCCGGCCACGTGCGGCGTCGCCATGCTGGTCCCGCTCATGGACACGAGTCCGCCCGTGTGGCGCGCCGACTGGATGCCGACACCAGGACCCGACACGAGCACGTTGGTGTTGCTGAACGACGCCACCGTGTACTTGCCGCTTGTGAGCCCCAGCGCCGCCACGGAGATCAGGCCCTCGGACACGGCTGGCGGGCTGCACGCGATCTCGAAGTCCGGGTTCTCGTCGCGCCGGCTCTCGTTGCCGGCGGCGGCCACGATGACGGTGGTCTCCCCGAACGCCTCCCGCGCGCGGACGAGCGACGCCAGTCGCTCGAACAGCAGCACGTTCTGCCTGTATCCCTCGAGCGCGATCGTCGTCGCCAGGTCCGTCGGGAGGCCCTGCTGCGAGATCAGGCTCTCCACGAACCCGGGGAAGTCGATGCCGAGCGACATGGAGATGACGTTGGCGCCCTCCTCGATCGACCAGTTGATGGCGCGCACGATGGCGTCGCTGCCGCCGCCCTGTCCGCCGAGCACCTTGCCGATGAGCGCCTTCTTGACGCCCCGCGCCACGCCGATGCGCGTGCCGTTGACGTCGCGTCCGAACACCGTGCCGGCACAGTGCGTGCCGTGTCCGTGCGTGTCGCCGTTGCCTTCGCCGGTGAAGTCCTGCTCCACAAGCGTCACGCCCGCGAAGGCCGGGTGGTTCTTCGCGATGCCCGTGTCGAGCACGGCCACGATCACGTCGCTGCCATCGAAGCCTGATGTGTCGGCCTTCACCGCCGTAATCCCCCACGCGGTTCCGCTCGCGGGCTGCGCCGCGTCCTCGGGCCTCGGCACCGGGGTGATCAGGCGCATCGGAATCACCGGAGCCACGGCGCGCACGTCCTTCTTCGTGGCGACTGCCCGGCTCGCCCGCCTGTCGAGTTCGTCGACCTCGACTTCGAGCCCGACGTGTGTGGTGGTGCCGCCCGCGGGCCCGGCCACCGGGCCGCGTCGCCGCCGCGACGAGGATTCACGCAGGATGACGTACTTCTCCTTCATGGATCTGCCTCCTGGACCGAGGGTCTGCCTCGGAGCGCGCGCGTGGACGACCCGTCCCGCGCCCTGCATGCAACAACGGTGGGACCCGGCCGAACGCACCCACGGCAGAGTTCGGGGGCCCGCGCGTCCGCGCCGCCCGTGCGCGGCGATCACGGATGGGCTGGGCCGGCGTCGGGCGACGAGAGTAGGCTGTCTGGGTGATGACGGAAGCGACGCAGGTCCCGGGCTTCCTGTGCGTCAATCACGTGGCCATCGCCGTCCGCCCCGGCGAACTGCAGGCCCACGTCCGCACGTACGAGGCGCTCGGGTTCACGGAGATCCACAGGGAGGACGTCCTGGGCACCGATCAGGTGCGTGAGGTGCTGCTGCGCATCGGCGCCGGCCCGAACCTCGTACAACTGCTCGAGCCGCTGACCCCTGAGTCGCCTGTCGCCCGTCAGATCGAGCGGAACGGCGGCCGCGGGGGACTTGCCCACGTGGCCCTGCGCGTCGCCGACATCCAGGCGGCGTTCGAGGATCTCGCGTCGAAGGGGTTTCACATCATCGACCCGGCGCCACGGCCAGGGTCGCGCGGCACGACGGTGTTCTTCGTGCACCCGAAGACGACCGACGACGTGACGCTCGGGTACCTCCTCGAGGTGGTGCAGGAGGGCGCGCGTGGCTGACGTGCGCGACGGGGACGTGGCCGGTTCGGACGAACTCCGGTTGCGCGACGTGTTCCCCCCGGTGCCGGCCTCGGCGTGGGAGGCCGTCGTGCGCGAGGACCTGCGCACGTCCGGTGGCGAGGCGCGGCTGATCTGGCACACGGACGAGGGGCTGGACATCAAGCCGTTCTACTGCCGCGAGGACGTCGGCGGTCTCGAGGGCCAGATGAACTCGGCGCCGGGCGAGCCACCCTTCGTCCGGGGTGACACGGAGCCCTGGCTGGCCGTCGAGTCCCCACGGTGGCCAGACGACGCGATCCGTGCCGACCTGCTGCACGACGCCGGTGCCACGGCCGTGCAGGAACTCGGCTGGGCCATCGCCGAGGGCGTCAATCGGCTGGCCGCGGCCACCGCCGGCGGCACGTCGATCGACGAGGCCTCGCAGGCCGTCAGCTTCGTCTTCGCCGTCGGCTCGACGTACTTCATCGAGATTGCCAAGCTGCGTGCCGCGCGTCTGCTCTGGGCGACGGCCGTGGCGGCCTTCGGCCCGGCCAATCCCGCCAGCGGCGCGATGCGGCTGCACGCCCGGACCGCGCGAGCCAACAAGAGCCTGTCCGATCCGTACACCAACCTCCTGCGCGCCACGACGGAGGCGATGTCGGCGGCCATCGGCGGCGCCGACTCGCTGCTCGTCGAGCCGCACGGCTTCGAGGCGCGCCTGGCCATCAACGTCCAGCGCATCCTGGCCAGCGAGGCGGACCTGGACGCGGTGGCGGACCCGGCGGGCGGGTCCTACTACATCGAGGCGGTCACCGATGCTCTCGCGAGGGAGGCGTGGGCAATCGTCCAGCGGGTCGAAGCGGCCGGCGGTCATGGCGCGGCCGTGGGCGCCGGCGACCTCGCCTCGGCGCTGGACGCCTCGCGTTCGGCGCGCGCGCAGGCCATCGCCACCCGCCGGCGGACGCTCGTCGGCGTCAACGACTACCCCGACTCATCGAACGTGGTTCCCGCGGATGGTCCCTTCCCCGTCCCGGAAGGGGAGGGGCCGCTGGCGGCGTATCGCCTCGCCGCGCCGTTCGAGGCCCTGCGTGCGCGTACAGCCCGACACGCGGACGCGACGGGGCGGCGGCCCGTGGTCCACCTGCTGACAGGGGGCGACGTGAAGTGGCGCACGGCGCGCGCCGCCTTCGCTGCGAACCTTTTCGGATGCGCCGGCTTCGCCATCAGCGAGGGCGAGCACGTGCCGGGCGTCGCCGACCTGGTCGTGCTGTGCGGCAGCGACGCGGACTACCCGACCCTGGCGCGAGCGATCGTGCCGGCGGCTCGCGTGCCGGTCGTGGTGGCCGGCGCCCCTGGCGCGCACGCCGACGAATTGAACGCCGCTGGTGTACAGGGCTACGTCCACACAGGGATCGACGCCGTTCGCGCCCTCTCGGCGTGGCAGGACCGGCTGGGGATGGCGCCATGAGTCGACCCGATTTCTCGCGGATCGGCTACCGGGGACTGGCAGCCGAACGATCGGCTGCGGCACCCGGCGCCGCGGCGGCGACCGACGTGCCCTCGCGGTCCGCGGGCCGGACGACGGCGGAACGGATCGAGTTGAAACCGTGGTTCACCGAGGCCGACCTCGAGGGTCTCGAGCACCTCGAATATGCCGCGGGCCTGCCGCCGTACCTGCGCGGGCCGTACTCGACGATGTACGTCCTGCCAGCCGTGGACGATCCGGCAGTACGCCGGCTTCTCGACAGCCGAGGAATCGAACGCCTTCTACCGCCGCAACCTCGCCGGCGGCCAGAAGGGGCTGTCGGTCGCGTTCGACCTGCCGACCCACCGCGGCTACGACTCCGACCACGCGCGCGTCGGCGGGCGACGTCGGCAAGGCCGGCGTGGCGATCGACTCGGTCCTGGACATGAAGATCCTGTTCGACCAGATCCCGCTCGATCGGATGTCGGTGTCGATGACGATGAACGGCGCCGTGCTGCCGGTCATGGCGTTCTACATCGTCGCCGCCGAGGAGCAGGGCGTCGGACCGGAGCAGCTCAACGGGACCATTCAGAACGACATCCTCAAGGAGTTCATGGTCCGCAACACGTACATCTACCCGCCGGCGCCGTCGATGCGGATCGTCGGCGACATCTTCCGCTACTGCTCGCAGAAGATGCCCCGGTTCAACTGCATCTCGATCAGCGGCTACCACATGCAGGAGGCGGGCGCGACGGCGGACATCGAGCTGGCCTACACGCTGGCCGACGGTCTCGAGTACCTGCGGACCGGGATCGCGGCCGGCCTCGACATCGACAGCTTCGCGCCCCGCCTCGTCGTTCTTCTGGGGCGTCGGCATGAACTTCTTCATGGAGATCGCCAAGATGCGCGCCGCGCGCGTCCTGTGGGCGAAGATCGTGAAGTCGTTCGGGCCGAAGAACCCGAAGTCGATGGCGCTGCGCACCCACACGCAGACCTCGGGCTGGAGCCTCGCCGCGCAGGACTCTTCAACAACGTGACGCGCACGGCGGTCGAGGCGATGGCGGCGGCGATCGGCCACACGCAGTCGCTGCACACCAACGCGCTGGACGAGGCGATCGCGCTGCCGACGCGACTTCTCGGCCCGCATCGCCCGCAACACGCAGATCTACCTGCAGGAGGAGACCGGCATCACGCGCGTGGTCGATCCCTGGGCGGGTCGCTTCTACGTCGAGTCGCTGACGCACGAGCTGATGGCGCGCGCCTGGGCGCTCATCTCCGGAGTCGAGGAACTGGGCGGGATGACCAAGGCGATCGAGACCGGCCTGCCGAAGATGCGGATCGAGGAGGCGGCAGCCCGCCGGCAGGCGCGCATCGACGCGGGCGCGAAACGATCGTCGGGCGTCAACGCGTACCGGCGCGAGGCCGAACGAGCCGCCCATCGACGTGCTCGAGGTCGACAACGCGCCGTGCGCGATGCCGCAGATCGCCCGCCTCGAGGAGGTGCAGCGGGCGCGCGTACGCCGAGCCGGTGCGGCGCGACCCTCGAGGCGCTCACGGCGGCAGCCGGCACGCGGCGGGCAACCTGCTGGAGCTCGCGGTGACGGCGGCGCGCGCGCGCGCGACGCTCGGCGAGATCTCGGACGCGCTCGAGCGGGTCTTCGGCCGCTATCAGGCCGTCAGTCGTACGATATCGGGCGTGTACTCCTCCGAGAGCGAGCAGGATCCCGAGCTTCCGGACGGCGCGCGACATGGCCGAGCGCTTCGCCGCCGCGGAGGGCCGCCGCCCGCGCCTGCTCGTCGCGAAGATCGGACAGGACGGCCACGATCGCGGCGCGAAGCGTCGATCGCCACGGCGTTCGCCGACCTCGGCTTCGACGTCGACGTCGGGCCGCTGTTCCAGACGCCGGCCGAGGCGGCGCCGCATGGCCGTCGACAACGACGTGCACGTGCTCGGCGTGTCGACGCTTGCGGGCGGGCACACGACCCTCGTCCCCGAGCGTCATCGCCGAACTGGCCCGGCTCGGCCGCGACCGGACATCCTCGTCGTCGTCGGCGGCGTCATCCCGCCACGGGACCGGGAGTTCCTGGCGACGGCCGGCGTGACGGCGGTGTTCGGTCCCGGCAGCGTCATCCCGGTCTGCGCGCAGCAGATCCTCGAAGCCCTCGGCACGCCGCGCGCCGCATGAACCCGTCGCGGTTGCCCGTCGCGGCCTACGTGGACGGCGTGCTCGGAGGCGACCGCGCCGTGCTCGCGCGCGCGATCACGCTCGTCGAGAGCGAGCGGCCCGAGGACGCGGCGCCGGCGGCCGCGCTGCTCGATGCGATCCTCCCGCACACGGGCCGGTCCAGGCGTGTCGGGATCACGGGCGTGCCCGGCGTCGGGAAGAGCACCTTCATCGACACGCTCGGCATGCACCTGGTGCGCGAGCGCGGGGAGCGCCTCGCGGTGCTCAGCGTCGATCCGTCGAGCCCCATCTCCGGTGGCAGCATCCTTGGCGACAAGACGCGCATGGAGCGGCTCGCGCTGGAGGCAGCGGCCTACATCCGTCCGTCGCCGGCGCGCGGGTTCCTCGGGGGCGTCGCGCGCCGCACGCGCGAAACCGTCCTGCTGTGCGAGGCCGCTGGCTTCGGCACCATCGTCGTGGAGACCGTCGGCGTGGGCCAGTCGGAGACGGCGGTCCGGTCGATGACCGACTTCTTCCTGCTGCTCATGCTGCCGGGGGCCGGCGACCAGTTGCAGGGCATCAAGCGCGGCATCATCGAGATGGTCGATGCCCTGGCCATCAACAAGGCCGACGGCGACATGACGAGCCTGGCCGAGCGCGCGCGCGCCGAGTACCTGGGCGCCCTTCGTCTCTTTCCGGCACCGGCCGATGGCTGGGTCCCGCCCGTGGTCACCTGCTCGGCGCTCACGGGGGGCGGCATCGCCGCGCTGTGGGAGGTCGTGCTCGCGCATCGCGCACGGATGGAGGCCGGCGGACATCTCGTGGCGCGCCGGCGCCAACAGGCCCTGGCGTGGATGCACGAGTTGATCGGGACGGGGCTCGAGGCGGCGCTGCGTGCCGACCCCGAGGTGGCCGCCGCCCTGCCCGCGCTCGAGGCTGACGTCGCCGCCGGACGGACCTCGGCGTTCGCGGCCGCGCGTGACGTCCTCGCGCGATTCCGCCGCGCCTGACTGGCGGCGCCACGCTGTTGTAGTCTGATGCCGCGGGCTGCGGCCTGGCACTGGATTCGGAGCTTTCACACGATGAGCGACATGAAGATCGGGGTGGTGGGTCTCGGCTGGGTGGCCGGGGCGCACATCGAGACGTTCAAGCACGTGACCGGCGCCGCGGTCACGGCCGTGTGTTCGCGCCGGGAGCAGGACCCCGCGGCGCTGCAGGCCCGGTACGGCATCCCCCTCCGGCCGTACACCGACTACGCGGCGATGCTGGCCGACCCGGACATCGACGTCATCGACATCTGCACCCCGCATCCGTTCCACGCCGAACAGGCCATCGCCGCCGCCAACGCCGGCAAGCACGTCATCATCGAGAAGCCGATCGCGCTGAACTGGCAGGACGCCGCGCGCGTCCGCGACGCGATCGCGGCCAACGGCGTGAAGGCGATGGTGTGCTTCGAGGTGCGCTACAGCGCGCAGTTCACGCTCACGCGCTCGATCGTCGAGCAGGGGCTGCTCGGCCACCTCCACTTCGCCGAGGTCGACTACTACCACGGCATCGGCCCCTGGTACGGACAGTACGGCTGGAACATCAGGAAGGACATGGGCGCGTCGAGCCTGCTGACCGCCGGCTGTCACGCCATGGACATCCTCCTGATGGTCATGAAGGCCCCTGTCGCGGAAGTGACTGCCTACGGGACGACGTCGACGAGCGAGTACTTCACGCCGTACGAGTACCCGACGACGACGGTCAGCCTGCTGAAGTTCGCCGACGGGCGGATCGGCAAGGTCACCTCGTGCATCGACTGCCTCCAGCCGTACTACTTCCATTCGCACCTGGTCGGCAGCCACGGCACGCTCCTCGACACGAAGCTGCACACGACGAAGCTGCCGGGCATGATCAAGACGAAGTGGACCGAACTGGCCACGCACCCGATCGACTCCGGCGACGTCAGCGACCATCCCTACCAGCCGCAGTTCCAGGCGTTCGTCGACGCCACGCGGGCGGGTACGGCCATGCCGCTGACCGACTTCGACACGGCGCTCGAGAGCCACCGCGTCGCCTACGCCGCCGATCTCTCCGTGCAGCGCGGCACCCCCGTGCAGTTGTCCGAGCTCGCGTAGCCGCCATGCCGCGCGTGCTTGCGCTGATGGCGCACCCCGACGACATCGAGATCACCTGCGCGGGCACGCTGCTCCTGCTCAGGGACGCCGGATGGGACGTCCACCTGGCGACGATGACCGCCGGCGATCTCGGGTCGGCGACGCTGCCGTCGGCCGTCATCTCGCGCATCCGCCGGAAGGAGGCCGCCGCGTCGGCGCGCCTGATCGGCGCCGGGTACACCTGCCTCGGGTTCAAGGACCTCACCATCGCCCACGCGGAGCGCCCCAAGCGCATCGTCGCGGGCCTGCTGCGCGACGTGCGGCCCGACCTCCTGATCACGCATCCGCCGCGCGACTACATGGCCGATCACGAGGAGACGTCACGGCTCGCGCGCGAGGCGGCGTTCGGCTCGACCATTCCCAACTGGACGCCGCTGCCCGTGCCGGGCGCCCGGGCCCGCCGCCGCGCCGCGCCGCCGTGCGAGCACATGCCGGCGCTCCTGTATGCCGACCCGATCGACCTGGTCGACCACGAGGGCCGGCGGGTCGCGGCGCGGCTGGTGGTGGACGTGTCGTCGGTCATCGAGCGCAAGGCCGCGATGCTGGCCGCGCACGCCTCACAGCGCGACTGGCTGCACCAGCAGCACGGGACCGACGAGTACCTCGACTGGATGCGGCGCACAGGCGTCGACCGCGCGCGCGACTTCAGGAGAAAGACCGTGACGCACGCGGAGGGCTTCAACCCGCACCTCGGCCACGGGTTTCCCCACGACGATCTGCTCACGGGCGCGCTGGGGACGGCGCGCGTGAAGACCCTGGCCCGCTAGCGGCGGGCCGCGACGGCGGCAATCCAGTTGCCGTCGAACTCGCCTTCGAACTGCCGCAGGATCTCCAGCGGACGCACGAGCGTGGCGAGTTCACCGGGCTTGAGGAGGAAGGCGGGGTTCTTCGGGTGGCCGGATTCGGCCTGCCGCTCGAGGAACGTCTCGTAGATCAGCACGCCGCCGGGCGCCAGCGAGAGCAGCAGTTGCGGGAACAACGGCCGGTGCAGGTAGCGCGTCACGATGACGAGGTCGTAACCGTCGTCTCCCAGGTCGGGCTGATCGGCCTCGAGATCCACCACCCGCGTCCGAATCGTCAGGCCGAGGCGATCGGCCTGGTCCTGCAGGCGTGCCAGTGCGTGTGCGTCGCGGTCGAGCCCTGTCACGTCGAGCCCCGTCGACGCGAGCAGCAGCGTATGGCGGCCTCGCCCGCAGGCCACGTCGAGGGCGCGGCCCGTGCGCGGGATGAGGTCGCCGCACTCGAACAGCCACGGCGACGGCCCCACCATGGCCTGGGCATCATGCGCGCGAGGCCCGTGCCACGACGCCATGCCGCCCGCCAGTTCGTACACCTGCGTGAAGCCGGCCTGCGACAGGAGGCGCGCGGCGACCTTGCTGCGCACCGCGTGCTCGCACGTCACGAGCACCGGCGCCTCCGCGTCGTCGAGGATGGCCGGCGCGCTCGCGATGATCTGCACGGGCAGCAGCGTCGCGCCGGGGATGTGTCCGAGTCCGCTGAACTCGCCCGGTGTCCTCACGTCGAGCACGCGGATGCCAGCGGCCACGAGCCCCTCGGCCTCGGCCCCGTCCACCTGCCGCACCTGCCTGTCGAATCCCGGGTCGAGTTGCATCAGCGGATCGTACCCGCTTCGCCCACCAGCAGGCACGAATCCGAGGTGCGTAGCCGCGGGAGATCCGGGATGCGTAGCCGCGGGACTTCCGGGATGCGCAGCCGCGGGGGATCCGGGATTCGTAGCCGCGGGACTTGTCCCGCGGGCGGCGCGCCGAACGGCCGGACAGTCCGGCCGCTACGTATCAACCATCAGGTGCCCGAACGGCCGGACGAGTCCGGCCGCTACGTATCAACCATCAGGTGCCCGGACGGCCGGACGAGGAGTCCATGGCGCCAGCGCCCACCAGCAGGCACGAATCCGAGGTGCGTAGCCGCGGGAGATCCGGGATGCGTAGCCGCGGGACTTCCGGGATGCGCAGCCGCGGGGATCCGGGATTCGTAGCCGCGGGACTTGTCCCGCGGGCGGCGCGCCGAACGGCCGGACAAGTCCGGCCGCTACGTATCAAGCATCAGGTGCCCGGACGGCCGGACAAGTCCGGCCGCTACGTATGAACCATCAGGTGCCCGGACGGCCGGACGAGTCCGGCCGCTACGTATCAAGCATCACGCATCAGGCATAACATGTCCCCGTGCCCACCACACGCCTCTTTCTCGTCCGTCATGGCGCCACGCAGCTCACGGCGGAGAACCGGTTCTCCGGTGCCGTCGGCGTGGACCTGTCCGACGAGGGTCGCTGGCAGGTCGCCAAGCTCGGCGAACGGCTGCGCCACGATCCCGTCTCGGCGATCTACAGCAGCCCGCTGTCGCGCACGATGGAAACCGCGACGATCATCGGGCGGACCTTCAGCCTCGCGCCAGTGGTTCGCGACGGCCTGGCCGAGATCAGCCACGGCCGGTGGGAGGGCCTCACGCGCGCCGAGGTCGAGGAGCGGTTCGGCGACGAGTACGCCGCCTGGGAGGAGGATCCCTTCACGTTCGCCCCTGAAGGCGGCGAATCGGGGGTCACGGTGCTCGCGCGCGCCCTGCCGGTGATTCGGGAGATCGTGACGCAGCACCAGGGCGAGTGCGTGGTCGTCGTCTCGCACAAGGCCACGCTGCGCATCCTGTTGAGCAGCCTGCTCGGTTTCGACGCGCGGGGCTACCGCGACAGGCTCGACCAGGCGCCGGCGTGCCTCAACGTGCTCGACTTCCGCGATGCCGTCCGGGCCCGGCTGATGTTGTTCAACGACACGTCGCACTACGCGCATCATCCGCGTACCGCGCAGGGCAATCTCTCGCGGTGGTGGGACGGCGCCCTGCCGGCGAAGACGTAAAGAATGCCCGCGGCGTCCCGGGATCAGGCTCACCGCCGATCAGGGGACGGGTGGCTTTGCCGAGGCGTGCGGCCCGGGGTACAGTCAGGCAGGCCCTTCCTCGCCGATGCGCCTGTCCCTCCTCGCACGAGTCGTCGTGGTACTGGCGGCGCTGGGCAGCGCCCCGCCGGGCGCGCGCGCCGCGCCCCCGCCCTCGAAGCTCGTCGTGGTGCTGCATTCCTACGACACGTCAGCCGACTGGACGCACGACATCGGTGAGGGCTTGTACGCGGGGTTGGTCGAGGCCGGCATCGACGTGGACCAGCGCGAGGAGTACCTGGACGCGCGCCGCGACACCAGGCCCGAGTACCTGTCGCGCTTGCGCGACATGCTTGCCGTCAAGTACGCCCGCCGGCGCCCTGACCTGGTCGTCACGTCCGACGATCCCGCGCTCGAGTTCCTGGTGACCAACCCGGACCTGTTCGCCGGCATCCCCGTCGTGTTCGGCGGCGTCGAGAGCAGGGAGCTTGTGGCCCTGGCGCCACGCGACCGCTTTACGGGCGTCATCGAGGAGTTCCGCCTCGACTACATTCTCGACACAGCGCTGTCGCTCCGACCGTCGACCCGTCGCGTCTTCGTCGTCTCGGCCAACACGCGGGGTGGGGAGGCGATCAGGCTCGAAGTGGCCCGGCTGCGCGCGGCGCGCCAGGGCTTGTCGTTCGTGGATCTGTCGGGGGCCGAGCTCGCATTTGCCGAGATCACGCGACGCCTCCGCGACCAGGCCCAACCCGACGACATCGTGATTGCCACCCCGGTCGTCCGCGACGCGACACAGGCGCCGCTCGACGGGCCCAGGTCGGTCGAGGCGATCGCGGAGGCGTGCCGGGCGCCCATCTTCGGCGTGGCCTTCAGCGAGACCGGACAGGGCGTGCTGGCAGCCACCGCGAGCACTGGCGTGGCCCACGGGCACTGGATGGCCCGCAAGGCGGTGCTGCTGTTGCAGGGGCGACCACCCGGCGAGGTGCCCATCGATGTCGACGCCGAGACGGAACTGGCGTTCGAGGCGGACCAACTCGACCGCTGGGGCATCACCGACGACCAGCTCCCGCCCGGTTCGTATGCCCGCAACCGGCCGGTGACCTTCTATCGCGAGCACCGCACGATCATCCTCGGCGCGCTCGGCTTCATCGTGGTGCAGTCGATCATCATCGGCGGTCTGGTGCTCAACGTGCGGCGCCGGCGCCACGCGGAGCAGGGGTTGTCGCGCCAGACACTCGAACTGGCCGCGGCCAACCGCGATCTCGAGGACGCGAACCAGTCGCTGCGACGGGAGCATGAGGCGCGCCGCCAGACGGAGGAGCACCTGCGGCAGGCGCAGAAGATGGAGGCGGTGGGTCGCCTGGCCGGCGGCGTGGCGCACGACTTCAACAACCTCCTGACGATCATCATCGGCTACTGCGCGCTGCTGCTCGACGATCGCGCCGTTGCGCTGGACAGGCGCGACGCGTTGCAGCAGATTCGCCGCGCGAGCGAGCAGGCGGCGACGCTGACGCAGCAACCTGCTGGCGTTCAGCCGCCGGCAGATCGCCTCGCCCGTCGCTCGTCGACGTGGTCGCGGCGATCAGGGGGCTGGAGTCGATGCTGGCGCGTTTCTGTGGTCAACGCGTCCGGCTCGTGCTCGACCTGGCGCCGGAGGCAGGGTCGGTCGCGCTCGGGGAGGGGCAGCTCGAGCAGGTGGTGATCAACCTCGTCGATCAACGCCCGCGATGCGATGCCCGACGGCGGGCGCCTGCTCGATCGCCGCGCGAAGCGACGACGCTTGACGCGCCACCCGCCGCGGCGCCGGACATGCCGGCCGGGCGGCGTACGTCGCTGCTGCGCGTCACCGACACGGGCGTCGGCATGGACGCCGACGACGCGCGCGCGGGTCTTCGAGCCCTTCTTCACCACCAAGCCGGCCGGTCGCGGCACCGGGCTCGGCCTGGCGACGGTCTACGGCATCGTGACGCAGCACGGTGGCGCCATCGCTGTCAGCAGCGCTCCGGGGCTGGGTTCCGAGTTCACCGTCTGGCTGCCGCTCGTCGCTCGCGCCGTGGAGACGCAGACGGGAGACCCGGCGCGGCTCGCCGGGCCCTTGCGCGGCCAGACGGCCCTCGTCGTCGAGGACGAGGAGGACCTCCGGCGCCTGGCCTGCCTCGTGCTGCGCCAGGCCGGGATGAAGGTGCTCGAGGCGGGCGGCGCCCGCGAGGCGCGCACGGTGGCGGCTGCCCATGTCGGCGCGATCGACCTGCTGCTGACCGACGTCGTGATGCCAGGCGAGGACGGCCTGGCGGTCGCGCGGCACTTGCGGCAGGCTCGTCCCGGCCTGGTCGTCTGCTACATGTCGGGGTACCGTGAACCCGCACTCGACGAGACGACGACGCCCGTCGACGGCGCGACGCTCCTGCGCAAGCCCTTCACGCCCGACCAGTTGCTGGCGCACGTCACGCGCTTGATCGCGCGGGACCGCGACACCGTGGACGCCGCGGACGCCGCGGTGCACTGAAGGCGGTACAATCGAGCGTTCACGACTGGCGGGCGTGCCACGCGTCTGGACACGATGGCATCTGCATTCCTTTCGCACTATCGCCTTCTCGGCCTGCTGGGAGTCGGCGGGATGGGCGAAGTGCACCGCGCGGAGGACACGCGGCTGCGTCGCGAAGTCGCCATCAAGATCCTCCATCCGGAAGCGCAGGCCTCTCGTGAGTGGTTGAGCCGCTTCAAGCGTGAGGCCCGCCTGGCCTCCGCGCTGCAGCATCCGCACATCTGTACCATCCACGAGCTCGGCGAGCACGAGGGCCAGGCCTTCATCGTCATGGAGCGCCTCGAGGGACAGACCGTCCGCGAGATCCTCGAGGACGGGCCGATGCCGGCCTCGCGCGCCGTGGCGCTCGCCCGCCAGGTGGCCGACGCGCTGGATGCCGCCCATCGGCGCGGGATCATCCACCGCGACATCAAGCCGGCCAACCTCTTCGTCACCGAGGGCGACCACGTCAAGGTGCTGGACTTCGGTCTGGCCCGCCTCGCCAGCGACGAGGTAGGGCCGACGGCTGCCTCGGGGCAGGTGGCGACGCCCCCCGCGTCGTCGGAGGATTCGCGCGCGACGGGCTCAGGATCGCGTCCGCTCCACCTCACGCAGACAGGCATGGCGATGGGGACCGTCTTCTACATGTCGCCGGAGCAGGCGCGTGGCGATCCGCTGGATGCCCGGACGGATTTGTTCTCCCTGGGCAGCGTGCTCTACGAGATGGCGACCGGTCGCCGCGCCTTCGAGGGCGAGGACATCGCGCAGGTGCTCGCCAGGATCGCCCACGGCGTCTTCGTGCCGCCGCGTGCCCTGCACCCGGAGGTGCCCAAGGCGCTCGACGCGATCATCGTGAAGCTCCTGGCGGCCGATCCGCGTCAGCGCTACCAGCGCGCCAGCGACCTGGCGGCGGACCTGGCGCGTGCAGACGCGCCGAGTGGCGCGACGCCCCGCACGCTCGCGGAGATGCCCGACGCCAGGCAGCGGCGGGCCGCGACGTGGCGAAAGGGCGCGCTGGCGGCCTCCGCCCTGCTCGTCGCCGGCAGCGTCGCCTACGCGTGGTACGCGCGCCGGCCGCCGACCCTGACCGACCGCGACAGCATCATGATCGGGGCCGTCGAGAACACGACGGGCAACCCCGTGTTCGACGACACGCTGGTCGCGGCCCTCAAGGTGCAACTCGGCCAGTCGCCCTTCCTCGACATCGTTCCCGACCAGCGGATTACCGAGACGCTGAAGCTGATGGGCCGAACGCCCGATCAGCCGCTGACGCACGGCGTCGCGCGCGAGACCTGCCAGCGGCTCGGCGTGAAGGCGATGATCGACGGCAGCCTCGCGCCGATTGGCCGCAACTT
>CAVVZQ010000001.1:0-96088 GCA_963752715.1 uncultured Actinomycetota bacterium | reverse complement strand
ATCTCTCCGGGCGCGCCACGTTTCCGCAGTTAGATCGACCAAGGCCCCGCCCCCAGATGCTCACGGGACGGGGCCTTGTCACAGATCTGTCGCGGACGGGTCAGTCGTCCATCACCTGGCGCAGCACGTCAGCGGCATTCGCGAGCGCGTCGTCGTGGGCGTGACTGTAGGTGCGGCGCATCACCGCCTCGTCGTGCCCGTGCCACCGGGCGACGATGTGGTCCGGTACTCCCGGTCCCGCATGGCCGTGACAGAACTGTGACGAGCGACGTGCAGGGTCACGTCTCGCACGCCTGCCGCCTCGCACAACTCCCGCCACCGCGCCGAGTACGCCTCGGGTCTGACCGGCCTGCCTATCCGGTCCACGGCGATCAGCGCGTCGTCGTCCAGTCGCCGCCCCAGGGTGAGCAGTTCCTCCTGCTGCTCCCGGCGCATCCGCTTCAGCGCCGCAGCCAGGTCGTCGGTCAATGGGAGTTCCCGCAACCGGAACGCCGCCGAACTGACCGTCTACTCTCATGCCGCAGCCCGCTACGTCAGCGAACGGACGACGATCCGGGTCCGAGCGGCAGGAATGCTGCTCAACCACCAGTTCCGGGTCGTAGACCTGAGTGACGCTCACGACCGGCAGATCGAAGCCCTGCTCGCGCACCAGCCGCGCCGGGTTCGCGAGATCCTGGCCGACGTGAGCCTGTCGCCGAACGACCGGATCTTGGCGGTCGGCCCTGTTCCATTCACCACGTATGTTGATCTGCATGAGACGTACGTCCGCCTTGACGGTCGCATCGATGGCTCTGTGCTTCGGACTCGTGGGTTGCGGGGGCAGCGACGACGAGGGAACGACGGGTGCTCCTGCAACGACGCTCGCTGAACTTGAGGCCAATGTGGTTGAGCGACTTGGGGAGAGCAACCGCGATACGCCGAAGGTCACCTCGGTCACACAGGACGCCAACGGGCTGATCACGGTGGTCTTTGCGGTCGATGACAGCTCTCGAACAGTCTCATCCAGACGGGCGCATGGAACGACACACGGGAGGTCATCGAGGAAGCCCAAGTCTCCACAATCGAGGGCGCCAACGGCCTTCTCAACGAAGGCACGTTCCCTCTTCAGAACAAACTGGGCGAGTCTCGAGGAGAACAACCCGTGTTCCGCGTGCAATACGATCAAGAGACCCTCGATGCGATGGTCCTTGAGAACCTCGTGACCGACGAACAACTCGCGGCTCCAGCCGACTTCGTCTTCATCCATCCCGCGATCAAGTAGAGCGGTCGACATACTTGACGAGCAGAACCACTCCGGGGACAGGGATCGTGTCCTCGGCAGGGGGTCTCGGTGCTGGAAGACCCCTAGGGGCCAGCGGAACTTGTCACAGAACTTGTCACAGACCCACCCGTACGAACCCAGACCCGGCCCACACCGCTGACGCACGTTGCACGAGGTAGGAGGCACAATCCCGTATCAGGCTCGACCTACCCGGACCCCTCGAAGCCGACTACGGATCAGGAGGTTGGGAGTGCGAGTCTCTCCGGGCGCGCAGAGAAACCCCAGCTCAGGCACATGTGGCCGACCGTTCGGTAGGTGAATCGAGGCTCTGGCACCTACCGTGGCACCTACGCGAATCGTCCGGTCGGCGTGGGACTGTGAGCAACTCACGAGCGCCGCTGCTCTGCCCATATCCGGGTACATCCCTAGCGCTAGTGCGCAAATCCGCTCAGCCCGCACCGCAACCCCGCAGGTCACAGCCCCGTGGCCGGAGAGCCAAGTCAGGTGTCTGTCCTGCGTGCGCGAAGTCATCAGACCTTCTCTTCCCAACGCAACAGCGCTATGCCGGGTACAGCGGACACGTCTGTTTCGTCCCTGATGAGGCAGTCCTCAGGCTGCGAACCAAGACTTCGGAGTTCACCGCTCAACCCAGCACAGGCAAGGCCGCACTCGAGAGCGATGCAAGCCGCTTGCGGTCGCGCGGCGGGCAAAGCAGTTGATGGCCCCCTTCCGCCCCCCGGTCTGCGGGTGGAGCGTGGTCTCAGTCCGAGCCACGTCGCGGTAGGAGTAGCGCGGTGAGGACTCCACACAATCGGGTGGCATGAAGCGGGAGGAGCGGCTAGCCGAGTTGTGCTCAACAACCAACTGCAGCGCGCTGAATGAGCAGGCGAACAGAACTAGTACCATAAACCAAACTGTATATGTGTCCCCATGGTTTCCGCCGCGAAGCCGTGGGGAGTTTCTATTTGAGAAAGAGTTTCTTCACTTCAACAGTAAGGCAGTGAACCCGGTTCTCACCCTTCAGTTGCACACGCCCTATTACCAAGCGCAGCGCCCTCCAATGCCGGGGGCGCTGCGCTTCTGCATTGGAAAGGATCTGTCGTTATGCGAAACGACGACGAGATGTTCTGGTCCGAGGTCGAAGACGGGCTGAACGCAGGAGACGTCGAGGAGATCACCATGTCTCTCCTAGATGAGATCTGCAATGAGACGAGTCTGTTCAAGATCAAAGCAATGAAACGGGCAGTGGCAGACAGCCCCCTCGCCAAGCATGCGGGAGTCTTGAGCGCGCTCAACCGTCAGATCGACCGCCTCCAGGCCTAGAGCGAGGACTGAGCCGTCTGGGAGGCGGGCAGGTGTCGGTGGCCGCCACGAGATGGATCACCGTTTGCCCGGCGGTCAAACCTCCCGACGGAACGGCTCGTGGCCAGAGAGCGTCCTCGCTACGGGTAGTAGGCGTTCACCTCATCCGCCGGGTACACCGTGGTGCAGGGCACTCCGTCGTAGCCGACGTCCATCCGACCGGGTCGGCCGTGGTACTCCCAATACGCGACGGCGTCGGCGTAGGAGTAGCCACGGTCGCTCAGGTCGCGGCAGAACAGCCCCGCAGGCTCGCTGAGAACGGCCGGATCCGGTGATCCGTAGACGCTGGCGACCTCGCTGGCGGGGTACACGGTGGTGCAGGGCACGCCGTCGTAGCCGACATCCATGCGTTCCGGCTGACCGTGGTAGTACCAGTAGTCAACCGCCTCGGAATAGGTGTAGCCGCGATCGCGAAGGTCCCGGCAGAACAGCCCGGACGGTTCCCCCAGCACTGAGGGCGTGGGCGCGCTGGGCGGTTCCGAAGGGGGAGGGGCGGCCGGCTCCGAATCAGCTGATCCGGCCGGTTCCGGTGCCGTGGCATCGGCAGGCTCCGGTTCCTCGAGGGGCTCGACAGGCTCACTCTCGGCGAGCATGGGCTCGTCCTGAGTCGTCGGCCGGGGCGGTGTCCTGTGCGCTGGGGTCGAGTACGAGCGTGGCAGCAGCGGCGCTGGTCGCCATCAGGATCACTGCGGCCGCGCTGGTAAGCAAGACTCGACGGAGACGCCGGTGCCCCGGCTCAGATGCCCGCAATGGGTGGGCACCGGTCGTGGCGTCCAGCCGAGATTCGCCAGTGGTGTTCTCCTCGGAGCCCCGGTGGCGAAGCGGCGTTGCCGGAGGGATGGGCAGGTCGGGCAAGAGTGCAGACCACCCCCGGACCGGCGCTGCCGTGGCCGCGCCCACCTGATTCTGCTTCGACCCTCGGCAGTGGGCTACCAGTGCCACGGCCTCCGACGCTGTGGGCCGGGACTGCGGGTCCTTCTCCAGCAGCCGCGACACGAGGGCCGCCTGATCGGAGTCCAAACCGGTGAGGTCGGGTTCGGCCTCCATCACCCGATGGATGATCGAGGGAGCTGAGTCCCGGGGAACGGCGAACGGCCAGTCGCCGCATATGCGAGCACGGCACCAGCCGCGAAGACATCACCGGCTGGCGTAGCCCTCCCGCCGGCGATCTGTTCAGGGGCCATCCATCCGACGCTCCCGATCATCACGCCCGTAGCGGTGAGCGCGGTCCGGTCACCGAGATGGCTGACCCCGAAGTCGATGACCTTCGGGCCCGACTTGCTGACCATCACATTCGATGGCTTCACGTCCCGATGCACGATGTCCTGATCGTGAATCGATTCCAGCGCTGCAAGCAGTACATGCGCTGCGTCCCACCACAGTGCGGTGGGCAGTGGGCCTCGCTGCTCGACCACCTCCCCCAAATGCACACCTGGCACATACTCGGTGGCCATCCACGCCGGATCGCCGTGCGGGTCAGAACCTCGCAATTCCGCGACGTACGGGGAGCGCAACCGGCCCATGGCCGCGGTCTCCCGTTCGAATCGCTTGAATGCCTCCGGGGACCGCGCATGGTCAGCGCTGACTACCTTCACCGCCGCGAAGTCGCCGTCAGCACGGCCCAGGTAGACGGTGCCCATGCCACCGTGGCCGAGGCGCGCCAGCAGTCCGTAAGGCCCCAGGCGTACCGGGTCTGTCGGGTGCAGGGACTTCATCCCACCCACTCCGCATCGAACGGGTCGGTCCAGAAGGAGCCGTTGGTGTAGATCCACGTGTAACGCCACTCCAGGATTCCCGGACCACACCAGGGTCCGTCCTCAGTCCCGAAAGACACCACCTGACCCTCCCAAGTCCGCCCGCAAGAAAGCTCGACAGCTTGATATCCGTCTAAGTCGAAGGTGAGCCACTGCCACCGTCCAGTGTCGTTGCTGAGAATGGACAGGTGTCCTACATCGCCGGTCGGGCTGTAGAGGACGAAGTCAACGCCACCGTCGCCAGTTACGTCCAGCAACTCGGTGTTTTCGACAACCCCGAATCGGGAGCTGAAGGCCTCCGTCCAGGCGGTTCCTCGGTATTCCCAAACGACGACGGGCGATTCGAGGTCTGTGCTCCCGTCCCTGATCGCCCCCTCGCTCGAGATCGCGCTCACGGTGGTGGGAACACCATGCACATCGACGATCGGGGTGAAGATGTGACCCGGTCTGCTGTCACGGAGCGCAGGAAACGCCGCATGGGCGCGGTCCATCGCGCTGAGGGCTGGTGAGGGCTGCGGGTCCGGGGCGGGTGCGGGCTCCACGTTGTCAGTGCCGGTGGAGTCGGTGTCCTGCTCGTCAGCCGCGCTTGCCGCATCTGCTGCCTGGATGGATGTCGAACCCGCCTGGACGGTCCATCCCACGACCGCGCCAGCGGCCATCAGGGCGACGACGCCGACCGTCAAGATCGTCGCGCGGCCCCATCTCCTCCTCTCCCGAGGCCTGGGCTGGGCGCCGGCAGCGCCCGTCGCGGTAGCGAGGAAGGTGGTCTCCGCATCCCTTGCCTCGACGCGCGTAGGCGCCTCCGTCTTGCTGCCGGTGGCGGCCGAACGGTGCAGCCTCGTCACCACGAACGGCATCCCGTCCGCCGTGCCGCGGGCCAGTGTTCCCGCACAGCAGTCGGCGTGACGGGCCGCGTACTCCTCCAGGGCGCCGGTTGCTCGAGCGGAATCGCCACGGGTGGGGACCGTCAGACGGACGCGCGCCCCGTCCACGTCGACCGCCTCGTAGCGGAGCAGGCCGGTGCCGACCTCGGGGGTTGCCGGCGGATCGGCCGGGTCGAGGCGCTTGACGATGCGGTAGTCGCCGATCCTTGCTGGCGTCCGCTCGTCGCGAGGGTCGGTCGTCTCAGGAGGTGGGTGCACCGGTCGCTTCTCCTCGGTCCTGTCCTGCTCGGCCGTCGCCGTCCAGTGACCCGCACCCCTGTGATGCAATCGCGGACTGCCTAGCACGGCGTCGGCCGGCGCCGACGGCTTCTCGCATCTGAGACGCAGCGCTGCCCGGTCGATGACGCATTCGCGGCCTGTGATCCCGCGCACTGCCGCGATGCCTGCAATTCTCGGTTCGCCCGATTGTCGTGAGGCATCCCGTGCACCCTGCAACCTGGGAGAGTCCGGAGCCCGAGGTTCGGTCGCAGTCCGCAAGGCGCTACCTCTACAGACTTGGCGCGCATGTGGCGAGCGCTTGTGGTGAAGCGCGTGCCGCTGACATCTGGAACTCGAGGCGGGCCTTGGCGCGTAGGGCCTGGTTCGCTTGCCTACGGCAGCTGGCCGGTTGCCGCCCCTAGGTCCTTCATGAGCAGGAAGAGATGAAGCGGGTCGGTGGGAGAAGGTTCGAACTCTCCGAGAGCCATGTAGAAGGCTCTAGCCGAGTTGTCCTTCGCATGCACGAGCAGTGCCCTGACCCCAACTGCGTGGGAGGCGGTAGCTACACGAATCAGTGCGTCGCGAACCAGGGCTCTGCCGAGACCGTGCCCTTGGCATTCGATGTGGACAGCTAGCCGCGTCAAGATGACAACCGGAACCGGATGCCGCGGTACGCCCTTCGCTACCCGTTGGGGCACCTGGGCTGTGTCGACCCCCCCGGTTGATAGGGCGTAGAAGCCCTTGACGTGCTCCTCGTCGTCCGTCGACACGAAGACGCGAGTCATGTCTGCGCGCTGATTCGCGTAGGCGAAGCGGTCGATCCATGTGTCCAAGTTCGGTTGACCGCAGGTGAACAAGTCCGTCCGGTGGGATCGTTCTAGAGGACGAGGCCGCTTCCATGGGCCACGGCAACTCTCGTCTGGGGGATTCTCAGTCAACGAACGGGTCAGCCTGGTTCAAGGTTTCGCTCAGCCGTGGCTTGAACACGACAGGACGATCGAGCAGTGTGTCGAAAGTCTCCCACGCGTCCTCATCGAGCGAGAACCAGCGGCGATCCGCAAGAACCTGCTCGGCTGCTGTCGAAGCGCTCTCAAGAACGAACTCGGTTACTGTCTTGTCGCGCGACTCCGCGGCTCGACGAATCAAGGCAGCCTGACGACTCGTAACCCTAAGGTTGAGACGAGAAGCCCTAACCTCGGAGGACGCCTCCTCGGTCGTTGCACGCTGCTGAGTCTCGGGAAGCACTTCGACCACCTGTCCCCTTCTGTACACCCAGCGTATGTACATGCGAGTGGAGTGTCCACTGAACGCATGTGCGAGGGGGCTCATTCCTTGAGATCCCTGATGAAACTGTCCATGCGCTGGGCGGCGTCGACGCGCACCTCGTGCAGGACGTGGGTGTAGAGGTCGCTGGTGGTGGACTTGCGGGTGTGGCCGAGGACGTCCATGACGACGCGCATGTCGGCTCCTTGCAGCAGGAGGATGCTGGCGGCGGTGTGCCGCAGGTCGCGGGGCCGGCAGCGGCGCAGTGAGACACCATTCGAGCACTACAGGTCTTGTTCGTACTGCGATGGCATCCGGCGGAGGTGCCGGTTCGTCGTACTCCACGTTGAAGTCGTGAAGGAGCTCTGCCGCCTCGGCAACGGCGCGCTCGCCCGGCCCGGGGCCGATAGTGCGTGCCCCACCTGCTCACCACGATGCTCCGATTATCGGCGCAGGCGGGCCCTGGCCAGGGCACGGGCCGCGTCGATCGTGCCCAGCGGCTGGAAGGCGCGTGCCTGCGCGGTCAGCTCAGCCACCTCGTCGTCAGCCAGGTCGATGTCGGCCGCGGCGGCGTTGGCCTCGACCTGCGCGACGCTGGACGCCCCGGGGATGGCCACCACGTTCGGCTGGTGGATCAGCCACGCCAACGCGGCCTGTGCCGGCGTCACGTCGTGCGTGGTGGCGACTTCGCGCAGCACGCCCAGCAGCCCGCCGGCCCGCGTCAGGTTCTCCTCCAGGAACAGCGCGTTGAACTGGCGGACCCCACCGGTCGGACGGTTCGTGGCGTCGTAGCGCCCCGAGAGCAGACCCTGGGCCAGGGGACTCCAGGCGATCACCACCCGGCCCTTGGCCGCCGCGAACGGGACGAGGTCATCCAACGGCCCCGCGTGGGCGAGGCTGAACTGCACCTGGTTGGACAGCACGGGTCGACCCAGCGCGCTTTCCGCGTCCTTCCAGCGGCCCAGGGAGTAGTTGCTCACCCCCACATCGGCGACCACACCGGCGTCCTGCAGGTCGCGCATGCCCGCCATCGTGGTGCCGTCACGCACGACCGGGTTGGGCTGGTGGACCTGGTAGAGGTCGATCGTCGACACCCCCAACCGTCCGGCGCTGGCCCGCCCGGCGCGTCGCACCAGCGGGGCGATCGGGAACAACGGGAAATGCTTGGTCGCGACGTAGGCCGTCTCCAGGGCGCCATGGGTGGCCAGGGCTGCACCGAGGATCGACTCGCTGCGGCCGAACCCGTAAGCCTCCGCGGTATCGAACAGGGTGATCCCCACACTCGCGGCTCGGGCCACGATCAAGTCGGCGTCGCGTGAGGCGTACTGATCCCCGTAGCCCCACTCGCGCGAGCCGAACTGCCAGGTACCCAGCCCGATCCTCGAGATCGGCTTGGCACTGGCCACTCCCTCCAGATACTGCACCGGCCTCCCACCGCTTCCCGGGCCACCCGGCCCCCAGCCGCTCCCCGCGGCACGTCGTCACACTCCCACAACACACGCCCCCCGGCGATCGGAGCCCCGACCCACCTGAGGACCGGTACGGGAGCAGCCAGAGGCACCGGCGGGCACGGGGCGATCACCAAGGGATGGGGCGGCGGTCACGGAAGAAGGCCCCGGACGGGCCGCCCTCAGGAAGGGTGCTCAGCCAGACCGCGGTGTCCGCCCCCTGCTCCGGGGACCGCGGTGCACCCGCACCGCCCATCCGCGTGCGCACCCAGCCGGGACACATGGCGTTGACCAGAACCGTCGGCGGAAGCTCCTGAGCCACCGCGACCGTTACAGCGTTCAGGGCGGCCTTGGCCACGCCGTACCCGGTCGGACCCCCGATCCCCTCGGCGAAGGAACCCCACCCGGAGCTCACGTTGACGATCCTGCCGTAGCTGCGCCGTACCATCCCAGGGGCGACGGCCCGGATCAGCAGGTACGGGCCCTCGACCATCACGGCCAGCGACTCGGCGAACCCGGCAGGGTTGTCCAGGCGCGGCGATGATCACCTCCAGACCCGCGTCAACCAGACCCGCCGCTATCGCCAAGCCGATCCCACGGTTGGCCCAGTGACCAGCCCCTGCTCCTGAGCGCGTCCACAGGCGGCGGAATGCAGCACCTGGACCGGGCGAGTGGTTGGTCTCACACCTGAAGTCGTTCAGTGGGCTGTCCGGTGATTCCAGCGATGAGCTCGAAGTCCTTGTCGAGGTGCAGCACCGTCAGCCCCGCCAGCTCGGCCGCGGCGGCGATGATCACATCCGGGATGGATGGCGCCCGGTGCTGGCCCTGGCCGGCCAGGAGCAGCTGAACCCCGACGGCCCGGTCTTCGATCGCCGGAGTGAGGTACTCCACCGGCATCGCGGACAGCGGCGGGCGGGCGAACATCGACCGGGCGTCTTGCCAGCTGCGGGCCGAGTAGCCGACCTCAAGCCGAGTCACCGTCGTGATCCGCACCAGACCCCGCTGGATTCGCTGCGCCCACAGCACGGTGTCCGGGCTCTCGCCCAGACGGACCAGCGCCGACTTGTCGACCAGCCATCCGGTCACTGCCACGCCTCGCCCATCACCTGCGGGTCGACCAGGTCCACGGCCAAGTCGGCGAAGGAGCGCAGGTCGGCCGCGGACACCGCGTCCCCGGTGGTCGCCGCGTCCGCCGCGAGCCGCCGACGAATGTACTCCACCCGCGACAGGCCCAGCCGCGCCGCGTGCGTGTCGACTCCAGCCAGGACCTCCTCGGGCACGTCACGGACCAGAACGTCAGCCATCACGATCACCTCCGATATCAAAAGATATCATGACGCGGTTCGAAGCGGGCCCCGGCCATGGGGCCCAGGCCGTGACCCGATGCGTCCGAAGGCGGCGATGTAGGTCACGTCCCTGCCCGTTCCGCCGGCGGCCCAACACGACCGTAGTGACGCAGCCGCCGCGACGGTCCGGGTCATTGCCTTCTGGGCAGGGATTCGGCGTAGGCGCGGCCGCGGGCGACCCAGCGCGAGAGGGACCGGTTGTCGGCGACGGCGTTCGAGTCGATGAGCAGCCAGCCGGTGAGATTGCGGGTGCCCTTGTTCATCCCGTCCGCGCCGGGTTCGGACAGGAGCTTCTCGAAGTCCTCCTTCGAGCAGCGGATCATGAGGCGGCCGTCGTTGTGCGCTCCGGCTGCCATGTTGCCGCCGATGGTCCAGCCGATACCGCCGAACATCCTCTCCTCGGTCAAGGCGTCGGCGTCGGCGAGCACCGAGCGGACGCGGTCGGCGAGGTGCGGGTCGTATGCCATCCGGGAGCGTTCGGGGTAGACGAGGCTGCACGAACCGCATCGCCGCACGGATCAGATGGACGAGGCATGTTTGCACGGTGGTCAGCGGCCAGGTCGCGGCGACCGCCTCAGGGAAGCCGGTCAGCCCGTCGCAGCACACGATCAGCACATCCTTGACGCCGCGGTTGGCGAGCTCGGCGCAGACCCCGGCCCAGAACTTCGCGCCCTCGGTCTGCTGGACCCAGATCCCCAGCGCGTGCTTGACACCGTCCATGTCGACGCCGACGGCGATGTGAGCGGCCTTGTTGCGCACGTGCGCGCCGTCGCGGACCTTCACCACCAGGGCGTCCAGGTAGACGACCGGGTACAGCGGCTCCAGCGGCCGGCGCTGCCACGCCAGGACCTCATCGAGCACCTCGTCGGTGATCGTGCTGATCGTCTCGGGCGAGAGGTCCGTGCCGATCGTGGACACGAGGTGATGCTGGATGTCGCGGACCGTCATCCCGCCCGCGTACAGCGAGACGATCATGTCGTCCAGGCCGCCCAGCCGCCGCTGGCCCTTCGGGACCAGCCTCGGCTCGAAGCTGCCCGCCCGGTCACGCGGCACGGCCAGGTCGACCTCGCCGACCTCGGTCGCGACGGTCTTGGGCGTGGTGCCGTTGCGAGAGTTCGGGAACGCCGCCGCCAGCGGGTCGCCCTTCTCATAGCCCAGATGCTCGCTCAGCTCGGCCTGCAGCCCCCGCTCCAACGCGGCCTTGATCAGGCTCGGGATGAACCCGCCGTCACCGGTCAGCTCGATATCGCCGGCATCGATCTGCGCGAACAGCCCGTCCAGAGCACCCGACGCCACCAGCTCCGTAGCCGCCTTCACGCCCGGCATTCCCTCACGGTCAGCACGCCGCGTGCGGATCAGCAGTTTGCGCGCGAGCTTCCGGGGCAGTAGTGGTCGCTGGGGCGCTCGCCTCAGCGAGCCTGGGAGCGGCGAACGTCGCCGAAGTGATCGGCAAGCTGGTCGACGCCGAGGTCGACGTCAGCCGTGTCCGCGGGCTTCTCACCGCCGCCGACCTCGCCTGGGCCGAACTCGACCTACCCATCCGAGTGCGCCTGCTCCGGTAGCCGACCCGCGCCGCGACACCCCCGTTGGCCGGGTCGACCGGGGCCTGCACGGCAGCGGCACGGTTGGGGCCGCGACGAGCTTCTGGAGAGTCGAGCCATGCAGGCTGGCCTGCCGCCCAGCGGCCGATCCGCCTGGAGATGGGAGACCGTCACGATGGATGGCGTGCCTGTGACCGTTCGTCCTGCTGAAGCATCGGATGCAGAGTTCCTGGCGCAGATGCTCGTGGCAGCGGCGTTCTGGCGACCCGAAGGACCGCCCGGGAGCCTCAGGGAAGTCTGGAGCGAGCCCCAGCTCGCGCACTACGTCGCCGGGTGGCCCCAAGCGGGTGACTTCGGTGTCATTGCCCTGGACGGGCAGCGGCGCATCGGCGCCGCCTGGGTGCGGTTGCTGACCGCCAGTGACCCTGGCTACGGCTTCGTCGATGCCACGACACCGGAAGTGTCCATGGGTGTCGTGCGGACGTGGCGGGGGCGGGGAGTCGGGTCGCGTCTGCTGGACGCCTTGATCGCCGCCGCTACCGCGCGAGGGCTGAGGTCGCTGAGCTTGAGCGTGGAGCCGGACAACGACGCCCGCCGCCTGTACGAGCGCGTCGGCTTCCAACAGGTCGGCCAGGTAGACGGCTCGCTGACCATGCTCCTGCGACTCGCACGCTCCAACTGACCACGCGGCCGCGCGAGCGGGACGCGACGCGGCCGGAGTGACACGGCCGCGTTGACCACCTGTGGTGGCGGCGCAGATCGTCGTGCCAGGTTGCGGGTCCGTGTGGCGATGGGCGGCTCACGGCTTGGTCGATCTGTGGTCACGGAGGGCTGGCAGTGCTATGAATCGAGTATCGGCGGTGCAGTCGATCACTGCCGCGATCCCCTCTCCCACCGCCCGACGCGGCGACCCCTGCGCAGCCGTGGGCGAGAGGGCACGGATGAGGAAGCCATGTGGCGTGACCCGGCAACCACCAACCCCGACCACTACACCGTGATCATGGAGAACGAGCAGGTGCGTGTCCTGGAGTACACCGACCGCCCGGGTGAGGTGACCACTGCGCACGATCACCCCGACAGTGTCATGTACACGCTCACGTCGTTCCAGCGGCGCCTCCACGCCGACGATGTCGTCCGTGATGTGCAGATCGCGGCCGGGGGTGCGCACTGGCTGCCAGCGCAGCGGCACTACGGGGAGAACACCGGCGACACCGACACCCACGTGATCTTCGTCGAACTCAAGAACACACCCGCTACCCGTCTGGCGACCGCGCTCGGACCGCAGTAGCCGGACCGGCACAGACGGCGCTGGCACCGGCGGGCAGCCGACAGCGCCGGAGTTCGCCCCGTCTGCCAGGGCCGGCCCAGCCGCGCCCTGGCCAGGCCGCGGGTTGCGTCCAGCGTCCCCAGGGGCGTGAACGCACGTGCCTGGGCCGTGAGCTCGGCGACCTCGTCGTCGGCCAGCTCGATGTCGGCCGCGGCGGCGTTGGCCTCCACCTGCGCGACGCTGGAGGCCCCGGGGATGGCCACCACGTTCGGCTGGTGGAGCAGCCAGGCCAACGCGACCTGCGCCGGGGTCACGTCGTGTGTGGCGGCGACCTCACGCAGCGCGTCCAGGAGGCCCGCGGCCCGCGTCAGGTTCTCCTCGAGGAACAGCGCGTTCATCTGGCGCACCCCGCCTGTCGGGCGGTTCGTGGCGTCGTAGCGCGCCGAGAGCAGGCCCTGGGCCAGGGGGCTCCAGGCGATCACCACCCGGCCCTCGGCCGCGGCGTGCGGGACGAGGTCGTCCAACGGCCCCGCGTGGGCGAGGCTGAACTGCACCTGGTTCGACAGCACGGGTCGACCCAGCGCCCGCTCCGCGTCCTTCCAGCGGCCCAGCGAGTAGTTGCTCACCCCGACATCGGCGACCACCCCGGCGTCCTGCAGGTCGCGCATGCCCGCCATCGTGGTGCCGTCACGCACGACCGGGTTGGGCTGGTGGACCTGGTAGAGGTCGATCGTCGACACGCCCAACCGTCCGGCGCTGGCCCGCCCGGCGCGTCGCACCAGCGGGCGATCGGGAACAACGGGAAGATGCTTGGTCGCGACGTAGGCCGTCGTCCAGGAGCGCCGTGCGTCGGCCAGGGCTGCGCCGAGGATCGACTCGCTGCGGCCGAAGCCGTACGCCTCGGCGGTGTCGAACAGGGTGATCCCCACGCTCGCGGCTCGGGCCACGATCAGGTCGGCGTCGCGTGCGGCGTACTGGTCCCCGTAGCCCCACTCGCGCGAGCCGAACTGCCAGGTGCCCAGCCCGATCCTCGAGATCGGCTTGGCACTGGCCACTCCCTCCAGATCCTGCACCGGCCTCCCACCGCTTCCCGGGCCACCCGGCCCCCAGCCGCTCCCCGCGGCACGTCGTCACACTCCCACAACACACGCCCCCCGGCGATCGGAGCCCCGACCCACCTGAGGACCGGTACGGGAGCAGCCAGAGGCACCGGCGGGCACGGGGCGATCACCAAGGGATGGGGCGGCGGTCACGGAAGAAGGCCCCGGACGGGCCGCCCTCAGGAAGGGTGCTCAGCCAGACCGCGGTGTCCGCCCCCTGCTCCGGGGACCGCGGTGCACCCGCACCGCCCATCCGCGTGCGCACCCAGCCGGGACACATGGCGTTGACCAGAACCGTCGGCGGAAGCTCCTGAGCCACCGCGACCGTTACAGCGTTCAGGGCGGCCTTGGCCACGCCGTACCCGGTCGGACCCCCGATCCCCTCGGCGAAGGAACCCCACCCGGAGCTCACGTTGACGATCCTGCCGTAGCTGCGCCGTACCATCCCAGGGGCGACGGCCCGGATCAGCAGGTAGGGGCCCTCGACCATCACGGCCAGCGACTCGGCGAACCCGGCAGGGTTGTCCAGGCGCGGCGATGATCACCTCCAGACCCGCGTCAACCAGACCCGCCGCTATCGCCAAGCCGATCCCACGGCTGGCCCCAGTGACCAGCCCCTGCTCCTGAGCGCGTCCACAGGCGGCGGAATGCAGCACCTGGACCGGGCGAGTGGTTGGTCTCACACCTGAAGTCGTTCAGTGGGCTGTCCGGTGATTCCAGCGATGAGCTCGAAGTCCTTGTCGAGGTGCAGCACCGTCAGCCCCGCCAGCTCGGCCGCGGCGGCGATGATCACATCCGGGATGGATGGCGCCCGGTGCTGGCCCTGGCCGGCCAGGAGCAGCTGAACCCCGACGGCCCGGTCTTCGATCGCCGGAGTGAGGTACTCCACCGGCATCGCGGACAGCGGCGGGCGGGCGAACATCGACCGGGCGTCTTGCCAGCTGCGGGCCGAGTAGCCGACCTCAAGCCGAGTCACCGTCGTGATCCGCACCAGACCCCGCTGGATTCGCTGCGCCCACAGCACGGTGTCCGGGCTCTCGCCCAGACGGACCAGCGCCGACTTGTCGACCAGCCATCCGGTCACTGCCACGCCTCGCCCATCACCTGCGGGTCGACCAGGTCCACGGCCAAGTCGGCGAAGGAGCGCAGGTCGGCCGCGGACACCGCGTCCCCGGTGGTCGCCGCGTCCGCCGCGAGCCGCCGACGAATGTACTCCACCCGCGACAGGCCCAGCCGCGCCGCGTGCGTGTCGACTCCAGCCAGGACCTCCTCGGGCACGTCACGGACCAGAACGTCAGCCATCACGATCACCTCCGATATCAAAAGATATCATGACGCGGTTCGAAGCGGGCCCCGGCCATGGGGCCCAGGCCGTGACCCGATGCGTCCGAAGGCGGCGATGTGGGGCACGTCCCTGCCCGTTCCGCCGGTGGCCCCACACGACCGTAGTGACGCAGCCGCCGCGACGGTCCGGGTCATTGCCTTCTGGGCAGGGATTCGGCGTAGGCGCGGCCGCGGGCGACCCAGCGCGAGAGGGACCGGTTGTCGGCGACGGCGTTCGAGTCGATGAGCAGCCAGCCGGTGAGATTGCGGGTGCCCTTGTTCATCCCGTCCGCGCCGGGTTCGGACAGGAGCTTCTCGAAGTCCTCCTTCGAGCAGCGGATCATGAGGCGGCCGTCGTTGTGCGCTCCGGCTGCCATGTTGCCGCCGATGGTCCAGCCGATACCGCCGAACATCCTCTCCTCGGTCCAGGCGTCGGCGTCGGCGAGCACCGAGCGGACGCGGTCGGCGAGGTGCGGGTCGTATGCCATCCGGGAGCGTTCGGGGTAGACGAGGCTGCACGAACCGCATCGCCGCACGGATCAGATGGACGAGGCATGTTTGCACGGTGGTCAGCGGCCAGGTCGCGGCGACCGCCTCAGGGAAGCCGGTCAGCCCGTCGCAGCACACGATCAGCACATCCTTGACGCCGCGGTTGGCGAGCTCGGCGCAGACCCCGGCCCAGAACTTCGCGCCCTCGGTCTGCTGGACCCAGATCCCCAGCGCGTGCTTGACACCGTCCATGTCGACGCCGACGGCGATGTGAGCGGCCTTGTTGCGCACGTGCGCGCCGTCGCGGACCTTCACCACCAGGGCGTCCAGGTAGACGACCGGGTACAGCGGCTCCAGCGGCCGGCGCTGCCACGCCAGGACCTCATCGAGCACCTCGTCGGTGATCGTGCTGATCGTCTCGGGCGAGAGGTCCGTGCCGATCGTGGACACGAGGTGATGCTGGATGTCGCGGACCGTCATCCCGCCCGCGTACAGCGAGACGATCATGTCGTCCAGGCCGCCCAGCCGCCGCTGGCCCTTCGGGACCAGCCTCGGCTCGAAGCTGCCCGCCCGGTCACGCGGCACGGCCAGGTCGACCTCGCCGACCTCGGTCGCGACGGTCTTGGGCGTGGTGCCGTTGCGACAGTTCGGGAACGCCGCCGCCAGCGGGTCGCCCTTCTCATAGCCCAGATGCTCGCTCAGCTCGGCCTGCAGCCCCCGCTCCAACGCGGCCTTGATCAGGCTCGGGATGAACCCGCCGTCACCGGTCAGCTCGATATCGCCGGCATCGATCTGCGCGAACAGCCCGTCCAGAGCACCCGACGCCACCAGCTCCGTAGCCGCCTTCGCGCCCGGCATTCCCTCACGGTCAGCACGCCGCGTGCGGATCAGCAGTTTGCGCGCGAGCTTCCGGGGCAGTAGTGGTCGCTGGGGCGCTCGCCTCAGCGAGCCTGGGAGCGGCGAACGTCGCCGAAGTGATCGGCAAGCTGGTCGACGCCGAGGTCGACGTCAGCCGTGTCCGCGGGCTTCTCACCGCCGCCGACCTCGCCTGGGCCGAACTCGACCTACCCATCCGAGTGCGCCTGCTCCGGTAGCCGACCCGCGCCGCGACACCCCCGTTGGCCGGGTCGACCGGGGCCTGCACGGCAGCGGCACGGTTGGGGGCCGCGACGAGCTTCTGGAGAGTCGAGCCATGCAGGCTGGCCTGCCGCCCAGCGGCCGATCCGCCTGGAGATGGGAGACCGTCACGATGGATGGCGTGCCTGTGACCGTTCGTCCTGCTGAAGCATCGGATGCAGAGTTCCTGGCGCAGATGCTCGTGGCAGCGGCGTTCTGGCGACCCGAAGGACCGCCCGGGAGCCTCAGGGAAGTCTGGAGCGAGCCCCAGCTCGCGCACTACGTCGCCGGGTGGCCCCAAGCGGGTGACTTCGGTGTCATTGCCCTGGACGGGCAGCGGCGCATCGGCGCCGCCTGGGTGCGGTTGCTGACCGCCAGTGACCCTGGCTACGGCTTCGTCGATGCCACGACACCGGAAGTGTCCATGGGTGTCGTGCGGACGTGGCGGGGGCGGGGAGTCGGGTCGCGTCTGCTGGACGCCTTGATCGCCGCCGCTACCGCGCGAGGGCTGAGGTCGCTGAGCTTGAGCGTGGAGCCGGACAACGACGCCCGCCGCCTGTACGAGCGCGTCGGCTTCCAACAGGTCGGCCAGGTAGACGGCTCGCTGACCATGCTCCTGCGACTCGCACGCTCCAACTGACCACGCGGCCGCGCGAGCGGGACGCTACGCGGCCGGAGTGACACGGCCGCGTTGACCACCTGTGGTGGCTGCCGCAGATCGTCGTGCCAGGTTGCGGGTCCGTGTGGCGATGGGCGGCTCCCGGCTTGGTCGATCTGTGGTCACGGAGGGCTGGCAGTGCTATGAATCGAGTATCGGCGGTGCAGTCGATCACTGCCGCGATCCCCTCTCCCACCGCCCGACGCGGCGACCCCTGCGCAGCCGTGGGCGAGAGGGCACGGATGAGGAAGCCATGTGGCGTGACCCGGCAACCACCAACCCCGACCACTACACCGTGATCATGGAGAACGAGCAGGTGCGTGTCCTGGAGTACACCGACCGCCCGGGTGAGGTGACCACTGCGCACGATCACCCCGACAGTGTCATGTACACGCTCACGTCGTTCCAGCGGCGCCTCCACGCCGACGATGTCGTCCGTGATGTGCAGATCGCGGCCGGGGGTGCGCACTGGCTGCCAGCGCAGCGGCACTACGGGGAGAACACCGGCGACACCGACACCCACGTGATCTTCGTCGAACTCAAGAACACACCCGCTACCCGTCTGGCGACCGCGCTCGGACCGCAGTAGCCGGACCGGCACAGACGGCGCTGGCACCGGCGGGCAGCCGACAGCGCCGGAGTTCGCCCCGTCTGCCAGGGCAGTCCGCTATCACCGTGGCCGAGTTCGACGCAGAGGCGTCTCCGATCGCCATGGCCGGGACAGCGGCCATCGAGAACGAGTACGGAGCCTGGTCCGGGGACTGGACCGGCACCATCGACGACACCGGGCTGCACGTCGCCAACGGCGTCCTCGAGGGATCCGGCCAGTACGACGGTCAGCAGTTCACCGCCACCTGGGAGTGGGTGGACTGGCCGGCGACCGTGACCGGAACGATCGAGCCCTAGCCCCGCCAAGCCACGGGCGACCGAAGCCGAATGGGCGTAGCCGCGGTGACAGCGGCTTCGCCGAGCGCGCGGGCCAGGTAGCGATTGCCGTGCCCGGTCGTGCCGCTGCCTTTGGTCCGCCCGGCTGAGGAGTTCACGCCGGGGGCGAACTTCGCCCACGATGCTAGCTGCGCCGGGGTGGGGAAGCGGGTCATGTCCACCCCGATCTCGGCGATGAGGATGGCGTCCACCGCGGCGATGTCAGCCCCGGTGGCGTCGACGCGGGCCAGCATCGTCGACAGCAGGAACCGGTGGTGCTCGTCGAAGGTGCCCAGCTTGAGGCCGGCGAATGCCTCCTGCAGTTGCGGGATCTTCACGCGCATCGGGGTCCGGGCCAACTCGGCCAGCACCTGCGGGTCACGTTCCCCGGCGATCAGGGCGCCCAGCATGTCCCGCCCGGACACCCCGAAGATGTCGGAGGCCACGATCGACAGCTTCAAGCAGGCGTCGTGCATACATCGACGCGGCGGAACAAGGACGGCACCCCGGTGCGCTACCTGCAGCTGGCCCACAACGAGTGGGACCGGGTCGCCCGGACCGCCCGCACGAAGATGCTGTACTCGTTCGGGCGTGCCGATCAGCTGGACCGGGCCGCGATCGAGCGGCTGATCGGGGCGCTGAGCAGGGCTCGGCAAGGACGGCGGCGCGCAGACGGTCGCGGGGGTGCCGGGGCTGGAGTACGTCGAGTCCCGGCCGGTGGGTGGGGCGTGGCTGCTGGACCAGTGCTAGCGCCGCCGGTCGATAGCGCTGAGCCAACGCCACCGAGGGTGCATCCCGTCCGATGAGTCCCGCCGGCTCGATCGCCACGCGCCGCAAGGAGCAGTCGGCACGTAGCCCGTGTACGGTCGCGGTGGGCGGCTCGCTAGCAGGAGACGAGCGCCTAACAGCCGCGGTTCGCCTGCGAAGCAGGCAGTGCGCGGAACGACAGTTGGGAGCAACCCATGGCAGAGAACTACCAGGCGTACGTCGCGACCTATGACGACCGCGACGCCGCGAAGGAAGACTTCAAGACGCTGCGCGAGGCGGGCCTGCGGGACATCACGGCGGCCCTGGTGAGCCGGAGCGACAGCGGCCGGCTGCACATCCACGAGAAGACGATCGCCGGCAAGGTCGGGGCCGCGGCAGGAGTCATCGGCGGGGCGGTCATGGGTGCGATCTTCCCGCCCGCCGGTGTTGCGCTGGTCGTGGACGGCGCCGTCGGCGGGGCGAGCCTCGGGGCGATCGGCCACTTCGCCGGAGGCATCTCCCGGTCATCGCTGAAGGAACTCGGTGCGATGCTAGACGACGGCCAGGCGGCCGTGATCGCCGTCGGCGTCGATGCCGTCGCCGAGGATGTCCATAATGCGCTGAGCCACTCGGTGAAGAAGGCCAGCAAGGCGATCGACAAGGGCGACATCGACGCGGCGATCGCGGACATGGAGAAGGGCGCCGACAAGGCTGTGGACCAGGCGGTCGCCGACCTCAGCTGATCTCGTTCGTTGCCATGAGGCCGGTGCCCAGCGCACCGGCCTCATGGCGTCCGTCACACGGCGAGGGACGTGCTCGTCACCGCGACGCGGGGCCTGGGCGGGTTGCCCACCGACGCCCACAGCGTGTCGTAGCGCCGCTGCCACTCCGGCTTGCCGCTGCTGCGCTGCTCGTCGCGGCAGCGCGCCGCAGCCCGAGAGCGCCCCTCCGGGGCCCGGCCAGCCGCTCGATGCGTGTCCGCACGTCTCGGGACGGGATCGCTCCTGGGCGCGCTCCAGGGGCTTCCAGCACTCTTGAGCGGACTCGAAGGGCGCGAGACACTGGAGGTACCGAACAGGCGTTCGATCCGAACGTTCCGCCAGGCCGGGCACGGGCACGTGCACGTCATCGGGATCCGGTCGCCCGTACCGCGCGGACCGATACCGACCAGCCGTAGCACATTGGCTGGGCTGAGACCAGGGCCGTTCTGGCTCTGCGGTCTCGTCAGGTCCACGTACAAGGTGTTGATCTCTGGCTGAAGTTCCGCGAGTCTCCTGCCTGATCGCAGTCGCCTGCAACACCCCGGCGAACAGCGACGAGTGAGCGGCGACCGGGGTGTTGCCCTGTCCTCACCTGGGCCCTAACCTCGTCGATCTCTCAACCGCGAGCCGCCCTCAGCGCCGGCCCCCGCGGGGCGCGCGGTCTCATGCGCTCGTCAGGCTCTTGATGCACTGGCCCTGGTTGCGGAAGCCGAACTCCTTCCAGCCGCCGTTCTTGCAGTCGTCCTTGGTGACCGGCTCTGGGGGCGTGGGGTAGGGGTCGTAGATAGGCGTGCCGTTCTGGGTGAGGCGCCAGTTGATCTCCGCGAAGTCGGCGGGATCCAGCGGGTTGGTCATGTCGGGGTGCTTCGCTGCATCGGCGACAAGGTAGTCCCGCACCTGAACGCCGGCGCTGTCCCAGGCTAGAGGCGAGGCCCCGATGGCGGGGAATCCGCCTCCCCCGCCGCCACGGTAGTTGTTGACCGCGACGACAAACTGGTCTCCGGGCGCCACGGGCTTGCCGTCGTAGGTGAGGTTGCGAATCCGGCTCCCCACCGGTGCGGTGACCTCCACCTCGTAGGAGATGCCACTGAACGAGTCGATCAGGAAGTCCGGTCGTCCGTCCGGGTGCGCGGTGGTCGTGGCGTTGGTCAGGTTTCCGCCGTCCGGGTACTTACTGTCGTCATCGAAGTTGCTCCCGGGGTCGGGAACGGCGTCCGGTGCCAGCTGCTGGTAGTACTCGGCGTTGTACTCCAGGTACTCCTTGATGCCCTCGCCGTCCATCAGCTTGGCGAGCAGCGTGTTGTCGAAGGTGTACAGGGAGGCGATGTTGCCAATCGTGAAGGGTCCCTGGGGGATGCCTCCCGTGCGGCTGAATGGCGCAGCGATCGAGATCACCGGTATGTCAGCGAGTTCCGGCTTGTCCTGTATGCCTTCGCGTACCACGTCGGCCTGTACAGCGTTGATCCAGTCCAGGGCCGGGGTGTCACGGTAGCGGGACTCGTAGTTCTTCATCTCGATCTGGGCGTAGCCGACCTGGCTGTTGACCCAGTTCACCGTCGCCTCGTGCTCGTCCTTGATGAGGTTCACGATCTCCGGGTCGTCCTCGACACTGTTGGGGATGGTCCGCGCGGGATCGTTGGCCGTGTTTCCATCACCCGCGTTGGACTGGGTCCAGCTGCTGCGGTCGATCTCCCACTCGTCGGAAGCGTTCTTCACCAGGGTCAGGTCCATGGTGCCGAGCCGCAGGCCGTGGTGGTCCGGCTGTGTCATGAGGGTCTGGACGACGGCGGCGCCGTCCTGCTTGTCCACGACGATCATGGGCTGGTTCTTGTGGGAGTGCCCGAAGACCACGACGTCTACCCCGGGGACCTCAGCCACCTCGGTGGCGTCGTTCTCCACCGGCACAGTGGGGTCGTCGTAGGAGGACGTCCCGTCCTCGGCAGCGTGGATGACCGCGATGATGACGTCGGCGCCATCGGCCTTCATCTGGGGAACCCAGACCTGCGCGGAGTCGCTGGCGTCGTCGAAGTCCAGCACGCCGTTGACGAACCCCGCGTCCCAGACGGCGACACCCGGCGTGGTCAGGCCCAGCATCCCAACTTTGACGTCACCCTTCGAGGTGCTAACGGTCTTGATGGTGTACGGCTTGCCGGTGTCGTTCACTCGGTCGGTGTACGCCGGGTCCGAGGTCCCTGCCAGATACGTGTTCGCAGAGACCATCGGGATGCCGAAGGCCTCCATCTGGTTCAGGTAGGTCTCCAGGAACGGCAGGTCGTAGTTGAACTCGTGGTTGCCGATGGTCGAGAAGTCGTACCCCATAGCGTCGAAGATCTTGGCGAAGGGGTGCACGACAGCCCCGGGCTGGCCAGGAAGCCCGGTGATCGGCTCCTGGGTTGCGTAGTACGTGGTCAGCGGTGTGCCCTGAATGGTGTCGCCAGCGCTGACCAGCAGGTGGTCGTCCCACGGGACAGCGTCACCCGGCTCATGGTCCGCCAGTTCGGCCTTGATCAGCGTGCTCACCCCGGCGATTCCCTTGTGCGGTTTCGTCGGGTCGCCCACCGGGCCCTGCGGCTGGTTGGCGTAGTAGTCCCAGTTCAGCGCGTTGCCGTGCTCGTCGGAAGTGGACAGTAAGCCGATCGTCACACTGTCGCCCGGTGCCGCCAGAGCGGTCGAGGCGCCCGAGAGTGCCAGCGGCCCGGCGGCCAGTGCACCCGCGAGGAGGACTGCAGAGACCCGAGCGCCCCTGAAAGCGTGCTGCATGACGGTCCCTTCCTGATGGATCAGCCTGATCTGCGGGGAAACTAGCACTTGGCCATCCTCGTGGTCGGCACGGCCCCCACGTCGGCATTGGCCGACCACGAGCAGGGGGTAGCGGCCGAGCCGGACGAGTTCCTGCTGGAGCGTGCCGGCGTGGTGGGCTTCAGTGAGCCTGGCGACCCACACCGACGCTGGCCGCGTGCTGAGACCCGGCTTGGGTTGGTGCCTTCTCGTGGGCGGCGTCGCGCTTCTGGGCGCCGCCGTCGTCACAGTGCTGCGGCGCCAGCCGACCAGGACCCGCTAGTACCTGACCTCACGGAGCGGCCGCCGAAACGGCCTCGGACGGGACCTGGGTGCTCGGACCGCGCAGCAGCCCGCGCGCGAAGAGCAGTCCCAGCGCGGCGAAGGCAACGTGCAGCAGCGTCCAGACCGCGAGGACGGCCGGCAACCGGTCGTTCAGGGCAGCGTCGCTGTTCACGAAGATCAGCAAGACCAGGAACGGCGAGATCCACGACCCGAGGACGAAGCCGACAAACCCGCCGTACCAGGTGCTCCAGACTTCGCCCGGGCGGCGATCCGGCTGGTTCGCGTACGCGTGGGTGACGAGGTAGCCGGACCCGACCGAGATCGCTCCGATCACGAGCATCGCGACGCCGCCGAAACCCGGGGTGCTGACTGAGCCGATGCTCCCGGTCGAGGCCGACCACAGGATGCCTACCGTCGGCAGCATCCCCACCACAAAGGTCACGATCCCCGCGAGGATGCCCTGACGGAGTGCGGACCGGCGGCTGACGCTCATTGCTGCCTCCCTGCGACGTCGAGAGTCACCTCGTCGAAGACCGTGCCGGTGACATCGATGGCCTGCACCGTCAGCAGCCCCTGCTCGATCTCGACCATCATGAACTGCAGCACCTTCGCCGACAGCGCGGTGAAGTCACTGGTACCGATGTCACTGAGCTTGGCGCCGGCACCGGTCACCACGTAGGTCACGCCATCCTGCGGGTTGGTGCGCTCATACAGGTGGTCGTGGCCGGTGAGGACCAGTTGCACGCCGTGCTCGACGAACATCGGATGCACGATGTCGCGGATCTCGGTGTAGGAGCCGCGCTTCGGGCTGGAGGAGTAGGGGGCGTGGTGCATCACCGCCACCTTCCACTCCGCTTCGGACCCGGCGAGGGCCTGCTCCAACCAGGCGCGCTGCTCCCCGCTGCGCTCGCCGGTCATCAGTGGCGTGGCTGTGTCGAGGAAAAAGAAGTCGATGGGGCCGTACGGGACGACCCGGTAGGTGTTGTCGTACCCGAACTTCGCGAGCCGGTCGGCGATCCACGCCTGGACGTCCTCGCTCGCCTCCTCCTCGAGCTCGTGGTTGCCGAGTGCGACCTGGAACTGCACGCCGGCCTCCAGGAGCGGCCGGTAGGGCTCCTCCCATACCTCGGGCCACCGGTCCACGACGCTGCCGTAGTAGGAGATGTCTCCGACGTGGGCGACGAACCCGTACGGAGTCTCTTTGTAGGCGTCGACCATCGCCTGCGCGACATCCATCTGGTTGCGTCCGCCGGTGCCGGTGTCACCTACCGCCGCGAACACCACGGACTCGTCGGTGACCTCCCACGCCTCGGCTTCCAGAACGTCCGTGGGTGCGGTTCCGGGGAGGAAGTCCTCAGTCCAGCGGACGAACTCCCATGCCCCGAGGAACAAGAAGGCCCACCCGCCGACGATGAGCGCAAGCGTGCCGCCGACGAGCTTCGTGATCTCGCGCAAGGTGAACGCCCGGGTACGTTCCTGGTCGGCCACCACTCGGGCCCACCTCCTGCAGACATGACCTTCCGACATGGGCGTCGCTCGTGGCTGTTCACGTTCCAGGGTATTGCGGAGGTCGCCCACTCGGCAGTGCGAGGATCTGGCGCTGACCCGGACCCTCAGTCCCGTACCGGCGTTTGTCGGGCTGCTCCTCGGTATGGCGATGGGGGCCCTGTACGGCACCGTCGTGATGACCGCGCTTCCGACGCTGGCCGCGGACCTCGAGGCGGGGTCCCGGGCCGGCTGGGCCATGACCGCCTACCTGACGACCCTGACACTGACGACTCCGGTATGGGGCACCTGGACCAGATCACGGCCGGGCATGCGCCCAGATCGCGGCAGCGTCGCCGAGCTCCGGCAGCCATCCCGTGGAGCGCAGCCGCGTCGAGTCCAGCGCAACAGAGCGCTCCAGCGCGCGGACCGGAGGCGCCAGCCGGGGAACCAGGCGGCGCAGCGGTGCGGCAGGAGCCCTGACACGGCGGCCCGACAGCTCGGACATGACGTCGAGCCAGCCGTGTTTGGTGAGCGGTGCGCCACCGACGTTGTAGACGCCTGAGGCGACTCCGAGCGCATGCACTGCCGCCGCTGCGGCGTCGTCGACGTGCACGAACGTGGTCCAGCCTGCGGGGTCGCCGAACACCAGGGCCCGCCCCTTGCCCGCTAGCTCCCACACGTCGGCGGTCTGGGCCGAGTCCGGCGCCACGAACCCCGCGAAGCGAAGGGCGACGGCGCGTGCCCCCGAGGCCGCGCCCCCTGGGCGCTCCGTGACGAACCCGCGGGCTGCCCGCTCGGCGATGAGCGCCGTTCTGGCGGGCGGCGCCGGGTCCACGGTCGCGTGTTCGGTGGCCCATTCCGAGCGTGAACCGCGGTATACGTACATGACGGACTCCTGTACGAGGACCCGCACGCCGCACTCGCGGGCGATGTGGGCGACCTTGGGGGCCAGCTCCCCCCGGATCCGGTCGTTGGTTCGCCAGGCAGCAGGCCGCGCGGCGGCAGTTCCGGTGGGAATCGATGTAGCCAGCATCATCACCGCGTCCGCTCCCGCGACATGTCGGCGGAGGAATGCCGGATCCCAGACGTCTCCTACCGGCGTCTCGGCGCCCGGCAGCCGTGCCGCGGCCTCGTCGCTGCGTACCGGCGCCGTCACGTGGTGCCCTGCCTCACAGAGCCGTGGGACGACCCGCCGCCCCAGCACACCGCTGCCACCGATGACCGTCACTCGCATGCTGTCATCGTGCTCCCGTCCCGCCGGTGGCCTCGGTACGTCGCGGGGTGTTTCGGTCGGGGTGCGATAGTGACCGCATGACGGCGTGGCGGGACGTGGAGCGTGCGGAGCCGGACTTCGCGCGCCGCGTGCGGGAGCTATTCGACGCGCACCGGCACAAGACGATCGCGACCCTGCGAGCCGACGGGTCGCCTCGAATCTCCGGGATCGAAGCCGACTTCGCCGACGGCGAGCTGACCTTCGGGTCGATGCCGAACGCTCGCAAGGGGGCGGATCTGCGACGGGACCCGCGGTTCGCCCTGCACAGTGCGACCACTGACCCGGTCGCGGGTGCGGAGGCGCAGTGGCCGGGAGAGGCGAAGATCTCCGGGCGGGCGATCCCGGGGCTCCCGGCCAGCGATGGGGAGAGAGACGAGCACCAGCGACCGGGCCCGACGCAGAACACTTCCAGGCCGACCTCACCTCGGTCGTGTACACCCACCTGAACGAGACGGCCACGATGCTCGTCGTCGAGTGGTGGACCCCAACCCAAGGGCTGCGCCGCATCGAGCGTGCGTAGAGCTTCCCGGAGCCAGTCAGTCTGCTGGCGTTGGCCATCTACTGCCTGGTCGCGGGTGGTATCTCGCTGATCCACTTCACGTGACTGGTCGATACCTTCGGGATTCGCGGACCCACCTCAGGTCATATCAGCGACCGACGGCCGCGCGGTAGCGGCGCACGCCCAGGGGCGCGAAGGCGGCGACGATGGCGAGGCACCAAACGATCGTCATCTCGATGGCGTGCTCCATCGGGAAGGAGTCGGAGACGTAGGGATTCGGATTCCCGAACAAGTCCCGGCAGGCTGCCGTCAGGGTGCTCACAGGGTTCCACTCGGCCACCGGTTGAAGCCAGTCGGGGAGGGACTCGACCGGCACGAACACGTTGGAGATGAACGTCAGCGGGAACAGGGTGACGAAGCCGACCTGCTGGGCGTTCTCCGGCGTCCGCACCGCGATGCCGATGTAGACGCCCATCCACGACATCGCAAATGCCCACAGGAGCAGGAGCCCGACTGCCAGGAGAGCCTCAGCGGCCCCGTTGTTGATCCGCCAGCCTACGAGCAGCCCCGTGACCATGAGCACGAGCAGGATCACCGACTGGTAGGCCAGGTCCGCACTGGCGCGCCCGGCGATCACCGCCCCCCGGGATATCGGTAGGGAGCGGAATCTGTCAATAAGTCCCTTCGTCATGTCGGACGCCATCCCGACCGCGGTCGTGATGGCTGCGAACGTGATCGTCTGGGCGAATATGCCCGGCATCAGGTACTCGGTGTAGTCTCCGCCGCCCGGCAGGGGGATTGCACCGCCGAACACGAACGCGAAGAGCAGCACGAACATCACTGACTGGATGATCGCGAGTGCCGCGAACTCCGGGATCCGGGTGTAGTTGACGAGGTTGCGTTTCGTGATGACCGCGCTGTCGGAGAGGGCGTGCTTCAGACCCCCGTGCCCAGCGGCACGGCCGGTCGCCTGGACCGCGCTCATGAGGGCCTCCCGTTGCTGTCTGGTTCCTCGGTTGCGGCCTGGGGCTCCTCGGCTCCGTGACCCGTCAGCGACAGGAACACGTCGTCCAGGGTGGGCCGACGCAGCGCCACGTCGTCCAGGGCGATTCCGGCGGCATCAAGGTCCCGGACGGCTCGCAGCAGAGTGCTCGACCCACCGTGGCTGGGTACGGTGATGCGGCGGGTGTGCTCGTCCGTGACCGCCTTGTCTGTGCCACAGTCCCGGCAGAGAACTGCGACGGCATCGGACATCTGGGAGCGGTCCTTCACGACTACCTCCACACGTTCACCGCCAACCTGGGCCTTCAGCTCGTCGGCGGTGCCCCGGGCGATGACGCGGCCCCGGTCGACGACAGCGATCGAGTCCGCAAGCTCGTCCGCTTCCTCCAAGTACTGCGTCGTCAGGAGGAGCGTGGCGCCTTCGCGCACCCGATCCCTGATCACGTCCCACATATCCAGTCGGCTCCGAGGGTCGAGGCCGGTCGTCGGCTCGTCCAGGAACAGCACCTCCGGGTGCGCGACGAGGCTGCTGGCCAGGTCCAGTCGGCGACGCATCCCGCCCGAGTACGTCTTCACAGGTCGGTCCGCGGCGTCCGTCAGCCGGAACTGCTCCAGCAGCTCGGTTGCCCGGAGCCGGGCCCGGTTGGCACCCAGGTGGTAGAGCCGGCCAAACATCGTCAGGTTCTCCCGGCCGGTTTGGTTCTCGTCCACGGCTGCGTACTGCCCCGACAGGCCGATCGACCGCCTGACCTGAGTCGCGTGGCTGCGGACGTCGAATCCGGCGACGGTGGCGCGGCCGGCATCCGGTGCGAGAAGGGTGGTCAACACTCGGACCAGCGTGGTCTTTCCGGCCCCATTCGGTCCCAGGACACTCAGAACCGTCCCCTGCGGCACCGAGAGGTCGACCCCGTCAAGAGCGCGAACCTCCCCACCGGCGCGGGACCGGTACACCTTCACCAGTCCCTCGGCCTCGATTGCGTGCACGGCACCCCCCGGTCTGGGCAACGGACCATTGCAGCACAGGAACGGCGGCGCTGCCACCAGAGTGGGGAAGGGCCCAGCACGTGCCGTGTCTCACGGATCCACGTCAGGTGACTGCCAATTCTCGTGACGGGTGGCTGCGTTTGGCGGCACGCCATGGCGCGACCAGGTGTCAGAGGACCGATGATGAGCGGGACCGCCCGCGGCGGAGAGGTTGTGCGCGGTGTTGATCAGTGCGACGTGGGTGAACGCCTGAGGGAAGTTGCCCAGGAGCTCACCGGTCTGGGGGTCGCACTCCTCGGAAAGCAGGCCCACGTCGTTGGTCAGCCCCACGAGGCGTTCGAAGAGGGCTTCCGCCTCCTCCCGCCGTCCCTGGAGTGCGTAGTTGTCGGCCAGCCAGAACGAGCAGGGCAGGAAGGCGCCTTCGGTGCCCGCGAGGCCGTCCGGGACCTCCTGGCTCTGGTAGCGCAGCACCAAACCGTTGTCGAGCAGGTCGCTTTCCACCGCGGCGACCGTTCCCAGCATGCGGGGATCACTGGCCGGCAGGAACCCGACCAGAGGAAGCATCAGCAAGGCGGCGTCGACCGAGCGTGAGCCGTAGGACTGGACGAACGTGCCGCGCTCGGCGTCGTAGCCCTCGCGGCACACCTGCGCGTGGATCTCCGTCGCCAGTCGTCGCCAGCGAGCCCCCGGACCGGGGAGGCCATGTCGCTCGACGGCCTTGGCGGCCCGGTCGAACGCCACCCAGGACATCACTTTCGAGAAGGTGAACTGCCGTGGCGGCCCCCTGACCTCCCACAGTGAGCGATCTGGCCGCGTCCAGGCAGACTCAAGGAACTCCAGCAGGGTGCGCTGCAACGGCCAGGAGCTCGCGTCACGGTCCGTCGCAGGGTCGGTCCTGCGCGCCAGGTGGAGGACGTCGAGGAGCTCCCCGTAGACATCGAGCTGGAACTGCTGCCCCGCCGCGTTGCCCACCCGCACCGGCCGTGAGCCCTGATAGCCGGGCAGCCAGTCGAGAGTGGTCTCCGGCAGGCGGCGCTCGCCGCGCAGCCCGTACAGAATGCGCAGGTCCTGAGGTCGTCCGGCGGCGGCACGCAGCAGCCACGCTCGCCACGCCCGAGCCTCCTCGTGGAACCCGGTCAGCATCAGCGCGTAGAGCGTGAACGTCCCGTCCCGCAACCAGCAGTAGCGGTAGTCCCAGTTGCGCGTCCCCCCGAGCTCCTCGGGCAGAGAGGTGGTGGGCGCCGCCACGATGCCGCCGGTCGGTGCGTACGTCAGAGCCTTGAGCACCACCGCCGACCGGCGCACCGCCGCGCTCGACGGACCCTGTACCCGGCACGCGCTCATCCACGACCGCCACCACGCATCCGTCCGTTCGACAAGCTCCGCTGCGGGCCCGAGGTCTGGTGGCGGCTCGTGCGAGGGGTGGTGAGTCAGGACGAAGCCGACGGAGTCCCCTTCACCTACGGCGAATGTCGCGGTGGACACGAAGTCATGTCCCGCCAGCGGCACCGGCGAGGTCAGCACGACCGCGTCCGGTCCGGCCACCGCGTGCAGCGCGCCCGAACCTTGCTGGACCCAGGGCACCACCGAGCCGTAGTCGAAGCGGAGGACCAGCTCGGTACGCATCCGTACGGTTCCGGACAGCCCGGTGACGACACGTACGACCGTCGGCCCCGGCGCGCCGATGACCATGCAGTCCGTCACCCGGACCCGCCCGCCGCCGGTGCTCACCTCGGTGTCCAGAACCAGCGAGTCCTCGCGGTACTGCCGCGCTACCGTGCCTCCCGCCTCCTCGGGCGCGAGGAGCCACCGGCCGTGGTCGGGCTTGCCGAGCAGGGACGCGAAGAACGCGGGGGAGTCGAACCGCGGCGCGCACAGCCAGTCGATCGAACCGTCGACCCCGACCAGGGCTGCGGTACGGGTGTCGCCGATCAACGCGTACTGCGCTATCGGAAGCACGCCCCTACTCAAGCAGGAGTCCCGTGTCGGTGTGACGGCACGGTGCCGAACCCTCTGATGATGAGCCGGACAGCCAGCCAGGCGGGGCCGACTCTGGACCGCAGCAGCAGTGGGTAGAGGATGAGCGCGCTCACGCTGACTGCGGATGGCGGTCGGGGCCGGGGCTGCGGTCCCGGGTCCCGTTATGGCCTTGCTAGTGTCCGGTGACCGAAGCGCCCCCCGGCCCCGGAAGGTGCACCGTGCTCCCCACAGCCGTCCAAGAGTTCATCGACGCCGAAGTCGCTGCCTGCCCGACCGACTACTCGGACCTGCGGGCGGTCTACCTCAACGGCACGCTGAAGCGGTCCCCGGAGCCGAGCCACACCGAGTCCCTCATCGCGATCTCCCGCCACATCCTCGACTCGCTGGGGGTGCGCACGGACGTGGTACGCGCGGTGGACCACACCATCCCGCCCGGTGTGCAGCCCGACATGCGGGTGTACGGATGGGAGACCGACGACTTCCCGCAGCTGTACCGCGACCTCGTCGCACCCGCCGACATCGTGGTGCTGGCCTCGCCCATCTGGCTGGGTGACCAGTCGTCGATGACCAGGCTCCTGGTCGAGCGGCTGTACGGCTGGTCCGGTGAGCTGAACGACGCCGGACAGTGGTCGTACTACGGCAAGGTCGGCGGCGTCATCGTGACCGGCAACGAGGACGGCGCGAAGCACTGCTCCTCCCAGCTGCTCTACGCGCTGGCCCATGTCGGCTTCACCGTCCCGCCGCAGTCGGACAGCTACTGGGTCGGGGAGGCCGGCCCCGGACCGTCCTACCTCGAAGACGGAGCCGGTGCCGACAACCACTGGACGACCCGCAACTGCGTCTTCGCGACCTGGAACATGCTGCATCTGGCGAGGATGCTCAAGGACGCTGGAGGGATTCCCGCGTACGGGAACCTCTCGACGAACTGGGACCTGAGCAACCCCGCGCATCCGAACCCGGAGTACCGGTAGCACCTACGCTGCGCGTGACCCCCAGGGGGGCGGCTGATCATGAAGGACAAGAGTCGTCGTGTCGTCGTGACCCGACATGGCGGGCCCGAAGTACTGGACACGATCGAGGAGGACATCCCTGAGCCTGCGCCAGGCGAGGCGCGCGTCAGGGTTCTGGCGGCCGGGGTGTCGGCGTAAGACCTGATGTTCCGTCGCTCGGGCCGCCTGCCCGGAACGCCTCGAGTGCCTTTCGCCCTCGGGGTGGACGTCGTCGGGGTCGTGGATGATGTGAGGCCAACGGGGCCCAGCGGTGCTGCTGGTACCGCCGCTGGTGTCGCGGGGCCTGCAGGCTCGGGCCATGTGCCGGGCTGGAGCCTGGGCAGCTGGTCGCGGGAGCGACATTCTCGCGAGGCTCCCGGGGTGGCTACGCGGAGTACGTGGACATCTACGCGACCGCATCCGCTCACATCCGGGACCTCGTGTCCCGGCTGGGGGCCGTTGCGATCGACTACCGCAGCGAGGACTTCGTCGCGCGTATCCGCTACCTGGTGGCCCGGCGCATTCCGCTGTCGGAGGCATCCCGGGCCCATCAGCTGCTCGAGCAGGGCGGACATGCCGGCAAGTTCGTCCTCGTGCCATAGTCGCGCCCGCTCGAGGCGCCTGCCCAAGCACAGCCCTAGCCGCTGCGTCCCTTCGACATGTCTCTCGCCGCGTCCTCGATCTCCCTGAAGCCGACCGACATGCCAGCCAGCAGCACGTCCACGTCTCGGGCATGAGTGCCGTCCCCGGTGATTCCGATGCCCAGGGTGTCGTCGTGGGACACCAGTCCGACGGTGATCCGCAGGTGTCCGTCGACCGGGATGACCGGGTGCACGTGGCGGAGTCGCCGACCCATCACGTACAGCGGAAACGGGGCACCCGGAACGTTGGTGACCAGCGTCTCGGCGAACCACGCCGGCACCCACGTACCGCGCCTGACCACGACGTCCTGCACGGGGGAGGGCACCAGGTGATCGGTGAGCGAGAGAAGGGCGGAGCCGACGAGAGGCGTGCCCGCCCGCTTCTGCCAGGACGTCGACCGGGATATCGCAGCGATGCGCTCCTCCGGCGTCTCCTCGCCCACAGGCAGGTCCGCCCACGCCACGCTGACCCGGTTGTCCGCGTGGGAGTCGATGGTGGGGCGCGTGGAGACCGGTACGGCGCAGCGCACCGTGCGGCCGTCGGTCTCCTCGCCACGGGCGCGGAGGAGGTCGTGGAGCCCGCGTGCCACCGCAGCCAGGACCAGGTCGTTGAGACGGGCATCGAGGGCTCGTGCCGCCGCCTTGGCTGCGGTCAGGTCCTCGGTCGCCGACACCCAGCGGCGACGCTCCGAGATGGTGCCCGTCAGCGAGCCCGGTGGGCGGGGCGTCGCATCGACGATCACCCGTCCGGCCGTCGGGAGGTGTCGTACCGCGTCGACAGCGCCCGAGGCGGCTCGTCGAGTGGCGCCCGCGAGCTGACCCAGGATGCCGCTTGGGGGCGCCACCTGCTCCGCCGTGCTGGTACGGGGCAGCATGCCGCGGCTCGCTGCCTCGACCAGCCGCATGCCGCCCTGCGGCTCCAGGTCGAAGAAGTGGCCCATCACGGTCCGGGCACCGATCCCGTCCGAGACCGAGTGGTGCAGTCGCCAGATCAGCGCCCAGCGGCCCTCGGGAAGGCCGCGGGCGACGGTCAGCTCCCACAGCGGGCGGCTGAGGTCCAGGGGCTCCTCCATCAGCCGCGACACGAACTCGTCGAGGCCGTCCGCCCCGGAGGTCACCTGGCGGGCCCGTACGTGATGACGCAGGTCCACCTCGTCCGCGACCGCCCACTGCGGGCGCCGCACGCCGTGCTCCCGCGAGACCACCCAGCGCATCCCCGGTACGTCCGCGAGCCGGGCCGCCACCATCTCCCGCACCTGCGCGACCGGCGGCGGGGGACCCTCCAGGACCGAGACCAGGCCCATCGCCAGCGGCGGACCCCCGTGCTCCATCTCCAGCCAGAGCGCGTCCAGCGCATGGAGTCTGTCCATGGGATGACTCTTCCACCACCCCGCCCCGAGGGAGGTTCCACCACCCCGCCCCGAGGGGTTCCACCACCCCGCCCCGAGGGGAGGGTTGTGGTGCGTTATAGGGGTGTATTCCTCACCGAAACCCCGATGTCGCGGCGCTACGGGACCGGCGGGTCTGTCGAGGACCGGCGGGTCGGTCGAGGACCGGCGGCTCAACTGAGGACCAGCGGGTCAGCCGGTCAGCGGCGGTGCTTCCACTCGGCGTCCAGGGAGTACAGCTGCTGCGTACCGAAGCCCTTGACCTCGTGCTCCCCCAGGTCGGTGCAGGTGAACTCATCCGCGATCAGTTCGCGCGTCTCAGAGGTGATCACGATCTGCATCGGGTCCGCGAGGGACTCCATCCTCGCTGCCATGTTCACACCCGGCCCGAAGATGTCATAGACGTACTTCTGGACCCCGACGATGGATCCGACCACCGGGCCGCTGTGGATGCCGATTCTGCCCAGCCACGGCTCCAGTCGGGACTCGTTGCGCTTCTCCAGGTAGCGGCGCATCCGCAGCGCCACCCTGGCCACCGCCTGGGCGTGCTCGTCGTTGGCCTCGGGAAGACCGCACACGGCCATGTAGGCGTCCCCGATGGTCTTCATCCGCTCGCAGCCGAAGAGCTCCACGATGCGGTCGAAAGCCGAGAAGATGTCGTTGAGCTCCGAGACCAGCTCACCGGGATTGCGCGAGACCGTCATCTCCGTGAAGTCGACGAAGTCGAGCATCAGGATCGTCGCGTTGTCGAAGCGCTGCGGGCTGACCGAGCCGAAGTCCTTCATCTCCTCGAAGACGGCCCGGGGCATGATGTTCAGCAGCAGCTTCTCCGCCCGCTCCTTCTCCCGCTGCAGCTCGCGGGCGTTCTTCTCGGCCATCCGCGAGTAGGAGTCGAGCATGTACTCGTTCTCCTTCGCCTTGGTCGTGTCAGTCGCTTCGACGATGACGACGGAGCGGCCTGCCAGCTCCGCGCCGTGGACGGCCACGGACAGCGACAGCGTCCTGGGCCCGGATGCCACCTCGACATCCACCGTGTAGGACCGGCCTCGGGCGGCGCGATCGGCGGCCCGGTCCACGTCCATCCCCGCGATGCGCGCGCCCAGTGGCCCGTCCGGCTCGGCCGGGTCCGGTGGGAACAGCTCGAAGAACCGGGAGCTCTCCAGGAGCGGCCGCCACGTCTCCGCGTCCGCCACGGCGAAGATGCCGCGCACCGAGCGCAGCATGTCGCGAAGGAACTCCTCCGACAGCTCTGGGTCCCTCTCCGGCTGGTCGGCCATCACGAGGTCACGATCAGCGACTGGCGGGAACGCAGCTCGTGCTCGACCTGGGCGACCTCACTGCCCGTGTAGTCGTGGTCCTCCAGAGTCTCCAGCATGGTCAGCACCATCTCGTCGAAGGCGTTCTTCGTGATGCCCAGTCGGGCGTGGACCCTTTCGAGGTGGTCGTCGCTGTAGCTGACCGGTCCGCCGAGGAGGAAGGAGACGAACTTCGTCTGGTGGTCGACCAGGGTCTTCATGTTCGTGTGGGCGAAGTACGGCGCCAGGACATCGGACTCCAGGGCGCGGTCGTAGAAGGCGGACACCACCTTGCGTACGGACGCGAAACCGCCGTGGCGTTCGTAGATGGTCTGCGCCATCGGACCCCCAACAGTGGTTGCGGCCATGTCGCGACGGGTCGGTCGCGCCCTCCTGCCCCAGCATAGGGCTGGCTGCGCAGGTCACTCCCCGGGTCGCGGGGACGACTCCGGTTGCGGCAGCATTGCCGCACTGTCCGACCGGGGCGCGGCGAGGGCCTCGTGCACCTGGGAGATGACCACCGAGCCCTCACCCACGGCCGACGCCACCCGCTTGATCGAGCGGCTCCGGACGTCCCCTACAGCGAACACCTTCGGAAGGCTGGTCTCCAGCGTGAGACGGGGCCGCGACAGCGGCCAGCTGTCGCCGTCGGGTACGTCGCGGCCGGTGAGGACGTAGCCCCACTGGTCGCGCGCGAGCTCCGGAGGCAGCCAGTCGGTGCGCGGTCGCGCTCCGATGAGCAGGAACAGCCCGGCGGCCGGTACCGTCTCGTGCCGTCCCGTACGACGGTCCTGCAGCGTGATGCTCTCCAGGTGCCCCTTGCCCTGGGCTCCCACCACCTCCGAGTGGTAGCGGACCTCGATGTTCTCCGCCGCGGCAATCTCGTCCCGCAGGTACTGGGACATGCTCTCGGCCAGGGAGTCGGCCCGCACCAGGATGGTCACCGAGCGCGCGTACCGGGACAGGTACATCGCGGCCTGGCCGGCCGAGTTGCCACCGCCCACCACGTAGGTGTCCTGTCCCTCCAGCGAGCGTGCCTCCGACACCGAGGCGCCGTAGAAGACCCCGGCTCCGGTCAGCGCCTCGAGCTCGGGTACGGCCAGGCGCCGGTAGGACACGCCGGTCGCGAGAATGACGGCGCGGGCCCGTACCTCGTCACCGCCGGAGAGCGTCACCAGGTAGCCGTCGTCGGCCGGCCGCAGGCCCTGCACCTCCTGGGTCAGCAGGAAGCTCGCACCGAACACCCACGCCTGCTGGTACGCGCGCTGGGCCAGCTCCGCACCGCTGATGCCCCGGGAGAAGCCCAGGTAGTTGCGGATCAGCGAGCTCGAAGCCGCCTGTCCGCCGATCGACTCGCGCTCCACGACGAGGGTCCGCAGGCCCTCGGAGGAGGCGTACACCGCCGCGGCCAGACCAGCCGGTCCGCTGCCGACGACGAGGACGTCGACCTCGCGTGAGCCCTCCAGTGAGGTCCGTACGCCATAGGCCGCCACCAGCTCCGCGTTGCTCGGGTCGACCAGCACACGGCCGCCGCGGATCACTACGACCGGCTGGTCCGTGCCCGCGAGCCCCACCTCGGCGAGGATCCGTCGTCCGATCTCGGAGTCCGACGGGTGCGACGCATGCGGTACGCCGTTGCGGACCAGGAGGCTTGCCAGGTCGTGCACCCGCCGTGTCTGGGGGTCGCCGACGATCGTGACTTCGCGGGGGACCGGCGAGGCGGCTCGTTCCCACTCGAGCAGGAACTCGGTGATCGTCCGGTGGAAGTACTCGTCCCGAGGCCGCCACGGCTTGAGCACGTAGTAGTGGATGCGGCCGAGGCCCACCAGCCGGAGAATCTCCGCTGCCACCGCGGGATCGCCCCAGGCTCCCCATCCCACCAGCAGACCCCGCTTCGCCTCCGGGTACAGGCTCGCGACGTGTGCGAAGAACCCGGCACCGGCGAGGTCGGGAAGGCTCTGGTCGGCGAGAACGATGGCGACCGCGGCGCGGTCCTTCCGGAGCCGGTCGAGCAGCTCCGTCGCACCCTGCGCGGTGCGGGTGCGGACGATGTCGTAGTCGGCCCCGTAGCGCCGGAGAAGCTCCTGCTCCACGTGATGGTCCTGCTCGGCGTCCGGCAGCGCGACCACGATCGCCGGACGCGGGCCGGCAGGAGCCTGCGGCGGGGTCTTCGAGCGCGACGAGCCCGCCAAGCCCGCCAAGCCCGCACGGGGAGCCGGATCCGCGCCCGCGTCGTCTGCCATCTGTCCCCCTGTTATCTGGTTAGCGCTAGCCTCGGACTTCGGTGTGGCTCGGGCTCCCCCGCCCTTCCTCCGGCGTGAGGAAGGCCCCGTCGAGGTAGCACCAGACCCAGTCCTCACCCGGTTCGAAGGACTGCACCACCGGGTGGTCGTCATGCAGGGCGTGGGCGCGCGCATGCTTCCGCGGCGAGGACTCGCAGCACAGGACGCGTCCGCATGTCAGGCATCGTCGGAGGTGGACCCAGTCGGTCCGCTCGGGGAGGCAGTCCTGGCACCCGTTCGCCCGCGGGGGCTCACCCAGCAGGCCTGGATGGCGGGGGACGTCGTCGAGGTGGCGACAGCTCGGCAGGGCAACCACCGCCCCACTATGTCACGCGGGCGGTGCCATGGGCGGTCACGCGGGCGGTGCCATGGGCGGTCACGCGGGCGGTCCAACAGCAGTCACACCGGCGGTCCTGCAGCGGTCCGGGGGGCGGTCCTGCCGCTTTCCTGCATCAGGCCGGGGGAGCCGGTATGACCAGCACGGGGCGGTCCGTGAACTCGATCAGCCGCTCGATCTCGCTGCCCAGGTACGCCGACGCGGGGCCGGTGGCGCTGGCACGACCGATGACGATCACGTCGGCGTCCCACTTCCGGGCCTCGGCGAGCACCAGCTGGAACGGGTCTCCCGAGCGACGCACGGTCTCGCACGGTACGGACCGCTGCTTCGCCAGGTTCGCGACCCAGTTCAGGATCGATGTCGCGCTCACGGCGAGCCGGTCCTCGGGGCCCGAGCCGCGCGCGGGCGCCAGGGAGCGGGCCACGTCACCGTCCTGGAGCGCGCACAGCGCCCGGACCGTGGCGCTCCACTCCACCGCCAGCGCCATGGCGGTACGCGCCGCGGCCAGACCGGCGGGCGAGTCTTCCACCGCCAACAGGATGCGCTCAAGCCTCATGGTGGGTCTCCTGTCCAGCGCAGTCGCGCCAGCTCCTCACGCTCCGCCTGGTCCAGCGTGACGTCCACGAGGCGGAGCTGTTCCTCCAGCCGGGGAATCCACCGGTTGCGGATCGCTCGGAGCCGCCGCTGGGTGTGGTCGAGCTCGTCGGACACCCGCTGGTACGCGGTGAGCGCCGCGGCGTGCGCGACTCCGGCGCGGAGCACGTCTCCACAGGCGGCGACGGCCGGTGGGAAGGCAGCCGACCCTCCCTCCGGAAGCGCTGGGAGCGGCGGGAGATCGGTCCGGGTGGTCGCCGGGTAGCTCACCCCCATCCGGGTCTCCCAGCTCACATCCGCACGGGCGTACCGGCCGGGCACGCTTCGCCGTACCTGGCCCCGGTCCCCGACGACCAGCGAGCGGACGGACCAGCGATGAGCCTCGGAGCAGGTGTCCGACCAGGCGACACCGGTACGTTCCTGCACCTGTGCGAGCCGGCGCTGCTCCCGCAGGAGCACCCGTCGCTTCCGCTCCAGCAGGTCGGCCGCACGCCGGGCCGCCAGCAGTCGCTGCGCCAGGAAGAGGCGGCCCGAGCGGCCGGGGGGCGTGCGTACGGCTGTCATGACGGTCGGCCCTCCGGAGCGGGGCTCCCGGCGTCCTGGCTGGCCTGCGGGTAGCGCGCGGCGAGGGTGTCGGAGGGAACCATCGTCAGCTCCCGGCGGGGCAGCGTCGCCGCGGCCTGCCAGCCCCGGTCGAGCGTCTCGGCCAGCGGGCGGTCCTCGTCCCTGCGCTGACTCACCAGGTGCTCGTCGAAGGCCTTCGCGAAGGACAGGTAGCGCCGCTCGGTCTCCGAGAGTGCCTCGTCTCCCAGCAGGTCGGCGAGCTCCGCGATGTCCCGGGCCCGGGCGAGCAGAGCGAGCAGCTGAGCGGCCAGGTCGAGATGGTCCCCTCGGGTCCGGCCGGGCCCGGCGCCGCGCCGCATCAGGCGCGACAGCGAGGACAGCGGCTCCACGGGCGGGTAGACGCCCCGCACGTGGCGTTCCTCGGTCAGCACTATCTGGCCCTCGGTGATGTACCCGGTGAGGTCGGGGACCGGGTGGGTCATGTCGCCGCCGGGCATCGTCAGGACGGGCATCTGGGTAACCGAGCCGGGCTGGCCCCGCAGCCGCCCGCAGCGCTCGTAGAGCGAGGCGAGGTCGCTGTAGAGGTAGCCGGGATAGGCCCGCCGGCCCGGAATCTCCCCGCGTGCGGCGCCGACCTCCCGTACCGCCTCGCAGTAGGAGGTCATGTCGGCCATGACCACGAGCACGTGCCGACCCTGCTGGTAGGCCAGGTGCTCGGCGACCGTGAGGGCGATGCGGGGGGTCAGGATGCGCTCGATCACCGGATCGTCGGCGGTGTTGAGGAGAACCGCGAGGTCCTCGGCCCGGGCCCGGGCCTCCAGACGGTCCCGCACCGCCTCCGCGTCGGTGTGGCTGATGCCCATCGCGGCGAACACCACCGCGAAGGACCCGTCGTCGGTGTGGGCCTGCACCGCGACCTGGGTCGCGAGCTCCAGGTGGGGGAGGCCGCCCACCGAGAAGATCGGCAGCTTCTGTCCACGTACCAGTGTCGTCAGCCCGTCGATGACCGAGACGCCGGTCAGGATCGGGTCCCGGGGAGTGTCGCGCTGCACCGGGTTCATGGGCGCCCCGTTGACGTCGGCGTCGTCCTCCCCGGAGATCGGGGGACCGCCGTCGAGCGGCTGGCCGGTGCCGTTGCAGGTCCGGCCGAGCCACTGGGGGCCGACCGGAACACGCAGCGGTGCCCCGCTGAAGGCCACCCTGGGCCGTTGCAGGTCCAGCCCCTGCGTACCCTCCAGCACCTGGACCACGGCACGCGTGTCCGAGACCTCCAGCACGAGGGCGTGACGGCGTTCCCCGGACTCGAGCCGAACCTCCGCATAGTCGTTCCAGCCGACATCGGAGACTCCTGAGACGACCATCAGGGGCCCGGACACCTCTGTGATGTCGTGGTACTCCACAGGGGCCCGCAGCGGGTCCGGGCCTGCTCCGCCCGCGCGCGCCATCAGTCCTGCTCCCTCGTCAGGAGGGCCAGGACCTCGTCCCGGCGGCGCGCCACACCGGCGGCATCGTCGCGTCCGACCTGGCTCGCCGCCTGCACCAGCCGTGAGAGGTCGACCTCCTCCAGCACGGCCGCGGGCCGACCGGCATCGACCAGACGCTGAGCCGCATCGTGTACGGCGAGTGCGGCGTCGAACAGCGCTGCCTGCTTGGCGGTCCCGCAGGCGGCGTCGTTGGCGTCCAGTGCGCTCTGCCGCAGCACCCCGTCGCGCACCAGCCGGGCGGCGAGGAGCACGACCCTCTCATGGCCGGGCAGTGCCGCCTCCCCGACGAGCTCGGCGACCGAGCGCAGGTGGTCGGCCTGCGCCAGCAGGGCCGCCGTCCGGGTCCGGCGCGCCTGCCAGCCCGGATCCCCCTGCTCGACGTACCAGCTGGTCAGCCCGTCGGCATCGCGCGAGAAGGACGAGCGCCAGGAGACCGCCGGGTAGTGCCGCCCGTACGCCAGGTCGCGGTCCAGCGTCCACAGGCAGCGTACGAACCGCTGCGTGTGTGCCGTCACCGGTTCAGTCAGGTCACCGCCGGGCGGGGAGACCGCCGCGACGACGGTGACGGAGCCCTCGGCCCCGCTCAGGGTGCGTACCCGGCCGGCCCGCTCGTAGAAGGCTGCCAGGGCGCTGGCAAGGCCGGCGGGATAGCCCTCCTCGGCCGGCAGCTGGCCGAGACGGGACGCGAACTCCCGCTGCGCCTCCGCCCAGCGTGAGGTCGAGTCCGCGATCAGTACCGCGTGCAGGCCCTGGTCCCGGAAGTACTCTGCCACCGTCATGCCGGTGTAGATGCTCGCTTCCCGCGCCATCACCGGCATGTTCGAGGTGTTGGCAATGATCACGGTGCGCTCCATCAGCATGCGGCCGGTCCGTGGGTCCTCGAGCCGGCGAAGCTCGTCGAGGGTGTCCGCGAGCTCGTTGCCGCGTTCCCCGCACCCCACGTAGACGATCACATCGGCGTCGCACCACTTGGCGATCTGTTGCAGCAGCACGGTCTTTCCGGTACCGAACCCGCCCACCACGGCAGCGGTCGATCCCTGTGCCACCGGGAAGAGCACATCGAGCACACGCTGACCGGTTGTCAGTGGCACGTCGGTCCGAAGCCGCTCGAGATGAGGTCGCTGCGTCCGCACCGGCCAGTGCTGGACCACAGGTACCTGCCGACCCGCGACTGTCGCCACCGAGCCGCCCGAGTCCGTCTCGCCGGGTGGTGACACCCAGTCGACGCTGCCCGCTACGCCGGGAGGGACGACGACTGCCTCCTCGATGTCCGTGCTGGTAACCGCCGTCCCGATCCTGGTGCCCGGGCCCACCTGCGCCCCGGACTCGATGAGTGGTTCGAACCGCATGGACCGGGAGCGGCTGCGCTGCCCACCGGGAACCAGCCAGGTGGGGGCTTCGTCCAGAGGCCGCAGGATGCCGTCGAAGACCCGGCCCAGCAGCCCCGGCCCGAGCGGAGCGGACAGCGGCCACGGGTTGGCCCGTACCCGTTCCCCCGCTCGCACCCCCGCGGTGCTCTCGTACACCTGGACGGTGATGCGGTCCTTGCTCACGTGCACCACTTCACCCACGAGGTTGCGGCTGCCGATCTCGACGGTGTCGGCGAGTGCGACGGTGGGAGGCAGCCCGTCCACCTCGACGAGCGGACCGTTGATCCGGCGGATCCGGCCGGACGTGTCGGCGGGCGGTTTCACTCCCACAGCCCCCCGACCTCCTCGCGGTGGGCGTCCAGGAGTCGGTCGGCGACCGCGGGGAGCCGGTAGTCGACCGATCGGGAGCCGTGCGTGGCGATCACGCCGCCGACGTCGGTGTCCACGCTGACAGCAGCGTCGTCACCCAGCTGCTCCCGCGCGAGTCCCGCCAGTGCCTCGGTCAGACCCGGCTGCTCGCGCCGCTGTCCCGCGGCCGTACGCAGCCGTTCCCGTGCCTGCTCCCAGACGGCTCGACGGGCCGCCAGCACGATCTCGCGGGCCTCCCGGCGGGTGCGGGCCCGCTGTTCGGCCGCGGCGGCATCGGCGGCGGCAAGGCCCTCGGCACGTGCCGTCCTGATCCGTTCTTCGGCGTCCCGACGCGCGCTCCCCAGCGTGTCCGCCTGCTCGGCACGGGCTGCGTCGATCAGGTCGGCCGCCTCCATGTCGGCGTCGGCCAGCAGGGCCGCACGTACCGGGTCCAGGTTCACGGCATGACCACCACCAGTCGCCGGGGATGCTCCGCCCGGCGGAGCCCGACAGGATCCAGGTGTCCGGCGGCCGCAGCGGTCAGCAGAACGACTTCGACGTCGTCGGGAAGCCGCTGCCATCCTGTGCGGACCTGCTCGGCGCCCTCGGCGGTCACCACGACAGCTCCGGCCGGGCCGAACAGGTCGACCGTCGGGGACTCACCGAGCACGGCAATCCGGCTCATGCCTGTCCGATCAGAATGACGGAGATGATCAGTCCGTAGATGGCGATGCCCTCGGCCAAGCCGACGATGACCATCGCTCTGCCGAACATCTCGGGCCTCTCGCTGATCGCGGCCAGGGCCGCGGACCCCGTGTACGCGACCGCGAACGCCGCCCCCAGCGCGGAGCCGGCGACTGCGATCGCCGCCGCGATCAGCGCGCTGCCGTTCTTTGGCTGGTCGGTCGTCGTCGTGGAGTCGGCGGCCTGCAGCTGCGTCTCGCTTGCTGTCCCGGAGTCGTGTGGGCTGGTCGTGTCCGGGCCGGCGTCGGTGTCGCCGCTATCGGTGCCGCTGGTCGCGGCGACCTCCACCCCGGTGGTCGCCGACCCGGTCTCGCTGGTGAGAGCCAGCGCCAGGAACGCCAGCGATGCCAGCGCGACGAGTGCGGTGACCAGCGTGACGGCACGGATAGCGACCGCGGGGTGCCGCCGGGTGACGGCGACGAGGCCAGCCCCCGCCAGCACGGCGAGGGGTAGTGCCAACAGCCACACAGTCACGATGGAGCCTCCTTGTCGGCGTACGGCACGTGCCACGGACGAAACGGCCGGCCCTCGGTGACGAACACCCGGGAGAACAGCTCGTAGTACTCAAGTCGAAGCGCCTGAACGGCGGCGATGAGGGCCTCCAGGGCGAAGCTGACCGCGTTGCCGACGACGAAGACCACGATCGCGGCGAGCGCGCCGATGCCCGGGCCCCACAGCGCGGTGGTCGCGTCCCACACCACCGCTCCCAGAGCGGCGTGCATCAGGCCGAAGGCGGCCAGCCGAGCGAAGGAGACGATGTTGGATCCGAGCCGTACCAGCACGTCAAAGGTCTCGACAGCCGCTTCGACCACTCCGGCTGCGCCCTCCTCAGCGATGGCACGCCGTCCGATCGCCACCAGAGCCAGCGCCACGATCGCGCTCACCGCGCCGAGTCCCCACAGTGCCGTGACCTGCCACCACAGACCGCCGGCGATCATCGCGATGCCGAGGAAGAGGAGCAGTCCGGCGATCCCGCTCGGAGCGTAGATCGCGAACCCTGGCCCGCCCTCGCGCCACCGGTTGACGATGCCGATCAGGTAGCTCATGGCCAGCAGAGCGGCGCCCACCCCGCCTGCGGCGACCATGAGTCGTACCGGTTCCTCCAGCGGCTCGATCCACAGCGCCGGGATGACCCCGGTCGGGCCGAAGAACTCGCCGTAAAGCAGACCGAAGAAGGTGGCCGAGACACCCATGGCGGCGATCACCGGCCAGACCCGGGCACCGGGGGCAGCCCACGGCCGCCGGGTCCGGCGCAGCCACAGCGCGCCCGCGACCACGAGCAGCCCGTGGCCGGCGTCGCCGAACATCATGCCGAACATCAGGACGTACGCGCCCACCGCAAACCAGGTCGGGTCCACGTCACGGTAGGGAACCGTGGCGTAGGTGTCGACGAGCGGTCGAACCGGTGAGGTGTCGGACCCGCTCAGCAGCGTGGGGGGCTCGGCGCCGGGCGGTGTCGCCAGTTCCACCACGGTGCCGCCGTATGGCTGCACCAGGCCCGCCAGCTCGGCCATGCGCGCCGCTTCGGCCCAGCCCACCAGAGCGGTCACACCGTCGCGAGCCTCCGAGGCGAGAGTGACACGGGCGATCTCCGCCTCGCCGGCTGCCAGATCAGGGCGCGCCGCAGCCTGCTCGTCGGAGAGCGGTCCGGACGCGTCGATCCGAGGCGGCGTTCGAGGCCTCTCGATCTCGCGCTCGGACCCCTCCCGCGGGTCGGGCTCGAGCAGGCCGCTGTCGGCGACTGCGGCGATCACCGGACGCCAGCGCGTCTGCGGTGCCACGACGGCCACCCGCGCCATGCGCCGGGGCAGCAGGCGCTCACGCCACGGCATCGAAGACCTCCGCTCCGGCCGGCCCCCACTGCGCTGCCTCCAGAGCGGCCTCCACCCGCCAGGCGTCCTCCATCAGCAGCGCGGCAGCAGCACCCGTGATGGCCGCGCCGTCGCGGCTGGTGGTCAGTGCGTCCGCGGAGTCCTCCCGGACGCGTGCCCACCAGCGGCCTTCGGCCAGCCAGAGCTGATCCGTCGAGGTGATCCCGGCGAGCAGCCAGCGGCTGTCGGCCGGCAGGAGCTCCGGCAGCGCACGCCACGTGTCCGCCTCGCCGAGACGACGTCCGAGCAGCATCTCGAGGTCGGACCTGGCCCCGTCCGGAAGGTCGGCCCACCGCCGACCACCGGCGAGCACCCGGGCGGCGGCCAGGGCCGCGTAGCCCTGCGCCCAGCCATGCGCGCCGGGCACCGCCTCCGCGACCCACACTGCCCAACGAGCCCACATGGTCGTGGCGACGCTGGCCGCGTCCACGGCACCCGGGTCGTGCCACACCGACGCCGCGAGCGCGCTGCGGAAGGCCTCCGGATCGGGGGCGCTGCTGATCGCCCGCCAGGCAGTCGACAGCTGCCCCGGCTCGTACCAGTCGGCGGAGAGAGGCTCGGCGGCGCCGGGCAGCGTGGCCGGCTGTGCGGCGGATCCTGTGACTGACAGCGCGGCGAGATGGTCCAGCGCCGCCTCGATCTCGAGCAGGGCGACCACGGCACGGATCACGTCCGCCCCCCGGGGCGGCGCCCAGCCTGCGAGCACGCGGAGGTTCCACAGGCAGGTGTGCCGAGCCGCGAAGCCTGCCTGCCGAGGACTGGCGCCGGCAGGCAGGTAGTGCCCGTAGCCGCTGGCGGCGAGCAGATCCCGGCCCTCGGGCCAGCCGGCTCGGGAGAGCTCGTGCGATCGGTCCTTGCCCAGGCGCCGGGACAACAGCAGTCGCCCGCGGGTGGCAGCGGCGTTCCAGCCCGGCCTCATGGCAGGTCCTCGCGCGATGGCAGGTCCTCACGCGATGGCAGGGCCTCGCGTGCCGGGGCTCGGGTCAGGTTGGCCAGGTCGGCCATCACACGCTCGACCAGCGCGTCGATTCGGGCCAGGGACACCTGACGGATGCGCTCGGCTTCCTGTTCGGCCTCGGCGAGCAGCTGAGACCGCTCGCGGGTGGACTGGTGGCGGATCCGGACCATTGCCGCGGCGCGCTCCTGCTCGGCCAACGCGTCGGTGGCCGCCCGGATGTCCCGCGCCTCCTCTGCGGCACGGAGGCGGATCTGCGAGGACTGCATCTGCGCCGCCGCCACGCGCCGCTGCGCCTCGGCGACGGTGTCGGCCAGTGCGGCGAAGACCGGCGCCAGCTCAGATGCCCGCTCCGCGGAGCGGTCTGTCGGAACTCCCGCGGGAGCAGCGGCGCCCGGCGCCGGGGCCGGTCGGTACCGGCGCAGGATCTCCTCCACGCTGCGCATCGGGCACGCCCTCGTTCACCAGAGTCCTGGAACCATTCTCCACCGGGTGCGGGCGCGGTAGGCCCGATACCCCTCGTAGTGATCCTCCAGCCAGTGCTCTTCGACCCTACGCTTGGCCTCGAGCTCGAGTGCAAGCACACCTGCTGGGACGAGGGCCAGCGGAGAGCCGATCAGGGCCAGCGCGGTGGACCCCAGCAGCACCGCCCCGTACATGGGGTGTCGCACGTGGCGGTAGACGCCGTGGGCGACCAGCGTCCCGTTCTCGCGGGGCCGGGGGTAGGGGGTGAGGGAGTTCCCGAGGTGGGCCAGCGCGGGACCGCCCAGCGCCGCGGCGCCCAGGCCGAGTGTCACAGCCAGCGGATAGCGCCAGACCGCCGAGCCCGGTGACCAGACCGACCACGGTGGTCCCAGCCAGCTGGTCACGGCCACCGCGCCGATCAGTCCGAACTGCGCGGCCACCCAGCCCTCACCACGGCGGCCCAGGCGGGGGAACGGGGGGCTGGCGTCGTTGTCCACTCCCGGATGGTGACATGAATCCGCAGCCCCGGGGCAGGTCTGGTGGCTAGCCTGTGGCGATGGGCAGGTCGTCGGGTGCGGGGGTGACCGGGACGCTGGGGCGCCGGTCACGAACCTGGCGGCTGGTCCTGACAGTACTGGTCCTGGCGCTGGTCGCGGCGGGGTCGCTGGTCGGCACGGACGAGTGGTTCCCGTTCGGCCCGTTTCGGATGTACGCCCGCGCCACCTCGCCCGACGCGACCGTCAGCGTGCTCTCCCTCGAGGCGGTCACAGCCGACGGCGATGTCATCCCGCTGAACGCCGACCGGGTGCTGGGGCTGCGCCGGGCCGAGCTGGAGGGCCAGGCACCGCTGGTGCGCGAGAACCCCGAGCTCCTCGGTGTGCTGGTCCGCGAGTATCGCCGGGTCTCGCCCGAGACCCCGGAGATCGCGGAGGTCCGCATGGTCGCGACCCGCGTCGAGATGAAGGACGGCCGGGCGGTCGGGGAGCCCAGCGAGACGGTGCAGGCAGTGTGGGTGGCGCCGTGACGCTCCGCGCAGGCGCCGCGATGTCGGGCTGGTGGTTCGCTCCGCAGCCGCTGGGCCGCGTTGCTGCGCTACGGGTGCTGGCGTACCTGTTCATCCCCTTCGACATGTACCTGATCACCTACTGGGCCCCGCGTCATGCGGCTGTCCCGGGCGAGTTCTACCGGCCACTGGAGGTCGCTCGGGTCCTGCGACTGCCCGATCCGACCGCCACGCTCGTTCCGCTGGGTGGCCTTGTGCTGCTGCTGGCCGCGGTGGGCGCTGCCCTGCTGGCACTGCTCGCGCCCAGGATCTCGGGTACGGACATGCGACGCGCGGCGCGTCTGGACGTCCTGGTACGCGCGCTCGGCCTCGCGGTCGCTCTGCTCTACCTGTGGTGGATGGTCGTGGCGATGTCCTACGGCAAGGTCGACCACGACCGCTTCGCGTTCCTGGTTCTGCTGTTCGTGCTGCCCACGGTGGCCGGGGCCCGTCTCGGAGATCGGACCACGACGCAGGCGGCAGGCTGGGCGCTGCGCGCGGTCCAGGTGTCAGTGGTGCTCACGTACTTTCTCGCCGCCATCGCCAAGATCCGCTTCGGTGGCTTCGGATGGGTCAACAGCGGCACGTACGCGCGTGCGGTGATCCGGCGCGGATCCATGCTGGTGGACTGGACGCTGCAGGTCCCCGCGGTCCTCGTGGCGTTCCAGTGGTTCACGGTGATCTTCGAGCTGGCCAGCCCGGTTCTGCTGTTCCTGCGCAGCGAGCGGGTGCGGCTCTACCTCGTGCTCGGCCTGTACGGCTTCCACGCGATGACGTTCCTGGCCCTGGGCATCGCCTTCTGGCCGCACCTGGTGGCGCTGGCGGCGTTCCTGCCGCTGGAGCGGCTGCGTCCGCCGGCCTGGCTGGGCGGTGCCGACAGGCCGAAGGCCGGTGCTACCGCCCCGGAGGCGGCGGCGTGAGCCCGAAGACCCCGGTCAGCGCGGAGCGTGCGGCCCAGTAGCCCGACATGCCGTGCACGCCGCCTCCCGGTGGCGTCGAGGACGAGCACAGGAACAGCCGGGCGCGAGCGCGGCCGACCCGCGAGCCGGACGCTGCCGGGACCGGGTACGGGTCGAACACCTGGCCGAGCCCGACCGGCCGGGTGAAGACCTGGCGGAGGTCCTGGCTGCCGCCGCTGATGACGCCGCGCAGCAAGCTGGGGTTGGAGCGCTCGAGGTCGGCCGGGGACCAGGTGCGCCGGGCCAGCACCCGGTCGCGAAAGCCCGGCGCGAACCGCTCGATCTGCGCCTCGACCCGCGCAGCCATGTCAACCGGGGAACCGGCGGGCACGTGCGTGTACGCCCACAGCGTGTGCTGGCCGGCCGGAGCACGGGAGGGGTCGGCCACCGTTGGCTGCACGAGGAGAACGTACGGATGCCGTGGGTGGCCGCCGCGCATCACCTCGGCCTCGGCCGCAGAGATCTCCCGCCGGGTCCCGCCGAGATGCACGGTTGCCGCCGTCGCCACGTCGGGGTGGGTCCAGGGCACGGGACCGTCGAGCGCCCAGTCGATCTTGAACACGCCTGCTCCGTAGCGAAACCTCTCCAGGCGATGTCGGTAGCCGGCGGGCAGGGACGACCCCGCGAGCCGCAGCACGGTACTGGGTGGGGTGTCGAGCATGACCACCGCGGCCCGGGGCAGGTCGTCCAGCGTCACCACGGGATGGTCGGTACGGACCGTGCCGCCCAGGGTCCGAAGGTAGGAGGCGAGAGCGTCGGCGACGCTCTGCGACCCACCGACCGCCACCGGCCACCCGACCGAGTGAGCCGTCATGCCGAGGACCAGCCCCACCGCCGCGCTGAGAGGGGACGACAGGGGCAGCATGCTGTGCGCCGCTGCCCCCGCCAGCAGTGCCTCCGCCGCCTCGGTATCGAAGAGCATCCGCCCGAGCGCGTCCGACGACCAGGCCCCGCGGACTCCGAAGCGGGCCAGCGCCACCGGGTGGCGCGGAAAGCGGGCCGGCGCAAGGACATCGGCGAGAATCTCGTCGGAGGCGTCCACCAGGGGTCCCATCAGCCTCAGGTAGGACCTCTCGTCCGGCCCGAGTCCAGCTGCCGTCGCTGCCACGTCTCGGCGGGTCAGCACCGCACGTCCGCCATCCAGCGGATGTGCCAGCGGGTTGGCTGGGTGCGCCAGCCGCAAACCGTGCTCGGCCAGCGGCATCGCACGCATCACGGGAGAGGCCAGGGCCAGGGCGTGCACGGTGGCACCCCGGTCGTGGACGAACCCGGGCAGGGTGTCCTCCGCCGAGCGCAGCCCACCGCCGATTGCGGACTGGGCTTCGACGACCAGCACCGACAGCCCGCTGCGGGCAAGCGTGATGGCCGCCGTCAGACCGTTCGGCCCGGACCCGACCACCACCGCGTCGTAGGAGGACGCCACCCCCTGAGTGTCCCAGGCTCTCGGCCGGGGCGATCCGGTCGCCAGGCTCTGCTTGACAAGGCGGCTAATAGACATAGCCTTTTGCCTATGACACACAGCCAGCAGTCGACACCGTCTGCCGCTCCCGTCGCCTATCTGGACCGCGACGAGGGTCGTATCGCCTACGAGGTGTGGGGCGGAGACGCCGGTCCGCTCGTCCTGATGGCACCGGGCATGGGGGACCTCCGGTCCTCGTACCGGTTCCTCGCCCCTGCCCTGGCAGCCGCCGGCTACCGGGTTGCCGTGATGGACCTGCGGGGTCACGGGGACAGCGACGCCACCTTCACCCGGTACGACGACGTGGCCACGGCCGGAGACATGCTGGCGCTCGTGGCCCACCTGGCGGGACCCGACGGTTCCGCCGTGCTGGTCGGCAGCTCCATGAGCTCCGGCTCGGCGGTCTGGGCGGCCGCCGAGCGGCCGTCCGCGGTGAGCGGCCTGGTGCTGACGGGCCCGTTCGTGCGCAACGGAGACGTCCCTGCCATCAAGGCGATGCTGTTCCGCGCGCTGATCAGCGGACCCTGGGCCTCGGCCGCGTGGCGCTCGTACCTGCCCACGCTCTACCCGGGTCGCAAGCCCGACGACTTCGACGCCCAGCGGGCCGCACTCAAGGAAAGCCTGTCACGGCCCGGTCACCGCAAGGCGTTCGTGCTGACCACGCGTACTTCGCACCATCCGGTGGAAGCACGGCTGCACCAGGTCCACAGTCCCACGCTGGTGGTGATGGGCAGTGCTGATCCCGACTGGCCGGACCCGGCCGCGGAAGCTGCTTTCGTCGCCGAGCGGCTGGCGGGCGACGTCCTGATGGTTCCGGGGGCAGGCCACTACCCACACGCCGAGTACCCGGAGGTCGTCGCCCCGCGGGTGCTCGAGTTCCTCGCGGGCGTGGCGCCGGTCAGCCGACCCCATGCCTAGGGCGGGGCTTCACCGCGCGCTCGTCGTCGAACAGGCCGCGGTGCTGGCCGACGAGATGGGTCTTGACCGGTTGACCCTGGCGGCTGTTGCGGAGCACTTTGAGGTACGGCAGCCCAGCCTGTACAAGCACGTGGACGGACTCGACGGGCTGCGTCGCGACCTGGCCGTACTGGGGCTGCGGGAGATGTACGCCGCTCTCGCGAGCGCCACGGTGGGCAAGGCACGCGGAGACGCACTGCGCTCGCTGGCCTCCGCTTTCCGGGAGTGGGCATGTGCCCATCCCGGGCGCTACTCGGCCACCGTGCGCGCACCTGCCACCGGTCCCGCCGACGCGGAGCGGCGGGCGGCCTCGGACGACGTCCTCGGTATCGTCCTCGCGGTTCTCGCCGGCTACGGCCTCGAGGGCGAGGACGCGGTGGACGCCGCCCGGTGCCTGCGCAGCGCTCTGCACGGGTTCGTCAGCCTCGAAGCGGCAGGCGGGTTCGGGATCCCGCGCAGCCTGGACACCAGCTACCAGGTGCTGACGGATATTCTCGACGAGGCCTTCGCCACAGGAAGCTGGCGAACCCGCAGTCCCTGACCAGGCGTCGCCGGCCGGCAGGCGGTGCGGACCTGCTCACTCATCCTCGGCGGCGGACGGGGGTTCGACGACCCGGATCCGTACCGCGCGGAAGCTCTTCGGCGTCTCGGTCAGGACCCGCAGGCGGGGGTCCGGTACGTCCAGGAAGGGCTCGACGGTCAGCGCTTGCAGTCCCTTCAGCCGAGGGTCCTCGAGTACCTCGCCGACAGCCACCCGACTGCCGCCGAGCACCAGGGCTTCCAAGGTGCCCTCAGCCGGGAGGAGCACCCGCGCAGCCGTCTCGGCGGCAGCCTCGTTCGCGACCCTCGCCTGACCCTGCCGGCGTCGGGCGAAGCGCTGCTGGGACTGGCCTCCGGCGGCCGAGCGGCCTTGCACGCGTCGCGTGCCGACCTTGGAGGACTGCAGCGCCCGGCCGTCGAAGACTCCGGCCGCGTACCCGCCCTTGCGGACCAGCAGCACGCCGACCCGACGGTCCCGCAGGGCATGTCCGGGCAGCCCGCCGTACGGCGCTCCGGGCTCGACAGCCAGGGGCGGGAACGGCACGTGGCACTCCGCGACCGCGCCGTCGGCGGCAGTCAGGGTCACGAGCATGTCGTCCGCCCGGCAGCGGCACGCGCCGTGCTGGTCTGCGAACCTCGCCAGCCATCCTTCGAGGCGCTCGGGCGCCACCTCCACCCAGTGCCCGCCGCCGGCGGCCGGCCGACGGCTCACGTCTGCGTCGTCCCGGGGCTCTCCCCGGACCTACCTGCAGGATCGGACCCACCCGCAGGTACGGACTCCTCCGACCCCTGGTGCCAGGGCGGCGGCCAGGCGTCTGACTCGACCGCCTTGGGAAGGAACTCGTTGCCCTGCGGTGCGAAGTCGGCGTCGTGCCGCACGCGCCACTGCGCCTCGAAGTCCTTGAGGACGCCTAGCGCCATCGGGAACAGGAGCAGGATGGCCACCAGGTTCACGACGGCCATCAGACCCATCCCGACGTCCGCCAGCGCCCAGACCGGCTCGAGCGCCAGCATCGAGCCGATGCCGACCGCGAGCAGGACCAGGAACCGGAACACGGTCAGACCTCGGTTGCCGACGCCGAGGAACTCGAGGTTGCCCTCCGAGTAGGAGTAGTTGCCCAGGATCGAGGAGAAGGCGAGCACCGTGACGATGGCGGCCAGCACCCAGGCGCTCCAGCTGCCGAAGTGCTCCGTCAGCGCTGCCTGGGTGAGGCTGGCGCCCTGCGTGTCCGTGGTGGTGCCCGGGTCGTACACGCTCGGTCCCGCCAGCAGGATGATGAAGGCGGTCGCCGAGCACACCAGGATGGTGTCGACGAACACACCCAGGGACTGGATCAGGCCCTGCTTGGCGGGGTGGGTCGTGGTCGCTGTGGCTGCGGCGTTGGGTGCGCTGCCCATGCCGGCCTCGTTGGAGAACAGCCCTCTCTTGACACCGTTGAGCATTGCCGCCGCGATGCCGCCGGCAATGCCGGCCGCCGCCTCGCCGAGCCCGAAGGCGGCTCCCACGATGTCGCCGATGACCCCGGGGATCTCGGTGATGTTCAGCGCGATCACGACCACGGCCATCAGCACGTAGATCGCCGCCGCCGGCGGGAAGATCTTCTCCGCCACCGTCGCGACCCGCCTGATCCCACCGAAGAGCACCGGCGCGACCAGCACCATCAGGATCAGCGCCACCCAGCCCTCGGTGACCCGGTCGTTGATGACATCGCTGATCGTGTTGGCCTGCACCATGTTGAAGGCGATTCCGAAGGCGAATATCAGCAGGAGGGCGAAGATGGAACCCCAGGTACGGGAGCCGAGCCCACGCTGGATGTAGTACGCCGGCCCACCTCGGAAGCTCTTGTCCTCCCAGGGGATCTTGTAGACCTGGGCCAGGGCGGACTCGACGAACGCCGTGGCCATGCCCAGCAGGGCGACCATCCACATCCAGAACACCGCCCCGGGCCCGCCGAGGGTGAGGGCGATCGCGACACCCGCGATGTTGCCGGTGCCGACCCGACTGGCCAGGCCCACCGAGAACGCCTGGAATGAGGAGATGCCGCCCTCGGCTCCGGCGCGGGACTCCGTGATCAGCTTGAGCATCCGGCCGAAGAGGCGGAACTGCACGAACCTCGTTCGGATAGTGAAGTAGATCCCGGCACCGATGAGCAGGTAGACCAGTACGTAGTTCCACAGGAATGCGCTGACCGGGTCGATGAGGGATTCCTGGAGGACGTCCATGCTGCGCTCCTACCAGCGGCGCTGTCGCGCCGCGTGGCGAAGACTCTAGCCGTCCGTTTCGTCCAAGATCGTTCAGGTCGTTCCGGTGTCCGCCTGAGCGGTGCCGGCTGCGTCCGCCACGGGCACGATGACCTCGTTGCGCCGCAGGAACCACGGTGTCCACGGGGGGTTGTAGCGAGCCCACCGGGTGGGCCCGACCGGGCGAAGACCGGCTGCTGGCAGCCGCTCGAGCAGCGTTGCCTCGTGTTCCCGGAACGCCCGCTCCGACCACCGTCCGGAGTATCGAGCCGCGGCTGCCAAGTGGCCGGCTACCAGTCGAGTCGTGACGCGCGGATCCTCGGGGGCAGGCACCGACCTGGGGTCGAGGGAGGCGGGCATGACGAACGCCACCGTGGCGCTGTTTGCCGCACCCTCCTGCAACACGGGTGCTGTCATCGCGAGGCGCTCCCCCTCCTGGAGCACCGGGGCGGTCATGCTGATCGAGGCCCGGGACCTGTTGCGCCCGGAGATGTAGGCGGCCAGCGAGCGGAATGCCCGGTTGCCGGCCGACTCGAACGATCCGGTCACGACCACCTCCGCGACCAGGTAGTCCGGATAGCGCCGCAGCTCGAATCCGGACTGGTTCCCCACCACAACGTACGGTTGCTGTTCCGTCATCGCTTCCATTCTCCCCGATATCAGTCTTCCGCGACGTAGACCAGTCCGGCAGGATCACCACCTGTCCCGTACAGTCGCATCCCGGCGCCCGCGATCTCGTAGCGCACCTCGCCCTGGAGTACGGCGGTGACTGCCTGCTCCACGGCCATCTGGGGGGGCGGGCAGGCCATCATCGTCAGGCCGATCGGCCCGAATGTGAGCATCCCGTGGCTGGTCGCCCACTGTTCCGGCACTGCACCTGCTCCCTCGGCCACCTCGACCGACCCCATGCCCGTGTTGCAGCCGGGTCTGAGCTGGAGCCGCCCCTGATCGGTGATGCGCAGTGTCGAGGTGACCCCCTCGGGGATGCTGGACATCGTGCCGTCGTCGCCGGCCCCGGAGACGAGGCCGTCCAGCCGCCACAGGGTCCCGACAACCGGTCGATCGGGGTCGACCACGGTGCGATCCGCCAGTCTGACCACGGTGGCTCCGGACCTCAGGGTGAGGCTCTCGTCCGTCAGGGTTACCCCGGGCCGTGAGGTGAGCAGCTCCGCCAGCCACCGGTCCTGGTCCATCAGCTCGGCTGGCTCGCACGCCATCTCGGTGGTCGATAGTGGCTCGGGCACGACCAGCACACCGTCCTCGAGCGCTGCCGCGCCGCCCAGGGTGTTGCATCCCGCCGTAGCGGTGACCGTGTCCGCGCTGAAGGTCACCCGGATCTGCGACCCGGCCACGAGCGGTCGGGGCTCACCGTTGTCGGTGACGGCGACCGACAGGAATGTACGGCCCTGCAGTTCCCCGGTTGCGCCCATGTCTCCCCCCGAGCATGCCGTGCTCACAGCCAGGATCGCCGAACCCAGCAGCACCAGACGTACGCACCGGGCGGCCGTCCGGGCGGCTGGCCGCCGGATCCGCATGCGGGCCCTCATATCCCTGAGACGTCTTCTCGCCGGGGGAGGTTCCAGCGAGCCGCCATGGGTCATCCGCCCGACTCGCCGTGGACTCCCTGAGGCACCGGTCGGGTACGGCGGAGCCACATCAGGCCGACGACCGGGAGCAACAGCGGCACGAACCCGTACCCTCGCCCGAAGCCCGACCACACCGTGTCGTCCGGGAACGCGTCGGGGACCATCAGGCTGAGGGTGCCGACGGTCAGCACGCCGACCAGCTCGATCAGGACGGCGACGGTCGCGACCCGGTGCGCCCGGACGCCGCCGACCGCAAGAGCCACCGTCGCCACGACGTACACGAGGGCAGCGAGCGCGGACAGCGAGTAGGCGACGGGGGCCGCGTCGAAGTCCCGGACGATCTGCACCGTGGCCCGTGCGGTGGCGGCCAGGGCGAAGACCCCGTACACGACGACCAGGACCCGGCCGAAGCCGCTGCCGGTTGCCGCCTCGCCTGCGCCTGGTGTCTCAGACACCGGACCACACCTGGTCGATCCGAAGCGCCAGCAGGCACACCACGAGCGCGCCCGCGGCCAGTACCCCGGTGCTCCAACGGGTGGGCTCGGCAAGCGCCCAGAGGGTGACCAGCGGCATGATCAGGAGCGTGCCCACGAGGTAGACCACGATGGTGACGGGCGGTCCGATGTTGTCGCCCTGAACGAGTCCAACCACCAGCCAGCCGGCGGCGACCAGCAGGACTGCCTCCAGCGCCCCGGCCAGAGCCAGTTCTACCGTCCGGGGGCGACGGCCCAGCGCAGCCATGGCTCCCAGGCCGGTGGCGGTCGCGAGCGCGGCCACGACCAGAACCGTGAGCAGCGCGTCCGACACCTTCGGACGGTACCAACGGCCCCCACCCGCGTCTGTCGTACGGGAGGTGATCCTTCCGACCCCGGCTGGCGGCGGTCCTTGACCAGCCTGCCCAGGACATTTCTGGGTCGACGCTCGTATGACATTATTCCGAGGAATCGGGGACGGATGGCATGTGGCGTGCGGCGGCTGCGTCACGTGCTCGAACGGAAGCGGGCAGTCACATGGCGAAGGCAGCGCAGATGGTCCGAGGGTGGGCTGCCACGCCGAGCACGCGAACAGCCGTGCGCCTCGTGGTCGTCCTCGCTCTCCTCGTGGCGGCCGTCGGAGGCGTCGTCCCGACACCTGCGCACGCGGCGCTGGGCGGCCGCACCGCCTTCCAGATCGACGGGAACACCGCCGGGCCGAACGACTGGGACGCACCACCGACGTCGCTGATCGACCTCGTCGAGGTCCCGGATGCCTGCGGCAACGGGGTGCTCGACCCGACGACGCTCAGTGGAAAGCTCGAGGACCTGGACCTGGCGAACCCGATGCCCGAGCCGGGCAACGTGACGGCCAGTGCCGATCTCTGCCACGGCTGGTACGCCCTGGACGTGGCTGCCGGCGCCGATGGTGGGTACAGCCTGGTCCTCTACGGGGCCTGGGAGCGTGAGGACACCAACGCGGCCACGGGCGGGGAGGGAACCGTCTTCTTCCCGCTCGTCGGACCGGCTCCGGGGAGCTCCGACGACCGCCTCGTCGCGTTCGAGTTCGACGACGCGGCGGGCGGAGGAGAGAACGTGTCGCTGCTGGCGTGGAACGGGTCGGCCTGGGTGCCGCAGCCCATCCCCCCGTCGTCGTTCGAGGCCGCAGTCGACGACGAGCGCGGCCCGTCCTTCGGCGAGTTCGCGCTGGACCTGGGCGACGCAGGCGCCTTCACGCAGGGGGGCTGCGCCGGTTTCGAGCTGTTGTACGTCTTCAGCCGCACCGGGCAGCTCAGCGCGAACGCCGAACTGAAGGACTTCGTCGGCCCTGTCGCCATGAGCATCTCGCCCTGTGCCGAGATGGAGCTGACGAAGACGACCACACCTGCTGCGCCGGTCCCGGCAACCTCGTTCGACGTGACGGTGTCGCGAGCGGGTGGTGGCCTGGTGACCGAGAACCCGGACGCGACGTCGATCACGGAAACCCTGACGGTGCCGGGCAGCGCTACCGCAGCGCTCGACGGGCTCGTGCCGGCGGAGGACTACGTTGTGAGCGAGGTGTCACCGCCCGATGGCTGGGAAATGGAGTCGATCCTGTGCACCGCGTTCGACCCCACCACGGGAGACATCAGCACCTTCGATCTCACAGCCCCGGGCGCGGTGTTCCCGGTGCTGCCGGGGTCAGAGGCCTCCTGCGTCGTGAGTAACCTCGGGCCCCCGACGCTGACTGTCGTCAAGGGGGGGCTGGGGGAGGACTCCGAGTTCGATTTCTCGGTGAGTGGGGCCGGGGACGCCGCTGGCTTCGACGAGTCGTTCGTGCTGGGGAACCTAGGCGCGTGGAGCTCGGGGTCCCTTCAGCCGGGCGACTACGAGATCACTGAGGTGCTGCCCGTCGATCCGGAGGGCTGGGGCCTGCTTCAGATCTACTGCATCGGGACCACCGACACCTCGACCGATGTGGGCTCGGGTTCGGCGACGGTAACCCTGGAACCGGGGGATCGCGCAGTCTGCACCTTCGTCAACCGGCAGCAGGATGTAGCGCCGCCGCCAGCCACGCTCACGATCGTCAAGAGCGTGCCAGCGCCCGACGGAACCTCGTTCCCGATCGATGTGCAGGGTCCGGGGGTGATGCAGAGCCCGGTGATCCTCACACCGCCCGACGAGAGCTCAGCGGTGCTCGACGTGGAGCCGGGCTCTGACGGTTCGGACTACACGGTCGCAGAGACCCTGCCGGGCGGGTGGGAGGCGGTCTCGACGACGTGCGGTGTGGACGGAGAGGACTTCCCGGGTCCGGCGGGCGGCCCGGTGACGATCCAGCTGGCTCCGGGAGACAACGCGATCTGTACGTTCGAGAACGAGCCCCGCCCCCTGCCACCCGCGACCCTCACGGTGGCGAAGGTGACCGAGCCGGCGGACACGCTTCCGCCAGGCTCCGACGGGTTCGGCATCCGGGTGAACGGGCCCGGCTTCGTCGACGAGGCAACTCTCACCGACGGTGACTCTCGAACGTTCGAGAACCTGACGCCCGGAGCCTTCACCATCACCGAGGCCGTTCCGGGCGGCTGGGCAGCCGACGTCAGCTGCGACGCACCTGTCACCGACCGTGGCTCGGGCCGGGTGATCGTGGAGCTGGCTGCGGGGGCCGACGCCACCTGCACCTACACCAACGTGCTGCTCGGCGTGATCACGATAGTGAAGGAGGCTGAGCCTCAGGGAGACACGACGTTCCCGTTCACCAGTTCATACCTGAGGAAGTTCTACGCACAGTTCGTGCTCGACGACGACGGGGACGACGTCGCCGACTCGGAGCAGGGTCGGTACTCCAACACCTCGCATGCCGTCGACCTGATCCCGGGTCTGTACTCGGTGGACGAGGACGTCCCCGACGGATGGAAGACCGAGTCCATCATCTGCGAGGGGATCGAGCCGACTGTCGTGAACGAGGAGACCGGGTTCGTCGAGGGGATCGTCGCGCCAGGGACCGATGCCACCTGTACGTACCGCAACGTGCAGGTGGACACCGGTGGCCCGCCCGAGCCCCCCGTACCGCCCGAGCCCCCCGTACCGCCCGAGCCGCCGGGAGGCGGAGAGGGGCAGCCGGAGCTCCCCGACACCGGCTCTGACCAGATGGTGCTGGTGCTGCTCGGTCTGGCTCTCACGGTGAGTGGTGCGGTCTCGCTGCGCCTGGCCCGATGAGGCCGGCAGGCCGCTCCGAGCCGCGGGTCACGGCCGATGGATCAGCCGTGCGCTGACATCTCGGCCAGCGCGCGGCGTACCCGCTTCTCCGAGACCGGTTGTCGCGTCCCCAGCTCCTGGGCGAACAGGCTGACCCGGAGCTCCTGCAGCATCCAGCGAACCTCTGTGACGCGAGGGCCCGACCTGTCAGACGCCGAGAGCCGCTCCACCGCCTCGGTGTAGGAATCCTCAAGCTCATGGACGAGGTCCAGCTGTCGCAGGTCGCGTGCGAGTGTGTCCTCGGGACGGGCTGTCGACTGCAGCCGTTGTAGCCTGCGTCGCGCGCCGGCGAGATAGCGGGGCAGGTCTGCGAGCCGGGTTTGTCCGGTCGCGGTCACGAAGCCCGGAAACACCAGCCCGTCCAGCTGATCGGTCACGTCCGTGGTGACTTCGGCCAGGTCTCGATTCCGTCGCGCGGCCTCGGCCAGGGCGTCCAGCTGAGCCCGCAGGCTCACCGCTGACTCCAGAACCCGGGCGACCGCGGGTACCAGCTCGCTCATCGTGTCCTCGAGTCCGTCCACCACGTGCTCCTGCAGGCGGCGGAAGCCCGGCTCGTCCCAGGCCATCCGCTCGTCGCCGTCGCCCAGCAGGGCGTCCACGGCGGCCACGCGACAGTCCTCCAGCAGAGCACTCGCGCTCGGATGGGGAGCAGCAAGCAGGGCCAGCTTCGTCTCCCGGTCGAGACGCGACACCACGGTCGAAGCCGGAGACGGCAGGGTCAGCAGCAGCAGCCGCCGGGTGCCGAGCCGCATGGCACGAGCCTGCCGGCCCGGATCCAGCAACACCCGAACGGCGACGCGGCCCCGTTCATCCACCAGGGCGGGGTAGCCGGTGACGAGGTGCCCTCCCTGCCTGACCTCCACACTGCGTGGCAGGGTCCCGACCGACCAGTCCGTCAGCCCGGCTTGCTCGAGGTCACCGGCGGCACCGGCCACGCTCGCCCGGGCTGCCGGGGCCAGCTGCCGCTGCAGCCTGGCAAGGTCCTTGCCCTGCGCGAGAACCTTCCCACTGGCGTCCTCCACCCGTACCGTCATGCGCAGATGGGGCTCGAGGCGCTCGAGGTCGAAGTCGGCAGGGGAGACCGGCGCGCCCATGCGGGTGAGCTCGTGGGCCAGCACCACCAACAGTGAGCCCGCCTCGGGTTCCAGGCGTTCCAGTACGGCGGTGGCGTACCTGCCGGCGGGGACGAAGCTGCGCCGCAGCGCCTTGGGCAACGACCGCAGCAGTCCGACCACGAGCTCCTCGCGGAGGCCGGGCACCAGCCACTCGATTCTCTCGACGGACAGCTGCGGTAGCAGGCCGACCGGCACGTGCAGCGTGACGCCGTCGTCCGGTGCGCCTGGCTCGAAGTGGTAGGTCAACGCCAGGGTGCGCTCATCCTCGGACCCACCGGTGCCGGCGGTGTGTCTCAGCGGCCACGCGTCAGGAAAACCGGTCTGGGTGGCTGTGTCCACCCCGGGCCGAAGCAGTTCCTGACGACCGAATGTGAGCAGGTCCGGCTGCCTGCGACGGGCCTTCTTCCACCACGTGTCGAAGTGCCGCGCGGACACCACGGAGGCCGGCACCCGGGCGTCGTAGAGCTCGAAGAGCTCCTCGTCGTCCACGACGAGGCCGCGGCGGCGGGTACGGGCCTCGATCTCGGCGAGCTCCGCTCGGCGGGCCAGGTTCCCGGCAACGAACTCGTGCCGGGTGTCCCAGTCCCCCTCGACCAGCGCGTGCCGGAGGAACAGCTCCCGGGAGACCACCGGGTCGACCCGCCCGTACGAGACGGACCGACCGGTGACGAGGGGGAGCCCGTACAGGCTCACGCTCTCGGTCGCCCGCACCTCGCCCCGGCGGCGGGACCAGCGGGGCTCGCTGTAGCTGCGCTGGACAAGGTGCGCGGCGAGCGGCTCCACCCACTCCGGCTCGATCCGCGCCGCAGTGTGCGCCCACAGCCGGGTGGTCTCGACGAGCTCGGCGGCCATCACCCAGCGAGGGGGCTTGCGGGCGAGTCGGGAACCGGGGGAGAGCCGGAAGCGGACGCCACGGGCCCCGAGGTACTCGCGGGTGTCGGGGTCCCACACGCCGATCTGGGAGAGCAGACCCGCGAGCAGGCTGCGGTGGATCGTCATGTCGTCGAATTCCGCCCCCGGCCTTCGGGCGGGCACCCGCATCCCGATCTCGGCCAGCACCCGGCGCACCTGACCGTGCAGGTCCTGCCACTCCCGTACCCGCAGGTAGTGCAGGTACTCCCGGCGGCACAGGCGACGGAAGGCGCTCGACGACAGTTCCCGCTGCTGCTCGGCGAGGTAGTCCCAGAGCAGGAGGTAGGAGAGGAAGTCCGACCCGGGGACGGCGAAGCGGGCGTGCTGCTGCAGCGCCGCCTCCCGGGCCCCGCCGACTCCGGACGCCTCGGCAGGCCGCTCCCTGGGGTCCTGGATCGCCAGCCCGGTCACGATCACCAGGACCTCCGCCAGACACCCGAGGCGGTGCGCCTCGAGCAGCATGCGGCCCAGTCGCGGGTCCAGCGGGATCCGCGCCAGCCGGCGGCCGAGCTTCGTGAGCCGGTGTTCCCCGTCCCCCCGACCCGGTGTCGCCGGCTCCAGCGCCCCCAGCTCGACCAGCAGCGCGACCCCGTCCTGTACCGCTCGCCGGTCTGGCGGGTCCAGGAACGGGAACGACGCGACGTCGCCCAGCCGCAAGTCCGCCATCTGCAGCAGCACCGCGGCCAGGTTGGTGCGCAGGATCTCGGGGTCGGTGAACGGCGGCCTGCCCTCGAAGTCGGCCTCGCTGTAGAGCCGGATGCAGATGCCGTCCGACAGCCGGCCGCAGCGCCCGCTGCGCTGGGTCGCGGAGGCCTGGGAGACCGGCTCGATGGGGAGTCGCTGCACCTTGGTACGGCGGCTGTAGCGGGAGATTCGGGCGGTGCCGGGATCGACCACGTAGCGGATGCCGGGCACCGTGAGCGAGGTTTCCGCGACGTTGGTGGCCAAGACGATCCGGCGTCCCGGGTGCGGCGTGAAGGCGCGGTGCTGCTCGGCGACGGACAGCCGCGCGTACAGCGGCAGCACCTCGGTGTTGTGCCGGTCGGCCTGGCCCAGCCAGTCCCGGAGGGCGTCGGCGGTGTCGCGGATCTCCCGCTCCCCGGAGAGGAAGACGAGCACGTCGCCGGGTACGCCGGCACCACCCGGGTGGGCCCGCTCGAGCTCGGAGACGGCGTCGAGGACGGCCTGGGTCTGGTCGCGGTCGTCGTCGGGCTCCTGCCCGTACGGGCGGTAGCGCACCTCCACGGGGTACAGGCGCCCGGACACCTCCAGGACCGGAGCATCGGAGAAGTGCCGGGCGAACCGCTGCGGGTCGATGGTGGCCGAGGTGATGATCAGTTTCAGGTCGGGGCGCCGAGGGAGCAGCCGGGTCAGGTAGCCGAGCAGGAAGTCGATGTTCAGGCTGCGCTCGTGCGCCTCGTCGATGATCAGCGTGTCGTAGCGACGCAGCTCAGGATCGCGGCGGGTCTCGGCGAGCAGGATTCCGTCGGTCATCAGCCGTATGCGGGTGTGGCCGCTCGCGCGGTCGGTGAAGCGCACGGTGTAGCCGACGGTCTCGCCGAGCGGGCTGTGCAGCTCCTCGGCGATGCGCTCGGCCACCGTACGGGCTGCCAGCCGGCGGGGCTGGGTGTGGCCGACCATGCCCGTTGTGGCCGGGTCGCCGCGCCCGAGCCCGAGGGTGGCGTCGAGGCAGATCTTGGGCAGCTGGGTGGTCTTGCCGGACCCCGTCTCCCCCGCGACGACCACCACCTGGTTCTCCCGGATGGCGTCGGCAATCTCCTGACGGTGCTGCGAGATCGGCAGCTCGTCCGGGTACTGGATGTCGAGGGCGTGTGGCGCCATCACGGCTGCGCCGATCGCAGTGACGGCAGTGACGCCTTCGCCGGCGATGCCGGCGGTGCTATCGCTGGCGCACGGTTCGGTGCGGGCACGCTTCTGGACTCTATTCCGAATTCTGGCAGGGAACCGAATCGTCTTGGCGTACGTCCTTGACTTCGGGAGCACGTGGGATACGTGGGATGGAGGTGGCGCGCGTGGAGTACTTGATTGCCCTGGTTGCGCTGCTCGGCGTCCTGGTGGATCTGGCCGCGGTTGCAGCAATCGGGCTCCTCGTCGTGGTGGCGCTGAGCGGCCTGTTCACGGGGTCACCTCACCGTTCCGGCGCGGAGCGGGTCATCAAGTTTCCCCCGTGGGGTCGCCAACCGCACTGATGAGTTCCCGGGGTCAGGCACTGCGTGTGCGTGCCGGGACGTCGTGCCGGAACCCTGCCGTGGACTGCTCCTACCGCCTGGGAGAATGTCCCGGTGAGATCCGCACAGAACCTGACCCGGTATGCGTGGCTGTCGATCGCCACCGGGGTCGTGGTGTTCGCGTTGAAGCTGGTTGCGTGGGCAATCACGGGTTCGGTCGGCCTGCTTTCCGATGCCATGGAGTCGACGGTCAACATCGTGGCAGCGGTGGTCGCCTTGGTGGCACTCACGATCGCGAGTCGCCCACCCGACCCCACGCACCACTTCGGCCACGGGAAGGCGGAGTTCTTCTCCGCCCTCGTGGAGGGCTTGATGATCTTCGTCGCGGCGACTCTCATCGTGATCGTGGCAGTGGAGCGGATTCTCAATCCCCGTCCGTTGGAGGACCTTGGCGCAGGCCTGGCGATCTCCGTTGTCGCATCGATCCTCAACTGGGCCGTCGCGGTGGTCCTTATTCGGGCGGGCCGCACCCACCGCTCGATCACACTCGAAGCCGATGGCAAGCACCTGATGACCGACGTGTGGACATCCGTCGGTGTCGTGGCGGGCATTGCCGCCGTCTGGCTCACGGGGTGGGATGTCCTCGACCCTTTGATCGCACTCGTCGTGGGCCTGAACATCGTCGTCACCGGAGCGCGCCTGATATGGCGCAGCACCTCCGGGTTGATGGACCGTGCGCTTCCGGAGGACGATCACGAGACCATTGCGGCGGTTCTCCGGAGGTACGAGGGTGACGACGTGACCTTCCACGCGCTGCAGACCCGGGAGTCGGGCCAGCACCGCTTCGTCTCCATGCACGTCCTGGTGCCGGGCGCCTGGACGGTCCAGCGCGGCCATGACCTGGTGGAGAGCCTCGAAGCCGATCTTCGCGAGGCGCTTCCCGGAGCGGAGGTCCACACGCACGTGGAGCCGCTGGAGGACCCCCGGTCCTGGGAGGACCAGCACGAGGGGCAGTACCGGGTCGACTTCTAGGGGGCGAGGCGGAGACGTGGGTTCCATCGTCGGTCTGCTGGTAATGGCGTTCGTCGTGCTTCTGGTTGTTGAGTTCGGGGTTCAGCTGCTGGTGGCGACCGACCTGTCCGAGCCGGTCGCCCGGCTGCAGACGTGGTCGCTTCTGACGGGCACCGGATATACGACCCGAGAGTCCGAGCTCGTCGTGAACCACCCGATCCGCCGGCGGATGGCCACGCTCGTCATGCTCACGGGCGCCCTCGGGATCGTCGGCCTGCTCGCCAGTGCTGTAGGCGGCTTCGTCGGCGCGGATGGCTTCTACGAGCTCATCGTGCGCCTAGGAATCGTCGTTACGGTCGTGGCGGCACAGGCCTACCTGGTGCGCACCCGGCCGTTTCGCAGCCTGCTGCGAGCCTTCGTCCGACGACGCATGGCCGTGTGGGAGCACCAGGGGGTCACGTCGGTGCCACTTGTGGAGCTGGGCGAGGGCCGCTCCGTGACTGCCGCGGCCGTGGCGCAGGGCAGTCCTCTCACCGGGCGCACCATCGGCTCGGTTGTCATGACGAGTCCTCACGTCACAGTTCTCGGACTGCGCCGAGGTGAGGACACCTACCTGCCAGACCCGACAGCCGAGGTGACCCTGAACGCGGGAGACGTGCTGATCCTCCACGGCCCCCGCGACGCTCTCGCTTCCCTCAGGTCGGACCCAGGTCCGCAGAGAGGTTCCCACTAGCCGGACCGCCCAGGCCCCAGGCCCCAGCGTCTACCCTTGCCTCCGGCCAGGCCCTAATCGGGTCCGCGAAAGGGCCGGAATCCGCGCCATTTCACGGACCCGATTGGTGATCGTCGGACGTGCCCCAAGGAGCGGGAGGGGCGGATGAACCCCGTGCCGAGGGGATACCCTACGAGACGAGAGCGCAAGCGAGACCCAAGCGCGCAGCACCGAGATCCGACAAGGTCAGGACGGCCATGAGCACGCAGGCACCGGGATTGGTATCACTGCCGCTGGATGCACCCGTGTGGGAGAAGTTCGCCTCCGTGGCGCCCCTCGTGCTGGTGTCCAGCAAGGACCCCGACGGCGGGGTCGACATCGCCCCCAAGCACCTCGCCATGCCGGTGAGCTGGCAGAACTGGTTCGGCTTCGTGTGCGCTCCCACGCACACCACCTACCGGAACATCGAGGCGACCAAGGAGTTCACGGTCAGCTTCCCCACGCCGCACATGGTGCTCTACACCAGCCTTGCGGCGGCACCTCGGGACTCCGACGGTGGCAAGCCCACCCTGGACCTGCTCGGCACGTACCCGGCCACCGAGGTGGACGGGGTCCTCGTGGAGGGCTGCCGGGTCCACCTGGAGTGCCGGCTCGACCGTGTCATCGAGGATCTCGGTGAGAACGTCCTGATCATCGGCAGGGTCGTGGCCGCGCACGTTGCCGAGGAGTCCTTGCGCAGTAGCGACACCGATGATCACGACCTGATCAACGAGTCGCCGCTGCTCGCCTACATTCATCCCGGGCGGGTCGCGCAGATCAAGGACACCCAGTCCTTCCCGTACCACAAGGGCTTCCGGAGGTAGTCGTGGCGGCTGCGGGGGGCGCGCCGCTGGACGACGCCACCGTGGGCCTCATCCAGCAGGCGGTAGGTGGCCGGCGGGAGTCGATGACCGCGACGTTGCTGGACTGGGCGGCCGTCGAGTCGCCGTCGAAGGACCCGGCACTGCAGGACGCCATGCTCACGCGGGTCACCCAGGCTTTCGAGACGCTGGGCATGCGGGTACGGCGCCGGCCGGGCACCAGGACGGGCGGGTACCTGGTGGCGGCACCCCCGATGACCGCCGCGCCGTCGGCGTTCCAGCTGCTGGTCGGCCATGCCGACACCGTCTGGCCGCAGGGCACGGTGGCGCTGCGGCCGCCTCAGGTCGTGGACGGCACCCTGCGCGGTCCGGGCACCTACGACATGAAGGCCGGCTTGGTCCAGAGCATCACAGCGCTGGACGTGCTGCGCGAGCTGGGTCAGGTGCCCGAGGTCGTCCCGGTCCTGCTGGTCAACACCGACGAGGAGATCGGCAGCCGGGAGTCCACCGAGGCGATCGCCGCGCTGGCCCGGGGCGCCGACCGAGCGTACGTGCTGGAGGCCTCGCTCGGGCCGTCCGGTCGCATCAAGACCGCTCGCAAGGGCCTGGGCCGCTACCGGGTCGAGGTGCACGGACGGGCCGCTCACGCGGGGCTTGATCCGACTGCGGGAGCCAGTGCCATCCTCGAGCTGTCGGGGGTCATCCAGCGGCTGTTCGCACTGAACGACGCCGAGCGGGGTGTGACGGTGAACGTGGGCATGGTGGAGGGCGGCATCCAGCCCAATGTCGTGGCCCCGGAGAGCGCCGCAGAGGTGGACGTACGCGTGCTCGGTGCCGAGGACGCGGAGCGCGTCGACGCGGCGATCCGGGCGCTGACCGCCGAGACGCCCGGTACGTCCGTACAGGTCACCGGGGGTATGGGGAGACCACCCATGGAGCGCACGGAGTCCAACGCGGCACTGTTCCGGGCAGCGCGGGAGGCCGGCGCGAAGCTCGGCCTCGACCTTGGCGAGGGCACCGCCGGAGGCGGCTCGGACGGCAACACGACCTCTCAGTACACCCCCACCCTGGACGGGCTCGGGGCTGTCGGCGACGGCGCCCACGCCGAGCACGAGTACGTGGACCTGGATGCCTGGGTGGATCGCACGGCCCTGCTTGCCCTGATGCTGATGATGCCCCCGGTCGGGCAGAGACGCGTCACCGATCCCCTGGACCTGCTGCCCCCGGCGGTGTCCTCGTGAGGGTGCAGTCCACGACTGTCACCCGGATCGCCGGCTTCGCCGGCCCGGACGAGGCGTACGGACCGTACGCGGTGGCACCGGTGCCCCGCGAGCGCTGGGCCAGCGGTGACTACGTCATGGCCCGTGTCCGTCGCATCGGTCGGGACATCCGCCACATCGAGCGGCCCGACGGCAGGATGGCGGAGGTTGCTCCCGGAGACCTGCTGATCGGGGCCCTGGGGCGGCGGGCTGCGACGCTGCAGGCGGTGGGTGACTGGCGCGCGATACCCGAGGACGGCACGATGCACCTGCTGACCTCCGCGGGGCTGATGGGGTACGCCACGTCCGTGTCGCCGTTCATGGGATCGCCGGTGGAGCTGGGCTACGCCGGCCATGTCCTCGTCGACGGGACTCCCAGCGGGATGCGCTCCTGGGTGCCGGCGGAGCCCGCCCCGCGTGAGTTCTCACTGCCCGTCGTGCTGATCGTGGGCACGTCCATGTCAGCGGGGAAGACGGAGTCGGGCAAGGTCGCCGTACGGCTGCTCGCGGGGCTGGGCCTGTCGGTCGTGGCTGCGAAGCTCACCGGGGCTGCCCGCTACCGCGACGCCCTCGGGCTGCTCGACGCCGGTGCCGACGCGGTGTTCGACTTCGTCGACGGCGGACTCCCCTCCAGCGCCTGTCCACGGGACGAGTACCTCCCTGCGGTACGCCATGTGCTGGGTCGAATGGCGGCCACCGGCGCGGACGTCGCCGTCGTCGAGGCTGGCGCCTCCCCGCTGGAGGAGTACAACGGCGACACCCTCACAGAGATGATCAGCAGGAACGTCCGGTGCACGGTGCTGTGCGCGTCGGACCCGTACGCCGTGATGGGGCTCGTCACGGCGTTCGGTCGCAATCCCGACCTGGTGGCCGGGGGTGCGGCGAACACCTCGACCGGAGTGGCGCTGGTGCGGCGGCTGTCCGGTCTGCGGGCGCTCGACCTCACCGACGCCGGCAACCATGGGGCGTTCCTGAGGATTCTGCTGGCGGGACTCGGCTCGTCGCTGCCGCACAGCAGCCTTGTCGTAGATGCGTGAGAGGATTTCCCACATGCTGGCGAACGGCTCGTACCTGCTGCTGACCTACCACTACGTTCCCGACATTCTCAACCGCCGCGACCCCTACCGGGCGGCCCATCTCGAGCACGCCCGCAAGGCCAAGGAGCGCGGCGAGCTGGTCAACATCGGGGCGGTCGGGTCGCCGCCCACCGGCGGGGCCCTGGTGTTCCACAACGTGGGCGTGGCGACCGTGGAGCGCTACGCGGCGGAGGACCCGTACGTCACAGCCGGCCTGGTGACCTCGCACAGCGTCGAGCCGTGGAACGTGGTCGGCTGATGGGGGCGGCATCGGGAGGGCCCTTCACCGCCGCGGTCGTGACGGGTGCCGGCAGCGGCCTCGGACAGGCACTCGTCCTGGAGCTTGCCGAGCGCGGCGTGGACGTGGTGGCCGCCGACATCGACGGGGACCGGCTCGCGGAGACCAAGGACCGGGCGGAGGCTGCAGGTCTCCTGGGCACGGTCCACCCCTGGGTCTGTGACGTCCGGGACCGGGAGCAGATCGTGGAGCTGGCGGATGGCGCCGAGGAGCTGCTCGGACCGGTCGACCTGCTCGTGAACAACGCCGGCATTGGTATCGGCGGCCGGGACGTCGGCCAGTGGCAGGATCGCGACTGGGTCCAGGCCCTGGACGTGAACCTGCTCGGGGTGGTCCACGGCTGCGAGGTCTTCCTGCCACGGATGCGCGCCCACCGACGCGGCTACGTGATCAACGTGGCGAGCGCCGCGGGCCTGATCGGTCCGGCAGGGATGGCTCCGTACAACGTCTCCAAGGCCGCGGTGGTCGCACTGACGGAGACGACCGTCCAGGAGCTGGCTGGTTCCGGCGTGGAGGTCAGTGTGCTCTGCCCGGGCTTCTTCCCGACGCGTGTCGTGGAGGACGGGGTCCGGGAGGGGCGCATCGACCCTGCAGAGGCACGGACCGCGCGGGCCCTCATGGACTTCTCGCGGCATCAGGCGTCCGACATCGCCCGGATTGCCCTTGACGGAGCGGAGCGCGGGACCCTCTACATCATCCCGCATCAGGAAGTCCGGCTGCTGTGGCTGCTGAAGCGGCTCATGCCCAGCACCTATGTCCGCACGCTCGTGCCCCTGACGTGGGGCAGGGCTCGTCAGATGGCGGCCCGGTCGGCTGCGACTGCCGAGCGCAGCACGTAGTCACGGGGGTCGAAGCGCCGAGTGCTGCGCCGGAACTGCCAGGTGTAGCCGGGCCACAGGGCAGCCACGCGTCCGGTGCGGTCCTGGTACCAGCTGGCGCAGTTGCCCCGGGCCCACACGGTGCCGGCGAGACGGCTGTCCACCTCTGCGTTGTACCGGCGCATGACGTCCGCTCGTACCTCGGCGCTGGCAACCCGGTGGGCGCGCATCCCGCGGAGCGCGTCGGCGACGTACCGGGCCTGTGACTCGATCATGTAGATGATCGAGTTGTGACCCAGGCCGGTGTTCGGTCCCGAGACCATGAACAGGTTGGGGAATCCGGCGACCGTGGTGCCCAGGTATGCCCTGGGACTGCCGCCCCATGCCTCCTCCAGGGTCGTTCCGCCCCGGCCGTGGACCCGGTCGGCGATCACCGGGTCGGAGGCGTGGAATCCGGTCGCCAGGATCACGGTGTCGACGTTGGCCCGAGAGCCGTCTGCGGCCGTGAGGGTGCCGCCCTCCACTCCGGCGAGGCCGTGCGGCACGACGGTGACGTTGGGCTGCGCCAGCGCCGGGTAGTAGTCGTCGGACAGCAGCACGCGCTTGCAGCCCAGTCGGTAGCGCGGCGTCAGCGCATCACGCAGGTCCGGGTCCGACACGGCCCGCTCCATGTGCCGCAGGGCTGCGGGCTCAGCCAGTGCGGCGAGCTCCGGACGGCTCACGAAGGCGACCGCTCGGGACTCCAGTCGCGCATAGGTCAGCGCGCGGGGAACTCGCTGGGTCCAGGGGGCCGCGGCGTACGTACGCCGGAGCCAGTCCGGGATCGGCCTGTCGTTGCGCGGCATGACCCAGGCCGGCGTGCGCTGGAACACGTACAGCTGCTCGACGAGCGGTTGGATGTGCGGGATGAACTGGATGGCCGACGCTCCGGTCCCGATCACCGCCACGCGTCGGCCCCGCAGGTCGTGGTCATGGTTCCAGCGCGCTGAGTGGAAGACGGTGCCGGTGAACGAGGCCATCCCGGGGATGTCCGGGATCGACGGCTCGCTCAGCCCGCCGGGTGCCACGACCAGGACCCGCGCGGAAAGGGAGCCGCGTGAGGTGAGGACGTCCCACCGGCCGGTGGACTCGTCCCACGTGCAGCGCCGTACGTCGTGTCCGTACCGGATGCTGTCCCTCAGCCCCAGCCGGTCGGCGCACCCACGGATGTACGCCCAGATCTCCCGCTGACCCGGGTACGCGCGGGTCCAGCCCGGGTTCGCCAGGAACGAGTACGAGTAGAGCACCGAGGGGATGTCACACGCGCACCCCGGGTAGGTGTTGTCCCGCCAGGTCCCGCCCAGATCGTCGGACCGCTCGAGAACGACGAGGTCCGTGAAGCCCGCCTGCCGCAGGGCAGCGGCGGTCGCGATGCCGCCCAGACCGGCCCCGACAACGACGACGTCGGTCACCCGGCTTCGGCCGCCAGGGCGGCCACCAGCGAGGCTCCCCACTCGGCTGCTCGTGTCAGCTCCCCTTCGTGTGGCGGACCTTCCGTGTCGTCGACGACGAAGCCCTGCGGCGCGGCGAGCAGCGCGTAGCCGTGCTGACGCAGCCTGCGGGAGATGCCCTTGGCGGCTCCGCCCGCGAGCCGGGCGTCGGTACGGGTGTCGAACGCGGCGGCACACGGCCGGTGATGCTGGGAGGCCGCCGCCGGGATGCGAGGCAGCAGCTTGAACCAGTCGCGCAGGCCCGGGACCTCAGCACCCGGCTCCAGGTAGTGCACCGTGAGGCGGGTTCCCTCGCTCGACTCGACGACTGCCTGCACGCCCATCCGGCGGGTCATGCCCGAGCTCATGTGACGGAGGTGGGTGGGTCCGCCCACAACGAGGAGGTCGGTGTCGGCGATCAGGTCGGAGGTCACGTCCCGTACCGACAGGCAGTGCACCGTGGTCCGCGGGCTCGCCGCACGGATTCCGGACGCGATCTCCTCGGCCACCAGGCGCGTGTTGCCGTAGAGGCTCTCGAAGACGACCACGGCACGCATCCGCAACTCCTACCGTAGGGCCACAGACTATCTGCCGCGCAGGATGCCGGCAGGGACGAAGGTCCCATCCCGACTCCTGCCCCGCTAGTTCGTGGCGAAGAACATGTTGGCCTTGTTGTTCCACAGCAGCACCAGGACCAGCAGGGCGATCACACCCGAGGCAACCGCACTCCAGAAGCCGTTGTGGCCGCTGAGCACCACCGCGGCGAAGATCGAGCCACCCAGGCGCAGCACCATGAGAACCGTCGCCAGGAGCCGGGAGAAGTTGTTGCCGTTGCCGAGTCCGATGGCGACCAGTGCCGCTACGACGCCCCAGCCGATCTCGATCCACCCGTAGGTGGTCGCCGTGCTTTCCGCGATGTCGGCCTCCTGCAGGACGGAGTCGCTGGCCAGGAGGAGAAGAACGCCGGCGAGAACAGCCAGGATCGCGGCGATCCAGGTGAGCACCACCACCAGAGTCACGCCCGCGGGGCGGGGGGCAGGAGCAGTCATGACAGGGCACTCCGTTCGTGTGTGCGGACAGTGCGGACACCTACATCGTCGCACCGTGTCGATCGATACGGGCGGTACTGCCTGCAAGATCGGTCACGTCGAGGGCGCCTGGTTCACGATGTCCACGTACGTGCCGACGCGAGCGATCGAGAACCCCCAGGCTCCCAGGTACATCGGGCGCCGTACGCACCCGTGGCTTGCGGCGTACACCGGCACCGATTCGTACGGGTGCAGGCACCACCAGGAGGGGCAGCTCGTGTACTCGAGCTCGCCCCACTCGGTCTCGTGCCGTGCTGCCTGGGCGCCGTAGATGCGCCAGCGCCCCACGGGTGTGGCAGCGAAGGCGATCGTGCCTGGGTTGGTGCGGCTCTCGTAGTAGTAGCGCCCTCCGGTGCTGGTGTGGTGCACCCGGACCCGACCGTCCCAGTCCCGTACCCAGGCCAGCTGTCGCTGCTGGTCGACGCACCAGACCGTGCTGGCACGTGCATCGCAGAACTCCGGCCAGGTGATGGGGGACATGCCCGCCAGCGCGGCGCGGGTCGCCGGACCGAATATCCCGTCGCGTCGCAGCCAGTGCAGCTTCTGCACCGCGTACACCGCGTCCCGGGTCATCACGCCGAAGACGCCGTCAGACTGGTCCGCACAGCTGCCCCGGGACGGGTCGTACGGCATGAAGCCCAGGTCACACAGGGCAAGCTGCAGTGCGACGACATCGCTGCCGGTGTCGCCACGCGACAGCGAGCGCGGACCCGTGGGCTCGGAGGGGGTCCCGGACCCCTGTCCGCCCGCTGTGCCGTCCTGGCTCAGCTGGGCGCGCCGCCAGGCGGCGTTGAGGGTGACGTCAGCGGGATCCCAGCCCGGGAAGTCCGGGCGCGCATGCGCCACGGGAGCCGCCACGAGCATGGGGAGCGCCAGCAGAACCGCGAGCACCAGGAGTATCAGCGGGCGCACCGTGAGTCGTACGTGGCGGTTCGACCGCACGGCACTGCCAGCAGCGGCACACCGGGCAGCGGCACCCCTTACAGCGGCACCCCTTACAGCGGCATCCCGGGCAGACCTCGCTGCGCGACCTCCACCAGACCGCAGTACACGCATCGCTCCTCACCGTCCGATGCGCCGACGATGCCTCCTCGGCATCCTTCATCTGTAACGGTCCGCCTGCGCGCCCCCGAGGTACAGAGCACAAGGTCCCCAGGCCGTTGTGGTTGCTGTCACACATTCCCTGAGCCCCCGATCGAGCGCGGACATACCGTGAATATGTGCGCGATCAGGGACGCCGAGGGCGGACAGTGCTCACCGTGGCGGTAGCCGCGGTGGCTGCGCTGGTCTCGGTCTGGCTGTTCGCGACCGCAGGAGCAGACGGTGGGGACTTCAGCCTGCGCCTGAGCGTCAGCCCCAGCCTGGGCGGCGGGGTGACGGTGGACGCGGCGCCCCTGGGCACCCTCTCCGCCGACTCGTTCCTCGCCCCTGCGCACCTGGTTGTCGATGTGGGTGACCTCAAGCCGCAGGTCGTCAGCGCCACGGTCAACGAGACGCTTGCCGGTGCGACCCCCTCGGTGCTGGAGCGGGATGCCAGCGACCTGTTCTCCGAGGGAGTGTCCCGGGGGCTGACCCGGCTCCTGCTGGTCTCGTTGCTGCTCGGTGCGCTGGGCGGAGCAGCCGCTGGACTCCTGCTGCGGAGGAACCGCCGGGACACTGCTCTCGGGGCCGGTGTCGGGCTGGTCACGATCGGGCTGATTGCCGGTCTCGCCTGGTACACACACGACCCGAGCGCATACCGAAGCCCGACCTCGACCGGCGCCTTCGCCGCGCAGCCCGTGACCGGGTATCCGCGACCTGGCACGCTGCCGGACCCGGATGTCGGTTCCTACCTGGGGAAGCTGCAGCGCAACCTGGCCGGGCTGTACGGGGGGTTTCTGCTGCCGGTGGAGTCTGCCGCGGCGCGACAGGGAGCCACACGGGTGGTGGTGGCCGTCGCGGGTACCTCGGACGACCTGACCCGGGCGGTCGCTTCGACAGCGGAGGCGGACTACGTGGTGTGGCTGGACGGCGGCCCCTTCGTGGCGGGGGAGTCCGCTGGTCCGGGTTCCGATGGAACCGCCGACTCTGGCCCACCCGCCGCTCCCCCCGCCGTTCCGCCCTCCCAGCTCGGGAACGTCACGCTGATCACTTACGACGGACTCCCCGCGCCGGTCGGATCGGCAACTCTGTCCCGCCATCCCACCGGTGCGGTCACGATGGCTGGGCCGGGCGCGGCCAGCCTCGCCATCTCCGCCGAGCCACGCACCTTTCCCATCCCTGAGGACTCTCCGGTCGTCGTGCTCCCGCCGGTGGAACCCCTGTCCGATGACGGGACGGACAGGTCCGACACCGTGGTGGTGCTGTACCTCGACCCAGAGTCCGGTGCGCTGCGCGCGTACGACGAGGTCTCCTCGACCGAGACGGACATCGAGGTCGTTCGACGCAACCTGGCAGGTCTGCGATGAGTGCGCCGACGCCCGTGGCGGCGGGGCAGCGTTCCGCCCCCGTGGCCGCGACATGGCGAAACGCGGTGCTCGCCGTTGTGCTGGGCATGCTCGGGGCGCTCGTAGCCCTGCTTCTGCTGCCGCCGGCCCAGGTGGACGTCGGTCCGGCGGTGCTGCAGCTCAGCGCGCGGCCGACCACCTCGCTGTCCGCGGGTACGACGGCAGATCTTGGCAGCCTGGGGCGCGTCGTCCTGGACACTCACGCCGGCCCGGTTTCCCTGCGACTGCGTATGCAGGAGGTTCACCCGGACGTGATGACCGCCGCCCTGACCTCCGGCAGCGACGTCACCGTTCCCGCATTCGATGCCGACGCCCTTCGCGCCGGCGCGGTGCGGTACGGGGTGGTCGCTGTCCTTATCGGTGTCGCCGCCGGCGCCGGCGTTGCCATCGTCGTGCTGCGCCGAGGATCGGCTGCCGGGTGGGGAGCTCTCGGCGGGCTCGTGCTGACAGTCGGTCTGGCTTGTGTGACGGCGGCAACCTTCCGAGCCGAGCCTCCCGACTCGGTGCGCTTCGAGGGAGCGCTGGCCGTGGCGCCCGCCCTGTACGGGGACGTCACGGTGCGCTACGAGGACTTCGTCTCCCAGGTCGGCGACCTGACGACCGACTTCGCCGCGCTCCAGCAGCGGGTCGCGGCCGGTGTCCCGCTCGACGCGGTCGCCGGCCCTGGCGAGGGAGGTGACGCCGAGCCGGCACGCCCGACCGAGCCGGCCGATGCGACCGAGCCGGTCCGCATGCTGGTCATCAGCGACCTTCACCTCAACGCCGCGGGGCAGGCCATGGCGGTGCAGCTGGCGCGCTCCTACGACGTCGACCTCGTCGTGAACCTCGGCGACGACACCGACTGGGGGAGCGAGGTCGAGTCCGACAGCGTCCTGGGGCAGCAGCAGTTCGGCGTGCCGTACCTGTGGATACGCGGCAACCACGACTCTCGGACCACCCAGTCCGACATCGCTTCCAGCGGGGCGACGGTGCTCGACGACGACGTGGTGACCGTCGCCGGGCTGCGCTTCTATGGCATCGGTGACCCGACATTCACCCCGCAGAAGACGCAGGACGTGATCGACGCCGGCGAGCAGCGGTTCAAGCAGGACTGGAGCCAGCGGGAGTTTCTGCCCCGCTATCGGGAGGCGGTCGACGCCAGCGGAGACATCGACGTGGTGCTGGTCCACGACCAGACGATGGCGGAGGCGCTGCTCGCAACCTACGACCCGGAGTCGGGGGAGAACGACGGAGAGAACACCCAGGGGGCCACGGAGACTCCGGCTGAGTCAGCGGTCAGCCTTCCGGGACTGGTCCTCTCCGGTCACGTGCACCGATTCGTCGCGGGGGCTGTCGGGAACACCCGGCTGATCGAGATGGGCTCCACCGGAGGCGCCGGCCTGCGCTCCTTCGACAGCCCGGCGGGCTCCAACCCGAACCAGGCGGGGATCGTCTACCTCGACCGCGAGACCGGACGGGCGATCGGGTACGACCTGTTCACCTTCCGCCCGCTCGACGAGAACCGCTTCACGATGCAGCGCGAGGTGTTCGACTCACCGGAGGTCACCTCAGAGCCCTAGCCCCACCTCAGTAGCTGAGCTTGGGTACCAGTCCCTTCGCGTGCTCGATCCACGCTGTCACCTGATCCTGGCTGGGCAACCGAGCCGCAGGGCGGCAACGGCACCTCGTAGGAACGGCCGGTACGGGAGGTGCCCGACCAGCTGCGCTTCCTGTGCCACCGAGGTGTCGCCGTCGAGGAACGCCAGGGGCAGCGCGGCCGAGGGCTGGCGGAACAGCTGTGCCATCGCTGCTTCGACGTGTTCCGGATCATGCAGCGCGACCTGAAGGAACACGGCGTCGAGCCATGCATGACGACGGGGTGGGCGCCACCCCGTACCGGGATCGTCGTGGTTGACCAGTGACTCGGTGATCCGGACGCTGTCGCGTTGAATGCGGTCGAACGCGAATCCCGTGGAGGCGCGCAGCAGGCCGGCCGCCCGCCCGATGGCCAGCACGCGGGAGGAGCGCCGCGGGCGGGTGCCGGTGGGTCGCAGGGGAAGGGCATCCTGCTCGGTCCGTACCACGGACCAGTCCGTCAAGCCCCCGTACCTCGCGGAGGTATGTGTCGAGAGACTCCCGGGCGGGTTCCCCGCCAGTCCCTGAGAGGTGACGATCGCGCTCGGACGGTCCGAGCAGCTCCACGAGATCGACGATGGCTCGGTGGGGCGCGATCGGGAGCAGGTACGCGAAGGTCAGGGCGTCGGACCGGGGAACCCGGAAGTCGAGGAAGGTCACCGTGCCCTGATCCGGCAGCGGTCGGTCAAACGCGATCTCGTGGCCGCGGAACACCATGGTCGCTCCGGGCCCGGGGTCCGGCCTGCGACTGTCGAAGACCCAGCGTGACGTGAGCTCGCCGACGTCCGTCCGTACCACCGCCGGTTGTGTTGCCGACCCCGGCGCGACGGACCGTACGGTCGTGGTCCGGCGCTCGAAATGAGGCGCCTGCCGGAGCAGGCGGCGGTGCACCCGCATGAGGTCCGAACCGCGTACGAAGGAGTAGCGGTAGGGGTCCAGCGCCACGCGGTGGTACCCGCCCGCGGCGTAGATCGCGGCTGTGGCCCAGGACCGAGACACCGCGGCATCGGCCAGACGGGGTTCCGCGGCCCAGAACGACCAGGCCCGACCTGTCAGCGGCGCCTCTTCGCGGTCGAGGAGCAGGACTCGCCGGTACCGCCAGGGGGAGGCGGCGAGATGGCTGACCAGTGAGACCCCTGCGACCCCGGCGCCGATCACCACCGCATCAAGGTCCGGCTTCGGGATCATGCCGTTACCTTTCTGTGCGGCGTGTCGGCTTGACAGTGCGGCACCCGCCCTCTGGGCGGTGTCAGCCGTACGTCCTCCTGCTGCTAGCGTGCCGCGGTGCCATTGTCCGAACGGCTCGCACGGGTCCGCACTGCGGCGATAGCCGCTGCGTGCTGCGTGCTGGCCTTCGGTGCCGCCACGGTCCGCGTTTCCGGCGACGAGGCCCGCGCCGATGCGGCAGGACCGTCCGTACGGAACCAGCCTGTCGCGGATCTGGACCGCACGCGAGTGCAGCGTGAGAAGAGCGTAGGCGCGGTCTGGCTGGCCAGCGACCCCTTGCCGGCGGCGGAACCGGCTCCAGCACCCACGTCCCAACCACCTGCGTCCCAACCGCACGCACCGGCCGTGGGGCGGGCAGCGTCGGCGCCTGCCCCGCCGCAGCCGGCGGCGCCTCAGCCCACCCCGCGAGGCACCGTCTCCGGCATCGGAGACTCGATCATGCTTGCCGCCTCGTCCCGCCTGAGCAGGTTGTTCTCGTCGCGGATCGCGATCGACGCGGTGTCCGGACGGCAGGTGGCGCCCGGCCTGGGCGTCGCGGAGCGACTGGGCGCTCGCGGCACCGTGGGCGAGACAGTCGTCGTCCACCTGGGCACCAATGGCACCTTCAGCAGGGGTCAGTTCGACGCGATGATGGCGGCGCTGTCCGCGGCATCCCGAGTGTTCTTCGTCAACGTCGCGGTACCCCGGCCCTGGGAGGCCGGTGTCAATGCCACCATCAGCTCCGGGGTCGCCCGGTACTCCAAGGCCCACCTGATCGACTGGCGGTCCCTCGCCGCGGCCAACCCGGCCTACCTGAGCCGGGACGGCTACCACCCCAGCCGGGCCGGACTCGACGCCTACGCACGTCTGATCGCCCGCGCGGCCGGGTGACGGCAGGACTACTATTTAGTCGTCCGCTACGAACCCACACCCTCGGGGGACTCATGGTCGCCGCTCCCATGGAACTAGTCGTACTGGCGTTCGACGATTTCAAGCCGACCGGCGAGATCGCCCGCGGGATCGCCGACCTCGTCGACAAGGGGATCATCCGCATCGTGGACCTCCTCTTCGTGAGCAAGAGTGCCGACGGCGACATCACGATTCTCGAGCTCGACGCCCTCGACCCGGACGTACGGGCGGCATTCCAGGAGATCGCCGAAGAGGTGGACGGCCTGATCGGCGAGGAGGACGTCGACGACCTCGCCGACAGCCTGCCCGCGGGCTCGGCCGCCGGACTGATCCTCTTCGAGCACACCTGGGTTCGCGGGCTGCGTGAGAAGGTTCTTGAGGCGGGAGGCCAGGTCGTCTTTGCCGACCGCATCCCAGCCGAAGCTGTCGAGGCTGTCATGACGGCCATGGAGGGAAGTGAGTAATGCCACCTCGTAGAGGTCGCCCAGGTCTGGTCGGCATGGCCGCACGCACCGCCGTCGTCGCGGGTACCGCAACCGCCACGTCAGGCGCGGTGCAGCGCCGTCAGGCCGGAAAGCAGCAGGCCGCGTACGATCAGCAGGCCGCGCAGCAGGCCGCGTACGAGTCGCAGCAGCAGCTCGCCGCCATGCAGGCGCAGATGGACGCCCAGGCGCAGATGCTCGCAGCTCAGCAGGCACAGGCAGCGCCGCAGGCCGCCCCGGCGGCGCCCGCTGCACCTGCCGCACCCGCTGGCGGCGGTACCGACCTGATGGCTCAGCTGCAGCAGCTCGCGCAGATGAACGCCGCTGGCGTTCTGAGCGACGAGGAGTTCGCAGCCGCCAAGGCGAGACTGCTGGCCGGCTGACCGCGCCGGAACCGCGCCGGAACCGCGCCGGAAAGGTCCGGCCGGGGACTGTCCAGCCGGGATGACCGGTCAGGAGATCGGTGCCGGGCGGGTCAGTCCACGCGCGCGGTTCCGATGGTCAGCCAGTTCCACGGCTTCGCCAGCGCTCCGTACTGACTGCGGTGGCGGGTCACCGTCATGCCCGAGGCGGCGACCAGTGCGACCGGGTCGCGGGTCAGATGGCAGCCGTCAGCCAGCGCCTTCTGCACGGGCTCCAACACGCGCTGTGCCCGGGCAACCGACCCTTCGGGCGCGAGGCCGTGCTCGAGGAAGTGCAGTGAGCCACCGGGGCGGATCACCCTCCGCAGCTCCCGCAGGGCGGCTTCGACGTCCGGGATCGTGCACAGGGTGAAGGTGGACAGCGCCCCGTCGCAGGAGTTGTCGGGCAGCGGGAGCCGCGCGCCGTCCAGACCGATGTGACGAACCTCGATGTCGGACTCCGCGATGCGTCCGGAGGACATCCGACGAGCCACATAGGAGGGTTCGACGGCGTACACGACCTCGACCTGGTCAGGGTAGTGGGGCAGGTTCAGCCCGGACCCGAATCCGACCTCCACGACGGTGCCGGACAGTCCTGCGACGACATCGTCGCGCCAGGACCGGAAGCCGGGCTGGCCGCATACGAGATCCACGATCCGGGGCAGCAGATGTTCCCGGTATAGCCCCATGGTCGGCGAGGATAGCCAGCGGCCCGCCGCAGCGCTCGCGGTCGCCGCGTACGCGACGGCGCGGAGCCGCAGGCGCCATCGGCGGTCGGCCGCCCGACAGGGTCGACGGCTAGGCTCGGCCACCGGAGGTGTGCCACATGCGAGTACCAGTGAGCCCGAACGCGGTGTTGCACGCGCCTGCGCGAGCTGCCAGCGCGGGTGTGTCGGTGGCAAAGGCGCCGCTGAAGGCCGTACCGATTCCGGTTCGGGGCGTGTACGGAGCGCCGCCCCCGGTGCCGTTGTCGCTGGTACGGGCAGCTCTGACGCCGCGCCCGATGGGGGCGCGACGCGCCGTACCGCAGCTGGAGGCTCGACTGGAGGGATTCCAGGTCGACTCCCGCACCCTCGAGCGCTACCGCTCGGTCATGCACACCGACACTCAGGTACCGCTGGCCTTTCCCCAGCTCGTCGCCACCCAGCTGCACCTGGCGCTGCTGGGGTCACCGCGCTTTCCGCTGTCAGTGGCTGGGCTGGTGCATCCGCGCTTCACGATCCACCAGCAGCACGCCCTAGCTCCGGATGACCCCCTCGACGTGCACGCATGGATCGAAGGGCGCCGGGAGACCCGCAGCGGAATCGAGTTCGACCTGCGGGCGACCGTCGCGACGGGCGGGGAGATCGTATGGGAGAGCACGGCTGCCACGCTGTCGCGCCGAAAGAAGAAGAAGAAGAAGCCCAGTCCTTCGTCCAGTCCTTCGGCGGCTTCCCGCACAGAACCCCAGACGGGTGCCCGGGCAGCGCCGGACTACCCAGCCGGCGCGGCCTTTGAGGCTCCGGCCGACGCGGGACGACGCTACGCCGCGGTGTCGGGCGACTACAACCCGATTCACCTGCACCCGCGGACGTCGGTGCTGATGGGCTACAAACGGCCGATCGCCCACGGGTGGTGGCTGCTCGGGCGCTGCCTGGCAGAGCTGGGCCTGGACGGTCCGCAACAGCCGACCGTGGTGGAGATCGAGTTCCTCCGGCCCACCATGCTGCCTGCGACCCTCGAGCTGGTGAGCCTCGCGGAGGGGAGCGAGACCGGCACCACGACGCGGTTTGCGCTGCGCGACGAAGCGGGCAAGCCCAAGCTGACGGGGGTTAGCCGCCCCGCGTAGACATCCCGTTGGCTGCGAGGTGGGGTCCTGTCCACAGCGGAAACGGTGTGGGTTCGCCGATGACGTCCGCGAGGTGGGCCGGGATCGTGCAGCCCCGGAGCGCACGCCGCGTCCTCGGGTGGGGTTGCGTTGTGACTGCGGGTACTCCGCAGTCGCCGTGCGGCCAGCCATTCTCACGTTCTTTTCCACGGGTCCGGCATGGGGCTGCCCGTGGATATCCACAGGTCCGGTACGGAAAGCCTGCGAATATCCACAGATGTGCTGGGTGGGATGCGCCCACCGCAGTTCAGTGGTAGTGGCCTGCCTCGCCGGCCGTGGTCGTTCCTGCTGGTAGGGGTCGTACTGACCGGGGCGATTCCCCGTCGGGGGAGCCTGCCTGTAGGTCTGCTCGAAGGAACGATCCGGCTCAGAAATTCTGAAAGAATCTTCCCGGGTGCCCGGCTGCGGGGGCTTTTCTGTCATACCCGGCGCCTACCGTGCAGGGTATGGGTGAAGGACCGAGGTCAGGCGGAGCCGGGAGCGGACTGGGAGGAGCTGCTCCCGGCGCTGCTCGCGGCCGCGGAGGCGGCCGCGAGCTGCGCCGTGCGGGCGGCTGCCCGACGCGGCCGTGCTGGACACCCTGGTCGCCCTGGAGTCGGTGACCGCCAGGCTGGCCGCGGCACGGCTGGCGCTGGTCGCGGAGGTCGACACGCGGGGTCTGGCGACGGCGGCCGGCGCGACCGGGCCGGGCATGCTGCTGCGGGAACGGCTACGGATGCGTCCCGGGGACGCCCACGCCGACGTGCGGCTGTCCCGCGCGCTGACCCGCCATCCCGCGCTGCGTGAGGCGCTGGCCGCCGGCACGGTCAGCGCGGAGCAGGCCCGCAGCATCCACCGGGTGCTGCGGGCCCTGCCCAAGACCACCGAGGCGCAGGTGGTCGAGGAGGTGACCGGGACGCTGATCGTCGAGGCGGGCCGGTTCGACCCGACCGACCTGGCCCGCCTCGGCCGGCGGATGCTGGCCCATCTCGACCCCGACGGCCCCGAGCCCGACCGTGCCGAACGACGCGGCCGGCTGCGCCGGGAGCTGTCCTGGAACGCCCGCGACGACGGCACCGTCAAGCTCTGGGGGCAGCTCGACGCGGACAGCGCCGCCACCGTGATCGCCGCGCTGGACCCGCTCTCCGCACCCCACCCCGCCGACGAGCACGGCCCCGACCCGCGGACCCCCGCGCAGCGCCGCGCGGACGCCCTCGTCCAGCTCACCCGGCACGCCCTGGACAGCGCAACCCTGCCGGTCACCGGCGGGCAGCGGCCCCATGTCACCGTCACCGTCAGCCTCGACAGCCTGCGCGACAGCCTCGGCACCGCGCTGCTCGACCCGACCGGCCCGGTCAGCCCCCAGACCGCCCGCCGGCTCGCCTGCGACGCGCAGATCATCCCCGTCCTGCTCGGCACCCGCGCCGAACCACTCGACGTCGGCCGGGCCAGCCGCACCATCCCCACCCCCATCCGCCGCGCCCTGGTAGCCCGGGACCGCGGCTGCGCGTTCCCCTCCTGCGACCGGCCACCCACCTGGTGCGACGGCCATCACATCCAGCACTGGGCCAACGGCGGACCCACATCCCTATCGAACCTCGTCCTGCTCTGCGCACACCACCACCGGCGCATCCACCACGCCGGCTGGCACGTCCGCATCAGCACCCACGGCACCCCCGAGTTCCACCCCCCAGGCCCGACACCCACCCACAGCCCCCTCTGGCGCACCAAACCCCGCTGGTAACAGGAAGGCAATGCACAGGCTCCTAGGTCACGGCCAACGGTCCTGCCTGCCGGCACACCTCGGCCAGACGCTGCAGCACCAGTTCGGGGTGCTCGACACCCAGCGGGTGGGTGCCGCGTACCACGTCGAGCGAGGCGTGGGGGACCTCCCGGGCGGTGGCGATCACCGCCTCTGCCGAGGTGAGGTAGTCGTTGGTCCCGGCGATGAATGCCATCGGGATCGCGAGGTGGTAGATGTCGAGGCGCTCGTGCTCGTCAGCCGCCCGCGCGAGCTCGGAGAGCCATGCCAGGTCCTGCTTCAGGTGCCGCTCCAGGAAGGCGGTCATCTCGGCGGAGTCCCCGCCTGCGAGGAGCCTGGCCCTGTTCATGACCGCCGTGGTGCCCGCTGTGAGGGGGATCGGACGTACCGCCGGCCCGAGCAGGGCCCCTGTGCGGCGGCCAATCGTGTACAGCGCCTTCACCAGCGGCCGGCTGAGCGGTCGCGGTACTCCGAACGGTGCAAAGGAGTGGTCGAAGCTGTCTCCGGGCACACCGCCGATGGCCACGATGCCGAGCACCCGCTCCGGCGCGGAGACGGCCACCTGGAAGGCGATGTTCACGCCCAGCGACCAGCCGACGAACACCGCCGAGCCCCAGCCGACGTGGTCCATCAGGGCCTGGGCGTCGTCGGCGTGGTCCTCCACACGAATCCGGCGCAGATCGCTCGGCCGGTCGGATCCGTGGGTACCCCGCATGGTGAACCCGACGACGCGGAACCCGTTGTCGGGCCGCAGCAGCGACGGCAGCCCCTCGGGGGGTGTGGCCAGCCCCGGGACCATGACCACGCGCGGTCCCGCGCCCTCGTTGTCGAAGCCCAGCAGGCTCGTGCCGTCCCGCGAGTCGAACCGGAACTCCCGCATGGCACCCATGGTGGCAGGGCGTGGTTTCCGGTTCGTTAGTGACTATTCGACGGCAGCTGCGCGGCGCAGACCGGCGATCATGGAGGAGCCTAGCAGGAATTCCCGGGCCGCGGCGGGGTCGCTGGCGATGCTCTGCAGTCGGGCGAGTTCGTCGCGCCGCCACGCGGGATCACGTTGCTGCATGCGCTTGCGGTTGGCATCGGCCCGGCTGAGGATTTCATCGCGCGCCAGCGGCCGGCGCTGCCGGTCGTAGAGGTCCAGCAGCCCGGGATCGCCATCGTCCAGAATTTGCGCGAGTTTTTCGGTCAGGTTAAACGCATCGTGAATGCCGCAGTTCATGCCCATGCCCCCACTTGGGCTGTTGAGGTGGGCCGCGTCACCGGCGAACAGCACCCGGCCCACCCGGTAGCAGTCGAGAATTCGCTGGTGAATGCGATAAGGACGGATTTCCAGCATCTCGAACCCGGCCGGATTGGGCACGATTTCCTGCAGGCGCTCTTCGACCCGTTCTGGCTGAAGCGCGTCCTCCACCGTTTCGCCCTCGTCGGGGTAGAGACTGACACGCCAGCGGTCGGGCACCCGCAGCAGGGAAAACGTGCCGCGATCGCTCCAGCAGTAATTTACCCAGGACAGGCCGGGCAGGTGCGCTTCAAAGGGAAATTTCGTGGTCGTGAGGATGGTCGTCTCGGGATAGGTGAGGCCTTCGAAGGGCAGGTCGAGCAGGCCGCGCAGCGTGCTCGATGCGCCGTCCGCCGCCACGACGTAGTCGGCGCGGCAAGTGGCTCTCCCGATTCATCGGTCAGCTCGACTCCGTTGTCGTCCTGCTCGATGCCCCCGACTGTGACGCCGGTGCGCAATTCGATCAGCGGTGATGAGCCCGCCCGTTCCAGCGCCAGCGCGCAAAAAGCCGCCTGCTCGTATTGCAGGCGATAGGGATGTCGGGTGTCCTGGCCGACGACACTGAGGTCGAACAGGGCGCGCTCGTGCGTCGCGTGCAGCCTGATCTGCCAGTGCGGCACTCTCAGACCCTGCGCGACCATGGTGGGCGTCAGGTCCAGGGCCTCCAGCATGTCCAGGGTCGGTGGATGAAACGTGGAGGCGCGCAGATCGGTGGCCGCATTGCGCGACCGCTCCAGCAAGACGCTCTTCACCCCCAGGTGGTGCAGGCGGAGCGCTGCACAAAGGCCAACCGGACCGGCGCCGACTATGGCCACGGGCCAGTGGCCCATCGAATTGTTGCTCACCCGCAGTCCCCGCTGATCGCCCCAGGCGAAGTTTCCTTCACCGGCAGCCTGCAGGCAAACCCGGACGGGGCGGCGGGCCGGTCAGTCCTCGCCAAGGCTGCGCCGCTGGCGCCGCAGGCTGCGCAGGATCGCCGCGGTCCGGTCGCGGATCCGGTCGCTGGCGCCGGCCACGGCAAGCACGGCGGCCTGGCCTGCGGCCTGCGTCGGCAGACAGACGGTGCCGACCCCGCGCAGGTAGAGATCGTAGGCGATATAGCTGTTATCGCCGCGAATTTGTTGAAGCACTGCCGGCAGGTCGCGCAACTGCCGCCGATCGGCCGCGCTGGACGCTTCCCGCGTCATGCGGCCGAGCAAAGCCGTCGACTCGGCGGGTTCCATCGCCGCCAGCAGTGTCCGCCCGGCCGCGGTACGCCATAGCAGCTCGCCCGGACCGGGTCGCAGCTGGACTGCCACCGGGTGCTCGGCGACGCAGACCTGCACGATTTCCAGGCGCAATTCCCGTCGCAGGCACAGGCTGGTGGTTTCACCCGTGTCTGCCGCAATGACCCGAACCAGTCCCGCCCAGCGCGGGTCCGCGGTTGTGCCGCCGGGAATCCAGTCGCCGAGCCCGCTCAGCCTGGCGGTTGGAAAGTAGTGCCGGCTGCCAGAATCGAAGCCCAGGTAGCCAGTCCCACGAGATTGCCAAGCAGCGCACGCAGACTCGGCTGCGGAATGTTCAGGGATTCACGCAGCCTGGCGGCGGTGAGCGGCTTGCGTTGCTGTCCAAAAAGCTCCAGCACTGCAAACGCGCGCCCCACCGACTTGCTGATATTCGGTCTGGAACTAGGCATGGTTTGATGCGTCGCTGGCAGCAGAACGCAGTTGTGCGTCCAGGTGATAGAAACGCCACAGGCAGACGGCGCTCAGGGCGCTGGCGAGAGCGGGCAGCACGGATGAAGCAAGCAGTATCGACTGCAGGGCTGCCACGCCAGGCAGGCTGTCGGCGCCCGGCACGAAGCCGGCGGACTGCAGCATCATGCCGAAGATCAGCGGACCTAGCGCAAAAGCCGTCTTCTCCATAAAACTGTACCCGGCCGTGAAACTGCCTTCGCGGCGCATGCCACTGCGCTGCGTGTCAAAGTCGATGGTGTCGGGCAGCATGGCCTGGGCAGTCAATGTCAATCCGCCCGTGGCCAGGCCGATGCCGAAACCGCGCAGCATGAATATCAGTTGTCCTTCGTCTGGCCCGGCGAACAGCCAGGACAGCGCGAACGGCAGATAGATGATTACCGCCGCAATGTAGGTATTCCGTTTGCCCCAGCTGCGGCTGGCAGCCAGCCAGGCAGGAATCGACAGCAGTACGCCTGCGGTAGAGGACAGCCCGAGTATGCCGGCTGCGGCTGTATCACGTTGCAGGACCAGCGTGACCAGGAACAGCAGGGCACTGGTTGCCAGCGCAACGCCGAGCATGTGCAGCAGCTTCGCCGCCATCAGCACCAGGTAGGGCCGGTTGCCGATGGCCAGAGACCATTGTCTGGTCAGCGACAGATTGCTCGGCTGGTGCAGTGTGTGCCGGGCGCGGCCTGTGGCGGCCCAGGCGGCCAGCATGCTCAGACCGATTACCGCCGCCATGACAGCTGCCATGCGGCCATACGCTGACCGGTCGTTACCAAACCAGCTGACCAGCGCAGGACCCAGCGCGCTGCCGGCAAGGATGCCCAGCGATGCGAACACCACCCGCGCTGACATCAGTCGCGAACGCTCGTGATAGTCCCCGGTCATTTCCGCCGGCATTGCCAGGTAAGGGATATTGAACAGGGTATAGCCGGTTGCGTAGAGCAGCAGTGCAGCCGGATGTAGCCGGCCAGTGCATTGCCGCTTAGTGCGGGCGCTGAAAAAATCATCACGAATGCTGCCGGGCTGACCAAAGCGGCGGCCAGCAGCCATGGCCGGCGTCTGCCCCAGCGCGTATTGCTTCGGTCGCTGACCACCCCCATCAGCGGGTCGGTGACGATGTCGAACAGCTTGGCCGCAAACAGCAGTCCGCCGGCCAGCGCCGGCGACATGCCAAGAATCCGGGTGAAATAGAACAGGCCCAGGAAGGTGACGCCATTGATCAGCGTTGCGGAGCCCAGCGAACCTACGCCCCAGCCCAGTCGCAGTCGCCAGTCAATCATTGTCTGTGAGCCAGGATGGCCCTTGGCTGCCCGGGAAGATCATCGACGGAAAGTACAAATATAATTTTCACTGGCATGATTGTATTGACTGGATTTCTCCGGCGCCACTAACATGCTGGCAAGGCCTACCGGTTTCTGCCGCTATTCATGATCGAACTCAGCCACGATGAGCGCTCGCGTCAGCTGTTCGTGCTGGCCCTGAATCAGTACGTGCAGGTCAAGCTCGCGGATGGCAGCCGCTGTCTGTGCGAAAAGCAGCTGTTACCCGAACTGGCGCTGGCTGCAGATCGCAGTGATGAGGCCAGGCAGCAGCTGCGGCGACGCATCGAGCAGGAGCCTCTGCACCAGTTCTGGCTGGCAATGATGCAAATCTGGCAGGATCTGTTGTGGCGATCCTGCGGCGAAGCGGTGGACCGGCAACTCGACAGTCTTATCGACGCTTGCCGACCTGCGGCTGCGGATCGAGGCAGCCTGCGATCGAACCCGGACCTGGTGCTGCCGCGCTACCAGTCTGCCGTGGACAATCATTCCTTTCCTGGCGGCTACCATGCCGAGACCAGGGCCGACGATGTGCGCCAGGGCGCAGTCTATTCGCTGTCCGCGAATGTTTACCTGCTCGAGCAGACCGGTGCGAAACACGATTACCGCAGCCAGACGGTCATCGGCCACATTCTTGGCCGCTTCCCGGGGTTCCGGCCGGCGGATTCTCGATCTGGGCTGTCTGTGCGGGGCCAGTACAGCCGCATACTGCGAGCAGTTCCCGGACGCGGAGGTGCATGCCCTCGATACCTCTGCACCGGCCCTGCGTTATGCGCACGGGCTGGCCGAAGCGCGCGGCCTGGCGATTCATTTCTCACAGCAGAATGCCGAAGCCACCGACTATCCGGATGGCTATTTCGACCTGGTGGTTTCTCACGCCCTGTTTCACGAGACTTCGTATTCCGCCTTTCCGAAAATCATGCGCGAATGTTTCCGCCTGCTTCGTCCCGGCGGCATCATGGCGCACGGCGAAGTGCCAGCGCGCGCCGAAGTGATGAGCCCATGGGAATACCTGCGAAGTTCCTATGAAGGTTTCTATAACCAGGAGCCGTTCTGGAATGCACTGACCCGAGTACGACTGGGTCGCGGCGGGCGAGGCAGCGGGTTTCGAGCAGGCTGCGCAGGGATTTCAGAAAACCATGGCCAATGGCCGCGCTGAGGCTTCCGCTGCCGCTTTCGTGCCGATTGCGCAGGGACGGATGGATCTCGGCAACTGGTTTGCCATGTCGGCGGTGAAGCCGGGGAGCTGATGCGATGAAAGAGGATTCCACTGCTGCCCGCGAGCGCGTCGCCTATGTGCAGAACGGACGGCCACAGTTCTTCGACGACCCGGTCAACGACAAGCTGCTGGCCATGGTGATGGCGCTGCTGGGCGAGGTTTGTGTGCTGCGCGAGCGTCTCGATACCCACGAGCGCCTGGCTGCCCGGCATGGCATGTTTTCAGCGGCAGACATCGAGGCCTTCGTCGCCGACGACAATGCCGCTGCCGAGCGCAAGGCAGCCCGGCAGGCGTCGCTCGAGCGCGTGCTCAGCGTCCTGAGCGAAGACGTCGCCAGGCTGCGGCAGAGCTGATGCGAAAACTTGCCTGTCTGCTGATCTGTTGCTGGCCGCTGGCGAGCCACGGTAACCGATTGCGCGGCACTGATGGCCACGCCCGGTTTGCTGCAGCTGCCGGATGCCGCCACCACGCTGACCAGCGTCGAAGCGATTCCCGCCAGCGAAGCGTTGCCGGCACATTGCCGGGTGCAGGGTTACGTCGCGCCCCAGGTTCAATTCGAACTGCGGCTGCCCGCGCTGACCTGGAACGGCAAGCTTCTCGTGCAGGGCTGCGGGGGCCTGTGCGGCGGCATATCGAATGCGGCCTGCGATGACGCGCTGGATCGCGGCTACGCAGTCGTGGCCACCGACATGGGTCACCAGGGTCCTGCATACCAGTCGCTCTGGGCGCTCGACAACCGTGACGCCGAGATCGACTTCGCCTACCGCGCAACGCACGTGGTCACGGTGGCGGCCAAGGCCCTGGTTGCCTCGCACTATGAGCGGGCTGCGGATCGTGTCTACTTTCGCGGCTGCTCGACGGGCGGGCGCCAGGCGCTGGTTTCGGCGCAGCGCTTTCCGGGCGATTTCGACGGCATCATCGCCGGTGCGCCGGTCCTCAATGAAACCGGCACGGCCGCGCTGCATCTGATCTGGTCCGGCCGGGCGAATCTCGACGCACAGGGTCAGCCGGTGCTGACTGCGGCGCGTGTCGAGCAGGTGCGTGCACGAGTGCTGGCTGCCTGCGATGCGCTGCGGATGGTCGCGACGACGGCGTGATCGACGATCCAAGGCGCTGCAACTGGCGCAATGCCTTGCCAGCCTGCGCGCCGGCGGCAGCCCCCGAGCAGTGTTTCCGTTCCGAGGAACTCACGGTACTCGACGCGCTTTACCAGGGCGCGCGCACAACAGCCGGCGATGCTTTGGTGCCAGGCGGCCTGATGCCCGGCTCCGAGTACGAGTGGGTGCCGAACTTCGTCGGCCGCGATGGACCGGCTACGTTTCATCCGGACGGTCCGATCAGCCAGCTCTACCAGACCTTGCTGTTCTATCGAGATCCAGGTCCTGGCCACAGCGCCGCGGAGTTCGACTTCGATCGCGATCCGTCCAGGCTGGCACTCGTCGAGCCGTTGTATTCCGCGCTCAATCCCGACCTGCGCAAGTTTCGCGATCGTGGCGGCCGGCTGATCATTTACCAGGGCTGGGACGACATCGAGGTCACACCGATGAATACGGTGGACTACTTCGAGATGGTCGAGCGCAGCATGGGCGGGCCGCAGGCCACACGGTCATTCGCACGTCTGTTCATGTTGCCCGGCGTGGCCCATTGCCGTCGCGGACCGGGCGCCGATGCAGTGGACTGGCTCGCCTATCTGGAGGCCTGGGTGGAGCAGGACAGGGCGCCAGATACAGTGTTGTCTTATCACCTGGCCAAAGAACAAAACTACCTTGGCCTGCCGCGGCCACGCTATCCATTGGCCAGCGACGGCTATACCTGGACCCGGGAAATCGCCGCCTACCCGGCGGCGCCGATGCCGCCTAGCGCAGCACCGGGCCCATGACCCGGGCGATGTGGCGCATGGAATCTTCCGGGTCGTCGTAGAGGCGCAATGCCATCTCGGTGATGCCGCCGGCCTTGAACCGGTGACAGCGCTCCACCAGCCGGTCCGTATCGCTGTAGTCGCCACAGAAGGTCAGTTCGTCGACCAGCTTGTCGAGAATCGGCGCCGGCAGGTCGTCGATATCCGGGGTATCGGTGACATAGGCGTGGATGATCCCGTCCATGTGCTGCTCGACGTAGTCGACCTCGGCGGGTTCCAGGAAAGGTTCGATATACCAGCGCTCGATCATGCCGCGGACCCAGAGCTTGCGCTTCGCTTCGGCAACGGCTTCGGCCCGGTCTTTCTTGACGTGCCAGGCAAACAGATTGTTGGTCCTGAAGCCTTCGCTGCGGCCGGCTTGCCCCAGTGCGTCGTTCAGGATCTGCATGGTTTCGTCCAGCCGGCCTAGCGTCAGGTCGCTGAACATGACCCCGTCCGCCTGCCTTGCGGCCATGCGCAGCATCTGCGGCCTGGTCGCGCCAACATAGATCAGCGGCGGCGACTGGGTTGCCCAGGATGGCCGGTAGCCGCTGACCTTGAATAACTCGCCATCGAAATTCAGCGTTTCATTTGCCGAGGCCGCCTTCAGAAATTCAACGCATTCGCGCACACCGCGCACCATTTTCCGGTGCATCACATAGCGCCCGGACTTGAGGTGCATGGCAATCAGGGTGCCGCCTCCGCCGCCGACTACAATGCTGGCGCGGCCGCCGGCAAATTCATTCAGCGTGAACAGCTGGTTGGCAATCTTAAGCGGGTGCAGCTCGAACGGGCTGACGGCTACCGGACCGAGGCGTAAACGGTGCGTTTCGCGCGCCAGTACCGAGAAGGCCATGAACGGATCGCGCGCTGACAGGTGGTTGGCCGTCCATACTGCCTCGAAGCCGAGATCTTCAGCGAGCCGGCCGAGGTGCAGGAAATGCTCGGCCGAATCCGGTTCAAAAATCAGCTGTATGCGCATGCGGGCCTGAGCGCTTGTCAGCCGGTCTTGCTGCGAAAGCGGTCGAAGAAGTCCTCACTCATGCCGGCTTCAACAGCCAGTTCCTGGAAGCGTGCCAGGCTGACCTTGCCGTCGCCTTTTTCCCTGGCGAAATTCTCGGTCTGTTCGGTCACCATCTTGCGCACGCCTGGCGGGATCGACATCAGGCTTTGCAGCGCATCGGCATCCCAGGTCATGCCCAGCTGCACCTCACCACCCTCGAAGGCGTCCGGCGGCTCACCCAGTTTGTGCATGGTGACCCGGTAATCAACAGCATGAAAGTAGTCCATGCGGCTCTCGTCGCCCAGGCCGATCGGCAGATTCATCGCCTTGATACGCTCGGCCCGGGGCATCTCAATCAGTTCCTCATCGAATACCAGCGCCTTGATCTTGCCGATCACGATGCCGCTGCTTTTCTCCAGCCGGATGATCTCATCGACGGTGCATTCGGCAATCTGCGGGCACTCCTTGATGCTTGGCGGCTTGACCTTCAGCGAGGGGATCATCGTCAGTCCGGTCTGCTCGAGTTCATTGACGCCTTCCGGGTAGAAGCGCGCCGTGATCATCATGTCGTCGAGGTGTTCGGCCGAAGGGCAGTTCGACCACGAACTCGCCGGTGGCACAGATATTCCGGAACGTGTGCGAATCCTGGCGGAAGCCGACGATCATGCGCGGGTTCTTCGACATCACATCGTATTGCATGATGTGAGAATAGGGGGCGGCGTTGATGCGGCCCTGCTCGTCCAGTGTCGTGATGATGGTGATCAGCTTCGGGAAGAGCCAGATATCCGAGTACCAGAATGGTTTGATCTTGGCTTCTTTTTTCATGATTCCATTCCCCTTGATACAGATTGGAAAATAGCACGCTGACCGGATGGTGCTGGTAACGCTTTGTAACAGTATGCTGCGCGCATGCCGGGCTAATCGCCGGGTGGATCGGGCAGTTGCAGGCGCGGCCCCCGATGCTGGGCCGGCGCGACCGGCTCGATACCCGGTTTCAGGCGGTGATTATGGAAATCGCCAAGCTTGTGAAAGGGCATTGGCTGATCCGTCTCGATCGCGCCGAGCCGCTTACGCCATGCGGCGAGTACGCCTTTGCGGCCGTCGTCGCCGATCCAGGGCACGGCCCAGCCGGTAAAGGGTTGCAGAACCTCGAAGCCGCACAGGGCCAGGACACCGCCGTGCAGCGGCCAGAGCACCCGCTCCAGATCGCCGCTGCGACCATCCGGCCAGAACACCTGCTCAGGCGCCCCGGTCGTAAACGCCAGCATGGCTCGCTTGCCGACAAATACACCCTGATCCCAGGTTCGTCCGAAGTCGTAGGCCACGCCGTAGGCGAACACCCGGTCTATCCAGCCCTTGAGAATCGCCGGTACCGAAAACCACCACATCGGGAACAGAAAAATAACCAGGTCGGCCGCGAATACCCGGTCTATTTCCCGCTGTATGTCAGCCGCAAAGCCGCTCTGCTTTGCGGCCTGTGCCTGCTCGGCGCCGATATTCAGCCGCTCGGCATCGGCGCGTGCAGTGAAATCCCAGGCGCCGGAAGCGGCCTGAAAGCCATCCCCGTAAAGATCCGAGACTACGACCTCGTGCCCGGCGCTGGTCAAGGTCTCAATCGCGGCATCCAGGAGCGCGCCGCCGAACGAGTCTCTCTCCGGGTGTGCAAAGACAATCAGGACGTTCACAGGCAGCAGCTCCGATTCAGAGGCGACCAGCTTCGGCTGCAACGGTTACGGGCACCGATCTCGGATCGAGTCTTTGGGCGAAGGTCAGCGGTGCTGTTCAAAAAAAAGAGCGATGCCCGTGTCTTCAGTGCCACGAGCATCGCCCCGGCTTTCAGAGCCTCAGCCGGCTACTTCTTCAGTGCCGGCGCCGGCGTCTGCTCGCGCGCGTAGTACTCGAGACTCGAGATACTCGGGCCATAGTCCTCGGTCGGCGCGTGCAGCATGCCCGGACGCTGTTCTTCGGAGAACTTGCGCACATGCTCGGGAATGATGCTGATATTGTCCGACTTGGTCATGGTCGAAACGTACAGGCAATGGCCCGGCTGCTGGCCCATCAACATCCACGGCAGCCACGGCGTCACGCGGTTCCAGGTCCCACGGTAGTCCAGGCTCGTGATCTTGGGGTTCTGCATGTCCTCCGCCTTCACGTGGTGGGCGAACATTTCGGACACCTGCACGATGGGGCCGGAGGACTCGCGCGGCCACTCATCCGGCTGCAAGGCGCTGGGATAGGCCAGGTGGATATGCAGTTCCATCTCCAGCCAGTCGCCATGCTGTGACCAGGGCAGCACGAAAGGAATGCGCGGCGGTGCCTTCTCCTTGTTGAGTCCGCCGAACTCCGGCGGCGGCGGGAAATACTCTTCGATGGTGTAGTTGTAGGGATCGTTGTCGACATGCACGACCTTGAGCTTCTCCTGGGTCCAGGGATTGGTCCATTCCTCGATGATCTCGCCGGGCTGGCCCGGCGGGTGAGGTTGGTATAGAAGATCACTTCCTTGTTCAGGCGGCGAATGTTGCCATCGGGCAGCGGCACCAGCCGCGTGGCCAGGAAGGTCTGGAAGCCGAGCAGCGGCTTGACCTTCTCGCCGGGCTTCACGCCCAGGATTACGCCACAGCAGTGGCCGATACGCTCCTTGCTGGAATCAGGTCACCCTGGATGCGCGACCAGGCGTCGCGGTTCCAGCGGGGATTCATGAAGTCGATCTTGGTCTCGAACTTGGTGCTCATATGATTTTCCTTTGTTGGCCATGCTGGCGATGGGAGCGGCGCAGTGGCTCCCATGGACGCCTTCGCCTGTCTGGCATCCGGTCGGGGAGTGTAACGGAGTCGGCGTGCAGCGTGCACGGACGCCGCATTGGGGAGGTCGCGCCGTTCGGTAGGTGGATTAGATGCCGCGCCTGGTCAGGCCGGGCCGCGCATCAGGCCTCAGTTCTCTTCGGGCAGCGCGTAGGCCATGGCCGAGTCGCCAATCTTGAAGGAGTATTGCCACATGTGGCCGCCGGCGGCCACGACGACGAATTGCTTGCCGGCAACCTCGTAGGTCATCGGCGTGGCCATCGCCGCGGTAGGCGTCGGGGTTTCCCAGAGTTCCTCGCCGGTTTCCACATCGAAGGCGCGGAAAGCGCTCGTCCATGGTTGCGCCGATGAACGCGAGCCCACCCGCGGTGACGATGGGACCACCTGAAGTTGGTGTACCCCAGCGGAGCGGTAGCGGCAGGCGCACCAGCTTGTCCAGTACGCCGAGCGGCACGCGCCAGCGCGTCCTGCCAGTGGCCAGGTCAAGAGCCACCAGCTCTCCCCAGGGTGGCGCATTACACGGAGAGAATAGTGGTGACAGCAGCGGCTTGAAAATCTGGGCGTAGGGCGTGCCATCGAGACGGCCTGGAATTCCCATCAGGCCGGCCATCGGGTTGGCGAGCAGGGTCGGGTCAACCTCGTCAACGGGGAGCAGTTGCGTGAAGGTCGGGGCGCGATTCACCGGGACGATCAGCAGTTGTCGTTCCGGGTCGAAACCACCACCACCCCAGTTGGTGACGGCCATGCCGGGAAAATTCACCGTGCCCTCGCGGCTGCGGCGGCAGGTAGTACTGTCCGTGCCGGGCCGCCGCAATGGCCCTGCGGCAAATGGCCTGGTCGATGAAGGTGTAGCCCCAGGCATCCTCAGGATGAGTCCCGGCTTGACCAGCGGAGGGATCGTGACCGGAAACGGCTGGCGTGGGCACAGCTGCTCACCGGGAACGCCGCCGCCCGGTACGGCGCGTTCCTTCGATCGGCAGCAACGGTACGCCGCTGGCGCGATCGAAGGCGAACACCAGTCCCATCTTGGTCAGCTGAACGACCGAGGGTACGCGGCGGCCCCCGAGCTCAAGGTCGAGCAGCATGGGCTGGGCCGGCAGGTCAATGTCCCAGACGTCGTGGTGCACGAGCTGGTAGTGCCAGGCCACTTCGCCGGTTGCCGCGTGCAGGGCAACTACCGAATTTGCGTAGTGGTTGTCGCCCGGCCGCGTGCCGCCAAAGAAATCCGGCGATGCGCTGGCGGTGGGCAGAAAGACGAGGTCGCGCGCCGCGTCGTAAGACATGATGCTCCAGACGTTGGCCGCTCCCGTGGTGGCCAGCGCCTCGGCCGTCCAGCCAGCAGCCTCCGGATCACCGGGGTTGCGTGGCACCGGATCGAAGGTCCAGCGCAGCGCGCCCGTTCGCAGATCGAAAGCGCGCACGGCGCCACTCGGCCCGTCATTGCGCCGGAATTTGGTGTTATTGGCGGAGCCCACCACAACCACGGAACCTGCCACGGTGGGTGGCGAGGAAAATTGCGCGTCGCCGTGCCGGTAATTTACGGGCCGGCCTATACGTTGCGCGCGGCTTTCGGCCTCGGCCAGTACCAGCGCCTTCACGTCCACGCTGCCACCGGTGCCGAAGTCCGCGCAGGCACGACCCGTGCGGGCATCGATGGCGAAGAGTCGGAGGTCGCCCGTGCCCATGTAAATACGGTGTGCGCAGGCGGCAGAATTCGTCGCATCCGTATCCTGCCAGTAAGCCACGCCGCGACAGTTGTAGCGGGTGCCGGGTGGCCCGGGATCCAGTACGCGGGTCGAACACCCACCGTTCCTTGCCCGTCGCCGGGTCCAGCGCGACCAGCCGGTTAAACGGTGTGCAGAAAACCAGTGACTGTCCGGCGGTTGATGGCAACAGCAGGGGCGTGACGTGAAAGCTGGCGAACGCCTTGCGGTCCGGGTGCCGGTCGAGTTCGCCCGTGTGGTACTCCCAGGCCTGTTGCAACCCGCTGACATTGTCCCTGTTGATTCCGGTCAGATTCGAATGGTGCGCGCCGCCGGGGCCGCCGCCGTATTGCAGCCAGTCCTCGGCGTGGCCGGCGCAACTGAGAATCAGCAATACAGCGAACAAAAGCGCTGCTGACATCGGTTGGCAGTGTGTTTCACGATCGCGTCACCATAAAAAAAGCCGGGCGGTGTCATCAACCCCGCCCGGCTTCCGATTGCTTTGTGGACTGGATCGGTTGGTCCAATCCAGCACAAATCAGAACATGTATTCGAGGCCCAGCACCACGTCCCAGAGTTCGGACTCGTCGACGTCGTACCAGTTGAGTTCTGCCTTGATGCCGAGATTGTCGCTGATGTGGATCAGCGCACCGCCGCCGAGCGAAGCACCGTGAGTGTTCGAGCTCGATGCAACGCTGCCGCCGATCGCCAGATCAGTGTTGAAATCGAAAAAGCCGACTTTGCCGTAGACATCGATTGCATCGCCCAGTGGCAGGTAGCCGACGCCAGAAATGCCGAAGCCGCGGAAAGAGATCTGCGCCAGGGTGTCGGAATCGCCAGGCACCAGGGTTTTTTCGAAGTCACTGGAGTTGTAGTAGGTGCCTTCGATGCCGAACCATGAATTGAACTTGTACTGCGCGCTCAGCTGGAATCCGACCTGGGCGTCATCGATGCCCTCATCGTCAGTCTTGAAATCGCCAAATGCAGCGCCTGCACCAATCTGCCAGCGGCTGGCGCCATCGTCTGCCGCCTGTACCGCAAATGCAGCCAGCAACAGGGCTGCCATTACAAAACGTTTCATCGAGAGCCTCCTAAAAGAAATTGTTCGCAATCGTTCGGGCAGACAGGTCTGGCTTTATATGCCCGAGGCACTCGGGTACAGCCGCGCCCCCCTGGCTGGCTTCGTTCAGGCTGGATCGCACACTGCCTGGGCAGGCAACCGCAATCTCGACCCCCTGGTTCCGGTGCAAGTATACGGGGGGGCGTGAGTACGTCAACTCGCGGCGAGCAGCGGGCGGATTGCCTTCGCCCATGCGGCCTTAGCCGCCGGCAGGCTGAGGGAAGCGCGAACTGGCACAGCCCCGGGCCAGCGCGTCGGCGGCTTCGTGCCAGGGGCTGGCCGGTTCCGAGCAGCAGATCACCGGGATTTTCACGGCCGCCAGTGTGCTGGCCACATCCTGATTCCAGCTGTCCCTTGCCAGCGCCTGCCAGTAGCCATCCGCGACCAGGTGCTCCCGCACTTCGAGGGTCAGCCGGGATTCATCGAGTTCAGGTTCCGACCAGCGGATTCCGGTCCGATCGCGCCGGAACCAGGGATGGTAAAGGCGGCCATCGCGCAGCATGTGCCAGGCCCGGCTCAGATGACCGCCGTGCCAGTCGGGACTCAGCTCAGGCAGACCCTCGGCCAGCAAGTCCTGGCGCAGGGCTGCTTCGGGCAGCGGCGGATCCTTGATCAGCAGGCCAGCCAGCAGCGCCGGTTCGCGCCGGGCGGCCTCGAGTGCCACCAGGGCGCCGGCGCCTTCGCCGGCCAGCCAGAGCCGCTTGCCCCTGCAGTCAGCCGGCGCAGGGTGGCCAGGCAGGCCTCGGCCGCGGCAGCCAGTCCGGGTTCACTGCGCGGCGCCTCGCCGTGACCGGGCAGGTCCATCGCTACAGCGTCACCGAAGGCGCCAAGCAGGTTGTCTGCGGTCAACGCCGAGCCGCCGGCGTCGTGCAGAACCAGCGCCTGTGGTGATGTGCCGTGGTGG